>JAGFNW010000027.1 GCA_017592665.1 Streptosporangiaceae bacterium NEAU-GS5 | reverse complement strand
CCCGCAGGCGTGGCCGTCCGCGTCCTGCAGCGCATCCTCGCACTCACCGCAGCGATCTGGCACAACGACCAGACTGGCCAGCCCGTCATGCGCGCACTGACCGCCTATGACCACTGACCCTTGGAATCGATCATCTAGGCTTTATGTATGGCCTTCTACGTCTCGACGCCGATCTACTACGTCAACGACGCCCCGCATCTCGGTCACGCCTACACGACCGTCGCGGGCGACGTCCTGACGCGCTGGCACCGCCAGCGAGGAGAGTCCGTGTGGTATCTCACGGGCACGGACGAGCACGGGCAGAAGATCATGCGCACCGCCGAGGCCCACGGGGTGAGCCCGCAGGAGTGGTGCGACAAGCTGGTCGAGGAAGCATGGAAGCCGCTCTGGAAGCACCTCGAGATCGCCAACGACGACTTCATCAGGACCACCGAGCCGCGGCACACGCAGCGGGTGCAGGAGTTCGTCCAGGATCTCTACGACAAGGGCGAGATCTACAAGGGCAGCTACACCGGCCCCTACTGCGTCTCCTGCGAGGAGTACAAGGTGGTGGGCGAGCTGCTCGAGGGCGAGCTCTGCCCTATCCACAAGCGCCCCGTCGAGTGGCTGGAGGAGGACAACTACTTCTTCAAGCTCTCCGAGTACGGCGAGCGCCTGCTGGAGCACTACGACGCCAATCCCGACTTCATCCAGCCCGCCTCCGCGCGCAACGAGGTCGTCCAGTTCGTCCGGCAAGGCCTGCAGGACCTGTCGATCTCCCGGTCCACGTTCGACTGGGGGATCCCCATCCCGTGGGACCCCAAGCACGTCATCTATGTCTGGATCGACGCGCTGCTCAACTACGCCACGGCCGTTGGATATGGCTCCGACCAGGCCAAGTTCGACCAGACCTGGCCGGCCGACGTGCACCTGGTGGGCAAGGACATCCTGCGGTTCCACGCGGTGATCTGGCCGGCCATGCTGCTGGCCAACGGACTGCGGCTGCCCGGCAGGGTCTTCGCCAACGGCTGGCTCATGGTCGGCGGCGAGAAGATGAGCAAGTCCAATCTGACCGGCATCTCGCCGCGGCAGCTGACCGAGCACTTCGGTGTCGACGCCTATCGTTATTACTTCCTGCGCGCCATTCCGTTCGGCCAGGATGGCGCGTTCTCGTGGGAGGATTTCGCCGCCCGCTACACCTCTGAGCTGGCCAACGACTACGGCAACCTCGCCTCGCGGGTGGCGGCCATGGTCGGGAAGTATTTCGACGGCGCGCTTCCGGCCGCGGCCGACGCCGGGCCGGCCGAGCAGGCCATCGCCGACGGGCTGTCGGCCGCGGTGGCCGCGGCCGACAAGGCGATCGGCGACAACCTCGACTTCGCCGGCGGGCTCGGCGCGGTCTTCGACTTCGTCCGCCAGGTCAACGGCTATCTGAGCGATCAGGCGCCGTGGAAGGTGGCCAAGGACGAGTCGCCGCAGGCGCAGGCGCGGCTGGCCACGATCCTCTACACGGCCGCCGAGGCGCTCAGGGGCGTCGCGGTGCTGCTCAATCCGGTCATGCCGGCGACCAGCGAGAGGCTGTGGGTGTCGCTGGGGGCCGAGGTCGCGCTGGGGGCTCTCGCCGACCAGCGGATCTCCGAGGCCGCCGACTGGGGCCGGCTGCCGGCCGGTGTGTCGGTGACCAAGGGCGAGGTCCTGTTCCCGCGCCTCGACTAGTGCCGCGACCGGCAAGGGCGCGGTTGCGGCGTGCGGCAGGTGAAGGGGGTACGCGTTGGCCTGCGCGCCAGCGATGTCGAGCTCGGTGATGTGCGCGCCGGGGACGCCGAGCTCGGTGATGTGCGCGCCGGGGACGCCGAGCTCGGTTATGCGCGTCGATGCCGAGATAGAAACCTTTGCGCGGCTGGGTCGGTGAGCGGCCGCGTGGTGTGGTGGCAAGCTTGGGCAACGTGAGTACGCTTCCGGTCCCGCCCGAGCCGCTGGACACGCCCGTCTTCGACAGCCATTGCCATCTCGACATCATGGTCGGGGAGCGGAAGGCGTCCTCGGGAGATCCGGTGGCGCTGGCCGCCCAGGCGGCCGAGGCGTCCGTGGCCCGGATCCTGGACGAGGCGCGCGCCGTGGGCGTGGCGCGGCTGGTGACGGTCGGCTACGACCTGCGCTCGTCCCAGTGGGGGGCGGCCGTGGCCGCCGAGCACCCGGACGTTTACGCGGCGGCGGCCATCCATCCCAACGAGGCGCACGCCGCGACCGATGAGGTGCTGGCCGAGATCGAGGCGCTGGCCGGGCGGCCGCAGGTGCGGGCCGTGGGGGAGACGGGGCTCGACTATTTTCGCGACTGGGCGCGCCGGGAGGACCAGCACGCGAGCTTCCGGGCGCACATCGAGATCGCCAAGCGGACGGGCAAGGCCCTGGTGATCCATGATCGTGACGCTCATGACGACGTTCTCGCCGTCCTGCGGGATCAGGGGGCGCCGGATGTCGTGGTCTTCCACAGCTTCTCGGGGGATGCCGAGATGGCCAAGCAATGCGCTGAAGCCGGATATTTCATGTCGTTCTCTGGTCCAGTGACGTACAAGAACGCTGGATACCTGCGCGCGGCGGCGCAGGTGGCGCCCGCCGAGTTGATACTGGTCGAGACAGACGCGCCTTACCTGCCGCCCGTGCCGCACCGCGGCAAGCCGAACGCGCCTTACCTGATCCCGTTGACCTTGCGTTGCCTGGCCGAGGCCAAGTCGATGCCGGTGGATGACCTTGCTTCGGCGATCGCCGCGAACGGCGAGAGAGCCTTCGGATCCTGGTAAACCGCCCGTGACCGGCTGCCTGCGGAGCGGCGGCGGGGACGGCCGGGTGGGAGAAAGAGGATGGCCGGGCGGGAGAAAATGGACGGACAACACGTGGTAAATGTCACGGACGTATTTCGTAGATCGGGTTGAGGAGCCCCCCGCCGCCCCGCTAGCGTCGTCAACCGTCCGTTCCTCCGGAAGGACGCATCCGTGCATTCCACGCCAATGGAGGATTCGCGGGAGGAGCCCGAGCGCCCGCGCCGCCGCCGTCCGTACGACGACCTCCCCACATCCCCATCAGCCGACGACCAGCCCGCCCCCCCACCGGCCGGGCCGCCATCCGCCGCGCCCACCCCCGAACACGCCCCCGCCGCCGCCCCCGCGCCCACCCTCGAGCCTTCCCTCCCCAACCCTCCCGCCACCAGCACCCCCATCCCTGGCCCCCCCATCCCTGGCCCCCCCATCCCTGGCCCCCCCATCCCTGGCCCCCCCATCCCTGGCCCCCCCATCCCTGGCCCCCCCATCCCTGGCCCCCCCATCCCTGGCCCCCCCACCACCCCCGCCCAGGCCCCCCGTGCCTCCGCGCCCGCCGCGCGTGCCTCCGCCGCGCCCGCGCCCGCCCCCCGTGCCTCGGCTGCCCCCGGTCCGGCCGCGCTGGCAGGGCCTATCCCCGGCGCGCCCGCCTCGGCTGGGCCCGCGCCTGCTGCGGCTGCCGCGCCTGCAGGGCCTTTCCCTGGTGCGCCCGCCGCCCCCGCCGCTGGGGCCGCTTCGGCCGGACGCACCGCTTCGGCGCCACTCACCGCTTCGGCCGCGTCTCCTGGCCGGCCCGCCATGCCGCAGCCCCGTACCTCGGGGGAGTCGCTGCCGCAGTCCGGGCGGGAGCCGAGTCGCTCCTCCTACGTTGGCTACATCGGCGCCCGCCGCCGCGGAGCCGACGACCAGCCCCCTCTGGACGCCGCCTATCCCGCGCCCGCGTATACGACACCGAATCAGGCGAACCCCTCCCAGGTGAGCCCCTCCCAGGCCACCTCGCAGCAGTCCCCTTTGTCCGCGCCCCCGCCCGCAGCTCCGCCCGCGGCCTCGCAAGTGGCGTCTCCGACGCCCACGTCGCCGCCGGCTCGACCGCAGGGGCGGCGTTCCCAGCCCTATGGCGCGCCCACCGGCGGGGCCCGCACGAGCGCAGACGTCCTGAATCCGGGGGACGCCGCGGACCTGTCGGCGGCCGGAGTCGAGGGGTTGGTCCCTTCCGGCGTACAAGGGCTGACGCCCCCTGGCGCGCCGGGGCAGACATCCCCTTGGGCACCAGTGCCGCTGCCTGGCATGGCGACCCACCCGTCGCTCGGTGCCACGGCTAACCCGTACCCCGACCAAATCGCCGGCCCATCAGCTGACGGGCTTGCCGGGCTCGTCCCCAGCGGTGCGTTGGCGCAGGTCCATGGCGGTCTCATGGCCGCCCCAGCGGCTCCCCCCACGGCGGCCCCAGGAGCCGTTGGAATGCCGGGAGCCCTGGGCGCCCCCCACATCGCAGGGGCCACCGGAGCTGCCGGAATCGCCGGCACAGCCGGCGCTCTCGCCGCCGCGCCAGCAGCGGGAGCCGTACCCGCAGATGCGGACCTGGACGCCCGCCGTCCGCGGCCGATGTGGCGGTCGCCCTGGGCGGCCGTCGTGTACGCGGCTGTCGCGGGAGTGGCCGTAGGCATCTTCGGCGGAATGAAGCTGTCCAAGGAGATCTCGATCGAGGTCGACGGCCATCACTCCGTCCTCCGCAGCTTCAACTCAAACGTCTCCAACCTGCTCAGCGCCGCCGGAATCACGTACGGGCCCAAAGACAGCATCACCCCGGCGATCGGCTCCTCGGTGGCCGACAACGGCATCATCGTCGTCCGTCACGCCCGCCCGATCACGCTGATCGTGGACGGGAAGAAGGAAGAACGGTGGACGACGGCCCTCAGCGTCGGCGAAGCTCTGCGGCAGTTCCGCCTCACCGGCCACTCGGTGAAGGTGTCACTCCCCGCCGCCCGCCCGATCCCGATGTCCGGCCTCAGCCTGACCATACGGACGGAACGCACGATCACCCTCGCGACGGCGCGCAAGCGCCTGAAGGCGAAGACCACAGCTGAGACTGTGCGCGGCGTTCTCGCCCAGGCGCATATCAAGCTGCACAAGGGGGATCAGGTCAGCCCGTCATTGGATACCTTCCCGACGGACGGCACGGTCATACGGATCATGCGGGCGCTCCCACCGCACACCATCCCCATCAGTCCATCCGTGGCCGCGCTCAACTGGGCGGCGCTGGCCGACTGCGAGTCCCACGGCAACCCCAGGTCGTTGAACCGGAATGGCCCGTACTACGGCTTGTATCAGTTCAGCTTGTCCATGTGGCAGAACGTCGGCGGCACCAGGACTCCCATCGACTGGCCGGCCGCCGAGCAGACCTATCGGGCGCAACTGCTCTACCAGCGCGTCCAGGGCCGCTGGCGAGGCCAATGGCCCTCCTGCGGCGGCCGCCTCTTCAGCTAGCCCCTTCCATAAGCTAATCCCCCGGTCCACTAGCTCCTGGCCTACTGACCCCTGCCCCGCCGTGGTTGACGCCCGGCCCCCGGTCGAGACGTCGAGTATCTGGGGCCGGGGGGTGAGGTGGGGGGTTGGCGGTGACGGTTTAGTTGGTGGCCAGGCCGGGGTCGGTGCGGAGGGGGGCGACTTGTTGGCCGTTCTTCTGGACGAAGACCACGGTGGCGTTCTGGCCGGGGACGGTGGCGGCGATGTAGCCGTTGTTGTCCTTTTCGTAATAGCGGACCGAGTCACCGAAGCGGTTGTCGGACTTCTCTGGGATGTCCTTCGTGGCCTGGCCGAGGTCCCACTTGGCGCTGGTGTAGTTGGTCGTGGGCTCGGATACGTCGAAGATGACGCTGATCGAGCCGGCGTCGATCAGGCCGCGCTCGGTCTGCTGTTTGCCGACACCGTCGTTGTTCTCGAACGGGATGCCGATGGCCAGGTCAGGACGGTCGGCGTCGCCGCCTAGATGCCCGAGCGCCAGCGACCAGCCGAATTGGTCGCCGGTCTCGCTGTTGCCGAGCACGCCGGGGGAGTCCTGGCTGATCATCGGAGTCCAGCTCTGGAGCTTGTCGGTGATCTTGTACAGGTGGACGGCGCCGGTGTCGACCGCTCCGTCGGCGTCGCGTCCGGGCTCGCCGACTGCGACCAGTGCGCCGGCATCGCCCAGCTCTGCCGCGGCTAGCGAGCGGCCGAAGTGCCCACCCGCTTCGGGGTCGTTGGCGGTGATCGTGAGCTGCTTGTGCTCTGGGCCGCCGAAGAACACATACATACTGCCGGCGTCCCGCTTGCCCTTGGCGTCCGCGAAAGGCGCGCCGATGATCACGTCGAGGCAGCCGTCGTCGTTGAGATGCCCGGTGGCCACGGATGTGCCGAACCCGTCTTGGGCGGCGGTCGCGTCTCCACCGGTCAGGACGAGGTCGTCGTTGCCGACCTTTACGGTGCCCTTTGTGGGATCGGCGGCGATCTGGTCGTCCTTGCCGTCGCCGTTGTAGTCGGTCGTGCTCGCCTTTGTGCAGTCGGCGGCGGCCACAGGTGGGGCAACGCCTGCTTTGGTGGCGTCGCCTGTGCTGTTGGCGGTATTCCTGGCGCCGTCGAGCGCTCCCGTCGCCACGAGGGTGCCGAGTGCGGTGGCCAGGGCTGCGGCCACGGCGGCTGCGGCCAGCAGCCATCGCATGCCCTTTGTCCGGCGCCGGCGGGTTTCCACGGTGCCGGCCGCCGCGGCAAGGGGAAAGCCGGGGGCTCCTGCGGCCGCCGGTTCTGGGTAGCCGTCTGCGCCTGGGTAGCCGTCTGCGCCTGGGGGGCCACTCGCGCCTGGGCGGCGGTCTGTGCCTGGGCGGCCATCTGCGGTTGGGCGGCTACTTGAGCCGGGGCTGGAGGGGGTGGAGCTGCTGGGCGGGGCTAATTCGGGGGACTTGGTCTCCGGGTAGCTCGGGTTGCGGCCGCCGCTTGGGCCGGCGGAAGCGCCGCCGAAGTCGTCGGTGACTCCTGGCTGGCGGAGGCCTGCTGAGGGGCCGAAGTCTCCGGATGGTTGGCGGTTGGACGGCTGGGTGGTGGACGGAGAGGCGGTCGGAAGAGGGCTGGGCATGGTGCTGGCGGTGCCCGTGTTGGGGATGCCTGTGCTGGGAGCTCCGGTGTTCGGGGCTCCCGTGTTGGGGGCTCCCGTGCTGGCGGTGCCTGTGCCCGGGGCTGCGGCGTTGGGGGTTCCCGCGTTGGGGGTTCCCGCGTTGGGGGTGCCTGCGTTGGGGGTGCCTGTGTTGCGGGCTCCTGTGCTGGGGGTTCCCGTCCCAGGGGTGCCTGGGCTGGGGGTTGCGGCGTTGGGGGCTGCCGTCCCAGGGGCGCCCGCTCCGGGGGTTGCCGTGGTCGGGGCCGCGGTGCCGGGGGCTCCTGCGCTCGGGGCTCCGTGGGAGGCGCCGTTGGGGGTGGCGGAGGCTGGGGGAAGGTTGCCGGGGGCCGTGTATTCGGCCGTCTTGTTGGAGACGGCCAGGATTTGGGTGGCGTCGGGCTCATCGGCGACGTTGGGGGGTGGGCTCCAGGACTCGGTCAGGACGCGGGTGGCCTGGTTTTCGGTCGCCGCGGTGGCCGAACGCATTGAGGGCGGCATCGGCACGGAGCCGCCGACGAGGGCGATGAGCAGGTCTTGGGCCGTGGGCCGGCGGAAGGGGTCCTGGTGGGTGGCCTGGCGGACCAGCTCATCGAGGGGCGCGGGGAGAGTGCCAAGGTCGGGCGGCCCGTTGAGGACGCGGGCCGCCAGGGTCACGGCGTCGCCCCGCCCGTAGGGGTGGCGGCCGTTTCCGGCGTACGCGACCAGGCAGCCCCAGGCGAAGACGTCGGTCCACGGCGTGACCTCGCCGCCTCTGACCTGCTCTGGCGCCCACCAGCCGGGACTGCCGAGCAGCTCACCGGACTGGGTGTGGCTGCTGGCGGCATCGAGAACGCGCGCGATGCCGAAGTCGATCACACGGGGGCCCGACATGGAAAGGATCACGTTGGCCGGCTTGAGGTCACGGTGGACCAGCCCGGCCACGTGGATGGCGGCCAGCGCCGCCGCCACGCCGAGCGCCACGCCGTGCAGCGTGCCCGGATCGAGCGCCCCGTATTGGGAGATCTGCTTGGAGAGCGGGGTGCCCGGAATGTATTCCGTGACCATGTAGGGACGGCCGTCTTCGCCGTTGCCGTTGTCGAGCACCTGTGCCGTGCAGAACGACGCCACCCTGCGCGCGTTTTCCACTTCCCCATGGAAGCGGCGGGCGAAGTCGGCGTCCTGAATCAACTGGGCCTTGACCACCTTCACGGCCACCACCCGCCCGTTGGGCGCGATGGCCAGATATACGGTGCCCATGCCGCCTTCGCCAAGCCGCCCGAGCAGCCGGTATGGCCCGATTGTCGCCGGGTCGATCGGCTGGAGCGGCTCGGCGCCGGTTGGTTCCATTACGGGCTCCCTTCCTCCATGGAGTGTTCGACGCCGGACCCAGGATGGATGGGGTGCTCGAGGGGACTACAGGTAATTCGACACCTTCGATGCCCGACACTGGAAGACATGAGTCTGCTCGGGCCGGTAGAAGTGCGCGCTTTGGCGGAACGGTTGGCCATCCGGCCGACCAAGAAGCTCGGGCAGAACTTCGTGATCGACGGTGGAACTGTACGCCGGATCGTCCGTGTCGCCGGGGTCGCATCGGACGATATCGCTATTGAAGTCGGTCCTGGACTGGGTTCGCTCACGCTGGCGCTGCTGCCGGAGGTGGCTCGGGTCGTCGCGGTAGAGATCGACCCGGTCCTCGCGGCACAACTGCCGTCGACGATCCAGGACATGGCACCTGAATACGCCTCAAAGCTCTCAGTCGTCCAGGCCGACGCGCTGAAGGTCGGTCTGGATGACCTGGATGCGCGGCCAACAGTGCTCGTGGCGAATCTTCCGTACAACGTGTCGGTGCCGGTGGTGCTGCACTTGCTGGAGGTGCTGCCGACGCTGCGGCGCGGGCTCGTCATGGTCCAGGCGGAGGTGGCCGACCGGCTGGCCGCGCCGCCCGGATCCAGGACATATGGCGTGCCGTCGGTCAAGGCGGCCTGGTATGCCGACGTGCGCCGGGCGGGCCCGGTCGGCCGCAACGTGTTCTGGCCCGCGCCGAACGTCGACTCCGGCCTGGTCTCGCTCGACCGCCGGGATCCGCCTACGACGACGGCGACCCGGCAGGAGGTCTTCGCGGTCATCGACGCCGCCTTCGCCCAGCGGCGCAAGACGCTACGCGCCGCGCTCGCCGGCTGGGCCGGATCGCCGGCCGCGGCCGAGGAGGCTCTGGTCAAGGCCGGCATCGCGCCCTCGACGCGGGGTGAGCAACTGGCCATCCACGACTTCGCCCGTATCGCGGAGGCCGCTCGCTCGACCATGTGATGGGGTCGGGTGGATCGTCGTGGCGCATGCTCGACCATGTGACGGGGTTGGGTGGATGGCCGTGGCGCCTGCTCAGTCATGTGATGGGGCTGGGCGGATCGAGGTGGCCGCGGCGAGGAGATCGTGGATACGGAAACGGCCGGGGTCGGCGCGGACGTCGACCGCGACGCCTGGCTGGACCAGCCAGAACAGCTGGTTGTCCGACATGAATCCGGGCCAGTTACCGATCTGGGTCGGCCGCCAGGTGGCCGGGTCGCACTCGTGATAGGCCGCGAGGAAGTCGCGCAGCGCATCGGCGTCCGTCAATCGGTCGCCGCGAAGGACGATGACCGTCAGGTCGACCGCGTGCCCGCCATCGGGTGTCGCGTGCTCCCACACGCGGGACGCGAACGCCACGTCCTCCCATTCATAGGAGAAGTCGGACACGGTCGCGCCCACGCCGCCGGGCACATGACCGATCTCGAAGCCGTCCAGCATGCCGCCGCCTGCCCTCCCGGCGCCGATCGTCGCCGTCAACGCCAGCGCGAGCGCCAGCCATGTGATCCACCGCATTCGTCTCACCCGCCGATCGTGGCACACCTCCGCATCCCCCTCAGACCACCCTGTGGATAACTTTCCGCGTTCCGCCGACACCCCGTTTGCGCAGTTCGCCGTACGTGCCGGCAGGCGGCCCACGTTACGATCGGACCTCGTGACCTCTGTGACCGTACGGGTGCCCGCCAAGGTCAACCTGCAGCTGGCCGTCGGCCCGATCCGTGACGACGGCTACCACGACCTGGTCAATGTCTTCCACGCCGTGTCGATCTTCGATGAGATCGTGGCGTCCGAGGGCACGGCTCTGACCGTGCGCGTCGAGGGGCACGGCGCCGATCAGGTGCCGGACGGCGGCGACAACCTCGCCGTCCGGGCCGCCCACGCGCTCGCCACCCACGCCGGCCGGCCCTACGGGGCCTCGCTGCTCATCCGCAAGAACATTCCCGTGGCCGGAGGCATGGCCGGGGGCAGCGCCGACGCGGCGGCCGCGCTTGTGGCCTGCAACGAGCTGTGGGGTCTCGGGCTGTCCCGCGACGACCTCATGGAGATCGCCGCCGACCTCGGCAGCGACGTGCCGTTCGCGCTGCTCGGCGGCACCGCCGTGGGCACCGGCCGGGGTGAGAAGCTCACCCCGCTCGAGGTCGGTGGCGTCTTCCACTGGGTCTTCGCGCTGGCCGACGGTGGCCTGTCGACGCCGAAGGTGTACCGCGAGTGCGACCGGATGCGCGAAGCGACGGGCATGCGCGTCGGCTGGCCCGAGCCCAGCGAAGATCTGCTGGCCGCGCTCCGCGACGGCGATTCCGTACGGCTCGGCAAGGCCATTTCCAACGACCTGCAGCCGGCCGCCATCATGTTGCGCCGATCCCTGGCCCGCACGCTCGAAGCGGGCCATGAGGCTCTGGGCGGCATCGTGTCCGGCTCCGGGCCTACCTGTGCCTTCCTGGCCCGTTCGCCCGAGCACGCGGCGGAGCTGGCCGTCTCGCTCACGGCGGCCGGGGTTTGCCGGGCGGCGGTCATCGGCGACGGTCCAGTGCCTGGAGCAACGGTAGGCTCATAGGGCCATGAACCTGGTCAACCTCGAATCCGTCTCCCATGCCTTCGGGCCGAAGCCACTGCTTTCCGACATCTCGCTCGGGGTCGAGCAGGGCGACCGCATCGGCGTCGTGGGGCGCAACGGGGGCGGCAAGACCACGCTCATCTCGATCATCGCGGGGTCGCTGCGCCCCGACTCCGGCCGGGTCACCCACAACCGCGGCCTTCACGTCGGCATGCTCGGCCAGCGAGACGACTTCGAGCCGGCGACAGCCGTACGGGATCTGGTTCTTGGGGAGCGCGCCGAGCACGAGTGGGCGGGAGACGCGCGGGTGCGGGAGATCCTCGCCAACCTGCTCGGCGATGTCGACCTCAGCACCCAGGCCGGCGCGCTGTCCGGCGGCGAGCGGCGGCGCACGGCCCTGGCCCGGCTGCTCATCGGCGACGACGACCTGCTGATCCTCGACGAGCCGACCAACCACCTCGACATCGAGGCGATCGACTGGCTGGCCCGGCATCTGGCCGGGCGCAGGTCGGCGCTGGTCGTGGTCACGCACGACCGGTGGTTCCTCGACGCGGTGTCCACCCGCACGTGGGAGGTGGTCGACGGCGCGGTCGAGCGCTACGAGGGCGGCTATGCGGCGTACGTGCTGGCCAAGGCCGAGCGGGCGCGGATCGCCGCGGCCACGGAGGCGCGCCGGCAGAACCTGATGCGCAAGGAGATCGCCTGGTTGCGGCGCGGGCCGCCCGCGCGGACCTCCAAGCCCAAGTTCCGGATCAACGCGGCGGAGGCGCTCATCGCCGACGAGCCGCCGGCGCGCGAGTCCGTGGAGCTGCTCAAGTTCGCCTCGGCGCGGCTCGGCAAGACCGTCTACGACCTGGAAGACCTCACCCTGCACGCCGGCGGTCCGGGGGCGGGCCCGCTCGTGCTGGACCACTGCACGTTCCAGTTCGGCCCCGGAGACAGGATCGGCCTGATCGGGGTGAACGGCTCGGGAAAGACCAGCGTGCTCCGCCTGCTGTCCGGCGACGTCGTCCCGGACGCCGGCAAGTTGGTCCAAGGCCGGACTGTACGGCTCGCGCACCTGTCCCAGGAGCTCGCCGAGCTCGACCCGGGCCGACGGGTGCTGGAGACGGTGGAGGAGATCCGCAAGTACGTCACGGTGGGAAAGAAGGAGTGGTCGGCCTCCCAACTGCTCGACCGGCTGGGCTTCAAAGGCGATGCCCAGTGGAAGGTCGTCGGCGAACTGTCGGGCGGCGAGCGGCGACGGCTCCAGCTGCTCCGGCTGATCATGGACGAGCCCAACGTCCTGCTGCTCGACGAGCCCACCAACGACCTCGACATCGAGACGTTGACCGAGCTGGAAGACCTGCTCGACGGCTGGCCCGGCACGCTGGTCGTGGTCAGCCACGACCGCTACTTCCTGGAGCGCGTGTCCGACCGGGTCGTCGCGCTGCTGGGTAACGGCAGGCTCTCCCTGCTGCCGGGCGGGGTGGACGAATACCTGTCACGGCGGGCGGCCGGCTCGGCGGTGACCGCGCGTGCCGCCGGCTCCGCCGCAACCGCGCGCGCCGCAGCGGTCGCCCCGCCATCGGAAGCACCGCCGCAAAAGGGACCTTCTTCGAACAAGCAGCAGCGCGAGCTGCAGAAGGAGCTCGGCCGTCTCGAGCGCCAGCTCGACCGGCTGGGCGAGCGCGAGACGGACCTGCACGCGCAGATGGCGGCCGCGGCGACCGACTTCGGGCGGCTGGCCACGCTCGATGCCGAGCTGCGCCAAATCCAGGCCGACAAGGATCAGGTGGAAGCCGACTGGCTCGACGTCGCCGAACGCCTCGGCGAGTAATCAGCCGTGTTGGCGTGGCCTGGGTCGGCGTGTGACCAGCCGTGATGGCCTGCCTGGCTCAGCGAGTGATCAACCGCGATGGCTTTGGCGCGGCGTGTGACCAGCCGTGATGGCCTGCCTGGCCCAGCGAGTGACCAAGCGGGGAGTCGAGGGGCTTGTCTTAGATGTCGGTGACCAGCGGGTGGCCGTTGCTGGAGTCGAAGGGCACGAGCAGCCGTCGCAGCAGGTCGGCGAGGGCTTCCTGCTCCTGCTCGCCGAGCCCGCTCAGCAACTGTCGCTCGCGCCGCAGCAGGTCGGTGAAGGCGCCGTCGACCCGGTCGAGGCCCCGGCCGGTCAGCCGGACCAGCACGCCCCTTCGATCCTCGGGATCAGGGCGGCGCTGGACCAGCCCGGCGGCGGCGAGCCGGTCGATGCGATTGGTCATCGTGCCGGAGGTCACCAAAGTCGCCCGTAGTAGCGCCCCCGGGCTCAGCTCGAAGGGCTCACCCGATCGGCGCAGCGCCGTGAGCACGTCGAACTCCCATGGCTCCAGGGCGTGCTCGGCGAAGGCCGCCCGGCGGGCGCGCTCCAGGTGGCGGCTCAGCCGCGACACGCGGCTCAGCACCTGAAGTGGGGTGACGTCGAGGTCGGGGCGTTCTTGTTGCCAGGCCGCGACCAGCCGATCCACCTCGTCGCTCGGGAGGCTCATCCCGACAGTCTAGCTGTCTTGACGTCGAGACATCTATCTTGATATCAATTATCTTTATGTCGAGAGATATTTGGGATCCTAACGTCTACACCCGCTATGCCGACGAGCGATCTCGGCCGTTCTTCGAGCTCGTCGGCCGCGTCGCCGCCGAGAATCCTGGTGAGGTGGTCGACCTCGGCTGCGGCACGGGCGAGCTGACCGCCACGCTGGCCGAGCGCTGGCCGGAGGCCCGCATCCGCGGCGTCGACTCGTCCGCCGCGATGATCGCCAAGGCACCGGCCGGCGACCGGCTGAGCTTCGCCGTCCAGGACGCGCGCGACTGGCGGGGCGAGCCCGACGTCATCGTGTCCAACGCGCTGCTCCAATGGGTGCCCGAGCACCGTGACCTGCTGGAGCACTGGGTCTCCTGGCTGCCGGCGGACGGCTGGCTGGCCTTCCAGGTGCCGGGCAACTTCGACGCGCCGAGTCACCGGATCATCCGCGAGCTGTGCCGTACGCGCTGGAAGGAAGAGCTGGCCGACACGGTCAGGGACGCCCCGGTCGGCGATCCGATCGACTACCACGGCCGGCTGACCGCGCTCGGATGCGCCGTGGACGCGTGGGAGACCACCTACGTCCACCTGCTCCCGGGATCGGTGCTCGAATGGGTCAAGGGCACGGCGCTGCGGCCCATGCTCGACCGGCTCACTCCCGAGCAGCAGGCCGAATTTCTCGCCGACTGCGGGCGGATGCTGGACGAGGCCTATCCTGCCCGCCCGTACGGCACGCCTTTCCCGTTCCGCCGGGTCTTCGTCGTAGCCCGAAAAGTAGGCCGGAAAATCAAATGATCTCCGCCATTCACCACGTCCAGCTCGCCGCGCCCACCGGAAGCGAGCCCGAGCTACGGGCGTTCTACGGCGGCGTGCTCGGGCTCGCCGAGGTCGCCAAGCCGCTGGAGCTGGCCAAACGCGGTGGCGTGTGGTTCCGTGGGTCAGGAGTGGAGGTGCATCTCGGCATCGAGGACGACTTTCGCCCGGCGCGTAAGGCGCATCCCGCCTTCATCGTCTTCAGCCTGGATGCATTGATCACCCGCTTGACCGACGCGGGGGTGGACGTCACGCCAGACGATCTTTTTCCCGGATATCGGCGCTGCTACGCGCAGGATCCTGTCGGAAACCGCATCGAATTCCTGGAGCCCGCCCCCTAGCTAATGGCCCTCAAAGTGGCATTATGTCGGGAATATCCGAAGGAGCGATGCCTGTGCCACTGGAGATCGAGGACAAGTTCGACGTGCCGGTCGACTTCGCGATGCCTGACCTGTCCGCTGTCGCCCGCGTGGTGGGGCCGAAGGAGTATCAGCTTGTCGCGCTTTACTTCGACACGCCCGACCTGCGGCTCGCCGCACGAGGGATCACCCTGCGCCGAAGGCGCGGCGGGAGCGACGCCGGGTGGCATCTCAAGCTGCCCAAGTCCAAGGGCGTACGCAACGAGATAACCCACCCGCTGACCCGAAGCGCCAAGGTGGTCCCACCCGAGCTGGCCGAACTCGTCCTGGTCTACACCCGCGGCGCCAAGTTGCGCCCGATCGCCGAGCTGGACACGCGGCGGGCCGTCATGCGCCTGTTCGACTCCGACGGCGAGCCGCTGGTCGAGGTGGCCGACGACCGGGTCAAGGGCACCGTGCTTCCGCAGACCGGCGAAACGCCACAGGTCGAGCGCTGGCGCGAGGTCGAGGCCGAGCTGCTCAACGGTGACGAATCCGTGCTGAAGCAGGTGGCCAAGCGGCTGCGCAAGGCCGGCGCCGCCCCCGCGGACGCGGCCAGCAAGCTCGGCCGGCTCCTCGGCGATCGAGTGCCCGCGCCCGGCGAGCCGAAGGGCGAGTCCGGCACGGCCGGTGCGACCGTGGTCGGCTTCGTGACCCAGCAGGTCAGGGCGCTGTCGGCGCAGGATCCGCGGGTGCGCAGGGCCGAGGACGACGCCGTCCACCAGGCGCGCGTGGCCTGCAGGCGGCTGCGCAGCGCGTTCAAGGCGTTCGCGCCTCTGCTGGAGGGCACCGAGTCCATCCAGGAGGAGCTGCGCTGGCTGGGCGAGGTCCTCGGTGAGGTGCGCGACCTCGAGGTCATCCGCGCCCGCTTCGCCAAGCACCTCGACGTCCTCGACGAAAGCCTGATCGTCGGCCCGATCCGCCGCCGGCTTGGAGACGACCTCGCGGCACGCGAAGACGAGGGCTACGACCGGATCCGCGAGGCCATGTCGGGCGAGCGCTACTACGCGCTGCTCGATTCCCTGGACGCGCTGGTCGCCGACCCGCCCTTCACCAAACTCGCCGGAAAGGACGCCGACGCCCTCGAGAAGATCGTCGAAGGCGACTGGAAGCGGGTGCTCAAGCGCTACGACCGCGCGCAGGCGCTGCCGGATCTCGGCGAGCGCCAGCTGGCCATGCACGACGTGCGCAAGGCCGCCAAGCGCGCCCGCTACACGGCCGAGGCGGTCGGCATGCGCGGCCAGGCCAAACGCGCCGAGACGGTCCAGGAGGTGCTCGGCAGGCACCAGGATGGCGTGGTCGCCCAAGAGCTGCTGGCCGACGAGGCGGCCAAGGCCCGGACCGCCGGAGAGGACACCTTCACCTACGGTGTCCTGGCCGGCATCGAGCACGCCACAGCGGCGCGCGCCGACGCCGAGTTCCCCGACGTCTGGGCCAAGGTCACGTCGTGAGCTCCTACGTCACATAGCGCTCCACGCTGATCACGCGGTCGCCCGCGCGGTGGACCACGGCGAACCCGCCCTTGCGCAGGTGGGTGCCGCCCACCCGCTGCTCGCCGGCCGCGTCGAGCAGCTCAGGCAGGACCTTGCCGTGGCCGCAGAGAACGGTCGGCTCGCCGGAGTCCAGCAGTTCGCGCAGCAGCCGAAGGGTCTGCCGCGCGTCGTAGCCGGGCTCCGACAGCAGCCGCTCCTTGCGGATCTCCAGGCCGTGCTGCGCCGCGTACGGCTTGAGCGTCTGCGAGCAGCGTTTGCTGGACGAGCTGACCAGTAGCGAGGGGCGGTAGCCCTGCAGGACCTCGGCCAGGATCTGGGCCTGGACCTGGCCGATCGGATCGAGGGGGCGGCGCTCGTCGTCGCCCCGCCATTCCTGGCGCGACCCGGCCTGGCCGTGCCGTACGAAGATGAACGGGACGGTGGTGAGCGGCGCCGCGGTGAGGGCCCGCAGCAGGCCCGCGTCCCACTCGTACGAGAGACGGCGGCGCGCCTCGTCGATGGGGAACCACCGCACCGAGTCGACCTCGTCCCACGAGATGATCGGGCCTTCACCGACCGCGCGAGCGGCCCAGTAGTCGACCCGCTTGAGCCGGCCGTCCTTCAGGTAGTGGATCGGTGGCAGCGCGCGGCCGAGCACGATCGACAGGCCCGTCTCCTCGTTCACCTCGCGCAACGCGCCGTTGATGACATGCTCGCCGGGCTTGAGCTTGCCCTTGGGAAAGGTCCAGTCGTCGTACTTCGGCCGGTGGACCAGGGCCACTTCCGGTGCGGTCTCGGCGCCGCGCCAGATGACGGCGCCGGCCGCTCGGACCAGGTCGGTTCGGGGCTCCATCATTTGGAGTCGTCCGCTGTCCGCCATCGGCGGCTCCCTATCAAGCGTTGTTGCACGTCGAGCTCGCCCCGATGCCGGGTCCAGCGCCCGTCGGAGTTGAGCCACCAGGTGTCGGTATCGTCGGAGAAGGCGTTGTCGAGCAGCTCGGACAGATAGGCCCGATGCTGCGTGCTCGTCACCCGGACCAGGGCCTCTACGCGGCGGTCCAGGTTGCGCCGCATCAGATCGGCGCTTCCGATCCACATTTCCGGACGCCGTCCACCTCCGAACTCATAGACACGTGAATGTTCCAGGAACCTGCCGAGCAGGCTTCTGACCCGGATCGTCTCCGACAAACCCGGTATTCCAGGACGGAGCGTGCAGATGCCGCGGACCCAAAGGTCGATCGGCACGCCCGTCTGTGAGGCCCGGTAGAGGGCGTCGATGATCGGTTCGTCGACCAGTGAGTTGGTCTTCATACGGATCTTGGCGGGGCGTCCGGCGCGGAAGTGCGCGGCCTCCCGTTCGATCCGCGCCAGCAGCCCGTGGCGCAGCGAGTGCGGCGCGACCAGCAGCCGCCGGTACGCGGAGTGGTTCGAATAGCCGGTCAGGTGGATGAACAGGTCGGTGACGTCCTCGCCCACCAGGGGGTCGGCCGTCAGCAGCCCGAAGTCCTCGTACATCCGGGCCGTCTTCGGGTTGTAGTTCCCGGTCCCGATGTGGCAGTAGCGGCGCAGCTCGCCGCCCGCCTCCTGGCGTACGACCAGGGCCAGCTTGCAGTGCGTCTTCAGGCCGAGCACCCCGTAGACGACGTGACAGCCGGCCTTCTCCAGCTTGCGCGCCCAGGAGATGTTGGCCTTCTCGTCGAACCTCGCCTTGATCTCCACGACCACCACGACCTGCTTGCCCGCCTCGGCGGCGTCGATCAGGGCGTCCACGATCGGCGAG
The DNA here is from genome assembly GCA_017592665.1 of Streptosporangiaceae bacterium NEAU-GS5. Lineage (GTDB taxonomy): Bacteria > Actinomycetota > Actinomycetes > Streptosporangiales > Streptosporangiaceae > NEAU-GS5. Next base: position 118,865 of record JAGFNW010000027.1, on the reverse strand, counting down.
TCGCCGCTGGTCCGGTAGAGCGTCTGCTTGATCGCCAGGACGTGCGGGTCGGCCGCCGCGTGCTCGATGAAGCGCTGCACGCTGGTCGAGAAGGCGTCGTACGGGTGATGCACCAGCACGTCCTTCTCACGCAGCACGGCGAAGATGTCGTCCTCGGCGTGGATGGCCTCGGCCGGCACGAACGGCTTGTAGTTGAGCTCGCCGCGGTCGAGGTCGGCGATGGCGTGCATGCCGGTCAGATCCAGCGGGCCGGGCAGCCGGTAGATCTCGTGGTCGGCCACGTCCAGTTCGGCCACCAGCGTGTCGAGCACCTCGGTGGTGATCGTGTCCTCGACCTCGAGGCGGACGACCGGCCCGAACCTGCGGTCGAGCAGCTGCTGCTCCAGGGCCTGCATCAGGTTCTCGGTGACGTCCTCGTCCACGTCGAGGTCCTCGTTGCGGGTCACCCGGAACACGTGGTGCTGGACGATCTCCATTCCTTTGAACAGCTGGCCGAGGTGGGCCGCGATCACGTCCTCGAGCGGCACGAACCGGTCCTTGGACGCCGTCACGAACCGGGGCAGCTGCGAGGGCACCTTGACGCGCGCGAACACGGTGTTGCCGCTGGCCGGGTTCCGCACGACGACCGCCAGATTGAGGCTGAGTCCAGAAATGTACGGAAACGGGTGGGCCGGGTCGACCGCGAGCGGGGTCAGCACCGGCCGGATCCGCTCGCGGAACAGCTTGCGCATGGCCGTGCGCTCGTCGCGCTCGAGGTCGTCCCAGCGGACGATCTCGATGCCTTCGGCGGCCAGGGTGGGCCGGATCTGGTCGGCGTAGCAGGCAGCGTGACGGCGCGCCAGCCGGTCGGTGACGGCGCCGATCTTGGTCAGCTCCTCGCTCGGCTTGAGCCCGCTCACCGTTCGAAGGAGCAGACCTGTCGCCATCCGCCGTTTCAGGCCCGCCACGCGTACTCGGAAGAACTCGTCCAAGTTGCTTGAGAAGATCGCCAGGAACCTGACCCGTTCGAGCACCGGAGTGGCCGGATCCTCGGCCAGCTCCAGCACCCGTTCGTTGAACTGCAGCCAGCTCTCCTCGCGATTGAGGAAGCGCTCTTGAGGAAGGGGAAGGTCTTCGGGTTGAGGGACGGCGGAGAGATCGGCGGACATACGGGGAAATATGCCCCGTTCTGTTGAACGGAACGTTAACTATGCCGCAACGAAAACTTCAGCCGCAGAACCTTACGGGCGTTCCTCGCGCTCGCGACGCTCTTCCAGCCCCGAGAGGCCACGCGGACAGGCGTAGGCTCCCGCGCTATCCGTGTGACCTCTTCGCCTCGCGTTCGCGCTGGCGCTCCTGCTCGCGCTGCAGCCGCTCCTGCTCCTTGGCCTCGCGCTCACGGAGCTTCTCCAGCTCCTTGGCCTCCCGCTCGCGAAGCTTCTCCTGCTCCTTGGCCTCGCGTTCGCGCTGGCGGTCCTGCTCGCGGCGGAGCTTCTCCTGCTCCTTGACCTCCCGCTCACGCTGCTTCTCCAGCTCGCGCAGCTCCTTGGCGGTCAGCTCCTTGACCGCCGGCGGCACCTCGGGCGCCAGCACCAGCCCGCGTGAGGCGGCCGTCAGCCGAGGATTGGGGTCGAGCCCGGTGAGGCCGTTCCACGAGAGGTTGACCAGGTGGGCGGCGACCATCTCGCGGCTCGGTTTGCGCTCGTCCAGCCACCACTGACCGGTCAGCGCCGTCATGCCGACCAGCATCTGCGCGTACATGGGGGCGAGCTTCGGGTCGTAGCCGCGCTGCGCGAACTCCTGCACCATCACGTCCTCGACCTGGCTCGCGATGTCGCTGAGCAGGCTGGCGAAGGTGCCCGTGCCGGACGCGGCGTGCGAGTCGCGGACCAGGATCCGGAAGCCCTCGCTGTTCTCCTCGATGTACTGCAGGAGCGCGAGCGCCGCCCGCTCCAGCTTGACCAGGGCGTGTGAGGCCGACAGCGCCTGGGTGACCAGGCTTAGCAGGCGTTGCATCTCGCGGTCGATGACGACCGCGTAGATGCCCTCCTTCCCGCCGAAGTGCTCGTAGACGACGGGTTTGGACACTTTCGCGCTGGCCGCGATCTCCTCCACGGACGTGCCGTCGAACCCCTTTTCGGCGAAGAGCGCGCGGCCGATCTGGATCAGCTGCTCGCGCCGCTCTGCGCCCGTCATTCGCCGGCGGGTGCGGGAAGATGGTCGGGAGGGCTCGGTCACAGGTCCCATCATGGCCTGTCCAGAATGGCGTACGGCTATCGCGGACCCCTCAGGGTCGGCGACAGCCGTACGCGAAGCAAGATCAGCCAAGTCGTTTCGCTGCCAGTCGCTCGGCCTTGGGCCAGCGCACGTCGGTCGCCCAGCCCAGCTTCTCGAAGATCCGGATGACCGCGGCGCTCATGTCGATCTGGCCCTTGAGGGCGCCGTGGCGGGCGCAGGTGGGGTCGGCGTGGTGCAGGTTGTGCCATGACTCGCCGAACGACGGGATGGCCAGCCACCACACCTGCCGCGACTTGTCGCGCGCCTCGAACTCCTCCTCGCCGAACACGTGGCAGATGGAGTTGATCGACCAGGTGACGTGGTGCAGCATGCCCACGCGGATGAAGGTGCCCCAGAACAGGCCGGTCAGGATGCCCAGCCACGACCAGGTGAGCAGGCCGCCGAGCAGGCCGGGCAGCAGCATCGAGGTGTAGGCGAGCGGGATGAACGCCTTGTGCAGCTTCTGCACGTCCGGGTCGTTGGCGAGGTCCGGGGCGTACTTGTCGCGGTTGACCCGGTCACGCTCGAAGAACCAGCCCATGTGGGCGTACAGCAGGCCCTTGTTCAGGTTCCTGAACCCGGTGCCGAACCGCCACGGCGAGTGCGGGTCGCCCTCCTTGTCGGAGAACTTGTGGTGCTTGCGGTGGACGGCCACCCAGTCGAGCACCGACATCTCCAGGGAGAGGCTGCCGGCAACGGCCAGGGCGATCTTCAGCGGGCGCTTGGCCTTGAACGATCCGTGGGTGAAATAACGGTGGAATCCGACGGTTACGCCGAGGCCGGAGACCGTGTAGAAGACCACCATGATGGCGAGGTCGGCCCAGCCGAGTAGGCCCCACCCCCACGCCAGCGGAATGGCGGCCACGAACGCTATTAGCGGCACGGCCACGACCGCGCCGAAGGCGATCATGTCTGCTCTGCTGCGGCCGGTCTCCTCGAAGTCAGGCTTGGGCTGTGGAGCGGGATGCTCGGTCAGGACTGTCATGGGCTACCTCGCTGGGGAAGTGTGTTTGGCTACGCAACCGTAACCTACGCCATCGTAAGTTAGGAATCCCTAAGTCGCGAATGTGGGAAAGATGACGCTTGGAAGGACATCTGGTGGCACGCGCACGACTTGCTACTAACCCGTCAGATCTGCTATAGCCGTCGCGCCACGACGTTCTCCACGCGAATCAACCACAGCGCGGACCGGTCATGGCCGGTAAGGTGAGAGTAGCCAGGCAACGGTCATCGCCGAGTCCTGGCTTTTCCGGCGTTGGGTAATTGGCAGCCCGCGGTCCTTTGGAGTCCGTTGTCCAGGTTCGAGCCCTGGCGCCGGAGCTGGGTGAGGAGTCTGGCATGTGACCGGACTTCTCCATGGGGGGCGAGTGACGCCCACGGGCTTCCAGGTAAGCTCAGGTTGTCGAATGGGTTGCCGTGCGGTGCCGCTTGGGTAGCTGTATGGCGTTATGTCCTGTAGCCGCGACGCCCGAGGGAGCTCTCGCAGGTGAGTGTGCCGCGCCCGGCCGCCGTCATCGTCCTCGCCGCCGGCGAGGGGACGCGGATGAAGTCCAAAACCCCCAAAGTCCTCCATGAGCTGAGCGGACGCCCGCTGCTCGACCACATGCTCGTGGCCGCCCGCGGCCTCGATCCCGAGCGGCTGGTCGTCGTCATCGGCCACGCCCGCGAGCAGGTCTCCGCTCACCTGGCCGAGTCCAGCCCCGACGCGCGGCTGGTCGTCCAGGATCAGCAGAACGGCACGGGCCATGCCGTGCGGATCGCCCTCGAGGCGGTCGGCACGATCATCGGCACGGTCCTCGTCACGTACGGCGACACGCCCTTGTTGCGCACCGAGACGCTGCGCGACCTGCTCGACCGCCACGGCGCCGACGGCAACGCGGTGACCGTGCTGACGGCCCGCGTCCCCGATCCCACGGGCTACGGCCGGATCATCCGCGACGCCGAGGGCCGGGTCGTGGAGATCGTCGAGGAGAAGGACGCCACGCCCGAGCAGCGCGCCATCGACGAGATGAACTCCGGGGTCTACGCGTTCGACGGGCTGCTGCTGGCCGACGCCGTCAAGCGCGTGTCCGCGGCCAACGCCCAGGGCGAGGAATACCTGACCGACGTGCTGTCGATCCTCCGGGACGACGGCCACGGGGTCGGCGCGCACGTCGCGGCCGACTACGTCGAGGTCGAGGGCGTCAACAACCGCGTCCAGCTGGCGTTCGCGGGGCGGATTCTCAACGAGCGGATCCTGCGCGGCCACATGCTGGCCGGCGTCACGATCGTCGATCCCGGCTCGACGTGGATCGACGCGGGGGTCGTCATCGAGCCGGACGCGGTGATCCATCCGGCCACGCAGCTGCACGGCGCGACGCGGGTGGCCGAGGGCGCCGAGGTCGGCCCCGGCTGCACGCTCACCGACACGCTCGTCGGCGAGGGCGCGAGCGTGCGCAACACCGTCTCCGACGGCGCGGACATCGGCCCGCAGGCCAAGGTTGGCCCCTTCGCCTACCTCCGCCCGGGAACGGTCCTAGGGCGGGCCGGCAAGATCGGCGCCTACGTCGAGACCAAGAACGCGGTGATCGGTCCCGAGTCCAAGGTGCCGCATCTCACCTACGTGGGGGACGCGACGATCGGCACGGGGTCCAACATCGGCGCGGCGTGCGTCTTCGTCAACTACGACGGCGTCGCCAAGCACCACACGACCGTGGGCGACCATGTCCGGGTGGGCAGCGACAACATGCTGGTCGCGCCCGTCACGATCGGAGACGGCGCCTACACGGCCGCCGGGTCGGTGATCGTCAACGACGTGCCGCCGGGGGCGATGGCGGTGGCCCGCGGTCAGCAGCGCAACATTGCAGGGTGGGTGGTCCGGCGGCGTCCGGGCACCAAGTCGGCCGAGGCCGCCACGCGCGCCGGGGCCGCCGACCGGGCCGCCGATGACGAGGCCGACGACCGGCGTTAGCCGTACGACCAGAAAGGCTCGCGGGCATGAGCGGCAGGAAGACGACAGGGCAGAAGAACCTGATGTTCTTCTCGGGACGGGCATATCCGGAATTGGCCGACGAGGTCGCCAGGAACCTCGGCGTCGAGATCACGCCGACGGTGCTGCGCGACTTCGCGAACGGAGAGATCTACGTCCGCTATCTGGAGTCGGTGCGAGGGTGCGACGCCTTCGTGATGCAGTGCCACACGGCGGACATCAACAAGTGGATCATGGAACAACTGATCATGGTGGACGCGCTGAAGCGGGCCTCCGCCAAGCGGATCACCGTGATCATGCCGTTCTTCGGCTACGCCCGGCAGGACAAGAAGGGCCGCGGCCGCGAGCCGATCACGGCCCGGCTGATGGCCGACCTGTTCCGGCAGGCGGGCGCCGACCGGCTGATGTCCATCGACCTGCACACCTCGCAGATCCAGGGCTTCTTCGACGGCCCGGTCGACCACCTGTTCGCCATGCCGATCCTGATCGGCTATCTGCGGGACAAGCTCGACCCGGCCACCACGACGATCGTCTCGCCCGACACGGGCCGCGTGCGGCTGGCCGAGCGCTGGTCCGACTCGCTCAACACCCCCGTGGCGTTCATCCACAAGCGACGCGACCTCGACGTGGCCAACCAGGTGAAGGTCAACGAGGTGGTCGGCAAGGTGCGCGGCCGCACCTGTGTGCTGATCGACGACATGATCGACACCGGCGGCTCCATCTGCAAGGCGGCCGACGCGCTCTATGACCACGGCGCCACCAACGTGATCGTCGCGGCCACCCACGCCGTCTTCTCCGACCCGGCGGTCGACCGGCTGAAGAACTCGCGGATCTCCGAGGTGGTCGTGACCAACACGCTGCCGCTGGCCGAGGACCGCAGGTTCGACAAGCTGACCGTGCTGTCGATCGCGCCGCTGATCGCGCGGGCCATCACCGAGGTCTTCACCGATGGCTCGGTCACCAGTTTGTTCGAAGGGGACTCCTGAGCCGGATAGACTGCTCAGGTTGCGCTCGTAACGCCTCCCGCTAGGGCGGATCAGGGATTGCGCAGCCACCCGAATTTTCGTCTCGTCCCTAGGAGATGTGCCGTGTCCGAAGTGAAGATCGCCGCCGAGCAGCGCACCAAGTTCGGCAAGGGGGCCGCGCGGGCCATCCGCCGCGAGGACAAGGTCCCCGCCGTGCTCTACGGTCACGGCACCGAGCCGCGGCACCTGACCCTCCCGGGCCACGAGGTCCTGCTGGCGCTCCGCACGGCCAACGTGCTGATCCGGCTCGAGGGCGCGGTCGACGAGCTGGCTCTGCCGAAGGGCGTGCAGCGCGACCCGATCAGGGGCTTCATCGAGCACGTCGACCTGCTGCTGGTCCGCCGTGGCGAGAAGGTCACGGTCGAGGTCCAGGTGACGCCCGTCGGCGACATCGCGCCGGGCGGCATCCTCGACCAGCAGCTCATCACCGTGTCGGTCGAGACCGAGGCCACGCACATCCCCACCGGGATCGAGGTCGACATCGCAGGGCTCGAGGTCGGCAAGCAGATCGCGGCCGGCGACCTGAAGCTGCCGAGCGGCACCACGCTCGTCACCGACCCGGAGGCCCTGGTCCTGCACGTGACCGCGCCCGCCGCCGAGCCGGTCGACGAAGAGGCCGCCGAGAGCGCGGCCGCCGAGGCCGAGGCCGCCGAGGCCGCCGAGGCCGAATCCGAGTAACCGTCGATCGAGTAGGCCGAGTCGGTGGACCGCTGGCTGGTCGTGGGGTTGGGAAACCCCGGGCCGGAATACGCCGGAAACCGGCACAACGCCGGTTTCATGGTGCTCGATGAACTGGCCGCCCGTGCCGGCGGCCGGTTCAAGGCCCATCGATCCCGCGCCGAGGTGGTCGAGGGGCGGGTGGCGGGGACTCCGGCCATCCTTGCCAAGCCGCTGTCCTACATGAATCTGTCCGGTGGGCCGCTGAAAGCGCTGACCGACTTCTTCAAGACGACCGGCCTGGTCGTGGTCCACGACGAGCTCGATCTTCCGTACGGCACGCTCCGGGCCAAGCTGGGCGGCGGCGACAACGGCCACAACGGACTCCGGTCGATCACCAAGGTCCTGGGCACCCGCGACTACCTGCGGATCAGGTTCGGCATCGGCCGGCCGCCCGGGCGGATGGATCCGGCGGACTACGTGCTGCGCGACTTCGCCGCGGCCGAGCGCAAAGAGCTGCCCTTCCTCGTCGACCGCGCGGCCGACATGGTCGAGTCGCTGGTTCAGCAGGGCCTTGAGCCCACCCAGAACAAGTTCCACGCATAGACCCAACACACTTCCGCTACCATCCCATTACCGTGAGTGATGGGGGGTCGAAGTGGCGATCGTCGCGAGGCCGGCGCGCACGGCGAACGTCGCGCCCGCATGGACGGGCGGTTATCGGATGGGCGCCATCGCCTGCGACGTGCTGTGCGCGCTGCTGGCGGGGGCGGCCGCGGTCGTGCTGCGGTTCGGCGGGCTCGCCGACGTGCGGCCCTATGCCGAGCTGAGCGCGGTGCTCCCGGCCCTGTGGGTGGCCGTGGTCGGCCTCAACCGGGCCTATGAGCCGCGGATGATCGGCGAGGGGTCGGAGGAGTTCCGCCGGATCGCCTGGAGCGGCTTCACGTTGACCGCCGCGGTCGCCATGGCCGCCTATGTCACCCACACCGACATCGCCCGTGGCTATGTGGTGCTGGCGCTGCCGCTGATGACCGCGCTCACCCTGTTCGGCCGCTACGGCCTGCGCCGCCGCTTGCACGCGCGGCGCTCGCGCGGGGAGTGCATGCGCCGCGTCGTGGTCGTCGGCCATCCGGAGGCGGTCGAGGATCTCGCCCGGCTGTTCGGCCGTGAGCGCCACCACGGCATGGAGGTCGTCGCCGCGTGCCTGCCCGAGGCGGCCGAGATCGGAGTGCCGGTGCTCGGCGACTTCACCGACGTGCCGTTGGTCGTCGCCCAGACCGGGGCCGACACCGTGGCCGTGCTCGCCTGCCCCGAGCTCGACGGCACGGCGTTGCGCCGGCTGGCCTGGCGGCTGGAGCGCAGCAAGACCGATCTTGTGGTCGCGCCGGCGCTGATGGAGGTGGCCGGCCCGCGCACCACGATCCGCCCGATCGCCGGGCTGCCGCTGCTCCACGTCGAGCATCCGGAGCTGGCCGGTGCGCGCCAACTGATCAAGAACCTGTTCGACCGGGTGGTGGCGGGCGCCGCGCTGATTCTGCTCGCGCCGCTGCTCGCGGTCATCGCGCTGGCCGTGCGGACGACGACTCCCGGCCCTGCCCTGTTCCGCCAGACCCGGGTCGGGCGCGACGGCGCCGAGTTCACGATCCTGAAATTTCGCACCATGGGAGCGGATGCCGAGCGGCGCCGGGTTCACCTGGTCAGCGAGGTCGACGGGTTGTTCAAGATCCGCGCTGATCCGCGTGTGACCCGGCTCGGCGCCTGGCTGCGCCGCTGCTCGCTGGACGAGCTGCCCCAGCTTGTCAACGTCGTGAAGGGGCAGATGTCACTGGTCGGGCCACGGCCGCCGCTTCCGGCCGAGGTCGCGGCCTACCGCGACGACGTGCGGCGCCGGCTCGTGGTCCGGCCGGGCATGACCGGCCTGTGGCAGGTGAGCGGCAGATCCGACTTGTCCTGGGAGGAATCGGTACGGTTGGACCTGCGTTATGTCGAGAACTGGTCTCTCATGTTGGACCTTCAAATCCTGTGGAAGACGTGGTCGGCCGTGGCACGTGGAGCGGGAGCATACTGACTCATGACGATTAGGGACGACCACGATCTGGCAGCCGACCTCGCCACCGAAGCCGGAGAGCGACTCCTCCAGCTGCGCGCCAGATACGGCTTCGACGATCCGTCCACACTGAAGAAGGCCGGCGACCGCGGCTCCCACGAATTCCTCATCGAGGCGCTCGGACGGCTGCGCCCCTCCGACAGCGTGCTGTCCGAGGAGGGCGAGCGGATCAGCCGGTCCGCCAAACGGGTCTGGATCGTCGATCCCCTCGACGGCACCCGGGAGTTCTCCGAGGCAGGCCGGTCCGACTGGGCCGTCCACGTGGCCTTGTGGGAGAACGGCGAGCTGACCGCGGGCGCCGTGGCGCTGCCCGCCCAGGGGCGTACGCTGTCGACGGCCAAGCCGCCGCTGCTGCCCCGGCTCGAGGGGCAGCGGATCAGGATCGCGGTGAGCCGCACCCGCCCGCCCGAGTTCGTGCAGAAGCTGGCCTATCTGGTCGGCGCTGACCTCGTGCCGCTCGGCAGCGCCGGCGCGAAGATCGCCGCGGTGCTCACCGGCGAGGTCGAGGCATATGTGCACGCGGGTGGGCAGTATGAGTGGGATTCGGCGGCGCCGGTCGCGGTCGTCCAAAAGGCCGGGGCGTTCGCGAGCCGGATCGACGGCGCTCCGCTGATGTACAACCAGGAAGACCCCCTGCTGCCCGATATCCTGGTTTCCCTACCAGGCCTGGCGCAAAAGTTGCTCGCCGGGATCTCCCATCTGAAGGAAGACCGCAACGATGCTTCAGCGTGACTACACGACGTCACAACTCGATGTGCTCGAAGCCGAGGCGATCCACATCATGCGTGAGGTCGCCGCCGAATTCGAGCGCCCCTGTCTGCTGTTCTCCGGCGGCAAGGACTCGATCGTCATGCTGCGCGTCGCGGAGAAGGCGTTCTGGCCCGCCAAGATCCCCTTCCCGCTGATGCACGTCGACACGGGGCACAACTTCCCCGAGGTCATCGACTTCCGCGACCGCCGGGTGGCCGAGCTCGAGGCACGGCTGGTCGTGGCCAGCGTGCAGGATTCGATCGACCAGGGCCGGGTCGTCGAGGAGACGGGCCGCCGCGCCTCGCGCAACCGGCTGCAGACCACCACCTTGCTCGACGCCATCGAGGAGCACGAGTTCGACGCCGTCTTCGGTGGCGCGCGGCGCGATGAGGAGAAGGCCCGCGCCAAGGAGCGCGTGTTCTCCTTCCGCGACGACTTCGGCCAGTGGGATCCGAAGAGCCAGCGCCCCGAGCTGTGGAATCTCTACAACGCGCGGATTCGCAAGGGCGAGCACATCCGGGTCTTCCCGCTGTCCAACTGGACCGAGCTCGACATCTGGGACTACATCCGGCGCGAGGACATCGAGATCCCGGCCATCTACTTCGCGCACACGCGGAAGGTCTTCGAGCGCGACGGCATGCTGCTCGCCGACTTCGACATCGTGCAGCGCGGCGAAGACGAGCCGGCGTTCGAGACGACCGTGCGCTATCGGACCGTCGGCGACATCACCTGCACGGGCGCGGTCCAGTCGACCGCCGTCACGGTCGAAGAGATCATCGCCGAGATCGCGGCGACCCGGATCACCGAGCGGGGGGCGACCCGCGCCGACGACCGCACGAGCGAGGCCGCCATGGAAGACCGCAAGAAGGAAGGCTATTTCTAACGATGGACATCCTGCGTTTCGCCACCGCCGGATCGGTCGACGACGGGAAGTCCACGCTGATCGGGCGGCTCCTGTTCGACTCCAAGGCGATCTTCGAAGATCAGCTCGAAGCGGTCGAGCGGACCTCACGCGACCGCGGCACCGAATACACCGACCTGTCGCTGCTGACCGACGGCCTGCGGGCCGAGCGCGAGCAGGGCATCACGATCGATGTCGCCTACCGCTACTTCGCCACGCCCAAGCGGAAGTTCATCATCGCCGACACGCCCGGGCACATTCAGTACACCCGCAACATGGTCACCGGCGCCTCCACCGCCGACCTGGCGATCATCCTGATCGACGCGCGTAAGGGCGTGCTGGAGCAGAGCCGCCGGCACGCGTTCCTGACCACGCTGCTGCGGGTGCCTCACCTCGTCCTCGCGGTCAACAAGATGGACCTCGTCGACTACTCCGAGGAGCGCTTCGAGGAGATCCGCGACGAGTTCACGGCGTTCGCGTCCAAGCTGAACGCGGCCGACCTCACCTTCATCCCGATGTCGGCGCTGCACGGCGACAACGTGGTCTCCCGCTCGGAGAACATGCCCTGGTATCAGGGCTCGTCGCTGCTCCACCACCTCGAGCACGTGCACATCGCCTCCGACCGAAACCTGGTCGACGTGCGTTTCCCGGTGCAGTACGTGATCCGGCCGCACAAGACCGAGTTCCACGACTACCGCGGCTACGCGGGCCAGGTGGCGGGCGGCGTGCTCAAGCCGGGTGACGAGGTGCTCCACCTGCCGTCCGGGATGACCTCCAAGATCGCCTCCATCGACGCCTTCGACGGGCCGGTCGACGAGGCGTTCCCGCCCATGTCGGTCACCCTCCGGCTCGAGGACGAGATCGACATCTCGCGCGGCGACATGATCTGCAGGCCGCACAACCAGCCGAAGGCGGCGCAGGAGATCGACGCGATGATCTGCTGGATGGACGATCGCGCCCTGCTGCGGCCGCGCTCCAAGCTGACCATCAAGCACACGACGCGCACGGCCCGGGCCCTCGTCCGCGACCTGCAATATCGGCTCGACGTCAACACCCTGCACCGCGACGAGTCGGCCGACTCGCTCGGCCTCAACGAGATCGGCCGTGTCACGCTCCGCATCACCCAGCCGCTCTTCGTCGACGACTACGCCCGTAACCGCCTCACCGGCGGTTTCATCCTCATCGACGAGGCCACCAACGGCACCGTCGCCGCCGGGATGATCGTCGACGCCCATTAGTGCGGGTCGGCTTTAAAGATATCGACGTTTCGTGAGCGGGTGATTACTCTCCGCTGTAGAGTCGGGCCGTGATTTTCATCGGGGGTCTCGGCCGGAGCGGCACCACGCTGCTGGAACGCCTGCTCGGTGAGATCCCCGGTGTGATCGCGCTGGGTGAGGTCGTCCACCTGTGGGCGCGGGGCGTGATCGACGACGAGCCATGCGGGTGCGGGGAGCCGTTCTCCGAGTGCTCGTTCTGGCACAAGGTCGGGGCCCGCGCGTTCGGCGGGTGGCGGGCCCGGCAGGCCGAGTCGCAGCTCGACCTCCGGGCCCGCGTCGACCGGACGCGGCGGTTGCCGCTCTTCCTGCTCGGGATGATCAGCCGCGAGGCCCACCTGGCCACGTATGTGTCGACCTACGCCCGGGTCTACACGGCCGCCACCGAGATCGCCGACGGCCGGACGGTGGTCGACTCCAGCAAGCACGCCTCCCTCGCCTACTGCCTTGCCTCGATCCTCGACCTCCACGTCGTCCACGTCATACGCGATCCGCGCGCCGTGGCCGCGTCCTGGCGGCAGATGGTGCGCCGCCCTGAGGATGGGCATTACATGGCCCGCTGGAGCCCGTGGCGGACCGCCCTGCACTGGATGGTCCAAAACCTGGCCTTCGAGCTGCTGTCCATGCGCGGGGTCCGGGTCACCCGGGTCCGCTACGAGGATCTCGTGGCCGACCCCGAGACGACCCTGCGCGATCTGGCCGCCGCGCTGCGGCTGCCCAGCTCGCCGGAGGCGCTCTCGTTCGTCGAGGAGGGTCACGCGCAGCTCGGCGTCGCGCACACCGTGTCCGGCAACCCCATGCGCTTCGCGCTCGGCCGGGTCGCCATCACCGATCACCCCGCCGACCTGGCCGCCGCCCAGCGACGGCTGGTCACCGCGCTCACCCTGCCTCTCCTCCTTCGGTACGGCTATCGCATCGCATGTCAAAGGAGCTCCCCGTGCACCCGTCCGTAGGGATCGTCATTCCCACCAGAGGCGATCGCGCCGCACCCCTGCGGGCAGCCCTGGCCGGCGTGCTCTCCCAAAATCACCCCCGCCGTACGCCCGTGGTCGTCGTGGCCGACGCCCACCCCCTCGGCCCGCCCGGCGCGATGGCCGGGCCGGCCGGGCGCACCGCTGAGCAGGTCGCGGCCGAGGTGGCCGAGCAGATCGCCGGCGTTGTCGCCGAGACGCGCGGGGCCGTGCGCGTGCTGCCCAACCGGCTCAGCCCCGGCCTCCCCGGTGCGCGCAACACGGGCATCGCGGCCCTCGACACCGACCTCGTGGCCTTCTGCGACGACGACGATCTCTGGCTGCCGGGCAAGCTCGCGGCCCAGGTCGACCGGCTCGGCCGGGGCGAGTTCGCGTCCTGCGCGGTCGAGGTCGAATACGGCGGGCGCCGCGTCCCACGCCTGGCCGGCGCCGACCAGATCACCCGGGCTCAGCTGGCCCGGTCGCGAATGATGATGGTCCACTCGTCCACGTTCTTGTTCCGGCGTGGGGCGCTGTGGGTGGACGAGAGCGCGCCCTGCGGCCAGAACGAAGACTGGGATCTCGCCCTGCGCGCCGCCGCGCGGCAGCCCATCGCGCACGTCGACCGTCCGCTGGTGCGGGTCCGCTGGGGCTCCTCGGCGTACGCCTCGCGCTGGGCGGACCGCATCGCCGGCCTCGAATGGATGCTGGCACGCCACCCCGACCTGGCCGTGGATCCGCGGGGCGCGGCCCGGATCTACGGCCAGCTGGCATTCCACCACGCCGCGCTCGGCCGGCGCCGCGACGCCTGCCGCTGGGCGAGCCGGTCGTTCGCGGCCAGGCGAGGTGAGCCGCGCGCGCCCATCGCCCTCGCGGTCGCGGCCGGCCTGATCCCGGCTGGGGCGGTGCAGGCCCTGCTGCACACCCGCGGGCACGGCATCTGATGCCCGACCTCCTACCGGGGAGAAGGCTCCTGCCGTCTCCCCGTCCATCGGCATCTCCCGGTCCGTCGCCGTCGCGCCGGTCCGGGAAGCGGCGCGTCACGGTGGCCGGGATCGCGCTCGACCAGCTGAGCGAGCTACAGGTCGCCGATCGGGTCGTCGCCGGCCTGAAACGCGGCAAAGGCGGGCACGTGGTCACGCCCAACGTCGACATCGCGCGGGCCTGCGCCCGCGATGTCCGGCTTCGTGACATCGTGCGGCGCGCCGACATCGCGGTGGCCGACGGGATGCCGCTGGTGTGGGCCGCCCGAGTGCAGGGCACCCCGCTGCCGGGCCGCGTCACCGGCGCCGACCTCATCTGGTCGCTGTCGGAAGCGGCGGCGTTCTACGGTTTCCCCGTCTATCTGGTCGGCGGCGAGCCGGGCGTCGCCGAGCAGGCCGCCGCCGAACTGCGCCTGCGCCACCCCGCGCTCATCGTGGCCGGCGTCTGCGCCCCGCCGTACGGCTTCGACGCCTCGCCCTGCGAGGTGGCCACGCTCCGCGCCGCCCTGGTCGCGGCCGCGCCCAGCCTGGTCTTCGTCGGCCTCGGCTTTCCCCGGCAGGATCTGCTCATCGAGGAGCTACGCCCCGACCTGCCGGCCACCTGGTTCGTCGGCTGCGGCTCCGCCATCGCCTTCGCCGCCGGAGCCCTGCCGCGGGCCCCCGCCTGGATGCGCGACAGCGGCCTCGAATGGTTCTTCCGCCTCGCCACCGAGCCCCGCCGCCTCGCCCGCCGTTACCTCGCCCACGACCTCCCCTTCGCCCTCCGCCTGCTCACCCTCTCCCTCCTTCGCCGCCTCCTCACCTGAGGGCGAGGGCGCGGACTCGGGTGATGTCGGTGGGGGAGAGGTAGCCCTCGTAGGAGGTCAAGGCTCGGGCCGGGTCCATGGGGCGGTAGGCCGTGCGGGACAGGCCGGTCCAGGTGAAGGGGCGCGGGTCGGAGGCGCCGGGGCCGGTGGCGTCAGAGGGGTGGGGGCCACGGCCACTGGCGCGGGGGCCACTGGCGCGGTGGTCGGTGCGGCGGCCGGGGCTTCGGCTGGTGCGGCGGCCGGTGGAGAGGGCGCGGGTGGCGCGGTGCACGCGCTGGGCGGACAGGTCCGTCCAGCGCAGGCCGCACCAGGCGTAGAGGTCGCGGAAGCCGAAGAGCGGGTCGCGGGCCAGGTCTTCGTAGCCGACCACGCGGATGTCGGGGTGATCGAGGCCGGCCGCGTAGGTGTGGGCGAAGCGCCAGAGGGCGGCCGTCTTCGCGAGGGGATCCTGGGAGCCGACGAGCGGGCGCAGGTCTTCCACATACGGAAGGTCGCGGGCGAGCAGGGGCTGCTCGAGCAGCTCGTGGAAGTAGACGGTCCAGCCGAGCCGATGCCAGCTGGCGGCCAGCGCGACCGGGTCGCGGACCAGGATGATCACGCGGCAGCCCAGGCGTTCGGCGAACCAGCGGGCCGACAGCAGGGCGAAGGGGTCGTCGAGCAGGGCCCGCCGCTCCAGGATCCGGCCGAGCGTGAACGACGTGCCGTATTTGACCAGCCGCGGCAGATTGGGGCCGTGCCGCAGCTCGGGCAGGAGCCGGTAGCGCAGGGCGACGGTGTCGTGAAATGCCCGTAGCCACGGCTCCTCGTTGTCGGCGCAGATGTATTGGAATCGGTGGGTGACCGGCTGGTCGAGCACGCCGCGGTAGCCGCGTTCGGGGTTGAGGGGCTCGTTGACGTAGACCAGGCGGTCGCTGCCGACGAGCATGCGCCCGGCCCAGCTCGTGCCGCTGCGCGGCAGCCCGGTGACGAGGATCGGCCGGGTCATCGGGCGGCCTCCGCCCACAGGCCGTCGCGCCGGGTCAGCTGGATGAGCGGGAGCAGGTTCTTCACCAGGACCCCGGCCGACCAGCCGAGCGCCGCGCCGGTGGCGCCGAGGCGCGGCACCAGCACGAGGTCGACGACGACCGAGACGGCCACCGCGGCGACCGTGTTGGCGAGGCTCGAGGCCGTACGGCCCGAGGCGATGAGGACCACATCCACCATCCCGCAGGCGGTGGCCACCAGCATGGTGGCGGCCAGGACGAACGTGACGGGCAGGCCGTGTGCGTAGGCGGGACCGAAGGCGTCGAGCAGCCAGGGCGCGAGCGCCGCGTAGCCGATCCAGATGGGCCAGGTCAGCAGCACCAGCCAGCGAGTGGACGACCGGTAGAGGTCACGCGCCTTGCCGAGGTCGCCGTCGGCGAGCGCGCGGACCAGGCGCGGTTGCACGGCCTGGGCCAGCCCCTGGTTGATCAGCTGGCCGACCACCTTGAAGCGGGTGGCGGCCGTGTAGACGGCGGCGGGCGCCGGCCCGGCGAGCATCGCGACGATCACCACGTCGAGCCGCTGGAAGACGGCCTGCACCGCCGCCGCCCCCGCTCTCGGCCCCGCGTACGTCCAGAACTCGCCGAACCCCACCCGCTCATCCGGCTTGCGCAGCGCGACCGCCGCCGCGACCACGGCCACCGGGAGCGCCGGAGCCGCCCACGCGGCCACGGATCCGGCGGTGAGCGTCACCAGGGCCAGTTGGGCGACCGGCCGCCCGACCCCGTCGAGGGCGAAGGTGAGTCGCATCGACCCGCCCGCGCGTGAGGCCGCCAGCAGCACGTCGGCCACCACGACGAACGGCAGCAGCGCCCCCGCGACCGGTGAGCCGACGGCCAGCCCCAGCGGAACGGCCGCCAGCAGGGACAGCGCGAACGACGGCGCGAGAGCCGCCAGGAAGGGGTCGCGCCCGCGGGCGAGGAAGTAGATCACGCCGTTGCCCGCGTCGAGCCTGAGGATCCCGCCGACCATGAGGATCAGGGCCGTCGCCGCGAAGAACTCGCCGGCCTCGCGCGGCGCCAGCGTCCGGGTGACGACGATGACCACCAGGAACTGGGCGCCGGCGCTGACCGCCGCGCCCGCGACCCCGGCCGCCGCGCTCAGGCGCGCCACGAGGGGACCGCTCCCAGCCAGGGCGTCAACGCCGCGTCGAAGGGCGCGAAGTGGTCGTCGAGGCGACGCCGCACGGACTGCGGCAGCGGCGGGCGCGGCCGGGCGTTGTGCCTGCTGAAGGCGGCCGGATGCCAGGGCATCTCGAGAAACCGCAGAACACGGGCATAGGCGGCCGTGGGGTCGGCGAACAGCCGCCCGCTGTCGACCACCAGCACACGCTCTCTCCCGAACAGGGGCTCCAGCCGGGCCAGTTGTTCGGCGTAGCGGCCCCGCCCCAGATAGGCCTGGTGCTGGTGGGCGTGGCTGACGGCGTAGGGCGAGGAGCGCAGCCGCGCGGCCTCGCCGGCCAGGCGGCCATCCTCCAATTCGAGCGCGCGCTCGAAGATCGGCTCGGGCTCGAAGCCGCGGGCGTGCTCGTGAGCATGCGCCGAGGCGGCCCGCTCGACCGGGTCTCTGACCAGCACGATCAGCCGCACTTCCGGCAGATCGCGGGCGATCCTGGCCGCCGCCAGCGGATGGAACAGGTAATACGGCGACGACTCGAACGCCATGCCCGGCGACTGGATCGGGAAATGGGCCCGATACCACCCGAGGCCCTTGTCGTAGGCGACGTCGAAGTAGTGCACACCCTTGTGGAAAACCGGTTTGCGCAGCTCCGGATGCTGCGCCAGCGCCCGATAGAGGGACGTGGTGCCGCAGCGCTGCGCCCCGACGATGAGGAACGACGGCAGCATCCGGCGGTTTGCCGTGACCCGTCCAGCGGCCAGCGCCGCGGCCTGGATCGACTTCTTGATCACAGGAACGCCTCCGGGTCGTCGATCACTGGATAGAGCCAGGCGGCGGGCGGACCGAGCGGCTCGTGCCCGTCGCGATGGTGCCGGTCGGCGAGGGTGACGAGATAGTGCGCGGCCGTGCCCCGCGCCTGGTGAAAAGCGACTCCATAGGGCTCGAGCAGGCGGCCCGCCTGAGCCAGACAGGCACGGGCGGCGACCGCCGGCGGCATCCGGCGCAGGGCCCGGTGGAAGAAGTGGTGCATGGCGTCGAACCCGAGGGGGACGCCGGCGCCGAACCGCTCCCAATCCCACACGAGCAGCCGGCCGTCGGGGCTGGGGGAGACGTTCCATGGGGACAGATCGCCGTGCCAGGCGTGCGCCGGCTCGTCGCCGTGCCAGCCCGCGATCTCGCGAATGGCCAGATGCAGCAGGTCGCGTGGCACGGGACGGCGGACGGCCGGAAGCGGGGACAGCACGAGGACCTCCAGGCCGCGCCAGACCCCGTGGTGGAGGACGGTGGGCGCGACCACCACTTTCGCCGGCCGTTCGGCGACCATGCGGAGGACGGCCGCCTCGTGCCGGACCAGATCGGCCGCGACCGGGGTGCCGATCTTGGCGAACGCCAGCAGCCCGCCTTCGCCGTGCGCCTCGAGCACGGGCTTGCGGTTGGCCCTGCGGGCGGGCCGCACGTGGAGGACGGCCCGCACCCGCTGGCCCAGCACATCGGACAGGTGTGCCTCGACGCTGTCCGGCCCGACGTGCACCTGCACGCGGCCGCCGACGTGCCAGGGCGCGCGGGGGACCAGACGGCGAGGCACGAGCCGGTGCGGCAGCAGCGTCCGCGGGCTCGTCACGGCGGACGGCGGGTAGAGCATGCGGATCACCTCCTCGAGGTAGGCCAGGCGGATCTTCGCGTCGGTCACGTCGACTGCCACAGGGCGTTGCGCCACAGGAGGGCGAAGGAGATCAAGTAGAGGCTCAGGGCGCTGACCAGGCCGTCGTAGACGACCATGTAGAGCAGCACGAGCAGCATCACCAGGACTCCGGCCTGGCCGATGGGCGAGCGGTCGGACCAGTAGCGGCGCACGGCTCCGGCGAAGAAGCCCACGTAGAGGGCCGCGCCGAGGAACCCCTGCGAGATGAGCAGGAGCCACAGTTGCCCGTCGCTGCCGAGCGGCGGATGCCCGCACTCGGGGCACCAATTCGTCCGCCCGGTCGTGATGGTCCGATGGTTTCCGTACGCGTTGCGGGTGTTGCCGTAGCCGATCAGCGGCGACGACGTGGCGGCCCGGACGGTGGTGGCGACCGTGAAGGCGCGGATGTCGTTGCTGTGTGGTTTGTCGAGCCGCTCGCCCACGATCGCGCCCAACGGCGACAGCGCCAGCAGTCCCGCCGCGGCCGCCCCGGCCGCGACCAGCGCGAGGAACCGGCGGCCGCGGACCGCGAGATAGACCACGGACACGCCGAGGCCGATCCACAGCCCGCGATCCAGCGAGTAGACGATCGGGACGGCCGCGACCGCGAGCAGCGCCACGCAGGCGATCCGCCGGCGGGCCGAGCCATACACCCACCAGCCGACGACAAACCAGACGAGTAGCACGGAGATGTTGCCGCCCCAGGCGTTGGCCCATTCGAAGGGCGCCTCAGGGCGCGGCGTGGCGTGCCCGAGCACGCGCTGGACCTGGGCGGCGGTCGGATGGATGAGGTTCTGCACGAAGGGGTGGTCGCTGATCGCCTGTGGCAGCAGCCGCTCCACGGGCGAGGTGTAGGAGAACCCGGGCGCGAGCACGCCGAGCAGCCCGCCCGCGACCGTGACGATGAACAGCGCCCCCAGCATCCGGACCAGGGCCCGCTGTGAGAGCTCCTCCGGCCGGAGATTTCCCAGATAGAGGACCATGATCAGGAGAGCGCAGTAGAGGGCGAGGCGCATCACGTAGCCCGTCACGCGGCCGGAGCCGAACTCGCCGTAGGTGCCGGGAGGCGACTCGGCGAGCGTGGTCGCGCTGATGAGATAGCCGGCGAGGAGCAGCGCCCACAGGCCGAACCCTTTGGGCGCGCGGATCGGCCGCCGCCGCCACAGCACCACGGCCATCGGAACGGCGGCCACGACGACCGACAGCCCGCCGAAGCCGAGCGCCCACCAGACCGGATAGCCGACCAGCAACGCCCCGATGGGCAGCGCCGAGACCTTCATCGGCGTCGATCGCGGGCCAGGGCGGCGCCGGCGCCGAGGACGAGACCGGCGAACAGGCCGCCGCCGAGATAGATGGGCACGCTGGGCGCATCGGGCTGGGCCGGCGGCCGGGCGCGGCTGATCACGATGCCGGGGGTGACGGCGATGGTCCGCAGCCCGTCGTATTTGAGCGTGAGGCTGTAGCCCTGGCGGGCGAGGACCGACTGCTGATGCGCGGCCACGGCACGCTCGGCCGTGCCCTTCTGAAGGGCGGCGACCCCCGCCGCCGCCTTGACGAGGCCCGCGTTGACCTCGCGGAGCCGCCCCCGCAGCGCCTTCAGATCGTCGTCGAGGGCATGTGTGGCGGCCTCCGCCCGATTTTTCAGATATGCGTCGGCGAACGCCTGCGCGCCCGCCGCCGCACCGGGCGAATCGGGCGCGGAAAAGGAAATGGAAAGAATCGCCGAATTGGGCGGAACGTCGATGCCGACGCGTTTCCGCAATCCCTCGGGATCAGGATTCTTCAGCAATTGCGCGGCCTTGTCGGCGACGACCGACGATTGGGCGATCTGCGCTTCGGTGTCGAGATTGAGCGGCTCGCGCTGGCGGGAGGTGATCTGGTTGCCTTGGTCTCGCATGCCGGTGGGCAGGACCTGGACCTGGGCGGTCGCCACATATTCGGGAGGGGTCGCCAGCAGGGCGGCCACGGCGCCGGCGACGCCCGCTATCAGGAAGAGCGAGACGATCACCCAATGGCGGTGCAGCAGCGCGCCATAGTCCGAGAGGTCGCGGCTGTGCGTCGCCTGATCCATCGCTCACCCCGTTCGGCATGCCCGGCGGTTAAGCACTATAGGACGCCCGGCCGACAATCTGCTCGCGCCTTTGAAAGTTCCCCCTGGATTATTCACTTGATGGAAAAGTGGGGGCCGGATATCCAAGTAGGGGGACGAAAGTGCGACAAATTACGTTCATCGGACTGGCCGTCCTCGTCGCGGGCTGCTCGGCCGCGTCGAGCACGGCGCGCGGGGTCACGCCGCGGCTGACGGGCCTGCCGGTCGCGCCCGGCTGCGCCGTCACCGACAAGCTCATCCCGACCTGCGGCGCGTGGTGGGGGATCGCGCCCGAGGTCTTCACGGGCCGGCGGCCGGGCCGCGCGGTCGCCGAGGCCGAGCGGCGGATGGACCGCAAGGCCGACATCGTGCACGTCTATCACCGCGGTGCCGAGCTGTTCCCAACGGCAGAGGAGCGGCGGGTCGCCGACGCCGGGCGGCTGCTACTGATCAACTGGAAGCCGTCGACCGAGCACACCTGGGATCAGATCGCCAAGGGCGCGGCCGACGACCGGATCGACGCGCTGGCCACGCACATCGCCCAGACCTTCCCGCGCCGCTTCTTCCTCACCATCCACCACGAGCCGGAGGACGACGTGCGCGACCCGGCGCAGGCCGCCGCGTACGCCGCAATGTTCCGGCACGTCGTGGCCCGCCTGCGGGCCGACGGGGCACGCAACGTGGTCACCGTCATGACCTACATGGGCGCGCCCAACTGGGCTGCCAGACCGTGGTTCGACCGGCTCTATCCGGGCGACGACGTGGTCGACTGGGTCGCCTTCGACCCCTATGCGGACGCCCGGGTGAACGACTTCGCCGGGCTCGTGGACAAGACGCGCCCGGATCATCCGTCGTGGCCGGGGTTCTACCGGTGGATGCGCTCCCACTTCCCCGGCAAGCCGATCATGGTGGCCGAATGGGGGGTCTTCGAGCGCCACGGCAACCCCGGGTTCAAGCCCGCGTTCTACGCGTCCGTCCAGCGGCAGATCGCGAACTATCCGCAGATCAAGGCCCTGGTCTACTTCGACTCGCCGTTCGCGCCGCGAGGCGACACGCGCTTCGACACGACGCGGGCCGCGGCCCACGCGTTCAGGGATCTGGCACGCCAGCCCTATTTCAGCCAGGCGTCGATACCCGCGTCCTGACCGCGCTCCAGCCGATCGCGGCGGCGATGGAGGCCGCGGCCACGATCCACAGCATCGCGATGTTGCCCACGCCGAGCAGCTTGAGCGCCGAGGCCAGCAAAACCACGCAGAGGATCGGCCGGATGATGTGCCCCGGCGCCCGGGATGAGACCCGGGCGCCCAGATAGACCCCGGGGATCGACCCGATCAGGAGCGAGACCGTGAGGTCGAGCTTGAAGTCGCCGAACAGGATGTGCCCGAGCGCGGCCGACATGACCAGCGGCACGGCCTGCAGCAGGTCGCTGCCGACCAGCTGGTTCGACCGGATCGAGGGATAGAGCACCAGCAGCATCACGATGATGAGCGAGCCGGAGCCCACCGAGGTCATGCCCACGATCAGCCCACCGACCATACCGATCAGTAGGGTAGGGATTGGGCGCACGTCAATAGGGGCGTCTTCCCGCCCGGCGCGCCTGTCGATGAGGAGCTTGGCCGCCAACCCGCCGACGGCGATCAGCAGGGCCACTCCCAGGGCGTACTTCACGAAGTCCTGTACGTCGCCGAGCGCCCGCAGCAGCAGCACCCCGCCGAAGGCGGCCGGCACGGAGCCGACGCACAGCCAGCCCACGAGCCGCAGGTTGACGGTGCCCTGGCGGAGGTGCACCAGCGAGCCGACCGGCTTCATCACCGCGGCGGCCACGAGGTCGCTGGAGACCGCGGCGAGGGGAGGCACATTGAAGAACAACATCATCATGGGGGTCATCAGCGCGCCGCCGCCCATGCCGGTCAACCCGACGATGATGGCGACCAGGAACGAACCGGCGACCAGGGGGAGATCGAGAGTCAACGAATCCAACCTCCGGATATCAGGTGGTTGTAGACGGTCGCGACCGCGCGCTCCACGCTCACGCCGGTCGTGTCGATCACCAGGTCGGCGTCGTCCGGCTCCTCGTAAGGATCGGAGATCCCGGTGAACTCGGGGATGAGGCCGGCCCTGGCCTTGGCGTACAGGCCTTTGCGGTCACGCCGCTCGCATTCCTCCAGCGGCGTGGCCACGTGCGCGAGCACGAAGTCGGCGCCCACCGATTCGACCATCTCGCGCACCTCGTCCCGGGTCGCCGCGTAGGGGGCGATCGGGGCGCAGATGGCCAGGCCGCCGTGCCTGGCGACCTCGGAGGCCACGAAGCCGATCCGGCGGATGTTCAGGTCGCGGTCGTCACGGCTGAACGTGAGGCCCTTGGACAGCAGCGTCCTGACCACGTCGCCGTCGAGGTAGGTGACGGTCCGCCCGCCGTGCTCGAGCAGGGCGTCCCGCACGCCACGGGCGATGGTCGACTTGCCCGACCCGGACAGACCCGTGAAGAACACCACGAGCCCGCGCCGATGCGGCGGCCCCGGGATCTTCAGGGGGGCCGGGCCGGCGTAGTGCTCGGTGGCGCCGTAGTTGAGCGCCAGGTGCTCGCGCAGCTCGAGGTCGATCTCGGGATCCTCGCGCGGGGCGAGCGGCACCGCCGTCACCACCGCGCCCAGAGTGGAGGCCGCCTTGAGCGCGGCCCTGACCAGCGCCGGCCCGTCTTCGCCGAAGGCCAGCGGGAGCAGCAGCACCCCGGCCTCCAGCTCTTCGGCGGTGGCCGCGACGTCGTCGAGGGTGGCCGCGTCGAGGGGGCCGCGCATGGTCACCGCGAGCACGTCGCGGTCGCCGACTTCCTTGCGCACCTCGGCCGGCGTACGGCGAAGCCGCGCGAACGGCCCGAAGATCGGCCGGTCGAGCGCCTCGAGGGGCCCGGCCGCGTGGTGGCCGAAACGTTCGGTGACCGTCAGCACGGCGACCGACGCGCCCTCCGGGTCGCGCAGCGTGACCCGGGCTCCGACCGGAACGTCTTCGGGCAGCGCCAGCGTGATCGGGTCGGGCCAGGGCGTGCCGTCGGCCAGCCGCCCCCGCTCGATGACGGCCTCGACATCGGCCGCGCCGAGAAATTCCGTGAGCGGCGCGTACGCACCCGACAGCAGCAGCTCCAGATCGGCCAGCTCGCGGGCGTCAGGGGTCCAGTCAGTCATATGTCCCGACAATTTTCTGATTTCCGGTCGAATTAGTTGGGTATAGCTTACCGGACCAGGGGCGGCCGCCTCAGCCGAAGCGTCGGCCACCAATTGATTGTTCCTGGTCAGGGGTTATTTCGGGCGCTGATGAAGGCTGATACAGCGCGGTCGACGTCTTGGGGCGTGTGGCCGGCCGAGAGCTGGACGCGGATGCGGGCCTGGCCGTGCGGGACCACGGGATAGGAGAAACCGATCACGTAGATCCCGAGTTCGAGCAGGTGGTCGGCCATCCGCCCGGCCTCGGAGGCGTCGCCGATCATGACGGGCACGATCGGGTGGTCGCCGGGGAGGATGTCGAATCCAGCGGCCGTCATGGCCGTGCGGAAGCGGGCCGTATTGGCGCGCAGCCGCTCTCTGGCCTCACCCGAGGTCTCGAGCAGGTCGAGCACGCGCAGCGAGGCCGCCGCGATGATCGGCGCGAGCGAGTTGGAGAACAGGTAGGGCCGGGACCGCTGGCGCAGCAGCGCGCAGATCTCGGCGCGGGCCGCGACGTAGCCGCCGCTCGCGCCGCCGAGGGCCTTGCCGAGGGTGCCGGTGATGATGTCCACCCGCTCGGTCACGCCGTGCAGCTCAGGAGTGCCGCGGCCGCGCTTGCCGACGAAGCCGACCGCATGGGAGTCGTCGACCATGACCATGGCGCCGTAGCGGTCGGCGAGGTCGCAGATGTCGCGGAGGGGCGCGACGTAACCGTCCATGGAGAACACGCCGTCGGTGACGATCAGCTTGCGGCGCGCATCGGACGCCTCCTTGAGGCGGGTCTCCAGCTCGGCCATGTCACGGTTGGCGTAGCGCAGGCGCCGGGCCTTCGACAGGCGGATGCCGTCGATGATGCTGGCGTGGTTGAGCGCGTCGGAGATCACCGCGTCACGGTCGTCCAGGAGCGTCTCGAAGACGCCGCCGTTGGCGTCGAAGCACGAGCTGTAAAGGACGCTGTCCTCGGCGCCGAGGAACTCGCTCAGCCGCCCCTCGAGCTCCTTGTGCACCTTCTGGGTGCCGCAGATGAACCGCACCGACGCCATGCCGTACCCCCAGCGGTCGAGGGCCTCATGGGCGGCCTCGAGCACGGTGGGGTCGTCGGCGAGACCCAGGTAGTTGTTGGCGCAGAAGTTCAGCACCTGCCGCCCGCCGACCTTCACCTCGGCGCCCTGCGGGGTGGCGATGACCCGCTCGGGCTTGCGCAGGCCGGCCGCGGTGATCTCGTCGAGCGTGGCGCGGATGTCGGCGCGTACGTTGTCGAACATTCAGGCGCTCCAATCCAGGATGACCTTGCCGGTGGTCCCGCTCGCCGCCGTGTCGAAGGCCGCGTCGAAGTCCTCGTACGCAAAGCGGTGGGTGATCACGGGGGACAGGTCGAGGCCCTTTTCCAGCAGGACCGACATGTTGTACCAGGTCTCGAACATCTCCCTGCCGTAGATGCCCTTGATGGTGAGCATGGAGGTGACGACCGTGGCCCAGTCGATCGCGAACTCCTCGGCCGGCAGGCCGAGCATGGCGATCCGGCCGCCGTGCGTCATGTGCGCGATCATGTCGCGCACCGCGGCCGGGTTTCCGGACATCTCCAGGCCCACGTCGAAGCCCTCGCGCATGCTCAGCTTGCGCATGCCGTCCTCGAGCGTGTCGTGCCTTATGTCGAGCGCGAGGCTGACGCCGAGGCGTTCGGCGAGCGCGAGCCGCTCGGGGCTGACGTCGGTGACGACCACGTTGCGCGCGCCCACGTGGGCGGCCACGGCCGCGGCCATGAGCCCGATCGGCCCGGCCCCGGTGACGAGGACGTCCTCGCCGACGAGGGGGAAGGCGAGGGCCGTGTGCACGGCGTTGCCGAACGGGTCGAAGATCGCCGCGATGTCGGGGTCGACCGGCGTGCGGTGCACCCAGACGTTGGTCGCCGGCAGCGTCACGTACTCGGCGAAGGCGCCGTCGCGGTTGACGCCGAGGCCGATCGTGTGGATGCACAGGTGACGCCGCCCGGCCATGCAGTTGCGGCACTTGCCGCAGACCAGGTGCCCTTCGCCGCTGACCAGGTCGCCGATGGCGATGTCGGTCACGCCGGGCGCGAGCTCGACGACCTCGCCGCTGAACTCGTGCCCGACGATCAGCGGGGGCTTGAGCGTCTGACGCGCCCAGTCATCAAATTTCCGGATATGTAGGTCGGTGCCGCAGATTCCGGTACGCAAGACTCGGATCAGCACCTCACCCGCTCCTGGGACCGGCCGGGGGACGTCGGCGAGCCGAAGCCCCGGCTCGGCCCGCTCCTTGAGCAGCGCTTTCATGCCCCCACTTCTACCCGGTTCGCAAACAGTGAGGCGATTCGGGTTCACCTTGCATAGAGGGGACCACGCCGGCGCGTCATTCAGGACAGACATTCACCGCTGACACCAACCAACGGAGGTGAGCGTGGACGCGGCAGAAGAGAGACGCTTCCGCGAGTTCGTGGCGGTCCGGTCGCCGGCTCTGATGGGCCTTGCCTACCTGCTGACCGGCGGCGACCAGCACGCGGCGGAAGACCTGCTGCAGACCGCGCTGGCCAAGATCGTGGACCGCTGGTCGAAAGTGGAGGACCCGGAGGCGTACGTCCGCAGGATCATGTACCACCAGCAGATCAGCTGGTGGCGGTCGGCCTGGCGGCGCAGGGAGACCGTGGCCGCCGTCCTTCCCGAACCACCCGAATACGACCGCTCTCCAGCCGTCGATCTCCGGCTGGCCTTACGCCAGGCCCTTGCCCGCCTGACCCCGCGGCAACGGGCCGTCCTCGTGTTGCGCTACTTCGAAGATCTGCCCGAGAAAGAGGTCGCACGGATCATGGGCTGCTCCGTCGGGACCGTGCGCAGCACGGCCCATCGCTCCCTGGCCCGCCTGCGGGCGCTGTCACCCGAGTTCGAGGAGCTGAAGCCGTGAACATGGACACCCAGATCAGGGAAACGCTCCGAGAGTGGGCGCAGGAGGCGCGTGTGCCGCCCGGGCTCGCCGGTCGCGCGCTGCGCCGCCGACGCAGACGGCGCTTCATCCACCTGGGCACGGGCCTGATGGCCGTGGCCGCGGCCGTGGCCGTCGCGCTGATCCTGCCGGGCATCCGCGGAGGCGAGGCGCCGACGGGAACGATCCGGGCGGGTGACCCCACGTCCGCGCCGACCGACATCCAGACCGACATCCAGGCCATCGCGGACAACGCCCCTCCCCAGCGGTTCGTCGCCGCGGGTCGGGTGGCCATATCCGCGTGGTCGAGCTGGAAGTACGAGGACATGGCCGACGGCTACACCGTCGTTCACCGGACTTGGCACGTCTATGACCCGACCACCGGGACCTACCTGGAGGTTCCGTACGGGGTGATAGCGGTGGCGCCGGGACTGCGGCAGGCCGCGGTGCTGGAGTGGCCGCTGCCCGCCAGGCGCATCGGCCTGCTCGATCTGACCACGCGCGAGGTGACGGCGTGGATCGACCTGGATCACCCGGTCGCCACGGTCGACTGGTCTCCCGACGGGACCAAGCTGCTCGCCACCGCGTATGACCGCGACCCGACCTCCGCGAAATACCGCGACAAGGCGCGTACCTCGTCGACCGTGCCGCCGATCAAGCGCCCGGGCTATTACCTCGTGGACGCGGCGGCCAGGTCGGCCGTTTTCCGGTCTGCCCCACCCCCGGACGAAGGGTTCTACACGGCGCGGCCCACCCCCTTCCAGTGGAGTGCCGACGGGAGCCGCATCTCGGAGATGGCGCCCGGCAAGCCCGGCAGGATCTTCTACGATCTCGACGGCACCACCGTGCCGCCGCCCCCCGGGTGGTCGCGCGAACAGCAGTACATGGAGGCCGGATTCTCTCCGGACGGGATGCTCCTGGCCGCGGCGGGCGCCGCTCCCGGTCCGCAGACCACGGTCCGCGACGCCGCCACCGGCGCGATCGTGGGCACGCAGGTGATGGAGCAGCTGGTCGCCTGGGCCGACAACGATCACCTGATCGCGCTCAAATGCGCCGGCACGTGCAAGAACGAGTTCAGCAACGCGTACGTGCTGGTGAAGGTCGACGGCACGGAGGTCGCCCAGCTCACCGGATATCGGGAGAACAGCCAGAAACCAGGATCCTGGGAGCCCGTGTTCACGCTCAGATGAGCCGGGCGAAGTGGTTCTGCGGCTTGCGGATCACGAAGGCGATCTCGTCGTGGTCCGACGGAAGGCGGCCTCCGGAGAGCCGGTCGACCAGCCGGCAGACCATGCCGGTCAGGCTCGCGCGCGGCCCGATGCGGGCGTCGCCGCTGGTCGCCGGATACTCTTCGGCGACCATCAGGCCCCGCATGAGGCAGTAGGCGTGCAGGCCCTCGCGTGAGGACACCTCCTCGTAGACGGCCGGCAGAGGCCCGACCGTGCCCGCGCGGACGAACCCCTTCCAGAGCGCGCGCCGCGCCCAGGAAGGGGTCATCCGCACGCAGAAGCCGTACGCGCTGGCCCGGTCGCGGAGGCGGACCAGCAGCAGGCCGCCCGGGCGCAGCGCCGCCACCAGCCGGTCGAGCACGAGCTCGGCGTGCTCGATCCGCTCCAGCAGGAACGGCGCCTGCACCACGTCGTAGGCGCGGGGCGGCAGTGGCACGGCGCGCAGGTCGCCCAGATGCCAGGCGGCGAGGTCGGCGCGGGAGGCCGTGTGCACCCGAAGCGGCGGGCGGTCTTCGTCGATTCCGACGACCCGGCTGTCCAGCCGATCCTCGAAGATCACAGTCTCCCGGCCGCAGCCGGCGATCAGAATGTCGAGCCGGCGGCCGAGCTGTTCGGTCCACTGCTCGCGGATCCGGTGCGTGAAGACGCCGTCGGCAATGCTGTCGAGAACCTGTGACATGTCACGAAGCGTAGTCAACCGGATTCGGATCATGCGGGATTTCCGGCGTTCGGGAGAGGTAACCTAGGAGCCGAAACCCCCGTACCTCATGAGGACGGGGGTGGTCGCGCTGCCATCGTGGGGAGCAAATGACTCTTTCCGGACTGCTCGATCTCGTCGCCCTGCCCGAAGACTCCCTGGCTCACGCCACCGATTTCGTCGCCCCGGCCGCTCTCCGCCCGTTCGCGCTGGCCCGGCTGGCCCACCTCCGGCCGATGCTGGCGATCACCGCGACCGGCCGCGAGGCCGAGGATCTGGCCGCGGCGCTGACCAGCCTGCTGTCGGAGCAGGACGTGGCGGTCTTCTCGGCGTGGGAGACACTGCCGCACGAGCGCCTGTCGCCCCGCAGCGACACGGTCGGGCAGCGGCTGGCCGTGCTGCGGCGCCTGGCGCATCCGGTCGCCGGCGACGTCACCGCGGGCCCGCTGAAGGTGGTCGTGGCGCCGGTCCGCGCCGTGCTGCAGCCGATCGTCGCCGGTCTCGGCGACCTTCTGCCCGTACGGCTACACGCCGGCGACGACGCCGATCTCGAAGACGTCGTGGAGCAGCTGGTGGCCAACGGCTACCACCGGGTCGACATGGTCGAAAAGCGTGGCGAGGTGGCCGTGCGCGGCGGCCTGCTCGACGTGTTCCCGCCCACCGAGGAGCACCCGCTGCGGCTGGAGTTCTGGGGCGACACGGTCGAGGAGATCCGCTGGTTCAAGGTGGCCGACCAGCGGTCGCTCGAGGTGGCCGAGGAAGGCCTGTTCGCCGCACCCTGCAGGGAGCTGCTGCTCACACCGGACGTGCGGCGGCGCGCCGCCGAGCTGGCCGAGGAGCACCCGGCGCTCCGCGAGATCCTCGACCAGCTGGCCGAGGGCGTGCCGGTCGAGGGCATGGAGGCGTTCGCGCCCGTGCTGGCCGGCGAGATGGATCTGCTCCTCGACCACCTGCCCGCGGGCGCGGGCGTGTTCGTGTGCGACCCCGAGCGGATCCGCGGCCGCGCGGTCGAGCTCGTGCGCACCAGCCAGGAGTTCCTCGAGGCGTCGTGGATCACCGCGGCGGCCGGGGGAGAGGCGCCGATCGACCTGTCCGCGTCGGCGTTCCACACGCTGGAGGAGGTCCAGGCGCAGGCCCGCGAGCTCGGCCAGCCGTGGTGGACGATAGCCCCGTTCGGCGACGGCGCCGACATCGACGCGCACGACGTCGAGGCCTACCGCGGCGACACCCAGCGGGCGCTCGCCGACATCAAGGGCTGGCTCGGCGACGGCCGCGCCGTGGTGCTGCTCAGCGAGGGGCACGGCCCGGCCGAGCGCATGGTCGAGCTGCTCAAGGGCGTCGATGTGGCCGCGCGGCTGGTGCCGTCCGTCGACGAGCGGCCCCGGCGCGACGTCGTGCACGTGACCACGGCCCGGCTCGAGCACGGGTTCATCACCCGCGACCTGGCCGTGCTGACCCACCTCGACCTGGTCGGCCAGAAGGCGTCCACGAAGGACATGCGCCGCCTGCCGAGCCGCAGGCGAAACATGGTCGACCCGCTCCAGCTCAAGGTCGGCGACCACGTCGTGCACGAGCAGCACGGCGTCGGCCGCTACCTCGAGATGGTCCAGCGCACGGTCCAGGGCGCCACCCGCGAATACCTCGTGATCGAATACGCCAAGGGCGACCGGCTGTACGTGCCGACCGACCAGCTCGACGAGGTGACCCGCTACGTCGGCGGCGAGTCGCCCACGCTCAACCGGATGGGCGGCGCCGACTGGGCCAAGGCCAAGACCCGGGCCAGGAAGGCGGTCCGCGAGATCGCCGGCGAGCTGATCCGGCTCTACAGCGCCCGCATGGCCTCTCCCGGCCACCCGTTCGCCCCCGACACGCCGTGGCAGCGCGAGATGGAAGACGCCTTCCCCTACGCGGAGACGGGCGATCAGCTCGAGGCCATCGACGAGGTCAAGCGCGACATGGAGCGGCCGGTGCCGATGGATCGCCTGATCTGCGGCGACGTCGGCTACGGCAAGACCGAGATCGCGGTCAGGGCGGCCTTCAAGGCCGTACAGGACGGCAAGCAGGTGGCCGTGCTGGTGCCGACCACGCTGCTGGTCCAGCAGCACATGTCCACCTTCGCCGAGCGGTTCTCCAGCTTCCCGGTCTCGGTCAGGCCGATGTCCCGCTTCCAGAGCGACGGCGAGGTGCGCGAGACGATCGAAGGACTGCGCAGCGGCGCGGTCGACATCGTGATCGGCACGCATCGCCTGCTCAGCCCCGAGGTCAGGTTCAAGCAGCTCGGCCTGATCATCGTGGACGAGGAGCAGCGGTTCGGCGTCGAGCACAAGGAGGCCATGAAGCACCTGCGCACCCAGGTCGACGTGCTGGCCATGTCGGCCACGCCGATCCCGCGCACGCTGGAGATGGGCCTCACCGGGATCCGCGAGATGTCCACGATCCTCACCCCACCCGAGGAGCGGCACCCTATCCTCACCTTCGTCGGGCCGTACGACGAGAAGCAGATCGCGGCGGCCGTGCGGCGCGAGCTGATGCGCGACGGCCAGGTGTTCTTCGTGCACAACCGGGTGCGGTCGATCGACAAGGTGGCGGCGCGGCTGCGTGAGCTCGTCCCCGAGGCGCGGGTCGCCATCGCGCACGGTCAGATGAACGAGCAGCAGCTCGAGAAGATCATGATCGGCTTCTGGGAGCGCGAGTACGACCTGCTGGTCTGCACCACGATCGTGGAGTCCGGGCTCGACGTGCCCAACGCCAACACACTGATCGTCGACCGGGCCGACAACTACGGGCTGTCGCAGCTGCACCAGTTGCGCGGCCGGGTCGGCCGGGGCCGCGAGCGCGGCTACGCCTACTTCCTCTATCCGCCCGAGCAGCCGCTCACCGAGACGGCGCACGAGCGGCTGGCCACGATCGCCCAGCACACCGAGATGGGCGCCGGCATGTATGTGGCGATGAAGGACCTGGAGATCCGCGGCGCCGGAAACATCCTCGGCGCCGAGCAGTCGGGCTTCATCGCGGGCGTCGGCTTCGACCTGTACGTCCGGATGATGTCCGAGGCCGTCCAGGAGCAGAAGCAGAAGCTCACCGGCGAGGAGCCGCCCGAGCGCGGCGACGTCAAGGTCGAGCTGCCGATCAACGCGCACATCCCGCACGAATACGTGACCTCCGAGCGGCTGCGCCTGGAGGCCTACAAGCGGATCGCCGCGATCGGCTCCGACACCGACATCACGGCCGTGCGCGACGAGCTCACCGACCGCTACGGCAGGCCGCCGCTCGAGGTCGACAACCTGCTCGAAGTGGCGCGGTTCCGCATCCGGGCCCGGAAGGCGGGGCTGACCGACGTGCAGCTGATGGGCACGAACATCAAGTTCGCCCCGGTCACGTTGCTGGATTCACAGCAGGTCAGGCTCAAGCGGCTCTATCCAAGCGCGATCTACAAGCAGGCGACCGACATCCTGCTCGTGCCCGCGCCCAAGACCAAGCCGATCGGCGGCCGGCCGCTTCGCGATCTCGACCTGCTGAAATGGTGTGGTGACCTGGTCCAGGCGATGTTCCTGGAACCTGCCGGGGTAAAGTGACCGGCACTTGCCCTGAGAGGAATGTCAGTGTTCCGGAGAAATCTCATGCCGACTTCTGAGATCTCTAAGAAGTCCATTCGTGTGCTGCTCGTCGCCGTGGCCGCAGGAGCCGCGCTTGTGGGATGCGGTCCGGTCCACGCGGGCGCGGCCGCCATCGTCGGCCAGGAGCGGATCACCTCTGATCGGCTGGACGCCGACGTCCGCAGCTACCAGCAGTATCTGACCTCGCACAAGATCAATACTGCGAACATGCAGCTGGCCGGCTCGGTCCCCCAGGTGATCCTGCAGCAGATCATGTTCGAGGTGCAGACCGACCAGTACGCCACGAGCAAGGGCATCACCGTAACTCCGGGTGAGATCGACGCCGTGCTCACCCAGGTCGCGCAGGGCCAGGGCGGCATGCAGCAGCTCGAGCAGGTCGCGGTCCAGTCCGGCATCACGCCGGCCCGCCTGCCGGACGCCATCAAGGCGCTGGTCCAGCGCAACAAGCTGCTCCAGCAGATGGGCGCGGGGCAGGATCAGGCCGCCCAGCAGGCCGCCGCCGCCAAGCTGGCGCAGGAGATGGACAAGGTGATCCCGCTCCGGGTCAACCCGCGCTACGGCCAGTTCGACGCCACCAAGGGCTGGGTGGCCGACGAGCGCTTCGGCAAGATCCCGGCCTCGCCCGCTCCGGCGGCCGCCACTCCCTGATGGCCCTCATCGTCGTCACCTCCTCGCCGCGGGTGGCTCCCGGGTTGCTCAGCGCGCAGGCGTGGGCGGCGCTGCGGGACGGGCCCGTGTTCACCGGGGCGGCGGATCATCCGCTGCTGCCGTATCTGGACGGGCCCGTCACGGTCAAGGACGATCCGGTGTGGATCGTCGGCGAGAGCCGTACGGGGAATGTGGTCTGGCTTGCCGCGCAGGACGGCGACGCGGGCTTCCTGCGCGCCGCGGGACACGCGGCGCTGGCGCTCGACGACCCGCCGGAGATCGAGGTCATCCCCGGGTCGTACGACCTGCCAGGGGCGCGCCTGCTCGACATGGTCGAGGTGATGGACCGGCTGCGCGAAGAGTGCCCGTGGGATGGGCGGCAGACCCATGAGACGCTCGTCCCGTATCTCCTCGAAGAGGCCTACGAGGTCGTGGAGACCATCGAATCCGGTGATTACGGTGCGCTCAAGGAGGAGCTGGGCGACCTGCTGTTCCAGGTGGCGTTCCATTCGCGGATCGCCGAGGGCTTCGACGTCGACGACGTGGCCGAGGGCATCGTCACCAAGCTGATCCGCCGGCATCCGCACGTGTTCGCGGGCGTCGAGGTCAGCGGCGCCGACGAGGTCAACGCCAACTGGGAGGCGATCAAGAAGGCGGAGAAGGCCGGCCGGTCGGCCGTGGACGTCCCGATGGGGCAGCCCGCGCTGATCCTCGCCGCGCAGCTGCTCCGCAAGGCGGCCCGCGCCGGCGCGCCGCCCGAGCTCGCCGAGGGTCTCGGCGATCTGTTCGATCTCGTACGGCAGGCCGGCGACCGCGACCTCGAGGCCGACCTTCGCGCCGCCGCGCGCGCCTACCGCCGCCGGGTCGAAGCGTGGGAGTCCAGGCAGGGCCGCTAGGATTTCGACGCCAGTTTGTCCAGCCACTCCTTAGGAGAGCTCCGTGGCTTCCATCGAGGCCGTACACGCCCGCGAGATCCTCGATTCCCGGGGTAACCCGACGGTCGAGGTCGAGGTGCTGCTCGAAGACGGCAGCACCGGCCGCGCCGCCGTCCCCAGCGGCGCGTCCACCGGCCAGTTCGAGGCCGTCGAGCTGCGCGACGGCGACAAGAGCCGCTACCTCGGCAAGGGTGTCGAGCGGGCCGTGCTCGCCGTCACCGACGAGATCCAGGACGAGATCCTCGGCATCGACGCCGAGGAGCAGCGGATCATCGACCAGATCATGATCGATCTGGACGGCACGCCCAACAAGGCGAAGCTGGGGGCCAACGCGATCCTCGGCGTCTCGCTGGCCGTGGCCAAGGCCGCCGCCGCCTGCGCCGACCTGCAGCTTTTCCGCTACGTCGGCGGCCCCAACGCGCACCTGCTGCCGGTGCCGATGATGAACATCCTCAACGGCGGCGCCCACGCCGACACCAACGTCGACATCCAGGAGTTCATGATCGCGCCGATCGGCGCCGACACGTTCTCCGAGGCCGTGCGCACCGGCGCCGAGGTCTATCACGCGCTCAAGAGCGTGCTCAAGCAGAAGGGGTACGCGACCGGTCTCGGCGACGAGGGCGGCTTCGCGCCCAGCCTGCCGTCCAACCGCGACGCGCTCGACCTGATCCTGGTGGCCATCGAGAAGGCGGGTTTCCGCGCGGGCACCGATGTGGCGCTCGCGCTCGACGTGGCCGCCAGCGAGTTCCACAAGGACGGCGTCTACACGATCGACGGCAAGGGCCTGTCGGCCGACCAGCTGATCGAGTTCTACGCCGACCTGGTCGCCAACTATCCGCTGGTCTCGATCGAAGACCCGCTGAACGAGGAAGACTGGACCGGCTGGAAGTCGATCACGACGGCGCTCGGCTCGAAGGTCCAGCTCGTCGGCGATGACCTGTTCGTGACGAACCCTGAGCGGCTCTCGCGTGGCATCGCCGACAGCACGGCCAACGCGCTGCTGGTCAAGGTCAACCAGATCGGCACGCTGAGCGAGACCCTCGACGCCGTCGACCTCGCGCACCGCAGCGGCTACCGCTGCATGATGAGCCACCGCTCGGGCGAGACCGAGGACGTCACGATCGCCGACCTCGCGGTCGCGGTCAACTGCGGCCAGATCAAGACCGGCGCGCCGGCCCGCTCCGACCGCGTCGCCAAGTACAACCAGTTGTTGCGGATCGAGGAATTGCTGGACGACGCGGCGCGCTACGCGGGTCGCGCGGCTTTCCCGCGCTTTCACGGCTAGATTGGGCAACCATGGCCCAGGAGGGTGTGCCGGCGTCCGGCCTGACGAGGGAGGGCGCCGGGTCTGAGCACCCGAGCCGCTGAGCGAAGCGAGGTAGATGAGCACTAAACGCCCTCAGCTGACAGGACGGGCGGCGATCTTGGCGGTCGTCGTGTGCGCCATCTCCATGAGCCTCGCCTATCCGATTCGTGAATACGTCGCGCAGCGCCGCCAGATCGCGCAACTCGAGCAGCAGAAGACGGCGGCGCTGCAGCAGCTCGGCAAGCTGGTCGAGCGGCGCAAGCAGCTCGAAGACCCGGAATACATAAAGCAGCAGGCAAAGCGCCGGCTGCACATGTGCGAGCCGGACGCCAAGTGTTACGTGGTGCTCGACGACGATCCGGGGCGTGCCACGGCCAAACTGGCCGCGAAGAACGCGGCCAAGGCCCCCTGGTATCTGACGTTGTGGGAATCTGTGCAGGCCGCGGACAGCGGCAAGGGGGTTGCGACGGGTGGTTGACCCGGCCGATGTGGCGGCCGTGGAGGCGCAGCTGGGCCGTTCGCCGCGGGGGATGCGCGGGGTCGCGCATCGGTGTCCCTGCGGGCGTCCCGACGTGGTGGAGACCTCGCCCCGCCTCGCCGACGGCTCGCCGTTTCCCACGCTCTACTACCTGACCTGCCCGAAGGCGGCATCGGCCATCGGCACGCTGGAGGCGTCCGGGCTGATGCGGCGGATGCAGGATCGGCTCGCCGCGGATCCCGAGCCGGCCGAGGCCTATCGCGCGGCCCACGAGGATTACGTGGCCCGCCGGGATGCGGCCGCCAAGGAAGACGGCCTCGAGCCGCTGCCACCCGGCACACAGAGCGCCGGCGGCATGCCCGACCGGGTCAAATGCCTGCACGCCCTGGTCGCGCACGAGCTGGCCGTCCCGGGGGTCAACCCGTTCGGCCGCGAGGCGCTCGACCTGCTTCCCGAATGGTGGCTCAACCCATGTCTCGCGGAGGATTCATGACCAGGGTCGCGGCGATCGACTGCGGGACCAATTCGGTGCGGCTCCTGATCGCCGACATCGACGGCGACACCCTCACGGACGTCGAGCGGACCATGGAGATCGTCCGGCTCGGTCAGGGGGTGGACAAGACCGGGCGGCTGGCGCCGGAGGCGCTTGAACGCACGTTCACGGCCATGCGCGGCTATCGGAAGCTGATCGGGGAGGGTGTGCGGGTGCGTGTCGTGGCCACCAGCGCGACCCGCGACGCCGCCAACCGCGACGAGTTCGTCGCGGGCGTGCGGGAGATCTTCGGCGTGCCGCCCGAGGTGATCAGCGGCGACGAGGAGGCCCGGCTCTCGTTCACCGGGGCCACCCGTGGGCTGACCGGCCACGACGAGCCGTTCCTCGTGACCGACATCGGCGGCGGGTCCACCGAGTTCGTCGTCGGGTCGGCCGTCGTCGAGGCCGCCCTGTCGGTCGACATCGGGTGCGTGCGGCTCACCGAGCGGCATCTCAAGGACGACCCGCCCGACGCGGCCGCGATCGCCGCCACGACGGCCGACATCGAGGCGGCGCTCGACCGGGTGGAGCAGGCCGTCCCGATCAGGGACGCACGCACGCTGGTCGGCCTCGCCGGATCGGTGACCACGGTCGCGGGCATCGCCCTCGGCCTCCCGGCGTACGACTCGGCCGCCATCCACCGCTCGGTGATCCCGGCCGGGCAGGTGCACGAGATCACGGCGCGGCTGCTGACCATGACGCACGAGGAGCGGGCGGCCATCCCGGTCATGCACCCGGGCCGGGTCGACGTCATCGGCGCCGGAGCGCTCATCCTCGACCGGATCGTGGCCCGCTACGGCTTCGCCGAGGTCGTTGTGAGCGAGCACGACATCCTCGACGGGATCGCCTGGTCGCTGGCCTTCCGGTAGTGCGCATTGCGCAGTACTCTGCATTGTGTGGACACTAGCCAGCTGCTGAAAGGCGTCCTCGATCTCGCCGTGCTCGCCGTGCTGCGCGAAGGTGACGGCTACGGCTACGACGTGGTGCGCCGGCTACGCGACGCGGGCCTGTCCGAGGTCGGCGACGCCTCGGTCTACGGGACGTTGCGCCGCCTGTTCAAGGCCGGCGCTCTCACGTCGTACGTGGTCGCGTCCGACGAAGGCCCGCACCGTAAGTACTACGGGCTCAACGAGGCCGGCCGCGCGCTGCTCTCGTCGTCCGCGAAGACGTGGACGTCCTTCGCCGTCACTATGAAGGGCCTGCTCAAGGAGGTTGGCGAGTGATGACTCCGGGCGAATATGCGCAAGCCGTACGGGATGCCCTGGCCGACCTGCCCGAGGCCGAGCGAGACGAGCTGCTCGAGGATTTGGACGACCACCTGGCCGACATCGCGGCCGAGTCGGAGACCCCGCTCGAGGAGCGGCTCGGCTCGCCCGAGGCGTACGCGGCCGAACTCCGGGCCGCCTACGAGCCCGAGTCTGGGAACGCGGGAGCCGGGGACACGCGGCCGTCGCCCGCGCGGCGCGGACAGCGGCGGGGGCTGCGGCGGGGGCTCGCCGGGCTGCCACTCCGCGCCCACGAGCGGATGCTGGGGCTGACGGCCTACCGGCAGGCCGTCGCGTTCCTGCCGGATCTGCGCCCGGCGTGGTGGGTGTTCCGTGGATACGCGCTGGCGGTGCTCGGGTTATCGCTTGTGGAGCAGCCGCAGATCGTGCCGTCGCACATCGTGGGATGGCTGTTCGC
Source organism: Streptosporangiaceae bacterium NEAU-GS5 (assembly GCA_017592665.1). Classification (GTDB taxonomy): domain Bacteria; phylum Actinomycetota; class Actinomycetes; order Streptosporangiales; family Streptosporangiaceae; genus NEAU-GS5. The sequence continues at coordinate 81,014 of JAGFNW010000027.1, read as the reverse complement.
GCTCGGCGCCATCTGGATCTCGGTGTGGCTGGGAATGCGCACCATGGCCGGCGAGCCGAGATCGCGGTCGTGGCGTGCGGTGCTCTTCATCACGAACGCGGCGGCGGCGCTTGCGCTGCTCAGCGGCGTGGCCATGGGCGCCGCCGCCGCGGATGAGGACGGCTATCCGGGATTCTCGCAAGACCGGCAGGTGGCGCTCGCGATCAAATATGAGTCCGGTTTCGGCGGCGAGGTCTACAACATCGTCCCGTATGCGGCGGACGGGACGCCATTGCATGGTGTGCGGCTCTACGACCAGGACGGGCGGCCGATCCGGCTGCAGCCGGAAATGTATGGCTACATGCTGACGCAGACGTGCGGCGGCGAGCCCACGAGCGACTCCACGTATCCGCTGCCGCTGACCCGCGTCTCCGAGATGCTCGCCCAGAAGAGGACGCTGATCCAGGACGGCAAGTCCGTGCCCATGCCGGATCCGTCACCGGCATGCCTGCCCGCCGCTCCTGCTCCTACTCCTGCGCCTTCGCCTGCTCCGACGCCGTCGCCGTCGCCGTCGGCCGGCTAGGGAGTGTCGGCCACGCCCTAACCTCGGGGGATGAGTTTCGTACCTCCTGGATCGGGCTGGCCGGACGATCCGGCGACGCCGGACACGCCCGTGGCAGGCTCGGGCGCCGAGGTCGCCGAGCTGGCGCGCGAGAGCCGTACGCTCGGCGAGTTGACGGCGCGCGTGTCGGTCTGCCGGGCCTGCCCGCGGCTGGTGGAGTGGCGTGAGGACGTCGCCGACGTGAAGCGGAAGGCGTTCGCGGACGAGACATACTGGGGCCGTCCCATCGCAGGATGGGGCGACGACGATCCGCGGGTGCTCATCGTCGGGCTGGCGCCCGCCGCGCACGGTGGCAACCGTACGGGGCGGGTCTTCACGGGAGACCGGAGCGGCGACTGGCTTTTCGCGTCACTGTATCGGACCGGGCTGGCGGCCCAGCCGACCAGCACCTATGCGGGGGACGGGCAGCGGCTGCTGGGGGCGCGCATGGTCGCGACCGTGCGCTGCGCGCCGCCCGCGAACAAGCCGACGGTCGAGGAGCGCGACACGTGCCTTCCCTGGCTGCGCCGGGAGCTGGAGCTGGTCGATCCCCGGGTGATCGTGGCGCTCGGCGGTTTCGCCTGGCAGGCGCTGTGGCCGGTGCTGCGTGAGGCCGGTTATCGGCCGCCGCGGCGGCCGCCGTTCGGGCACGGGGTGGAGGTCGAGCTGCCCGAGGGCCGGCATGTGCTGGGCTGCTATCACCCGAGCCAGCAGAACACCTTCACGGGAAGAGTGACGGAAATCATGCTGGATGGGGTATTCGCCCGGGCCAAGGCCCTCGGGTAAGCTTGTGAATGATTTCACAAGCTGTCTGAGGGGACCCAAGTGAACGCCAAAGCGAAGCACATCGTGATCGTTGGCGGTGGATACGTCGGCCTCTACACCGGTCTGCGCCTGCAGCGCACGCTCCGCCGGGAGCTGCGCGACGGAAGTGTGCGGATCACGCTCATCGACCCCCAGTCCTACATGACCTACCAGCCGTTCCTGCCCGAGGCGGCGGCCGGCAACATCTCGCCGCGGCACGTCGTCGCCCCGCTCCGCCGGGTCCTGCCGCAGGTGCGCATCCTCAACGGGCGCGTGTCCAAGGTGCACCACGAGGCGCGCACCCTCACCTTCGAGCCGGTCGCCGGTCAGGCCCGCGAAATCACCTACGACGTCGTCGTGATGGCCGCCGGATCCATCTCGCGTACGCTGCCGATCCCCGGCCTGGCCGACGCCGCCATCGGCTTCAAGACCGTCGGTGAGGCCATCGCGCTGCGCAACCGGGTCCTCGCCCTGCTCGACCGGGCCGAGTCGGCCGACCCCGAGAGCCCGGACGCCGAGGACATCCGGCGGCGCGCCCTGACCTTCGTGGTCGTCGGCGGCGGCTTCGCCGGCATCGAGGCCCTCGCCGAGCTCGAAGACATGACCAGCGACGCGATCAAGTACTACCCGTCGATCAAACGCGACGAGCTGCGCTGGGTGCTGATCGAGGCGTCCAACCGGATCCTGCCCGAAGTCGGCCCCGAGATGGGCGAATGGACGGCCGAGCAGCTGCGCGAGCGCGGCATCGAGCTCAAGATGGAGACCCTGCTGAAGTCCTGCGAAGGCGGGCTGGTCAAGACGTCGGACGGCGACGAGTTCGAGTCGGCCACGATCGTGTGGACCGCGGGCGTGAAGGCCAGCCCGATCGTCAACGCCGGCGACCTGCCCCTGGACGAGCGCGGCCGGATCAAGACCACCACGCGGCTCACGGTCGCCGGGGTCAAGGACGCCTTCGCCGCCGGCGACGTGGCCGGTGTTCCCGACGTCACCAAGCCGGGCGAATACTGCGCCCCCAACGCCCAGCACGCCGTACGGCAGGCCAAGGTCCTCGGCGACAACATCACCGCCTATCTGCGGGACCAGCCGCTCGCGGAGTACCGCCACAAGTACGCCGGGTCGGTGGCCGGGCTGGGCCTCCATCGGGGCGTGGCCAACGTCTACGGCATCAAGCTGCGCGGCTTCCCCGCGTGGTTCATGCACCGCACGTACCACCTGTCGCGGATCCCGACCTGGAACCGCAAGGTCCGCGTCGTGGCCGACTGGACGCTCTCGCTGTTCTTCCGCCGTGAGACCGTCTCCCTCGGCGAGCTCGAACACCCTCGCGACGTCTTCCGCGCCGCGACCAAGCACACGACCTAGCCGGGCCTGCGGCACAAGGCGTCGCCTGGGGCTGGAGGCGCGCGGCGGCGCTCGTGTGCCGCTTTGAAATTTCAGACTGACCCGCTCACGGGCGCCGGACGGATCTTGTCCGGCGCTCGGCACATGTATGCCTATCTGGGCTTTTTCCGCTGACCAATCGGGGCGAGAGCCGTACAAACGATCACCCGGGGGCGTAAGGTCCAACCCGTTACAGAAGCGGAGTCCGTGCCGTATGATCGCGGCGCCCCCGTAGCCCAATGGCAGAGGCAAGCCCCTTAAAAGGGCTCGAGTGCGGGTTCAAGTCCCGCCGGGGGCACGGCCGCAGATCGGCAAGGTAAGACCCCTGGCCAGGTAAAGCACGGCCAGGGCGGGTGGGCTCGGCGAACAGGCCGGATGCCGGCAGGTGTTCGCCGTGGAAGACGATCCGGCCGGCAGGGCGTGGTGCCGGGCAGGTGCAGCGCGATCTTCTGGTCCTCGCGCGGCAGACAACCCGGGTAAGCGCAAGGCCGCCGACCGTGAGCATCGCCGTCACGGACTTCCCTGCCCGCTCCGTCTCATCACCGGCTCCTTGGACTCGGCGCTCAACATCGACGCCACTGCCGGCCGAAGGGGCGTCTGACGTTCCAGCGGGCCGAGCACGATCGCGAGGACGCGGTCGCCCGTGGCGGTGCGTCCTAGGTGTCGGCGTCGCGGCCGGTGGCTAGTGGGGGTGCGTCGGGGTTGATGGGGAGCATGTGTCATTCCGCCGTGTAGGACCAGCCGGTCCACCGGGTGACCCCGATGTCGATGATCGGCCCCTCGGGGATGTGCTCTCGATATTGGTCGTATTTGGCGACGAGCAGGGCAAGCGCCTCGTCACTGCGCTCGTCGTTCTCGTGGATGGTGGCGATGCCGTCCGCCCGCGCCCACCACAGCTGGGTCCAGTCGTCGGCGTAGTGATCGACGAGGATGCAGACGTGCGGGTTCTCGGCGATGTTGCGCAGCCGCCGGAGATTCACCGACTTCTTCGGCTTGTGATCGACCGCGATGACGATGTGGTCTTCCTGCTGCGCGAATGTCACCGGCACAAGGTGGGGGATGCCGTCGGCGCCAACGGTTGCCAGGCGGGCCACCTGGGCCGCGGCCACTCGATCTCGTGCACCGGCTGCGTCCATGAAGGTCCATCATTGTGGATTCCCGTCATGGGGGGCGTGCACCGGGCCACTTCGGGCTCATGCCCGGCCGTTCAGAGGCATGCCTCCGCCGGGCGGACTTCGCCGCGCATGTTCCGCTCGATCATCTCCAGAGCCGCTTTACCCAGATTCGAATGGATGGCGGCGACGCAGTTGGAAGCCACTCGGACGGCAAATTCCCGGATATAAGCGTCTAGTGCGCTGTAAAGGACGCATTGCTCCGTCACCTGTCCAGCGAGCACAACCGTCTCGATCCTCTCGCGGCGCAGCAGATATTCAAGCGGCGTGCCGAAGAAGGCACTGTGCCGAACCTTCGGCAGGAACGCGCAGTCATCTATCGGCAGCAACGGCTTCACGAGATCCGGGCGCCTGCCGGTGAGCGCACGAGCCACGATGTCGTCCCGCGTGGCCGTGAAGTCGCCGTGAGAGTCGTTTACGAAGACAAGCTGGACGCCTTCGGTGGTCCGAGCGCGCTGAATGAGTTCGGACAGGGAGGGGACCATCGGTTCCACGTTCATGGCCAGAAGTTCGGCGTCATCGTGGTCGTAGGTGTTCAGCATGTCCATGACGACAACAGCCGTCGCGGGCGTGCGGTCATTGGTCTCATCGCGCATAATCCAGCCCTTCCCCCACCTTTCATGCCGGCACACTCGGCTTGCCCTCCCTACCAGCCTCGTGGAAAGCGTCGACACGCGGTGGCGCTGCCCTAATTCTCCTCGCTCGTCGTTTCGTGCGGGGTGCCGACCGGCTTCGACTCGGGTGATCCGCGCTGGCGCAGATAGATCGACAACGCGACCATGGACAGGACGGCAAGGAATTCCGACTGCCAGTTCTGCAACGTCCGGTTCCAGAAATCCGCAGAGGCCACATAGCCGCCCCAGCTCACCGGATCCTGCAAGCGTGATCACGAACATGGTCCGCATCTCAGCCCTCGATTTCGCACTGGTAAGGCCGCACGCCCATCGGCCGGCAACCCGCCGCACGGATCCGCCACCCCTGGCCGCTGCGGTGCAGGAAGAGCGTGTCGCCGCCGAGCTTGACCTGCGCCTCATCTCCCCAGATCTCGGTCCGGGCGGGTGCGGGGGTCGCCGTGAGTTTCAGGTCGAGCAAGGCGCTCGCGCAGTCGCCGTCGTCGGCCAGCGACTCAGCGGCGGACGGTGTCAGGTAGGCGCATGCCACGGCGCCGTCCGCGGCGGCGACGGCGGCGTAGAAGCCCTCGGCGACGCGCGTCGCGGCGGGGGCCTGTGCGCTCGCGCATCCGGCGAGAAGCGACACCGCGACGGCGCCCGCCCATATTCCGTACCTCACGAATGACAACTACCCCGCAGATCGCGGATGATCGAGCGGGTCGGGCTGCCGAACAGTGGTGGCTCAGTGGCGCGGCATCCCCTGCCCCTGGCGTCCGGGGCAAACACCGCCGCTCGGCCAGAGCGCGTCAGCCGACCAGGACTTGGGGGCTGGACTCCTTGAGTTTGGCGTTGGCCCAGCGCATCTGGCGGAGGGTGTCGGGGTGGCACTGCTGTACGAGCTGGAGCAACTGGTCATCCTGAGCGGCCTTGGCGGCCTGGCCGACCATCTCCCAGTCGAGGGAGATGCCGGCGGCCTCGGTGTAGACGGTGCGGAGATCCCGCAGCATCAGCAGGCCGGCGTCGCTGCGCAGGCCCAGCAACTCGCTGCCCCTCTCGCGCAGGCGCTCGGCGAGCGTGGCCTTCCCTTCGGGCTCGGCCGACAGGTCGATGCCGTACGAGGGGGCCGCCTCGGCCAGGGCGCGGACGTGCCGCTGGGACCAGACGGCGAGGTCGCGGGCCAGATGGTAGACCTCGTGGTCGGCCTTGTGCCGCTCGGAGACGAGCAGCAGGTGATGGGCCAGGTCGTTCTCGCGGCCGTGCAGGTCGCGCATGACGAGTCCGATCTTCACATCGCACCTGCCAGGTCCTCATCGGCGGTGGCCCCCGGCGCGCCGGCGGTCGGTGGGATGCTGGCCGTCCTGGGCGCCGAGGCGGTCGTGGTGGGCGCCGGGGCCGGGGCGTCCCGGCGCTCCAGCAGCCGTACGCGGGCCGCGGCCGTCTTGTTGATGGGTTGCTTGGACGCGGGATCCCAGTCGGTGATGGTCAGCTCGTTGCCGGCGCGATCATTGGACCTGGAGTCGGTGTCCCAGTAGCCGTAGTGGAACGGCAGGAAGACCACTCCTTCGCGGATGCCGGTGATCCGCGCGGCGGCCTGGACCGTGCCGCGCGGGGTCGCGATCTCCAGCAGGTCGCCCTCGGTGACGCCCGCCAGCCGCGCGTCCGGCTCGGACAGTTCGGCCCACACATCCGGCGCGGCCTGTTGGAGTTGCGGGGCGCGTGCGGTCTTGGTCCTCGTATGGAAGTGGTACAGGGTGCGGCCGGTGATGAGGACCAGCGGATGTTCCTCGCTGGGCAGTTCGTGTGGCGGCAGATGTTCGGCGGCCTTGATGACGGCTCTGCCGCCCGGGTTCATGGCGCGATATTCGGTGGGCTCCACGGGGGCGCCGGTGACCAGGTCGCGGCCGTAGGTCTCGCAGTAGTCCGGGTCGCTGTAGAACCGGCCGCCGGCGTAGAGCCGTTCGGTCCCGTCGGGGTGCTCGGCGTCGCACGGCCACTGGATGCCGCCGCGTTCGCGCAGCTTGCCGTACGTCATGGCGCTGTAGTCGCAGGGACGGCCGCGGCTGCACTCCTTCCACGCCTCGAACGCCGACTCCGGGTCCTTCCACGTCACGAGCGGACCGCCGTCCTTGTCCCGCAGATCCAGCCGGGCCGCGAAGTCGAGGAAGATGTCGAGGTCGGAGCGGGCCTCGCCGGGCGGCTCCACGGCCTTCTCCGACAGGTGCACCGTGCGGTCGGCGTTGGTCTGGGTGCCGGTCTTCTCGCCCCACGTCGCGGCGGGCAGTACGACGTCGGCGAACCGGGCCGTCTCGGTGAGGAAGAGGTCCTGCACGACCAGGAACAGCCGCTCCTGCGACAGGATCGAGCGGATCCGGTGCAGCTCCGGCAGGGACACCGCGGGATTGGTGCCCATCACCCACAGCATGCGGATCGAGCCCTCCTCGGCGTACCGCATCATCTGCATGAGATGGGTCGGCGGCGCGTAGTGCGGGATCTGCTCCGGCTCGAGGTTCCACACCTTCGCGAGGTCGGCGACGTGCGCGTCGTTGGACCAGTTGCGAAAGCCCGGCAGGTCGCCGTCGGCGCCGCACTCGCGGGTGTTCTCGGCGGTGGGCTGGCCGTTCATCTGCAGGACGCCGCAGCCCGGACGACCGAGCATGCCGCGGATCAGGTGCAGGTTGTTGACCTGTACGGCCGCGGCGGTGGCCTGGTGGGACTGATAGAAGCCCTGCAGCACGGTCGACAGCAGCCGCTCGGCGCGGCCCAGGATCTCGGCCGCCCGCCGGATCTGCTCGGCCGGGACGCGGCAGATCTCCGCCACGCGTTCGGGCGGATACTTCTTGACGCGCTGCTCCAGCTCGTCGAAGCCCACCACGTGGGCGTCGAGGTAGTCGCGGTCGATCCAGCCGTGGGCGATGATCTCGTGTAGCAGGCCGTTCATCAGCGCCACGTTGGTGCCCGGCAGCGGGGCCAGATGAACGTCGGCCGCTCGCGCGACGGGGGTGGGCCGCGGGTCGACGCAGATGATGGCCGGTGGCCGGGATCCGGCCAGCCGGTCGAGCACGCGGCTCCACAGCACCGGCTGCGTCTCGGCCATGTTGTGCCCGAACAGGGCGATCACGTCGGCGTGGTCGACGTCCTCGTACGAGCCCGGCTGGCCGTCGCAGGCGAACGACTCCTTCAGCGCTTCGGCGGCGGTGGCCGTGCACAGGCGGGTGTTGCCGTCCACGTGGTTGGTGCCGATGCCGCCGTGCGCGATGACGGCCACGGTGTAGGACTCCTCCAGGAACAGCTGCCCGGAGGTGTAGAAGCCGATCGCCGACGGCCCCTGCTCGTCCAGCAGCGCGCGGGTCCGTGCCACGATCCGGCTCATCGCCGTGTCCCAGTCGGTCTCGACGAGCTCGTCGCCCTCGCGTACGAGAGGACGGGTGAGCCGGTCGGTGGAGGCGTTGGCCTGCCAGCCGAACAGGTCCTTCGGATCGAGACGGCCGCGGTTGACCCGGTCGTGGGCGCGGCCGCGCACCCCGACCATCGCCCCGTCCTTGACCGCGATGTCCATGGCGTCGCCGTTGGAGTGCAGCAGCGAGGCGGCCGGCACCCACCGGTCCACGTCACCGGCGCTGAGGCCCTCTCTCAGGTAGGAGTCGACCCGGACCGGCCAGGCGTCCCCCGGCTCGTACGGTGTGCGAACCCCCCACGGCTCGGCGATCCGATCTCTCTGTGGCATGCTTCACCTCTCCCAACCAGGCGACCGTGAACGGCTGCCCGCTACGGGCCCAAGCAGTCGTGGTGTCAGTCAGCGGGCCGGGAAAAGTGCTCGCTCAGCCGGGCCTCAGCCGGGTCTCAGCCAGGCAGGGTCTCGCCGCCGATGGGCGCCAGCACCTCGCCCGTGTAGTAGGACGACAGGCGCTCGGAAGCGAAGAACACATACGACGGCGCGATCTCGTCAGGATCGGCGGCGCGCTTCATCGGGGCCTGCTCGCCGAACTTCTCCACCTTCTCCTGCGGGAAGGTGGCCGGGATCAGCGGCGTCCACACGGGACCCGGCGCCACCGCGTTCACGCGGATCTTGCGATCCAGGAGATTCTGCGCCATCGAGTAGGTGAACGCGTTGATGGCGCCCTTGGTCGCCGCATAGTCGATCAGCGTCTTGTTCCCGCGCAGCCCGTTGATGGACGACGTGTTGACGATCGCCGAGCCCTCGCCCATGTGGCGCAGAGCCGCCTTCGTCACCCGGAAGTAACTGTGGATGTTGACGGCGAACGTGTATTCCCACTGCTCGTCGCTCAGCTCGCCCAGCGAGTCGACCGGCGCCTGGTAAGCCACGTTGTTGACCAGCACATTCAGGCCGCCGAACTCCGCGACCACACGGTCCACGACCTTCTGGCAATGGTCGGCGGTGGACAGGTCGCCGCGGAGCGGCAGACAGCGCCGCCCCGTCTCTTCTACGAGTTTGCGGGTGTGCTCGGCGTCGGCGTCCTCGCTCAGATAGGCGATCGCGACGTCCGCGCCCTCCTTGGCGAAGGCGACCGCGACGGCCCGCCCGATCCCGGAGTCGCCGCCGGTGATCAGGGCGACCTTGTCTTTGAGCAGGTCACGGCCGGCGTAGTGCCGCATCTCGTCGCGTGGCTCAGGGGCCATGTCGCCGGTGTGACCGGGGTATTCCTGATTCTGAGGTGGCGGCGTTTTGTGGTCGTCTGGCATTGGTGTCTTGTTCCCGTACGGCATGGCGGCTAACAGCACGGCTTGTATGCCACGTCGCGGCTGGGGAAGGGATCCAGGATGTTGATCGGCACATCCGGATGGCAGTACAAGGATTGGCGTGGCCGGGTCTATCCAGCCGAGGTGCCGCAGCGGCAGTGGCTGGAGTGGTATGGCGACCACTTTCCGACGGTTGAGAACAACAACGCCTTCTACCGGCTGCCCACGCGAGACGTCTTCGTGCGCTGGCGTGACAGCACGCCACCCGGTTTCGTGATGGCGGTCAAGGCCAGCCGCTACCTGACCCACATGAAACGGCTCAAGGACCCCGAAGAGCCGGTGCGCCGTCTCATGCGCTCAGCCGATGGACTTGGAGCCAAGCTCGGGCCGATCCTGCTCCAACTGCCGCCGGCCCTGCCCGCCGACGCCGAACGCCTGGCATCCTGCCTGCGCTGTTTCCCTGACCACGTCCGCGTCGCCGTCGAGCCTCGCCACCCGTCGTGGTGGACGTCGGAGGTGCGCGCCGTACTGGAACGGCACGGGGCGGCGCTGTGCTGGACGGACCGCCGCGGCAGGCCGCTGACACCCTTGTGGCACACCACCGACTGGATATACCTGCGATTTCATGAGGGAGCCGCGCACCCTTGGCCTCAATACGGCGACCAGGCCCTGGAAAGCTGGCTACAGCGGATCGGTGAGGCCCTGAACGGCGAAGACCGCGACGGCCGTCAGGCGTACGTCTATTTCAACAACGACCAGGGCGGCGCCGCCATCCACGACGCCGTACGCTTCGCCGATCTAGCGCGAGCCGACGGATGGGAGGTCATCCGTACGCGGTCCCCGGACGACTCGATCGAGCGCTCCTAGACCTGGCTACGCCGTTCGCTCGTAGCCGGCGGACGGCACCATTCTCCTGGTCAGGGGATTAGGACGATCTTGCCGATGTTGCGGTGCTGGATGATGCGGCGATGCGCCTGTGCGGCGTCCGCGAACGGGACGACGGCGTCGATACGCGGGGTGACATCTCCCGCACGTGACAGCGTGACCAGGGCCTGGAGTCCTTCGCGCATCAATGTCATCTGACCCCACAGATGGCCGAGGTTGACGCCGCTGACCGTACGGTTGCGATCCATCAGCCCCAGCGGGGTGATCAGTGGCACGCCGAGCGCCTGTCGAATGAGCCGGCCGAGGCTGCGGCGCTCGCCGCCGCTCAGATTGGCGAAGCCGTAGGCGACAAGCCGGCCGGCCGGGCGCAGCAGGGACAGCCCCTTCTTCCAGTCGCCGCCGCCCAGCGGATCGAGCACGACATCCACGCCTTCACCGTCCGTCAACTCACGGATCCGCCGGACATAGTCGTCGCTGTGGTAGTCGATCGGATGAGTACAGCCCTCCGCGCGCAGAACATCGTGCTTGCCGGCCGATGCGGTGCCGTAGGTGACGACGCCGCCGATCGTCCGGCAGAGCTGCAGGACGGCGATCCCGACGCCACCGGCCGCCATGTGAACCAGGACCCGCTCGCCCGGCCGTACGCTCGCGACCCGGAACAGCATGTGATAGGCGGTGAGATAGTTGACGGGGATGGCCGCGGCCTGCTCGAAACCCATCTCGTCAGGTATCTCCACCGCCTGCTCGGCCGGAAGACAGGCGACGTCGGCGTGGCCGCCGAACCGCACCAACGCCATGACGCGTGTCCCGACCGCAAAGGCGGTGACAGCGGGACCGAGCTTGTCGACGACGCCGGCGATCTCGTATCCGACCACGCACGGGGGTTTGGGCGCGTCTGGGTATAGGCCCTGGCGGGCCATCACGTCGGAGAAGCTCAGTCCGGCCGCCCGCACCCGGACCCGGATCTGACCGGGGCCCGGCTCGGGGTCGGCCGTCTCCCGTACTGTCAGCACCTCAGGTCCGCCTGCTTTGGTGATCCATACAGCTCGCATCAGACTCGTCAGCTCCTGCCGGGCGGAGTCCGCCGCCATCCGCACTGCGCAGCATAGGGCCCGGCGGAATCGAGCGAGTCGGTCACGAAGTCGAGGCCGGCTCAGCCGAGGCTGAGGACGATCTTGCCACGGGTACGGCCCTGCTCGCCGCGCTGGTGCGCCTCGGCGGCTTGGCCCAGCGGCAGCACCGCCTCGACTTCGACCGCGATCTCACCACGGTCGATCAGATCGGCGATGCGGGCGAGAGCCGTACCGTCCGGCTCGACCAGGAACGGGGTGGCGCGCACGCCGGCGGCGTGGGCACTGTCCAGGAGATCGTGCGCCGCGCCCGAGGGCACCGCGATGAGGAGCCCGCCGGGGCGCAGCACCTTCAGCGAGCGGTGGCTGGTGTGGTCGATCCCGTCTCCCACCAGGTCGAGCACCACGTCGACGTCATGTACGACGTCCTCGAAGGCGGTCGTCGTGTAGTCGATGGTCTCCTCGGCGCCCAACTCACGCAGCCACTGGTGCTTGGCGGCGCTGGCCGTGGTGATGACGTACGCGCCCAGGTGGCGGGCGATCTGGACCGCCAGATGGCCCACACCGCCGCCGCCGGCGTGGATCAGGACCCGCTGTCCCGCTTCGACGTGCGCGGTGTCGACCAGCGTCTGCCACGCGGTCAGGGCCGCAAGGGGCACGGCGCCGGCCTGCTCGTGGCTGACCGTGGCCGGTTTGCGGGCGAACTGGCGGGCCGGGGCGGTCACGTATTCGGCGTAGGCGCCGGCGGCGCGGGGGAACCAGGGCATGCCGTACACCTCGTCGCCCGGCTTCCACACGGTGACGCCGAATCCGATCTCCTCCACCACACCCGACACGTCCCACCCGAGGATGAAGGGCGGCTCGCCGAGCACTCCCGCCATGCCGCGCCCGGCGCGGGTCTTCCAGTCCACCGGGTTGACGCCTGCGGCGCGCACGCGCACCAGCACCTCGGTGGGCAGCGGTTGAGGCTTGGCCTCTTCGACCTCCTTCAGGACCTCGGGGCCGCCGAACTCCGACTGGCTGACCGCTCGCATCGTCGATCCATTCATGGCTGTCTCCTCGTTGTTCCGTCCTCGTTCGAGACGACCGCAAGCTATCTGCCGGATGGTAGTGACCCGCAAGGAGGATTACTATCTATTGGGAAGTAAGGAGGTCGGCTGTGGTGATGCGATGTGAGAGCGGCGAGCACGACCATCATGACGTCTACTCGGCGCTCTGCCCGTGCCGTGACGTGCTGGATCTGCTGGCCAACAAGTGGTCGGCCCTGGTCATCGGCGCTCTGGAGGCCGGGCCGCAGCGCTTCGGCGCGTTGCAACGCCACCTGCAGGGGGTCAGCCCGAAGGTGCTGACTCAGACACTGCGGCGACTCGAAGATGCGGGCTTCCTCGACCGCACCATCTATCCGGCCGTCCCCCTGCATGTGGAATACGCCCTCACCTCCTTGGGGCAGAGCGTGACCGTTCCCTTGGCGCTGTTGCGCACGTGGGTGGAACAGCACGTCGATCAGATCAAGCTCTAGGTGACCCGGTAGATCACCCCGCAAGGTCTCTCTTTGGTCGATCGGCGTCGTGCGGCGGCCGCGGGCGTTTCGAGGGATTCCAAAGCGTAGAGCGCCGGGAATTGGACCGAGTGCTCGGCGTGGGTGAGCGTCGTGGCTCGATGCGTTGCGGCGCGGCGAAATAGCACGCACCACAGGAGTCGGTTTGGCGGGTGCCTCCGCTCCATGGTCAGTCCTGTTCCAGCCCATCACCCACACCGGGGACAACAGTCCTCCGCCCGATCCGAATTCCTATGGCTGCGCACGATGGGGTCTTATCCGCCTAGACTGTCCTGCGCAATAGGATGCGCCTTCGACGATTGACGGGACTTTCATGTCGCTCAATTCGGTGAATGGGTCCGCCGATATGCGTTCATCCATCACCCCGGTCCGCTTGAAGGGCCCTCGCGGCTTCGTCGAGCGATTCATGATCTTTGCGAGCGGTGCTGACCGCGACATACTCGACCGGTGTCCACGAGCCGAGACGACCCGATATCAGGGATTGGGGGGCGGGGTCGTCACCACGGCAGTGATGGCCGGCACGGCGATGGTGGTTTCTGTCTCCTTGGCGTTCAAGACATCTTTCGCCGTGAATGCGATCGTTGGCGCGCTGTGGGCTGTCGCGATATTCAATCTTGACCGGTGGCTCGTATCTAGCTATCGGTCCAAGATGTCCGGTAAGGCGAAAATCGGGGCGTTGGCTCCACGTCTTTTCCTGTCAGTGATCTTGGGGCTAACGATCTCCGAGCCGCTCATCCTGGTCATCTTCGAGCCCGAGGTAACCGCCGAGGTCGCCGCCATCAGGAGGGAGCGGATGGACGAGGCCGACAGGGCAGTCGGCCGAAGCGACCTAACACAGCAGATAAACGCGCTGGACCAGCAGATAAAGGCGGCCGGACAGCCCTCGGAACGCCTGCGGCAATTGCGGCATCAGCATGCGGGACAGGAGCAAAAGATCAAGGATGCCGGTGAACAGCTAGACAAGCTGCAGACCAGGCTTGACGATGAGATCGATGGCAAGAGTAACACTCATCTTCCCGGCGAGGGCCCTTCGGCCCTACAGAAGAAGAGTCAGATGCGAGACCAGCAGGATACGGTCCGCGATCTCAACGCGACGCTGAAGGGCATCGACCAGAAGATAGCAGCCGAGGATCGCTCGCTCAAAGAAGAGGAAGAGAGGTTGCGTCTGAAACAACGCGAACTCGAGGCCGACCGTGACAAGAGAATCGCGTTGGAGGAGTCGGCCAACCGTGAGGTCGACGGACTGCTCATTCGTATGGAGGCGTTGTCGACGCTGAGTGGTGAGCACACTTCGGTGTTCTTCCGCCATCTCGTGCTCGCCTTGCTGATCATTCTGGTCGACGTTCTTCCGGTGGCCGGGAAGGCGCTCATGGGAAGTGGCGGGAAAAGCCCTTACGAGAATCTGCTCGCCGCCCGGGAGGCCGAGCTGGAGGAAGCCTCCGAGCTGCGCATCCTCACCAAGGACGAGAAGATCGCGAATGCGCGGACAAGAATGCGCGAGCGCGGACGGCACATGCGCGACATGGCCCGGCTCGAGCTCGCCGACGACCGGTACTACCAGGAGCAGCGATCACGCCGGTTGCGGCGCATGGCAGATGACGATCTGTACACCCGGGAAATGTGACGAGGCGAAACCGTTCCGGTGAGCGCCGCCGGGCCGGTCTCACTGGCCGCGTGTGAAATGAGCGATGATGTCACTTGGGTTACTGATCACCTGGGAGGAATGGCCGAGGCGCGCATTCCCCGTTGACGCGTCAGAACGTGTGGTGGTCAAACACAACGGCCGGCCTCGCCGCCGAGTCCTCGGCCCGGGGCGTCATGGCCCGCTGTCCGGGGTTCCGCTGCTCGGCCATCTCGAAATCGTCACCTTCAGTCGGAGCGTCGTACGCCACTCGTCGACGATCCCGCAGATTCGGCTGCGAGACGGCGCGCTCGTCCAACTGTCCGTCACCGCGCTGGTGCGGCTGGCCTTCGTCGACGACGAGGAACTGATCGAATGGGTCGAGGAATACGACATCGGCACGCTCACGGACGAGGCCACGCTGCGTAACGAGTTCGACGGACGCGTTCGCAGGTTACTCGCTGATCTCGACTACGAGCAGGTCAGACGGCACGGCTTCGAGATCGCTCCGATCGTCGAGCAGTGGGCGACGACGTTGGCAGGCGGCTTCCTGGAGATCGTGGGAGTGGAGTCCGCGGTCATCGAGCGTGATCCGCATAGCGAACTGCGCCGCGAAGCCAGGCGCTCGGCCGTCCTGACCCAGATCCGCGAGCATGCGGAGGGACTGACGCGGTTGGCTCGCGCGCTGCCCTCGCTTTACGGCACCGGCAGCGCCATGGAACGCCTGCGCGTCGAGGGTTGGATCGCGCAGGCCGACTGCGATCTGGACACGCTGCATCGCCGCGCCCGTGACTACGGCGTGCCCGTCGCGGAAATCGGGTCGTATCTCGGTCCACTGGCGGCATGCCTGATCAAAGGCCTGGTCGCGGCCTGTCCCGGGTCCGAGACCCGGGAACACCGTGAACGCACCCGTCAAGCGATTCTCAGCGGGTGTGCCTGGGAGTTGCTCGGCCACCTACATGCAGATGCGTGGGGACCGGTCTTGAGTGCCCTCAGAGCAGGAGACCTCGATTCGGTGGCCGAGCAGGTGATCGCGATGGCCGCGCCCGCCCTCGACGGCAGGGTGGTGAACGGCGCCTCCATACACCACTCCGCCGATACCAAATTGATCGAACTGAGCGTTGCCTGGCGACTGCCGAAGGACTTCGTCAAGTCACCTCGGGTGAATGCGGCCCTGACGTCGTTCGGGGTGGGGTCCTTGGTGGCCGGTTGTCATACGGGGTCGGCGTCTCGGGTCGGGATGCGCTGCCTTTATGTCGTCAGCACTGACATCCCCCGGTTACTGGACGAGCTCGGCGGACAGGAGTGGACGATCCTTGAGTCGGTCGGTGCCGACCGGATGGCACCCCTGCCGCTCACCGACGATCTGGACGAAACTGTTCGAACCTGGTTCCGCGTCATCGTCGGCCTCGACGCGACGCGGATCGGCATACGCGCCAATGCGCGAGGAGGCCTGACCGTGCAGATCTCACCCGACGTGTCGCCCGGCGACGTTTCCCCCGCAGCGCTCAACGCCTTCGCCGAAGCTCTCATCGCCCTCACCGGGATGCCGACGGTGGAACTCGCACAATGAGCCAAGGACGGTTCGTGCTGGTCCGCGGCGGTCGTGCCAATAGCTGAGGTAGGCCCGACAGGGATTATGTGACCGACGCTCTGGGTCCCGTTCCATCGGCGGATGCGCGGTGCTCGGTGGTCGTGGCACGGTGCAGCGCGATGATCTCACCGCCGATGTCGACCAGGACCAGTTCCCCTCGCAGCGGCGTGATACCGACGATCTCCCCCGGCAAGGTGAAGCCCGGCATTGCACGCCCGTGCACCGGATCCCAGACCCGCACGGTGCCGTCCACGTCACCGCTGAACAGCAGGGGCGGTGCGCCACCAACCGGCTTGGCGACCGACACCGTCGTTATGCGGCTCTCGTGACGGCCCAACGGGCGCCCATGATCATCAACGGGGCGTGATGGAGCGTGGGATGTCGCTTCGCGTAGCCGCAGGGTCCGAGGGTCGTCACCGACCTCGGCCACCATAGTGCGACCATGCAAGGAGAACGTCGCGGATGTCGCGGCAACGGGGGAGTCATCGTCCTGCCGCGGATTTGCGGCGGGTTCCCGCATGGCCACCTCGCCGTCGATGGCCTTACCAGTTCGCGGGTCCACAATGATGGCGCCGGCGTGCGCGAAGACGAGGCGCACGGTCTCATCACTCAAGACGTCGAGCCGGGTGATCTGGACGCCACGAGGGGCCGCAGCCGCCGCGCTGCCGGTCGATCGCTCGGCTGCTTGCCGGCCGGACAGCGCTTCGCTCAAATCCCGCCCGGCCAGCGCGCCCCCGGAAGCGGCGGTCAGGACGAAGGGTCGTGTGCCGAGAAGGGTGCCGGCCACGGCCCGAACCAAGCCGCGGCGCAGCCGAGCCTGGTAGATCTGAACCCCCTCCGCCACATCCCAGACGATGACCCTGCCGTCGACGTCGCCGCTGATCACCACGTCCCGGCCGCCAAGCGTGGCGCACGCCACCGCCTCGACCGTGTCCCGATGTCCCGTGAGCTTGAAGAGGGGGACAAGAGTGTCGGTCAGCTTCCAGACACGGATCACGCCGCCGTCGCCGGTCGTCACGACCAGCGGGGGATCGGCCGCCGCGGTGCAGGCCACCGCGCGCGCGGAACCGTCGTGCGCATACTCGTGCCGGCCGATCACCTCGCCACTCCCGAGATCGACTGCGGACACCTCCCCGTCCTCGTCCGTGGTGACGGCGACGGCACGGCCGTGAGCCTGCGCGCAGGCCACACCAGTGAGAATGCCCGGCCGCTCGCCCAGCCGCCCGCCGACGGGCCGTCCCTGGACCACGTCCCACATGCGAAGCCAGCCGTCACCGCTGGCCACTACCGCTACCTGTTGGTCGCCGACCCAGGCGCACGCCACGCCGCGCAGAAAACTCTCCTGACCAAGGTTCCAGATGTGCTCGGACTGCCGCCTGGCCAGGTCCCATATCCGTAAGGTGCCGTCGGATCCGGCCGTGACGGCCTTCGCCCGTCCGCCCGTCGTGAAGCAGGCGATCGCATTCACGGACCCGGCGTGGCCGGTGAGCGGTGGCAGTGAGACCTTCCGGGAGGCGAGATCCCAAAGCTGTATTCGGCCGTCGTCGCCGGCCGCCGCGAGAACGGGCCGCCCTTCGATCGAGGCCGTGGCCAGCGCCTGGACCTCCTGTTTCCTTCTGCTCTTGGCCAGCTCGAAATCGCCGGCCGGCGAGGGCGGAGCCGGCACGGACGCAGGCGAGGCCGTGGACGCACTCGGTGATCCAGCCGCGACGGGCGTTCCCTTCGACCAGAGAGGTTGCCACGGCAGCGGCTGCGTGGTGGGTGGCCGCGCGGCGCGTGCCGCGAATTGCGTGCGGTCCGCCCGGGCGGCCGCGAGGGCCAGCGCATACCGCCGTTCCGACAGCGGCGCCGCCCCGATCGGCGGGACTTCGGCGAACGCTGACAGGAGCGGGAGATCTCCGGCTTCTCGCAGGACGGCCGTCAGCGGCCCGGAAGTGAGATTCAGCAGGTATTCGGGATCATCGAGCAACTCGGCCGCGCGTCCGGCGGCGACCGCGTATGCCCATGCGTGATCGAGCAGGTATGGCTCGGCCATCTCCCAGTCACGGGCGGACGCCGGCCCCAGTATCCCGAGCATCGCCTCCAGGCTGTCGCCTGCTATCCCCGGCACGGCGAGGTGGTCGATCAAGCTGCGGTGAAATAGGCGATAGAGGGTGGTGCCGTCCCGCGTGTCGGTCGACTGACGCAGGTAATGCCGACCCTCGCGCAGCATCGCGCGTACTCGTCCGATGGTCATGCGGTCCGCGGCGGCGCCCGTTTCTGCCGGCGAGCCCGTCGTCACCTCAGCGCTCGTTCCTGTCCTCGCGCCCCTGCCTGGACGTTGCCCGGCGGTGATCATCCGGAACAGTACGCCGACTGGCATGCCGGGTTCACGCGCCGTGGCGAGAACGGTCAGCAGCTCGCGCAAGGCAGGCCGATCCGCGATGTCCAACTCGAACACCTCGGCCAGCGTTCTCGGCGCGCGCTGTCCCAGCGCCCGGGCCCGATCTGGGTCGGTCATGGGAGCGTGAGCGTGTGCGGCGACGAAATGACGTGTGTACAGTCCGGCGACGAGGAACTCCCCCTGCTGCCGCCCTTTTCCATGCGGCGCTGTGAGAGTCTCCGCCACGGCGCCGGCGAACGCGCCCTGCACGGCGCCGTGCCGCAGGTAGGCCGGCTCGTCCTGAAGCAACCGAAATATGTACGTGGCAAGGTCCTTGCGCAGGTCCTCAGGTGGCACGACGTCAAGGTCGATGAGATTGCCGGCGACGCGAGCGCGTTCGAGCAGCGGCTCGAACTCCTCGTATGTGCGACTGCCTACCAGCAGCCGCGCTGCGGCCCACCCGTCGGGACGTCGCGTGCTCACCAGGGGAAGCAGCAGCCGCCGCATGATGGCCGGCCCGTCGTCGGCCTCGTCGAGCCCGTCGATCACCAATACCGGTGGGCGGTCGCGTTCAAGCACCCGCTCGATCAGCTCGTCGGCCGAGAGATCCGCGGGTAGCCCCAGCTGCCGTCCGATGGCGTCGCACACCGTGGCGAGCCCGCGTTGTGCCACGTGCACCGCGGCGAACCCGTCGAGCACAGGCGCGGGCAGGGGGGTCACCTCGGCCAGCAGATCCCGTGCCGTCGCGTACAACAGTGGATGGGCGGCGCACACCAGCACGCCGAGCAGTGCCGATTTGCCGCTGCCAGGGCCACCGGTGACCACGGCGAGATCACCTGCCGTCAGGCGGTTGACCCAGGGTGCCAGATGACCGAGCTGATCTCTGCGTCCAGTGAAACGGCCCGCTCTCGGCCGGTCCGCCCCCCCTTCGCCGGAGACCGCCGCTCCGGCCGCCTGGTCGGCGAAGTACGCCACGATCCAGGCACCCCCGTCGGCCGGCCCCTGGCTCGCCGGTTCCGGGAGGCGTCTGCGTGTGTGAGCCGTGTTGCGGAAAAAGGGAGGCGCCGCGGCCTCATCTCCGGGATCTTCGCTCGTGGCGGTGACCTGTTGGCGCAGGCCATCTCCTGCGAGCCGGTTCACCTCCTGCCGGATGGCGCGGGCGATCGCGCCGAACGGCACATACGCGTGGCTTGGGTCGATCTCGAGGTCGCCCTGTCTCAGCAGGTCGAGCACGGTGGCCACGGCCTGGCTGAAGCGGCCGTCGAAAGCCGCCTCGTCCGGCTGGCAGGCGGCGATGACCCAGGCTCGCGTGTCGGCGCGGCCGATGCTCGCCTGCCACGAGAGCCGGGCCATCGTCCCGCCGTAGCACATATCGAGCAAGAACAGGGTGAAGGGGTGGCCGTCGACGTTCTGTACTGTCCTGATCCACGCCTCTACGTCCGTGTCGGGGTGACGGAGGCCATCGCTGCCCAGGGCGTACAGGACGCTTTTGTTGGCAATGTCGCCATGCGTGAGGATATGGATAAGAAGGGTGTCATCTGGCCCGGCGCGGCGAAGTTCGTTCCGTACCAGCGTGCCGAACTCGGCGGACGTGAGTCTCGCGGTGATGTGCGTCACGCAGTGATATCCGTGCGAGAGCAGGGCGCGCCGTATGGCGTACGCGCGGGCGGCGGCGAACGGCAGGGCCGACCAGCGGTCCGAGACGAACCCCGTGATCGCGATCACAATTGCCCGTGCCGTCGGACCCGTGGTCATTGGGAGGAGGGCATGTCGTCACGCCCGTCGGCCTGTCCCTCATCGGCATGCTTCGTGGGCGGCTGGATCTCCGGCTGAACGACCGTCGTGATCGTCTTGGCCGGGTCGGCCTCCCGCATTCGGCTGAACATCTCGCCCACCATCTCGGCGATCGGGAGCCCGAATCCGATCAGGTTGTCGAGCAGGGTCTTGGAGTCGCTGCTCGACGTGATCACCCGTTCCAGGCTGGGTAGCTCCACCTTCGCCGCGGCAGCTATCTTGTCCATTTTCCCGGCGAGCTCAAGGGTGATCAACGCCTGCGCCTCCGCGGGTGTGAGGCCCTGGACTCGCTCCTTAATCCGGACGGCCTCGGCTTTGGCCTCCACCATCCCCTTCTCCGCGTCGGCCCGGTCGAGCGCGTGACGCAACTCGATGTCCGTCGCATTCCGGGCCTCGCGCTCGGCCCTCTCCATATCAATACGCCGTTTGACTTCATAGCTGCGTGTGTCGACATGGAGGACCTGGATCTTGTGATCGATCTGGGCCTTACTCAACTCGTCCTGTTTGTCGAGCTGAATGTTTCGAGCCGCGAGCTCCTGCTTCTTACGCTCCAGATCCGCCTCAAGCGTGGCGATCTCCAGGCTCAGTGCGTGGGAGCGCACGTTGTGATCGTGCACTTCCGCCGCGGCCTCGGCTCGCGCGCGGGCCGTTTCGACCAGCAACCGCTGGTCGGCTTCCACCTTCTTGAGCTCGGCCTCCACCTCCGCCGCTCGGCGTAACGCCGTGCCGTGCCCGTCCACATCATCGATGGTGACGAAGCCCGCGTTCTCGAGCACCAGGCCGAAGGCTTGAAAGTCCTGGCGGATGCGCTCCTTGACCTTTCCGTTGACTTCTCCCAGATTCAGGACCAGGGCCGTGTATGGACCCTCACCGACCACGGTACGCACGTTGTGCTGGACAAGATTCTTGACGGCCACCTCCAGCAGCCTCTCCGGGTCTTTCAGGAATCGCAGTGCCGCGCGCCGGATCTGCTCGGGAGAATTACCGACCCGATATGTGATACTGATTACCACTCTCACCCTTAATGCCTGATTCGTCATGCAGTCGAGCGTCACTTCAATATTGCGCGTCCCGAGATTCAGTCGCCCGCGGTGGCGGCGTGGTGGCAGGACCAGTCGCGGACGCCCGACCACGACACGTAGATTCGCGGCATCGCCGCTCTTGCCGAACCCGCTCCCCGGAAAAACCACCGCATGCTGCGGCGACGGAGTCTCCCACCAATGCCTGAGAACCAGAGCCGCGAGTAACAGCAGTCCCACAATCACCAATAAAGCCACCCACGCCCCACTCATGCTGGCTAACCTCCACAACCAGGTGATGTGAAATGACCAGCTACGCTTCCGCCGCAGTCGGTCGGATTCTATTATGGTCGACGCACCTTGAAAGTGAGTGGAAATTATGAACTTTCGTAAGAGTGGTGATTGCCTGATTCGTTCTGGATAGACGAGCCTCGACCATGACGCACGGTCGATTCGCACACCTCATATCAGACGAGGAGAAGGCGTGACTCGGATTGTCGGGGTCCATGGGATCGGGAACTACTCCTACCTGATCGAACATGGTTCGGTGCATGCCGCTACTGAGGCCATCAGCCAAGACTGGAGCAGGTGGCTGTCGGTTGAATCCGCGCCGCGAGTTACGGTGTCGTACTACGCGGACGTGTTGCACCGGGGTACGGCGCAAGGCGTGGACGACGTGACGCTGCTGGAGCCTGAAGAGCAGGAGTTGCTGGTCGCCTGGGTGGAGTCGCTCATGGGCGTGCCGCACACCTCGCAAGGGCCTGCCACAGCGAAGGTGCGGCAGGCCGCCGAATGGCTGACTGAGCGCTACGGCACGACCGCTCGGCGGCTGGGGACCACATTCGTCCGCGAGGTCGCCACCTATCTAAGCCCTCGCGATGAGTCGTTCCGCATAAGAGCTCGCACCACGGTCGCCGAAACCATCCGCGCCAATCAAGCTCAGGTGGTGATCGCGCACTCTTTGGGCAGCGTCATAGCCTACGAGGCGCTCTGGGCACAGCCCGATCCCAAGGTCGACCTTCTGATCACCCTCGGCAGTCCGCTAGGCATGAACAAGGTGATCTTTCAACGGCTTCAGCCCGGTCCGATGAATGACCGATGCGGGCGGCCGCCGGGGGTACGCCGCTGGATCAACCTCGCCGACGTCGGCGATCTGGTCGCGCTGCCATTCGATCTCCGCAGTCGCTTCGACAATGTGGAGCAACATGACCCATTGCGGATCCATCGGTTCGACTTTCATCTCGTCAGGAACTACCTACACGCTCCCGAAGTGCGCGATCTGGTGACGGCTGTGGTGGATCCGCATGGGCAACGAGTTCTGCGGCATAGCGCCGGCATTGATGGCGCATGAGGTGGTAAAGGCTTTGCCGGGGATGCATGGCGGTGGTCTGAGGGCGGAATCGCCCTGATGTCGGACGAAACATCTCGGGGGGACCGTGGACCGCGATCAGATCATCAAGCTGCAGCAGCCCCACAGCACTCCTGCCGTCAGCGTGCTCATGCCGGCTCATCGGCACGCCCCGGAGAACGCGCAGGATCCCATCCGGCTGGGCAACCTGCTCGCCGAGGCGGAGCGGCAGCTCACCGAGCGTACCGACAAGGAATGCGCCCGCCGCATCATGGCCGAGCTGGAGCAGGCGGCCGAGATGTCGGCGACCCTCCGCCCTCTCGACGCGCTGGCACTGTACGCCGCCGAGGGCGAACATCACGCGTTCAGCCTGCCGTTCACCGTGGGCGAGCGGGTCGTTCTGGCCGACACGTTCGACACCCGTGATCTGGTCCGCGCCTACGACCGGGCCCGGCACTACTGGGTGCTCGCGCTGTCGGAGAACGACACGAGGATGTTCCTCGGCAGCGGCGACCAGGTGCGGGAGATCCACGGCGACGGCTTCCCCCTGACGCATACAGGTCCGGGCGGCGCTCAGCAGTTGCCGGGCGGGCTGGGGATCAACCCCTCCGCCCATCGCGACGAGCGGCACCGGCAGTTCTTCCGGCAGGTCGCCGACGCCACCGAGCAGGTCGTCAAGCACGACGACCTGCCCCTCATCGTGCTGGGCGTGGACCGCTATCACGCCTTTCTCGACGAGGTGAGCGGCCTCGGCAAGCGGGTCACCGAGCGCGTCCTCGGCAACTACGACTCCGCGAGCCCGGCCCAGATCGCCGAAGTGGTCGAGCCGGCGATCGCCGACTACGTCGCCCGCCGCCAGGACCAGGTCATGGAGGAGCTCGACCGGGCCCGCAGCGCGAAGCTGTACGTCACCGGGGTCGACGAGATCTGGCCGCTGGTCGAGCAGGGCCGGGGCGCTCATCTCGTCGTCGAAGAGAGCTATCACGCGCCCGGCCACTTCGAGGGCGACCACTTCGTCGCCGGTCCGGCCGGCGACACTCACGACGCCGTCGACGACATCATCGAGATGGCGATGGCCACGGGCGCCTTCGTCAGCTTCGTCACCGATGGCGCTCTCGCGACCGAGCAGGGGCTAGCGCTGATCGCACGCTACTGATGCGTGCACGGCCTGGCCGTCAGCCGCTCACTTCACGCCCTCTTTCGGGCAGGAGCCCGGCCAGGACGTCGCGGAGCGTCACGATGCCGAGGGCCTGCCCGTCGGCGTCGACGACGACGGCCAGCTGGGCGCGACTGCCGCGCAGGGTGGCCAGCACCTCCGCCAGGCTGGCGGTCTCGCCGATGCGCAGAAGGGGACGGACGGGAAGCGGCTCGCGGCTTCCGTTCTTCTTCGGGTCGTGCCGGTTGAGCGCGTCGAGGGCGTGCAGATATCCGCGCAGCTCCTGGGGATCGTCTCCGTGGACGGGAAACCGCGAGTGGCCGTGGCGCGCCGTGTATTGCTGGAGCCGGGTCGCGTCGGTCGCCGCCGGCACGCTGACGACCTGGTCGATCGGCACCAGCACGGAGCGTACGGGCCGGGCATGCAGGGCCAGGGTGGCCAGCATCCGGTCGCGCTCGCGCTGGTCGAGCAGCCGGTGCCGGCGCGATTCTTCGATCAGCGCGGGCAGCTCGTCTGAGGTGTAGACCGACCGCACCTCCGACGTTGGAGGGATGCCCAGCCCGCGCAGGACCAACGTGGCGGTGGCCTGAATGGCGGCGAGCAGCGGGCGCGTGACCCGCGCGACGAAGAGCAGCGGTGGGACCAGCCACAACGCGGCCGTGTCCGGGCCGGACAGCGCCAGGTTCTTGGGCACCATCTCGCCGATGATCACGTGCGCCGTCACCACCACCAGCAGGGCGAGCGCGAGACCCACGGGATCGGCCAGTTCCGTGGGCAGGCCCACGTCCGCGAAGAGCGTTTCGAGCGCGTGCCCGAGCACGGGCTCGGCTACGGCGCCGAGCGCGAGCGAGGCCAGCGTCACGCCCAGTTGCGCGGCTGCCAGCATGGTCGGGACGGCGTCCATGGCCGCCAGGACGGCGCGGGCGCGGCGCGAACCCGCCGCGGCGCCGGGCTCGATCTGCGTACGGCGCGCCGAGATCAGGGCGAACTCCGCGCCCACGAAGAAGCCGTTGACCGCCAGCAGGACGACGACGATGGCGAGATCGAGAAGGCTCACGACGTCTCTCCTTCGCGTCGGGGAGCGGTCAGCGAGATCTGGTCGATCCGATGGCCGCGCACCGAGTCGACCCGCAAGGTCCAGCCGGCGACGGCGACCTCGTCTCCGCGCTCGGCCAGGCGGCCGAGGTGAGCGATCACCAATCCGGCCAACGTCTCATAGGGTCCCTCCGGCATCCGGAAACCGGTCCGCTCCTCCACCTCGTCGGCCCGTAGCAGAGCGGGGAGGGCGACGGACGTCTCGGGGGCGAGTCGTGCGGGCTCCGGCGCGGCCGAATCCTCTTCGGGAAGGTCATACTCGTCGGCCAGTTCGCCGACCAGCTCTTCGGCAAGGTCTTCAATGGTGATGACGCCGGCGAATCCCCCATATTCGTCGACCACGACCGCCATCTCGGCGTCGGCGTCGATCAGCTGCTCCTGCACCGTGGTCAGCGCCACAGACTCGGGCACCCGCACCGGGTGCCGCACGATCTGGGTCACCGGCGTCGATGATCGCGCCGCCTCGTCGATCGCGTACGCCCCGGGCAGCGCGGCGATGCCCACGATGTCGTCCACCTCCGCCCCGACGACCGGCAGCCGCAGATGCCGCTCGCGTGAGGCCACGTCAAGGAAGTCGGCGACGGTGGCGAGCTCGGGCACGGTCACGCAGAAGGTCCTCGGCGTCATGGCCTCGCCCGCGGTCTTGTCGCCGAAGCGCAGGGCGCGGCGCAGCATGGCCGCCGTGCTGGGCGGCAGCGCCCCGGCCTCGGCCGACAGCCGCACGAGCAGGCTCAGCTCGTCGGGCGAACGGGCCGACGCGAGCTCGTCTTGGGGCTCGGCGCCGAAGACGCGCACGATGGCGTTGGCGGTGGCGTTGCAGGCCCGGATGAGAGGCGAGAACACGGCCGAGAAGACCCGTTGCGGCGGGATCGACAGCCGGGCCACGAGCAGGGGTTTGGCCAGGGCTGCGTTCTTCGGCACGAGTTCGCCGAGGATCATCTGGATCACGGTCGCGATGAACAGCGCCAGGGTGGCGGCGACCGAGGTGCCGAGCCCCTCCGGCAGGCCCATCGCGGTGAACGCCGGGCGGATCAGGTCGGCGATGGCAGGCTCCGCGAGGACCCCCAGCAGCAGCGAGGTGATCGTGATGCCGAGCTGCGCCCCCGACAGGTGGAACGACAGCCGGCGCAGCGCCGACTGCATGCCCTGGGCGCCCCGGTCGCCGGCTTCGGCGAGCTCGGCCACCTGCGCGCGCTCGACCGTGACCAGGGAGAACTCCGCGGCGACGAAAACCGCGTTCGCGGCGATCAGCACCGCGGCGCCGAGCAGATAGAACAGATCCAGGATCACGCGATTCCTCCTCCCCGCAGACTGCCACTCCCGGACGACACAAACGCGTTCAGGCCGGCGATCAGCTCCGCGGCGTCCGCGATCATGTGCTCGCAGTCGTCCACGATCAGCAGGCGGGTCGATCCGGCGGCCGCGTCCCGGAGGACGTCCGATATCGGCACGCCAGGCGTGGGGACGACGCCCAGCCGACGAGCGTGACCGCGACGTGAGCCTCGGGTGACGTCGGTCGTTTCGAATTCCTGACTTTCTGTCAGTGACATCGGGGATGATGGCCTGGCACTGATCGGCGACCGACCCCTACGCGTAGCAGAGGGATCTCGATGCAACCGTTCCCGCAGCCGCAGCCTGACCAGCCGCGACCGGTTTCACCGCAACCGCCGCCGCCCTCCGGGGGCGGTTCGGGAGCCGGGCGGGTCGTCGTCGCGCTGGCCCTGCTGCTGCCGGCTCTGCTCGCGCTCTATTGGAGCTACCTCGGGCCCACCATCTGGACGGTGCGCACCAGCTTCCAGGACGTGAATCTGGTCAGCGGCACCGCGCGCTCGGTCGGCACCAGCAACTACTCCGCGATCGGCACGCGCGCGTTCCACGACTTCGCGTTCGCGCTGTCGTTCTGCCTGCTGCCGTTGCTCACGTTCCTCATCGCCGCTCCGCTGCTGGCCTTCGCGGCGCACCTGGCCGGCCAGGCGAGCCGCTGGGTGATCCGGATCGCGTTCGCGGTGCCGATGGTGGTGGGCGTGGCCTCGACGGCGCTGGCCGTGAGCTGGCGGCTCGACCTGTTCGACCCGAATGGCGACGCGCGGCGGCTCATCTCCGACCCGGTCACCGCTCCCGGCGCGCTGCTCGGCGCGGCGTGGGGCACGACGTTCGGGCTGGTGTGCGGCGTCGGCGTCACGCTCTATCTCGCGGCGCTGCGCCGGCGGGAGCCGGGCAGGCCGATCTGGCCGGGGCTGCTGGTGGTGACCGGGCTCGGCGTGATCGCGGCGCCGGCCATCGCGGTGCAGGAGTTCGTGTTCCCGTTCGTCGTCACCAACGGCGGGCCCAATCGCTCCACGATGACGCCCATGCTCGACATGTTCGACTTCGGCTTCCGGATCCTGCGGCCCGGGGCCGGGGCGGCCGTGTCGACCATCGTCCTGCTCGTGCTCGCACTGCTCGGCGTCGTGGCGACCCTCGTGATCATCCTCAGCGGCCTCCGCGTGGAGTTCGACCCGACGGCGCGATCGGCCGACGAGACTCCCGTCTGGTCGAGCGGCCGGAGCATCGCGTTGATCCTCGGCGGCCTCGGGCTGATCATCGTGATGTTCTTCGCCTGGCGCGGGATCTGGCCGGCGCTGTCGCGCAGCATCAGCGGGTCCGGCGGCGACCTGCCCGCGGCGGCGTCGTCCGGCACCATCGCACTCAACACGTGGGGGCCGACGCTGATCTCCGCGATCATCGGCGTCGGCCTCGCCGCGCTGGCCGGGTTCGCGATCGGCGCGCTGCGGCCGCTCGGCCGCCTCAGCGAGTTGCTGCTGCTGCCGTTCGCGCCGTGGCTGTTCGTCGGCATCGGCCCACTGGCGCTCGCCAAATGGCAGAGCGCGCAGCAGGCCGAGCGGCTGAACACGTTCTTCGGGCTCATCCCGCCGGTCGCGATCGCGATTCCGGCGCTGTTCGTGTTCACGCTGTTCTTCAGGGGTCAGCAGCGCCGCAGCCAGGAGCTGGTCGCCCAGGGGGTCGCGCCGGGCGACGCCTTCGTCCGCACGCTCATCCCGGGTCTGCCGCTGCTGGCGCTGCTGGGCGGCCTCACCTGGCTGGTCCAGGCGCAAGACCTGACGTGGCCGCTCCTGGTCGGCAGCGAGCCCGATCGGCTCACCGGTCCGGTGGCGCTGCTGTTGTCGTCGGAGCAGCTCGCCGTGTCCAGCCAGGCGCCGGTCAACCTCGCCTTACCGGCCACGGTCGTGGTGCTCGCCGCGCTGGCGCTGGCCCTCGCGCAGGGCTTCTATCTCGACCGCATCGCCATCCGCGCCGGCCGCCGCTGAGCGTGGCCAAGTCGGACTTAGTAGAACCACTCGATTCCCTTGGCGAACAGCGCCAATGAGACGCTTGTGACGATGCCCAGCAGGATCGAGGTGAGGCAGCCGTTGCCGCCGCTCATGCGTGTCGGCCTCGGAGCCTGCGGCTGCGTGCCATACCAGAGGGAGCGCGGCTCGAGCAGCAGGAACAGGATCGCGCCGGCCTGTCCGACCGTGAACATCCAGAACCAGGCCCAGCGGTTGGCGTAACGCGGCTCCGGAGTGTTCAACATCAGCAGGAGCGTGACGACCCACGCGGCGCCGGCCACCCAGCCGATGCCCGCCGGCACGTTGAACGGCCAGTCAGGAAACAGGCCTCCGTGTCCCGACTGCTGAACGTGAAGCTCCGGGTGAATGCCCGACGCGGCGGTGAGCAGGTCTTTCTCGGTGTAGTCGTCGCCCATCCAGTCCGTCTGATACCAGAGCAGGCCGCCGGTCGACCAGTGCACGTTGGTCACCACCCGGCCGATCAACCCCGCAATGGCCACCCCCGCCGCCTTCCCGACGCGGGACCCATGGTGGAGCACGCGACCCCTCTCCTCAAGCCCGAGAAGTAACCTTTGTTGGTGTTCTCGCCTCAAGGCCCCTCGCTGCGTGAGCTCATGGTCCAGGCGCTGTCCTCGGTGGAGCGCGGCTACGACCTGCTCGCGCCGAAGTTCGAGCACACGCCTTTCCGCACTCCCGACCGCATTCTCGACGCGACCACCGACGCGCTGCGCCCACTCGGGCCGTTCGAGCAGGCGCTGGACGTGTGCTGCGGCACCGGCGCGGGCCTGCGCACCCTCGGGCCGTTATGCCAGGGACAGATCTCGGGCGTCGACTTCAGCGCCGGCATGCTCGCGGAGGCGCGCCAGGCGCACCCGGACGCCCGATGGGTGCAGGCCGACGTACGCGACCTGCCCTTCGCCGAGGAGTTCGACCTCGCGGTCAGCTTCGGCGCGCTCGGGCACTTCCTGCCGGCCGAGCGCCCGGCGCTCTTCGCCGGCGTCTATCGCGCCTTACGGCCGGGCGGCCTGTTCGCCTTCCCGGTCGCCGCGCCGCCGCCCGTCACCTCGGCCGCCTACTGGGCCATGGTGGGATTCGACCTGGCCATGCAGGTGCGGAACGCCGTCTGGCGGCCCCCGTTCGTCATGTACTACGGCACGTGCTCGCTGCACGCGCTCCGCGACGACCTGACGCTGACCGGATTCACCGTGACGACGGCCCCGCTGACGGCCCTCGGCCACCGCGACGACGGCACCCCCCGCTGCCGTCTCGTCCTCGCCCGCAGACGATAGGGCTACGCTTGCCATTCGTCCGCATCCGGGCGATCATGCGGGTCCTATCACCATCGATGAGGAAGAACAGCGATGCAGCGAGTACGCGGTGTGGTGGCCAAGGCCAAGGGAGAGCCCGTCTCGATCGAGACCATCCTGATCCCCGATCCAGGACCGGGGGAGGCCGTGGTGCAGGTGCAGGCCTGCGGGGTCTGCCACACCGACCTGCACTACCGGGAAGGCGGCATCAACGACGAGTTCCCGTTCCTGCTGGGGCACGAGGCGGCCGGGGTGGTCGAGGCCGTGGGGGAGGGGGTCAGCGGGCTGGAGCCGGGTGACTTCGTGGTCCTCAACTGGCGGGCCGTGTGCGGGCAGTGCCGCGCGTGCCTGCGGGGCCGTCCCTGGTACTGCTTCGCCACCCACAACGCCAAGCAGAAGATGACGCTTGAGGACGGCACCGTGCTGTCGCCGGCGCTGGGGATCGGGGCGTTCGTCGAGAAGACGCTGGTCGCCGCGGGTCAGTGCACGAAGGTGGACGCCGACGCGAGCCCGGCGGTGGCCGGGCTGCTCGGCTGTGGAGTGATGGCCGGGTTCGGCGCCGCCATGAACACCGGCGGGGTGAGCAGGGGCGACAGCGTCGCGGTGATCGGGTGCGGCGGGGTCGGCAACGCGGCCGTCGCCGGGGCCCGGCTGGCCGGCGCCGCCAAGATCATCGCGGTGGACATCGACGACCGCAAGCTCGACTGGGCCAGGAGCCTCGGCGCCACGCACACGATCAACTCCTCCCGGATCGACCCGGTCGAGGCGATCCGCGAGCTGACCGGCGGATTCGGCGCCGATGTGGTGGTGGAGGCGGTGGGCCGCCCCGAGACGTACACGCAGGCCTTCTACGCCCGCGACCTGGCCGGCACCGTGGTCCTCGTCGGGGTGCCGACGCCGGACATGAAGCTGGAGCTGCCGCTGCTGGACGTGTTCGGCCGTGGCGGGGCGCTGAAGTCGTCCTGGTACGGCGACTGCCTGCCCACGCGCGACTTCCCGATGCTGATCGACCTCTACCGGCAGGGACGGCTCGACCTGGAAGCGTTCGTGTCGGAGACGATCGCGCTCGACGAGGTCGAGGCGGCGTTCACCAAGATGCACCACGGCGACGTGCTGCGCTCTGTGGTGGTGTTCTAGCCGCGACCGCGCCGGGTTCCGCGGGACCCGGCGCGGTTACAAGGCCGTCAGGCTTGGAAGGTGAGGTTCTGCGGCTCTTCGGGCAGGGTCGACTCGCGGGTCGTGATCTCCTGATCGGTCGCGTGGAGCTCGAGATCGGTGAGGTCGATCGCGCCCGGCCCGGTCAGCAGCGCACCGAAGTGCAGCGAGGTGGCCTCTTCCGGCACCTCCAGGACGATCTCCATGAGCGTCCAGTCGGCGGTGCCGCGCAGCGGGCGATCCTGCATGTTGTCCAGGGCCAGCGCCTCGTCGCGGCTGTCGATCCGCAGCCAGAGGCCCGCCCAGGTGCTGACCTCGTAGGCGCGCATCCGCGCCGCGAACCGCACCCGGCCGCCGAGGTGACGCCGGGCCGAGATGCTCTGCATCAGCGCGCCGAACCCGGACGCGTGCTCGACCCCGGCACGCAGGCGGAGCCGTACTACGGACTGCTCGACGAGGCCGATCTCGTATTCGTCCGAGCGGCTTCCGGTGAGGAACCAGGGCGAGGGAAGGGGTCGCAGCGGTTCTTCCTGAAGGATGTGGGTGAGGGCCTGGGTGTACAGCTCGCCCGTGGCGGCCATCCGCTCCCGGACCAGGCGCTTGAGATCCTTGTTGCTTGGCATGAGCGTCTCCGTCCGCCGTCCCCAACACCGGCTCGGTGACGTCTCAGCAGAGTCTCAGCCCGGGAGTATGCCCCCCTTCGCCCATTTATGGCCTGGTTGGGGACAGGCCTGAGGGCTCGGCGATGGACCGCGCCGTACGCACATTGAACCTCATGCCATATCGGGCTGACCAGAGTGCTAATACTGCAGACATGACAGAGCTTCATCTGCCGCAGGACCCCTTCCACCGACGGCTGCACCACATCGCGCCGGCCGGGCTCAACGACGAGACGGCGCAGACGTCCGGCATGTTCCGGCGGGCCGCCATCAGCGGGGCGAGCGTGGGCTCGACGCGGCTCTGGATGGGCCAGACGCACGTCGCGCCGGCGACGATGTCGGCCAACCACCACCACGGCGACAGCGAGACGGCCATCTACATCGTGAGCGGCACCCCGTCGTTCGTCTTCCTCGACGTCGAGGGTGAGGAGCCGCGGGAGATCCGGATCGACACCAAGCCGGGGGACTACATCTTCGTCCCGCCGTTCGTGCCGCACCGCGAGGAGAACCCCGACCCGGACACCGAGGCCGTCGTGGTCATCGCGCGCTCGAGTCAGGAGGCCATCGTCGTCAATCTGCCGAAACTGGCGTGGTGACCGTGGCCGACCGGGATGTCATTCCACTCGCGCTCATCGACGTCGATGGCGTGCTCAATCCCTTTCGCCGCTCTCGCGGGTTCCGCCGTCATGAGGTGGCCGTCGGCGGCGAGACCTACCGGCTGAATCTCAACCGCCGGCACGGCCGCGCGCTGCTCGCCTTGGCCCATGACACCGACGCCCAGCTGGTGTGGGCCACGACCTGGGAGGACAAGGCCAACGAGGAGATCGGGCCGCGGATCGGCCTGCCGAATCTCCCGGTCATCGAGGTCGGCAGGGAGCCCAAAGCGTACGCCGTCGCCGCGTACGTCAAGGGGCGGCCGTTCGTCTGGTTCGACGACGCCCATCAGCCCGCCGACCAGCAGTATCTGGCCGAGCATCCAGGCGTGGGGGAGTTCCTGCTGGTCAAGGTCGATCCGGGGGTCGGGCTGACGGGCGCGCATCTCGATCAGGCGCGCGCGTGGCTGGTCACACAGTGAGGCGGCCCGCGGCGCGCAGGACCGCCAGGGCGTCCGCCGTGATCCAGGGGTTGGCGCGCCGCGTGCTCGTGCCGCCCCAGTCGACGCGGTCGTGATGCAGGGCGATCTCGTCCGAGGTGCGATAGAAACGGGCGGTGGCCGGCCAGCCGTCGGCGACCATCATTGATTCGAGCAGGTCGAGGGCGTCGGCGCAGCGCGGGTCGCCCAGCAGCCCGAGGTCGAGCATGCCCTTGAGGCCGCCGAGGATGTCGTAGTGCCAGTACAGCGGATAGTGCAGCTTGGCGAAATCGGCCCGGATGAGCTCGCCGGTGCTCGCCCGGTAGGCCAGCCGCCGTACGAGGAAGACCTCGGCCGCCGCGCGGGCGGCGGCCTTCGCCGGTGACGTCCCGTATGCCCACAGGCCACGCATCGGCAGCAGCGTTTCGCAGAACGACGAGGTGTCGGCGGCGGGGTCGCGGTCGCAGTTCCAGCCGCCGTCGGGCCACTGCCAGTGCAGGAGCCGCTCGGCCAGGGCCGCGCAGCGGTCGTCGGCCAGGCCGAGGACCTGCAGGAACCACAGTGCGTTGCCCTGCTGGGACGCGTGCGCGCGGTGCCGGCCGCGCATGACCGGCACGCCGGGGCGCCGGTAGACGGCCGCCTTGGTGGCGACCTCCACGTCCTGGTAGTACGTCCCGTCCAGCCAGGTGGCGAGCACCTGCTCGCGCAACGGGTGCAGTGCCTGGTCGCCCGGCGGGTGGCCGAGGTCGGCGAGCGCGGCGAGCGTCCAGTGCGCGCCCTGCCATTTGGCGTACGCCCCGGGCCGCGGGCTCGCCCCGAACGACGCGAGGAGCCGCCGCACGAGGGATGAGCCGCGGACCTCTTCCCGTAACGCCGTCATCTCCGGGGCGTCGGCCGGCTCGCCCAGCACGCGTGCGCGGACCTTCCAGCGGATCGCGGGCTCCGGCGACGCCAGCAATCTGTCAATGATGGCTCCGACCATTGTTCGATTGTGGCAGGGCGCCGTGGATCATGGCATCGACGATGCTCTCGACCGCTTCCCTGCCGATGTGCTCGGGAGGTGCGGTGACCAGCGTGAAGAGCGCGCCGCCGTAGAGCGCGATCAGGACGGGGACTCTTTCCGGCGGTACGGCGAGGCCGAGGCCCTGGTGGTGGCCCACGGTGAACCGCGTGGAGGCGTCCTGCAGCCCGGCGAGAGCCGAGGCGA
Source organism: Streptosporangiaceae bacterium NEAU-GS5 (assembly GCA_017592665.1). GTDB lineage: Bacteria > Actinomycetota > Actinomycetes > Streptosporangiales > Streptosporangiaceae > NEAU-GS5. The sequence goes on along the minus strand of JAGFNW010000027.1, from coordinate 47,541 downwards.
GCGCCGGCCGCCGCGTCGCCTCCAACTGGAGCTCGAAGATCGCGAGATAGCGGGTCCTGAGCGTGGTGGCCGCGGTGAGCAGCGACTCGGTCAGCAGGCCGGCGAGATCCGCGGGCGTTTCGTGCCGGTCGGCGGCCTGCTCCATGTCGGCGAGGTGCAGTTCGACGATGCGCTCCGCGGTGGCCACGAGCAGCGCCTCGCGGCTGCGGTAGTAGTTCGAGGCGGTCCCGGTCGGCAGCCCGGCGGCCTGCTCGACCGCGCGATGGGTCAATCCGTGCGCTCCCGATGCCGCCACCAACTCGATGGCGGCGTCGGTCAGAGCCCGTCGCCGGGCCGGATTGGTGGGCGGCACGCCGCCATCGTAAACTACATCGATACTAGTACGATCGTAGTGAATGGAGGGGTCGTGAAAATCGTCGTCGTGGGCGCCGGGCTCGGTGGAGTGTCGGCGGCGGCCGGGTTGCGTCGCGCCGGGCACGAGGTGACGTTGTGCGAGCGCGGGGCCGAGCTCCGGGAGGCCGGCACGGCCATCGTGATCATGCCCAACGGTGTGCGGGCGCTCGATTCGCTGGGATTGGCCGATCACGTCCGGGATCAGGCCATGCCGGCCGTCAGCGGCGGGCTGCGCGACTGGCGCGGGCGGCCGCTGCTGGTCACCGACGTGGCTGACGCGCAGCGGACGGTCGGGGCGGTGAGCGTGATGAGCCGGACTGAGCTGCATCGGGCGCTGCGCGCCCCGCTGCCGGCCGAATGCGTGCGCACGGCGACGCCGATCGACGCGCTGGAGCCCGACGCCGACGGGGTGACGGTGACAAGCGACGGCCGGGCCATCGCCAGGGCCGACGCCGTCATCGTGGCCGACGGCATCGCCAGCGGCCTGCGCGGCCGGCTGTTCCCCGGCCATCCGGGGCTACGCCAGGTCGGCCGGTTGGACCTGCGCGGGATGCTGCCCAACCCTCCCGGCCTGGACGTGACCGAACTCCTGGCCGGCATTCTCATCGACCGGCGGAGCGGATCGATGTTCGGCCTGTTTCCGGTGGGCGACGACGTTCTCTACTGGTTCACCGACTCCGCCCTCGGCTCGGCGCCGCCGCCCGAAGCGGGCGAGGCGCGACAGCGGCTGTCGTCGTTGATGGCCGACTGGCATCCCGTGGTGCCCGCGCTGATCGAGGCCACGCCGGTCGCCGACATCTACGTTGACGCGGTCGCCTGTCTGGCCGAGCCGCTGCCCTCGTTCGCCGTCGGCCGGATCGCGCTCCTCGGCGACGCTGCGCACGCCATGACCCCCGATCTCGGCCAAGGCGCCAGCCAGGCCTTCGAGGACGCGGCCGCGGTCACCCGCCACCTGGCCGGGGCCGAGCCCGCCGACGTCGCCGAGCGTCTGCTCGCCTACGACGCGGAGCGCCGGCCGCGCGCCAACCGCCTGATGCGGGCCTCGGCCCGTCAGTCACGGCTGACGTCGCAGACCGGCGCCCCGGCGTGGCTGCGCGACGCGCTGCTCCGCGCCATTCCACAGCGGCTCGCCACCCGGCGGCTCGCCGCCATGTGGCATGCGTGATCAGCCGTCCTGGTTCCAGATGACGAAGTCGGAGTAGGCGTGCACGCCGGGGCGGTCGCCGATCTCCTCGACCGCCGCCTGGATGGCGCGGAGGTGATCCACGGTCATCTCGAGCGGCGGCTCGTCGGGCTGGTAGGTCGTGCCGATCGGATAGTCCATCCCCGGCGTGATGGTCATCTCGATATGGCAGCCGAGGACGTGGGCGACCGGCCGCGCGTCGGCGAACGCGACGATCCGGTCGATGGTACGGGCGAAGGCCGGCCAGTCCTCCACGTAGAGGCGGCCCCGATAGACGGTGTCGCCGGTGAACAACAGGCCGGTCGCCTGGTCGTAGTAGGTCACGGCCGCCTCATGGTGACCGGGGGTGGCCAGGCACTCCAGGACCCGGCCGCCAAGGTCGACCGTGGCGACCGCGTCCTGGTTGTCGGCGAATCCGAAGAACGCCCAGGCCGAGGGGCGGCCGGCGCTCACGACGGTCGTCCGGGGCCGGTCGGCGAACTGGCCGTCACCCGCGACGTGATCGCCATGCCCGTGCGTGTGCAGCACGAGGAGGTGGTAGTCGTCGCGCGGGTTGCGGGCCAGCCACTCCTCGATGAGATCGTCGACCGTCGACCGCAACGGGAAGTAGTCGGCCGAGACCGTCGCGCCGGTGTCGATCAACACCGCCCGCTCGTCGCCGAACAGCAGGAACATGAACGGGGCCTCGTAGTTGACGGCCTTGTTCTGGCGCAGGATGAGCGTGCGCTCGTCGTACGGGTGGACCTGGATGTCCGGGTCGGTGTTGTGTTTGGCCGATGGTGAGCCGTGGATCCACTGGACATTCATGTGCAATGCCATGTTTGGGAGCTTATGGGACTTGAACGATGGTTTCGGTGCCGTCGTCCCAGCGCCAGGGCACGTCGTGGCCCTGCAGGTGGACGCCGCCGATCCAGCGGTCGATGCCGTTGAGCGCGATCCGGTCGGCCTGCCCGGCCAGCACGCGCGCTCCGGCCTCGGTCAGCCGCAGGCCCGTCGCCCCCTCCACGGGACCGCCGGGCGGATCGAGGGCGAGCAGCGGGTGCGGCCCGGCCGCCATCTGCTCCATCCGGCCGAAGCACGTGAGGTCGCCCATGTAGGGACGGGTCTCCCGGGCCCCGGCGCGTACGAATGCCGTGCCGGCGTTGGGCGCGCCGTCGGCGACGGCGGCCAGGACCCGGCGCTCGGTCAGCGACAGGCCATCGCGCGTGGCTGGATATTCGCGGCAGAGCCGGTCGAAGGCCTCACCCATGAACCGCAGCTCGCCGAGGCGCGCGGCGGCGATGGCCGGCAGGCCCTCCGGGGTGGGCGCGCGGAAGGCGGCCCAGGCGCGGGTGGCCAGCTCGAGCGCGGCCGAGGTCAGCCGGGCGCACGCGTTCGTGTTGGGCAGTTCGCGCAGCTGGTCGGCGGTCAGCTCGCCGAGCCCGCCGAAGCGGGCGATGCCCGCGTGCTCGCCAATGCAGATCAACGTGATGTGCTCGGCCGGCACGCCAAGACCGGCCACGCGGGCCAGGAGTTCGGCGATCTGCAGCTGGTCGTAGAGGTCGGCCTCGAACCACAGGACGTACTCTCCGGCGCGATTGGCCTCGACGGCCTGGTCGCGCTCGGTGAACTGGCGCAGGGTCACGTCGCGCTCGGCGCTCTCGAAGCGGGTGAGGTAGTCGACCCTGATCTGGCGCAGCTCGGCGGCCGGGACCTCGGGCACGGGCCCTTCGTGCAGGATGTCGCGCCAGTAGATCAGCCGGGTCGCGAGCCCCGTGCCCGGCACGTCGGTGGCGTCGCCGTTGCTGATGTGCAGCGCCTCGGGCATCCAGTCGAGCGGGGAGTCTGCGGGCGTCAGGCCCGGGTGCTCGGCCAGCAGCATGCTGCGGGCGGCCGAGTAGGACTCGCCGGTCTTGGCCATGCGGGCGCGCACGCGTCGCTTGAAGTCGGCCTGCTTTGTCATGATCGTCTCCCGCGTCCCAGCCGCGGATCCCCCAGCGACCGTGCGGCGGGCGCGCGATCGACCGAAATGACGACCCCGGCCGAGAGGTGAGCCTCCCTTTGCCTCCGTAGGGTGACCCGGCTGGGGCGGGTCGCCGGAGGTTGGGCGCGGACGGTCGCCACGTCTCACAATACTGTCCTCAGGACTCCCTCTGGCAGGTCTCACGGGTTTCCCAAGCGCAGTTCACGTCCCCTTTACCAGGTCTTACTACCCTTCACCCGCATGAAGTGGAAGAAAGCGGTCAATATCACGCTTGAGGGGATGATTGGGTACTCCATTCAGCGAGTCCGGCCACGCAACCCCGTCCCGCTTCTTCCGCCACGCATGCCGGGCGACAAGATGCGGCCTCCGGCCGAGCGTGATGACCGCCTGTTGCGCGCCCCCGTCTTCGTGCTGGCCCCCGTACGATCCGGGTCGACACTGCTCCGGGTCCTGCTGAACAGCCACTCGTGGATCCACGCCCCGCACGAGACCCACTTCCGGCGGATGACGGTGAACCTGCCGACCGACCCCCTGCAGCAGGCGCTGGCCGCGCTGGGGCACAACCACAGCGACGTCGAGCACATCCTCTGGGACCGGATGCTCCACCGCGAACTGGCCCGCAGCGGCAAGCGCGTCCTGGTCGAGAAGACGCCGAGCAACGTCTTCGCCTGGCTCCGGATCTCCACGTGCTGGCCGGACGCCCGGCCCGTCTATCTCCAGCGGCATCCGGTGTCGATCGCACAGTCCTGGCACGAGGCCGATCCCGAAATGCGTCCTATGGAAGAGGCGGTCCGGCTCATCTCGCAGTACGGCAAATACATGGACGACGCCCGGCGGATGACGCCCGGAATCACCCTGAGCTACGAGGCGCTGACCGAGCGGCCCGAAGAGGAGCTGCGCCGCCTGTGCGCGCACCTCGGCTTGCCGTGGGAGCCCGAGATGCTCCAGTACGGCCGGCACGACCACGGCGAGTTCGTCAAAGGCATCGGCGACTGGCGCGAGAAGATCCGCACCGGATCCGTCCAGCCGGGCCGCCCGTTGCCGGACGCCGCCGAGGTGCCGGAGGAGCTGAAGCCCATGTGCGAGTCCTGGGGCTACCTCTAGAAGCGCCCACGAGACAGCGACCGCTAGAGGACGCCCACGAGACGGCGACCACGATACTTACGGCATGCGCCTGCACATCGACACCGACCTCGGCGGCGATCCGGACGACGGCTGCGCGCTGGCGATGGTCCTCGGCTGGCCCGGCGTGGAGGTCGTCGGCATCACGACGACCGCCGACCCCGACGGCCGGCGGGCCGGCTACGTGGCCCACCGCCTCGCGCTGCTCGGGCGCGCGGACATACCCGTCGTCGCGGGAGCGGGCGCGTCGCTGACCACGGGCGCGGCCATGGGCGACCTCCCGGACCACGACCGATATTGGGGCGTGGCCGTGCCACCGCTGCCCGCGCCGCCCGGCGCCGCGGCCCAGCTGATCGAGCGAAGCGCCGGCCTCGGCGCCACCATCGCGGCCATCGGGCCGTTCACCAACCTGGCGATGGTCGACCCCGGCCTGTTGCGCGAGACGGACGTGGTGGCCATGGGCGGCTGGATCCACCCGCCTGATCCTGGGCTGCCCGACTGGGGGCCGCGCATGGACTGGAACGTCCAGTGCGACACGTCGGCCGCCCGGATCCTGGCCGAGCACGCCCGGATCACACTGGTCACGCTCCCCGTGGCGTTCAGGGCGCACCTGCGTGCCGCGCACCTGCCGCGGCTGGCGGCCTCCGGCCCGCTCGGCGCGCTGCTGGCCCGCCAGTCGGAGGCGTACGGCGTGGACAGCGGCATGACCGAGCTGGGCCGCGCGCATCCCGCCCTGCCCGGCGACCTGCTCAACATCCACTGGGATCCGGTGGCGTGCGCCGTCGCGGTGGGCTGGCCGGGCGCCGAGGTGCGCGAGGAGCGCCTGCGTACGGCCATGAGCGGCGACGACCTGACCTTCGAGGAGCACTCGGATGGGCGGCCGATCCAGGTGGTCACCGATCTCGACGGGGAGGCCTTCGCCGAAACGTGGATCGCCGCGGTCGAAGCGGCCCAGCGGCCCCGATAGCCGGTCATCGCTGAAGGCCCCCGGCGAGCAGGGCGGCGAAGGCCAGCGCGTTCATGGCGCAGTGGACGAGGATCGTCGCCGTAGTGCCGGATTTGGACCGGGCCCAGGCCAGCGGGAGCGTGACCGCCACCACGGTCAGCCAGGCGTACGGCTGCCAGAGGTGATACACGGCGAACAACGCGCTTCCGGACACCCACGCGACCCCCCGCCCACCCGGCATCCGCGGCAGCAGCCACCCCCGGAAGTAGAGCTCCTCCACGATGGGCCCGACGACCACCGCACCGGCTGTCCACAAGACGATCGTCGTCACCCGGACCACCGGCCCGACTGTGGACAACGCGCCGGTCCCTGCCGTCCACCACGGCGGCAGCCAGCCGAAGGCGGCGTGCCGTACGGCCGGCTCGGCCCACGCCACCGCGCCCGAGGCGAGGACGGAGACGGCGAGTGCCACGACCGCCACCCGGAAGGAGGGGCGGCCAAGCCCGAGGAAGGCGGACATGCTCTGGCCGGACGCCTCGCGCCGCCGCGCGCGTACGAGCGTCCCCAGCAGGAGCGGGACGGTGACGAGGAAGATCCCGCCGAGCAGCCCCCACACCGGGGGGAGACCGGCCCGGTCGAGCGCCGGAGCCGCGATCAGATAGAAGGCCAGCAGCGCGGCGCCGGGGAACAGGTGCAGCGCGATCGCGGCCGGCCAGTGGAGCTTCGGCTGCCCGCTCGTGCGGGTAATCGTTGCTGTCATGGGGGCAAAGCTCGGTGCTAACCTCCTCGAAATGGAAGGGCCGCCGTCGAGTAGCTCGGACAGCCGCGTCGTGACGTCGGCGCCGGCGGCCCGGCTGCTGCTCCGCCCGGCCGATCGGCGGTTCCTCGAGCCGTTCATGGGCCGCGAGCGCAGCGCGGCCGAGGCGGCCCGCGAAATCGGGGTCAGCGTCGAGAAGATGGCCTACCGCGTGCGGGCCCTGGCCGCCAAGGGGCTGCTCGACATCACCCGCGAGGTCGCGCGCAAAGGCCGGCCCATCACCATGTATCGGGCCGCCGCCGAGTTCCGCGCGCCGCTCGGGTTACTGCCCGAGGCCGACCTGCTGCACCTGTTCGACCTGGTCGACGAGGGCGCCCGGGCCTTCTTCCTGGCATCGCTGGCCCGGCAGGCGGCCAGGGCTGGGCTGGGCGACTGGGTCGTGCGCTGCTACCGCCACGGCGACGACCAGGTCCACCTGGACATGACCCCCGGTTCCGCCGACTGGAATCCGGGCAGCCTGCTGGCCGACGAGGTCCCGGCGGTCACCTTCAACTGGGCGCCGCTCGCGCTCGACGCCGAGCAGGCCAAGACCCTCCAGCGCGAGCTGATGGCCCTGCTGGAGGGGCTGCCGGTCAGCACCGCGCAGCCGACCCACCTGCTCGGTCTCTTCCTCACGCCGATCGCGGAGCCGCCTGGCTAGCGGAGGGCGGGCGAGCGACACGTGCGTTAACGGTCTGCCAACATCCCGCTTTTTATTGGGGGCCACGCCGATACTGAAAAGCGTGGCGGTCATTGCCCAGCAACAGATCGACGACCTCGCCCTTGCGGTCGCCGGACTCTATGGGCGCGCGGTGGCCGACCCCGCGGACGCGAACATGGTCGATGCCGTGGCCCGGCTGTGGGAGCAGTTCGACTACAAGGAGACCCCGCTCGCGATTCTGCAGATCTTCCTGCACGCGCTCGAGATCGGCTACGCGACGGCCGTGCAGGATGTGCGGGCCGGCGTGTTCGACGACGACATCAAGCTGTGGCGCCCCCGCCTGGCCGAGGCCGCCGCCGAGTGACGGTCACCGCCTACCGGACGGTTCACCGCACCCCGACGCGAAGCGATGGTCACCGTCGGCGGGCAGGTTTCACCGCACTCCGACGCGAAGCTCCACCTCCGAGCCCACGCAGGCATGCGTGCCCGCCGCCGGCTTGAGCGCGGCCACCTTGCCGATCCAGTCGCGGCCCTGCTTGTAACCGACCTTCACCCTGAATCCGGCCTTCTCCACGGCCGCCTTCCCCTGACTGAGCGGCCAGCCCCGCGCGTCGGGGATCCGGGCCTTGCCCGTGCGGACGACGAGGTCGACGGATGACGAGTCCGGCTGGAACGCGGCCCGGAGCACGCGGTCCGGCGTGCCGTCGCCCGAGCAGTCCCAGGTGATCTTCCCGGTCTCGAGGCCTGCCGTCTTGATCCGGGACTCCGCCTCCTTGCGCGACATTCCGGCGACGTCCGGGGCCACCGGAGTCGCCGACACAGTGGGCGAAGGCGACGGTGTCGACGAGGGCGCCGTGGCCGGCGGCGCCGTGAGGATCGTGGTGGTCGCGGCGGCGGGAGCCCAGGGATGGGCGGCCGCCGCGCCCGCTCCGGCCCCGGCGCCGACGACGAGCGCCGCGGCCACGGCGGTGAACGTCTTCGCGAGCGGGCGGCCGCGCACGGCCGCCGGCAGGGTGGCCTCGCCGGGTGTGCCGCCGAGCAGGGCCAGCAGCAGTTCCTGCGCGGTGGGCCGCTCCTGCGGGTCCTTGGCCAGGCACCGGGCGACAAGCTCGCGGAGCGGCGACTGGATGCGGGACAGGTCGGGCGACTGGTTGAGCACCCGGTTGATCACGGCCGGGATGACGTCCTGCCCGAACGGCGCGCGGCCCGTGGCCGCGTAGGCGATGGTGACGCCCCACGCGAAGACGTCGGAGGGCGCGCCCGCCTGGCCCCCGGCCAGTTGCTCGGGGGAGATGTACGCGGGCGTTCCCACGATCTGGCTGGTGGCCGTGGCCGTCGAGTCGGCCTCGCGGGAGATGCCGAAGTCGATCACACGCGGCCCGTCCGGCCCGATCAGCACGTTTCCCGGCTTGAAGTCGCGGTGCACGATCCCGGCCTGGTGGATGGCGGTCAGCGCCGTGGCCGTGCCGATGGCGAGCCGCTCGAGGGCGCTGCCCTCGAGCGGCCCCGATGCGGCAACCTGCTCGGCAAGCGACGGCCCGTCGATGAACTCACTGATCAAATAGGGCTGGCCGTCGAGCATCCCGGCGTCGATGACCTGGGCCGTGCAGAACCTCGCGACCTGTTTGGCGAGGGCCACCTCACGCATGAACGCCCGCTGGGCGCGCTCGTTGGTCCACGAGTCGGCGTTCAGCAGCTTGGCGGCGACGCGCTCGCCGCCGGGCCCCTCGGCGAGGTACACCTCGCTCTGGCCGCCCCGGCCGATCCGGCCGATCATTCGATAGTCGCCCAGATCGCGGGGGTCACCCGGGCGCAGGGGTCCGATGGCGCGCATTCAGTCCTCCAGAAGACGGTCACTCCCGATTCGGAGCGGACCCGTCTCCGGATGGTCCGGATTTCTCCGCCTACGGACGGTGCGGCCGTACGGAGAACCGGGGGCGGCGTCGGCGCCGGGCGGGCGTGGCGCTCTGCGCGGCGAACTGGATCGAGCAGGGCGGCAGCGGCCGGTCTCCATCGGCGGCGTGCGCCTTGAGCGCGACGCTCAGCAGGGACAGCAGGAGATCGATGTCGCGGTCGTTGTCGAGCAGGACGGTCGCCCAGTCGCCGTCGGCGGCCTCGCCGACGGCACCGGTTTCGGCCAGCGCGTCGTGCAGCCGGTCGATGGCCGTGCGGGTCAGGCAGAGCTCCGCCTCGCGATCGGAGTGCAGGTGGAGGATCTGGCGTGGGTCTGCGGCCAAGCCGACACCCACTCCCGAACCGCACCCCGCCGCGACGATCTGTATGGCGGGCCACTCCGCCAGCCGCGTGAGGGCGCGGCGGGCCTGGGAATCCGGGGCGATGCCGGACGCGCTCATGTGTCCATGGTGGGTCGTCACCTGCCACAGATGGAACCACGGGGAGCAATCGTTATGCGCCCGCGGTACATCGGACCGTCATTCGGTGTTGGTGGCCTGGTCATCGGCCCTGCCAACCCGAGGCCGACAAATGGTGGGTGCTGCCGGACCACCGGTTCCCGCGCGGCACGCGGGTTGCGACCGACGGTTTCGGGCAGTGGGACTGCGGCTCGCCCGGCTGGCGCGATCATTGGACCGGCAGCGCTGAGGTTGACATTTAGGTGAACTCTGCACTTTTCGTGGTTATTGGCCCTCTAACTTGGGACGTTTCAGTACATGGACGCCTCTACCGTCTTGCTGGCCTTAGTGGTCGTAACAGCGCTCACGTTCGACTTCACCAACGGATTCCACGACACAGCGAACGCGATGGCGACCTCCATCGCGACCGGGGCGCTGAGCCCCAAAGTGGCCGTCACGCTGTCGGCCATCCTGAACTTCCTCGGGGCCTTCCTGTCGCTGAAGGTCGCGGCGACGATCGCGTCCGGAATCGTGGACAGCGGCGCGATCACCCTGCCCGTCGTGTTCGCCGGACTGGTCGGCGGGCTCGCCTGGAACCTGCTGACCTGGTATTACGGTCTGCCTTCCAGCTCGTCGCACGCGCTCATCGGCGGCGTCGTCGGAGCCACGTTCCTCGCGGCGGGCGCCGACGCGGTCAAGGGCTCGGCGATCGTGGCCAAGGTGCTCATCCCGGCCGTGCTCGCCCCGCTGTGCGCGATCGCCGTCGCGACCGTCGGCACCTACCTCGCCTACCGGATCACCGCGCGGACGCCCGATTCGGTGCGTAAGACGGGCTTCCGCATCGGCCAGATCGGGTCGGCGTCGCTGGTGTCCCTGGCGCACGGCACGAACGACGCGCAGAAGACCATGGGCGTCATCACCCTGGCGCTCGTCGTCAACAAGACCATCAGCCCGCACGCGGGGACCCCGACTTGGGTCATCGCGGCCTGCGCCGTCACGATCGCGGCGGGGACGTACATCGGAGGCTGGCGGGTCATCCGCACGCTCGGAAAGGGCCTGACGGAGATCGAGAGCCCGCAGGGCTTCGCCGCCGAGGGCTCCTCGGGCGCGATCATCCTGGCCGCTTCGCACTTCGGCTTCCCGCTGTCGACCACGCACGTGTGCAGCGGCTCGATCATCGGCGCCGGCCTGGGCAAGAAGCTGGCGCAGGTCCGCTGGAGCCTCGCCGGCCGGATGGGCGTCGCCTGGCTGCTCACGCTGCCGGCCGCGGCCCTCGTCGGCGGCATCGCCTTCAAGGCGTCCGACCTCATCGGCGGCACGCTCGGCGTGGCCATCGTGTTCGTCATCGGGGGGATCCTCGCGGCGGCGCTGTTCATGGCCGCGCGCCGCGCTCCGGTGAACCACGAGAACGTCAACCACGAGTGGACCGGCAAGCTCGTCCCGGAGAAGGTGGCGCCGTGAGCGACTACATCGACCTCGATTCGCTGTGGAAGGTCCTGGTCATCGGCCTGGTGGCCGGCGCGGGGCTGGTCTCGATCTTCGCGGCCGGGCTGGCCTCCCTCGGCGCCTCGCGCGGTGAGGACGGCACGGCCTCGTCCAACCCGATCGGAACGGTCATCGCAGGCCTCTGCTTCCTCATCGTCGCCGCCGGAGCGCTCCTCGGTATCTATGTGATGCTGGATAAATGAGCGATTCTCTGGATTTGTTGTCGTCCACCCCGGGTCTGTGGGTGGACGACAACGACGACGACGATCCCGTTCTGATCAGGGCCGACGGACGTCCGGTCGACACCTGGCGCGAGCACTACCCGTACGACGAGCGGATGTCGCGCTCCACGTACGAGCAGCACAAGCGGCTGCTCCAGATCGAGCTGCTCAAGCTGCAGCAGTGGCTGAAGGCCACGGGCGGCCGGCTGGTCATGGTGTTCGAGGGCCGCGACGCGGCCGGCAAGGGCGGCACGATCAAGCGGTTCATGGAGCACCTCAACCCCCGCGGAGCCTCTGTGGTCGCGCTGGAGAAGCCGAGCGAGCGCGAGCGCACGCAGTGGTACTTCCAGCGCTACATCGCGCATCTGCCGGCCGCCGGGGAGATCGTGCTGTTCGACCGGTCCTGGTACAACCGGGCCGGGGTCGAGCGGGTCATGGGATTCTGCTCAGACGAGGACTACTGGCTGTTCATGGCCCAGGCGCCGGCCTTCGAGCAGATGCTGGTCGACAGCGGCATCCACCTGATCAAGATGTGGTTCTCCGTGTCGCGCAACGAGCAGCGCACCCGGTTCATCATCCGGCAGGTCGACCCGGTCAGGCAGTGGAAGCTGTCACCGATGGACCTCGCCTCGCTCGACCGGTGGGACGACTACACCAAGGCCAAGGAGGAGATCTTCCACCACACCGACACCCTGGCCGCGCCCTGGACGATCATCAAGAGCAACGACAAGAAGCGCGGCCGGATCGAGGCCATGAGGCACGTGCTGTCCCGGTTCGACTACGAGAACAAGGACACCCCCATCGTCGGCAGTCCCGACCCGCAGATCGTGCGGTCGGCCGCCGACGTGATCGAGGAGGACCGCAGCCCGCTCACGTCCATGGACCACAGTTCTCTGTGAGCCCGAGGCCGAGGTCGGTGATAAAGCGGGCCAATCCAGCCCGCTTGCGGAACAGGTCGTGCAACTCGGGGGTCGCCTCGTCGCCCAGCCGCTCCAGCGGGAGGGCGATCCAGGCGCAGCGCAGGGCGAGCGACCCCTCGTAGCCGAACCGCACGGCCCGCGGGTCAGCGTCCGCCTGGGCCGCGTACGCGGCGAGGATCGCCTCGTGCAGGGCCGGCAGCTGGTCGGGTTCCATGCGGCCCGCGTGCGCCTCGCCGACCAGCAGCTGGCACAGGTCGTGCCCGATGGGCAGCGGGCCGGGCCAGCTCCAGTCGATGGCCACGAACCGCGCCGAGCCGTCGGCGGGCACCAGCAGGTTCTGCGGGCAGGCGTCGCCGTGGCCGAACGTGTGCGGCAGCCGATCCATCGCGTCGAGCAGGGCGGGGACGCGCTCGCCGAGCGCCAGGAGGTCGTCGCGCAGCGCCGGGTCCACGGCCGCGGCGACCAGCGGGTGCGTCCACACGGCGGGGTCGCGCAGCATCGGCAGCATGCCGTTGATGACCGGGCCGTCGGCGTACAGGTGGAGCGACTCCGAGACGCTCCCCTCCGGGGCCGGGTTCAGCGCGGCAAGGCGGCCGAGCAGGCCCGCCGCCTCGTCGAAGCGGGCCGGGTCCCAGGCGCCGGAGACCTGCTCGATGTCCTCGAGCCACATCAGGATCCGGTCGTCGCCGAGGTCGTCGACCCGGTGCACGACCGGAAGCCGGAATCCGGCCGGCAGCACCGCGGGCCGCAGGTAGGCGTCGAGGTCGGCGCGCCACGGGAAGGTGGCCACCGCGATTTCGCGGAAGCCCTCGGGAATGATCGAGAGCCCCGGCGAGTGGCGGATGCTGCTGATCGACTTGGCCACGAACGACCAGCGGGCGCCGGTCGTGGTGGAGCCGCTGACCCGGTGCAGCCCGCGTGTGGCGAGCGAGCCGGTGGCGTGCGGTATGACCTCGACCGCGAGTTCGGTGATGTCGGCCTCGGGGTCGCCGAGGTGGTCGCGGACCAGTGCGGTCAGGTCGGCGCCGTGGATGGCGTCCTCCGTGATCAGTGTCGTGCTCATGTTCCGACCATCGCGCTGTTGGATACCCGCTCGCATGAGTAGGCCCTACTCGAATACGCTCGCCGCATGGCGGCCAGGTGGCCTTTCGCCGGTCGCGCGGCGCTGGTGGAGGCCGTCCGATCGGCCCGGGGCGCTGTCATCGTCGCGGGTCCTGCCGGTGTGGGCAAGAGCCGGCTGGTCGCGGAGGCGGTCGACGGGCCGGGCGTCGCCTGGGTGAGGGCGACGGCCGCGGCCGCCGAGATCCCCCTCGGCGCGTTCGCGCATCTGCTGCCGGCCGTCGCGCCGGGCGGCAACCCGCTCGGCTGGGCCGCGGCCGCGCTTCGCGCGCCGGCCCTGATCGTCGACGACGCCCATCTGCTCGACCCTGTCTCGGCCTCGCTCGTGCACCATCTCGTCACGCGCGGGGGGATCAAGGTCGTGGGGACCGTACGCTCGGGAGAGCCCGCGCCCGACGCCATCGTGTCGCTCTGGAAGGACGACCTCGCCACCCGCATCGACGTGGCCCCGCTGTCGCCCGACGAGGCCGGTCTTCTGCTGGAGGGAGCGCTGGGCGGGCGGGTGGAGGCCACCACGTCACGGAGACTGTGGGAGGTCAGCGGGGGCAACCCGCTCTACCTTCGTGAGCTCGTGCTCTCCGGGATGCTGGCCGACGTGGGCGGCCTGTGGCTGTGGCGTGGCCGGCTGTCGCTGACCGCGACGCTGCGCGAGACCATCGAGGCCCGGCTCGGGGTGCTGGCCGACGACGAGCGGGCGGCCCTCGAGTTCCTCGCGTACGGCGAGCCGCTCGGCGCCGACCTGCTCGCCGGGCTCACGGGTGAACGCGTCGTGGCCCGGCTGGAGGATCGGCAGCTGGTCACGGCGCGAAGCGACGGGGCCCGCCTGGAGGTGCGGCTGGCGCACCCGCTTTACGGTGAGGTCGTCGCCGACCGCTGCGGAGCCCTGCGCACGCGCGCCGTCCTCCGGGCGCTCGCCGACGCCGTCACCGCCACGGGGATGCGCCGCCGCGCCGACGTGCTCCGGGTGGCCATGTGGCGGCTCGACGCGGGTCAGGTCGACGACGTGGGCCTGCTGGCCGCAGCGGCCGAGCAGGCCAGGGGCGTACGCGATCTCGAGCTCGCCGAGCGGCTGGCCCGCGCGGCCGTCGCCGCCGACGCCGCCGACGCCGCCGACGCCGACGGGCCGGCCACCGGCGAGCTGCTGGTGCTGCTCGGCCGCGTGCTGGCCTACCAGGGCCGCTATGCCGAGGCCGACGAGGCGCTGCGGGCCGCCTGGGCGAAAGACCTCACCTTCGAGCGGCGGGTCGAGTGCGGCGTGGCCCGCGCCGAGGCCCTGGCCTGGGGGCTGGGCCATTTGGATGAGGCCAAGGCCGTGCTCGCCCGCGTCGTCGAGCGGCTGGCCCGGCCGGAGGACGTCGCCGGAGCCTCGATCATCGGGGCCGCCATCGACGCGGCGGCCGGCGACCTGGTTTCGGCCAGGGCCTTGCTCGAGGGGACGGCGGGGCTTTCTGAATATCACCTCGACCGCGCCCGCGGCGTCGGCTGGACGGCCCTGCTGTACGCGGAAGGACGGCCGCGCGAGGCGCTGGCCGCCGCCGATCAGGCGCTCGCCGTCCTGGCGCTCGATGGAGCGCCGCGGCCGAGCCTGTCGCTGTCTGTCGTGGAGTACGGGCTCCAGGCCTGCCTGCTCCTCGGCGACCTGGACGGCGCCGACGCCTGGCTGGCACGCGGGGAGGATCTGCACGGCGGCTACGGGAGCTGGCATCGGGCCATCGTCCTGCTCGGGGCGCACAGCGCGCTGGTGCGGCTGCTGCGCGGCCGCCCGCGCGAGTCCGCCGCGTGCGCGGCCGACGCGTCGGTCTTCCTGCGCGGGCTCGACCATTCGGCGGGCGTGGTCCTTGGGCGGCTCGCGCACGCCCGCGCCCTGCTCGGCGACGCCGACGGCGCGGCCCGCGCGCTTGCCGAGTGCGAGACGCGCGCGCTGCGGCACGGCCCGGCCGTCAACTTCCCCATCCGGCTGGCGCGCGCCTGGACCGCCGCCGCGCGCGGCGATCTCGT
This sequence comes from Streptosporangiaceae bacterium NEAU-GS5, assembly GCA_017592665.1. Taxonomy (GTDB): domain Bacteria; phylum Actinomycetota; class Actinomycetes; order Streptosporangiales; family Streptosporangiaceae; genus NEAU-GS5. The sequence goes on along the minus strand of JAGFNW010000027.1, from coordinate 32,383 downwards.
CACCGCCGTCGACGAACTGCTCGACCTCGCCGCGGGATCCGACGCCCTTCCGGCCCAGGTCCCGTTCGCCCTCCACGACGTCGTACGGCTCGGCCGGCCCGAGCTTGTGGCCGACCGGCTCGCCGGGCTCGGCATCGAGAGCCCGCTCGTCGCGCTGTTCGCCCGGCACGCCGCCGCCTGCGACCCACGCGAGCTGCAGGAGGTGTCCCAGGAGTTCGAACGGCTCGGCATGATCCTGCACGCCGCCGAGGCGGCGGCCCAGGCCGCCGGACGCTTCGCCGGCGCGGGCCTCAACCGGTCGGCGCAAGCGGCGCGCACCCGCGCCGTCCTGCTGGCCCAGCAGTGCCCGGGCGCGCGCACCCCGGCGCTCGTCGGCCTCGCCGCGCCCGACCTGACGGCGCGGCAGCTCGAGATCGCCCAGCTGGCGGCCTCCGGCCTGACCAACCGGGAGATCGCCGACCGGCTGGTCGTGTCGATCCGCACGGTGGCCAACACGCTCGTCGCGGTCTACGAGAAGGTCGGCGTCAACGATCGCGCCGCACTCGCCGAACTTCTGGGGGAGCTGTGGACGCGCGACTGACGAGCGACCGGCTGACCCTGCGTCCCGTGGAGCCGGCCGACGCGCCGTTCTTGCAGGCGCACTGGAGCCTGCCCGAGGTCCGGCGCCACCTGTTCGACGGCGAGGAGGTGTCACAGGGGCTGGTCGAGGAGATCGTGAACGACAGCCGGAGCGACTTCGCCGAGCGGGGGTACGGGCTGTGGGCCATGCTGAGCGATGGCGTCATCGTCGGGGTCTGCGGCCTGCGGGCGACCCAGGACGGCCAGGCCGAGCTGCTGTACAGCCTCGACCCGGGCTGGTGGGGCCAGGGCCTGGTCACCGAGGCCGCGCGGGCCGTGCTGCGGCACGCGGCGGAGACCGGCCTGACGCGGGTGATCGCCGAGACCGACGAGGCCAACGCGGCCTCCGCGCGGGTGGCCCGCCGCCTCGGCATGGCCGAGCTCGACGTGCGGGACGGCCCGGCGGGGCCGTTGCACCGCTACTCCTTGGAGATCACTCCGGCGTAAAGTAGGCCCCAAAAGGGGCTCCTCGAAGGAGGCGGCGTTGGTCCTGCCTGTGCACGACGAGAACCCGCTGAGGCGCACCCCGTGGGTGACCTACCTGCTGATCGCCGCCAACGTGGTGGTCTTCCTGATCACTCCGGCCGCGCCCGCCACGGTCACCGGCACCCTCGACGCGGTGCGCGTCTGCCAGCAGATCGCCTTCTACGACGAATACGCGGCCATTCCCCGCGAGCTGACCACCAACCACCCGCTCAACCGGGTGGCCACGGGCCAACTGGCCGAGACGCGCGCCGGCGAGGTGGGATGCGAGGCCGGGCGGCCCGGCTACGACAAGATCCCCATCCTGTCCGTGCTGTTCGCCATGTTCCTTCACGGCGGCTGGCTGCACCTGCTCGGCAACATGCTGTTCCTGCTGATCTTCGGCAACAACGTCGAAGACCGCTACGGCCGGTTCGTGTTCCTGCTCTTTTACGTGTTCTGCGGCTACGTCGCCACGTACGGCTTCGCGCTGTTCCAGCCGGACTCGCAGGAGACGCTGGTCGGCGCGTCGGGCGCCATCGCCGGCGTCCTCGGCGCCTACCTCGCGCTGTTCCCGCGAGCCCGGGTGTGGAGCCTGCTCACGTTCTTCTTCTTCATCCCCATCAGGCTGCCGGCCTGGCTGGTCCTCGGCAGCTGGTTCCTGCTGCAGTGGGCCTACTCGGCGGGCCTCGCCACCTCGTCCGCGGGCGGGGTGGCCTACATGGCCCACGTCGTCGGCTTCATCGCCGGGCTGCTGATCGGCCTGCTGACCCGAGGAAGACCCGGCGCCCAGGTCAGCCGGCCCACGCCTCCCGGGTGGAGGTGACCGGGGCCCCGGTGCGGACGGCCTCCTCGATCGCGAGGCTGAGCAGGTGGTCCTGGCAGCCGTCGGCCAGGGGATAGGGCTCGGGGCCCGCGCCCCGCACCCAGTCGGTCATCCGGCACAGCAGGTCGACAACGGCGAGGTCGTCCTCGGAGAACCGGGCGCCCTGATATTCGTTGCGGTAGACCACCCGGCCGTCGAAGCTGATGTGATCGAGCTCGAGACCCTCGAGGTTGAGGTCGATCCCCTTCTGCCGGCGGATCAGGTGCGACTCCACGGCCGACTGCCGGTCGGTCATCCGTACGACGCGCTCGTCGACGATCTCGCCGAGGGAGCCGCGCACGACGATCCGGCGGGCGCGCAGCGGATTCCACCACTGGTTGTCGGTGAAGTCGTAGAGGCCCATGCCGGTGCCGAAGTCGAGCATGGCGATCGTGGTGGTGGCCTGCTCGGCGTTCAAGCCGCCCGTCCAGCCGTCCTTGGACAGCGGGTCGGCCAGGGGAGCGGTGAAGGCCCGCGCCGTGACCTCGGCCTCGGCGAAGCCCGCTCCGAGCAGGTGCCGGATCATCGACACCGCGTGGTAGAGGTGCGTCGACGACACCTGCACCGACGTCACCTGGCCGATGACGTGCTCGCGCACCAGAGCCAGCCGCGCCGCGTGGCCCGGCATCAGCATGTACTGCTCGGCCACCTGCACCAGGCCGCTCGCACCGACCGCGCTCCAGAGATCGCGCAGCCCTTCCAGATCGGCCGCGGGCGGGGTCTCGGCCAGCACGGGCATGTCATGCGCGACCAGCTCCTTGGTCACCACGGGGGTGACCGGCCACGGGACCGACGGGATCACGAAGTCGGGCCGCTCGGCCGCCAGCAGGTCGTCCACCGAGCGGAACGTCGGCACGCCCCACCGCTCCTCGACCTCGGCGCCGCGCTCGGCCGAGCGGGTGACGATCCCGGACACCGACAGCCGCTCGGGCAGCTGCCGGGCCAGGCGCAGGAAGAACTCGCAGCGCCAGCCGTTGCCCACCACTCCGAAACGACCGGGCGCGCTCATCGCAGCCACTCCTCTTCCGGCGCCGCGAGCGGCTCCAACTGGTCCCACACCTCATCGGGGATCGGCCATCGATACAGCTCAAGGGTTTGCGCCACGCGGCCGGGCGCGGTGATGCCGACGATCGTGGAGGCGATCCGCGGCTCCCGCGTCGAGTACTGCAACGCCGCCGCGGCCGGCGGGATCCCGTGCTCATCGCAGATCCGGCGCATCGTCCGCACCCGGTCCTTGGCCACCTCGGAGGCCGGGCGGTAGCCGTACAGGGGCTGGGCGTCGGGGCCTTTCACCAGCATGCCGCCGCCGTACGGAGCGCCGTTGACGACGGCGACGCCCCGTTCGGCCGCGTCGGCGAGCAGCGGCTCGGCCGACCGGTCGACAAGGGTGTACCGGTTGTGCGTGATGACCGCCTCGAACGCGCCCGTGCCGAGGTAGCGGCGGAGCAGGCCGACCGGGCCACCGGCCACGCCAAGATGGTCGGCCAGGCCTTCCTCGCGCAGCGCGACCAGCGCCGCGACCGCCCCCTCAGGCGCCATGGCGTCCTCGAAGGCGATCCGCTCAGGATCGTGGAAGTAGAGCAGCTGCAGCCGGTCGAGGCCCAACCGGGTGAGGCTCTCCTCGACCGAGGCGCGCACCCGCTTGCCGGAGAAGTCGCCTGTCACCGGGTCGGGGTCGACCTTGGTGGCCAGCACGGCGTCCGGCGGCAGGCCGCCCCTGGCGCGGAGCGCTTCGCCGATGCGCAACTCGGACGCGCCGTCGGCGCCGTAGCCGTTGGAGGTGTCGATGAAGTTGATCTCACTGTCGAACACCTCCAGCATCGTCTCGACGGCCCGCTCGGCGCTCACGGCGTAGCCGTACAGGTCGGGCATGCTGGCCATCGCGCTTGTGCCGACACAAAGGGGAGTCACGGCCAGTCCCGTGCTCCCCAGTGGACTCTTCCTCATCACGTTCGCATTCACCCACTAATGGTGCACCCCGCCCGGGCGCGCCGGGCGGGGGGCACCGGGTGATTCGTCAGGGCGTCGTGCAGGCGTAGGCGGTCGGCATCTGGGTGTCGCCGTTGGGGCGGTTGACCTGGAAGCCGAAGCTGCCGGTGCTCGCTCCAGGCGCGAGCGTGCCGTTGAAGCTCACGCTCTTGACGGTCACGTTCTGGCCGCTTGTGGTCACGGTGGCGTTCCACGAGCCGGAAAGGCTGTGCCCGGCCGGCAGGGTGAAGGTCACGGTCCAGCTGTTGATGGTGGATGTGCTGGTGTTGGTGATGGTCAGCGGGTTGATCACGTAGCCGGTGGCCCACTGGGTCTGCACGGTCGGGGTGGCCGAGCACGCGCCCGACGTTCCGCCGCCCTGCGTGGTGATCTGGGCGGTGTTGGAGACCGCTGAGACGTTGCCGGCCGCGTCACGGGCCCGCACCTGGAAGCGGTACGTGGTGTTGGCCGTCAGGCCGGTCACGGAGAATGACGTGGTCGTGGAGGTGCCGACCTGGGTGAAGGTGCCGCCGGTCGCGCCCTGCGCCTGCAGGACGTCGTAGCCGGTGACGCCCACGTTGTCGGTGGAGGCGGTCCAGGCCAGGCTTGTGCCGGTCTGGGTCGTCCCGGACGCGGCCAGACCAGACGGTGTGGTCGGCGCCTGGGTGTCGCCCGTGCCGCCGCCCTGCGTGGTGATCTGGGCGGTGTTGGAGACGGCCGAGACGTTGCCGGCCGCGTCACGGGCCCGCACCTGGAACCTGTAGACGGTGTTGGCGGTCAGGCCAGTGCTGGTGAACGACGTGGTCGTGGAGGTGCCGACCTGGGTGAAGGTGCCGCCGGTGGCGCCGGTCGCGCGCAGGATGTCATAGCCGGTCACAGCGACGTTGTCGGTGGAGGCCGTCCAGGACAGGTTGGTGCTGGTCTGGGTGGTGCCGGACGCGGCGAGGTTCGCCGGGGCGCTCGGCGCCTGCGTGTCGGTCGGGGTGCCGTCAGGGGCGACCGCGCGGCCGGTGGTCGGAGAGATCATGCCGGGGCACACGTTGCGGCTTGCCAGCATGGAGGCGATCTGCGGGACCGCGGCGACGGTGTTGGCCGGCCAGTCGTGCATCAGGATGATCTGGCCGTTGGTCAGGCCGCCGGCCCGCTGGACGATCTGGGCCGTGCTCGCGCCGTTCCAGTCCTGCGAGTCGACGTCCCAGATGATCTCGGTCAGCCCGAGCGAGGCCTCGACCGACTTCAGCGTGGCGTTGGTCTCCCCGAACGGCGGCCGGAACAGTTTGGGCGCCGTGCCGGTGATCTGCGTCAGCGTGTTCTGCGTCATGGACAGTTCGGACTGGATCTGGGCCTGGGACAGCTGGATCAGGTGCGGGTGGGTCCAGCTGTGGTTGCCGATCCACATGTTGGCGTTCTTCACAGCCGTTACCAGGGACGGGTTGGCCTGGGCGTTCTGGCCGATGTCGAAGAAGGTGGCGCGGAGGCCGTTCTGCTGGAGGGCGGCCAGCAGGTTTTGGGTGTTGCCCGGGGTCGGCCCGTCGTCATAGGTCAGGCCGACGTAGCCGTTCGTGCAGGTCGCGGCCCGCGCCGTGGGGGACAGGCCCACGGCGAGAGCCGAGACGAGCGCGAAGACGGCGCCCAGGATGATGGCGGGGCGGATGCGTAACGGGATGTCCCGGATCATGTGCTGCCCTTCCGAAGCGCGATGCGGGGGCTTGAGAGGCGACTCATTTTCAGAAGCCGTCACACCAGGTGTCAATGACTTTCCATGAAAGTTTCGCGACCATTAAGTACAAAGCTGCTGATTCAGACGTACTCGCTGGTCAGAGCTTCCGAAACTTTCATGGAATCTGGTAAATGTAGCCCTCGAGTCGACCCGGATCGGGTCTGTCAGGTGTGCGGCATCCGCTCCGCGGGGATGACGCCGAGCCGTCCGGCCTGGAAGTCCTCCATGGCCTGCAGGACCTCGGCCCGGGTGTTCATGACGAACGGGCCGTAGTGGAAGACGGGCTCGCGGATCGGGCGCCCGCCCAGCAGCAGGACCTCGAGGTTGGGCTCGGCGGCCGGCTGGTTCTGTGCCGCGCGCAGGGTCAGCGCGTCGCCCGGGCCGAAGACGGCCATCTGGCCCTTGTGGATCGGCCGCTCGCCTTCGCCCGCAGAGCCCTGCCCGGCCAGCACGTACGCCAGGGAGTTGAAGTCGGCGTTCCACGGCAGGCTGAGCCGGGCGCCGGGGCTCACGGTGGCGTGGACCAGCGTGATCGGCGTGAACGTGATGCCGGGGCCGGAGTGCCCGTCGAGCTCGCCCGCGATGACCCGCAGCAGCGCGCCGCCGTCGGCCGACGACAGCAGGGCGGTCTCGCGGCCCCGGATGTCCTGGTAGCGCGGCGGGTTGAACTTGTTGGCCTTCGGCAGGTTGACCCAGAGCTGGACGCCGTGGAACAGGCCGCCCGAGACCACCAGGTGCTCCGGCGGCTTCTCGATGTGCAGGATGCCGCCACCGGCCGTCATCCACTGGGTGTCGCCGTTGGTGATCACTCCGCCGCCGCCGTTGGAGTCCTGGTGCTCGAAGATCCCGTCGATGATGTAGGTGACGGTCTCGAAGCCGCGGTGCGGGTGCCAGGACGTGCCCTTCGGCTCGCCGGGGGCGTAGTCGACCTCGCCCATCTGGTCCATGTGGACGAACGGGTCGAGGGCCGCCATCGGCACTCCGGCGAACGCGCGGCGGACCGGGAAGCCCTCGCCCTCGAAGCCGCTCGGCGCGGTCGTCACCGACTGGACCGGCCGCTGACGGGCCTGTCCCTCGACCGGCTCGGCGACGCGTGGCAGCGTCAGGGTGTCGGCGGTGATGGCAGGCATGGGAACCTCCAAGTAGTTGAAAATTCAACTCTTCGAACACCTGGAGGTTCCATGGCATTCCCGGTCAGGCGTACCAGCTGCCTCCCTTTACCTGACGATAGCCGAGCGCCCGATAGACGGCATCGACCAGGGACTGCCCGCGCTCGTTGATCCCGAGACCCGAGCCCTGCCTGGTCATGGCGTATCCGAAGGAGATGCCGGCGCGCTGGTCGAGGAACCCGATCGATCCGCCCATCCCGCTGTGCCCGAACGCGTCCTCCGACAGCAGGATCCCCTCGCTGTCGCCGGGCGGCAGGTGGCGGTTGTCCATCGACTTGCCGTAGCCCAGCGTGAAGCGCGTGGGCACCAGCAGCGTCGCGTCCACCGAGGTGGCCGAGATGGTCGCGCCCATCAGCACCACCTGCTCGGGCGAGACCAGCCCCGGGAGGCCCAGATAGAGCGCGGCCAGGCCGCGGGCGTTGGTGATGCCGCCGATCGCGCCCATCTCGGCCGCGTGCGCCGCGCGGCTGTCGGACTCGCCCGGGTTCATGTAGCCGCCGTTGTTGCCGATCACCAGGGCCGAGATGGACGCCGGGTCGGCGAAGGCCAGGCCGTAGAAACTGGCGAACGGCGGGGCGAGGGCCGGCGGGACGGTCGGCAGGACCCGCTGCTCGAGCTCCTCCGGCAGGCCGATCCAGAACTCGATGCCGAGCGGCTCGGCCACCTCCTCCCGGAAGAACGTGCCGAGCGATCGGCCGCTGACCCGGCGCACGACCTCGCCGACCAGGAACCCGAAGGTCAGTGCGTGATAGCCGTTACGGGTGCCGGGCTCCCAGAACGGCTCCTCGGCGGCGAGCGCGTCGACCATGAGCTTCCAGTCGTAGAACGCGCCGGCCGGCAGCGGCGCGCGCACGGCCGGCAGCCCCGCCTGGTGGCTGAGCAGATGGCGGACGAGCACCCCCTCCTTGCGCGCGGCCGCGAACTCCGGCCAGTACTCCGCGACGGGGGCGTCGAAGTCCAGCTCGCCCCGGGAGGCGAGGATGTGGGCACAGAGGGCGGTGGCCCCCTTGGTGCAGGACCAGACCTGGACCAGGCTGTCCTCGGCCCAGGAGCCGCCGCCCCACAGGTCGACGACGGTCTCTCCATTGAGCGTCACGCAGACGGAGGCGTCCGCCTCGCCGCGCTCGGCCAGATTGCGTTCGAACTCTTCTCGGACCTCCCCGAATCGGGGATCGCAGGTTCCGTGCACGTTCATGCTCGGAACCTTTCGCGTTCCACGATCGTTGGCAAGACGGGTATGTCTACCCTGATCACAGAGCTGTAGTACAGCCTGGTTTTTTTGGAGGCCAGACGGTGGAGAGCAAGAACCCCATTTTCAGCCGGACCAGCCCGGTCGGGCAGCGCAGCTGGGCCGGCCCCTCGCCCAGCGTGTCGCAGCTCAACGACATGTACAACGCGCCGTCGTACGCCCCGCCCGCCGCCCGCCCGATGACCATCGACGACGTGGTGATGAAGAGCGCCATGACGCTCGGCGCGCTCATCGTGTCGGCCGGCGTCGCGTGGTATCTCGAGTGGGGCATCGGCCTCGCCTTCGTGGGCGTGATCGTCGGCCTGATCCTCGGCCTGATCGTGTCCTTCAAGCAGAGCACCAATCCGGCCCTGATCCTCGGCTACGCCGTCGCCTACGGTGTGGCGGTCGGCGTCATCAGCCGCTTCTACGAGGCGACCTTCCACGGCATCGTGCTGCAGGCGGTGCTCGGCACCATGCTCGCCTTCGTCGGCACGCTCGTCGTCTATTCGCTGCGCATCATCCGGGTGACACCCAAGTTCACCAAGTTCGTGATCGCGGCCGGATTCGGGGCGCTCGGGCTCATCCTGATCAACTGGATCGTCGGCATCTTCGTCAGCGGCGGCCTCGGTCTTCGCGCCGACAGCCCGATCGGCTGGATCTTCAGCGTCGCCATGATCCTGCTCGGCTGCTTCTTCCTGCTGCTCGACTTCGACCAGATCGAAAGCGGCGTCCGAGCCGGCGTGCCGGAGCGTTACTCCTGGCTGATGGCCTTCGGCCTGACCGTCACCCTGGTCTGGATCTACCTCGAGATTCTCCGGTTCATCAGCTATTTCGCCGACAGCCGGTAGGCGGTCACAGCTCAAGGAAACGATTGATCAACATATCGTAACGAATCGATGTCCGGCTGGGTCTTGTCATCTGATGGCTTGTGTTGCAGTGTCGTCACAAAGGCTTCATCCCATGGAGGTGCCCATGTCGTTGAACCACTCACCGGAGACACAGACAAAGCTGATCGCGCGCGTCCCTACCATAACCGGACGCGAACTCCCCGAGTGGTTCCAAGCCATCGACAACGGACCGTCCTTCCTCAGATGTGACGAGCGCGCCAACTGGCTCGCCGACGAGCACGGCCTGACCCACGCGTATGCCGCCGCCATCGTCCTCGAGCACGAGCGTCGGCGCCGCTTCTTCTGAGCGGAAACCGAGCACAACGCAAAGGGCGCCCCCCGCGAGGGGCGCCCTTTCGTGTGTTTTGGGACGGACACTCCTCAGGAGAGGCGTTCGAGGATCATTGCCATGCCCTGGCCGCCGCCTACGCACATGGTTTCGAGGCCGATGGCCTTGTCGTGGAACTGCAGGCTGTTGATCAGCGTGGAGGTGATCCGGGCGCCGGTCATGCCGAACGGGTGCCCGACCGCGATCGCCCCGCCGTTGACGTTGAGGCGGTCGAGGTCGATGCCGAGCTCCTGGTAGGACGGGATGACCTGGGCCGCGAACGCCTCGTTGATCTCCACGAGGTCGATGTCGCCGATGGCCATGCCGGCCCGGGCCAGGGCCTGCCGGGACGCCTCCACCGGGCCGAGGCCCATGATCTCGGGCGACAGGCCGGTGACGCCGGTCGACACGATCCGCGCGAGCGGCGTGATGCCGAGCTCGGCGGCCTTCGTGTCGCTCATGACGATGACGGCGGCCGCGCCGTCGTTCAGCGGGCAGCAGTTGCCGGCCGTGACCGTGCCGTCCGGGCGGAAGACCGGCTTCAACGCCGCGACCGCGTCGTAGGTGGTGCCGGCGCGCGGCCCGTCGTCCTTGGACACGACCGTGCCGTCCGGGAGGACGGCGGGAGTGATGTCGCGCTCCCAGAAGCCGTCGGCGAGGGCCTTCTCGGCCAGATTCTGTGAGCGGACCCCGAACTCGTCCTGCTCGCGGCGGCTGATCTCGCGGAGGCCGGCCACGTTCTCCGCGGTCTGGCCCATGGCGATGTAGACGTCCGGGACCTCGCCGTCGGCGCGCGGGTCGCGCCAGAGCTCGCCGCCGCCCTCGGCCGACCTGGCCGAACGGCCCTGAGCGTCGGCGAAGACCGGGTTGGTCGTGTCGGGCAGCGAGTCGCTGCTGCCCTTGGTGAACCGGGACACCATTTCGACGCCGGCCGAGATGAACACGTCGCCCTCGCCCGCCCTGATGGCGTGGAAGGCCATCCGGGTGGTCTGCAGGGAGGAGGAGCAGTAGCGGGTGACGGTCGTGCCCGGCACGCCGTCGAGGCCGAGCAGCACCGCGACCACACGGGCCATGTTGAAGCCCTGTTCGCCGCCCGGCAGGCCGCAGCCCAGCATCAGGTCGTCGACGGTGGCCGGATCGAGCTGCGGGACCTTGGCGAGGGCCGCCTTGATCATCTGAACGGTCAGGTCGTCGGGACGGATGTCCTTCATCGACCCCTTGAAGGCGCGGCCGATCGGCGAACGTGCCGTGGCGACGATGACTGCCTCGGGCATATGGCTCTCCTGGGCCTGAGAAGTTGGTGCCGTTCTCCGGAGACATTACCCGTCGGTAGATTATCCGTACATGCCGGGGCTGGTGATGGTGCCGTCCTTGACGCCGTGCAGCGCGCCCTTCTCGTCGCGCCACAGCCGCCAGCCGTCCTGGCTTCCGGTGAACCACGCGGGCGGGGCGGGCTCGCCCGGCGCCCGCTTGCCGGTGGCGAGGTCGTACTGGCAGAGGGCGGCCACCGAATAGAAGCCGGGCGTGATCCCTGTGAGCCGCAGCGGCTGCGGGTCGGTCACGCAGAACGACCAGCCGACCTGACCCTTCACGGGCGCCGCCTGACCGGTGATGAGGTCGAACGCCGCGCCGGTGGCCCCGTGCTTGAGGAAGCCGAGCCGGCTCATCGAGTCGGGGAAGGCCAGCCACCATCCCGACCCCGGCACCTGGGTGGCGCGGATCTGCCCCACCACCCGCCCCGTCTCCCCGTCCAGCCGGGCGAACCCGCCATATTGCCCCTGCTGGTCGACCGGCCGCACCACAGGGGCGAGGGCCGGATTTCCGCTGGGATAGACGCGGACCACCGACGGCCGGAGCCAGTCGACCACGCCGCTGCTGAGCTGCACGGAGAACAGGCCGAAGGCCGAGGTGCGCTTGGTCTGCGGATCGGTGTAGGGGGCGACATAGCCGACCAGGCGGTCGTTGGTGGCGCCGAACGCCCACCCGCCCGACAGGTCGATGCCGGCCCCGAGCGCCTGCTCCAGGGGCAGTTGCCAGGCGGCGTCGCCCGTCTTCAGGTCGTACGCCTCGAGGACCGGGTGCGCCGCGAGCCGCAGCATGATCACCCGGGTCGGATCCGACCACTCCACCTCGGCGATCCCCGGCAGCTTCCACAGCTGACGGCCGGTCAGTGGGTCGAGCACGACCATCCGCGCCGCGGCGAGCGCCGTGTGCTCCGACAGGCACACGTAGCCCCCGCAGCGCTGGGGGCCGAACGTCGAGTGGACCGGCCTCGTCCACCGCTGCCGCCCGGTCTTGGCGTCGCGCACCACGAGCGTGGCGTTCCACCGGCCGCTCTTCACCGGCTCGACCGCGGCGACGACGGCCTGGTCTTTGCCGGTCGCGTCCTTTCCGGCCACGACGACCGCGGGGGCCGAGACGCCCATGCCGGGCAGCCGCCCGGCCATCGTGGCCGGATAGGCCCAGAGCCGGCGGCCGCTGGCGAGGTCGAGCGCCACCGTCTCGAGCGCGCCGTCCGGCCGCCTGGAGGTGAGCGCGGCCACGCCCGCCCCCGAGGTGGCCCGGCTCACCGTGTCGACCTGGCTGTTGATCCAGGCCGGCGGCTTCTTGGTGGCGGCATCGCTGCCGGAGCAGCCGGCCAGGGCCAAGGCGGCCCCGGCGAGCGCGAGCGCGGGTTTCGCGTACGGCCGGGTCATATAGCTCCCTCTGGGCGGGGGGTGGGCGGGGGCGCCGCGCCGCACGGGCAGGGCAGCAGGGCCGGTCGCCGGACCCGACGCGGGCGCTACGGGCTGAGCGTCATCGCCCTGCGGCGAAGCAGGGTCGCCCAGCGGCCGCGCGGGCCCACCGCCCGGCCGGCGACGCGCGCGGGCGCGACCTCCGTGCCGGGTTCTTGCGCGGCCTCGGCGGCCGCGAGGTGGATCGGCTTCGAACCCTCGCCGCGATCGGGCTCGGGCTCCGGCCAGAACCCCAACGCAGCGCATACAGACGGTAGCACTGTGTATGCGGCCTGGAGGTAACCTCTCGCAGAAGGATGGAAACGATCTGGCCCGAACATCTCCTCCGGATTGGTGGCGAACTCCGGTCCCAGCAGGTCGGCGAAGGCGACCGTGCGGCCGCCCGCCTCCACGACGGCGACCGTCTGCGCCGCGGCCAGCTGCCGCGACCACTTCCGGGTGACCCAGCGAAGCGGCTGCCCGATGGGCCGGATCGTGCCGAGGTCGGGGCAGGTGCCGACGACCACCTCGGCCCCGGCCGCGCGCAGGCGGCGGACCGCGTCCTGCAGGTGCCGTACGGCCTCGGCCGCCGGGGTGCGGGTGGTGACGTCATTGGCGCCGATGAAGATGACGGCGATCTCAGGGCGGGCCCGCAGCGCGCGGTCCACCTGGCCGCCGAGGTCGGCCGAGATCGCCCCCGACCTGCCGGCCACGGTCAGCCGCACGGGCCGCTCGGCCACCGCTGCCAGGCCGTTGGCGAGATTGGCGCCGGGCGTGTCGCGCGGCTCGACCAGCCCCAGTCCTACCGACGTCGAGTCGCCCAGCATGACGAGGCGGATGGGCGGGCCGTGGAAGGCCCGGCCGTAGAGGCCGTCCGCGTCCGGGCCCTTCAGCCCGTGCGGCCGGCCCACGATGTGGCGTGCCATCACGGCTTCGGCCATCAGCAGGCCGTACGTCATGGCGCCGAGAACCGTGATTCCGCCTCCGCCGACAGCGGCGGCGGTGGCGATCCGGCGTGCGGCGCGCGCAGCTCCCGGAGTCCAGATCACCGACAGCCTCCCCCCGTATACGGTTGTGTATCTGAAGTACTTGAGTAGAACCTAAAAGGTGGTATTCCCGGTGCGCGTATATGACTCGCTGGTCGAACTGATGGGCAACACCCCGCTCGTCCGGCTGCGCAAGGTGACGGCGGGGATGCCCGCCCAGGTGCTGGCGAAGGTCGAATACTTCAACCCCGGTGGCTCGGTGAAGGACCGGATCGCGGTCCGCATGATCGACGCGGCCGAGAAGAGCGGCGCGCTGCGGCCCGGCGGCACGATCGTGGAGCCGACCTCGGGGAACACCGGCGTCGGGCTGGCCATCGTGGCCCAGGAACGCGGCTACAAGTGCCTGTTCGTGTGCCCCGACAAGGTCGCTCAGGACAAGATCTCGGTTTTGCGCGCCTATGGGGCGGAGGTCGTGGTCTGCCCGACCGCCGTCTCGCCCGATCACCCTGACTCCTACTACTCGGTCTCCGACCGGCTCGTACGGGAGGTGGCGGGGGCGTGGAAGCCGGATCAGTACTCCAACCCGGAGAACCCGAACAGCCACTACCTCTCGACCGGCCCGGAGATCTGGGAGGCCACCGAGGGCCGTGTCACGCACTTCGTGGCCGGCGTCGGCACGGGCGGCACGATCAGCGGCACCGGAAAATACCTGAAAGAGGTCTCCAGCGGCCGCGTGAAGATCATTGGCGCCGACCCGGAGGGCTCGGTCTACTCGGGCGGCAGTGGCCGGCCGTATCTCGTGGAGGGCGTCGGAGAGGACATCTGGCCCGCCACGTACGACACGACGATCTGCGACGAGATCATCGCGGTGTCGGACAAGGATTCGTTCGGTATGACCAGGCGTCTGGCCCGTGAGGAGGCCTTGCTGGTCGGCGGATCCTGCGGCATGGCCGTCGTGGCCGCCCTGCAGGTGGGCCGGGCCGCGGGTCCGGACGGCGTGGTGGTCGTGCTGCTGCCCGACAGCGGCCGGGGATACCTTTCGAAGATCTTCAATGACGAGTGGATGGCCGACTACGGCTTCCTCACCACGGGCACCGACGAGGGCCTGGTCGCCGACGTGCTCGGCCGCAAGAACGCCGGGATGCCGGAGTTCGTGCACGTCCACCCGCACGAGACGGTCGGCACGGCCATCTCCATCATGCGTGAGTACAGCGTGTCCCAGCTTCCGGTCATGAAGGAGGAGCCGCCGGTCATGGCGGCCGAGGTGGTCGGCTCGATCGTGGAGCGCGACCTGCTCGACGGTCTCTACCGGGGCCGCCTCCGGGCTGACGACCCGCTCGGTGATCATATGTCGGCGCCGCTGCCCATGATCGGCTCGGGCGAACCGGTGGCCCGCGCCGTCGAGGCGCTGGAGAAGGCCGACGCCGCCGTCGTGCTCGACGACGGCAAGCCGATCGGCATGGTCACCCGGCAGGATCTGCTGGGTTTCCTGGCCAACCACTGAGCCTCACTAGGCTGGCGATATGACTCATGGATTCGAGACGCTGGCCATTCACGCGGGCCAGGAGCCTGATCCGCATACGGGGGCGGTCGTGCCGCCCATTTACGCCACGTCCACCTACAAGCAGGACGGGGTGGGTGGCCTGCGGTCCGGCTACGAGTACAGCCGCTCGGCCAACCCGACCAGGACGGCCCTGGAAGAGGCGCTGGCCGCCGTCGAGGGCGGCGCCCGCGGCCTGGCGTTCGCGTCGGGCCTCGCCGCCGAGGACGCCCTGCTCCGTGCGCTCTGCCGGCCCGGCGACCACGTGGTGATCCCCAACGACGCCTACGGTGGGACGTATCGCCTGTTCGCGAAGGTCCTCGCCAACTGGGGCCTGGAGTACGGCCCGGCGCCGCTGGGCGACCTGAACGCGGTCCGTGCGGCCATCCGGCCGAACACGAAGATCGTGTGGGTGGAGACGCCCACCAACCCGCTGCTCGGCATCGCCGACATCGAGGCGCTCGCGTCGCTCGCCCACGAGGCCGGGGCGCTGCTCGTGGTCGACAACACCTTCGCCTCGCCCTACCTGCAGCAGCCGCTCGCCCTCGGCGCGGACGTGGCGGTCCACTCGACGACCAAATACGTCGGGGGGCACTCCGACGTGATCGGCGGCGCGCTCGTGGCGAGGTCGGCCGCGCTCGGCGACCAGCTCGCCTACCATCAGAACGCGATGGGCGCCGTCGCCGGGCCGTTCGACGCCTGGCTGACGCTGCGCGGCCTGAAGACCCTGGGCGTGCGGATGGACCGGCACTGCGACAACGCCGAGCGGGTCGTGGCCATGCTCCAGGCGCACCCGAAGGTGACCGAGGTCCACTATCCAGGGCTGCCCGAGCACCCGGGGCACGAGGTGGCGGCCAAGCAGATGCGCCGCTTCGGCGGCATGGTGTCCTTCCGCGCCGCGAGCGAGGAGGAGGCGGTCGCGCTCTGCGCCCGCACGAAGGTCTTCACCCTGGGCGAGTCCCTCGGCGGCGTCGAGTCGCTGATCGAGCACCCGGGCCGGATGACCCACGCCTCCGTCGCCGGCTCGCCCCTCGAGGTCCCCGGCGATCTCGTACGCCTCTCGGTCGGCATCGAGACCATCGACGACCTGCTCGCCGACCTCACCGAGGCGCTGGGCTAGCGAGTAACCGTCGGCACCGGTGTGGGCGATGGCGACGGCGATGGCGTCGGGCTGTGGGACGGCCCGCCGAAGACCATCAGGACCAGGATGACCAGCCAGATGAGGGCCGTGATCCCGCCGAGCGCGGCGATCCGGCCCGTCTGGACCTTCGCGTCGTCCTCCGGGCTCTCCGAGGACAGGGCCACGACGGCCGTCGCCTGATCACGGTCGATGATGACCAGGAGCACCAGGTTGACGACGAACAGGGTCATCGAGACCGTGAGATACGCCTGGCCCAGGTGGGCGCCGCCGAGCAGCGCTCCGAAGAGGAAGACGCCCAGGGTGAGCAGCCCGAACAGGCGGGTGGCGCGCTTGAGGTAGCGCACCACCGCCACGTCGCGAGCGCGAATGTAGCGGGGCGTGGCCGAGACGACCGCGGTCAACGGCCCGATCGTGAAGATCGCGAACCCGAGGTGCAGCCACAGCAGCAGCTTGTCGAAGAACGACATGCGCCGAGGCTACCCCTTGCGTGATCTTTGCGACACGTTACGCGCCAATCGCCTTGAACGGTTGAGCGTCGGCTTCGGCGTATTTCAGACCTGCCCCTCTGAGGTCCGAACCGCCGGGCCCGCTGCGGCCGAGGTCAGTCGATCTCCTGCCGCTCATTCGGATGGATGTCACACTCGGTGTTCCTGAACGTGAATCCGGTGAGCCGCCGGGTGCCCCACGCCAGAGCACCCGGTGCCCGATCGGTTGTGGTCCCACGCTGGTCCTCCCTCCGAATCGCCCAGGCGATCAGAGCCAGTGTGAGTGGTGCGCCCGCGGTGAGGACCACTCCCAACACCGCGATCAGTACGAACATGCTTCCCTCCCCACCCGGGAACCATTTCCGCCCGGATCCCGGCCTGCCGAATATATGACCTGCTAAATGGGCCTATAAGCGATCAGCAATGCGAATCCGGCCGGACGGTGATCATGCTGAGCGGGGTCATTAGAGAGGCCCGGCTCATCGTGCCGAGTCTCATCAGCCACCAGGGCGGCTTGTACCAATGAGTGGTACGGGTCTAGTTTTTTGTCCACAGGTGCGCCGAAATGGGGTATGAGTCACGAATGAGCAGTGGGGTGGCCTGGAGCTGGAATGCCTGAACCTCTTTATCGGCAAGTGGCGGCCCGGCTTCGAAGAAGGATCGCGGCAGGGGAGTGGGAGGCAGGCAAGCAGCTGCCTTCGGAGCCGACGTTGGCGTACCAGGAGAACGCGTCCCGCAACACCATCAGGCTCGCGATCGCGTTGCTGACCAACGAAGGCCTGGTGGAGTCGCGCCAAGGACGTGGAACCTACATCCGGGAGCGCGCGTCCTTCGTGGTCGAGCTGTCGCGTGAGGAAGGCGCGCTGCCCGGCGACGGGAAGGACGCCTTCATCGCGGCGGTGACCAAGCACGGCCGCGATCCGGCCCAGCGGGACTTCCGGATGGAGATCCGTACGGCTCCGCCCGAAGTGGCCGCCCGCCTCCAGATCGACGAAGGCGCCGACGTGGTGGTGCGCAGCGTCAACCGGCTGATCGACAAGCGACCGTGGTCGTTACAGGAGTCCTTCTATCCGATGGCCGTCGCGATCGGCACCCGGCTCATGTCCGCGCAGAACATCAGCGACGGGACCATCGCCGAGATGAGCCGGCACGGCCACATCCAGACGGGCTACCGAGACGAGATCGTCGCCCGTGTCCCGACCCACGCCGAGGCCGCGTTCCTCGAGATAGGCGGGGGCGTGCCCGTGGTCGAGCTGTTCCGCACCGCGTATTCGAACGAGCGCCCCATCCGCCTCACGATCACCGTGTACGCAGGGGACAGCACCGTGCTGGCGTACGACCTCGGCGGACTCTGGGCGCACGGCGCCGGAGAAGGGAGGAACGGGGACGTTGCCATTTCAGATTCGGACAGCGCGGCCCAATGAGGTTCGGCTCGTCATCGAGATGATCGAGGAGGCTGTCGACTGGCTGGGCAATCGAGGTTTGGATCAGTGGAGCAACCCCTGGCCGGATCGCGAGGGCAGGGACGAACGGGTCAGGGAGGGGATAAGAGATCACGCGACGCTCATGATCTGCGCCGATGGCCGGCCGGTGGGCACGGTCACGGTGTACCGGAAGGACAAGCGCTCCCTGTGGGGTTGCGTGGAGAAGGTCGAAGGGGCGGCCTGGTACGTTCACCAGTTCGTGGTCCGGCGGGAGAAGGATCTGCGGGGCCTCGGCGAGCAGGTGCTCGACTGGATCAGTTCGCAGGCGCATCAATTCGGCGCGCAATGGCTGCGGATGGATGTTTGGCGGACAAATCCCGCCTTGCATCGTTACTACAAGGCTCGAGGTTTCGCCTTCGTGAAGGAGATTCCCGAGGCCTACCTGGAATCCATCGGCCTGCCCGCATATCCGTCCTCGGCACTTTTCGCTCGGCGCACCGCGGCCGCTGACACACCCGGCCTTCTCGCCAGCGGGTTCTCATGGAATGGCGTGGCCGAACCGGAGTAGTGTTCCCCGCAAGGCCGACGGGCTCGCCCACCAATCGTGAGCCTGGCTTCCTATAACGACCGCGCACATCGGCGCGCAGTTGATCGAGTCGTGTCCACGAGGCGCTTGGGCTCGTCTATTATCCAAAGGTTCGATCTTGGATCCCCGCGACGCGGGGGGATGGATCCTCCAACTCTCGAGGGAGTGCAGGTAGCGCCGTGAGCATCGAGATTCCCGAGCCTTACAGCCACGCGTGGCTGGGGCTGGCCGTCCCTTACATTCGCGAAGTCGCCGAGGCCCTTGGGGAGCGGGTGGCCGCTTGGTGGGACGACCCGTTCGATCCGCGGGACGCGACGGTGCGGCTCTGCGGAGGCTGGGCCCTCGTGTGGGATGAGGAGAGCGGCTGGCGGCACGGGCGCTTCCTGTCCGGGGTCAAGGGCGTGCGCACAGCGCTCGACGAGGTCCGCTATCTGGGCGGCGGCGTCCTTCCGGCGCCCGAGCGTGTCATCGAACTGCTCGACGGCCCTTACGGCAGCCCGGTGCGACCCGTCTACCGGTCCTACACAGACCTCGGTGACGGCTTCGACGCGACGCTGGCGGCTTACGGAATGCTGACCGGCCACGCTGGGGTGGCCGGATAACGCGGCGAGCTCGTGGGAGCCGATCAGCTGCGGCGGCGTTGGCGGAGGAAGTCGCTGACGACGTATTCGCCGAGCCGGTCGGCGCTGGGGGAGAAGACGCGGCCGCCGTTGCGGCGGGCCACCTCGTCGACGAAGTCGCGCAGGCGGTCGTCGGCGGCCAGCATGAACACGTTGATCGTGGCGCGCCGCCTGGTCATCTTGTCGACCTCGGCGAGGGTCAGCTCCAGCGTCTCGCGTGAGGGCGGCCACTCGAAGCGCGGCAGGCCCGTGCGCATGAGGTGCGCCGTGGGCTCGCCGTCGGTCACCACCAGCACGACCGGCTCGAAGTCGGGGTGCCGATCGAGGTGGCGTCCGGCGATGAGCAGGGCGTGGTGCAGGTTGGTGCCCTGGACCATGTCCCACTCGAGCCCGGCCAGCTCGTCGGCCTGCAGCACACGGGCGTAGTTGGAGAAGCCGACGATCTGCACGGCGTCCTGGGGGAACTTGGACGCCACCAGGGCCTGCAGGGCGAGTGCCGTCTGCTTGGCCGCGGCCCATGTGCCGCGCAGCGCCATCGAGTAGGACAGGTCGACGAGCAGGCACACGGCCGCCGCCGACCGGCGTTCGGTTTCGGCCACCTCGAAGTCGTCGACGTGCAGGGTCAGCGGCGAGCCCCGGTGGACGGCGTTGACGACGGTCCGTACGACGTCGATGGGCTGCTCGTCGCCGAAGTGCCAGGCCCGCGACGAGCCGGTCAGCTCGCCGGCCGCGCCGGCGTCGCGCTGGTCGTGATCGCCGCGCCGGGACGCGTCGAGGGAGGCGAAGACCCGGCGGAGGGCCGTCTCGCCGAGCCGGCGTACGGCCTTGGGCGTCAGCTCGAGTTTGCCGCGGTTGCGCCGCAGGTAGCCCTGGTTTTCCAGCTCGCGTTCGATGCGCCGCAGCGCCTCCAGGTCGTCGACGGCCGATCGGCCGAGGGCGCGCCGGATGGCCTCCTCGTCGATGTCGTCGAGCCGCGCGCCGGGATAGTCCTGCCGGAGCGCGGTCTCGAGATCGCTGAGGTCGGCCAGCTCCTGCAGCGCCGACACCGCGTCGCCCATGCTGGTCGGCTGCTCGCCCGTCATCCGCTCGGGGGCGTTCCAGGCCAGGTCGGGGCGTCGGGCGTACAGCGAGTCGCCCAGCCGGCGCATTTCGTCGGCGAGCCCGCTCTGCTCGAGCGTCTGGTTGATCAGCCCGGCCAGCTCCTCGCGCTGCTCCGGCGTGAGCGAGGCGAGCAGCCGCTGCGCGGCCGCGGCACGCCGGGCCAGCTGGTCGATGAGCTCCTCGAGATTGCGCGGGTTCTCGGGGAAGAACTCCCCGTGCTTGCGCATGAACTCCTCGAAGTCGGCCTGGGTGTGCTCGCCCCGCGCGTCGCGGTCGATCATCGCGTTGAGGTCGCGCATCATCTCCCTGACCCGCTCCATGGCGGCCGGGTCGGGGTTGGCGAGCGCATCGCGCATGCCGCGGAACTGGCTGTCGAGGATCTCCCGCCGGAGCAGGTCGCGCAGCTCCTGATAGGTCTGCCGGGCGGCGTCGGAGCGCCAGTCGTAGTCGTTGAGCTCCGAAATCGCGCTCGAGGTGTCGGACGGCAGGGCGTCCAGCCTGGTCTCGCGGAAGCGGGCGTCGTCCGACGGGTCGGGGAACAGCTCGGCCCGCTCCTGCCCGATCGCCTTGTCGAGCAGGGCGCGGGCGCGTTCGAGCGTGCCGTCGAGGCGGGTGTTGTCGCGGAGGTCGCGGCGGCGCCGGCGCACCTGCCGCAGCAGCTCCTCCAGGCCGCGCCGGTCGGGCGCGCCGGGCAGGCCGCGTTTGAGCAGGTCACGCAGGGCGTCGACAGGGGTCGAGCCGGACAGGATGGCGTCGCCCATCTCGTCGAGCGCGGCCCGCACGTCGTACGGCGCGGCCAGCGGATCCGGCCCCTCGTGGTACTCCCCGTATCGGTACGAAATGATCGCTCACTACTCCTCGTTCGCCGCGCGGACCCGCTCGATGTCGGTGAGCCCGCGGCTCAGGTCCGGTAGACCGCGCCTCCGGCCAGCTCGTCCTTGGACAGACGGCGCAGCAGATAGAGGCCTTCGAGCGCGAACTCCAGCGCCGCGGCGGCGTGGCCGGGGGACTCGCCGCCCTCGCCCATGCCGAGCCTGGCCATGATCTTCGAAAGGCCGTTGACCCGGCCGATCCGCCGCAGCAGCTCGGTCGCCGGGACCAGCTCGCCCGACTCGACCTGGACGCCCTGGCCGAACCGGTCGAGCAGCGGACTGAGGTCCATGCCGCCGAGCGTGCCGCGGAAGGTCTCGGCCGTGGCCCGGCGCAGCAGGTGGGCCAGCACCTCGACCTCGCGGCCCTCCTCGCTCACCTCGAACTCGACCTTGCCGCGCAGCGTCTGCACGATGCCGGGCAGGTCGCAGACCCGGGTGACGGCCCGCTCCTCGCCGGTGAGGGCGGCCCGCCGTACGGCGGAGGCGGCCGCGGTCTCGGCGGCGGCGATCGAGAACCGGGCCGACACGCCGGAACGGCTGTCGACGGCGGTCGACTCGCGGACCAGCCGGGTGAACCGGGCGATCACCTCGACCAGGTGGCCGGGGATGTCGGCGCCGATGTCGGGCGTGGACTCCTGGCGGATGAGCTCGAGCTCGTCTTCGATCGTCAACGGGTAATGCGTGCGGACCTCGGCGCCGAAGCGGTCCTTCAGGGGGGTGATGATCCGGCCGCGGTTGGTGTAGTCCTCGGGGTTGGCGCTGGCGATCAGCAGGACGTCGAGCGGCAGCCGGAGGTTGTAGCCGCGGACCTGGATGTCGCGCTCCTCGAGCACGTTGAGCAGCGCCACCTGGATGCGCTCGGCGAGGTCGGGCAGCTCGTTGACGGAGAACACGCCGCGGTTGGTGCGCGGGACGAGACCGTAGTGGATGGTCTCGGGGTCGCCGAGCGTGCGCCCTTCGGCGATCTTTATGGGGTCGACGTCGCCGATCAGGTCGCCGACGCTGGTGTCCGGTGTGGCGAGCTTCTCGCCGTAACGGTCGTCGCGGTGCTTCCACGCGACCCGGATCTCGTCCGGGTCGAGCGCGCGGCACCGCGCGCAGACCGGAGCGTACGGGTGGTCGTTGATCTCACAGCCGTCGATCACCGGGGTCCACTCGTCGAGCAGGCCGGTGACCGTGCGGATCAGCCGGGTCTTGCCCTGGCCGCGCTCACCGAGGAGCACCAGGTCGTGCCCGGCGATCAGAGCACGCTCGAGGTAGGGAAGGACCGTGTCGTCGAATCCGATGATCCCTGGGAACCGGGGCTCGCCGGAGCGGAGCCGGGCCAGCAGGTTTTCGCGGATCTCCGCCTTCACGGTCCGGTGGACGTGTCCGCTCTCGCGCAACTCGCGCAAGGTGCTAAGTGTGGGCGATTGAGGCACGTTGACGAGACTACGTCGCTCAGTGGAGATCCGGCATCCCCGCTCGACTGCGGATCTTGACCATTGCGTGACACGTGGTGCGCGTTGTCGCCCCCGTAGTGGGGAGAATCGGGCAAGAAGGACCTACTGCGACAAGGGACGACAAGGGGAGGCGAGACGATGACGGTGCTGACAAGCCGCTTCGCCGACGGTCTCGCCGTGGGCGCGGCGGAGAGCGACCTGGTCGACCTGGCGGAGACCGCGGTACGGCAGGCCCTCGCGGGTCTCACCGGCCCGGCCGACCTGGTCTGCTTCTTCGTCTGCGGCCCCGATCCCGACGACGTGACCCGCGCCGGGATGCGCGCCATGTCCCTGGTCCCCGGCGCGCACGTGATCGGCTGCAGCGCCACCGGCGTGATCGGCGACGCCCGCGGGGTGGAGCTGACGCCCTCGGTGAGCGCCTGGGCGGCCTCCCTCGGCAACGCGCGGGTCGGCACGTTCGCGCTGGAGACGCTGCGCGCCGACGACCGGTTCGTGGTGCTGGGCCTGCCCGAGCGCGCGCCCGACGACCGGGTCGCCGTCCTGCTCGCCGACCCGTACACCTTCCCCACCGACGCCTTCATCGAGCGCTCGGCGGAGGTGCTGGAGAATCTGCCGATCATCGGCGGGCTGGCCAACGGCCTGCAGGGCCGGGGGTCCGTGCGGCTGTTCGCCGACGGCGAGGTCTACACCGAGGGCGCCATCGGCGTCCTGCTCAGCGGCGAGCTGTCGGTGGCCACCGTGGTCAGCCAGGGTTGCCGCCCCATCGGGCCCACGATGATCGTGACGCGCGCCGAGGACAACCTGCTGCTCGAACTGGCCGGCCAGCCCGCGCTCGCCCGCCTCGAGGACATCGTCAGCGCGCTCGACGAGGAGGACCGCGACCTCGTCGCGTCGGGCCTGCAGATCGGCATCGCCATGGACGAGTACGCCGAACGGCACGAGCGCGGCGACTTCCTCATCCGGGGCGTCCTCGGCATCGACCCTGAGCGAGAGGCGGTCGCGATCGGCGACGTGGTCGAGGTCGGCCGGAGCGTGCGCTTCCAGGTCCGCGACGCCGAGACGGCCGACGAGGACCTCTACGAGATGCTCGACGCGCACGTCGAGAGCGGCGCCCGCCCGGACGGCGCGCTGCTGTTCTCCTGCAACGGCCGCGGCTCGGCCATGTTCGGCAGCGCCGACCACGACGCCCTCGCCGTACGCGACACGCTCGGACCGATCGGCGTGGCCGGCTTCTTCGCGGCCGGCGAGGTGGGCCCGGTGGGCGGGCAGAACCACGTCCACGGCTTCACAGCATCGATCCTGGTGTTCCTTGACACGTGATTCGGGCTCCTTCTGGCGGCAGGCCGATACTGGATGGCAAAGCAGGCCTGAAGGGAAGCGGGGGACGCCATGGAAATCGGGGCGCTGGCGGGAATGGCCCTGGTGGCGCTGGGGATGGTCGTAACACCTGGGCCGAACATGATCTACCTGGTCTCGCGGTCGATCGCGCAGGGGCCGAAGGCCGGGCTCATGTCGCTCACGGGGACGGTCGCCGGGTTCACGACCTACCTGACGGCGACCTGCTTCGGGCTCACGGCCGTCTTCGTGCTGGTGCCCGTCGCGTACACAGTGATCAAGGTCGCGGGCGCCGGCTACCTGCTCTATCTCGCCTGGAACGCGATCCGGCCGGGCGGGACGTCGGTGTTCGAGCCGCGGCCGCTGGCCCCCGACACGCCGCGCCGCCTGTTCATCATGGGTCTGGTGACCAACCTGCTCAACCCGAAGGCGGCCATCCTTTATCTGTCGCTGCTGCCGCAGTTCGTCGAGCCGGGCCGGGGCGACGTCATGCTGCAGAGCCTGCTGCTCGGCGCCGTCCAGATCGCCATCAGCACGGCCATCAACACCGTGTTCATCGTCTCGGCCGGCACGCTGTCGGCGTTCCTCGCCAGGCGCCCCACGTGGGTGCGGATCCAGCGGTACGCCACGGGGACGCTGCTCGGCGCCTTCGCCGTACGGATGGCCGCCGACCGCTCCAAGGCGGTCCTGGCGGCGTAGACGGCGGTGCGGCCGCTCAGATGATCGACGGGCGGCCCTTCTGGAACAGCCACTTGCCGAACAGGTCGGTCAGATCCTTGCCCGACATCTTCTCGGCGAGCGCGATGAACTCATCGGTCGTGACGTTTCCGTAGCGATGGTCATGCGTCCACTTCTTGATCAGCGCGAAGAACGTCGT
This sequence comes from Streptosporangiaceae bacterium NEAU-GS5, assembly GCA_017592665.1. Lineage (GTDB taxonomy): Bacteria > Actinomycetota > Actinomycetes > Streptosporangiales > Streptosporangiaceae > NEAU-GS5. The sequence goes on along the minus strand of JAGFNW010000027.1, from coordinate 8,012 downwards.
GTCGCCGATGGTGGCACGCAGCTCGTGCAGCGCCATCCCGCCCCGGGTGTAGACCGACCCGTTGAACAGATCGTTGCGCTGGGCGATGCCGGGCGGGTAGTTCCAGATGGCGTCGGACGCGGACGAATACGCGCTCTGGAACGCCTGGGCCGCCGTCCGGCCGCCCGTGTGCTCGCCCCACAGCCATTCGGCGTAGGTGGCGAACCCCTCGTTCAGCCACAGGTCCTTCCAGCGCTTGATGCTGAGGCTGTCGCCGAACCACTGGTGCGCCAGCTCGTGGGCGATGATCGCCTCGTCCGGGTCGAAGCCGCCGTATTCGGGCTTGGTCTGCGTCTCCAGGGCGTAGCCGGCGGCGAAGTCGTCGATGATGCCGCCGGTCGAGGAGAACGGATAAGGCCCGAACACCTCCGACCAGTAGTCGGTGATCTGGCCGGACAGCGAATAGAGCTTGTCGAGGGCGTCGCTGAACTGCGGGTCGACGGCCGCGTATACCGGGATGCCCCCGGGCGAGGCGCCTGTCTTCACCTCGAACCGGCCGCTCGTCATCGTGGCGAGGTAGCTGGCCATCGGGTGGCGCTCGCGCCAGTGGTAGGTGACCGTGCCGTCGCCCTGAACGGGATCGCCGACCAGCTCGCCGTTGGCGATGGCGGTCAGCCCCGAGGGCACGGTGATCGTGAAGTCGTAGGCGGCCTTGTCGGCCGGGTGGTCGTTGGCCGGGAACCAGGTCTTCGCCCCATCCGGCTCGGCCGCCACGAACACGCCGTCCTTGCTGCGCGCGAAGCCGTACGTGCCGAGGTTGGGCGAGCCGCGCACCGGCTCGGGCTCGCCCGCGTAGGCGACCGCGACCTCGAACGGCCGCGCGTTCTGCAGTTGCGCGAAGACCGTCAGCTCGTCGGCGTCGCGGGAGAACCTCGCGTTCTGTCCGTCGACCGTCACCCGGCTCACGGTCATGCCGTGCAGGTCGAGGTTGAACTGCGTCAGATCCTGCGTGGTCTTGGCCGACACGACCGCGGTCCCGCTCAGCCGGTTGGCCGCCGGGTCATAGGCGAGCGTGAGCTCGTAGTGTGCGACGTCGTAGCCGCCGTTTCCGTCGTACGGAAAGTCGGGGTCGCCGATGCCCGCCGCGCCCGCGGTCAGGCTGTCCGTGACCGTCGTGGGACGGGCGGACAATGAGCTGAGCGTTGCTCCGTTGGACGGGGAGCAGGCCGTCACGACGACGGCGGCCACGACGAAGGTGGCGGCGACGACGGCCGGCAGGCGGCGTGTACCCATGGGCACGCAGCCTACGCGAGCAGACGGCCCAGCTCAGGCATCCACGACGAGGGTGTGGGCGGCCTTGTCGTGCACGGCCTGCTTGCGCCGGTCGATCAGGATCAGGCCGAGGTCGATCAGCGCGCCGATGCAGCACACGAACTCGAGCAGGGTCATGACCAGCTGCCGGACCGCGATCGTGCCGACCGACGCCTTGATCCCGGTCTCCAGGACCACACGCATCTTGAACAGCTTCTTCCCGATCGTCTGGCCGTTCCAGTAGGCCTGGAGCAGGAAGTAGTAGAGGAAGCTGATCAGCGCGGTGAGGAAGATGTGCTGGACGTGGACGGTTCGCAGGCTGCCGTCGGTGTTGTACTCGACCGCCCGGTAGCTCAGCGGGGACGTGATGATGCCCACGATGATGGCGTCGATGATTCCGGCGAACAGACGCCGCCAGCGGCCGGCCAGGCCCGGCACCCCAAGCGATCCCGGCGGCATGTGCGGCCCGGGCGGCGATCCGGGTGGCGGCGGTGACCCCGGTGGCGGTGGTGACCCCGGTGGTGGCGGCACTCCCATGTCTGATCCCATGAGGCCTTGATCGCCACGACACGCTGCAGACAAAGCCGTTGCAACGCAAAGATTTCACGTACGCGTCACTGGAGAATCGTTCCATGAAGACCGACCAGCTGGACGCACGGCTCATCGAGCTGCTCACCGCCGAGCCGCGGATCGGGGTGCTGGAGGCTTCCCGGCGGCTCCAGGTGGCCCGTGGCACCGTCCAGGCCAGACTCGACCGGCTTGCGGAGCGCGGTGTGATCACCGGATACGGCCCCGACATAGAGCCGGCCGCGCTCGGATTCTCCGTGACGGCGTTCGTGACGCTGCAGATCAGGCAGATGTCCGGGCACGACCCGGTGGGTCATCGGCTCGCCGCCATCCCTGAGGTCCTGGAGGCGCACACGATCACCGGCTCGGGTGACGTGCTCTGCCGGGTGGTCGCGCGGTCCAACGCCGACCTCCAGCGCGTCATCGACCTTATTGTGGATGTGCAGGGCGTGGAACGGACCGAGTCCGTCATCGCGCTCGACACCCCGGTCCCCTATCGCACCCTGCCGCTGGTCAAGATCGCGTCGTTGCCCTGATGCGCGAGCATCGAAATTTATCATTTACGTTGTACGTCTGCCCAGGTCGGGCCTGAGCCGATGGCTCGTGGCACCCCGGGCTCTCAGGGGGAGGTGTGGGGTGCACGACGGTGAGGAGATCCAGAGCCCGCCGCCCGCGGAGGAGAAACCGAAGCCGCGGAAGAGGCGGATCCTCCGCGTCGTCCTGATCGCCGGGGGAGCGTTCATCGTCGCCGTGGTCGGGATGTTCGCGATCGTCTGGGCCATGACGCCGATCCCCGACAGCACGCAGGCCGCCGCCACCGCGCAGGGATCGGTCATCTACTACCGCGACGGCAAGACCGTGCTGGCCAAGCCGGGCGTCAACCGGATCAACGTGTCCCTGGACAAGGTGCCGCAGGTCGTACGGGACGCCGTGATCGCGGCCGAGAACCGCACCTTCTACCGGGATCAGGGCGTGTCGCTGAGCGGCACGGCCCGCGCCATGTGGTCCACGGTCACCGGCCAGCAGCTGCAGGGCGGCTCGACCATCACCCAGCAGCTGGTCCGCAACTACTACAGCGGGCTCAGCCAGGAGCGGTCGGCCACCCGCAAGCTCAAAGAGATCATGATCGCGCTGAAGGTGGATCGCTCCCAGTCGAAGGACTGGGTGCTGGAGCAGTATCTCAACACGATCTACTTCGGCCGCGGCGCCTACGGCATCCAGGCCGCCGCCCAGGCCTACTTCAACAAGGACGTCTCCAAGCTGACCGCGGCCGAGGGCGCCTATCTGGCCGCGGTGATCCAGCAGCCCACCCGGTTCGCCAACCCGCTCGGCGCCGACCTCACGGCCGTGCAGGCCCGCTGGCGCTCGGTGATCAACGGCATGACGCAGACCGGGGCGCTCACCGCCGCCGAAGCGGCCCAGCAGACCTTCCCCGCGCTCGCCAAACAGAAGGATCCGCTGCCCCTCGACGGGCAGAACGGCTACATGCTCGCCCAGGTCACGGCCGAGCTGCATCGTCTCGGCTACACCGACGAAGACATCAACCAGGGCGGCCTGAAGATCACCACGACCTTCGACAAGAAGCTGATGGCCCTCGCCGAAGAGTCGGTCAAGGCCGTCCTGCCGTCGAGCACGCCGAAGAAGGTCCGCACCGGCCTGGCGGCGATCGACCCGGGCACCGGCGAGGTCGTGGCCTTCTACGGCGGCCGGTTCGAGCGCAACCAGTACGACAACGCGTTCTCGGCCAAGGTGCAGGCCGGCTCGACCTTCAAGCCCTACACCCTGGCCGCCGCCCTGGAGAACGGCCTCGACCTCGGCACCCGGGTGTACGGCAACTCGCCGCTCCGGGTGGCCTCGGCCAAGACCGCCATCCCCAACGCCGGCGGCGAGTCGTTCGGATCGGCCATCGACCTGGTCCAGGCCACCCGTCACTCGGTCAACACGGCCTTCGTCGACCTCGGCCAGAAGGTCGGGCTCGACAAGGTGGCCGCCATCGTGCGGGCGGTCGGCATCCCGCAGGAGCAGATCGCCGCGCAGGAGGCCTATCCGACCTTCCCGCTCGGCACGTCGTCGGTCAGCGCCGTCCAGCAGGCGTCCGGGTTCGCCACGTTCGCCGCCAACGGCATCCACCGCGAGGCGCACGTGATCCGGTCGATCAAGGACGTCCGGGGCGCCGTCAAGCCCCACACGGTCGAGGGCGTCCGCGCGTTCGCCAAGCAGACGGCCGCCGACGCCACGTACGCCATGGAGCAGGTCGTGCTCGGCGGCACCGGCACCGCCGCCCGCCTTTATGACCGCCCGGTGGCCGGCAAGACCGGCACCACCGACGAGGGCGCCGCGCTCTGGTTCGACGGCTACACCCCGCAGCTGGCCGTCGCGGTCAACATGTTCCGCGACGACAACAAGGCGGTGCAGATCCCCGGCTACGGCGACCTCTACGGCGGCACCTTCCCGGCGCAGATCTGGAAGTACTTCATGACCAAGGCCATGGAGGGCAAGCCGGTCAAGGAGTTCCCCGAGCCGTCCGACTGGCGCTATGGGTATTACGACGGCGGCTACGACCAGCAGACCGGCGACACGGGCGACAACCAGGACCTCGTGGTCCCCACGCCGGGCGAGACCCCCACAGGCCTGCCGACCGACCAGCCCACCGACGGCCCGACGGACGCGCCGCCAACCGACGGCCCGCCCACCGAACCTCCCACTGATCAGCCCACCGACCAGCCGCCCGACCAACCCACGGCCAACCCGACCCTCACCGCCGACGGCTGACGACCGCCGGTGCCGCCGGAGGCGCCTGCGGCTATCGGGCGAGCTCGGCGCGGAGGGCGTCGGGGTCGGTGACCGGCAGGCGGCAGGCGAAGTGCCGGCAGACGTACGCCGCCGGCTTGCCCCCGTCGACGAGCCCGCGCGCCTCGAGCAACGGCACTTCGGCCGCGGCCGGCGTCGCGGGGTCGCCGAGGGCGAGGGCCATGCCGGGCGGTGCGGCGTGCAGAGCCGTCTTGAGGAGCTCGGCCGTACGCGGATCGGCGGGGTCGCCCACGACCGCCACCTCGACCGGGCCCGCGAGCGCGGCCTCGGCCACGGCCAGCCCCCACCCGGCGAAGCGGGCATACCTGCTCGCGAGCACGGAGACCGGGCTGAGAGCCGCCCCAGCGGCCTCACGATGGCGCTCGGAGCCCGTCAGGGCGGCGTAGGTGAGCAGCGCCCCCGCGGCCGCGAACTGGCCCGACGGGGTGGCGTTGTCGGTCGGATCCTGCGGCCGCTGGAACAGCCGCTCGCCGTCCGCCGGAGTGTCGAAGAACCCGCCGTCGCCATCGCCGAACTGGGCGAGCACGGTCTCCAGGAGTTCACCGGCCCGCTGGAACCAGCGCACGTCGCCGGTCATCCCATAGAGCGCGAGAAAACCCTCGGCCACGTCGGCGTAGTCCTCGAGGACGCCCGTATTTCCCCCCGCCCGCCCATCCCGTGACGTACGCACAAGCCGGGCTCCGGCGGCGTTCGCGGAGACATGGAGTGAGTCGAGTAGCTCGGCGGCCCTGATGGCGGCCTCGAGAAGGTCGGGGCGGTCGAACAGGACGCCGGTCTCGGCGAGGGCGGCGATCGCGAGCCCGTTCCACGCGGCCACTACTTTGTCGTCGCGCCCTGGCCGCACGCGTGCCTCGCGAGCGGCAAGCAGGGCCTCGCGGACGCGCGCATACCGCGCGCCGTCGTCACCGCCCCCGTCGGAACCGGAGCCAGGGTCGGGGTCGGTGAGGAGTTGGAGGACCGATGAGCCGTGTTCGAAGGTGCCGGTGACCTCGAACAGGCCGGCGGCCCACGCGCCGTCGTCCGGCCCCAGGACCTCGGTGAGCTGCTCGGGCGTCCAGACGTAGAACTTGCCTTCCTCGCCCTCGCTGTCGGCGTCGAGCGCGGAGGCGAAGCCGCCCTCCGGGGTGCGCATCTCGCGCAGCAGCCAGTCGGCCGTCTCCAGCGCGATCCGCTTGCCGAGGGGATCGCCGGTCGCGCGCCACCAGTGGGCGTAGACGCGCAGCAGGAGCGCGTTGTCGTACAGCATCTTCTCGAAGTGGGGGACCACCCAGGCGCCGTCGACGCTGTAGCGGGCGAAACCGCCGCCGAGCTGGTCGTACATGCCGCCTCGTGCCATCGCGTCGAGGGTCTTGCCGGCCATGGCCATGGCCTCCGGCGTGCCGTGCCGCAGGAGGAACTCGAGGACCATCGACGGTGGGAACTTGGGCGCGTCGCCGAAGCCGCCGCGGGCCGCGTCGAACGCGGCGCCCAGGTTGCGCACGGCCTCGGTCAGCGTGGCCGCCGTGGGCAGCGGGCCGGTGGGAAGCGCGGCCCGGTCGGCGAGCGCCTCGACGATCTTGGCGCCCTGCTCGACCACCGCTTCGCGATCCTGCTGCCAGGCCTGCCCGACGCTGAGCAGCAACCGCTGGAACTGGGCGCGCGGGAAGTAGGTGCCCGTGTAGAACGGGTGGCCGTCGGGCGTCGCGAACACGGTCATGGGCCAGCCGCCGTGGCCGGTCATGGCCTGCGTCGCGCCCATGTAGACCGCGTCGACGTCGGGCCGCTCCTCCCGGTCGACCTTCACGCACACGAACCGCTCGTTCATCATTCCGGCCGTACGTTCGTCCTCGAACGACTGGTGGGCCATGACATGGCACCAGTGACAGGCCGCGTATCCCACTGAGATCAGCAGGGGCACGTCGCGCCGCCGTGCTTCGGCGAAGGCCTCATCGCCCCACTCGAACCAATCGACCGGATTGTCGGCGTGCTGAAGCAGGTAGGGCGAGGTCGCGTCGCTGAGGCGGTTCATACCTTGAGGATGGCATTTCCAGGGTCCCAGCGTAGGCTGACGGAACGTGGGTGTGGATTTGGACTTCGCGGTGCGCCTTTCTGGTCGGCCCGCACGTGAGCTGACCCGGCGCGACGTGGCCCGGGCCTTGCTGGCCGTCCCGTCCGGGCAGGCCTTGGTCTCGCTGGGCGACCTGCGGCGCGAGCTGCTCGGGGCCGGAAACCCGCTGTCGGCGCCCTTCTGGGAGTCGGCCAAGGCGACGCTCACACAGATCGAATCCGGCGTCGCGACCGTCGGCGACGTGCAACGCTGGCTGGAGTCCACCGGCACCGAGCCCATCCTGCTGACGCGCAGTTTCTTCGTCTGGCCCGACGAGGGGGAGCGCGGCCCGATCGCCGCCGAGATGTACGAGCGGCTCGTCTCCCACCTCGAAGGCCTCGTCGCGTGCGGCACCATCGACGTCGACGCGCTCGCGACCGGCGATTCGGCGACCCGGAAGGCGTACGAGGAGATCCAGGAGCACTGGCTGACGGCGCCCCTCGACGACGGGCGCGTGCCGGGCACGGCCGTCAGCGACGAGCAGGACGCGGAGTTGTTCGCGGCGTGGGACGAGGAGGAGGCGTACGCGCTCGACGAGCTGCTGCGCATCCTCGGCGATCTCCCCGAGCCGCCGTTCCCCGCGGCCGATCTGCGCACGGCCGCGCAGCGGCTGCGCGACACGCTGGCCGACGAGGGCTATCCGGGCAACGTGCTCCGCGCGTGCGCCGGATTCGACGACGGCGTCCTTCCGGCCGACGACGAGGACCTGTGGCTGGCGGTGGTGGCGGGGATCGCCGCGCCCATCTCCGATCTGCCGGAAGAGCAGGACGCTGAGCGGTTCTTCGACCTCGACGGCGAGCTGACGCACGAGGATTCGGTCATCGCGTCGCTCTGCGCCATCCACCACGCCGACTGGCTGGCCGCGGTGACGACGCTGGTCCGCTTCGGGCCGGGCGTGCTGGCCTCGCCCGAGCGGATCGCCCGCTTCATCGCCGACTCCGAGGACGGCAGCGACCAGGAAGAGCCCTACGACCTCGACGCGACCGAAATGCTCTTCACGGCCGTCACGCCTCTGTGGGCCCGCCTCGGCGTCCTCGACCGCACCGAAGTCCTGACCCCTCTCGGGTGGTGGGGCCTTCCCCGCGCTCTGATCCGCGCCTGGTCTCACGAATAACCCGCACTCTCCGACCCATGGACAAGGGCGGTTGGCGGCGTTAATGTAAGTGTATGTTCACTTACAAACCGTGGATGCTGTACGGGGCCACGGGCCGGACCGGGACGTTGATCGCCGAGCGGGCGGTGGCCGCAGGGCACCGGC
>JAGFNW010000026.1 GCA_017592665.1 Streptosporangiaceae bacterium NEAU-GS5 | reverse complement strand
CCCGCAGGCGTGGCCGTCCGCGTCCTGCAGCGCATCCTCGCACTCACCGCAGCGATCTGGCACAACGACCAGACTGGCCAGCCCGTCATGCGCGCACTGACCGCCTATGACCACTGACCCTTGGAATTGATCATCTAGAGGTCGATGGACAGGAGGCGGGTCATGAAGTCGATGATGAGGGGTTGTCTCGTAGGCGCTCTCGCGGTGGCGGCGGTCCCGCTCGGGATAGGGTCCACGACGGCGAACGCGGGGACGAGCGTCATGTCGTCCGCGGCGGCGAAAGCGGCGGCGGCGCCGATCAGGATCGAGAACCGGCGCAGCGGCAAGTGCCTCGAGGTGGCGAGGACGGGCTTCGCCCCGCCCCTCACCTCGGGGGCGCGGGTGGACCAGTTCACCTGCCAGACGGGCGCCGACCACTCGTTCGCGGTGAACAACAACGACCGGGCCGGCGCCCAGCGCTGGACGCTGTTCCTCGAGGAGATCGGCCCCAACGGCTCGTTCTACTCGTTCAGGGTGGCGCTCAGCGGCCAGTGCCTCGAGGTCAATCAGACGGGCCGGACGCAGGGTCTGGGGAACAACGCCTTCCTCGTGCAGATGCCCTGCAATCACAGCTTCCAGCAGCAGTGGCGGCAGTTCAGTCTGGGCAACGGCTTCTTCCAGTTCCAGAACCGGCGCAGCAACAGGTGCCTCGAGGTCGACCAGGCGGACGGGTCGGCCGGGCTCGGAAGCGGCACCCGGGTGATCCAGTTCCGCTGCCACGGTGGCGCCCAGCAGCAATGGCGGGCGCGCTAGGCGTCAGAAGACGCCGCTGTAGGCGTTCAGCGCGGGCTGGCCGCCGAGGTGGGCGTAGAGGACGGTCGAGTCCTTGGGTATGTCGCCCTGGCGGACGAGGTCGATCAGCGCGGCCATCGACTTGCCCTCGTATACGGGGTCGAGGATCACGCCCTCCAGCGAGGCTGTGAGCCTGATGGCGTCGAGCGTCGACTGCACCGGTATGCCGTACAGGTCACCGGCCCAGCCCTCGAGCACGATGATCTCCTCGTCCGTCGGCTCGCGCCCGAGGCCGATGAGGGCGGCGGTGCCGCGTGCGATCTTGGCCACCTGGGCGCGCGTCTCGGCGATCTTCGCGGAGGCGTCGATGCCGAGCACCCGGCGGGGCCGCTTCTGGCCGGCGAACCCCGCGATCATCCCCGCCTGGGTGCTGCCGGTGACGCTGCACACGATGATGGTGTCGAAGAAGACGTCCAGCTCGCGTTCCTGCCGCTGCACCTCATAGGCCCACTCGGCGAACCCGAGGCCGCCCAGCGGGTGGTCGGAGGCTCCTGCGGGAATCGCGTACGGCACGCCGCCGGCCGCCCGCACGCCCTCCAGCGCCCGCTGCCAGCTCTGTTTGACGCCGATGCCGAAGCCCTCTCGCACAAGGCGCACGTCAGCGCCCATGATGCGGGACAGCAGGATGTTGCCCACCTTGTCGTTGACCGGATCGGGCCAGTCCACCCAGCTCTCCTGGACCAGCACGGCCTTCAAACCGGCGTGGGCGGCGACGGCCGCCACCTGACGGGTGTGGTTGGACTGCACGCCGCCGATGGTGACCAGTGTGTCCGCGCCTTGGGCGAGCGCGTCGGCGAGCAGGTATTCCAGCTTGCGGGTCTTGTTTCCGCCGAAGGCCAGTCCGCTGTTGCAGTCTTCGCGCTTGGCCCAGATCCTGGCGCCGCCCAGGTGATCGCTCAGCCGATCCAGCCGGTGGATCGGTGACGGGCCGAACAGCAGGGGGAAACGCTCGAAGTCGTCGATCGGCATGGGGGCTCCGTCTTCTGCGCGGGGGCTCAAAGCGTGGCGTCGTCGTCCATCGGCTCGGTCTCCAGGAGTGGAACGAGCGTCGCCCAATTGGCCCGGGTGACGGCCACGGCTTGGTCGATGTCGCCCGCCGCGCACAAGGCGATGATGCGGGCGTGCTGAGCGACCGAACCGCGAGCGCTCAGCGAGGCGAAGCGGAGCCGTTCCAGTCGCCGTAGCAACGGGGTGAACTGCTCCAGCACGTCGTGCACGGCACGGTTGGCGCTCGCTGTGACGACGACGCCGTGGAACTCGTCGTCCGCGGCGATGGCGGCGTCGACGTCGTCGGCTCGGAGCGCGTCCGCGAAGCGGGCGTTGGCGGCTCGCATGGCATCGAGCTCGGCCGCCGACAGGTTGGGCAGCGCTTCCCGCACCGCCAGTTCGTGCATGGCGGAGGTCACGGCGTGGGCGTCGCGGGCCGCTCGCACGTCCAGCGGGCTGACCATGGTGAACCGGCCCGGCTTGGTGCGCACCAGACCGGCCTTCTCCAGTCGTGCCAGCGCTTCACGCACGGGAGTACGACTGACGCCGAGCCACTGCGCCAGATCGCCGTCGTTCAGGCGCTCGCCAGGGGTCAGCGTGCCGTCGACGATCGCGTCCCGGATGGCCCGGTAGGCGTCCTCACGCAACAAGGACCTGGGCACTCCAGCTACGCCATGTGGCACCGGCATGCAATATATTGCACATCGCCCCGGCGGACCCGTCAAGACGATGGGCAGGCCGGCTGGATCTTTATCACCGAGAACTCGAGCCGCAGCGAGTCGTTGGCGGGAAGCGCGATCACCCGGGCGCCGGGGCTTGTCGACCAGCAGTCGGGAAGCAGGAAGTACCGCTCGTTCGAATGGGTCAGCAGGCGCAGGCCTGTGTAGCGGTAGGGGAACATCGCGTTCGGGTCGGGAAGCGTGGTCTCCGTGATTCCGGGGCCTTCCAGGTAGAGCCGCCGCGCCGCATAGACGACCGTGCTCGGGAGCCCTTTCTGGCTCGTCCAGTATTTCTTGGCCTCTTCCACCCCTCGCTGCCTCGCGAACGCGGCGACCGACCACAGCAGCAGGATCAAGATCAGAGCTATGCAGATCGTGCGCCCGAGGACCTGGTCCGTGGAAGAAGCAGGGCGCCGCGGGTTGACCCTGTTGTACAGAGCGGCGCTGTAGACCAGCACGACCGCGCCGAGGCCCAGGCAGATCTGCGTGACGAAGTGCGTGAGCCGCATCTGGCCGGACATCCCGATCATGCCGACCACGACGCCCGCGACCCCGAACGCGGCCACCACCGCGACCGTCCACAGCGTGGCGGTGCGGCGCCCGGTCAGGAACCGGGTCAGCCACAGGTGCGCCGAGGGCGCGGTCAAGGCCATCGCCAGGATCACCACCAGGACCAGCACCAGCGGTTCGATGGCCGACGGGACGCTGCGCAGCGCGTATTCCTGATACGACAGGCCCAGCATGCTCTGATCGACGCCGAGGCTCGCGTACATCTTGTTGGTGCTCACCTCGCCGAAGTACACCATGATCGCCGCGACGAACGTGGTCGGCGCCACGATGTGGGTGAGGATGCCCCACATGCGGTTGAAGTCCTGACCTGCCGCGCCGTCGGCCCGTTTGGACGACTTCGTGGGCGGAGGGGTTCCGCGCCTCACTCAGCACCCGCGCTGCCGCCGTCATCCTCCGGCTGCGCGGAGGGCTCCCCGTCGGAGGTTTCCGAGGGTTCCTCGGTCGTAGGGGTGTCGCTCGTCGGCTCATCCGTAGGGGAGTCCGGGGGCTCAGGCGTCGCCGATGTCTGCGGCTTCTCCGACGGAGACTCGGTCACGGTGCCGGAAGGCGTGGCCGTCGCGCACTCCGGGAGAGCGGCGGGATCGGCTGCCACCGCGCACGCCTCTGAGGCGTAGGTGGACGGTTCCTCCCCGAGCTCCTTGAGCCGGGCGATGGCCTCTTTGACCGCGCCGGAGTCACCCACGGCGGCGGCACTGACCAGCAGGGTGTGGTAGCGAAGCTCCTGCGTGACCCCGCGCGCCTCGTCGGGGACCTCGTTGAGCTGTTTGTCCAGCTCCGTATTCGGTCTGGTGGCCTTGTACGCCCGGTCGTAATCTCCCGTGTTCGCCTTCGCCGCTCCCCCGCAGACCCGCGCCATGGCCCGTGCGCTTGCCGGGGCGGAGTTGTCGGAGGCCACTTCCTCCATCCTCGTGGCCAGGGACGGATCGTCGGTTCCCAGCTTCTGGCAGTCCGCGCCCACCTCGGCCGTGGTCTCGGGAAGATCCCCGCTGTCATCCTCCGGCACGATCTGGCCGACCGGCGTGATCGCCGGATGGGCACGCGCGGGCGAGTCGCCGCCGCAGCCGCCCGTCAGCACGGCGGCCGCGAGCGCCGCCACCACGACCGGCAAGGTCCTGTCCACCGCTCCCCCGATCCCTTGCTGGTATCGAAGTCAGGTCCTACCGCGCCGGGATCGGCCCTACTCCCCGCAGAACGCAGCGATCACCTTGACCTGGGAAATCCTTGCCCGAACCGCCCGTGACGCCTTGGAACGCGATGGAACGCCCCCCAGTTGTCGTGCGGCGGGTTCACACTCCCCGGCGCGCGTCATCGACTGGCAACAAGGAGAGGGACATATGAAAAGGCTGCGTGGAATCGTTTCGCTACTGATCGCCCTGGCGGCCGCGGCGATCGTCGCCGGCATGGCGGCACAGCCCGCGAGCGCCGACTCGCCCACAGACGACCCGTGCGTCGTCATCTCGGACGACATGCAGAAATCCTGGCTGATCGACTGCGACATCGACCTGTGAGGATTCCCGCGGCCGTCGTCCGGCCGAGCCGTACTCAATGATCATCAACGACGTCGCGCGCCGGGGGCGGGGCCGCCCGCTGCCGCCCCCGGCAGATGGGCCGGCGGACGACCCGGGCACGTCGGCGCAGGCTCTGAGCGCGCCGATGCCCGTGCTAGCTTGACGCCATGTTCTCGGGCCGACGCGGGATCTCCGGCGACGACTGCCTCCGCGCGGCCTTTCCGGCCGACTCGCTGCAAGGGCTCGCCGAGGCGATCACGGCCGTGGAGCGAGCCCATCCGTCGGCCGCCGTGTCGATGCTCGTCGCGTCGCTGAATCCGTACCACTGGCGGTCCAGCCGCTCGGCCGCCGCCGGGCTGCGCGAGCAGGGACGCGCCGCGTTACGCGCGGGGCCGGCCCTGGCGGGCTGGCTGAAGCTGTGCGTCGGCCACGGCGTCGGCGCCGGACAGCAGGACGGCATCAACGACGCGCTCTACCGGCTGAGTCAGCTGCGCGCGGGTCTGGACGAGGCCGATCCGATGGTCCCGCAGGCGGCGCTCGATCGCGTACGGCGGTTCTTCGACGAGGTCTTCCAGCCCTACCTGCTGACGCTGCTCGTGCCACCGGTGCGATATTGGCAGCGCGGCGTCATCGGCTACCTCGACGGTCTCAATGGCGATCTGGAGGCGGTCGCCGCCGCCCTGCAGGGGTTCGTGGTCGCCCTGCGCGAGCACACTTGGGGATCCGGCGCCGACTCGGACTGGGACGAATACACCCACAGCGAGACCCTCGCCCTGATCGGCAGACTCGGCCCTCACCTCGACCGGCGCCGCGTGGAACGCGACTGGCTGGCCCAGCCGGCCGCCGAGCCGGCGCTCCTGGCGCTCCTGGCGATCGAACCTGTGCCTGAGCCGGTCATCCCCCACGGCACGGCGGATGCTCCGGAGGCCGCGACGGAGGCCGCCGCCCGGCTCCTCGCACTCGCCGGCGAGGACGCCGACCCGGACGTGCGCGCCGCGGCCCTGCACGCGATGGCCGACGCGGGTGGTCAGATCGCCGGAGCGCTCGAGGTCGCGCTCCGTGCGGCCGCGGCCGACGATTCTCGCGAACGCGCGGCGGCGGCACGGTTATTGGCCATGCTCATCCGCTGAACCGCCGACGGTCGCCGCCTGTCCGCGTGGCCGATGACGAAGGCCAGCGCGGCCAGGCTCAGCAGGCCGCCGATGAGGGCCGTGCCGCGCACACCGAGACCGGTCAGCAGGAGGCTGCCGATGAACGCGCCCGCGGTGATGCCGGCGTTGACCGCGGTCGACGCGCCCGCCGCGGCGAGGTCACGGCGACCGGGGGCGAACCGCAGCACCTGGCCGGCCAGGGCGGTGGTCAAAACGGCGAACGACAGCCCGGATAGCGCGACCAGGGCGACGGCCACGTAGGGGATGTCGCCCGCGACGTACAGGCCGAGCAGCGCGACCGCCTGGGCGGCCGGTGGCACGAGCACCGCGATCCGGGCGCTGTGATCGACGAGATAGCCGCCGACGGCCACGCCGACGACCCCGGCGATGCCCCGGACCAGCAGGAGCGGCCCGACGGCGGCCGCCGGGAACGCGCTGACCTGGGTGAGGAACGGCGTGACGTACGTGAAGAAGGTGAACGCGCCGGTGACCGCGAGCGCGGCCATCGTCATCAGCCGCCAGTATTGGCGGGTGCCGGGAGCGGTGACCTCTGAGCCGGCGCGGCCGTAGTCGGGCGGGGTGGGCGGCAGCAGCGACGCGATCACGACCAGCGCGAGCACGGCGACCGCGGCGAGAGCCAGGAACGAGGCCCGCCATCCGGCCTGCTGACCGAGCCAGGTGCCGGCGGGCACGCCCAGCACGGCGGCCAGGGAGCTGCCGCCGAAGACCACGGCGACCACGCGGCCGTGGACCTCCGGCCGGAACAGGGACGTCGCGGTCGGCACGACCACCGCCCAGAACAGCGCCTGGCTCAGCGCGGTGACCACCCGGGCGCCCAGCAGCACGGCGTAGCCGCTCGCGGCCGCCGACAGCACGCTCGCCGCGACGAACATCGCCAGCAGGCTCGACAGCAGCAGGCGGCGGGGCACTCGCCGCGTCAGCTGGGTCAACGGGATGGAGGCGACGACGACGACCAGGCCGTAGCCGGTCACCAGCAGGCCGATGGCGGACGGCGACTTCGACAGATCCGCCGAGATCAGGGTGAGCAGGCCGATAGGGAGCGTTTCCGTGGTGACGAAGATGAACGTGGACGCCGACAGCGCCAGTAACGCGCCGATCGCCCGTGCTGTGCTGTTCATTCAGCTTCTCCCTTACAGGATTTTGCTGGTAGCTAGCTGGATATCCGGGCCGCGCGACGACGTTCGGTGAGGCGGCGCGATTTGACCGCGGTGCCGCAGTCGGCCATCCGGCACCATCTGCGCGAGCCGTTGCGGCTGCGGTCGAGGAAGACCCAGCCGCAGCCTCCTTCATCGGTCGGGCAGCGCCGCATGCGGGCCACCTCGGGGGCGCGCAGCAGGTCGACGGCGGCTTCCACGGCGCGGTCGGGCACCAGCCACGCGGGCGCGATGCCCACGACGAGACGGGCGGCCGCGACGCCGTCCGGATCCGGCGCCAGCAGCGATCGGCCCGCCGCCGCGAGCCACCGGCCGTGCAGCCGGTCGAAGGCGACGCGCGCGGCCGCGGCCTCGACCGGCGCCAGGCCGGCGGCCGCGAGGAGCGCGATGTGCAGTGACTCCCGTGTCTCCCGGACCGCGGCGAGCGCGGCCTGCGCCAGCCCGGGGTCGCGCTCCCACGCGCCGGCGGCCGCCTCGGCCTCCGCGTCGTCGGCCAGCCCCGCCCGCCGGGCCCAGATCAGCAGCGCGGACGGCCCCGACAGATAATCACGCGGGTCACCCTGGAGGGCGGACTCTCCCCGCTCCACCGTATTGACCAGATCCAGGGCCGGATGGCCCCCCACCATCGGCAGCTCAGCTACATCCACACCTAGGATGCTACCTCTAAAACAGCTTTAGGTGGTAGCAATCAAGCTACAGGCGGCCGTCAGATGACCGCGAGGGCGTCGATCTCCACCCGGAACAATGGATTGACCAGCCCCTTCACCTGGATCAGTGAGCTTGCCGGCGGCGCCGCCGGATCCAGGTATTCGTCGCGGACCTTGCGGAACACGCTCAGGTCGTCCATGTCCGTGAGGTAGATGGTCAGCTTGACGATCCGGGTGAAGTCGGAGCCTGCGGCGCTCAACGCGACGCCGAGGTTGCGGAACACCTGCCGGATCTGCTCGGCGGGGTCGTCGGCGCCGACCACCTGGCCGTTCGCGTCCATCGGAATCTGACCTGACACGGCCACGAGCGTGCCGGAGAAGGATACGACGTGGCTGTAGCCATTGGCCGGAGGCAGGCCCTCAGGCTGCTGGAAACGGTTCATGCGCACACCATAGGCGGCTCGGCACTCATCGCCACGCGGCTCAGGATGCCGTCGGCGGGAACAGCCAGGTGAGGCTGCGTTCGGCGGCGCTGGTGTAGTCGCCGCGACCGCTTTCGCGGCCGAAGGCGAGATCCTCCAGCGCGGCGCACCGCGCGAAGAACGTGACCCGCTCGCCGAAGGAGCCGGACTCGGGCGGGCCGCCGTAGGCGTCGAGCACGTCGGAGAGGAAGCCGGGACCGAAGTCGCGATACAGCCGCGCGAAGTCCAGTGCCGGGTCGGTGATGGCGGCGTCGGTCCAGTCGATCACACCTGTGATGGCGCCGTCGTCTTCCAGGATGTGTTCGGCGCCCAGGTCGGCATGGGCAAGCGTGCGCCGACGCACCGGATCCGGGACGGTCTCCCGCAGCAGCGCGACGAGCCCGGGCGGCCCGTCGAGGTCCTCCAGCCACTCGCTGGGGTGGGCCTCTTCGACCGGCACGACGCCGTCGACCGCAGCCGTGTCGATGGCGTGCAGTTCGCGCAGGAAGCGTCCCAATGGGCGCGCGATGCCGGCGGGCGCGTGGCGGCCCAGCAGTGGCCGGCCCGGCAACAACGGATAAGCCAGCACACCGGCATCCGGGTCGGCGAAGCGGACCGCCGGCACGGACAGCGACACGTGCGCCGCCACGACCTCCAGCAGCCCCGCCTCCCGCAGGACGGTGTCGCCGTCCGCCACACGCAGAACCAGGCCGCCGGCGAGGAAGGCCGCGTTGTCCAGTCCTTGGCCCAGCTCGCCGACGGCGGCATCGGCCAGCTCGGGAGCATGTGCTCGCAGCGATCGCAGAGCGCGCGAGCGAGCGCTCAGGCGCATGCCGGATCCACTCGACCGCGATGAATGACCATCCGCGAGAGCATAGACGCTACCGAGCCGCGGCCGAGGTCAGCGGGCGTAGTGCTCGGCGACGGTGGTGAAGGCGGCTTTGGGCTCCCAGATCATGTCCGGATAGGTGTCGCCGTTGCGGTCTTCGAAGACCTTGACGATGCCGCCGCTGGCGAGGTCGAGGTCGTCGCGCGGATCGCCGTCGGGGCGATGCGGCAGGTTGTTGAGCGCGAAGAGGTGGACGAAGGCGCTGTCGACGCCCTCGCTGTCGAAGATGTCGAGCAGCTCGCCGAGGTAGGCCGCCTGACCGGCCTCGTCGCGCTCGTATCGCCCGTTCAGGCGGAGCGGCATGCCGGCCGCGTCGCTTTCGAGGATCTCCATGCTGCGCGGCGCGACGTCGCCCGCGCCCCGCCAGGTCGCCACGCCGAAGCCGGTGACGGCCACGGGCTTGGGTTGTGCGACGAGATCGCGTACGCCGTCGCGGAACCGGTCGGCCACCTCCGCCGACCGGATGAGCTCGAGGGTCACGAAGTCGAACAGATCCCAGTCGACGCCCTCGAACGGGATGGCGGCGTAGGTGATCTTTCCGTGGAAGCGCTCACGGATGGCGGCCACGGCGGCGCCGAGGAAGCGACTGAGCCGGGAGCGGACCTCGGCGATGCGCCCGGCCCGGCGGTCCGGTTCTCCCAGCAGCCGGCCGAGCCGCTCCTCGATGCGGTCGCCGTCGATGAATCCCCGGTTCATGATGCTCAGCTCGACTCCCGCGACGAACACGACCTCGGCTCCCGTCGCCCGGACTCGCTCGGCCCGCTCGGCGCAGTCGAGGAACAGGGCCAGCGTCTCGTCGGCCGTCAGATCCAGCGGGTAGGGCGAGAACCAGACCTCCAGCCCGAGTCCGGCGGCGGCGCGGGCGGCGAGCTCCAGGCGCTCGGGGTCGCCGCCGATCAGGTGCACGGCATTGCAGTGCAGGTCGTCGCGGATGATGGTCAGCTCGCGCCGGATCAGCTCCGGGTCGAAGCGCTCCAGTGAGATCTTGCCGTCCCGGATGAAGCCGGTGTCGTACGCCACGCCTTTGGCACGCATCTGTCTGGTCCTTCCCGTTCGTTGGCTTGCTCGTCGTGCGGTGACGTTAGCATATTTTTGCGTGCACGCAATTTTGCGCGTACGCAGACAGTGTGCCAGAGTGGGAGTGTGACGAGAGGCGAGCCCGGCTTGCGTGAGCGGAAGAAGCAGGCCACCCGGGAGGCGCTGCGCACGGCGGCGCTGCGCCTCGCGCTGGAGCGCGGGCCGGACAATGTCCGCGTCGACGACATCGCCGAGGCGGCCGGGGTCTCGCCGCGGACGTACAACAACTACTTCTCGAGCCGCGAGCAGGCGATCGTCGCCGCGGTCACCGCGGATCGCGCGGCGCATCTCGCGGCGACGGTGGCGGCCCGCCCCGCCGATGTCGGCCTCAGCGACGCCGTCATCGACGCCGTCGTCGGGCTGTACACCAGCTCGGACGATCACCGGCGGGACGCGCTGCTGATGATCACGTCCAATCCCGCGCTCCGCGCCTGCTACGTCGACGTCGTCACCACGATCGAGGATCCCCTCGCCGACGCCATCGCCGAGCGTCACCCGGAGATCGACCTGCTGACCGCGCACGTGCTGTCCGCCTGCGTCGGCGCCGCCGCCAAGGTCGCGCTCCGGCAATGGCTGCGCTCCGTGAGCGGGCCCGCGACGCCGAGCGGGCTCGTCGTGCCGTCCGGATCGCTTCCGGACATCATCCGGGCCGCGCTGACGCCCCTCGTTCCCGCTCTCGACGCCGCGGCCGGCTCGTAGGAAAAGCGTTTGCCTCGGATGTGGTGATCAGGGAACGCTGTGAGCATGACGTTCTGACGGATCGCAGCCCGCTACCGCGAAATCCCGTGGCGCCCATGGGCGCCGTGTCGGCGTCCGTCCACATCCCCATCTGCGGAGAAACGTCTTGTCGTCCACCATCGCCGTGTTCTGTTCACCCTCAAGCTGGATCGAGTCCGATGCCCTGGAGCAGTGCCGCCAGGTGGCCGCGCTCGGCGGCATGACGCACGTCGCCGCCATGCCGGATCTGCACCCCGGCAAGGGCGCGCCCATCGGGGCCGCCATGGCGTCGACCGTGTTGTATCCGTTTCTGGTGGGCTCCGACATCGGCTGCGGAATCGCCGTGTTCCCCATCGCGCTCAAGCGAGCCGCGCCGGAGAAGGCGGCCGCGCGGTTCCCCGACCTCGACCGGGCGCTGAGCCCCGAGCACGACGACCCGGCCTGGGCCGTGGTGGAAGGCGATGTTCCGGCCGGTCATCTCGAGGGCCTTGGCACGGTCGGACGCGGCAATCACTTCCTGGAGCTGGCGCGGATCGAGACGGTCTTCGAGCCGGACCACGCGAGCCGGCTCGGTGTCACCGCCGGCGATCTCGTCCTCGTCGTCCACAGCGGTTCGCGCGGGCTGGGCGAGCGGATCCTGCGTGCGCACACCGAGGTCCACGGCGCCGGCCCGGCCGCCGACCCCGGCGCCTATCTGGCGGCGCACGACGACGCCGTTCGGTGGGGCTCGCTCAACCGGCGGCTGCTGGCCGCCCGGGTCGCCCTCGCCCTGGGGGCCGAGCCGGCCGAGCCGATCGTCGACCAGTGTCACAACCTGGTCGAGGTGCGCGACGGGGTCTACCTGCACCGCAAGGGGGCCGCGCCGGGCGACGGGCGTGACGTGCTCATCGCGGGCACCCGGGGCACCCGCTCCTACCTTGTGGCCGGCCACGCCGGTCCGGACGCCAACTATTCGGTGGCGCACGGCGCGGGGCGCAAGATGTCGCGCGCGGACGCGCTGCGCCGGGGCCGGGCCAAGCACACGGTCGAGGAACTGCGCCGTACGCCCCTGGGGTCGGTCGTGGTGTGCGGTGATCGCCAGCTGCTCTTCGAGGAGGCCCCGACGGCGTACAAGCGGATCGAGCAGGTGATCGCCGACCTTGTCGCCCATGAGCTGGCCACGCCCGTGGCGACCACGGTGCCGCTGGTCACGTACAAGACGGCGGACACCGGGCCGGCGCCCCAGCGGAACCACCGCGACCGCCGGCCGCGCGCGCCGCCGTCACCGGCCGCCGGCGAGTTCATGATGAGCTGGTACGTGGCGACCCGACGCGTATCGAGCGTCCGTAGCGGGCAGCACCGGGCGGGATGCGCGGTGGGCGGCGAGGCCGGCGATGAAGCAGGCCAGTGCGAGCGCGGCGCCGATGACGCCGAACGCGCGGGACGGATCGGTCATGACGTCCGCCAAGGCGAGATAGAGGGTGCCGAACACGGCTATTCCCACCGTCCCGCCCACGGTCATGAGAGTGGCGCTGACCCCGCTGATGTCGGCGGCGTAGCGACCGGGCGCGGTGGCGGCCAGGTGCTCGATCAGCGCGCTGAACTGCAGGCCCTGACCGAGCCCGCCCAACCCGAACAGCGCCATCAGCAGCGGCTCGCCGGCGTGCCCGGTGAACGTCACCGCCGCGATCACGCAGTAGGCGACGCCCAGCACCACGCACCCCGCGGCCGGTGCTCGCCGTACGGCCCCCAGGGGCAGCCGCCGTACGATCTGGCCGGCCAGCCCGAAGGCGGCGACCCATGGCACGAGCGTCAGACCCGAGGCGGACGCGCTGAACCGCAGGCCCTGCTGCAGATATTGGGCGACGGTGAAAAGCAGCGCGTAGTAGGTGCCATTGACGATCATCAACGTCAGCAGCGCCCATGAGATGGCCGGCCGGCGGAGGACGTCGACGGCCAGGAGCGGCTCTCCGCCCCGCGCGGCGATCCTCCGCTGGAGATGGACGAAGCCGGCGGACACTGGTCCGGCCGCGGCCAGGCACGCCCAGGTCCAGACGGGCCAGCCGACGTCGCGGCCCACCACGAGCGGCACGACGACGAGCAGGAGCGCGGCCGACAGCGCGGCCACGCCGATGACGTCCAGCCGGCGTGTGGTACGTGGCGCGTCCGCCGGAAGCAGCCGCAGCCCGGCCCACACGACGAGCAGGCCGATCGGGACGTTGACGAGGAAGACCGCCCGCCACTGCGTGCCCGCCAGGTCGGCGGAAATCAGCAGCCCTCCGGCCGACTGTCCGACGATCGCTCCCGCGGATAACGCGATGGCGTACAGGCCGATCGCCCGGACGCGTTCGCGGCCGCCGAAGGCGAGCTGGATGCCGGTCAGCGTCTGAGGGAACATCAGCGCGGCGCCGACTCCTTGCAGGATCCGGGCGAGGACCAGGGTGAACGCCGTGGGCGCCACCCCGCACAGCAGGGACGCGAGGGTGAACAGCCCCACGCCCAGCAGCAGGATCCGGCGGTAGCCGTAGGTCTGCCCCAGCCGCGCGCCGGTGATCAGGACTGCCGCGAACGCGATCAGGTAGCCGCCGACGACCAGCTCCAGCACCGAACCCGACGCCCCGAGGTCATCGCGGATCGACGGGGTCGCGACATTGGCGATCGTGGCGTCGGCCTGCGCCATGAACGGCACGATGAGCAGCACGGCCAGGACGGGCAGGACGGGCGGCGCGCGGCGGGCGCCGTGCGGTAAATGGGTCATACCTCCACCATGCCTGTTCCAGCCCGCACATACTGGCGGCCGTCAGACCTGGCACTGACTGCGAGGACTTAGCTCGGGAGGCGGAGGTGGGCCGGGGGGACGTGGTCGACGAGCCAGACGCCGTTGGCGCTGCGGCGAAATTCGTGGCCTTCGGCGTGCATGGCCGCGGCGTCGACTTCGAGCACAACGGGGGCGCCGCGGCGGGAGCCGACGCGGATGGCGGTCTGGCGATCCGGCGACAGGTGCACGTGCGTGCGGCTCATGGGCCGCAGCCCCTCGGCCCGGATCGCCGGGAGGACCCTGGCCACCGTGCCGTGGTAGAGGACCGCGGGCGGCTCGACGGGCGGCAGGCCGAGGTCGACGTCCACCGAATGGCCCTGACTGGCCCGGATCCTGCCGCCTTCGAGCGCGTAGCGCTGCTTGTCATTATCGGCGACCACCTGCTCCAACTCGGCCTCGGTGATCGGGAAACCGTGCTCGGCCGCGGCCTTCAGCAGGACCGGCACGTTGACCCAGCCCTCGGCGTCCAGCGTGATGCCGATCCGCCCGGGGTCGTGGCGCAGGTGCTTGGCCAGGTACTTCGAGATTCGCACCAACCGTCGATCTTCCATTTCCCCACGGATCTTAGCGTGCCGGGGCCTTTCCTAACCCAGTCCTTACATGCAAGGATCTAAAGTACTAGGACACTAGATAAATGGAGAAACGGTGATCGAGTTCTACCTGGACGCCAAGTCCGGCCTCTCGCCGTATCAGCAGCTGGTCCAGCAGGTACGGCACGCGCTGCGGCTCGGCCTGCTACGCGAGGGCGATCAGCTGCCGACCGTCAAGGAGGTCGTGGCGCACTTGGCGATCAACGCCAACACGGTCCTGCGGGCATACCGGGAGCTCGAGCACGAGGGCCTGGTCGCGGCCCGGCCAGGGGTGGGGACGTTCGCGACGGCGACGCTCAGCGGCGCCTCGCTGGCCGCGCAGGGCCCGCTCCGGCTGGAGCTGGCGCGCTGGCTGACCAAGGCACGCCGCGCGGGCCTCGACGACGAGAGCATCGAGGCCCTCTTCAAGGCCACCTTTCGGACGACCGCTCAGGAGGACATAGCGTGACCCCTGTCCTGAAGGCCCAGGCGCTGGGCAAGAAGTACGGCAGGCGCTGGGCGCTCCGCGACTGCACCATCGACATCCCGGCGGGACACGTCGTCGGGCTGGTCGGGCCCAACGGAGCCGGCAAGACGACACTGCTGAAGCTGGCCACGGGCCAGCTCGAGCCGTCGGCGGGCGACATCACGGTGCTCGGCGCCCGGCCCGGGCGCACGTCCGCGCAGTTGGCCAGGGTCGGGTTCGTCGCCCAGGACACCCCGCTCTACGCGGGTCTGTCCGTCACGGATCATCTCCGGTTAGGGGCGCGCCTCAATCCCCGCTGGGACGACGGCATGGCGCGGGAGCGCCTCGCGCGGCTCGGGCT
Organism: Streptosporangiaceae bacterium NEAU-GS5; assembly: GCA_017592665.1. Lineage (GTDB taxonomy): Bacteria > Actinomycetota > Actinomycetes > Streptosporangiales > Streptosporangiaceae > NEAU-GS5. Next base: position 125,130 of record JAGFNW010000026.1, on the reverse strand, counting down.
CGTCCTCGGGCAACGCGCGGGCAGGCTGTCGGGCGGCCAGCGCGCCCAGCTCGCCCTGACCCTGGGTCTCGCCAAGCGTCCCGAGCTGCTGATCCTCGACGAGCCGGTGGCCTCGCTCGACCCGCTCGCCCGCCGCGAGTTCCTGCAGGGGCTGATGGAGGCCACCGCCGAGCGCGCGTTCAGCGTCGTGCTCTCCTCCCACCTCGTCTCCGATCTGGAGCGGGTCTGCGACTTCCTGATCGTGCTCGTCGACTCCCGCGTGCAGATCGCCATGGAGACCGACAAGCTGCTGGCCGGCCATCACCGGCTCACCGGCCCGCGCCGCGATCCCGACCGGCTCCCCGCGGATCAGCACGTGGTGTCCCAGCGGCACACCGACCGGCAGAGCACGTACGTGATCCGCACCGACGGCCTGATCCTCGACCCCGCCTGGACCGTCACCCAGCTCAGCCTGGAGGACCTCGTCCTCGCCTACATGGAAAAGCGCATCGCGGAGAACCGGCCGGTCGCATTGGAGGCACAGCGATGATCTGGCTGACCTGGCGGCAGTTCCGCGCCTCGGCCGCGCTGACGGCCGCCGCGCTCGCCGCGCTCACCGCCGTCCTGGCCCTGACCGGCCCGGGCCTGAGCTCCCAGTACGCGGCGGGGATCGCCGACTGCGTCGCGGACGACACCTGCGACCGGTTCTTCGACGTCTTCTTCGACCACAACCAGCTGGCCTTCCTCGCCGTCAGCCTCGTCGTGCTGGCCCTGCCCGCCCTCATCGGGCTGTTCTGGGGCGCCCCGCTGATCACCCGTGAGCTGGAGACGGGCACCCATCTGCTCGTGTGGAGCCAGAGCGTCACCCGCGTCCGCTGGCTGACGATCAAGCTCGGGTTGATCGGCCTGACGGCCATGACCGCGGCCTGTCTGTGCGGGCTCGTGGTGACCTGGTGGTCCGGGCCGCTGGACAAGTCGGCCGTCGTGGATCTGGCGCAGATGGCTCCCCTGGTGTTCGGCGCGCGCGGCATCGTCCCGGTCGGATACGCGGCGTTCGCCGTCGTCCTCGGCGTGACCGTGGGCATGCTGGTGCGCCGCACGCTGCCCGCCATGGCCCTCACCCTGGCCGCCTTCGTCGTGATCCAGCTCGCCATGCCGCTGCTGGTGCGTCCGCACCTGATGCCGCCGGTCACCGGGACCTTCGAGCTCGGCCACGCGAACATCGGCGGCATCAGCCTCCCGGCGGACGGCGCGGGGATCCAGATCTCCACGGAGCCGGCCGTTCCAGGTCACCCGGGCGCCTGGGTCCTGTCCAGCGACCTCGTCGACGCCTCCGGACGGACGATCGGCGGCAACGGCCAGGAAACGACCATCCCCGTCTCCTCGACGTCAGGACCCTGCGCGCCGCAGGGGGGACCGCCCAACGAGGACCCGTGCTGGGCGGAGATCAACCAGCTCGGATACCGGCAGCGGGCGTCCTACCAGCCCCTCGAACGCTTCTGGCCCTTCCAGTGGATCGAGACGGGGATCTATGCCGCGCTCGCCCTCGGCCTCACCGGGCTGTGCTTCTGGCTGATCAGGAGACGCGTGTCATGAGCGCGCTCAGGGCCGCGGCCGCCGGGCTCGTCCTGGTCCTGGCGGCCGCCTGTACGGCCCCGGCGTCGCCGCGCAGTGAGGCGGGCGGTGCGGCGGGCACAGCCGACGGCACGGTCTGCGCCCCGCCTCAGTCGGCCCCCAAGGCGGAGACGCCCACCACGATCGACGTCATCGAGCAGGCGTACTTCTGCATCCTCGGCAACTACTACGACGGGGCCGCACTCGACGCCCGCGCGCTGCTGACCGCCGGATTCGCGGCCATGACGCGGGAGCTCAACCGCGCCGGGCGCGACGTGCCCGGGGCGATCATGCCGGCGCTGACCGGCGACCGGAAAGCCGACTGGACCGCGTTCGAGGCCGCCTACCGAAAAATCACCGATCAGGTCCCCGACCTGCGCGACAAGCTGTCCGTCGCCACCCTCGACGCCATCGTGGCCGCGCTCGGCGACGACCACGCCCGCTGGGCCCACGACGTCACGCGTCCCCCGGACTACTACGACGGAGACGGCTACGGCCTCGGCCTCCTGGCCAACGTCAACGGGCCGCAGGTGGACGGCAACCCCGGCGCCGCGGTCGGCCCGCTGTTCGTCACGGCCGTGCAGGGCGGCGCGGCCCACGCGGCCGGCGTCCGGCCCGGCGACGTCATCGAGTCCATCAACGGATCGGCGCCCTTCATCGACGGCAGGCCGACCCCCGCGATCGCCGCCCTCTATCCGCGCTATCCGGAAGCGCGCCCCGTCCAGCTGCGGCTCCTGCGGCAGACCACCGGCCGCCGCATGACCGTCACCCTCGAGCCCGGCCTGTTCGAGCAGGATCTCGCGACCCTTCAGGCGGTGCGCTCGAAGCTGCTGGACGGCGACGTCGCCTACGTACGGCTGTCCGGATTCGCGTCCGACGCCGCGAACCGGATCTTCCGCGCCATCGCCCGGCTGCGTGCCGGCCGTACGCTCAACGGCGTCGTGCTCGACCTGCGCGGCAACGGCGGCGGCAGCCCCACCGAGGCCGTCCGGCTGCTGAGCGGGTTCGTCCACGGCAAGGTCACCGCCTACCAGTGCACGGCGAACGGCGCGTGCCAGGCCGCGTGGACCGACGACACGGTCGCACTGGTCGGCCTGCCGCTGGTGGCGCTGACCGACCGCGGCTGCGCCTCGGCGTGCGAGCACTTCAGCTCAGCGGTCAAGGACCTGCGGATCGGACAGCTGGTCGGCACGCGGACGGCCGGGGTCGTCTCCGGCCCTGCGCGGCCGTATCTGCTGCGCAACAACACGCTGCTGAGCTTCCCCGCCAGGCATCACCTCGGGCCCACCCACGAGGTGATCGACCAGATCGGCGTGCCGCCCGACCACTACGTGCCGCCGACGCCCGGCGACGCGGCCGCCGGCCGCGATCCCGCCCTGGCCAAGGCCCTGACCTTGCTGCACGCATGACACGCACGACACGCATGAATGGACGGACCAATGAGACACGTCGTGGCCGTCGCCGCGGGACTGGCCGTCCTCGCCGCGACCGCCTGCTCCGCGCCCGCGCCGCCCCGATCCGCCGCCCCGTCGGCCGCTCCCACCGGGCCGGCGACGCTGCCCGCCCCCACGGGCGTTCATCCGGTCGGCACGACCACGCTCCACCTGACGGACACCTCACGCCCTGATCCCTGGAACCTCGACGTCGACGTCCGAGAGCTCAAGGTCACCCTGTGGTATCCGGCGAAGCGGCGTGAGGGCCGGCGCGCGCCGTACATGACGCCGAAGGAGTCGGAGCTCGTCATGAAGGGCTCCCGGATCGCGAGCGCGCCGTACGACACGCTCAGCAGGACGCGCACGAACGCCATAAAGGACGCCGAACCCAGCGGCAAGAGGCTTCCACTGGTGGTGCTCTCCCCCGGTTTCACCAAGCCGGTGAGCACGCTCACGTTCCTCGCCGAGGATCTGGCCAGCCGGGGCTACCTCGTGGCCGGCGTCGACCACACCTACGAGAGCTACGCGACGACCCTCGCGGACGGACGTGTGGCCGAATGCCTCGCGTGCGACAGCGACGGCGACCCGGGCTTCGGCGCGGGCCTGGTCAAGGGCCGGGCGGCCGACGTCTCGTTCGTGCTCGACCGGCTCATGTCCACGTGGGACCACGCCGGCCTGATCGACCGCTCGAGGATCGCGATGGTGGGGCAGTCGATCGGCGGCGCCGCCGCGCTGGCCGCCATGCTGAAGGACTCGCGGGTACGCGCCGGAATCGACATGGACGGCACGACCTACGCGCGGATTGCCGAAAGTGGGTTCTCCCGGCCGTTCATGTTCATGGGCACGACCGAGCACATGCCCGGCGGACGCGACAATTCATGGGATCGCGACTGGAAACGGCTGACCGGCTGGAAGCGCTGGCTCGTCCTGTCCCGCGCGGAACACCAGACCTTCACCGACTTCCCGCAGCTGGCGGGCGCGCTCGGGATCAGGACGCCCGCCAGCGTCCTGTCCCCGGCGCGTTCGGCCGAGCTCACCCGCGCCTACGTGGCCGCCTTCCTCTACCGGCACCTGAAGGCGCGGCGAGAGCCCCTGCTCGAAGGGCCCTCGGCGCGTTATCCCGAGGTCGCGTTCCCTGGCCGCCTGTAGCGGTCAGCTGAAGGAGTACGACGTCACGCCGCACCAGGTCACATACGGACCCGGGTAGACCTGACTCGCGCCGCAGGTCCACCTCGCGGTGACGGTGGAGACACCGGCCGGAACGTTCAATGTGCCCGCGGTGGGCCGCTGCATGACCATGGTCACGAGCGCGGTAGCGCCGACGCCGAGGCCGGCGCCCGGCGGGCAAAGGTTGCGGGAGGGCATGGAAACCCCTTTGCTCCGATGGTCAGGATCGCGAGCGTGGTGGGGCGAGCCACCGAAGTGACCCGCCACACGTGCGGGCCACCGTCATTCGCGCAAGCGAATGTGCCGGCCCGGAGATCCGAGTACTTGTGGGGAATCTTCATCTGTCGCTAGCTTGAGGTGGCTTTTGGCGGACATGTGTGGACACCCGCCGCCGATGCACGAGCTAGAAGCGCGATCACTTCTCGGCGCGCGGGACGACACCGGACGACGACGATGAGGGTCAAGGTGGCCGCCGACGACGCTCAGCACTTGCTCGGGCGACTCTGCGCCGACCTGCGGTTGCTGCGCGACCAGGCCGGCGGTCCAAGCCTGCGGGGCTTGTCCGTACGGCTCGGCCTCAGCAAGAGCCAGGTCAGCGTCATACTCAACGGCCGGATCAGGAAGCTGCCCGACTGGCCGGTGGTCAAGGGCGTGGTCGACGGCTGCCGGCAATACGCCCAGGAGCACGGCAGGCTGGGCCGGCTGTCACTGGCCACGGGCGTGGAGGAGTATTGGCGGCCCCGCTACGCCCTCGTGGAGTACGCCTTACAGGACGCGTCCCGGCGCAAGCACGCGCCCGTCGCCGACAACGGCTCGCGGCCGATCCCGCGTGAGTTACCGGGGGCCGTGCGGCATTTCGTCGGCCGGGACAGCCAGCTGGCCACGCTCACCAGGCAACTCGACGACAGCGCCGCCGGCGGCACCGTGGTGATATCGGCGATCGCCGGGACCGCGGGGGTCGGCAAGACGGCGCTGGCCGTGCACTGGGCGCACCAGGTGGCCGCCCGCTTCCCCGACGGCCAGCTCTACGTCAATCTGCACGGCTTCGACGCCGGCGGGCAGGCGGCCGAGCCGCCCGACGTGATCCACCGGTTCCTCGGGGCCCTTGGCGTACCCGTCGACAAGATCCCGTCCGACCTGGACTCTCAGGCCGCGCTTTACCGGAGCGAACTGGCCGGCAAGCAGGTGCTGATCCTGCTGGACAACGCCCGCGACAGCGCGCAGGTCCGCGCCCTGCTGCCCGGGACACCGGGCTGCCTGGCCATCGTCACCAGCCGGAATCCGCTCACCAGCCTGGTCGTCTCCGAGGACGCGCACGCGGTCAGGCTCGACCTGCTGGCCCCCGGCGAGGCCAGGCGGCTGCTGGCGTGCCGGATCGGCGCCGACCGGGTCGAGGCCGAACCCGAGGCGGTCGAGGAGATCGTCACCCGATGCGCCGCGCTTCCGCTGGCCCTTGCCATCGTCGCGGCACACGCCGCCGCCTATCCGCGGCTCGCGCTGCGCGGCCTGGCCGAACAGCTGCGTGACGGCCGCCGGCTCGACCTGCTCAACGCCGGTGATCCGGCCACCGACGTACGGGCCGTGTTCTCGTGGTCGTATCAGACGCTGAAACCGGACGCGGCGCGGCTGTTCCGCCTGCTGGGGCTGCACCCGAGCCCGGATACCAGCGCGTGCGCCGCCGCGAGCCTCAGCGCCCGGCCACCGGCCGAGGCGCGCGCGCAGCTGGCCGAACTGGCCCGGGCCGGGTTGCTGACTGAGCACACGCCCGGCCGCTATGGCTTCCACGACCTCTTACGCGCGTACGCCGTGGATCTCGCCCACCGCGTCGACCCGGCCGGGCAGCGCGAGGCGGCCGTCCGGCGGGTGCTCGACCACTACCTGCACACCGCGTACGCGGCGGCCGCGCTGCTGAATCCGAACCGCGACCAGATCGCCCTCGCCCCGCCGGACTCCGGCGTCTCCCCCGAACCGCTCGCCGACAAGCGGCAGGCGCTCGACTGGATCATCGCCGAGCAGTGGACGCTGCTCGCCGCGATCGACCAGTCGGCCATCGCCGGGGAGGACGGCCACACCTGGCGGCTCGCCTGGACCTTGGCGAGCTTCCTCGAGCAGGGCAGGCGCTGGTCCGAGCAGACCGCCATCCAGCGTGCCGCGGTCACCGCGGCGCGCCGGTTGGACGACCCGCGGGCCGAAGCCCTGGCCTTACGCCTCCTGGCCCGCGCCGACATCGAGATGGGCCGCTTCGAGGAGGCCGCCGCGCACCTGACCGGCGCGCTCGGCCTCGACGTCCGTACGGGTGACCAGGCCGCGCAGGGGCACGACCATCACCACCTGGCCTACCTGCGCGACGCGCAGGGCGACTACACCGGCGCCCTCGACCACACCCACGAGGCCCTGAACCTCTACCGGGCCGCGGGCCATCGGCCGGGCCAGGCTCGCGCGCTCAACGCGGTGGGCTGGTATCAGACCCATCTCGGCGCCGGCCGCGAGGCCCTGGCCTACTGCGAGCAGGGGCTGGCCCTGCTCCAGGAGCTCGGGGATCGCTATGGCCAGGCCGCCGTCTGGGACAGCATCGGCTTCGCCCACCATCGGCTCGGCGAGCACGCCGATGCGATCGCCTGTTTCGAGCAGGCTCTCGCCCTTTTCCGGGACCTCGGCGAGCGGGTCATGGAGGGCCGCACTCTCGTCCACCTGGGCGACTCCCACGAGGCGACCGGCGACCCCGACACGGCCCGGGAGGCGTGGCGGCTCGCCCTCGCCATCCTCACGGAACTCGACCACCCCGAGCGCCACGCGCTGTCCGCACGCGTCGCCACCACCTAGGCCGCTGCCTCCCCGACCCGCACGTCGGCTGGTGGAACAAGGCGTGATCTGTGACCTTAGGCAGCTCAACCGACCGCCCCGACGCCGTTAGTGTGGCGACATGAGAGCGGTGGTGTACGACGGATTCGGCCGGCTGCCGGAGGTCAGGCAGGTGGCCGACCCGGTGCCACCCGACGGCGGCGCGCTGATCCGGGTGGCCGCGACGGGCCTGTGCCGCAGCGACTGGCACGGCTGGCAGGGCCACGACGCCGACATTTCCGTGCTGCCGCACGTCCCCGGCCACGAGTTCGCCGGGGTCGTGGAGGCGGTCGGGCCGGGCGTGACCGGGTGGCGGCCGGGTGACCGCGTGACGGTCCCGTTCGTGTGCGCCTGCGGGCGCTGCCCCGAGTGCGCGTCGGGCAACCAGCAGGTGTGCGAGCGCCAGACCCAGCCCGGCTTCCACCACTGGGGGTCGTTCGCCGAGCTCGTGGCCATCGGCGCGGCCGACGTCAACCTCGTCGGCCTTCCCGACGACATGGCGTTCGCGACCGCGGCGAGCCTCGGCTGCCGGTTCGCGACCGCCTACCGCGCCGTCGTCGCGCGGGCCCGGGTCCGGCCGGGCGAGTGGCTGGCCGTGCACGGCTGCGGCGGCGTGGGGCTGTCCGCCGTGATGATCGCCTCCGTGGCGGGGGCCCGCGTGGTCGCCGTCGACGTCTCCTGGGACGCCCTGGCCCTGGCCGTACGCTTCGGGGCCGAGGAGACCCTGCAGGCCGAGGAGGACGACAGCGACGACGACGTGGCGGCCCGCGTCCGTGAGCTGACCGGAGGCGGCACGCACGTGTCGATCGACGCGCTCGGATCGGCGGGCACCTGCGCGGCCGCGCTCGGCGGCCTGCGGCGGCGCGGCCGGCACGTCCAGGTGGGACTGCTGCCGGGCAGCACGTCGCTGCCGCTCGGCCGGGTCATCGCCAACGAGCTGGAGATCATCGGCAGCCACGGGATGGCGGCGCACGACTATCCGGAGATGCTCGGGCTGATCGCCTCCGAAGGGCTGCGCCCGCAGGAGCTGGTCACCCGGACGATCGGCCTCCACGAGGCGCCGGCGGCGCTCGAGGGGATCGGATCCCAGCCCGGCATCACGATCATCACTCCCTGACCGGAAGGTGAGGCCTCACCTCTCCTCGCTTGATCCAGTGCAATGTGACGTGGAAAATGAACGTCACCTTGCGCGAGGCTTGGATAGGATCCGCGAAGCACAGTTCACCCGGGTGCGTTCGTTCGATGTCGGCCGGGCGGCGGAAGGCGGGGCGATGATCAACGAGGACATGCCCCCGGTGATCGATCCGACCATCCCCAGCGCGGCCCGGATCTACGATTACTTCCTCGGCGGCAAGGACAACTTCCCGGCCGACCGCGCCGCGGCGGAGCGGGTGATGGAGCTGGGCCGGCTGGCCGGCTTCAACGTGCGTGACATGTCGAGGGCCAACCGCGCCTACCTCGCCCGGGTCGTGCGCACGCTCGCCGGGGCCGGCATCCGCCAGTTCGTCGACATCGGCGCGGGCCTGCCCACCCAGCAGAACGTGCATCAGGTGGCCCAGGCCGTCGCCCCCGAGGCCCGGGTGGTCTACGTCGACAACGACCCGATCGTCCTCACCCACGCCCGCGCCCTGCTGGCCGACTCGCCGCAGACCATCGCGATCGAGGGCGACCTGCGCGAGCCCGGCAAGATCCTCGCCGATCCCGTCATCCGCGCCCACATCGACTTCGACCAGCCGGTGGCCATCCTGGTGATGGCCATCCTGCACTTCGTCAAGGACGACCAGCACGCCGCCGACATCATGACCACGCTGTGCGAGGGCGTGCCGAGGGGCGGCTACCTCGCCATCTCCCACGCCTACTCCGAGCTCAGGGTCGTGGAGACGATGGACGAGGCGCACCAGGTCTACGACCGGACCAACACGGGCGACTTCGTGCACCGCCCGCCCGCGCACCTCGCCTCCTGGTTCACCGGCCTCGAGCTGCTGGCGCCGGGCGCGGTCCCGGTGGAGCTGTGGCGCCCCACGCACGACGAATGGCCCGGCGACCCCGACAACAGCGGCTTCCTCGGCGCCGTCGGCCACAAACCCTGACCCCGCGCCGGGCCCGGACATCGGTGATCGGCCGGATCATGGGCGCCAGGTCGGATGGCGGGCCTCGACTCCTCGCGAGCGCAGCGCGCGTTCCAGCGCGGGCAGCGTGCCCTCGCCGGGCACGCCGATGAGCCACACCCCCCGCTCGTCGGCCGTCACCTGCATGGGCGAGCGCTCCGGTTCGTGGTCGACGTACGGACGGTAGCGGCGCTCGCCCAGCTCGGTCCTGATGAGCATGCGCTGTCCCGCGGATCCGCGCCAGATCAGCCTGGTCGGCCGGGCGACCTCGTAACGGCCCGTGATGAGCACGTCCGCGTGCCGGACCGCGGCGAGCTGGTCCTCGCCGAGTTCGGATTCCTCGTATCCCGTGTAGACCAGCAGGTCGATCTCGCGTTCCGCCTCGCCCCGGATCTCGTGCGCGAGCTCGAGGAAGGCGGCGAGGGCGGCCGGCTGGGTCAACGGCTCGCCGCCGCTCACGGTGAGCCCGTCGGCTCCGTCCCGTACGGCCTGGCCCCAGAGGTCCGCCAGCGCCTCCACGGCGACCTCGGCGCCCGCGGCCGGGTCCCAGGTGTCGCGGGACATGCAACCCCGGCAGGCCAGAGGGCACCCCTGGGTCCAGATGCCGAGCCTTCGGCCGTAGCCGAGCGCGGTGACCGGGCTGTGCACGCGGTTGATCGCCAGTTTCACAGTCTGCTGGCCAGTTCGGCGATCACGTCGCTGGCCTTGGGGTTGGCCAGACCTTGCTGGGCCCCGTCGAGATAGGCCAGCTTGGCGGATCGGAAGGCCTCGGCCACGGTGCCCCTGTCCTCATTCAACCGGTCGGTGGCGGTGTTCTCCAGGCGCGCGCGTTCCGCCTCCAAGGCGTTCCTGCGCTCGGCACGCCCGGCCTGCTCGGTGCGCGATTCGGCGAGTTCGGCTTCGGCCGCGTCACGGGCCGCGGTGGCGTTCTCGTGCGCGGTCCGCAGCGGATGATGCCGGGCCGCGCCGATGATGAAGGAGATCCCGGACGTGATGAACAGCAGCAGGACGAACAGCGCGATGACGCTGTAGTCGCTGGCGTGCAGCGGCTCGGCCGCGCTCCGCAGGCCCTGGGAGACGATGTTGCCGTTCTCGTCGATCGACGTCGGCGGGACGAGCAGCACCCGCGCCCGCAGATAGCCGAGGACGGCGGCGAGGTAGAGGCCGGGCAGCAGCAGGACCAGCCCGGTCAGCACGATGGGCCGCTCCTCGCCGGTGGCGTGCCGTCCCCGGTAGAAGTAGCCGGCCAAGTGCGGGAGCAGCACCATGATGCCCGCCACGGACACCGCGAAGATCCAGGTGAGGACCTGCTCCAACTGGGTCCTGCCGTGGAAGAAGCCGAACACGACCACTTGGATCGGGATGTCGATGGCGATGAGCCCGGCGAGAATGGCGTACTTCACCCGATCCGGGAGCGGCGGGGAGGTGAAGGGCCCTTCCCACCGCGTGCCCTCCGGGCCGACCGCCTCCGCGCCTCCCACGTTGTCCTCGGCGGGATCGGTCTCGAGGAATCGCCGCCGCCGCCGTCGCCGCTCGTCGTCTCTGGCCAGCGCGTCGATGCGGGAGCGGATGTTCCGCACGTTCTCGGCCACCTCGGCGTGGCGGGTCTCCAGCCGGGCGATCCGCACGTCCGCCATCGCCTCGTCCGTGGAGAGAAGGTCGGCTTGGGTCTGGAGCCGCTCGATCCGGGTCCGGTCGTTGCCGGGCATCGCGTTGAACACCCGCTCCTGCTCGGTGCTGAGCCATGCCAGGTACGTCGGCAGCTTTTCCGGGTCGAAGTTCCACTCGTCGAGCTGGCCGGAGCGGGCGTCGGCGACGCCGCGCGCGCGGGCCGTGTCGACCACCTCCGCGCCCGTCCAGCCGACCTGCCCCGCCTCGAAGGATTCCGGCCGCGGATGCGTCATCGAGATGCCTCCGATCACACTTCGGTCAGCGAGTCAGGATATTTCGCCTTATCGCGCAGTAATTCAGTCCAAAACGCATCAAATAGCGGGAATCGCTTGGGGTCGGTGCTCTGCAGCTTCCCGTATCCGGCCGTGGTCATCTTCACTCCGGACAGATCGGGAATCCGGCCCTCGTCGGCGAGTTGCTCGATGAGCGCGCGCCGCCGGTCCGGCGAGCTCAAATCCGCCCGATAAAGATCGACGCGGTTGGGAGTTCCTTCCGGGTCGCTGATGAGAAAGTCGCTGAACACGATGAGTTCGTACGGCTCTTCTTCGGACGGCCGTTTCTGAACGGCGGTCCACAGGCCGCCGAGGATGTCCGAGCCCGGCACCTCCCGGACGTCGGTCCGCAGGCAGCTCAGCAACTCGCCGGCGCGCTTGACGACGGCCGTCCTCCGGACCGCGCGAAGCTGGTCGCGATCCACGTTTCCGGTGGCGTCGGGGTCCACGTCGATGCTCTTCGCCGAGCAGTACGCCGAGCGCGAGGTGCCGGTGATGGGGCTGAAGGTGACGGTCCGGCACTTGGCGTCGGCCAGCAGCTTCGGCAGCAGGTTCTTGACCTGCTGCTCGGCGTCGAAGCCGGTCTCCGGCTTGGAGGAGCCCGATCCGTCGAGCACGACGCCGCAGCCCCCCACGTAGCGGTCCTCGGCACAACCGGCGAGGCCCGCGCCGAGCAGCACCAGCAGCGCGCCCGCGGCCAGGGTGCGCGCCACGGAGTCGGAGGAGGTCATAACGGGTGATCCTGTCTACTTGAGAATGTCGAGGGCACGGAGGATGGGGCTGGAGCCTTCCAGGGTCGAAAGGAGCCGGTCGGGGTCGTCCCAGCGTCCGGCGCCCTCCATGACCGGGACGCCGCCGACCGTCACCGCGCCTCTGCCGCGCCGGCGAACGCGGCGGCGCAGCACGCCCTCCCAATAGCAGGCCGTCAGCTGGCTCGCCACGGCGAAGCGGACGCGGCTGGCCTCCTGAAAGGTGGCGAAGTCGACCCGCCACGCGGCCAGCAGCTCGGTGAATCGGATCCGCGTCCGCGCGGTGACAGCGCCGTTCGTGTCGTGCTCGCGCACCACCTCGGCGGCCTCACGGTTGATCGCCTTGACGAGGGCGCCCTTGTGCTCCAGCAGATTCTGGAACATGGCAGCCGACTCGGCGTCGGCGCGCGCCTGAACCTCCGCGACGAACGCGGCGCCGAGCGCGCTCGCCGCGCTGACGGTCATCGGCTCGGTGATGAGGGTCTTGCTGGCCACGGCCTGCTTCCAGATCCGGCGCGAGGCGCGTTTGCCCAGCCGCATGGCCGCCTTGCGCTGACGATCGGTCAGCGTCGTCGAATCCGCGGCGTCTTCCACCATATCTTCCAGGATCATGCGCATCGACCCCCCAAAAGACAAACCATCACGAAGCCCCCGTATCACCGTTTATCAGCGTTTATATCCGCCTATCGGTGATATAGAAAATTATGCCATACTCCAACTAAGTTGGGATAGCGTCCTATCGATTCCATGAAAGCACGACAAATAATGGAATCGATCTTATTGGCGAGCATTCTACGAAATTCGGATTTTCGTGGAATGGAAGGGGGGAGGCGTGTCCCATCCGCCGCCGACCGACCTCGACCCGGGCCGACAGGCCCCGGTCCCGCCGCCGACGGTCCTCGACCCCGGGCGGGATCCCGGGCAGGACGGGCGGCCCCCGCCCACCACCATCGACCCCGGCCGGGAAGTCCCACCGGCCGGCGACGACTGGGGCCACGGCCGGCTCCCCCACGCCTTGGCCGAGCGCTTCAATCTGGTGCGCGAGCTGGAAGGCGGGGCCGAGGCGCAGCTGTTCCTCGTCACGGACCATGAGGGCCGCGAACGAGTGATCAAGCTCTACCTCGTCGGCCAGCGCCCCGATCCCGCGGTCTCCGCGGCGATGGCGGAAATGGCGCGGGAGCGCCACCTGGTCGAGGTGTTCGAGCGCGGGACCGCGGCCGGGCGCGACTACGAGGTGATGGAGCATCTGGCCGGGGGCAGCCTCCGCACCCTCCTCCTCGGCGATCCCCCTCATGGGCTGCCGGCCGGGCAGATCGAGTTGATCCTCAGGCAGGCGGCGAGCGCCCTTAACGCGCTCCACGACCTGGGGATACCGCACCGCGACATAAAACCGGACAACCTGCTGCTGCGCTCCCGGGAGCCGCTCGAGCTCGCCGTGATCGACTTCGGCATCAGCCGCAAGACGGACGGCACCGAGATCCGCAGGAGCAGGCACGGCACGCTCATCTACATGGCGCCCGAGCAACTCCTCGGGCAGCATCTGTCCCCCGCCGTCGACTGGTGGGCCTTGGGCATGACCCTTCTCGAGCTGAGCGTCGGGCAGCACCCGTTCCACCACATCGACAACGAGGCGGTGCTGCGGCTCCAGTACGCCCTCCGGGACATCGACTTCATGGGCGTGGCCGACGAGCGGACCCGGCTGTTGCTGCGCGGCCTGCTCACCAAGGACCCCGAGGACCGCTGGGGCCGCGACCAGGTCGACGCGTGGCTTGCCGGGCAGTCGCCCGACGTGCACGCGCCTGCTCCGGAGGAGACGCAGTACGAGCCGTACGACTACCAGGGACGCGCGGTCACCGGCCGCATTCAGCTCGCCCTGCTGCTGGCCGAGGAGTGGGACGGCGCGGCGCCCTACTACTTCTCCGGCACGGGGGTGAATCCGCCGTGGGAAGGGCTGCGGGCGTGGATGGCCCGCCTGGACGGCGATCCCACGGAGCTGTTCGCGCTCGCGGACAGCGCGCTGCCGCCGGATGTCAAGCTGCTGCGCCTGGTGCGCTGGCTCCATCCGGCCATGCCGGCCGTCTACCGCAACGAGGTCCTCAGCCTCGACCAGCTGACCGAACTGGCAAGGAGGGCGCTGGGCCCGGCTCCGGGCACCGCGCCGGAGGTGATCGGGCAGCTGTGGGACCACCGCCTGCTGCCGGGGCTGGCGGGCGCGCCGCTCGGCGCCGGTCTCGCCGAGGCCGACGCCCGGTGGCGCGCGGCGTACCGATCCTGGCAGGAGGCGACCGCCCGGATCTCGGCCGACTTCCCGGATCTCGCCGAGCCGCTGTCCGGGATCGACCCGCGGCGCGTGCTGCCGCACCTGCTCATGCTGGCGACCAGCCACGACGCGACCGATCGCGCGCTACGGGCCGCGACCGACGACATACGCCGGGAGCTGCCGCACCAGGTGGACTGGTTCACCGAGCTGACCGGGCCGCGCTCGGGGACGTACGACCGCCTGTGCGCGCTGTTCCTCGAGGCCGTCGCGCGCACGGAAGCCGCCGACCTGCACGCCGCGCGCCGGCGGCGGGCATGGCTGCTGCAGGAGGAGGCGGTGCACCTGTGGTACCGCAACGAGGACCGGCCGCTGGCGCTCGGCTGGGCCGCCGCCGGCTGCTGTCTCGTCGCGGCCTTCTGGGTGTGGCTGATCGTGGTGAGCGACCTCATCCCCATCGCCTCGACGGCCGCCGTAGACCTCGGCTGGATCTGCGCGATCTTGGCCATCGTGGCGGTCATCGGCGTGGAACTGGCCTTCGCCGCCGGGGTCGGCGGCCCTTACCACCCGGCCTATTCGCTGATCGGCGGGGTCGTGCGGCTGGCCAGGGCGGTCGCCGAGCCCGTCCGTACGAACGGGTATCTCGGCATCGCCATCGTCGCCGGAGGAGCCGTCGCGATCCTGGCCGCGACCGCCTTCCTGCCGCCGGCGCTGCCCGTCGGCACGGTCGTCTTCCAGGTGATCTGGACCGTGCACCGGCAGCGCCGCTGGACGGCCGACGAGGCCGAACGAGAAGAACAGCTCGCCCAAGCCCGCCGGGAACGGCTGGAACCCGAGGGAGGACAACGAACATGAGTTCAGGGTCGATGGCCGTGGTCGCGGTGCCGGTCGTGCTGCCGGTGGCGGTCGGGGTGCTGGCCGTCGGAGGCGCGGCGTTGCTCATCGCCCGGGCCGCCGCGAGCGGCGCGGAGATGGTCGCGGACGGCGTGGCGCGGCTGGGCGACGCCATGGAGGCCGAGGTTCAGCGCCTGGCGGACGAACGGCGGACGGCCGATCTGTGGCGCGTGGCCGCGGGGGTGGTCGTAGAGCACAACGCCCAGATCGCGGCGCTGTCCGCGGCGGCGCGGACCATGTCGGTCGAACTCGACCTGCCCGCTCCCCTGGAGCTGGCGGGCCAGGACGCCGGAACCGTTCACGCCTGGGCCACGAAGGCGCAGTCCAAGATCGAACGCGCCCGGAGCGCGCTACGAGGGCACGTGTCGGACCGCGCGTGCCGCCGCCTGGCCGATCGGCTCGGCGCCGGGGACACGAAGGTCGTCACGGTGGCCGCGACGCTGGCGCGATTCCACGTGCCGGCGCACGCGGCGGGCGTCGCCGTGCCGGTCGCCGGCCTCACCAAGAACAAGATCCAAGCAAGGCTGGCCAAACTGGATCCGGACGTCGGCGTGCGCGACTACGAGAAGATCCTCGAGACGGCCGCGCGCGCCCGGACGGCCACCTCGGTGCCGGCGGAGCGCAGCAGTCTCGACCTGCTCACCCAGCAGGTCCACGACGCCAACGCCGCCGCCGAACGCCGCCGCGAGGACGCTTTGACCGCCGGGCGCCATCTCCAGGCGTTCAAGGCGGTCGGCATCCCCGACCTGGGCGACAGCGGGGCGGCGCGTGTGGTCGCCCGGTTGGAGGCCGTGGTCGCCGGGTCCGCGGAACTGGACGACGAGCTGCGGGCCGAGGCCGAGCGCCTCAACGCCGACGCCGTCTGCCGGGCCCAGCAGATGTACCTGCGTGAGACGGTCTCCGAGCTCATGCGCGAGAAGGGCTGGGAGGTGTCGGGCGAGGCCACCGTCCTGACCCTGACCCGCGCCGACTGGACCGGCCACCACGTCACCGTCGACGTCGGCGACCGCACGGTCAGCGGCAGGGTGGTCCGGCATGTGGCCGAGAGCGGGGTGGACGGGCGCCGCCAGGACCGGGAGCGGTGCTCGGCCTTCACCCGGGACTTCGGGGACATGGGAGCGGCGCTCCGCACCGAGAGCGGCCGCCCGCGGGTGACCGTGTCGGCCGACGACGTCGTCGAGGTGGTCGCGCCGCCGACGCCGGCCGCCCGCGTGCCGGTCACCCCGATTCAGCGTGCGAGGAGGCGGCCGTGAACGGCTGGTCGAAGCGGCTCGAGGATTGGCCGCCGTTCGCCCGGGAGGTGGCCGGCACCCTGGCCGTGCACTCCCAGTACGTGCTGCACGGCAACGTGCGCGACCGCTTCCTCATCCCCGGGCCGCGTTCGCTGCCGCTCGTGGACGTGCTCTGGGAGGCGCTGCGTCCCTACGGCTACCAGGCGCTCATCAGGTATGACCCGATGAACGGCTTCTCGTTGCACGGCGAGGTCGAACCGGGCACGGCCGACCGGGTCCTCGGCAGCGGGGTGATCGGCTCCGAGCCGTCGATGGACCGCCTGGTGGACCACCTGACCGCCGTGGCGCAGTCCACGAAGGCGCGGGTCGTGCTGGTGATCGACTACGCCTCGCGCCTCGTCGTGTCACCGGCCCACCTGGCCCAGGAGGAGCACGACCTGTTCCGCTGCGCGCTCAAGGTGGCCGAGCTCGCGACCGCGCGGCTCGGCGGGCCGCCCGAGCGCAAGGCGGCCCTGTTCAACCCCGTGATCTGGCTGGTCGACGGGGAACGCGACCTGCCGGCGTGGCTGATGTCGGCCGGGCCGCGGGTCCGGACGATCGGTGTGCCGCTGCCCAGCCTGGACGACAGGACGGCCGCCGGCACCCTGCTCGCGGGCGACCTCGGCCTGCGCGACCACTCCCCCGGCTCGGACGGCGCCCGCATGCTGGACACCTTCGCCCGGCAGACCGAGGGCATGCGGATGGGCGATCTGCACGAGATCACCCGGCTGGTCCGCGATCGCGGCATGTCGGCCGGCGAGTTGCCCGACGCGGTCCGGATCTACAAGCTGGGCATCGAGGACAACCTGTGGGAGCGCGGCGAGCTTCGCCAGCGCATCCAGAAGGGCGAGGAACTGCTTCACGAGCGGGTCCGCGGCCAGCGCCGGGCCGTGCTCAAGACGTTGGACATCCTCAAGCGGGCCGCCCTCGGCCTGTCCGGCGCACAGGCGACCAGCCACGGGACCCGCCCGCGCGGGGTGCTGTTCTTCGCCGGGCCGACCGGCGTCGGCAAGACCGAGCTGGCGAAGGCCATCGCCGAGCTGGTCTTCGGCGAGGCCGACTCGTTCCTCCGGTTCGACATGAGCGAGTTCACCGCCGAGCACGCGGCCGACCGTCTCATCGGCGCCCCGCCCGGATACGTCGGGTTCGAGGCGGGGGGCGAGCTGACCAGCGCCGTCCGCAGAATGCCGTTCCGCGTCATCCTCTTCGACGAGATCGAGAAGGCGCATCCGCAGGTGCTCGACAAGTTCCTGCAGATTCTCGAGGACGGCCGGCTCACCGACGGCCAGGGGATGACCACGCACTTCTCCGAGTGCGTGCTGGTCTTCACCTCGAACCTCGGCATCTACGACGGGGCCGCCCGTACGGTCGACGAGACCATGTCGCCCGACGAGGCGCGCGAGGTCGTGCTCAAGACGATCAAGAAGCACTTCACGACCACGCTCAAACGGCCCGAGCTGCTGAACAGGTTCGGCGACAACATCGTCGTCTTCGACTTCATCTCCGCCGACGCGGCCGCCGGGATCCTCGGCAAACAGGTCGCGAACATCGTCCGGCGGGTCAAGGAGCAGCGCCAGATCGACATCGAGCTGACCGAGGAGGCCCAGCGCGACCTGCGCCTGTTGTGCCCGTTCTCGGCGAAGGACGGCGGCCGGGGCATCGGCAACGCGCTGGAGTCGGCCTTCGTCAATCCGCTGGCCCGCGAGCTGTTCGACCGGGACGTGGCGCCCGGCAGCAGCGTGCTGATCACCGGCGTGACCGGTGGCGATCCGGTGACCCTGCGGGCGGAGGTGCGATGATCTGCCCGCTGGAATGCGCGGAGCCCGGCTCGGGCACCATGTGCGCGGAATGCGGATCCGAACTCGTGGCCGAGCGCCCCGCGCCCACACCGCCACCCGCGGACCTGCTCGTGCGGTTCGAGTTCGGCGACATCGCGCCGCGCGCCGGCGCCCCGGTCCCGCTCGGAAGAGACCCGGATTGGTCGTCGCACGCGGGCGCGCTCGAGCCGTACACGAACGTGTCACGCAAACACGCCACGGTGGGGATGGACGCCGACGGCGCGATCTGGATCGATCCCGAGAAGACGCCCAACGGCACCTTCCGCAACGGCGAGGAGCTGCCGCCGAACGCCCGCCATCCCCTCGCGCAAGGGGATCGCGTGCGCCTGGCGGCCAAACTCGAAGGCGTCGTGACGCGCTAGCGCCACGCCGCGCTCACGCGTGGCCGTGGTGGGTGAAGGCGGCCCAGATGGTGGGGTCGGCGAAGTCGTGACCGTCGGACATCTGATACAGCGCGGGTGATATCCGCCGCAGCAGATCGCGGTCACCGCTGAGCATCCACATCTGGGCCTGGCGCAGGGCGTCGGCCGGGCCGAGGCCCGAGCTGCGCAGCGCCTGGTGGAAGACGATCATCATGGCGGCCGTGCGGATGTCGTCGCCGAGCATCCAGCGCGAGCCGACCACGCTCGACGCACCGGCGGCGAGGAAGCACGCGGCGAGCGTCGCGGACTCGTCGCACTCCCCCGTCGACAGGTCGCTCTCGGCGGCCGACAGGACGATCAGCGACTCGGGCAGGCGCACCTCGTGCATGATCTGCCGGAGCGTCAGCGGGCTCTCCGACAGGCCGTCCTGGAGCAGGAGCCTCGACGCGGCCGGCGACCGGCCGGCCGCGCCGTGGCCGGCGAAGTGCACGGTGGACGCGGTGGCGAGCGCGGTCAGCAGCACGTCCGCGCTCGCCTCGCCCGTACGGGCCGCGCCGCTGTTCAGCCAGCGGCCGAGACGGGCGGCCGTCGGATGGCAGGATCGGCGGATCTCCTCGCACTCCCACTTGGCCCAGGTGAGCGGCGGCCCGGCCGGGTCGGCGACCAGGACGGGCACGCCGGACCTGGGGCCGGCGAGCCTGGAGGTGGCGATCATCTGGTCGCCGGACGCCGCGTAGGAGAACAGCGCGCGGCGCAGCAGGTGGTCGCCGTCGACGCGGGCCGCGTGCCAGGGCACGGCCGCGAGCGTCCCCCAGGGGACGAGGACGACCCGGGCCAGCGCCGTACGGCCGGGGATCTGCTCAAGGACGGGAGCCAGCAGCGCGCCCGCCCATTCGCACACCTGGTCGAGGTTCTCCTGCCAGCGCCGGCGGGTCACCGAGTCGAGCTGCCCCACCCGGCGGACCGTGGCCTGCACGGTCCGCTGCGTGATGAGGTGGGCCGTCGGGACGCTCCGGCGTCCGAGGTGCAGCTCGGGCAGGCCGACCGTGGCCATGGTCTCGTCCGGCCGCACGATCACGGCCATCCCCTCGCCGTGGCGGGTGCCGGGCAGCAGGTGGACGAGCGCGTCCCAGCCGCCGTCGCGCAGCCCCGCGGCGATCTCGCGCGCGCCGGGCGGCGTGAAGACGCCGCTCCGCCCAGGCACGCCGAGCAGCGTGTCGATCACCCGGGCGCGCAGCCCGCCGGGCACGTCGGCGCCGAATGCGGCCGCGTACGGCCCGGCGCCGGCCAGCTCGGCGTCCCATTCGCCGGCGAGCGCGTGCTCCTCCTCGGCGCGGAGCAGGCCGGGCACGTCGGTCAGCAGCGTCGTCGCGTGCTGGGCCAGCGCTCTGCCGTACTCCAGGGCCCGAAGGCCGTCCTCCATCCGGCCGTCGGCGAACGCCCACTGGGCGACCTGCGTGGCGGGGTCGGTCGCGTCGGACGGCAGTTCCCGCTCGACGCGGTTCTGCGTGATCAGGTTCCCGAGGCGTACGCGCAGGGACTCGAGGCCCACGTCGACGGCGCGGGCGAGGTCGCCGGCGCGCGCCCGGGTCCGGTAGGCCTCGGCGAGGCCGGACAGGATCCGATCGGCCCACGGAGCGCCGATGTCACGCCGCGCGACGTCGGCGGCCCGCTCGAGGTGGCCGATGCCGGCCTCGAGGTCGGCCCGGCCGGTCTCCTTGGCCCGCCGTACGAGGGCACTGCCCAGCACCCCCTCGGTGGGAACGAACGCCCCAAGGTGGATGGGCGGCCGGGTGATGGCCCGCTGGAGCAGGTCGATGCCCTTGTCGAGGGCGACCTGGTCGCCGAGGTGGCCGCGCTCGATCAGGATCGCGGCGCGGCGTTCGAGATCGAGGCGGTATTCGCCGCGCTCGCCGTGCTGGGTGACCTCGGCCGGCGCACCGTAGTGCGTGGTCCCGGCGATGCGGCCGCTCAGCAGGGCGGCGAAGATGCGGGCCAGGCGGGTGAACTCCTCCTCGCCCTCGCCGTCGAGGGTCGTGTCGTGGCTGCGCAGCATGGCGAGGTCCAGCCGGAACCTCCCGCGCAGCCGGCGGACCTCCTCGGCCGGGCCGGGCATGGTCTCCAGCGCGTCGCGGCAGCGTTCGGCGTGGCTGAGGAACTCCAGCCGCCCGGTGGCCAGGACGCGCTCGTAGAAGAAGATCGCACCGGTGATCGCCAGCACGTCCCACGGCATCCCCTCACCCGGACCTGCCGCGTCGAGCGCGGCCGCCAGATGCGAGGCCGCGGCCGTCAGCCGCGACCGATCGGCCTCAGCCCACGAACGCGCCGCCAGCACGCACGCGCGGCGGACACCGGCCGCCGCGCCCACATCCGAGGAGCGCACGACGACAGCGGCCACGATCCGCCCGAAATCGAAATCGAGGTGATCGAACAACGCGCCCGCGGTCATCGCGTACAGCAGCAGCGCCACCGCGCGATCAAGCTGCCACTCCTCCAGGTCGGATCGTTCCACCACCTCTGTCAGGCACGTCAGCGCCACCCCGAAATCACCACACGCAGGACCCTCCGCCGTGGCCGAGCAGCACACCTCCCCCAGCTCCAGCAGCAGCGCCGAACGGGCCGGATGCTCCACCGGCAGCCCGGCCAGCGCCTCCCGCAGCACCTTGGGATGCCGCACCGCGTGCGGGCCGGGCGGCACGTCCAGCTCCGCCCGCAACAACGCCGACAACTCCGTCAGCAGATCGCTCTCATCGGCGTCGGCCGGGCTCTGCCGCCCGACCGCGGTGATCGCGATCAGCAGACTGGACTCATCGCGCTGGGCCAGGCACGCCACACCCAGGCTGAGCGCCAGATCGACGTCGCCGGGGCACAGGTCGAGCCCGCGCCGGAAGTTGAGCACCGCCTCCCCGAGATCGACCGGCTCGGGCAGCGCCATGGCCTGCACGAAATCCAGGCCGATGCCCGGCAGCTGCTCGTCCATGACCCGCTCGCCCAGCGCCCAGTGCGCGAAGGCCAGCGTGTCCGACAGCCGCGCCTGATCGGGGAAGATCTCCGGCCCGGCCGCCAGCAGCCGCTCGATCTGGTCGACCGCGATGCGCAACTCGCCGGTCTCCCGGCCGTCACGGCCGAAGACGCACAGCATGGCGCGCCGGAAGACGACCTCGCCATAGGCCGGAGCCCGGTCGGGTAGCTCCGCAGCCAGCTGGTCGAGCAGCACGATGGCCTCGGCGCGGCCCTCGGGCGGCCCCATCGAAAGTGCCATCGCCAGCCAGAACCGGATCGGGGCACCCGTCTGGTGGTCACACTCGGCCAGCGCCTCGCGCAGAAGCAGCAGGGCCTGGTTCAGGTCGGCGTCGTGCCCGAGCTCCTCGAATCTGTCGAGCAGCAGGACGGCCAGGTTGGCGCGGGCGTCCAGGTCGAGACCGGTCGTCCGCGCGCGCCGGAGCAATTCGGCGATCTCCGCGTCGCGATGTGCTGGGTCGATCATCCTTGCCGTACCTCCAACTCCGGCGCCACCAGCGGGGCGAGCGTCTCGTGGACCTCCGCGAGGTAGACGCTGTCTTCGGGGAACCAGCTCTCGCGCGCCTCCAGCGCCTTCGCGGCGGCGGCCCTGGCGTCGGCCCTGCCGGCCGGAGCGAGCGTCCTGGCCCAGGTGAGCCACGGCCGGCCGGGGTCGATGCCGCCCCGCCATCGGCCGGGGCGCGCCTCGTGCAATGCGAGCGCGAGCCTGGCCACCTGCTCGGCCGCCTGCTGGTGGCCGAGCAGGAGCAGCGCCTCCGCCTGGAGGAGCCGGGCGCGCAGCAGCCGGGACTCGCCGTTCACGGCGCGCCCCGCCGCGAACGGTTCGATGGCGCGGAGCGCCTCTTCCACGTCGCCGTCGATCGGCGCCTGGGCCGACCGCGCGCAGGCGGCGGTGATCAGCGCGGCCGCCCGCACCTCGCAGGCGGGCCAGGTGCCGAGGTCGTCGGGGCCGAACTCGGCCGTACGCCTGGTCACCTCGTCCGTCGCGAGTTCGAGGGCGAGCAGCAGAGCCTCACCGTCGGCGGGAGGCTCGGCCACGGGGTCGAACCGGCCGAGCCGGGCGCGCTCCACCAGGGCCCAGGCGAGGTCCATGCGCGCGACCCCGATCCAGTGGGGCGTCGCGCGCATGGCAACGCGGCGGCGCAGCTCCTTGGTGTGATAGCGCACGGCGATGTCGAGGTCTCCGGGCAGGCCGCGCCTGCCCAGCCAGCGGCCGTAGCGGGAGACGACCTCCATGCGGACCGGGTCGGCCGGATCGAGCGCCCGGTTCGTGGTGCGCAGCAGCCCTCCCCAAGCGGCCACCGATCCGCGGACCGGACGCGTCCACGAGGCGACCTGCTGCTGCTTGCACGCGATGTGGAGCGTCAGTCCGCTCCTCGCGCCCAGCCGCTGGACCGCCTCGTCGTAGAGGGCCTGGAAATCCGTGGCCCCGGCGGCGAGCAATGTGATCAGTTCAGCGCGGAGCCGCCCCCTCGCGCCGAACCCTCCCCCCCACTCCATGTCAGGCCGCCGATGCGCGCGACGGCCGGGCGACAGGGACTGGCGGCCGCGGCGGATCCGCCGCGGCCAGCGTCACCGCTTCGAGCAGCGCGCTTTTGACCTCTCCGAGCGAGGCGAGGACCGCGTCGACGCCCTCGGCGAGCGCCGCGACGGCGTCCCGGCCGGGGAACAGGCCCGCCAGGTCGTCTCGCAGCGCGTCCATCACCTGCTCGGGCGGCGTCTTCGGGTCGGCCGCGCCGCGGCGCGCCGCCTGGCCGAGCAGCGCGGCCGCGCCGTCCCAGCCGAGCATGCCGCCGGTGGCGACGCAGAGGTCCTCGATCGCGCAGATCGGCGGCGCCCATCCCGTGGCTCTCACGAGATGCGGCCACTCGGCCGCGAAGTCGGCGACGACGCCGACGAGAGAGTTGACTACGGCCGACGGGTGCGGCCACGTCTGCTCGAGACCGCTCAGCCAGCCCTGGCGATGACCCCAATACGCCCAGACCGCGGTCTCGTAGCCTAACCTGCTCGTCGGATCGGGCGTGGCGACGCGCTCCCCGCCCCAGTGCTCCGCGTACGCGGACAGCAGCGCTCGGTCCCCACCCGGCCCGAACAGCTTGTAGAAGGTGCTCATGGCGCCGCCGGCGGCCGCGACGACCACCTTCCGATCGCGCGTCTCGCCGCCCGACGCCACTTTGGCGAACGCCTTGTAGTAGCCGATTTTCGTGTCCTGAAGGCGCCGATCACTCGCGATCAGCTCGCCCCACCATCGAGCCGCGACAGTCCGCCGGAGCAGCTCCGGCCCTCCTGCCATCATCGCCCCACCCTGCCTTGACTTCCATTAAGAGATCTTTCCGAAAATTTGTAGAGCTTACTTTACGCTTTTCCTTGTGCGACCCTCAGGTCGTGGCGTCCATACCCTCGCATGCGGATCTTGTAGCGGACTTGCGGATCCTCCGGGAGCGAGGTCTCGTCAGGCTCCGCGGCTCGCCCCTGCCGAGCCTCATCACCCTCGCTCAGCTGCGATATCCCGCCATGGAACCGGTCTCGGCGGTGGAACGGATCCTCGCGCGGGCGGTCGAGGCACTGGAGGGTGGAAAGCTCGGCGAATCGGCCGCGTATCTTTTCGGTCTCGTCCGTGGAACCCGTGATTGGTCGGCCGCGAGCCGCCGTCGCCGCGCCGCCGAGATCTACGGCGTGAGCCCCGACAGCTTCCGGAAACACCAGGAGGTGATGATCCTCGCGCAGGTGGCCGAATGCCTGCTGAGCGGGGGCGGCGAGGTCGCCGAGACGCCGTCCGGCCACGTGGCCGCGCCGGCCAGGCTCCGCTTTCTGCTGGGCGGCGCGGCCGGGGAGCCGTCCGTGACGGTCCAGGTGCGGCCCATCGAGCTGATCACGGGCGTCGACGTCCTCGTCTCGTCCGAGAACGTGCACATGGAGACGGCCAAGATCTACGGCTCGTCCGTCTCCGGCGCCATCCGGCGTACGGGCGCCATCCGCGGCGCGGCCGGCGAGGTGGTGTCCGACGTCATCCACGACGAGTTGCACGACTGGATGACGAAGAACGGCAGGCACGGCCTGCCCGTGGCCCCCGGCACGGTCGCGCCGACCGGCCCCGGCGCGTTGTCCGCCAACGGGGTGCGGCGGATCTACCACGCCGCCGTGGTGGTCCCGCGTCAGGGCAGCAACTTCTACGACGTCGACCACACGTCCCTGGTCTACGCCGTGCGCCAGGTGTTCCGGCTGGCCGAGGAGGAGCGCGGGGCCTACGATCCGCCGCTGTCGGCGCTCTGTTTCCCGCTGCTCGGCACGGGCCGCGGCGGGCTCCCGCTGGAGGTGGGGGCCCGATGGCTGTGGACCGGCCTGCGCGAATGTCTCAGCGTCCATCGTCACTGGCAGGTTCATATCGCCATCCCGAACGCCGAGATGGCCGAGATCGTCGCGCGCGTGGTCTCCGACGAGTCCTGACCGGCCGCCGCGGCCCAGCGGGCGGTCAGGTCGTCGGCGAGGCGAGCCGGCAGCAGCTCCGCGGCCCGGCCGCCGAGCAGGTCGATCGGTCCGGTGATGTAGCTCGCCGCGATCGTGGGCAGGCCGGCGAACTCGAGGTTCGTGCACGTCACCGCCATGTGGAGGGTGGGGCCCGCGACCGGCAGGCCTCTGCCGGGGAAACCGGGCAGCCGTCCGATCCGCTCGGCCATGCCGTACCGGAGCCACCAGGCGAGCCCGCCGTCGCCGTCGCGGCACGCCTCGACGAGCGCCACCGCCTCCACGGCCATCGCGTACGCCTCGGCGACCAGCAGCCCGGAGCCGAACTCGAAGCCGCCCTCCGTGAGGAGGTCCAGGTGAGCGCCGTCGTGGACGCCGCGCCAGATCCTGCGCTGCAGTTCCGGCCGGTCGGGGCCGCGGGGCACGTCGATGAGGACCACGCGCGTCCCGAGAGCCGTCGGCAGCGTCATCCAGGTCCGGCCCGCGAGGCCCGCCCAGCGGGCGCCGTCGACGATCGAATACCGCCGCGACGGCGTCGGGCGGAGCAGTTCGCCCCAGGTCAGCTGGGCGGCGGCCGTATCGGGCAGCGGCTCGGGCGCCTTGGGCGCCCGGGGCACGGGCAGGCCGTCGCAGAAGCGGGCGAGCCGCGCGCAGCGCTCCCAGACCGCCTCGCCGACCGGCGGGATCGGCTGGGGAAGGCGCGCCGACGGGTAGCGATCCGGCACCCGGCCCTCGGTGGCGCGCAGCCCGCGCAGCCGCGCGGCGGCCGGTCCGCCGGCGCGGATGCCCGAGTCGGCGACGACCTCGTCGAGCGCGCCGAACGCCGCGGCGTGCTCGGTCAGCGCGGCGCATCCGAGCGCCACCTCGGCCCAGCCGCGCACCGTCCACACGTCCGCCTCGGCCCCCGTGGCCGGCACGTCGGCCGCGGCCAGCGCCGCGGACCTGGCCCACGCGCGCACCGTCGCGGCGTCGGCCGGACGCCTGTCCGCGGGGCGGACGTCGGTACGCCGGGGCTCGTCGCACGTGACGGTCGTCATGACGCCCACAGCCGGATGCGCAGCAGCAGCCGCCGCGGGTCGCGGAACGCGCCGCGCGCGTGCAGGACCCGGCGGTTGTCGAGCACGATCAGGTCGCCGGCGTGGTGGTCGAGTTCGACCGCGCCGGGCGCGTGGGCCAGGCAGGACGCGAATCGGGCCGCGCCCTCTCCGCCCTGCTCGTCGGGCGCGACCAGGTTGTCGGGCCGCCAGCGAACGGTGTCGCCGGACTCGATGACCGCGGCGGGCGGCGACAGCGGCGGCGTGTCCGGTTCGCGGAAGCTCTCCGGCACCACCCAGCGCCATCGGGGCCGCTTCAACTCGGCCCTGATCTCCTCCCCGTACGGCTCACGCGCGAGCGCCTCGAACGCCGACCGCGCCGTCAGCAGCCGGGTGTGCCCGCCGTCGCGCGCGGGCCGTACGACGAACAGCGCGACCAGCGCCTCGGGCACGGCCCGATACTGGGCGTCGGTGTGAAACGGAATGGCTCCGGCAACCTCCGAGAACGTGCCGCCCTCCATGCCCTCCCGCGGCCTGACCTCCCAGACCAGGGCGCCGGAGTCCCGCGACGACGGCGTGCCGAATCGGCTCGCCAGGTCGAGCACGGCGGCGCTGTCCACGCCTTCCATGCCGTCCATGCCGTCGGGAGCGCCGGTCACCGCCTCCTGGATGACCGTCCAGCCACGCTCGGCGAGCTCGTCGCGCGCCTTCGGTATGTCGATCTTCCCCATCTCGATCCCTCCCCCTACCAGCACATCAGCGGGGGTGTCCGGGGATTCGGACGAAGGCCGGACCGGAGCCGGCCCAAAGCAGTACACTTTCCCGTTAAGTCAGATATGAATAATAATGCTATAAGTATGATAGTTGACTATAACCGTGTGGAAAAGGGATGAATGGCGCACTGCTGATCACGACGCTGGTCGCGAACCTCGCCGACGTCCGCACGCACCTGGACGACGACCAGTCACGTGAGCTCGACCAACTGCTCGCGCGCCTGGGGGCCGCCGGCGAGGCCCCCGTCACGCCCGAAGACACCGCGGAGCTCGACGAGATAGCGATCGAGATCGCCGACCTGATCGAGCCTCTGCTCCCGAGGGAGCATCCGGTCCGGCTGTCGATCACGACGGCCATGCGCTGGCAGACGGGCGCCGTGGTGGATCCCGGGCCCTGGACCGAGGCGCTGTCCCGGCTGGACGCGCGGGTGCTGCGCGGCACGACGCCGGCGCGGCTGGCCGAGTCGGCCAGGCGGTGGCTGCGCGCGGCCCCGAGCCACCATCCCTCGGACGTGCCCGACGGATATCTGCCGGAGATCATTCAGCTGGACACCGATCAGGGCGACCTCCTCGTCCCGGCCTTCCAGTTCGACGAGGAGGGCCGCGCGCACGCGCTGGTCCTCATGATCAACGCCATTCTCGAGGTCGACGACGATCCCTGGGGCGTGGCCGACTGGTGGCTGGGCGAGAACGCCTGGCTCGGCGCGGCCCCCGCCGACCTGCTCGGCACCGGCCGGGACGATGACTTGTTCGCCGCCGCGACCGCGGAAATCGAAAGGATCTGAGCGGTGCCCCTCCAGCTTCCCCCCGAAAAGTGCGGGCAGCAGGCCACGACCGAGGTGCTGCCCGCCGGCACGCAGCTGTGGCGGGTGCACACCGCGCAGTTCCCCGTGGACTCCTTCAACCCGGTCCCGGCCAACGCCAAGATCGGCGGCGGCCGTTTCGACTGCACCGAAGTCCGGCGCTATCCCTACCTGTACGCGTCGCCTGAGCAGTCGACCGCGCTGATAGAAACGGTCGCGCGGAGCATCCCGTTCCATCAGAAGCTGGGCACGCGGACGGTCCGCCGGGCCATGCTGAAGCCGCTGCGGCTGTCGGCCCTCGAGCTGACCCGCGACCTAC
This sequence comes from Streptosporangiaceae bacterium NEAU-GS5, assembly GCA_017592665.1. Taxonomy (GTDB): domain Bacteria; phylum Actinomycetota; class Actinomycetes; order Streptosporangiales; family Streptosporangiaceae; genus NEAU-GS5. The sequence continues at coordinate 97,259 of JAGFNW010000026.1, read as the reverse complement.
GGGTCCTGCGCCTGGTCGACCGCACCGAGCTCGGAAAGATCTGCACGGACGAGTGGCTGGTCCAGACCGAGTCGATCAACTACGACATCACCCGCCGCTGGGCCATGTGGCTGCACGAGCGTGATTGGGCCGAGCAGACCGGCTGGCGCGGCGCGCCCGCGGGCCTGCTCTGGGAGTCGAAGCGGGATCAGCCCCGCCACGCGGTGATGTTCTTCGGCGACCGCTGCGCCGACGCCGTCAGGGCCGTTCCCGATCTCGGCTTCTGCCTGGCCGACCCCGACTGTCACGATCGGCTGGCCGCCCTGTTCGCCGACTACGGCCTGACGCTGAATCGCGGCGGAAAACAGCCGCCCAAGAAGTTGGAACACCGGGACTGCTGATCGTCACCCGGGATCGCGGAGCGGACGTCTACTAGAACAAGCGTCACGTAAAAGGCACCACACACGAAAAGCCATATCCGACTACAGTCACCGCCAGGGACCACGCCGATGGCCGCACCGCCCCCCGACATCCCGCCTCCCACGCGTGTGGATGTGGCGCGGACGCGCCGCGACGGCGCACTGGATCAGCCGATGTCCGGTGGCGCGCTGCCCGCGTCCCTGGCCGGTGAGCTCGAGGTGGTAGCGGCCATCCCGACGCCCGGCGCCGAGGCCGACCTGCTGATCGTGCGCGACGGCGGAGGCGGCGAATTCGTGCTCAAGACCTATCGCCCCGGGTTCCGCGCCGACCGCGAGGTGTGGCGCCAGCTGCCGGCCATCGGCACCTCCCACATCGTCCGCATCCTGCGGACCGGCGAGGACGACGGCCGCGACTTCGAGCTCCAGGAGTACGCGCGCGGCGGCAACCTCGCCGGGCTGCTTGCCGACGGGGCGCCCTGGCCGTACGACCGGATCACCGAGACCGTCGGACAACTGACCGAAGCGCTGGCCGCGCTGCACGCGCACGGCATCGTCCACCGCGACCTCAAGCCGGCCAACGTGCTCGTGCGCACAGCGTGGCCGCTCGACCTGGCGCTCGCCGACTTCGGCCTGAGCCGGGGCATCAACGCGTCCGTCGTCTTCGGCACGGCCTCGCGCACGCTCGCCTACGCGCCGCCCGAGTCGTTCGCCGGTGAGACCTCCCGGTCCTGGGACTGGTGGTCGCTCGGCATCCTGGTGCTCGAGATGGCCACCGGCCGGTCTCCGTTCCGGGGCCTGACCGAGCACGCGGTGATGCACCACCTGCTCACCTCGACCATGGACGTCGGCCCCGTCGCCGACCCGCGCCTCCGGCTGCTGTGCCGCGGGCTGCTGCTGCGCGACCCCGCCCAGCGGTGGGGCGTGCCGCAGGTGACCCAGTGGCTGAACGGAGGCACTCCCCCGGTGCCCGAGGACGTCGCCCCCCGCGGGCACGCCTCGGGACGCGTACCGCTGCCCTTTCTCGGCGAGCGCTACGTCGACCGCGCGTCGTTGGCACGTGCCATGGCCACCCGGTGGGACGAGGCCGCCCGGCGCTACCTCGCCAACATGGGGACCACGGAACATCCGAGCGAGGGCTGGCGCGCGCTCCGCGAGTGGCTCCAGCAGTTCGACCAGGACGAGGAAGAGCGGCAGGTGCTCATCGACGAGCGCCTGACCGTCGCGCTCCCGCCCGACCTCAAGCTGCTCCACCTGCTGCACTGGCTCGACCCGGCGATGCCGCCCGTCTACCGAGGGCTCGCGCTCAACCGGGAGAGCCTGCTCGAGCTGGCGCTATCCGCGCTCGCCCGCCCGGCCGACGCGCAGACGACCATCGACGACCTCTGGAACCACCGCATCCTCGAGGTCCTCGCCGACCTCAGCGGCGAGGACGACTTACGCTGGATCGACGCGCGCTGGCGGGAGCTCGAGACGGGATTCGTCCCGGCCGCCGACCGGGTCGTGGCCGAAACGCAGGGGCTGCTGCCCGGCCCCGCCTTCGACGGCGTGCAGGTCAGGAGCGCGCTGCTGGCCCTCGCCGTCGATCCCGAGACGACCAGGACGGCCCTTCGGTCGAGCGCCGACCGGGTCCGGCAGGAGCTGCCGGAGCCCGTTCCCTGGCACGCCGCGCTCGCCACGTCGGCCCACGATCCCGACCTGGTCGCGGCCGCGCTCGCCAGCGGCCTCGCGCACGCCTGGGCGCAGGCAGAACTGCGCCGCCGCGAGTCCGAGGCGGCCGCCCACGTGGCCCGGCAGCGCCAATGGGAGGACATGGAACGCGCCAGAGAGGCCGCGAAATCGCAGGCGCTCGGGTGGGCCGCGCTCGCGTTCGGCTGCTTCTCGGTCCCCTGGTTCGTGTCCATGCTCGCGCTCACCGGCGGCGACCGTTCCTTTCAGGCGGGCGTGATGCTGCTGATCTGGGCGGGGATCGGCGTGGGCGAGGTGGCCATGGCGGCGCAGATCGGCGGGGAGTACCACCCGCGCTATTCCCTGTTGCGCCCCATGGGCCGGATCTTCGGCCGGGCCAGTGGTCCGGCCGAATTCATGCGCGGCCTCGGCAATCTCGCCGGCAGTGGTTGCGGCGGCTGCCTGGTCGCGGTGATCGGGTTCTGGGTCGTGCTCGCGATCGTGGTGACGGCCGGCGCGTTCCTCGTGCAGGCCCTCATCCTGCCGCTGGCCGTGGCCGTGGCGTACGGCGTGTGGACCCATCGCCGCTGGACGAACTGGACCAAGGAATTCGACGAGGCCAAACGCAGGATCCTGGGGGCCGGCGCATGAGTGGAGAAGTGTTCGTCGTGGCGTCGGTCGGCCTGGCGGCGCCCGTCATCGTCACCGCCGCCACCCTCGCGGTCGGCGCGGTCGCCGTCGGCCTCGCCACCCGGACCGCGATCGCGGGGACCACGCTGGCCCTCGACGGGGTGGCCGCGCTGGGCGAGCACATCAACCAGATGGTGGAGCGGGCGGAAGTCCGCCACCGCGAGGCCTGCGCGTGGTCCACGGTCGCGAGCGCCGTGCTCGACCGCAACGCGCGCATGGCCGTGCTCACCGCCGCCTGCGACGGCGCCCAGGCCGGACACCTGGCCGCCGATCTGCGGCCGCTCGCGCCCGAGGGGCGTTCGATGGAAGAGCTGCTGCGCTGGTGCGGCCTGGCCGATCAGCAGCTGGGGCAGATCGACGCGGAGCTGGCCCAGCTCGGCGCGCGGGCCATGACCGAGGTCGTCTTCGCCGACCTGCTGCGCACCCTCGGCGTACGGCCGGACGGCCCGCCGCGGTCCGCCACCGCCCTGGCCGACCTGCTCGCCAAGGACGCCGGCACGCCGCGGGCCTGGCGCGACACGCCCACGCTGACCGAGCTGACCGAAAGCCTTGCGCGTGTGCTCGGACGGTTGTCCGCGCACGTCACCGCGGAAGACCGGGCCGAGATCCGGGCCGCGGCGCAGCGCATGGCCGACGCCGCCAACCTGGCCGAGGCGCGCACCCGGCTGGTCGACGTACGGCACCGGGTGCAGTCGGCCAACCAGGCCGCCGCCGGCGCCCGAAGCGGAGCGGTCGAAGCGGCCCGGCTCCTCCAGGCGCTCCAGCGCGACCTGCCCGGCACCGGACAGGCCGGCCACGAGACGCTGCTGGCCGACCTCGCCGACGTCGTCGCGGGCCGCCGCCGGCTGACCGCGGGTCTTCGCGCGGAGGCCCACACCGTCTGCGCGGCCGTGGTCGCCGCCGCCGACGAACTCCTGGTGAGACAGAGCCTGCTGGGCGCGCTGTCCGAACTCGGCTACCAGGTGGACGAGGGGTTCGAGACGCTCAACTCGGTGCGCCTGGTGAAGGACGGCTGGGACCAGCATGCTGTGACGCTGGCCCTCGCCGAAGGAGGGCGGGTGCGCTCGGCGGTGGTCCGGACCGCCGGCGCGCCCGCTCAATCCGCGGTCGTCTCCGACAAGGAGGTCGAGCAGACCTGGTGCGACTCCTTCGAGCAGGCGCGGGAGCGGCTGGCCGAGCAGGGCGTGGAGACGGCCGTGGAGCGCCTGGTCCCGCCGGGCACCCGTCCGGCACCCGTCACCAGGGCCCGCCACGCGCCGCCGCGGCCCAAGACCCGCGCCCGCGACCACGACCGCCCGGAATGACGACCCCGACCATGAGACGCCACAACGACGACGAAAACCGCAACGAGCGCCTCGCCAAGCGATGGCTGCTGACAGGATTGCTGCTGGTCTTCACGGTGATCGGGTGCCTGATCGCGCGAGACCTGACGCGGATGCCCAACATCGGCGAATACGGCGACGCCTTCCAGGTCGTCACCTACGTGGTGAGCATGTTCGCCCTGCTGACGAGCCTCCTGCCGGTGATCTCAGCCAAAGATCGCCGCATGAATCCCCCTGACGGGGCCTCGGCCGCGCGGGCCGACGAAAGTCCTCCTTCTCTGACGCCGCCGTATGCGTTGTTGCCGCGCGCAGTCGTCGGACATCACGTGTTGCGGTATCTGCTGAAGCGACTCGCGACGCTCCGCTTCAAGCGCCGGCGCAGGGTGCACGTGCTGGCCGGGATACCCGGCATGGGGACCACCACCCTGGCCCTCGACGTCGCGCGGAAGCTGTCCAGGCGGCACGTCTGGTGGATATGCGGAGCGGATCCTGACCTGTTCGAGGCCGGGATGCGACACCTGGCGCACACGCTGCCGGGCTCCAAGAGGCACCTCGCCGAGGCCGGCAGAGGCATCCGCAACCTCTCCGACACGGTGTACGAAATGCTCGAACGCTGTCCTCGCGGCTGGCTCCTGGTGATCGACGACCTGGCGGAACCGGAGCGCGCGGTGAAGGACGGCTGGCTGCGCCCGTGCAAACGGGGCCTCACTTTGGTGACCAGCCGGCATGCCACCGCCGACTGGGGCGGCGGCGCGGTCGTCCACCGAATCCGGGAGCTGTCCCACGAGCAGGGGGCGCACATCCTGCGCAAGCTGGCCAAGCGCGCGGGCTCGCCGGCGGAGGCGCGAGCGCTGGCGGGCCGGCTGCATGGTGTGCCGGTGGCGCTCGAACTGGCCGGCCGCTACCTGGCCGACCCCGCATCGCAGACACATCGGTTCGACGACTATCGCCTGCGCCTGGAGCACGACTACGACGGGGCGCTCGACAGCGCGGCGCAGGTGCCCGGGCGCGCCTCTGACGTGATCCGATGCGCCTGGCGGCTGGCCGTGGACGATCTGAAGGCACGCCTGCCCGACGCGGCCGACCTGCTCCAGGCGCTCGCCTGTTTGGGCCCCCAAGGTCTGCCGAGCAGCCTGATCCCCTCGGAACAGGTCGGCCGGGCTCTGCGCGACGCGGGCTTCGTACGCTTCGAGGAGAATCCGGACCACGTCGTCCGCGTCGAACCGCTCCACCGGGACATCCTGCTGGCGCGGCTCGCAGACGACCCGGAGAATCTATGCCGCGCCGTGGCTCGCGCCGCCGAGCTCCTCGGCGGGGCCGTGGCGACCCGGCCCGACTCGGCTCTCGTCGCCCACGCGTACGCGTTGATCTTCCGCGGCCTGACCTGCCCGCCCAGCCTGCCCGCTGCGCTCAAAACAGGCGAGGCCCTGGCGAGCGCGCTCGGCGGCGATGTCGCGGCCGACCTGCGGCGGCGGATCGCCCGGGCGAGCGCGGTCGCGCCCGGCGCCCTCATCAGGCCGGACGCGCAGAACCCTGAGCCGGAGGCACGGATCCCTGCCCATGGAAGCGATCCGGAGCAGATCCGCGCCGACCTGCTCGCGCTGGCCCGCGCCGCCTTCGCGACTCCCACGGCCGGCTATCGCGATGTCATAGAGGATCTTTGGGAGCACGCACCGGCGGAACCGGCCGGCCTCGACGCCGCCTGGCACACCGCATACACGCGATTGCAGGAAGTCGAGGCGCGGATCGCGCAGGCCTCGCACCAGACGACGACGTTCCTACCCTGGCACGCGCGCGTGGGGCTGCTGGCCCTCGTCCTCGACGAACAGGCGATCACCGCCGAAATCCGGGAAGGCCTCGACGTCGTGCCGCCGCCGGTCGATGACTGGTTCGCCCGATTACGACTTTCCAGCGATCCGGTCGAACTGCTCGCGGCCGCCATGTGGGCCGGTCCCGTCCTCGCCCGCCACGACGTGAGCCTGTGGCCGATCCCCTCGTATGCCCAGCCTGCCCTGCGCCAGACGCGGTTCGCGCAGGCGATCCTGCGGCTTTCGCCGGGCACTCGCCTTCAGTGGGCCATCGGACTCCAACTGCCGGCGATCGGGCTCCTGCTCCCCTTCAGCATGCACGGCTCGGGCGTCCTCTATGGCTCGGTCGCGTGGGCGGTCATGGTGACCGATGAGATCGTCGTGGACAGGGTCATGAGAGATGGGCGGATGCCGACCATCCGCCGGCTCGCAGCCGAGATGGCGGTCGTCATCGCCGCGGTCGCCGCGGCGGTCGTCATCGGCCTCATCACCCGGTCGCCTCTGTGGGGGCCGCTGAATCTTGCGATCGCCTGCGCGTACGTGATGTGGAACTACCACCGTTGTATCCGCCGCGGCCGAGAGAAGGCGACGACATGAGCGGATCGTTGGACGGATGGCCCGCGTTCGCGCGGGAGCTGGACGCGACGCTGGCGGTCCAGTCGCACTACGTGCTGTACGGGAACCTGCGCGACCACTTCCTCGTACGGTCGGGGGAAGGGGCGGCGCAGCTGCGGCCGCTGCGCGACCTGCTGTGGGGGGCGCTGAGCCCGAGCGGATACCGCTGCCTGCTGTGCTGGGATCCGGTCGACGGGCTGAGCGTCCACCCCCAGGCGCCGGAGGCGGCCGACGCGGCCTCGCGCCTGCTCGGCGGCAAGCCGTCGACCCAGCCGCCCTCGCTGACGCGTCTTCGCGCCGATCTCACGGCGTTCTCCCGCCCGCAGCAGCCGTCCCAGGACGAGCCGCCCGTACGGGCGGCCCTGGTGATCGAGTACGCGTCCCGGCTCGTGCTCAGCCCCGAGCAGCTCGATCCGTCCGAGCGCGACTTCTTCCTGTTCTGCCTGAAGCAGTCGCGGACGACCACGCCGCTGTTCCTGCCGGGCTCGCCGCGCCCCGGCCCGCTCTACAACCCGGTCATCTGGCTGGTCGAGCGGGAGCAGGATCTACCGTCGTGGCTGACCGCGGGCAACGAGCGGATCCGGCCCATCGGCATCGGCCATCCCGACTTCGGCGACCGGCAGGCGACCGCCCGGCTGCTCGCCGGGTCGTTCCGCGGCAGCGAACCGTCCGAGGAGGTGTGCGAGGCCTTCGCCGAGCAGGCCGAAGGGCTCACGCTGCAGCAGATGATCGACGTCACCCGGCTGGCCCGGGATCGGGCGCTGCCGTTCGAGCAGCTGCCAGACGCCGTTCGGACCTACAAACTGGGCGTGCTGGACAACCCATGGCGCCGCGGCTTCCTCCGCGATCGGATCGAGACCGGGCAGCGCAGCGTGCCCAACCGCATCGTGGGGCAGGACGCGGCGGTCACCAAGACGCTCGACATCCTCAAGCGGGCGGCGCTCGGCCTGTCCGGGGCGCAGGCGGCCCAGTCGTCGTCGCGGCCGCGCGGCGTGCTGTTCTTCGCCGGGCCGACCGGGGTCGGCAAGACCGAGCTGGCCAAGGCCGTCGCCGCGCTCGTTTTCGGCGACGAGTCGGCCTATCTGCGGTTCGACATGAGCGAGTTCTCCGCCGAGCACGCCGGCGACCGACTGATCGGCGCCCCGCCCGGATATGTGGGCCACGAGGCGGGCGGCGAGCTCACCAACGCCGTACGGCGGCAGCCCTTCCGGGTGATCCTCTTCGACGAGATCGAGAAGGCGCATCCGCGCATCCTGGACAAGTTCCTCCAGGTGCTGGAGGACGGACGGCTGACCGATGGGCGGGGCGCGACCACCCACTTCTCCGAGTGCATCCTCATCTTCACCTCCAACCTCGGGGTGATGACCGCGGAGGGCGCGTCTGTGCGGCCCGGCATGCCGTACGAGGAGATCGAGCAGGTGGTGAAGGCGGCCATCGGCGACCATTTCAGCCGGGTGATCGGCCGGCCGGAGCTGCTCAACCGCTTCGGCGACAACATCGTGGTCTTCGACTTCGTCGGCCCTGCGGCCGCCACGCGCATCTTCGACCTGCAGCTGGCCAACATCCTGCGGGCCGTCAACGACCAGCACGGGATCGAGGTCAAGGTCGAGGACGGGCCGCGCGAGCTGCTGCGCGAGTGGTGCACGGCCGACCTTGAGAAGGGCGGGCGCGGCATCGGCACCGCCCTCGAGTCGTTCTTCGTCAACCCGCTCGCGCGCGCCCTGTTCGACCTGGCCGACGTGCACGGCGACAACGTCGCCGTCACAGCCCTGCGGCGCAGCGGCCCCATGGTCAGCCTGGAGCTGATGTGATGCCCGGAGTTGACGCGATGCCCGGAGTAGACGCGATGCCCGGAGTTGACGCGATGCCCGCAGTTGACGCGATGCCCGCAGGTGGGCGGCAGCCTGATAGCCCCCGCAGGAACAGCGGCCGTGCCAACGGCATCCGAGGACGGCGCGAAGGCCTCCGCAGGAACAGCCGCCGTGCCGGGGCTGGGCCAGGGATGGCCCTGATGAGCCCGGCAGGAGCAGCCGAGCCGACCGGACCCGAGGACGGCGCGAAGCCCCCCGCAGGAGCAGCGGCCGTGCCAACGGCATCCGAGGGTGGCGCGAAGGCCCCGGCCAGGAGCAGCGGCCGTGCCGGCTGGACCGGAGTTCGGGCGTGATGGGTGGACTGGAGCGGTGACCTGATGGCGGGACTAGAGGTGTGATGGCGAGGCTCGAGGTGTGATGGCGGATATCGCGTGCCCGTTCTGCGGGGAGGCGGCGCCGGAGGGCGGCCTGCTCTGCCCGTCGTGCGGTGGTCCGTTGCTCGCGTCGATGACCCGCTTAGGGGCCGTGCCGCCGCAGGCGTCGGCGGACACCTGTCCGAAGTGCGGCGCCGAGATCCCCGATCCGGCCAACAAGGTCTGCGTCGAGTGCCTGGAGCCGTTCGATCCTCCGCGGACGTCCGGTGCCGCGGCCGGCGGGGCGGCGGACACGGTGACCGGCACGCGGCGGGACGTGCCGCGCACGCTCGTGGCCGAGTTCACCACGGGAGAGGTCGTGGTCAAGCCCGGCGAATCAGCGCTGCTCGGCCGCGACCCGGCGATCGGGATGGCGGCGCGGGTGTTGCATACGTTCGACAACGTGTCCCGGCGGCACGCCACGCTCGGCGTCGAGCCGAACGGCGCGGCCTGGGTTAGGGACGAGGATTCCACCAACGGCACCTTCGTCAACGGCTCCCCGGCGGGCGCCCAGGTCAAGACCGTCCTCCACGACGGCGACCGGCTCCGGCTCGCGGCCGACGTGGAGGCGTCGATCCGGCTCATGGAGCACGACGATGCCTGAACCGACCGTGGAGGCGATGGCCGACGTCGTCACGGTGACGGCGATGACGCACGTGGGCGCGGTGCGCGAGCAGAACGAGGACGCCCTGGCGATCGGTCCCGTCGTGGCTCTCGAGGTGTCGATGGCACATGCGGTGACCTGCACGATGGATGTCCGGCGGCCGTTCGTGGTGGCCGTGGCCGACGGGCTCGGCGGCCACGCGGGCGGGGAGGTCGCCGCGGCGCACATCGTCCGCGGCTTCGCCCGCGAAGGCGAGCGGCTGGAGGAGCTGGCGGCGGTCGCCGATCTGGTCAGGCAGATCGACGCGGAGCTGACCGACGAGGCGGCGCGGCAGCCCTCGCTGGCCGGAATGGCCGCGACAGTGGCGGGGCTGCTCTTCACGCCCGCTGAGACCAACTGGTTCAACGTCGGCGACTCGCGGGTCTACCAGCTCGACGACCGCTACCTCGGACAGTTGTCCGTCGACGACTCACCGCTTGCCGGTGAGCCCGGCGCCGCGGCGCCCGTCACCCACGTGGTGACCCAGGTGATCGGCGGGTCGGGGACGGCCATCGAGGTCCACGGCGGCCCGAGCACGCGGCACGGCTGCTGGCTGCTGTGCAGCGACGGCCTGACCGATCTGGTCGCCGTGTCCGAACTGGAGGAGGTCCTGTGCTCCTCGCAGGACGACGCCCACGCCGTCAAACGCATGTGGGCCCTGGCGATGAACGCCTCAGGCCGGGACAACATCACGATCGTGCTCGCCCGCAGGCGCGGGGACTCCGGCGAGAAGTCATGAGCGCCGCTCTCCGGGTGAACCGCGTGCATCACCCGGTCACGGCGCTCGGCTACGGCGTGCGGCTGGGGGTGTGGCTTCAGGGCTGCCCGCTGGCCTGTGCCGGGTGCGCGTCCCAGGACACGTGGGATCCCGGCGGAGGCGGCGAGGTGCCGGTCGCCGAGTTGGCCGAGGTGTGGCGCGCCGCCGTACGCGCGGGCGCCGACGGGCTGACCGTGACCGGGGGCGAGCCGCTCGCCCAGCCGGCCGGGCTGGCCGCCTTTCTGCGGCGCGTACGGGCCATCGGCGCGGACTGCGGACGAGAGACCGACGTCATCGTCTACAGCGGCTACGAGCTGGACGAGCTCGACGAGACGCAGCTCGGCGCGCTCGAGCACGCCGACGTGGCGATCACCGGCCGCTACGAGATCGCGCAGCCGACCGAGCTCATCTGGCGGGGCTCGGCCAACCAGCGGATGATCCTCCGGACGCCGCTCGCCCGGCGCCGCTACGAGCGGTACGTAGATCACCGGCCCGAACGCAGCCCCATGCAGGTGGCGGCCGACGGCGACGCGGTGTGGCTGATCGGCGTGCCGCGCACGGGCGACCTGGCCCGCCTTGAGCGACGGCTGCGCGACCAGGGGCTCCATTTGCAGGACGTCAGTTGGAGGCGTCAGAAGCCGTAGCCGACTTATGCGACTAACGTCAGTCTTACCTTAGCGAGGTATAATTTGTCTTTTACCTCGGAGGATCGCCCATGTCAGCGCAGGAGAGTCGGCTGGCCGCCATCGCCGCCGCGTCGGCCGCCGCCTTCCGCGAGGGCGACTACCACCAGGTTCGCGCCGAGGACGTGGCGGCGAAGGTGCGGCTGGCGCGTGGCGCCAACAGCGCGAGCGGCCGCAGCGCCGTCTGGCTCTACAACGAGGTGCGCAGCCGCCGGGTGCTCGTCGCCCTGGCTGTGAAGCAGTCTTTTGACGCGTTCGTCGCAGGTGATCCCGAGCCGCGGCAGCCGGCCGACCTCACCGAGGGCGAGGCGCTGGTCCATGACGCGCTCCGCCAGATCGGACGGTTCCACCGCGCGGAGCGCGCCCTGCTGAGCCAGGTGCGGCTGGGCATCGGCGATGTCGCCACGTCGGAGAAGCGCGGGTCGGCTCCGCAGTATCCGCCGCAGTGGCCGGAGGGCCCGTTCGGACATGTGGCCGAGGCCGGGTGGGAGGGCAGGATCACGGCCTACGCCGAATATCTGACCCCGCGCCTGGAGGCGGCCGCGAGCACGGTCGCGCTGCCACCGGACGGCTGGGCCAAGGCCGGCGCCGAACGCCTGTCCGAGCTGGCGTTCCGCGCGTTCGCGGACGACGCCGACGGCAACATCGAACGGCAGGCCGCCGCGCTGACGGCGTTCTGGGCGACCCGCGATCTGACCATGCTGACCGGGCCCTGGATCGACGAGCTGCACACGGCCGAAGCCGCCAACCGCCTGATGAACGAGCGCGCCGTGACCCCGCGGGCAAAGGCCGTGGGCCTCGAGCTGACCATGCGGGTGCTGCTGGACAACACGCCGCTGCTGGTCCGGGCGACGCGCGTGTCCGGCCGGCTGATGGACCTGCTCGGCGAGGCGTCCAAGGACGAGCAGACACCGCAGGACATCCGGCTGCTGTGTGACACGGCGAGCCGCCACGGCCTGGCGCTGCTGCGGATCGGACACCTGGCCGACGCCATGGCCGCGTTCGAGCGTTCGCGCGAGGTCGCCGCGCAGCTGCCGGACCACGAAGAGATCAAGTCGTACGAGGCGCGGGCCGACCACAACATCGCCGACACCTTGATCGCCATGGGCCGTCCCGGCGAGGCCGTCGACCTCGCGCGGCAGGTGCAGGCGTTCCGGGCCGTGGGCGTCGGCGGGGGCGCTGTGTCATCGGCGTGGCGCAGATACACGCTCACGCAGCAGGTTCTGGCGAAGGCGGCGGCCCGGTCGGGCCGGGTCGCGAACGCCGTCGGCCTGGCCGAAGAGGTGCTGCTCGACCGGGCCGAACGGCTCGGCCAGGACGACGTGAACACGGCCGCCGCCCTGGTGACCCTCGCCGAGGTCCTGCTGGTGGCCGGTTATCCGGCGGAGGCGCGGCAGCGCCTGCCCGAGGCGTTCACGCTGCACACCGACCGCCTGCCGACCGACAGCTACTGGACGCAGTACGACGTCGTACGGCTGGCCGAGGCCGAGCTGGCCGCCGGATCAGCGCCTCAGGCGGTCCGGCTGCTGTCGCACGCGACCGTGCGCACCGACTGGTTCGCGCGCGAGGTGTCCCCGCGGTTGCGGGCCGAGGCCGTCGTCGCGTACGCGGTCGCGCTGGCGGTCTGCGGCGAGCCCGACGCCGCGCTGCCGTTCCTCGAGTCGCTTCCGCCCGATCCGTACGTGATCCGGGCGCGGGCGCGCGTACTTCTGTCCGCGGGCCGGGCCGACGCGGCGGCGGCCGAGCTGGCCGGGCTGGTGGCGGCCGAGCGCGACGCCCTCGACGACTATCCAGGCCGCGCCGAGACGCTTCTGTGGGCCGCCCGCGTGGCCAACGCACGAGGCCGCCGCGACGAGGCCGAGCTGACCGCCGCCACGCTGCAGCAGCTGGTCCAGGGCAAGGTGGACGTGCTCCATCCCGTGGTGCTGGCCCTGCGCCTCGAGCTCGCCTCGTGGCGGCTGGACGACGGCCGGATCGACGAGGCCAACGCCCTGCTCATGCCCCTGCTCGACCGGACGCCGCTGGCGCACGGCAGGCCCGCGCTCGGCGACGGCAACCCTCTGCTGGCCGAGGCGCGCGCCCTGGCGTCTCAGCTCGGCGTCGGCCCGGTCGTCACGAGCCAGCTCTGGGAAGACGTGTGACAGGTCGTTCGGCTCACCGTCCCTGGTGGGTGAACGCGCCCCACACGGCCGGATCGCCGAGGTCATGGTCGAGGCCTGTCCGCACGATCGGCGAGATGTCCGGCGGCAGCTCGTCCGGCCGCGGCGCCAGCATCCAGGCCTGAGCGCGGCGCAGCGCCTCGGCCGGGTCGTGTACGGCAAGCTGGTGGTGGAACATCAGCATCATCAGGGCCGTGCGGGCGTCGTCGCCGACACGCCAGCGTGATCCGATGACCGTCGACGCGCCCGTGGCCAGCAAGGCGGTCGCCAAGGTCAGCGCCTCGTCGAAGTCGTTCTCGGTGAAGTCGCTCGTACAGGCCGACAGCACGACGAGCGCGCCAGGGCCGTCGTCCGGCAGGCGGTCGAGCAGCCGCGCCACGGTCAGCGGTTCGGTGAGTTCGAGGCCTGAGCGCGTGGCCACCGCGTTCGATTGGGCGTGGCAGGCGAAGTGCAGCATGGACGCCGGATGCGGGCCGCCGGGCAGCAGATCGGTCAGCGCGTCCACTGTGGCGGGTTCGGGAGCGGGCTCGGGGCCTGGTTCCGGGGCTGAGTCTGGGTCTGGTTCTGTGGCTGGTTCTGGGGCCGGCTCGTGCTGAGGGCGGCTCGATCCGGGCCAGGTGCCGAAGCGGCGGGCCGCCGGATAGATCAGGCGGACGATCTCGGCGCACTCGTTCCTCCCCCAGCGCAGTTGTATGTCGCGCTTGGGATCGGCGACGACCACGGGGGCCGTGCCGTACGAGGAGACCGGGATCACGGTCCGGAGCAGCTGGCGGGCAGACGCGGCGAATGAGACCGCGGCCCGCTCGCACAGGCGGCCTTCGCCCGGCGCGCCCGCCGCCTGCCAGGGGACGAGACCGAGCTCGCCCCACGGAACGACCACCAGGCGGACGATGCGGCCACTCAGGCCGAGCCGTACGAGCAAGGGCTCCATCGCGGCACGCCACGCCCAGGCGCAGACCTCGCGCAGCGCGGCGCCCCACTCGGCCGACTCCGGGGCGGCGCCTGTGAACGCGGCCAGAGCGCGGCGATCCGCAAGCCCGGGAAGCGGAAAAGGCTCGACCGTCCCGTCCGGGCGGACGATCACGGCCCGATCGGGCAGAAGGTAGGCAAGCGCGTCCCAGCCGCGTTCGCGCAGGCAGACGGCGATATCGGCGACACTCGGCGGACGCGACAGCTCGGGATCGGCCACGACGGCCTCGGTACGCTCATCGCCTGGCACGCCGACCGGACCACTTTCCACCGAAGACTGCGGCAGACCGGCCGTCGCGGCGTGCAATGTCATGCCGCGGGCCAGCTCCAGCGCCTGCAGCGCCTCCGCCATGTATCCGTGGTCCAGCGCCAGCCGCGCCGCCTCCAGCGCGTCGTCGGCCGCCTCCCGGCTCATGTCGAGCGCGCGGTCGACACCCGTCTGGAGCAGCACGTCCGCCGATCTCTCCGTGAGCGCGGCGAGCTTGGCCTCGACGGCCGCGCCGTACTGGCCCCTCGTGAGGTGGGCGAGCGAGATGAGCTCCTCGACGAGCGCCGCCGGAAAGCGGCCCGGGCGTTGCGCGGCCAGATCGTGCGCCGCCTGGCGCATCGCGGCGGGATCGGCGTTCAGCGGGGACTGCGACAGCAGCCGTAGCACCGCCTCGCTGCCGGTGACCATGTCGGGGTCGGCGCCGGCCGTGAGCGCGCGCATCCTCGCCATGATGCTCATCTGGGAGACCGGATCGTCCGTGACACGGGCGACGTCGATCCCGAGCCGGAGCAGGGCGCGATGCGGTGAGTCGGGCGGCAGCTGCTCGAGTGCCTCCTCGTACTTGGCGGCGGCGTCATCGCGGCGGGTGGCCGAGGCGGGGTCGTGGAAGGCACGCAGCTGATTGATCAGACCGAGCAACATCGGCAGGCCGGGGCCGACCGCGTTCCACCCCGGGGGCAGCTCGCTGAGCGCGGCGAGCGCGTCGTCCAGATAGCGCAGATCCTTGTCCACCGAGTAGCGGTCGGCGAGCGCGCCCGCGATCACGAACCGCAGTGTGTGCCGGCGCGAATCGTCATCGGAGAGCAGATCGATGGCCCGGTTGAGGTGGCGGGTGCCCGTCTCGAAGTCGGCCCGGGATATGGCTCGAACACCGCGTGACACCAGCACCGACCCGAAGGCGGCATGGCTCTCGGCGTCGTCGGGACCGTCCGGCCAGGCGCGGGTGAGGTCCCCCAGAAGCGCGGTCAGCTCGGCCTGCGACGGCTCGCGCCCGGCCAAGGCCATCACGCCGTTGGCGAGCGTCTTGGCCGTCCTTTCCCGGAGCGGCTCCAGGCCGCCGAGGCCGGGCAACGCGGCGGCCAGCGGCTCGATGGCGGCGGCCATGTCGCCGCGCGCGTGCAGGGCCAGGCCGAGGCGGGCCAGGACCTGGGGCCGGATCACATGTCCCTCGGGGAGTTCAGCGGCGATCGCGCGCAGGTCGTCGATGGGCGGGTCGTCCATCATGACCAGTTCGGCGGCACGGCTCGCGGTGGCGACCTCGCGTAGGGCGGCGGCCGACGGGCCCTCGGCGTGAGGCGCGAGATCGGCCGCCGCCTCGCGCAGCGTCTTCACGGTCGCCTGCGCCGTCTTCACGGTCTCCTGCGCCGCGGCCGGGGTGCCCGCGGTGAGGATCTGGACTCCGGCGAGCAGACCGCGGTACTGCGGGTTCCCGGGAGCGAGCCGGTCGGCCTGCTCCAGGTGGTGCCGCGCCTCGGCGAGGGCCTCCCGGCCTTCGGGACTGGACAGCTCGGCCGCCAGGCGGGCATTGACCTGCGGCGTGAAGTCCGTGAACGAGGCCACGCCCGGCGGCACGAACCGGCTCATCAGCAGGCGCGCCTGGTGCCAGTGGGCGTCGGCCAGGTGTACGCGGACCTCGGCGCGCAGGGGATCGTCGTCGGACAGCAGTCCGTGCAGCTCTTCCAGGTCGGCGAGCAGTTCGGCGAGAATCGGCCCGGTGGGCGGTCCTGGGAGGTCTGACAGGCAGACCGCGCGCAGGTACAGCATCAGCCGCAGCTCGTCGCTGTCCGGTTCGGCCACGTCGCGGCCCCGCCGCAGCAGCCCCGCGACCTCCTCGGTGTGAACGCCCGCGTTCAGGAGCAGTTGCCCGCGCAGCCCGGCCAGCGAATCGGCGTCCTCGTCATCGTCGGAAATGACCTCGAGCAGCCGCCCGAGCACCTCGGCGAGCAGGTCACGGTCGGCGTCCCGATCATCGCTCTGCAGCCGATCGAAGACCATCCCCGCGAACGCCCTGAGGTCATCGGCCGACTGCAGAAGCGCCTGGGAGGCCACCGGCGGAGACGATTGAGCGGCCGATTGTGCCGGCGCTTGAGCGGCCGCCGGCGAAGACGGTCGGGGGGCCGACTGCAGAGGCGCCTGGGCGGCCGCAGGCGGCGACGGTCGAGCGGGCGACTCGAGAGGCGCCTGGGAGGTCGCTGGCGAAGACAGTCGAGGAGCCGCCTGCGCCGGCGCTTGCGCGGCCGCCGGCGGAGACGGTCGAGAGTCCGATTGTGCCGGCGCTTGCGTGGCTGTCCGCTCTGCGGTCAGCAGGTCGATCGCCCGGTCGCGCGCCGCCGGGTCTCCGGTTTCCGCGTACTGCTCGGCGTAAATGCGCCAGTCGTCCGACATCAGGCTCCCACGTGGATGAAGGGCGCCCACACGTGGGGCGCGGCGTCCAGTTCTGCCGCCGTGTCACGTACGGCTTGATGCAGCGCGTGCGCGACACTCACGACGGCGAGATCCTGATCGGCGATCAGGGTGTAGAAGCGCGTCGCCAGCCCGGCGGAGAACGCGTCCTCGACCTCCCACATGGTGGCGACCACCTGCGGGAATCCGGCCATCAGGAATCCCGCCGCGAGGTGGGCGGCCTCGTCCTCGAGACCCTCGGCGGGCCGCAGGCTCTCGCACATCGACAGGTAGGCGAGGGCGGGGGCCGGCAGGCGCAGCGCGGCAAGCCGGGGGAGGGTCATCGGGCGGGTCTCGTGGTCGTCGAACAGGATCCGGCTCGCGGACGGGGCACGCCGATCGGCGACCGCGTGGCAGGCGAAGTGCGCGATCGTACGGCCCGGCAGCGCGGCCACCACCCTGTCGTAGGTCACCTGTTCGTTGAACAGCACGTGAGCTCCCGGGAACCGCCCTTTCAGCCAGTCCTTCTCGGCTGCCGCGCCGCGCAGCGGACGTGCGTCCGGCGTGGCCGACATGGCGGCGACGAACAGGTTCTCCCCCGTCATCGGGGCGCTGCGGCGCCGGGCACGGGCGTGGGCCAGGGCGCGGGCGGTCGGCGCGTAGGACGAGACGACCCGGTCGCCCACGGAGTTCCCTGGACGGTCGTCGTCACCGGCCGCGTGCAACGGCAGGCCGGTGAGGACAGCGGTCGGGCACCACCAGACGCGTGGCCATGCCGCCACGTCGTCCGTACGTGGTCCGAATCCCAGCCTGTCGAGGACGGGAGCCGCGATCGCGTCCCACAGCCAACGGCGCGCCAGCGCGATCGTCTCCGGGTCCGCCGCGTCGAGGCGGGCCGCGTGGTCGTGAGCCTCCGCGTACGCGGAAGCGGACAGCGGTACGACCTCGAGGCCGCCCTCGGTCACGGCGATGGCGGCACAGCGGTAGCGGCTGAGGTTGACGTAGATGAGCGGCCCTTCGGAAGTGGAGAACGGCAGGTCGTCCACATCGGACCGCCATCCGGTCTCCGCCGCCAGGACATCCCATTGCTCGGCCAGTTTGCGCATGGCCTCCGTGCTCGTGCCGGGGGCGTTCATGCGGTCACGCAGGGCGGCCAGCCGCGTGGCGGCGTCCGGGTTCACTGCGCGCAATTCGTCCAGGCCGGAATCGATGCCGAGTGCCTGGGCCAGCAGCAGGCCACGAGCGCGTTCGAGGAACTGCACTGCCTGCCGGGGCCGGTCGGCTTCCAGCGCGCAGGCGGCGGCGTCCGCGGCGAAGCCGCGCATCATGGTCAGCCGCGACTCCCGGTCGGCCCTGGCCAGCCGGAGCGGCGTGACCTGCGGAAGCGTGCGGATCGCGACCTCGAACTCGGCGCACGCGCCATCCCAGTCACCGAGATCCGCGGCGATCCACCCCAGCGCCGTCTGAGCCGTGACCAGCTGCGGCGGGCTCTTCTGATAGGTCAGGGACGCACGTATCTCTGCCGCCGCCAGGGCCAGCTCGCCGTTCCGGCGAACATCGTCGCCGTTCAGCCGAACATCGTCGCCGTTCAGCCGAACATCGTCGTCGTTCCGGCGAACGCCGCCGTTTGGGCGAACGTCGTCCTTGCGGCGAATATCGCCGTTTGGGCGAACGTCGTCGTTGCGGCGAACGTCGCCGTTCCAGGCGTCGCGCGCACGTTCATAGCGCACCTGGCCGAGCAGCCCGACGTTGATCCCGCGGTCGAGCTGCTCCCCCGCGGCAGCGGCCCGCTGCAGCACGACAATGGCCTCGTCATACGCGCGTGGGCCACCGCCCTGCCGTAACAAGGCCAAAGCGAGCGCGTTCGACGCGTAGGCGAACTCGTGTCCGGTGGCGCCGGCGACGGCGGCCCGCAAGATGGCGACGGCCTCGCCCGCGGCGCCGGGACGAGTCACCACGCTCAGCGCCTGGGCGAGCGTCACGGTCGTGATGAACCGGGCGGCATGCCCCTGCGGCAGCTCGCGGAGAGCCTTCCGGGCTAGCACGGCCGCCTTGTCGCCCTGCCCGGCGGCGATCAGCTTGGTGGCCAGGTTCTGCAGCACTTCGTAGCGGACCCAGAACCGACTCTCGGGCTGCTCCAGGCATTGGGTCAGCAGGCGTACGGCCTCGGCAAGGGCGACCCGGTCTCCCAGGTGGTCGTTTCGGTCGCCCAGAGCGTTGGCCAGCAGGATCATTGCGGCCGGGCGTATTGCGCTGTCCGCCGGCAGACGCCCCAGCACGTCGCGCGCCTCGGCGATGGCCTGGTCGAGCCGGGCGAGATCGCCGGTCACGGCGTACGCCGCCAGAAGCGACCGGACGTGCGTGATCGCGAAGGGCAGGTATTCGGGATGCCCCGGATTGATGTCGCGGACGCCCTCGGCATACTGCTCTAGCCCTTGGTGTACGAGATCGGGATCGGACCGATGTTCGGCGAGCGCGGCGGACAGGAAGCCGCGCATAGCGCTGACCTGCCCGGAGGCGGCGACGGCGGGCGAGACCTCGCCGAGCAGGCCGATGGCCTCCTCCAGCGCGGTGTCGTCATGGGTCGCCTCGAACTGCGCGAGCAGCGCCGTGCCGAGCCCGAGGATGGCAAGATCGCGATCCGAGCCGCCCTGCGGACCAGTGTCCGTCCTAGCACGCGCAGCCCCGACGTCCTCCGCGCGCACATTTGCGACCTCCTCGGCGCGGCCGACCGCCCCGCCCTCCGCGCCGTCCACGTCCACGTCCACGTCCACGACGTTCTCCGGACGCGCAGCCCCGACGTCCTCCGCGCGCCCGGCCGCTCCGATCTCGGTGCGCCCGGCCGCTCCGATCTCGGTGCGCACGTCCACGATGTCCTTCGGACGCCCGGCCGCTCCAACCTCGGCGCGCGCAGCCGCGACGACCTCGGCGATCGCGGCCGGGATGTCCTCGCTTTCGCGAGCGCGATCGAGCATGCGCATGATCCGCCCGACCTCCGGGACGGCCGTCATCAGATCGTCGAAGCCGGAGGGGTTCGCGCCGTCGAGGTATTGGTGCAGCAGAGCCATCGCGACCGCGTTCATCGCGCTCGGGCGCGTGTCATGGTCGTCAGACAGCCGGGCGAGCCCTTCCCGCAAGTGCGGCACAGCCTTCTTCAACAACTCGGGGTCGCCGCTTCGCTCGTACATCGTGAGCGCCCCACCGCCGACCGACATGTCCAGATAGATGCGAGCTGGATCGCCGGGCGCAAGCTGGTCGCGCCAGCGCTGGAGCCGCGTGAGCGCGGAGTCGAGGGCCGCGTGGTCTCCCCTGGCGACATAGGCTTGCGCGTCGGCATTCGCCCGGGCGACGTCCTCGAGCAGCTCCGCGGACTGCCGTCCGTACGGTGCGGGACTGGCGTTGACCATGCGGTCCTGCCGCGCCACCCGCCTTTCCTGCAGTACGGCGCGCAGCGACGCCGGCACCTTGTCCGGATCCGACTGATACACCAGCCAGAACAGCTGCTCCGCCTGTTCGCGCTCGCCACGGCCGCGCTCGGTATCGCCGAACGCCTCGGCCCGGTGCCAGTAGAGCCAGGCGACCGCGTTGACGGCGTCGATCTCCATCGAGCGGACCAGGGCGTGAACCTCGCCCAGCGCATCCTGGCCGGTGATCGCGTCCGTGTCGCCGGCCTTGTAGCGGTCGATCCGCGCCCAGACGCGTTGAGCCATTTCGCTGGTCATCGGTCACGCTCCCGCATCGGTCACGCCCCCACATGGATGTACGCCGCCCACCGATCGGCACGGCTCGGGTCGGCGTCCCGTCCGCCGCGCGCGAGCGCGTTCACCTCAGCGGCCAGCGAAGACGGCCTCACATCGGTCGTGGACAGCGAGACGTCGCCGCCATCCCGGCCCGCGCCCACATCCCGCCCCTTTTCCGTGTCCCGGCGCTCGTCCATACCCCGCCCCTCGCCAGTACCCCGGCCCTCGCCCACGCCCCGCCCCTCGTCCCTGTCCCAGAGCGTCGCCACGACCTCCCGCGTGCCACCAAGCTGCGCCGCGAAGGCCGCCGAAAGCACCTGGTCATCGAGCCCCCGGCGCCCGCTCTGGTCACCGCCGCCACTGGGCCCGTACACGGCCTTCTGGTCGCGGAGCAGAGGAGCGTCGCCGGGCACCTGGGACCGGCCGCGGAGCAAGGCGCCGACCGTAACCGTGTAGGACGACACGACCCGCTCCAGTGCCGATTCGCCCTGCCCCTGCGCCGCATGAACCGGCAACGCGGCAAGCGGCCCTGTCGGACACCACCACACACGCGAGGCGGCCATGCGATCAAGCACCGGCCCCGTGACCTTGTCCCAAAGCCAGCCGAGCGTGTCGTCCAGGTTGGTCAGAAGGCGCGCTGCCCGCCCCACGAACTCCGCCCGCGTCGCCAGCAGATTGATCGCCTCGACCCCGCCCGTCGTGACGATGAGCGCGTCACACCGAAAGTCACTGACATTGAGGTAGACAATGGGCCCCTCCGCCGCGGCACCCTGGATCTGCGCCCCAGTCAGCCGGCCGCCCCCGCCCGCACCGATACCAGCACCGCCGTCCGCGCCGGCACCCGCGGCGGCGCTGCGCTGGGCAAGTTCGTGTGCGGCGAATACGCCCCGCGTATGCTCCAGCAGTTCCACGGCGCGCTCTGGCTCGTCCGCGTTGAGGGCGCAGGCCGCGGCGTCGCCGGCCAGGCCGTACAAGGGATATGGGCCGCTCAGCCGCCGGATCTCACGAAGGGGCACCTGAGGCAGTGCCGCCACCGCGGCCTCGAACGATTCCAGCGCGACGGCCCAGTTTCCCTGGCGCGCGATCACCGTGCCGCGCAGGACGTTCGCCGCCAAGCGCTCCCCCTCACCGCCGACAGGACGCCTACCGGACAGCGGTCCGGTGGTGCGTCGCCCAGCTGAGGAAGCGATGAGCCGCAGTCCGGAGTCGAGTGCGTCGCGCGCTCGGGTCAGGTCTGTGCGGTCCCTGGTCCGCTGCCAGCGCGCATGAAAGGCCGTACCCAGCAGCCTGCGACAAGCCACCGAGGCCACGTCGCGGGTCACCTCTATCGCCTCGTTGAGGTCGCGGATCTCACCATTGGTACGGAAACGGGTGAGCAAGGCGGTCGCGAACGGCTCTGTCCCCCTCACATGGTGCGCGGCGTCTGTACGCAGGTCCCGTAGAAGGTCGATCACCTCGTCTACGCCGTCCAGGACGTCGTGACCCAGGGCGTCTTGTTCGAGCAGCGCCCAGGCGAGGCCGACAACGGACCGGGCGTGTCCAGCGTGACCTGCGGGAGCGCTGCGCAGCTGCCGCCGACCCCAACTCACGGCCTCTGCGGCGCCGCCCTTCGCCAGCAGCCCGTCGCGCAGGACGGCGAGCGCGGCCAGATGCTCGGACGTGCCTTCGGCGGCTCCGCGCAGCGCGACACGTCCCGCTTCGAGCGCCTCGTCGAGCACCGACGCGTCGGCGGACCGGCGATAGCGCTCCAGCAGGCCGGTCGCCAGAGCCGCCTTGAGGTACGGGCCCAAAGGCGCGCTGCCGGGCAGGTCGACGAGCGTGGCACGTGTGGTGGCAATGGCATCGTCGAGCCAGACCGAGGCGCTATCAGCAGCGGCGGAGCTGGTGGGCGCGGGGCCGTAGGGGGCCGCATCACCGGGGATGGGGGTGGATTTGTAGCGATGCCAGAGGGCGGTGGCGAGGTTGGCGCGGATCAGGAGGGCGAGGGGGGCTGTTTCGTCGTCTATGGGGAGGGTGTGGCGGGCGGCGATCAGGAGGGCTACGCCTTCCTCAGCACCTTCTTCGCCGTACAGGGTGCGTTCTTCAGGGCCGGCCGCGGTGCCTTGTTCGGCGCCATCTTCGGCGTCGTGGGAAGGGGCGGGGCGGCGGGCGAGTTCGCAGAGGACGACGCCGAGCAGGGCGGAGACCTGGGAGCGGGCGGCGTGGTCGGCGGGCACGGTGGCGTCGGCTTCGCGCAGGGGCGGGAGCGCCTCCTCCAGGTCCTCCATTGCGCCGTTGGCGGCGAACCGGCGGAGCAGGCTTACGGCGAGGTGGGTCAGTGCGGCGGGACGCCCGGCAGCGCCGGCGGGCATCGTGGTCAGGGCCCTTCGAGCGAGGTCGACCTCCTGGTCGAGGACGCTTCCCGGCCGCGTCTCGGAGAGTGGGGGGACCATCGACGTGAGGAGACCGACGCCGCCTGCCACGAGGTTGTCCAGCGGCCCCCCGGACTCGGCGGCGGTGGACGCCTCGGCCAGCGCCTGCCGCATCTCCGCCAGGAGCGCCGGCTCGTTCGTTTCGACGTATCGGGCGTAGAGGACGTTCGCGAGGGCCGCCAGGGCCATGCCGCGCATCTCGTGCCGGGGCGGCAGGCGCCTGACGCCCGTGCGCAGGACGGTGACGCTTTCGCGCAACACTTCCGAACGGGACGTGCGCAGATAGCGCGCCAGCAGGGCCAGGCCGAGGATGACCTGGGTCAGCGGCGCGAGCATGTGACCACGGGACAGCCGTGCCCGCGCACGCCGCAGTCCCGCGATCGCCTCGTCGAGGTCCTTGAGGTCGCCGGTCGTAAGGTGGCGCTGGTAGCGCTCGACGGCCGCGCGTACATCGAAGACGACCTCGCCGACCGGCTCGCGCAGGCCGCGTGCCGACAGCTCGGCCTGGAGAGGGCCGGGCACGCTCTCCGGGTCGGCCATGTAGACGCGCTCGAAGCGCGTCAAGGCGGCGTCCCGCTCCTCCTCGCGGCCGTGCTTGTCGGCGGCGGTGAGCGACCGATACCAGCGGATCCAGCCGGTCACGTACGCGGCATCGGCGGCGTTGACGTCGGCAACGTTAGCGTCGGCAGCGTCGGCGTCGGTGTTGGCGTCGGCCAGTTCCTCGGCCGCTTCGAGGTCGGCGAGGACGTCGGCGCCGCTGACGAGAGCCGGGTCGCCGGTCACCGCGAACTCGTCCAGCCGTGCCCGCAACGTGCCGAGCGGCCCGGCCTCAGCGCGGGGCGGGGTTACGCCGCCTGCTCGGCGAGAGGTAGGCGGCGGGGTCACGCCCCCTGGCTCAGCCCCACCAGGGGGCGGGGGCACGCCGAGCGGCCCGGCCTCATCGGAGGATGGGGGCACGCCGAGCGGCCCGGCCTCGTCGGGGGATGGGGGGAACCCTGGGCCGGTCTCGTCGGGGGGCGGGGTCATGCCGCCGGGCCGGTGAGAGGCGGGCGGATGGCCACCCGGTATGGCGGCAGCACTGCGTTCAGCCACTTCGCGCCGTCCGTGTCGGACAGGTCCCGCCGGGTGGCCGAACCGGCGTCGAACGCGTCGGGGCACCGGTCGCCGAACAGGATCAGCGTCGGCTGATCGGGGTCGCGTAGCGACCTCCAGATCATGCCCTCCGCCCACGACGCCGTCGTGCGCAGCCAGTGGGCGACGGCCCGGGTCTGCGTGTAGACCTCGCCGCCGTCGGCGCGGATCAGCCGTTCGTCCTGCCCGGCCGCCGCCAGGTCGGGCCCGCTGAGCAGGCTGATCAGGTGAAGCGGCCGGGCCGTACGGATGGCGGTGAGGCAGCGCTCCTTCACGGCCCGGCGCGGGATGAGCCGATATCCGCGGTCGTCGAAGGGCACCCCGCGGACCAGCGTCTCGACCAGCGCCGTCGTCTCCAATCGGCTGGCGTAGTAGTACGGATAGGGGTCCGACGCGGTGCTGTCGAAGCGGTTGCCACCGAACTTCTCGTGCGCCTGCATCGGGTTGAACTCGGCCGAGCCGTACGCGCGGGAATGCACCCGCCACAGCGTGGTGCCGGCCTCGAGCGTGTGGGGACGGGGCGCCCCGTCGAAGCGGCGGGGCGGCGGCTGCGGTGCGGTGGTCACCGTCACACCCCCGGATCCACGGCCCTGGCGGCGGCC
This sequence comes from Streptosporangiaceae bacterium NEAU-GS5, assembly GCA_017592665.1. Lineage (GTDB taxonomy): Bacteria > Actinomycetota > Actinomycetes > Streptosporangiales > Streptosporangiaceae > NEAU-GS5. Next base: position 72,792 of record JAGFNW010000026.1, on the reverse strand, counting down.
ACGAGCGTGTCATCAGGGATTTTGCCGAGCAACGCGGCGGGCGCGGCCCCGAGCCAGGTGTTCCCGCCGAGCCACCAATCCGCGGCGCCCCACGGGTCCTCGTGCGCTTCCAGGAACTCGTTGATCCGCACCACTACGGCCAGCGGCCGGCGGTCGGGGCCGAACTGGAAGTCCGGCCAGCGGTAGGCGCCGTCCAGCCGGGTCAGCCTGATCAGGCCGGGCGCGTCGGGGTCGACGCCGAAGTCCTCGAGGTCGGCCACGGAAAGGGCGGGCACGCCGAGCAGCCTGCGGATCACGGCCGACATGACCTCCTCGGGCCGCGGCGGCGCGTCCGGACCGGCGGGCTCCGCCTCCAGCCGCCGTAGCAACTCCTCAGCCGAGTCCGCGCCTCGGCTGAGCACCGCCAGGGATCGCGTCGCGTCGAACGCCTCCCGTACGGGATGCCCGGCCGGCAGCATCAGCCAGAGCAGATCGCTCAGCTCACTGACGGCGGCCAGGGCGTCCGCGGCGGCCGGGCCGTGCGGGTCACGCACCCCGGGGACGATCCTGCCGATCAAATCAGCCAGCTGAGATCGGGCGTCGGCCGAGAAATAGGGCCGGGCCTCTTCCCATTGGTCGATCAGCTGGTTGAGTGCCGCCTCCAGATTCATGTCCTCCCCCTCCCACGGCAATTCCCGCGAATTCCATGAATACATCTCATTTCATGGACTTAGCCCCCACACCTCCCCAGATGCGGTTGGCATTCGCACTTCATAATGGTAGGGGCGCATCCCATAATTCGGAAGCAAGACGAAACAAAACGGCATTCCACGAACTATTCGCTTTTCGTGGAATGGCCCCGAGAACCAGCCGGACGAAGATCGTGGCAAACTCGCCGACTGTGAACATCAGCCTTGTCCAGGGGGACATCACCGCCCAGCGCGTCGACGCGATCGTCAACGCGGCGAACCCCACCCTGCGTGGTGGCAGCGGAGTGGACGGGGCCATCCATCGATGCGGCGGAGAGGCCATCCTCGCGGCCTGCCGCGAGCTTCGCGCCGGCCGCTACGTGAAGGGTCTGCCGACGGGCGCGGCGGTGGCCACGACCGCGGGACGGCTGCCTGCCCGATGGGTCATCCACACGGTCGGGCCGATCTACTCGACCGGCCGCGACCATTCCGGCCTGCTCGCCTCCTGCTACCGCGAGAGCCTGCGCGTCGCCGATGAGCTGGGCGTCCGTAGTGTGGCCTTCCCCGCCATCTCCACCGGGAGCTTCGGCTGGCCGCTGACCAGCGCCGCCGAGATCGCTCTCATGACGGTACGGACCACGGTCACCAACGTGGCCGATGTCCGCTTCGTCCTGTTCACCCCGGAGGCGTACGCGGCCTTCCAGCGCGCCTACTGAAACTGCGCCTGGCACAACCACGCGACCGATGCTACTTTCATGTGTAAGAAATTTGTTACAGGTGAAGGAAGATTATGACGGACCAGCCGACAGGCGACGACCTGGTCGAGATGCTGGCGGCGCTGGCCAACCCGCTCCGCGTGCGCATCGTCGCGACGCTGGCGAAGGGCCGCGACTACGTGAGCCACATGGCGCGCGAGATCGGCGTCAGCCGTCCGCTCCTTCACATGCACCTGCAGCGGCTCGAGGCGGCCGGCCTGATCGTCGGCACGCTTGAGCTCTCCGAAGACGGCAAGGCCATGAAGTTCTACGAGGTCACCGGCTTCGACCTGCGCATCACCGCGTCGGCACTCGCCGAGGCGGCCAAGACCTTGTCCCCATCCGAGGCCCAGAAGGAGCGGTCCTCATGAAACCTGTCCTGAAACCCTTCGCGGACCAGGGCGTGACCTGGCCGGAAGCCATCCTCTATCTCGGCGGCCTGATCGCGGTCCTGCTCGTGATGGGCGTCGCGGTCTCGGCGTTCATCGAGCTACGCAAGATCAAGCTGACCACCCAGCAGGCCGACGACCTGCGGCAGCTGGTGAGCCGCTATGAGCAGCTCGCGGCGAGCGCGCTCGACGTCCAGCAGCGCACGGCCGCCGACGTCGCCGAGTTACGCACGCAGACCGCGTCCATCGAGAAGATCCTCCGCACGGTCGAGTAGGGCGAGCCGATGAGAGCAGTGGTCTGCGACCGTTACGGGCCGCCCGATGTGCTTCGGGTCGAAGACGTCGAGCGCCCGCGTCCCGCCGCCGACGAGGTCCTGATCAGGGTCCACGCCACCACCGTCACCCGGTCGGACTGTGGGCTGCGCGGCGGCAGGCCCGCCGTTGGCCGGCTGGTCACGGGGCTGCGCCGGCCGCGACACCGGATCCTCGGCAGCGAGGTGGCCGGAGAGGTCGTCGAGGCCGGCTCGGCGGTGACCGAGTTCGCGGTCGGCGACGAGGTCTTCGGGGCCAATCCGTGGCGGCTCGGCGCGCACGCCGAGTACATGTGTGTACGGCAGAGCGCCCCGCTCGCCCTCAAGCCACGCGGCATGCCCTTCAAAGAGGCGGCGGCCGTCAGCGACGGGGTGATGCTGGCGATGATGGGCCTTCGACCGGCCAAGGTCCGCAAGGGCACAGCCATCCTGGTCTACGGAGCGTCGGGATCCATCGGCACGGCCGCGGTCCAGCTCTCCGCCTATTTCCACGCCGACGTCACGGCCGTCTGCGACACGCGGCACGTGCCGCTCCTCGAAGAGCTCGGCGCGCGAGCGGTCATCGACTACACCAAGGACGATTTCACCGAGAACGGCCGCACCTACGACGTCATCTTCGACGCGGTCGGCAAGCACTCCTTCCGGCGCTGCCGCGGTTCCCTCAATCCAGGCGGCATGTACGTCGCCACCGACGGCCTGGCCAACCTGATCCTCACCCTGTCGACACGCTTCGCCGGAAAGCGGGTGCTGTTCCCCATCCCGCCGGACTACCGCAAACAGGACGTGCTGCTGCTCAAGCAGCTCATCGAGGGCGGCCACCATCGCGCGGTGGTCGACCGCCGCTACCCGCTGGAGGCGGCGGCCGAGGCCACGCGCTACGTCGAGACCGGCCAGAAGACCGGCAACGTCGTCCTTACCGCACGGTGACCGCCGTCCCTACCGCACGGTGACCGCCGCCCTTACGGCACGGTGACCCGTCGTCCTTACGGTACGGTGACCGCGCTGATGTTGACGGCGCCTCGCGTCGGGTCCAGCTCGGTCGCCTGTGACGTGCCGGCCGGAGTGATCACGTCCATCGCCTTGGGCACCGTGCCAGGGTCGACCGCGCAGATGGGGCTCGTACCACCCGGCGCGCAGACGCCGAAGTTGAACGGCTGCGGCGTGGCGGCCCACGATCTCGCCTGGTCGGAGCTGAAGCCGTCCTGGCCGGTCAGCACCACGGCGAAGCGCCAGCCCGCGGCGGGCGTGCCGAACGTCCCCTTGGGCAGGGCGACCGTGATCGTACGACTGACGCCGGACGAGCGCACCGCGGCGCCGTTCAACCCCGTGCCCGTCGCCGTCGTCCAGACCGGCGCCGCGAAGCCCTGCACCTCGACGCGCTGCGTCCAGGCGTCCACGCTGTAGTTGCGCTGCGGGAACGCGGCCGCCGTCGACCGCGCGGACACGGCCGGATCCTGCACGTAGACGTCGAGAAGCTGGGCGCCGATCTGGTTGCCGAAGGTCGGCGACAGGTCGCGCACGACGGCCTGCAGGTAGACCGTGGTGTCGTCGGTGACGACGCGGAAGCGCTGCAGGTCGAACGCGCCGGCGTGGAAGTCGGCCGACGTCGGATAGGCGTACGTGCCGGGCCCGTTGTCGTCGCCGTCCGGGTCGGCCACGTCGAGCACGACCGTGCCGCCGACGATGTCGCCCACGACGCTCCGCTGGGCGTAGCCGGTGCGCGCGCCGTCGGTCGCCGTCACGGTGAGCACGTTGGTGCCGAACGCGATGGGCACGCTCACCGAGAACCGGCCGTCCGCCCCGGCCCGTGCGGACAGCACATTGGTGGCCGCGCCGATGTCGGTGGGGGCGGCGGCGACCTCGACGAGGGCGCGCGGGGCGGTGGTGCCGGTGACGGTCGCGGTCGAGCCCGACACGACCGGGTCGTCGAGGGTCAGCGGGGCAGCCGCGGGCATGCCGTGCGCCACGTAGCGGGCGCGTACCACCGCGGGCTGCTCCAGCGGCTTGCCCTCACCCAGCGACAGCGTCAGCCGCACCTGCTGGGCCTGGGCCCAGGTCAGCGGCGAGGCCGACCCGGCCGCCTTGCCGGTCTCGAAGCCGATCGACGCCGTCGCCGGGTCGCTCCCGTACGGCGCGGCGGCCAGCGGCGGGTTCTCCCACGCCTGCTCGGGCACGAGGCCAGTGCCGGACGCCGTGTCGCGGATGGACGACAGCAGGGCGGCCGCGCCGCGCGCGTCGCCGGTCTGCAGCGCCTGCTCGGCGCGCTCGCCGGACAGCACCGGCCAGACGTGACCGGATCCGGTGTTGCCGGTGGGCCACGGCCGTCCAGTCGGCGAGCAGGAGGTCGGGTCGGGCTCGTAGCAGTCGCCATAGCCGTCTTCGGTGCCGGTGGTGTCGGAGCCGTACCGATAGAAGCCGGAGGTCCGCTTGATCACGTTGTCCACGACGGACAGCGAGGCGGTGATGTCGGGGTCGCCGGCCGGCAGGATTCCGAGCCGGGTCAGTTCGAGGAAGCCGGCGTCGATGACACGCCGCTGGTCTTCGGTGGGTCCGCCGTTGCCGAGGTTGTAGTTGTCCGCGGCGTTGGGGTCGCCGTTGCGCGACAGGCGGATGAAGTACCGCGAGGCATACGGACCCGAGGTCGTGACGGCCCAGCCCTTGATCGAGCGGGCGAAGTGGTCGGCCGTGGCCCGGTAGACCCTGGCCCTTGCCTGGTCACCGTGCTTGACCGCGAACTCGGCCCCGGCCACGAGACCGGCGATCTCGGCGGCGATGGTCGACGGCGAGTAGCCCGACTGCTCTTCCCAGCGCTCCACGCCGAAGGCCGGGCCGTGCGCCACGAGGAAGTCGGCGGCCTTGCGCACCTGGTCCCAGAGGTCGACGCCGGCCTGGTAGGCCATGAGGATCGGGTAGGCCGTCTCGTCGAGCTGGTCGCCGCCGGAGTCGGGGGCGAGCTTGCCGTTCAGCAGCGAGTTGCGCGGGATCCGGCCGTCCGGCAGCTGCTGGCGCTGCAGCAGGAATCGAGCGGTGGCGCGGGCCGTGGCGAGGTCGCCGTCGACGAGGAAGCCGGTGAACGCCTCGTAGAGGTCGCGCGCGAACACCTCACGATAGGAGCCGAAGTAGACGGCCGAGTCGCCGGCGCTCACGGCCTGACCCCACGGGCTGGCGAGGGAGGCGACGACCGCGCCGGGGAAGGTCTTGTCCTCGCTGGCCTTGATCACGTTGGCCGACAGCCAGTAGGCGTCCCTGAGCCGGTCGGAGCGCTGCTTGTCGAGCCCCGCGAAGGAGCGTGGCGGCTGCTTCAAAAGCGCGTCGTAGATCTTCCAGCCGGCCTCGTACAGGGCCTGGGTGGCGGGGAACGGCAGGACCGTCGCGGTCCGCGCGGTGCGCACGGCGGCGTCGCGCGTACGGCCGAAGCCGAGCGCGAAGGTGGCGCTGCCGGACCCGTCCGTCGCGAGCTGGGCCGTCGCCACCACGTTTCCGTTGGGGGCGTCGTCGTACGGCGTGAGCGCGCGCGCCGTGTCGAGCTGGACCGCACCGTCGCTCGCCGTGCCCGCGTATCCCACGCTCGCCTGCCGGAACGGCGTCGCTCCGCGGAGCGCCAGATAGGTGGGGACGGCGTAGTCGCGGGCCGCGGCGTTGGTCACGGTGTTCTCGTCGAAGAGCACGGGCGTCCGGTCGGTCACGACCGCGGAGTCGGCGCCGCCGTTGGCCGGCCCTCCGCCGCCGTTGCCGTTGACCGTGGCGTCGAGCCGTACGAACAGGCGGAGCCCGGCCGGCTGGATGCGGGTGCGCACGACGACCGCGTCGCGGACCGGGTCGGTCACATAGGTCGTGGTGAGCGTGTAGCGGCCCTGCTTGCTCTTCGAGGTGATCGTGCAGGTCATGCCGGTGCCGTCGGTGTCGACCGTGTAGGTCGTGTCGCGGGCCTGCAGCTCGGTGAACGTGCTGCCGTCGGTGACCGCGAACTGCATGGTCTGGACGTTGGTGTTGTCGATGGTCGGCTCGTAGACGTCGGAGAGCATGCCGCCGGCCACGGTGTACCAGACCTTGGAGGCCGTGCCGGCCGCGGTGCCGACGCAGTCCTTGCGGGCGAGGTCGAAGCGGGACAGGTCACCCGGTCCGCCGGGCGCGGCGGCCGCCTCGGCCGTTCCGGCGGCGACACACCAGGTCAGGGCCATCGGTAACAGGAGTGCTAAGGCGATGCGACGACGAGCGGCCATGGTCAACCTTCCCTCGCAAGACTAGGGAAGCGAATGCCACTCGGGGCACGCCTGTCAAGGCCCTGATCGCCCGCCTGTCACGGGACCTGGTCGTTGGTGGAAAGCTCCACGCAGCACTCCCCCGCGCGGGGGACGAGCGTGGCCCGGACCTCGGCGATCCGCATGGCCTGCAGGTATTCGGACAGGAAGGCGAGGTTCATCCCGCAGACGAGATCGGGCGCCTCGGCCGCGAGCGGGTGGAACGGGCAGTTGCGCAGCCGTACGAGGGACGGGCCCTCGCGGATCGGCTCGAAGCCGTGCTCGTCGAGCATCCGCTCGCAGATCGACAGCCCGCGGTTCGACAGCCCGCTGTCGGCGTCGGCGCGGGAGGGCGTGGCATGGTCCCGGTCGGCCTCGCCCAGTTCGTGGCCGCGCTCGCCGGCGACGCGCATGGCCGCGTCGGTGGCGCTCTCGTCATCGCGCTCGGTGACGATGGCGCGCATGAGCATCCCCGCCAGCAGCTCGTGGCGGCGCTCGGGAATGGTGACCTGGATCTGCAGCCCGGACGCCTCGTAGACCTTGGGCTGGCGGCCTACCTTGCGCACCCCGTCCGGCGGCTCGTAGCGCGCCCGCAGCAGCCCGACCTCGACCAGCTTGTCGAGATGGAACGCGGCCAGCTTGCGTGAGATGCCGGCGCTCGCGGCGGCCTCGTCCCGGGTGACGGGCCGCCGCGCCCGCCGGACGAAGTCGAACATCCGCCGCCGCAGCTCCTCCGTGAGAGCGCCGACGGGGCCGATGCCCGCGTCTTCGGATGTCACAGCGCCAGGGTAGCGCTCATCGTCGCTGGTGATCGAGTCCGTGGGCGTAGTCCCTTGACGCCGGAACCGAATAAGACCAATGATTGTTAGTGAAAAAGGAGGTGGTGACCATGCCGGTTCAGCCGTCGGCCAAACGGCCGGTCACTGTGCTTGCGGGAACGTACGGGCATCCGATCCATCCGATCCTGGTGACGGTGCCCATAGGCGCGTGGGTCAGCGCGTTCGTCTTCGACGCCGCGTCGCACCTGGTAGGAAATCCGGAGTTCCTGGCGCTCGGCGCCATGTGGCTGATCGCGCTCGGTGTGGTGGGGGCTGCGGCGGCAGGCATGGCCGGGTTCCTCGACCTGTTGGCGATCCCGTCCGGGACGCCCGCGCACCGCACGGGCCTGCTGCACATGACGCTGAACCTGCTGGTCACCACTTCATACCTGGTGAACTTCCTCTGGCGGCACGCGGGCGAGGGGCCCACAGGGGCCGTCGGAGCCGGTCCGCTCGCGCTCAACGCCGTGAGCCTCGCCGTCCTCGCCGTGTCCGGATATCTCGGCGGCAGGCTCGCCTACCGCTACGGCGTGCGGGTCGTCGACGAGGCGACCCAGGCCGAAGGCTTCGCCCCCCATTCCCGCTGAAGTCCTGGAGGCTTCCATGGCCATCGCCGCGCTCATCACCTGGGTGCTGACCGCTCTCGGCGGTTTCTACATGCTCGGGACCTGGATCTCGCGCGGCGGCGCACGGGGCGGGTCGAGCCGCCTTCCCGCGCCCGTCATCTTCGGCCACTTCGCGCTGGCCGCCATCGGCCTGATCGTGTGGATCGCCTATGTGATCGCCGATTCCGACGCCCTCGCCTGGACCGCGTTCATCCTGCTCGTGCCGGTGGCCCTGCTGGGATTCACGATGCTGTTCCGCTGGCTGGGCGCGCGCCGCGCCACCGTGGGCACTCAGGTAGGCGGCGCCGGACCAGCGTCCGCTAAGGAGTCCGCGCAGGAGTCCACTCAGGGGTCCGCCGCGCCTGAGCAGCCCTTCCCTGTGGCGGTCGTCGCCGGCCACGGGCTGCTCGCCGTCACCACCGTCGTCCTGGTTCTACTGACCGCGCTCGGCATCGGCGGCTGAAGGCGGTTACCATCCGCGCATGGAGCTCCTCGAGCGGGCGGACGCGCTGGCCACGCTCGAGGCCTGCCATCGCGCGGGAGGACGCGCCGCGCTGATCTCCGGCGAGGCCGGCGTCGGCAAGACGGCCCTGATCGCCGGATTCGCCGACTCTGTGCCCGGCGGCGCGCTGTGGGGGCGGTGCGACGCGCTGCGGACGCCCCGGCCGCTCGGCCCGCTGTACGACATCGCCCGCGCGTGCGGCGGCCCACTTGGGCGTACGCTCGCGGCCGACGCCCAGCGATACGACCGGTTCAATGCGTTCCTCGACGTGCTGTCCGCCGGGCGGACGGTCGTCGTCGAGGACGCGCACTGGGCCGACGAGGCCACGCTCGATCTGCTGCTGTTCGCCGCCCGCCGGATCGGCGGGACCCCCGGCCTGCTCGTGGTCACCTACCGGGACGACGAGGTGGGCCCCGGCCTGCTCGGCGTGCTCGGGTCGCTGGCCGCGGAGCGGTCGGTGGTCCGGATCCCGTTGACCCCGCTTTCGGCCGGCTCGGTGGCCCGGCTGGCCGAGCCGTACGGGATGGATCCGGGTGTGCTGCACGAGCGGACCGGCGGCAACCCGTTCTTCGTCACCGAGGTGCTGGCCGATCCGGGGCGCGAGGTCCCGGCGACCGTACGGGACGCCGTGCTGGCACGGACGGCCGGGCTCAGCCCGGCGGCACGTGCGGCGCTCGAGGCAGTGGCCGTGATGCCGGGCCAGGTGGACATGTGGCTGCTCGATGAGCACGCCGACGAGTGCGTGACAGCCGGCATGCTGGTCAGCGAGGGGACGCGGGTCCGCTTCCGGCACGAGCTCGGCCGGCTCGCGGTCGAGCAGGCGATATCGCCGGTGCGGCGGGCGGCGCTGCACGCCGCGGCGCTGGCCCGGCTGGCGGCCCAGCCGGACGCCGACCCGGCGCGCCTGGCCTACCACGCCGAGGAGGCCGGCGACGGCACGGCCGTGCTGGAGCACGCGCCACGCGCCGCCGAGCTCGCCAGCCGGGCGGGGGCGCACCGGCAGGCGGCCGACCAGTACGACCGCGCGTTGCGCCACATCGCGGGCGTCACCGGACGGGAGCGGGCCGAGCTGCTCGAACTGCACGCCGCGGCCTGTTCGGCCGTCGACCGGAACGCCGGGGCCCTGGTCTCCTCGCAACGCGCCTTGGACATCTGGCGCGAGCTGGGCGACACCGAACACGAGGCACGGCTGCTCGCGCGGCGCGCCAACTACCTCTGGACGACCGGACAGACGACCGCCGCGCACGCGTCCACACGGGACGCGCTCGCGCTGCTCGATCCTGCCGCGCCCGGCCCAGCGCTGACGGCCGCCTGCACGTGGGCCGCCTATTTGCGGATGCTCTCCCGCGACGTCCAAGGAGCGATCGAGCTCGGCGAGCGGGCCATCGAACTGGCCGAGCTGACCGGCGACGCGCCGATGCTGACCCGGGCGCTGAACGCGGTCGGCGCGGCGCAGTGGTTCCGCGACCCCGACATGGCCGAGGCGATGCTGCGGCGCAGCGTGGAGGTGGCCCAGGCGGCGCGCGACGACGCCGCGGTCGCGGGCGCCATGGTCAACCTCGGCTCGGGCGCCGGAGAGATCCGCCGCTACGCCGTCGCCGAACGCTGGCTGCGCCGGGCCGTCGAGTGGACGGGCGAGCGCGACCTCGACTCCGTCCACGGGTATGCGCGGGCGTGGCTCGGCCGCCTGCTGCTGGAACGCGGACGCTGGTCCGAGGCGGCGAGCGTGCTGCCGTCGGGCGGCATCGTGCCGGCCCGGATCACCGCGCTGTGCGCGCTCGGCCGGATCCTCGTCCGCCGTGGTGACCCCGACGGCCGCGCGCGGCTGACGGAGGCGTGGGCGCTGGCCGCCCCGACCACCGATCTGCAGCGGATGTGGCCGGTCGCGGCCGGGCTGGCCGAGGCCGCGTGGCTGGACGGACGCGTGGCCGAAATCCCCGATCTCGCCGGTCCCACCTTCGAGCTCGCCGTACGGCTCGGCCACGTCTGGGCGGAAGGCGAGCTCGGCTACTGGCTGTGGCTGGCCGGGGCGGGCGGACCGGTGTCCGAGGCCACACCGTACGGGATGCAGACGCACGGGGATTGGAGCGGCGCCGAGGCGGCGTGGGAGCGGCTGGGCTGCCCCTATGAGGCGGCCCTGGCCCGCGGCGACAGCGCCGATCCGGTCGATCTGACCCAGGCGCTGCAGCGGCTCGAGCGGCTGAGCGCGGGACCGGCGGCGCTGCTGCTGACCCGGCGGCTGCGCGCGCTCGGCCTGGACGTGCGGCCCCGGCGGGCGACGCTGGCCCATCCCGGCGGATTGACCACGCGCGAGGCAGAGGTTCTCGACCTGCTCGCGGAGGGATTGCGCAACGCCGACATCGCGGCGCGGCTGCTCATCTCGGAGAAGACGGTCGGGCACCACGTGTCGGCGATCCTCGGCAAGCTGGGCGTGACCAGCCGCCACGACGCCGCGCGCTGGAGGCTCTCCGAGACCGACATGGGACGACCGGCATCCGAAACCAGGTAGCGAACCGGGAAAGATAGGGAGCTGCTCCCCCAAACATAGGCACGAGCGCCCGATGCCCGCCTTTTCCCTCCGAGCTGACACTCGGTGAAGAAAGGAGCGTGCACACTTATGCCTCGCCATATCACTGGGCGGCTCGCCGCAGCGGGAGCCATCGCCGCGATGGCCCTCGCACCGGCCGCGCCCGCCCTCGCCTATCCGGCCCTGCCCGCGACGCTGCCGGCGCCCGACGCAGGACCTCCGGCCGCCAAGCCGGCCACCATGTCGCACGACACGCCGGGAATGTCCGGCATGGATGGCATGGACATGTCCTCGGACGCCTCGGCGGAGAGCTCGCTGACGCTGGCCAAGGCGCTGAAGGACGGACGGGCCGCCACCGCCAAGTACGCCGTGAGCCTGGACCGCGCCAAGAAGGACGGCTACCAGATCCTCACCAAGATGATGCCCGACATGGGCTACCACTTCATCAACACGGGCATCGCCGACTTCGACGTCCGCCATCCGCCGATCCTCGTCTACGAGAAGTCGGGCAAGAAGTGGCAGCTGGTCGCGTTCGAGTGGGTGTATCCCAAGAAGCCGGACAAGGCGCCGCTGCCGGGGGCCAAGTACGGCTCGTTCCCGGCCGCCTGCCACTACAAGGACGGCGACTTCGTGGAGCGTTCCTCGCAGGCCACGTGCCCGAAGAAGAGCAAGGACGGAGCCAAGTTCCTGCTCTGGCACCCGAAGCTGGTCACCCTCCACCTGTGGCTGTGGCACCCCAACCCGGCCGGCATCTACCACGGCACGAATCCCCTGATCCGGCCCTACAACTGAGCCGGGCCGGTGCGGTGGGCGCCCACTGAGCAGAGCTCGTAGGGGGCCGACGTCCACTGAGCAGAGCTCGACGTGGGTCGGCGTCCACTGAGCAGAGCTCGTAGGGGCGGGCGTTCACTGAACCAGGCCGGGGGGATGCGGGCGTCCGCGCCCGCAGGCCGCGCTGGCGGGTCTGCCACCCCGCCAGCGGGCCTCGTCGGACCGCCCCGGTGGGGGACGGGACGGCGCCGTCTCATGCGCCCGGCCTCGGACCGCGGCCTTCTGGCGCGGGGTTAGCCGCAGGCCGTGGCTTCGGCTTTGCCGGCGCAGGCGGTCGCTTCCGCGCACATGACGCGGTTGGCGACGACCTCGGTGATGAGCTCGCAGACCTTCGACACGTCGGACAGGTCGAACACCCGGTCGCCGAGCAGCTCCCGCCAGAAGCCGCCCACCGAGTGGTCCCCCGCGTACAGGGCGCCGCCGGGGATGACGAAGTGCACATCCCACAGAGCGCCCGCGTCGCGCAGGACCGTGTCCAGCCGGATGTCCTTGACCAGCGGCTCGCCGAACACCCCGGCCACCTCGTGGCCCTTGACGAACGGGTAGGGCAGCTCGTCGCCGATCAGGAACGCGACGCCGCGTTTGCCGTGCCGTTCGCGTGAGTCCAGCGCCGTGTGCCGGGCAAGGAAGTACAGCGCCAGCTCATACGATTCGGACATCTGTCCGCCACCACCGCCTTCCAGCAGGATGGCGTCGAGATCGCGCTCGGCCCCGCGGTCGTCGGCCGCGAAGCGCCCCACCTGGAGCGGGGCGCGGTCGCAGGTCGCGTCGCCGATGGCGCCGAACAGCACCATCGGATGCGCCACGTGCGCGCGGAGCGCGGGCAGCAGGCGGGTCAGGCGCTCGCGCAGCTGCGCCGGCACGTCCCGCATCGATCCCGTGACGTCGAACAGCACGGCGACCGGCACGGTCTCGGGATGCTCGGCCGAGTCGCGCGCCTCGCGGACGGGCACGTCATACGGGTCGAGCATGGGGTGCACGCGCCACTGCTGGTAGGGCCGGCGGCGCAGGCCGCCCCCCTCTTCTGCGTCGGGCCCCAGATATGACCCCGCGTAGGGACCGAGGTCCCATTCGAAGCCACCCTCGCCATGTCGTGGGCGGTACCCCCCGGCGGCTCCGTTCGTCTTCATGCTGATCGCTCCTAACGGATCTCGTCTTCACGCGAGGGCCGCAGCAGGGCCGGATGCAGTTGCCTGGCATCGCCTCTGCGGTAGAGCCGAGCGCGAGGCCCCCCGCGTGGCCCCCCGCGCTCGGTGCTGGCGCCCGTGCTCTCGACGAACCCGGGGACAGACAGGACCTTCCGGTGGAAGTTGCCGGCGTGCAGCTGCTCCCCCCACACGACCTCGTAGACGGCGCGCAGGTCGGAAATGGTGAACTCGTCGCCCACGAATCTCGTCGCGAGCGGGGTGTATTCGAGCTTGGACCGGGCGCGCTCCAGTCCGTCGTCGAGGATGCGGTCGTGGTCGAAGGCCAGTTGCCTGGTCTCGGCTATGGGGGTCCACTCGGCCGCCGCGGCGTCGCTGCCCGCTTTCGGGTCGGGCAGCCAGGGCGCGAACGCCAGATAGGCCACGGTGACCACGCGCATCCGCGGGTCCCGGCCGGGTCTCCCGTACGAGCCGAGCTGCTCCAGGTGGACGCGGTCGAGGTCGCCGGGCACCAGCCCGGTCTCCTCGGCCAGCTCGCGGGCGGCGGCCTCTTCGAGATCCTCGTTGCGCACGAAGCCTCCGGGAAGCGCCCACTGCCCGATGTATGGCGGTTCGCCGCGCCGCACGAGCAGCACGTGAAGCCTGCCGTCTCTGATCGTCAGCGCCACCACGTCGACGGTCACCGCTACTGGATCGAACCCCCTCGGATCGTACGACTGGAGAAAGTCGTTCTCACTTGGAGTCTTACTCGGCATGAGAAGAACATAACCCCTAAATTCCCCCTGGACAAGAGCACATTTGAAGAAGACAAAGGACGTGGAATCCCAAACAATCAACCCCTGGGCCCTGACTACCAGCGGAGGAAAACGAATGGCGATCCAGCAGCCCACGGCGCTGAACGCCCGGTACCACCGGACCGCGCTCAACGTCTTCATGGTGATCGTGGTGGCCCACTGGGCCGAGCACATCGCCCAGGCGATCCAGATCTACGCTCTCGGTTGGAAAGTCCCGGACGCGAAAGGCGTTTTGGGCCTGGCATTTCCGTGGCTGGTCACGTCCGAATGGCTGCATTACGGCTACGCGCTCATCATGCTCGTCGCCCTGATCGTCCTCCGCAAGGGATTCACCGGCCGCGCGCGCACGTGGTGGAACATCGCGCTCGGCATCCAGGTCTGGCACCACTTCGAGCACCTGCTGCTGCTCGGCCAGGCCGTCACCGGCGACCACCTGTTCGGACGCCCGGCCGTCACGAGCATCCTGCAGCTGTGGTTCCCGCGGGTCGAGCTGCACCTGTTCTACAACACGATCGTGACGATCCCGATGATCATCGCGGTGATCCTGCACAAGAGGCCGAGCTCCACCGAACGGAGCGCGATGGCCTGCAACTGCGCGCCGGTCGCCGCCGCGGCATGAGCTCTCTGAACGTCGAATCGGCGCCGGCGTCCTCGCGACGGCGGCGCCGCCCGATCTTCTCCTGTGTGATCCTCATCCTGGCCGGGATCGGGCTGATCTGGCTGGCCGTGCCGTCGATCGGCCCGGCCGTGCGCGCGGCCACGGCGGACGGCACGCCGGGCGTCTTCACCGCCCAGCGGCTGGACTGCGTCGAGCATCCCGGGCATGAGGCGTGCACCTGGTACGGCGACTTCCGCGCCTCCGACGGGAGCGTACGGATGTCCGACATCGCCTTGTACGGCGCGGACCGCGGCATGCTCCACGAGGGCCAGCAGACCCAGGCCTTCGACGTGGGCCGTCCGACGCGCGTCTACGGGCCCGGCGGCTCGAACGAGTGGGTGATGATCGCGCTGCTGCTGGTGGCCGGCGCGGCCGGGGTTGTCATCGGGCTCGTGCGGGTCGCGCGGGCGCCCAGGTGACGCGGACGGCGTCGGGCAGCAGATCGGGCAGTTCGACCTCGGCGCCGGGGGCGGCCACGTCCATGGCGTCGAGGATGACCAGTCGCGCGCGGCGCCGTACGGGATCCTGGGCCAGGACGGCGATCCAGCCGGCGCCCTCGCCGCCACCCGGGCGCGGGGCGAACACCGGCTCGCCGAGCCGCCACTCGGGGCCGAAGGCCCGCCGCCGCTGACCGCCGGTGGCCAGATCATGGACAGTGAGCGCGCCACCGGACGCACCGCCGGACACGCTGACGACGAAGCGGTGGGCCGTCCCGGTGACGCGCGAGTCGACCACCGCGTGCCGCGCCGGCGCGAGCTCGCGCTCGAGGACGCCGCCGGAGGCCAGGCAGAGCGCGATCCGGCGCAGCCGGGCCGTGTCCCCGTCGGCGGGATGCCGGTGGCAGATGGCGTCCACGATCACGCGGGTGCCGGCGTCGTAGGCGTTGACGGCCTCCGTGACGTACGCCGGGGAGACCTCGAACCAGCGGGCCGGGCGCTCGGGATCGAGCGGAAGCAGGCCGACGCGGGCCGGCCGGTCAGGCCGCCAGGCGTACGGGAAGCCGAGGCCGACGAGCGCGGCCGCCCTGCTGTGCCGCATGGGCTGGTCGAACACGACGACGAAGCGCTCGGTCACCGCGACCGCGGTCAACAGCGGCTCGCCCGGCAGCGGGAAGGAGCGCGCGCGGACCACGTCGCCGTCGTCGATGACCAGATGGTCGGCGCGACCGAGACCGGGATAGGAGGCGACCGTGTGCCAGCGCGCGCCGCCCGGCTCCCCCATCGGCCGCGCTACGGACGCGTGTCCGGCGACCGTCGATCCGAGCAGTGCGGGATGCGGCGCGGGGTGGGGCGCGTGCGCGCTCATCTTGTACGCCCGGCCGTCAGCGACGCGCACACCGGCAAGGATGGGCGGGGCCAGCGCGGCGCGCAGCCGGTCGGGATCGGGAATCGCGGCGGACGGCGTGCGCGCGGGATGCGGGAAGGCCTGCAGGAAACAGCCGGACAGGTCGTCGGGCAGCTCGCCCAGGACCGGCAGCGCGTGCTCCGTGACAGACACTGGCATCCCGGCACCTCCCTCGTGAGAGGCCTTGTCAGACATTCCATAACGCTGTTGTGTTTAAAAGATATCGCCGTTATGGAATACTGTCAAGGTGAGCCCTAGGCGTTCGGACCCGCGCACCCGCCCCGCCCTGGTCGACATCGCGGCCCGGCTGCTGGCCGAGGAAGGGCCCCGCGCCCTGTCCACCCGGCGCATCGCCGCCGAGGCCGGGACCTCGACCATGGTCGTCTACACGCACTTCGGCGCGATGAGCGAACTGGTCCGCGAGATGGTCCGGGAGGGCTTCGCGCGTCTGGAGGCCTACCTGACCCGCGTCGAGCCCACCGGCGACCCCGTGTCCGACATGGCATTGCTGGGCCGGGCATACCGGATGAACGCCCGGGCCAACCCGCACCTCTACGCGGTCATGTTCAGCGGCGCCAGTCCCGCCGGGTTCTCGCTCAGCGAGGCCGACCGGCAGCACGGCCGATACACGCTGGTGCACGTCGTCGACTGCGCGGCGCGCTGCTTCGCCGCCGGTCGCTTCCGCGCCGGCGACGCCGAGCTCGTCGCCCACCAGATGTGGATCGCCGTGCACGGGCTCGTCACGCTCGAGCTCGGCGGCTACCTCATCGATCCGTACGATCCGGCCAGCCTCTTCGAATCGCAGCTGGTCTCGCTGATGGTCAGCGCCGGGGACGCGCTCGACCTGGCGAGCGCGTCCGTGGCCGCCTCCGCCGAGCGAGTGGATGAAACGTTCGGCGCTGACCTGGGGCGATCCGTCGTCGGCGATCGCCGCGAGTGACCCCGCGCACCGGGCGGCCTATCAAGGAGTGAGGGCGCGGGAGCCGAGTCCCCAAGGATCGAACCGGCCGGGACGACGGCGAGCGCGCCGTGAAATGCCGACCGTCCTGGGAAGCGGGGTGCCGCCATGCGCCGCCACATGCTCACGATCTTCATGGCCGTGCTGCTCGGCGCGGGCCTGCTGCCCGCGACGACCGCCTCCGCGGCGCCGGTCACGGTGGCGGTGGGCGCGCAGTTCACCGACACCTCCGGAGGGCTGATCCACGCACACGGAGGCGGCGTGCTGAAGGTCGGGACCTTCTTCTACTGGTTCGGCGAGAACCGCAACGCCGACAACACCTTCCGCGCCGTGTCCGTGTGGCGCTCCTCCGACCTGCGGAACTGGGAGTTCCGGGCCAACGTGCTCACGCAGTCGAGCGCGGCCGAACTCCAGCGGGCCAACATCGAACGGCCGAAGGTCATCTTCAACGCGAGCACCGGCCAATACGTGATGTGGATGCACAAGGAGAACGGCTCGGACTACGGCGAGGCCCGCGCCGCGGTCGCCGTCTCGTCGACCGTCGACGGGTCGTACACCTATCTCGGCAGCTCCCGCCCGCTGGGGTTCATGTCGCGCGACATCACGCTCTTCCGCGACGACAACGGGACCGCGTACATGATCTCGGCCGCGAACGAGAACGCCGACCTGCACGTCTACCGGCTGACCGCCGACTACACGCAGGTCGCGGCGCGGGTGCAACGGCTGTGGCCGGCCAGTTGGCGCGAGGCGCCGGCCATGTTCAAGCGCGGCTCGGTCTACTTCCTGCTCACGTCGGCGGCCACGGGATGGGCGCCCAACCAGCAGAAGTACGCGACGGCGTCGAGCGTCGAGGGCACCTGGAGCGGGCTGTCGAACGTGGGCGACTCGACCGCCTTCGGTTCGCAGACGGCCTTCGTGCTGCCGGTCGGAAACGCGTACCTCTATCTCGGCGACCGCTGGGCGGGCGCGTGGGGCGGCCCGGTCAACGACTCGCGGTACGTCTGGCTGCCGCTCCAGTTCCCCACCGCGACCACGATGTCCCTGGCGTACGCCAGGGACCTGACGATCGACGCGGCGGCCGGGACCATCACCGGCAACGGCTCGGGCAACGACCGTCTGACCCTGCGGCACTCGGGCAAATGCCTGGACGTACGGGACGGATCGACCTCGGACGGCGGGGCCGTCATCCAGTTCACCTGCAACGGCGGGACCAACCAGCAGTGGCGCGTCCAGTCGATCAGCGGCGGATTCGTCCAGGTCGTCGCGCGCAACTCGGGCAAGTGCCTGGACGTCACCTCGGGCAGCACGGCCGACGGCGCCGCGGTGATCCAGTGGGCCTGCGGGACCGGGTCCAACCAGCAGTGGACGATGCAGGACGCGGGCGGCGGCTTCGTCCGCCTCGTGGCACGGCACTCGGGCAAGTGCCTCGACCTGCCGAGCTCCCAGCAGACCGACAACGTGCAGCTCAAGCAATATCCCTGTAACGGCGGGAGCAATCAACAGATACAGCGCATTTCGCTTTAGTCTTGGACCGTGAAGCACAGGGGTGACTTAGCCTTCGCCGCTTTCTTTCTGCTCGTACTGGCCGCAATCGTGGGCGTGCTCGTTCGCGTCAACATGGGCCCGGCCAAGCCGAAAGAACCGGACATCCAGGTGATGCCGTTTCCCGCCGAAATGGTGCCGTTCCCATGGGCGGGCCAGCTGTGGCCACAGGCCCTGGTCAAGGTGCCCGTCTGGTCGGCCGAAGACTCGCGCTACCACCCGCTGGCCTCGCTGGACCGCACGCACATCCTGGTGCAGGAGATCGACGGCAGCACCGGCGCGTTCTCCCTGCTCCGCCTCGACACCACCACGAACACCACGACCCGGCTCGGTGAGATGCCGAAGACCAAGGACCTCACCGGTCACCAGATCCTGGCCGCCCGCGTCGACGCCCGCTCGATCGTCTGGTATCTGACCGCCGCGACGGCGGGCGGCGCCACGCACCAGGGCGAGTTCTGGCTCATGCCGCGTCTCGGCACGGAAGCGGCCGGCAAGGCCACGCTCCTCGCCACCATCGACGACGTACCGGCCGACATCGCGCCGCGGTTCGCCATCACCGACGAGACCATCGTCTGGTCGTCCGCCAACGGCCTGCGCCGCATCCCGCTGTCCGGCGGCGACGACGAGGAATTCCCCGGAACCATGGGCCTGCACCTGCAGGACTGGCCGTGGGCCTCGCGCGACGCCGGCGTCGTCAACGTGCTCACCGGCGAGGCGCACCTGTTCCCCAAGCTGACCCAGGTGACGCTCGGCTGCGGGCCCCGCTGGTGCGTCGGCAAGGACCATGGCAGCCGCGTCGTCGTGCAGAGCACGGACGGCAAGCGCTACGCCCGGCTGCCCGCCTGGGTGACCGCGCCGCTCGGGCTCGTCTCGCAGCGCTATCTGCTGCTGCGGACCACTCCCCCGGCCAACAACCCGGCCGGCTCCCGCGCGCCCAGCTCCATCGCGTACGACCTCGACACCGGCCAGGTCGGCACCCTCATGACCAAGTGGGGCAACGCCCCCGTCCTCGGCGACGGCGGCGTCAACCTGGGACTCGGCGACGGCCTCGCCTACTGGGCCAGCCCCGACCGCGCCACCCACCCGCCGAAGTCCGACGCCAAGCGCCAGCTGGTCGACTCCGCCGCCGCCTTCGCCATGGCCCACCAGGGCGCCGACGCCTTCTTCGGAGTCCCCGAGAAGTTCTGGCTGCTGAATTTCGCCGCCCTCGGCAGCTAAGCTTCGCGACCCTCTGAAACCGGGTCTCGACGGGGTGGTCCGGACTTCTGATGATAGTGGCGGATGCCGGACGAGGCTCGGGGAGGATCAGTGGCGGTCCGCGGCAAGGGGAAGACGAAGGCCGGCAAGAAGACGAAGACCGTATCGCGCTCAGACTCGGACCCCATCGATGTGGGGGCTTCGGAACCAACGGCGGATGGCACAGACCCTTCGTTGAGCACGACCGGTTCGTTGAGCAAGACGAAGCGGACCGCCAGCACCGCGCTCATCGGAACCCCCTCGCCGGCCACCGGGCCGCTCAAGCGCGACAGTGTGGATTTCAAGACGCCTGACCCCGGCGATCCGACGAAGAAGCGGCGGACGGTCACGGCAAGTGAGCACAAGCTGCCCAAGGGGGCCGAGATTCATTTGCGGCCGGCGATCGAGATGAGCGAAACGAACACCATCGAGGGGGTGACCATCAGCTCGCTGCAGCGTACGCCGTCGCCGTTCGGCGCGAGGATGGGCGACCACACGACCGCCTGGCAGGGGCATGTCGACTCGGTGCGCGCCCGGCTCCACGGCAAGTCGATCGCGGACGCGACCGAGACGCTGCGGCAGATGCAGGCCGAGGCGGACGAGGAGATGGCCGACCCGAATTCCGTTGGCGCGCGCCTGCTCGACGAACTCGCCGGCGACGACGCCGACCGGCGCGTCCCCCGCCTTGAGGACGCGGCCTTCCGCGTGAACGACTTCCTGGACGAGGCCGACAGCGCCACCACTCCGGACAAGGCGGCCGCCAATCTGTCCTTGGCGGTGGCCCAGCATCTCGCGTACAAGAACTACTTGCCCTTCACCACCGTGCCACCGAAGTCGGAGCGCGGGTCCGTCGGTTCAGGGGAAGGCCGGTATCGCAACAACCTCGTCGACTTCGAGGAACAGCGCCGCACGGCCGAGAAGGACATGAAACAGGAGGAGAAACAGGCGGAGCGGGAGAAGCTGGCGGCGGGCCATCCTGACGCCCTGTTGCTCGACGACTCGTTGTGGAGCATGTTCGCGTTCGACGCGGCGTTGCGCGAGTCGCATATCCAGTTCGCCCTCGACCCGACTCTCGTGACCACCGTCAACGATGACTTCACGTCCGTGCAGGGCCTTGGCGACACGCTGACGAAATTGATGGGGAAACCCTCGGCGGCGACCACTCCGAAGGAACTCCAGGGCGCCAAGGACGAAGCCGGCAGGATCATGAAGCGGCCGGGCCAGGACGACCGCATTTTTCGCGCGGCATCCTCGCTCAAGGACATCGCCGAGCAGTTCCACGGGCTTTTGCTCAAGGCGCACACCAAGACGGGTCAGAAACAGATCGGGGAGCTGAGCGATGCCGTGCCGACTGAGGTGGACCAGGCCCGCCAGGCCCGGGACGCGATAAAGCAGCGCGCCGAGCACGCCCCGGAGCGCGCCGCCCTGGTGCTGGCGCACCTGTTGCATGAGCACCAGCAGACGATGGCGCCCGCCTACCCGCACGCGGTGATCGCGTCCGGATTCCTCCCCATACCGGACTCAGAAACGGGCACGGCCGACATCACGAAGGCCGCGGAGACGGCGATCGCCCAGCTGGAGTCAGCGCTGCGCGAGGAGTATCCCGGGCTGTTCGCGGACGACGAGCCGGCCAAGCTCACCGATGTGCTCGAGGCGATTCAGAACGAGTACATCGGTCTGCCCCCGATCGCCGTCCCGCTGGACAGCGGATGGGTCGAGCATGCGAAGAAGACGGACCTGGTCGTCAGCTACGACCACGGCAAGGTGCCGGCATTCACGGTCAACGGCCGTGCGCCGGCTCCCAGCGGGGTCGCCGGGATGGGCTGTCACACGACCGCCTGGGCGATCGAGCAGCAACATCCCGACGCCCTCGTCCACGGGGCCAAGGATCCCGCGGACGCGCTCGGGCGGCTGCAGGCAGCCGTCCTCAAGGACGTCACTTCGGACGTCATGAAGCTCGACGCGGCGCTGCCCTTCGACCAGATCCAAGCCGGGCAGCTCACCGCCGCGTACACGGCCGCGCGCCAGGTGCTGCAGGCGAGGGATGTGGGCACGGCCGCCACGTCGTATCTGACGTTCCGCAACCTGCTCCCGTACGCGACGGTCGACGCGGGCGATCGCGGCGGCCACTCGGAGAAGAAGGACGGCGACCAGAAGTCCACCTTCGATGCCGAGGCACTGCGTGTGACGGCGGCCCTGAAGGACACCGAGCTGAAGACGGCCGCCAAGGACGACGCCCGGCTCGCCCAGCAGAAACAAGCCCTCTTGGATGACGCTCTGAAGGCCGAAGGCGAGGGACGGCAGGACGACGCCGACAGGCTGCGCGAGCAGGCGGACAGGATCCCGGTCGCCTCCGAGCGGTTGCGGGCCGCCGCCGACGACCTCAAGGAACTCGCCGACGACGTGACGTCCGCGGCCCCGGACGGCGACGCCGGCAAGCCGTACGAGACTTTGAGCAAGGCGATCAAGGCCTCGGCCCGCCGTCTTGAGGCCATGGCGGCCGAGGTGCAGTCTGGAAAGGCCGCCGCCCCGGCCGCGAACGTCGTCTCGACCAGGACCACCGAACACGGCAAGGTATGGCGGGAGGTTCAGGCGTTCCGCGTGCACCTGCCGGCCAAGTAGGGGCCCTACGGGGAGTTCACCTGGCCGAAACCTAACATGCGGTCGAAATGGGTAGAGTCCCGGCATTCTCGGCAATGTTGATCCGTTCATCGGCACCGCGGCGACCGGCCTGCCTCCGGCCCGTGGTCTCGCCGCCACGTGGTGGTGGCCGAAACCGCAGGTGGGAAACACCCATCCCGGCGCCACCTCACCGCTTGGCATGGTGTCGGCCTGCGCCTACTCCGGTGCGTATCCGACCGGATATGGGCGGTACGCCAAGAACACCGAAGGCGTGCCGGAGGTGATGTTCGCGCGGTTGCAGGCGTCCGGTTTCACCCATTTCCAGCAGTCGGGCACCGGCGCTATCCGCAAGTATTACAACTACTTCCGGGTCACCCCGATGGTGCAGCCGCTGGACGCGCTCGGCGACGCCTGGGCGCTCCACGACGAGGTGGCGGAGGCCGGTTACTACGCGGCCACCATGGACACCGGCATCCGCTGCGAGCTCACCGTGGGCTCCAAGGTCGCCGTACATCGATACACCTTTCCCGAGCACCAGAGCGCGCGCGTGGTGATCGACCTGTCGTGCGGCGGTCTCGCCATCGAACTCGGCCGCACCGTGCCGGTGCGGGCGCAGGTGGAGAGCATGGGCCAGGGCCACGCCCAGGGCACGGTGGTGATGGAGGGCGTGCCGCTGTCGATGTACGTCGACGTCGACGTGGACAACCCCGGCTGGCGGCAGATGCTCTGGTACGACCGGCGGCTCATCGACGGCGGCACCCGCCTCGACTTCGACAGCATCCGGCAGACCACGCTACGGCCGTTCGGCCTGCTGTTCATAGGCCCGGCGGTCGCGGGGCAGACCATCGAGGTGCGCCTGGGGTTCTCGCTGCGCGGATGCGAGCAGGCGCGGCAGAACCTGGAGCGCGAGTGCGGCCTCGGGCGACCGGCCTTCGACACGGTTCGCGCCGCGACCCGCGCGCGCTGGAGCGACCACCTCGGCCGGGTGCAGGTCGAGGGCGGGACACCGGCCCGCAGGACCGTGTTCGCCACGGCGCTCTACCACTCGCTGATCAAGCCGTGCTTCGCCGACGACGAGAGCCCGTTCTGGCCTACTCCGGGGCCGTTCGCGTTCGACGTGTGCACCATGTGGGACATCTACAAGACGCAGCTGCCGCTGCTCGCCGCCGTCGCCCCGGACCGGGCCGCCGACCTGCTCGAGTCGCTGATCAGGGTCTGCGAGGAAGAGGGCAACTTCCCGATCGGATATCGGATGTCGCGCGGCGCCGACCGGTTCTTCCGTCAGGCGAGCGCGCTCGCGCACACCGCGCTCGCGGACGCGCACGCCCTCGGCCGTACGGACCTCGACTGGAACTGGGCACTGGTGCACATGGTCGGGGACCTGCACCGCCTGTACGGCGAGGACTTCCTCGAACACGGGGTGGTCCACCCGATCACCCACACCCTCGACCTCGCCTATGCCCACCACTGCACGGCCCAGGTCGCCCGCGCGCTGAACGACCCGCGCCTGGCCGACGACCTCGAGGCGCGCGGCCGCCAGTGGACCAACGCCTTCGACCCGAGCACAGGACTGCTCCGCGACTCGGAGTTCTACGAGGGCGGAAAATGGAACTATTCGTTCCGTCTGCTGCACGACATGGCGGCGAGAGTCGCGCTCGCGGGCGGCGACACGGCGTTCGCCGGAAAGCTGGACGGCTTCTTCGGATACGGCGCCGATCCGGTGTCCCAGCCCGGGATCCGCCCGCAGCCTGCCGAGATGGCGGCTGGATACGCGCTGAACCGGTTCGAGGGGCTGAACAACGAGCCCGACATGGAGGCGCCCTGGGCCTATCACTACGCGGGCCGGCCCGATCGCACGGCCGAGGTGGTCCACGCCGCCCTGACCTGGCAGTTCGGCACCGGGCCAGGCGGGCTCCCCGGTAACGACGACTCCGGCGGGCTCAGCTCGTGGTACGTGTGGGCCTCGCTCGGGCTGTTCCCGATCGCCGGGCAGAACCTCTTCCTCGTCAACGCGCCCGCGTACGCCCGATCCGCGCTTCGGATCGGCGGCAACGAGTTCGTCATCGAGACCAGCGGGCACAAGGAGACTCCGATCGGCGTCGACGACATCGATCACGACCCACCCGCCCAGTACGTCCAATCGGCCACCCTCAACGGCGAACCCTTCCACGCGACACACCTGAGTGCCAGGACCGTCCATGAGGGCGGCCTGCTGCACCTGCGGCTCGGCCCGGAGCCGTCGGCGTGGGGACGGACGATCCGGCCACCATCCTTGTCCGCCCCACCCAAGGAAGCGCCATGACCCACCCCCTTCGGCGTCTCGTGATCGTAGTCAGGGCCGACCCGGTCATCTGCGGCCACTCCGGTGAAGCACGCAACCTCGCCGAGGTGGCGCTCACCCGCGGTTTCGATGACGTACGGCTGCTGACGTGGCCGATATCGGCACTGGAGAAGGCCGGGCTGCCGCTCAAGCCGTTGGATCGGCTGCTGCCGTACAGTCCGGGGATCACGGTGGAGCGGCCGGAAGCGGTCGGCGACTACCGTGTGCCGGACGGGCGCCATCTGGCCGGCCTCACCGGCCGTCTGGTCGAACTGCTCGCCGAGCCCGTGCCCACCACCTGCATCTCCCTCTACCTGGTCCCGCACGCCGCGGTGGTCGTGGACGCGGTCACGGCGGCGCGCGGCGCAGGCTTCGCACCGGACGTGCGCACCATCGCGAAAGCGGTCGGCTCCGACGTCACCAACGTGATCCGGTCGTGCCTGCGGGAGGGCCGGTTCGGCGCCGCGGCCATGCTGTTCACCACCTTCCTGGCCAACGACGAGATGGTCGCGGTCTCGGAGTACACCCGGCAGGAGATCATCGCTTCGGCCGAGCAGGTGGACGCCCACTGCGGCACCGGCTTCGCCGAGCAGTGCTGGCGCCGGGTGACCGTCAGCTACCCGCCGATCGACTCGGCCGCCTTCCTGGATCCGGACCTCACGGCGGTGGATGCCGCGCTCGCGCGGCGGGGGCTGGAACGCGACGGATACATCCTCTTCCTGTCCCGGGTGGCCAAGGCCAAGGGAATCCACGATCTGCTGCGCGCCTACGGGCGGATGCGCTGCCGGTCGCAGGCGAAACTCGTCGTCACCGGCACTGGGCCGGCGCTGCCGAACGCGCAGGCGCAGGCCGCCGACGACGACCGCGTCGTCTTTCTCACCGATGTCGACGACAATGAAAAAGCCCTGCTCATGCGGGGCTGCGCGGCGTTCGTCCTGCCCACCAAGCCCGAGCCCGACTTCGTCGAGACGTTCGGCATCGCCCTGGCCGAGAAGATGCTCGCGGGCGGCGGCCCCATCATCACGACGGCGACCGGCGGGACCCTCGAAGCGGTCGGGGACACGGCCATCATCGTCGAGCCCGGCGACGTGGCCGGACTCGCCGCGGCGGTGGATCGGGCCGTCCTCGACATGCCCGCGACCGAACGGCTGGACCGCGAACGCCGCGCCCGCGCTTATGCCCTGCGCTTCGACCGGACCGCCGTATTCGACGGCCTGCTGACCCCCGACGCACCCCCCATCGCCGTCCCCTGACCCGCCTCCGGCCCTGACCTGATCGCCGCCCGCAGCCCTCGGCACGTCTTCGTGCCGGGCGCTAGTGTGGCGGTCCCAAGCGGATCAAGGAGCCGTCATGGCGTTGGCGCGACGACCGGTGGCAGCGCCGGTCACCTGGATCTTGGCCGTGCTCCTCGCCGCGGCGTGTACCGGCCCCGGAGGGACGCCGCACCGGCGATCCCAGACGTGGGTACGGCCGTCGGCGGCACGCGAGCCACTCGACACGCTCGGGAAGACCCGCAGGGAGGCCCCGACGCCCGTGCCGACGCCGACGTGGGCGGGACCGTGGCAGCCGGTGCACATGCTGCAGGACCTGGACATCGTGACGGAGTTCCACGACCTCGCGGTCCAGCGGGACGGCACGGCGTGGGTGATCGGCGACCTCGCCGGGAAAGCGTGGCTGGGACGATTCACCACACGCGACTGGACGCAGGTGCCGCTGCCCGCGGTGCAGGGCGGTGGCCAGGCCGTCACGGTGGACGGCCGCGATCACGTGTGGGTCTTCACGGGCCCACCGGACTACGCGCCGCAGACGTCGCGGTCGTACGCCGCGCGCTGGGACGGCCGATCCTGGAGAGTCGAGGACATCGGGACCGGGCTCGGCATCACCCAGGCCCGTGCCATCGGCTCGGAGATCTGGCTTCGGGCCGGTCAGGCCGATCCCGTGGTGATGCGCCGGGATTCCGGCGGCCGCTGGAGCGACACCAAGGTGCCGATTTTCGCCGAGGCCGTCGACGGGCGCAGCGCCACCGACGTGTGGGCCGTGGGCCGGGGCCGGGGAACCCTCCAGCCCGCGGTGGCCCGCTGGAACGGCCACGTGTGGACCGAAATCCCCCTCCCCGACATCGGGCTGAAGGCGGGAGACCACTCCTTCTTCCGGAATGTCCTCGTACGCGACTCGGGTCAGGTGTGGGCCGTCGGCGGCGTCTTCCGCAGCACCGGCGAGGAGGAGAGCCTGGCCTGGACGATGCTGGCCCGGTGGAACGGCCACGGGTGGCGCGTCACCATAGGCGGTGAAGGGGTGAGCGAGGGAACCGGCCTCACCGCGATCGCGGACGACGGCGCGGGTGGGGCATGGACGGCGGGCAACTACGCGGTCCAGCACCTGGACGGCAACGGCCGGACGATCTTCCGGGACGACATGACGCGCAAGTGCGAACAAGGCCGGGTCAGAGCGCTCGCCTCCCAGCCCGGCACGCGGACGACCTGGGCGGCCGGCGAATACGCATCCTGCGAGCTCCCCCTCACCGCCCCGAGCGTCTTCCGCGCCGCCTGAGGTCATACAAGTGAGCCGCGCCCGGGGGCGCGCGCAATGAAGAACGTTTTTCGGTGGCCATGGAGTCGCTCTTGGTAGCCAAGCCTGCAGATCGACCTGCACGGCCGCACTCACCAAGGCGCCAACGCCGCGAGAGTGCTGATCTGCGGCTCCGCGCTTTCGGTCATGGGCAAGCTGCGGCGTGGCCTCGACCTGCTGGCCGCCAACGGTTACGACATCTCGCAAAACCGTGCTGGCCTGTTACAGCGGAAAGGGGTTCGACGCGGATCTGCGCGCCGAGGCGGCCTCTGATCCGGCGATCCTGCTCGTCGACCTCTCCACGCTCCTGGCCCGTGCCGGGTAGGCGCTAGAGCGGACGGTTGTCCGCTGTCGCCGCGCCTTCGTATCGCTGCCGCATGACAGGTCCAGCGGCGGGTCCCGCGGTGAACACGTGCTCGGCGCCGCCGACACGCTCGCCTGTGCCGGCGTCGACAAGCACGGGTTCGATCTCCCGGCCGGTGTGCGCGTCCACGAGGATCATCGACCGTTCTTCCGGGTCCAGCTGCGCATTGCGCCATGCCGCCAGCGCGATGAGCACCGGTCGCAGTGAGCGGCCGAGTTCGGTGAGAACGTACTCATACCGGACCGGACGCTCCTGGTAGGGGCGGCGCTCCAGGATGCCCCGCTCGACCAGAGTCTTCAGCCGCGCGGTCAGCATGCTCGACGACAGGCCGATGTTGGCCTGGAACTGGTCGAAGCGCGTATAGCCGTCGAAGCAGTCGTGCAGGATCAGCACGCTCCACCACTCGCCCACGATGCCCAGCGTCGTGGACAGCGGACACTCCCTGTCTTCCAGCCGGATCTTGCTGACCATGTCACTCCCCAGCTCCAGTCACTGCTATGTTAGCATCAAGTAGTAACTTCTAACATAGAAGTAGGTTGATATGGTCAGCTTGGAAACGCTGTCGTTGAAGGGCCGCCGCGCCGTGGTCACCGGTGGGACGAGAGGAACCGGCGCCGCCATCGTCGCCCGCCTGAAGGCGGCCGGCGCGCACGTCACCGCCATCGGACGCACGTCCGGCGCGACGGGCAGCACCTCCGGCCCGGAAGGCGACGCTCTCGGCCCGGAAGGCGACGCTCTCGGCCCGGAGGGCGACGCTCTTGGCCCGGCGAGCGACGCCGGTCGGCCGGTCGCGGCCGACAGGTTCGTCGCGGCCGACCTCACCTCCCCCGACGCCGCCGCGGCCGTCGCGGAGGCGGTCACGGCCGACGGCGCGCCGGACATCCTGGTGCACGTCGCGGGTGGGTCGAGCGCGCCCAGCGGCGGCTTCGCCGTCCTCGACGACGCCACCTGGCAGCGCGAGCTCGATCTCAATCTCCTGGCCGCCGTACGCCTGGACCGGGCGATCGCGCCCTCGATGCTCGACGCCGGTCGCGGCGCGATCGTGCACGTCGCGTCCATTCAGGCGCGCATGCCGCTGTGGAACGGCACGCTTGGATACGCCGCCGCGAAGGCGGCCCTGCGCGCCTACAGCCGCGGCCTTGCCAACCAGCTGGCGCCGCACGGCGTACGCGTCAACACCGTCTCTCCCGGCGGCATCCACACTCAGGCCGCCGATCACCTCGTCGAGCGGCTCGCCACGCAGTTCGACGGCGACCGCGAGGCCGCACGCCACTCCCTGATGGACGCCCTCGGGGGCATCCCGCTCGGCCGCTTCGCCGAACCCAGCGAAGTCGCCGAAGTGGTCGCCTTCCTCGTCTCCGACGCCGCCTCCGCCGTCATCGGCGCGGATTACCTCGTCGACGGCGGCACCGTACGCACCGTCTGATATCCACCGATGGAGCCGGACATGACATACGACCAGCCCGCAGGCACTCCCGACGCCGTGCGCGCCTATATGAGCCTGACCAGGGGCAACGACCACGCCGCCGCGATCGTGAGCTTCGCCGACGACGCGCACGTCACCGACGACGGACGCCATTACCACGGCCGATCCGAGATCAGACGATGGCTGGCTCGCACGTCCAGCGAATTCACCTACACCGCGACACCCATCGACCACCAGGCTCATGCCGACGGGTCGACGGTCGTGACCTGTCGTCTCGAAGGCGACTTCCCCGGCAGCCCGGTCGACCTCGACTACCGTTTCCGCCTCGACGCCGCAGGCCGGATCTCCCGCCTGGAGATCGCCGTCCACGGGTCGTGACCAGCCGAGGTCATAGGGGCACGTTGCCGTGTTTGCGCTGCGGGGCAGGGGCGCGTTTGTTCCGCAGCGCCGCGAGCCAGCGGGCGACCTCGGCGCGGGTTTCGATGGGGTCGATGACGTCGTCGACAAGGCCGCGCTCGGCCGCGTACAGGGGGTGGATGAGCTGGTCGGAGTATTCGGCGATCAGCTCGGCGCGGAGCGCGGCCGCGTCGGCGGCGGCGTTCAGCTCACGCCGGAACAGCACGTTGACCGCGCCCTCCGCGCCCATCACGGCGATCTCGTTGGTGGGCCAGGCCAGCGACACGTCCGCGCCGATGGACCGCGAGTCCATCACGATGTACGCCCCGCCGTACGCCTTGCGGACGATCACCTGGACCCGCGGGACCGTGGCCTCGCAGTACGCGTAGAGCAGTTTGGCGCCGTGCCGGATGATGCCGCCGTACTCCTGGTCGCGGCCGGGCAGGAAGCCGGGCACGTCGACCAGCGTGACGAGTGGAATCCCGAACGCATCACAAAACCGGACAAACCGGGCGGCCTTCTGGGAAGCCGGGATGTCCAGCACGCCGGCCAGCACCATCGGCTGGTTGCCGACGACGCCGACGACCTCGCCGTCGATCCTCGCCAGGCCGACCACCACGTTCCCGGCCCAGCCCTCGTGCACCTCGAAGTAGTCGTCGTCGACGATCTCGGCGATGACGTCGCGCATGTCGTACGGCCGGTTGGGCTCGACGGGGACGATCTCGGCAAGGCGCGGCCGAAGGTCGTCCCACGCGCCGGACGACGGTCCGGATGGTGGCGGCTCGAGGTTGTTGGCCGGGAGCAGCGACACCAGGTGGCGCACGTCGGCCAGGCAGTCGGCCTCGTCGTCGTACACGAAGGCGGCCACGCCGGACCGGCCGCCGTGCACGTCGGCGCCACCGAGGTCGGTGTGCCCGACCCGTTCGCCGGTGACCGCCTCGACCACGTCGGGGCCGGTCAAGTACATCGCCGCGGTGTCGCGCACCATGAACGTGAAGTCGGCGAGCGCGGCCGAGTAGGCGGCTCCCCCGGCGCACGGCCCGAGCACGACGCAGATCTGCGGGATGACCCCGGACGCCTGTACGCAGCGGCGGAAGATGCCGCCGTAACCGTCGAGGGACATCACGCCCTCCTGGATCCGGGCGCCCCCGCTGTCGTTGAGCCCGATCAGCGGGGAGCCGGTGGCCAGGGCCAGATCCATCACCTTGTGGATCTTGGCGGCGTGCGCCGCGCCGAGTGATCCGCCGAAGACCGTGAAGTCCTGGGCGTAAACGAAGACCCGGCGGCCGTCGATGGTGCCGGACCCGGCCACCACGCCGTCGGTGTGCGGCCGGTTCTCCCCCAGCTTGAGCCCGTGCGCCTGATGGCGCCGGTACATCTCGATCTCGGTGAACGAGCCCTCGTCCAGCAGCAGCGCGAGGCGTTCACGCGCCGTCCGCTTGCCGAGCGCGCGCTGCCGGTCGGCCGCGGCGCCGTCCCCCGCGGCGATCCGGGCGCGGAGCGCCTCGCGCTGGGCGCGAAGGCCGCTCATCGTACGGGCGGGCGGAGCATGGCCGTTGCTCGACGGCCTGCCCGGCGGGACGGGGACGAAGTCCCGTATGACCTCGCTCACGATCCCGACATGAGCACGGTACGGCCGATGCGGCGCGCCTCGGCCATGACGTCACCACCCCAGCGGTCCCAGAGCCCCGCCAGCCGCGACGTCACGACGACGGTGTCGACGGACTGGTCGGCGAGGGGCGTGCGGATCCCGATGCTGTGGTGCGCCGTGTGCCCGCCGGTGGCCGTGGCCTGGTCGAGCAGCTCCCGGTCGAAGTCCATGACGATGGACGGCGGAGCGGACGCGGGCAGCTTGCCGCCCGACCCGATTATCGCGATCCGCTGGTTCTCCGGGACCTTCGCCAGCACCACGTCGAGCTCGTCGGCGACGTCGTCCGCCCTGGCCCCCTCGGCGTACGCCAGCAGGTTGCGGTAGTCGTCCTCCCAGTCCCACAGGGAGTACGTGGTCAGGTCGGCGTAGCCGATCTCCATGACCGGTTCGGGATACTGGGCGAGCAGGTCGGCGATGTTCTGCTTGGCGGCCGATTCGTTCTTGTCCCAGTCGCGCTCGTGCGGCGCCTCGATCGCCCAGGCGCCCCGGTGCAGCTGGAACGGCAGCCCGTTGCGGTGCAGCCGCAGGCCGAGCTCCATGTCCTCGAAGCCCCACCGGTGGAAGCGCTCGTCGAAGCCGCCGACCGCCCAGAACTCTTCAGCCCTGATCGAGCAGTTCATCGACCAGAACAGCATCCACGGCACGACCCGGGCGTTCAGGTCGAAGCCGCACTTGACGAACTCGTCGTGGCGGATGTCGAGGAAGCCGTCGTCGCCGGCGTAGTGGGCGAGCACCTCCTCGGGCGGCATCCGGTCAAGGGCGTCGCGCAGGCCCTCGACCGGGCCCTTGCGCGGATAGCCGTAGCTGTAGCCGACGACGGCCCGCCGCCGCCCGCCGTCGTGACCGGCCAGGTGCGCCTGCAGGAAGCCGGGGCCGGGCAGTTCGCCGGTGTCGAGGAACACCAGCACGGGCGCCTGCGCGAGGCGGGCGCCCGCGTTACGCGCCGTGCCCGCCCGGAAGCCCTGGTCCTCCTGGAGGTAGTACTTGACGGACAGCCGTCCGTAGAACGACTCGACCACCGCCTTGGTGTCGTCGGAGGAACCGTCGTCGGCGACGATCACCTCGAACTCCTCGGCCGGAATCGTCTGCCGGGTGAGCGTTCCCAGCGTTTCGCGCAATAATTCCTGCCGATTGTACGTGGGGATGACGACCGACAATTTCAGGTTATTTCCAACCACCGACGATCACCCTTTCCGGAAATCATTTAGCGGTAGACCGTAGCTGTAGGACCTAGCTGTAGGCCTTGGCCTGAATCGCGTAGAGCTCGGCGTAGAGGCCGTCGCCGGCCGCGAGCGTGGCGTGGTCGCCGGCCTCGACGACCCGGCCGTCCGCGACGACGATGATGAGATCGGCCATCCGGACCGTGGAGAACCGGTGCGAGACGAACAGGGTGATCGCGCCGGTCGCCTCGCGCACCCGGCCCGCCTGCTCGGCGTACCGCTCGAAGAGAGCGTGTTCGGCCTGCGGATCGAGGGCCGAGGTCGGCTCGTCCAGCACCAGCAGCAGCGGCGCCGACCGCATCAGCGCACGGCCCAGCGCCAGCTTCTGCCACTGGCCGCCGGACAGCTCGGCGCCGTCGGTGTAGCTCTTGCCGAGCTGGGTGTCCAGGCCGTCCGCCAGATGGTCGAGCACGTCGGTGCCCTGCGCGCGGTCCAGCGCGTCGCGGATGTCCGGCTCGGAGTCGATCTTGGGCAGGTCGCCCACGCCGACGGTCCGTCCGAGCGGGAACTCGTAGCGGATGAAGTCCTGGAACCCGGCGGAGATCCGCTCGCGCCACTGATCGACCGGCATGCGGAGCAGGTCGACGCCGTCGACCGAGACCTGGCCGTGCGACGGCCGGTAGAACCCGCACAGCAGCTTGACCAGCGTGGTCTTGCCCGCGCCATTCTCCCCCACGATCGCGACGGTGGAGCCGGCCGGGAGCGTCAGGTTCACCCCGCGCAGCACCGGATGGTCCGTGCCGGGGTAGGTGAACGCGACGTCGTCCAGCCGGATGCCCTGGCGCAGACTGTCGGGCGGCATCATGTCAGTGGTGAGCGAGTCAGGTGCGCGCACCACCGCCCGGAGCTCGGTGAGCCGCCGATAGGCGCTGGCCATCCGCTGCAGGTCCTGCAGCAGCGTGACAGCGGCCGTGACCTGCTGGTTGACCTGCGCGGCCAGGGCGATCACGAGGACCACGTCGCCGACGGCCCGCTGTCCGGCGATCGCGTCGCGCACCACCAGGAGCACGGCGCCCACGTACGCCAGGGCGAACACGACCTGGCCGGCGGCGCGGACCCAGGTGGCGGTCAGGTGGGCCTGCCACAGGCCGCGCGTGGCCCTGCGCCACAGGCTCTGGTGCCGTCCGCGCAGCTCGTCGGCGAGCCCGAAGACCCGCAGCTCACCGGCCAGCCGCGCCGACGTCGAGAGGCGGAACAGGTTGAGCGCGACCCGGGTCGGCTCGGCCGTGGTCGTCTTGGCGCGGTCGCGGATGCGTTCGGCCACTCGTCCGAGCGTCAGCGGCGGGATGGCCGCCAGCGGCAGCAGCAGCAGGATCGGGTTGACCACGGCAAGCAAGATCGCGGTGAGCACGACCGCCAGGCCGAGGCCGAGGCTGTTGAGCAGCGCCTCCAGGCCGATCCTGAACTGCCTGCTCTCCTGCTGCAGCACGGTCAGGGAGTCGGCGTGCTCGGCGCGTTCGTGGTGCTCGATGCCGGGCGAGCCGTTCGACAGCGCGATGAGCTGCTCGTCGAAGTCGAGTTCGGCGAGCTCGGACAGCTCGAAGTAGGCGATGTGGGCGAAGTGGCCGAACGTCAGCGTCGCGATCGACAGGAAGGCGACCATCAGCCCGAACAGCGTGGCGCGGCCGGCGTCGCCGGCCACGACCGCGTTGGTCATCCATGCGAGTGCGGCGGCGAGCGCGGGCGCGGCTGCCGCGCCGGCGATCATGAGGACGATCGAGAGCACGGTCTTGCGCCGGTCCATCACCCACGCCGTGCCGATCATCTTCCACGCGCCGGTGATGACGTCCTTCACGCCATCACCCCTTCTACGTCGGCGTCGTCGTCCATGTCGGTGTCGTCCGCGTCGTCGGTGAAGCGCTCGGCCTGCAGCTTGAACAGCGCGGCGTAGCGGCCGTCCAGGGCCAGCAGCTCCTCGTGGCTGCCCCGCTCGATGACCTGGCCGCCGGCCAGCACGACGATCAGGTCGGCGTGCCGTACGGTCGAGAACCGATGCGAGATGAGCAGCGTGGTGGCGCCCTGCGTGAGGTCGGCGAACTCGTCGAAGAACCGGGCCTCGGCACGCACGTCCAGGCTGGCCGTCGGCTCGTCGAGGACCACGATGGGCGAGCCGTGCCGCAGCGCGAACACCGCGCGGGCCAGCGCCACGCGCTGCCACTGCCCTCCGGACAGTTCCGCGCCGCCCGCCAGGTGCCGGGCCAGCGGCGTGTCCAGGCCGCGCGGGAGCCGATCGACGAGAGTGGACAGCCCGACCGCCTCCGCGGCGGCCTGGATTCCGGCGCGGTCATCGACGTGCCCGATCGACCCGAAGGCGATGTTGTCGGAGATCGGCGCCTCGTAGCGGGCGAACTCCTGGAAGATCACGCCGAGCTTGGCGCGCCACTCCTCGATCGGGTAGGTGGCGATGTCCACGCCGTCGGCCCGCACCGCGCCCGAGGTCGGCTCGTACAGCCTGGCCAGGAGCTTGACCAGGGTGGTCTTGCCGGCGCCGTTGAGCCCGACGATCGCCGTGCACTGCCCGACCGGTAGGGTCAGGTCGAGGCCGTCGAAGATCTTCCGGTTCTGGCCGGGATAGTGGAAGCTCACGTCGTCGAAGGTGATCGTGCCGACCGGATCGGGCACTGGTCCGTTTCCGGCCGGCAGCGTGTCGCTGTCCTTGACGTGCGCGGCGAACTGCTTGACCGCGTCGTACGCCTCGAGCCCGACGGCGGTCTGCAGGTCGGCCTCGGGGTAGTACTCCGACAGCCGCAGCGCGCCCAGCCCGGCCTGGATGACCAGGGCGAAGCCGGTGAGGGTCAGCGAATCGGCCGCGGTCGCGCCGAGCACGCCGAACACCACGGCGGTGACGGCCATCCCCCAGGCGGCGAACCACACGAACGGCCACAGGTACACCCTGCGGCGCGCCGCCCAAAGCGGCTCCAGCCAGGCCATGTACGCCTCATGGAGGGTGTCGCGCATCCAGCCGGACAGGCCGAACACGCGGATCTCCTTGCCCGCGGCCGGCTGGATGGCCAGATCCTGCAGATAGCCGCCCTTGCGCTCGGCCGAGGTGAGCATGAAGCGCACGCGGGCGTATTTGCGCAGACCGCCGCGCTGGCCATAGCGGAAGAACATGACCGCGATCACCACGGCGAGCCCGGCGATCCAGGAGAACGCGACGCCGATGACCACGGCGTAGCCGGTGAGCTGGGTGTAGCGGGCGATCAGGGCGAGCAGCCCGGCGCAGCCCTGTCCGGGGCTCTGCACGCCGAACTCCAGTTCGCGCGCCGCGGCGCGGAGCGAGTCGAGCGCCTCCTGATCCTCCAGCGGCGCGATCCCGGGGCTGCCGAGCGACGCCGCCATAAGATCATCGAACATCTGTCCGTCGATCCGGCGGGCCATCAGCTCGCCCAGCGACACCTGGAGCGGCGCGATGATCTGCTGGGCGACGAACGCCGCGGCGGCCACGATGAAGACCTGTACGAGCGAGCCCCAGGCGGGCGAGCCGATGCCGCCCTCCACGGCGGCCGGCACGCGGCCCAGCACCACGCTGGTGGCCACGACGAACACCACCGGGAGGACCCCGAGCACGAGATTGACCAGGGTGAGGGCTGCGACGAGACCGGCTCCGGCCTTCGGCAGCACCTTCGCGATGTCCCACCTCCCGGCGAGCAGATCGCGCGGGGAGTTCGCCATCAGGCGATTCACGACCGGACCTCCAGACCACGTTCGACGATGATGTCGTTGATGTCGAAGAAGTTGATGTGCGGCAGTTCGAGGAGCACGTCCACGATCGGCGAGCCGTACTTGGCCGACATGTAGTGGTAGTTGGATTCGGCCTGCTCGTTGTTGTGGTCGAAGCTCTTGTCGTGCGGGCAGTGGATGGCCGCGGCGTCGCGGTTGAGCACGAACCTGGCGCCGTCACGGTGCAGCCGGAAACCGAGATCGAGATCCTCGCCGCCCCAGGTGACGAAGGCCTCGTCGAACATGCCCACGTCCCGCAGCTGGTCGGTGCGGGCCGACACGTTGCACGTCCAGAAATTGAGCCAGGGGGCCGGCAGGTCGGCGAAGTCGTCGCCGTAGCGGCTGTAGAAGAACAGGTCGCGCACGTCGAGCCACTGCTCTTCCTTTTTGAGCTGAGCGATCGTGCCGTCCGGGTCGTCCAGGCGGATGACCTTGTTGATCCGCTCGGCTTCCTCGTTGTCGAGGTTGAAGCAGTAGACGTAGCCGCAGACCGCGACCGGCTCGGCGGCCGATCCGTGGCTGTCGAGGTGCGCGGACAGGCAGCCGGAATGCGCCAGCACGCCCGAGTCGATCAGCACGCACACCTCGCCGCGCGCATTGGCGATGCCGACGTTCCGCGCCTTGGCGGCCCGGTAGCCGAGGTCCTCCTGGAAGAAGTACCGCAGGTCGAGACGGCCGGCGAAGCCCGCCACCACGGCGGCCGTCCCGTCGCCCGACCCGTCGTCGACGACCAGGACCTCGAACGCGTCCCGTGGCAGGCTCTGCCCGGCGAGAGACTCCAGCGTGTGCCGGAGCAGACCTTCGCGGTTGTAGGTTGGGATGATCACGCTGCACTTGGGTGAACTTGTCATAGCCACTTCCCGGTTCGCGCGGCCAGTCCTGCACCGCAATATTCCGGCGGGCTGTCCGGCGCGCATCTTTGAGGATGCTGACATCGGTGTAGACCACACCGGCGCCCGAAACTCATCGGTCGCGTTACATTCGACGAATGGGGCCTGCCGCTGAGGACTTCACCCGTGTCGCGCCCGAGGTCGGCGCGCTGCCGCCGGTGGATGACGCCCCGAGTTCCAGCCCCCGCACCGCGGCCGCCGCGCCCGGGACCTCACGCGCCCGCACCCGGCCCGCGCCCGCGCCCGCCTCTGCGCCGGCCCCCGCGCCCGAGGATGATTTCGGACGGCTGACCGATCCCTATCGGCGCGAGTTGCTGGCGCACTGCTACGCCATGCTCGGGTCGATCCACGACGCCGAAGACCTGGTCCAGGAGACCTACCTGCGGGCCTGGCGCGGCTACGACGGCTTCGGCCATCGGTCGTCGCTGCGCACGTGGCTCTACCGGATCGCCACCAACGCCTGCCTCACCGCGGTACGGCAGCGCGGGCGCCGGCCCATGCCGTCCGGCCTGGGCGGACCGAGCCCCGACCCCGAGCGGCTGCCCGCGGCGCGGCCGGAGATCCCCTGGCTGCAGCCCTTCCCGGACGCCCTGGCCGACGACGCTGGGGAGATCGATCCCGCGGCCATCGTGACCGGGCGGACGCGTGTCCGCCTGGCGTTGGCCGCGGCCCTGCAGCACCTGCCGCCCCGGCAGCGGGCCGCGCTGATCCTGCGCGACGTGCTCGGCTGGCGGTCCGGCGAGGTGGCCGACGTGCTCGAGACCACGCCGGCCGCGGTCAACAGCGCCCTGCAGCGCGCCCGGGCCGTGATCGGGCGGCTGGCGCCGGCGGAGGACCAGGTCGCCGAGCCTTCGGACGGCGCCCGCCGCAGGCTGCTCGACCAGTGGGTGGCCGCGCTCGAGGCGGCCGACGTGCCGGCCGTGCTCGGGCTGCTGACCGAGGACGCGATCTGGGAGATGCCGCCGTGGGAGGCCTGGTTCGTCGGGCGTGAGCGGATCGGGCGGCTGATGCGCTCGCAGTGCCCGGCCGGGCCGTACGAGAGCAGGCTGCTGCTGACCCGCCTCAACGGACAGCCGACCGCGGCCGTCTACATACACGGACAGGCGTTCTCGCTCCAGATGCTGACGCTGTCGGGCGAGCGGGTCTCGCGGGTGGCGACTTTCTTCACCCCCGAACTGTTCCCGGCCTGCGGATTGCCCGCCGCCCTGGAAATGTCGCATTCCTAAAGATGCGGCGCGGGCCGCAGAGTTTCACGATGCGAACGTGACACACGGCTGGATTTCGCCGTGCGCGCCATTCCTTCTCGCTGCGCGCGAAAAACGCGTGGAAAGGAAAGCGAAATGCGTTCGTACACTATTGACATTCCCCAGCGCGAGATCGACGATCTGCGGCGGCGGCTCGCGGAGACCCGGTGGCCGGAGGAGGGGCGGGACACGGGGTGGAGCCGCGGCGCCCCCGTGGGCTACCTGAAGGAACTGGCCGAATACTGGCGCACCAGCTACGACTGGCGGGCCGCCGAGGCCAGACTCAACAAGTTCCCCCAGTTCATGACCGAGATCGACGGCGCCAACGTGCATTTCTTCCACGTGCGCTCGCCCGAGCCGGACGCGACGCCGCTGATCATCACGCACGGCTGGCCCAGCTCCCCCGCGGAGTTCCTCGAGGTCATCGAGCCGCTGACCAACCCGCGCGCGCACGGCGGCGACCCGTCCACGGCCTATCACGTGGTCATCCCGTCGATCCCCGGGTTCGGCCTGTCCGGCCCGCTCAAGGAGCCGGGCTGGGACGCCACGCGGGTGACGCGCGCCTGGGCCGAGCTCATGCGCCGCCTCGGCTACGACCGCTACGTGGCCCAGGGCGCCGACTGGGGCATGCGGATCTCCTTCCAGCTCGGCCTGCTCGACCCCGAGCACGTCAAGGGCGTGCACGTCAACATGCTCGTCACCTTCCCCACGGGCGACCCGGCCGACATGGCCCAGCTCGGCCCGGACGACATGGCCAAGCTGGGCAAGCTCATGTACTTCGACCAGGAGCTGTCCGGCTACTTCAAGCTGCTGGCCACCCGGCCGAGGTCCATCGCGTACGCGCTGACCGACTCGCCGGTCGGCGCGCTCGCCTGGATCGTCGAGCGGTTCCAGGACTGGACCGACGCCGAGAAGAGCCCCGAGGACGCGGTCAGCCGCGACCAGCTGCTCACCAACGTGATGCTCTACTGGCTGACCGGCACCGCCGGCACGTCCGGGGAGATCTACTACGACGACACCGACCGCACCGACCCGATCATCGTGAAGAAGTTCGGCGGTCCGTGGCCGATCACCATGCCGGCCGGCGTGGCCGTCTACGCGGGCGACCCCGGCCAGCCGATCCGGCTGTTCGCCGACAAGATCCTGCCGACCATCGTGCAGTGGAACGAGTACGACCGCGGCGGGCACTTCGCCGCCATGGAAGAGCCGGACCTGTACGTCAAGGACCTCCAGGCCTTCGCCCACGCGCTCTCGTAAAGCTCACGCAAAGGAGGCCTAGCCATGGCCATGATCCAAGCACCCACCCGCGACCAGCTGGTGCGCCGCGCGGCCGACGTCGTCCCGGTGCTCCAGGCCAACGCCGCCTGGACCGAGGAGAACCGGCGGCTGTCGCCGGAGACCATCGAGGCGATGACCGACGCCGGCCTGTTCCGGATGCGGACACCTGTCCGTTACGGCGGCTACGAGAGCGACACGCAGACCCTCGTCCAGGTCGCGAGCGAGCTCGCCCGCGGCGACGGGTCCGCCGCCTGGATCGCCGCCGTTCTGACCATCACCACGTGGATGGCCGGGCTGTTCCCCGACGAGGTACAGGACGAGGTCTTCGCGACCCCGGACGCGCGGGTGTGCGGCACCATCAGCCCGAGCGCCATGGCGGCCCGCGTCGAGGGCGGCGTGGTCGTCAACGGCAAGTGGGGCTTCATCAGCGGCGCCTGGCACAGCCAGTGGCAGGTGGTCGTCGCGGTCGTGCTGTCCGACGACGGCGCCCCCGAGCCGATCCTGGCCCTGGTCCCCATCTCGGACCTGCAGCTGATCGACGACTGGCACACCTCCGGCCTGCGCGGCACCGGCAGCATCACCACGATCGCCCAGGACGTCTTCATCCCGGCCGAGCGCATACTCCCGCTGGGCGCCGTCCTGACCGAGCAGTACGCCTCGAAGGAGAACGCCTCGTCGGCCATCTTCCGGTCGCCGCTGCTCCCGGTCGCCTCCGCCTCGTCGGTCGGCGTCGTGGCCGGCATGGCCCGCGCCGGCATGGAGGCGTTCATGCGGCGGATGCCCGACCGCGGCATCACCTACACGGCCTACACCAGCCAGCGCGAGGCGCCCCTCACCCACCTGCAGGTCGGCGAGGCCAGCCTGCTGGCCGACGAGGCCGGGTTCCACGCCATGCGGCTGGCCGCCACGGTGGACGCCAAGGGCGCCGCCGGCGAGTCGTGGACCGTGGCCGAGCGCGTCGCCGCCCGGGCCGACCTCGGCGCGGCCGTCGACCTCGCCAAGCGCTCGATCGACCTGCTGGCGACGGCCAGCGGCGGATCGTCCATTTTCAGCGACGTGCCGATCCAGCGGATCACACGCGACGTGAACGCCGTCAGCCTGCACGCGCTCATGCACCCCGACACCAACTTCGAGCTGCACGGCCGCATCCTCTGCGGCCTGGAGCCCAACACCTACTACCTGTAACGGGAGGTCCCTATGAACCGGGCTGTGGTGCTCGGCGGAGGGATGGCGGGGCTGCTGGCCGCGCACGTCCTGGCCGAATCCTTCGCCGAAGTCCTTCTGGTGGACCGCGACGCCCTGGCCGGCGTGGACGACGTGCGCAAGGGCGTGCCGCAGGGCGCCCACGCGCACGGCCTGCTGGCCAAAGGCCAGGCCGTACTGGAGGAGTACTTCCCCGGCCTGACCGGGGAGCTGGCCGCGTCGGGCATCCCGACCGGCGACATGGGCATCGGCCTTCGCTGGTACTTCAACGGGCGCCGGCTCAAGCCGTACGAGACGGGGCTGGTGGTCATTTCGGCAACGCGTCCGGAGCTCGAGGGGGCCGTCCGCGCCAAGGTGATCGCCCAGCCGAACATCACGTTCCTGGAGCGGAGCGCGATCCTCGGGCTCACGACGTCGCCCGACAAGACGCGGGTGACCGGGGTGCGGATCCAGCGGGCGGACGGACGTCCGCAGGAGGTCCTGGAAGCCGGCCTGGTCGTCGACGCCACCGGCCGGGGCTCGCGTACGCCGGTCTGGCTGG
The DNA here is from genome assembly GCA_017592665.1 of Streptosporangiaceae bacterium NEAU-GS5. Taxonomy (GTDB): domain Bacteria; phylum Actinomycetota; class Actinomycetes; order Streptosporangiales; family Streptosporangiaceae; genus NEAU-GS5. The sequence goes on along the minus strand of JAGFNW010000026.1, from coordinate 32,022 downwards.
AGGAGTTCGGCTACGAGCGGCCGGACGAGGAGACCATCAAGATCGGCCTGACCTACACGACCTGCCACTACGAGCTGGCCTCCAACCCGGTCGGCGAGGACATGGCGATCCTGTGCGTGGCGACCCCGGACAACCCGCGCGGCGCGTTCTTCTCACGCCTCGACGGGCGGTTCCTGCTGTCGCTGACCGGCATGCTGGGCGACCAGCCGCCCACCGACCCCGAGGGCCACCTGGCGTACGTGAAGTCGCTGCCGGTGCCGGACATCTACGAGGCCGTGAAGGACGCCAGGCTGCTCGACCAGCGGGTGTCGTTCCGCTTCCCGGCCAGCCGGCGCCGCCGATACGAGCGGCTCACCCGCTTCCCCGAGGGCTTCCTGGTCGTCGGCGACGCGGCGTGCTCGTTCAATCCGGTGTACGGCCAGGGCATGACCGTGGCCGCCCTGGAGTCGCGGGTGCTCCGGGACCACCTCCGGTCCGGCGGCGTCCCGTCCGCACAGCGGTTCTTCCAGGACATCTCCGAGGTCATCGACACACCGTGGGACGTCGCCGCGGGCGCCGACCTCGGCTGGCCGGGCGTGGAGGGCCCCCGTACGCCGGAGATCGAGATGGCCAACCAGTACATGGCGCGCCTCCACGCCAAGGCCGTCGAGGACGGCGAGCTCACCGCCGCCTTCCTCCGCGTGGCCGGCCTCATCGAGGGCCCCGAATCCCTCATGTCCCCCGAAGTATCCGAACGCGTCATGGCGCCGACCGCCTGACCCGCACGACCTGATCGAGTGTGAGCGCCGAGACCCCGCTCACACTCGATCAGCATTTTCGGGGCCTGGTTAGGGGAGAACTTCCTGGTGGACCTCGTTCGACTCCACGTCGTAGAGGGAGCCGTCCACCCGGATGAACCAATTGATGGTGTAGAGCTCGTCCGAGGTAGCCCTGTCCTCATTCAGGTAGGGCCAGTAGGCCGTGAAGACGTCATCCATGGTCGGGTACTTCCGGTCGAACAAGTGGTCGTCGTTGTCCGGCCAGTCGGCGCCGAAGTACTTCGTCACCATGAGCCGGTCGGACCGGTTGGCGGGCGTGCAGTTGTTCTCGACCCGCCAGTCGCCTTCCAGGTAGCCCTTCGCGAGGGTGAGAACGCAGCGCCCGCCCGCCTGGGTCGTGGCCTGGGCGGAATGGGCCGGCACGGACAAGGCGGCGACCGTCAGTCCGGCCAGAGCGAGCGTCCTCAGCGCCCGCCCGGCCATATTCGCAATCTTCATTTCGTACTCCGAAATCAATGTGCGGCTTCGTGGGATTTCACCAACGAGGCGTGACGTGCCGTGACCCTGCCGTTCCACGGCGTTCCGCCGGCAGGAAAGCCGACGGGCCCGGTCGGAGTGACCGGGCCCGGGCGGGACGCCCCGAGGCGCCCCTAGATGTACGGAGAGTCGGACTCGAGGCCGCAGAGGATGCGGCCGTAGAGCTCGGTGTTGGTGTCGGGGTGGTTGAGGGCGTGGAGGCAGATCACCTCGATGTCGCGCTCCCAGCGCTGGATGGGCACCGCCCGGAAGACGGACGAGCCGCCGCTCGCAGTGTTGAGGACGTCGATGGCGTCCTTGGCCAGCTGGCAGCAGCGGCCCATGGCGACGCGGGCGTAGGCGCGCTCCTCCATGGTCCACGGCTCGCCGGCGAGGTTCTTGCGGTCGACCATGTCGGCCAGCCGGAAGGCGTGGTATTCGGCCTCGTCGGTCTTCAGGGCCGCCTTGGCGACCTGCAGGTGGGTGAGCGGGGCGTCGCGCTGGTCGAGATAGCCCGTGTACGTGATCCCCCGGCCGGGAACGCGCTCGAAGAAGGCCTCCTGTGCGCCCTTCATGATGCCGACGATCTTCCCCACCGTGGAGGCGGAGGCGGCCGGGATCATCGGCGTACGGAAGACCGGCACGCCCGCGTTCTTCTTGGTCGGGTAGTTCTCGGTCAGCAGCGGGGCGATCGGGATCCACCGGTTGGCCGGGACGTAGAGGTCCTCGGCCACCAGCGTCACGCTGCCGGACGACTCGAGGCCTGATACGTACCAGTCGTCGAGGTTGATCATGTCGGCGACCGGGACGACGGCCATGAACGGCTCGGGGCCGTTCTCGGCGTCCGTCAGCACGCCCGACATCACCTTCCACTGGCTGTGCTGGGCGCCGCTGTTGAAGGCCCAGCGGCCGTTCACCACGATGCCGCCGCCCTTGGCCCGCACGGCGGTGCCGGTGGGTGCGAGCGTGCCGCAGACCCGCGTGCGCGGGTCGGCGAAGACCTCGTCCTGCGTCTCGTCGGGGAACAGCCCGATGATCCAGGAGGTGATCCACCAGACGGCCACGGTGAACGCGGCGGACGCGTCGCCGCGCCCGATGTGGATGGACACCTCGGTCATCGTGCGGGCGTCGCACTCGAAGCCGCCGTAACGTGCGGGCATCCGCATCCGGCACACACCGAGGTCGTCGAGGGCGGCGACGGTCTCGTCGGGCAGCCGGCGCAGCTTCTCCCCCTTCGGCGCGTACTCGCGGAGCAGGGGCACGAGGTCGGCGGCGCGCCGGACGAGTTCGGCGCGCTGCGGGATTTGCGTCACTGTCATGGTCGAGTCCTCCTTAGCCGACGGGGACGACGGCGGGCGCCAGCCGTACGGGCAGGGACCGGTGGCCGTTCATGATGAACGTGGGCAGCGGCTGCAGCTCGCCGGCCGGGACCGCGAGGCTGAGGTCGGGGAAGGCCTTCCACAGCTCGGTCAGGCCGGTCTTGGCCAGCATCCGGGCCAGGGGCGCGCCGAGGCAGTAGTGGACGCCGTGTCCGAAGGAGATGTGCTCCTTGTTGGCGCGGGCGAGGTCGAACTCGTCCGCGGTGGCGCCGTGTACGGCCGGGTCGCGGGCGACGCCGGCGTAGTTGATGAGGATGGGGTCGCCCTTGGGGATGGTGACCCCGTCGAGCTGGATGTCCTCGGCGGCGTACCGCAGCGGCAGGTGGGCGAGGGGCGACTGGACCCGCAGCACCTCCTCGATCACGTCCTCCCACGGCACCTTGCCCGACAGCACGAGCTCGCGCTGCTCGGGGTGGGTGAGCAGGAGCGTGACCGCGTTGTCCATGAAGTTGATGGTCGTCTCGGACCCGGCGCCGAGGATCGCGAAGATGGTGTCGGCCAGCTCGCGGTCGTTCAGCCGGGAGCCGTCCTCCTCCTGCGCGGCGATCAGGTCGCTGGTCATGTCCTCGCCGGGGTTGGCGCGCTTGGAGGCGATGAGGTCCTCCATGATCTGCCGCCAGCCGGACAGGATGCCCTGCGCCTCCTCGGGCGAGACGGTCGTGTCGACCATCAGGTCGATCACCTTCTGCGCCCCGGCGCGGGCCTCGACCGGCAGGCCGATCAGGTCGGCGACCATGTTCGCGGGCAGCGGGATGGCGTACCGCTCGCGCAGGTCGATCACCTCGCCGGGCGGGACGTTTTTCATGGCGTCGACGAGTTCGCGGACGAGCTCGTCGACCCGCGGGCGGAACACCTCGGTGCGCCGCGGAGTGAACGCCTTGGACACCAGGCGGCGCAGCCGCTGGTGGTTCTGGCCGAACGAGGTGACCATGTTGTCCATCGCGACCCAGCTGATCATCTCCCAGTCCGGGGGGACCTCTCCGTTGATGAACGCGGGCCAGTGGTTGCGGGCGCTCTTGGTGACACGCGGGTCGGCCAGCAGCTGCTTGGCCACCGCGTAGCTGTTGACGTCCCAGACCACCACCCCGCCGGGCAGGGTGACCTGGGTCGCCGGCCCGCGCGCCCGCAGGCCGGCGGCTTCGGCGTGAATGTCTCGGCCGGTGGGATCCAGGGCCGGGCAGCTATGCTCCATCGAATTCTCCGGATTCTGAAGGGTGAATTTCGACAATGCCAGGATAATTGCCGCAGGCCATCGGCCGAAGATTTGCGGACGTACTCGGCAATTTCCAATAAACGCGGGGCGACCCGGCCGGCGGGGCACGCCGCCGACCGGGTCGCCGTATATTCCGGGGGCGTTTCTTACGGGGCGCACCCGGCGTATTCGGGCCCCGGCGGCACGCCGTCGGACGGACCGAAGAACAAATTCGCGCAGGTGGCGAAGAACGTCGGGTTGATCTCCGGGATGAAGTGCCCGGTGTTCGGCACGACGACCTCGCGGACGTCGTCGGCGACCTGGCGGAACGAGGCCGCCACGAGCCCGCCGAAGGCGAAGCCGCCGCCCATCGCGAGGATCGGCATCGGGGGCCGCTTGGCCGCGTTGGCGATGTTGTTGGCCGAGTCGGCGTCGAACGACCGGTAGTACTCATAGCCGTCGTGCCGGTCGATCGGGTCGGCGTACTTGGCCAGGAACGGCTTGCGCTCCTCCTGGTCGGGCTGCGGGTCGAAGTTGTACAGCATGCCCAGGTACGTGCTGACGTCGTCGTTGTCGATGATGTTCTCGGGCAGCGGGGCCGCGGTCATGTTGAACTTGATGTGCCAGGAGATGGTCAGGATGTCCTGCAGACCGAACCCCATCAGCGGGGAGTCGACCGCCATCACGCGGGTCACGTCGTTCGGGAAGTCCCTGGCGTACGGGTAGGCCGTGGTGGCCCCGGTGTCGTGGCCGATGATCCCGACCTTCTTGAAGCCGAGCCTGGTGACCGCCTGGTGGATCCGCTTGGCCGTGGTGGCCTTGTCGAACCCGTCGGCGAAGTGCGAGGAGTCGCCGAGTCCCGGCAGGTCGACGGCGATGACGGTGTGGGTCTTGGCGAGCTCCGGCATGACCAGGTGGAACTCCCACCAGGTCTCCGGCCATCCGTGGATCAGCACGAGGGCCGGGCCCTTGCCGCCGATCACATAGTGGATGACGCCGCCGTCGACGGCGACGAAACCGTCCTTGAAGCCGGGCGGCGGCTGGCCGAGTCCCGAGCCCTTCGCGTACGCCCCGGCGCCCGCCCCGAATACCAGGCCGACCGCGAGCATCGCGCTGAGGATGATTCTGCGCCATTTGGATAACGTGCTCCGCATGAGTGCCTCCCTTTCGCGGATTTCCACTCGGCACGCTATAGGCTCACCGCGCGCGGAGCATCTTCGGAAATGCCGCCTCATTTGACGGACAGCCGTGCGCCCATTTCACGGGCCGCCGCGAGGCTGGCCCACGATGTAATTTCCACGAGTTCGCGGTCGCCGAATCCGGCGACCGCCGACGGGCCCACCTGATAGGAGCCGAGCGCGGTCAGCAGCGCGAGCCGCGCCGCCGGACGATCGTCCGCGGGCATCCGCGCCACGTCGGCGTCGGCCCAGGCGCCGCTCGGACCGGGCGGCAGCCCGTCCCATGCGGCCAGCCGGGCCGACACGAGCGCGCGCACGCCCCCGGAGACCGACGGCGCCGCGCCGATGGCCGCGTACGCGCGGGCGCAGGCGTCGGCGATCACCGGGCTTCCGGCCGCCCACGACAGGTCGGCTGGGATGGGCGCGGGCGGCAGCAGGTCCAGCGACAGGCCGGGCTCGGCGACGCGCGCGGCGGCGGGCCGCATCATCAGGCCGAGCATCTTCAGCAGGCGGCCGTGCACCGCCGGCGGCGGCCCGGCCGGCAGCGGCGACTCCCCGAGGAACACGTTCACCATGCGGTTCAGGTAGTGGAAGGTCACCGCGGTGCCGACCAGCTCGGGCGCCTGGTCGGCCGGGAAGTCCGGCTCCCCGCCGCCCGTCCACGCCACCAGCCCGGCGGCGGACGGGTCGCCGGTCGACGCGCGGGCCAGGCCGTACAAGGTGGCGCCGTGCACGTCGACGCAGTAGGGGCAGGCGTTGCGCTGCGAGACGGCGGCCGCGACGACTTCTTTGGACACGCGTCCGGCGGGGCCGTGCGCGATGAGGGTCTCGCGGAGCAGCAGCCAGGAGGCGGCCAGCGCGGCCGGTGCGGGCGCGTGGAGGATGGTCGGCGGCGCGTACATGCCGAAGTCCCGCACGACCTGTCCGTAGACCTGCGCGACGAGCCCGCGTGCGGCCTTCGGCGGCACCGGCGTCAGATACTTGATCGACGCCAGCGACCGCCGGAGGGTCAGCCGGGCCAGTGCGCCGCTCATAAGTCGCTCACAGGTCGCTCGTCAGTCGCGTACGAGGGAGGGCACGAGCGGGGTGACGCCGCGCCGGCCGTTGGTGGAGCCGTCGGGGGCGGGCGCGCCGTAGCGCACCTCGACGCCGCGCTGCCGGGCGGCCTCGACGATGGCGGGCATGGCGCGCTCGGCGAGCGCCGCGATGGTCATGGCCGGGTTGACGGTCAGCGCGCCGGGGACGGCCGAGCCGTCGGTGACGAAGATGCCCGGGTGCCCGCGCAGCTCGTGCTTGTCGTCGAGGGCCGAGGTCGCGGGGTCGTCGCCGATCCGGCAGGAGGCCAGCGGATGCACCGTGTACGCGCCGACGACGTCGTTCGTCCAGGGGGCGACCGTGGCCAGCCCGTCGCGCTCGAGGATCTCCTTGACCTCGGCGTCGGCGGCGGCCCAGCCGCGGATGGTGTTCATGGTCGGCGCGTAGCGCAGCGCGCCGCGGCCGAGCATCTGCTGCGAGATCCTGACGGCGTTGCCGGTGGGCGGCGGCGGCCCGAAGACGCCCTCGTTGTCGTCCTCGATCATCTGGAAGATGATCAGCCAGGACTTCCACTGCTCCAGCATCTCCCGCTTGGCCTTGCCGAACCACGTGGGCGCGGAGGCGCCGGGCACCTGGGCGAGGATCGTGCCGAGCCCCGGCGGGAAGTACAGCTGCTCGAGCGAGTAGCGGCTGTATTCGGGCAGCGAGGCGTCGAGGCGATCCCAGTTGGCCACGGCCGGGCCCTTGCCGATCTGGAAGGCTTCGTACACGCGTCCGTCGTCGCGGCTGAGCCCCAGGACCTCGCGCACCCGCTCCTCGTTGATGATCGCGGTGTTCAGCCGCTCGCCGTTGCCGGAGAAGAAGCGCCCCACGGCGTACGGCATGGGCCCGAGCTCCGCCTCGGAGCGCTGGAGGATGACCGGCGTCGCGCCCGCCCCCGCGGCCACGATGACGATCTTGGCGTCGATGGCGCCGGAGCCGGTGCTGATCCGGTAGTCCTCGTCGTCGATCACGTTGTAGTGGACGCGGTAGCCGCCGTCGTCCGTGCGGCTGAGCCTCTGCACCTCGTGCAGCGGACGGATGTCCGCGCCGTGCGACAGAGCGGCCGGCAGATAGTTGAACAGCAGCGAGCGTTTCGCGTCGAACCGGCAGCCGGCCATCATCCAGTTGCAGTTGACGCACTTGTCGGTCTCGATGCCGACCGGCACCGGATTGGCCGTCCGCCCCGAGTGGTTGCACGCCGCCGCCCACAGCCCCCCGGCGTACGGCACGTCCGACCAGTCCTGCCGGCTGACGGGGATGGCCTCGGCCACCCGGTCGTACCACGGCTCGAGCGAGTCGCGGCTGATGCCGGCCGGCCACATGCGCCGGCCGATGCTGCCGTGCCGTTCGAACGCGAACCGGGGCGCGCGCGGCAGGGCGGCGAAGTAGACCACGCTGCCGCCGCCGACGCAGTTGCCGCCGAGCAGGCTCATGCCGTCGCCGGCGACGAAGTCGAAGACCCGGGTGTAGGACGAGCCGAGCAGGTAGTCGTGGTCGAAGTCCTCGCCGTTCAGCCAGGGGCCGCGCTCGAGTATGACGACGCGGGCGCCGCCCGCGGCAAGGTGGTAGGCCGCGATGGCGCCGCCGAATCCGCTGCCGATGACGAGGACGTCGGTCCGCTCGGTCGTCCCGGAAGGACTGGCGGTGGCGGTCATGCGGGGCTCCCTGAAGGCGTCGTGTCCGGGTGGATGGCGGCAAGAGGGCGGCCGTAGCTGTACGCGGGGAAGCGCCACAACCCATCCGCGTCGGGTCGGGCGAAGCCCATCGCGGTGAGCCCGGGGTGCCCGGCCGCGAGCGCGTCGGTCGTGTGCATGTGCGGGGCCCCGTCGAAGGCCATATAGCTGAACAGCGCCAGCAGCACCCAGAACTCCTTTTCCGGGTGCCCGGGCGCCAGTAGTTGGCGGGCGAGCTGGGTGCGGTGCTCGAACGGCAGCGAGACGAAGGCGGGGACCGATTCGTCGCCGGCGAGGCCGTGCTGCTCGGCGTACAGGGCGGCATGCTCGTTGAGGAGTTTCACCAGGTCGTCCAGGCCGGCCGAGATGCCGGGCGCGGACATCTCGAGCACGGTCACCGCGCCGGAGGCCACCGCGCCGCCGCCGGTCAGCACGCCCGCCACGGCCCGGTCGCCGACGAATCGCCGCGCGCCCGGAAGCATCGTGTCGGCGAACGCCTCCAATGTCATCGTACGGCCCGGCTCCGCGATTTCTTTATTCGGCATGAAACAATTCTCCTGTCCCCGCGCGAAAAGGTGGCCGGGCTCGCCGAATATGGTCCGGCGATATCGGGCGCACGTACTCGGCCAGGAAATAGGGCAGCCCGACGCGACCATCATGCCGCGATTCACACGGATCTCGCATCTTCTGAATTGCCATTTCTCACACGCCACGCGGAGCGCACCTCGGATACGGAGGGCGACACCCTGACGCCACTGCGCGACCATAGGTGAAAGTTTCATCCGAGCCCCGAAAAGATCGCAGCCCGAAGTACGTCATCCCAGCTCAGCGAGGTGAGCAGGGCGGCTCACAAGTTGGATGACTAGTCAGCGATGACTCAGGGCAGGGATCTGGCATTCGCTAATAGGGGGTCCGGCGCCACCCGAGCCGGCCCCTTCGGCACCACTCCGGCGATAACCCGGCCGGAGTAATTATTTAGTACGCAGCGTTACCAGATGGCTGCGAACCGCGCCGAACATCCAAACAGGCGAACCGGTTGACCGGAACTGTCGAATAGATATTATCGAGGTGAGTGTCTGATCCGATGCGCAGCTCGCCGGGCAGGGCCCACCGCGGGGCGATTCCCCCCAACGAGTTAGCGCAGACATATGGCGATCACATACTTGAAATCTCGGGCAATAATTCAATCCACCCCGCTGTCCCCGACCACGACCCGGTGCAGTCGCGCCTGACGCACTCCGCGACAACCGGGATCCGCCTCTGTCGGGCACGTGGCAGCGGATCCGGTGGCCCGCGTCACTTCCCCATTGCCGTCACTGTCGACGGCCGCGCCACTCAATGCCGTGCGTCCGGTGACACCGCCGTCCCGGGCGCCCACCGGCGTCCCCCGTAGGTCGCTCGGCAGCTCTCAGGAAATGGAGGAGGAAGATGGGAGACCCCATCGAGCAGTCGATGGCTCGAGTGATCACGCTGATGCATCGGAACCTTGGCGATCAGCTCACGATCGACGACATGGCCCGCGTGGCCATGTTCAGCAAGTTCCACTTCTCACGGGTGTTTCGGCAGGTAACCGGCATTTCGCCGGGGCGGTTCCTGTCCGCCGTCCGCCTGGAGGAGGCCAAGCGGCTGCTGGTGTCGACCTCGCTGAGTGTCGCCGACATCAGCAACATGGTGGGGTACACGAGTGTCGGGACGTTCAGCGCGCGCTTCAAGAGCAGTGTCGGGTTGCCGCCGACGCAGTATCGGGTGAGGGGCGGCGTGCGCGCGCCGGGAGGCGCCGATCACATCCCGAAGAGCGACAGGCGCGGCGTGATGATCACTGGACGGATCCTGCCACCGCGTTCCAGCCACTACGGCATGACCTTCCTCGGGTTGTTCCCCGACTGGGTTCCGCAGGGCCGGCCCGTGCGCTGCGCCGTGCTGGAGCGGCCCGGGTCCTACCTGCTCGAGGACGTGCCGCCGGGCACGTGGTATCTCCTGACGCAGTCGGTGCCGCCGGGCAAGGAGCAGATGGTGGGCGACGAGAGCGCGGACAGCGTGCCGGCGGTCGGCGCGGTCGGCCCGATCACCGTACGGCCGGGCACCACCATGGAGCCCATCGACGTCAAGCTGCAGGACAACGCCACGCTGGATCTGCCGATCCTGCTCGCCTTGCTCGACGTGCGGCTGGCCTCACTCGGCATCAAGCGAAGCCCGTGCGACCGGGCGGACAAGGAAATGGCGGCGGCGAGGAGATGACCTCGCCGCCGCCACAGGTTGGCGGCTAGCCCACGGGGCGGACTGTCATCGGCAGTCCGCCCTTCACACGTAGGGAGAGCATGGGCTCGGGGACGACTTCATGGCCCGGCACCCTGGTCAGCCGCAGCTCGCGGGCGACCATGGCGAGGACGAAGACGGCCTCCATCATGCCGAGATGGTTGCCGACGCAGAACCGGGGCCCCGCGCCGAAGGGCAGATACGCGTACGTGGAACGGCCGTTCTGCCGGTTGGGGTCGAAACGTTCAGGATCGAAGCGTTCCGGGTCGTCCCACAGATCCGGGTTGCGGTGCAGCACGTACGGGCAGATGAGCACGTCCGATTTGGCCGGCACGGCGTAGCCGCCCACCACGTCGGCGGCCTGGGCCTGGCGGGTGAGGATCCACACGGGCGGGTAGAGCCGCATGACCTCTTCCACGACCATCGTCGTGTAGCGCAGTCCATGCAGGTCCTCGTACGTGGGGAGCCGGTCGCCGAGCACCCGGCGGGCTTCCTCGCCGAGCCGCTCCGCCACCTCGGGGTGCTTGTCGATCAGGTAGAACGCCCAGCCCAGCGTGCTGGCCGTGGTCTCGTGCCCGGCCAGCAGCAGGGTGACCAGCTCGTCGCGGAGCCGCAGCCGGCCCACGGCCGGGTCGGCTTCCTTGACGGTCGAGTCGATCAGACGGGTCAGCACGTCGTCGCCGTCCGGGACCGGCCGCGCGCGGCGTTCGGCCACCAGCCGGCTGACGACGTTCTCGAGATCTTTGCGGGCCCGGCGGAAGCGCAGCTGCTTGGGCAGCGGCACCCACATCGGGATCATGCTCAGCGTGAGCATCTCGAACATGGCCTGATCTTGTACGGCTTCGAAGGAGTGGCCGATGGACGAGTGTCCGCCGAGGTCGGCGTCGAGCAGGGTGCGCCCGAGGACACCGAGCGTGAGCCCGGTGACCTCGCGCACGAGGTCGATCGTCTCCCCGGCGGGGGTGGCGCGGAGGCGGGCGACCAGGCCGGCCGCCTCCTCCGCGATCACTCCGGCCTGCCCGGCGATCCGCTTGTTCTGGAACACCGGCTGGATGGTCTTGCGCTGCTTGCGCCACAGCTCGCCCTCGCTGGTCAGCAGGCCGTCGCCGAGGGCGCGCTTGGCCTGGGCCAGCCCGATCCCCTTGTGGTAGTTGGCGCTGTTGTCGGCCAGCACGTGCTTGGCGTAGTCGGGATGGTTGAACAAATACATGGTCCGCGGGCCGACCGCGATCCGCACGGCGTCGCCGTACGTGGCGGCGGCCTCGCCGAGCAGGCCGAGGCGGTCCTTGGCGAGCCGCAGGAACAGGCGCGGCATGGCCGACCGCGGCGGGCCGGGCGGCACGCGGGTCCCCTCCGCCCGCGGCCTGCCACCCGATCCGCCTGACCGGCCGCCCGTCCGACTGGTGGACTGGGCCATCAATGGCTCCCCTCCGGGCGCGCGCGCCCGTTCGCGTCCCTCTCAGGGCGGGCACTCTTGGTGAGAACACTCTCGGTGAGAGCCTTCTCCGTAAGGGCGCCGAAGGCGCCCCGGTGGAACACCAGCGGCGGATCGTCCGCCCGCTCGGTCAGGGCGAGCACCCGGCCCACGAAGATCGTGTGGTCGCCGGCCTCGTAGGCGCGCCACAGCTCGCATTCGAACTGCGCCACCGAGCCGTCGATCAGCGGTGCGCCGCTGTGCGGACCGGGCGACCACGAGACGCATTCGAACTGGGCCGCGCCGAGCGTGCGCCACTTGTCGGCGAAGTGCCTGGCCACGTCCTCCTGGTGGGAGGCCAGCACCGACACCGCGAACCGGCCGGCCCGCGTCACGCTCTCGTGCATGACCGCGCTGTGGTCGACGCAGATCAGCAGCAGGGGCGGGTCGAGCGAGACCGAGGTGAATGCGTTGGCCGTCATCGCATGCGGCGCCTCGCCGCCGGTGGTCACCACGGTGACCCCGGTGGCGAAGGTACCGAAGACCCGCCGCAGCGTCTTGGTGTCCGTCACCTGGCCTAGGCCGCCGCCCACGTCGATGGTCATGCTGACCTCCTGAGTTCCAGGTACGGCTCCAGCGCCCGGACCAGGGAGTCCGGCACCCGCGCCGGGACGGTCTGGGTGTTCGGCCCGCGCATGCACGCGACCCGCTGCCGGCCCCGGGCGATGAGGCTCTCCCCACCGCCCGGATCCAGCCGCACGTAGTCGAAGCTGAACTCGAGCTGGGTCTGGGCCAGCTCGACCAGCCGCATCCGAATGGACAGGTCGTCGAACGCGGTGATCTCCGCGTAGAACTCGCAGTCGACCTTGAGCGTGAACAGCTTCAGGTCGTCCTGGAGCTCGGCCAGCACGTCCGGCGCCCGGGTCTTGAGGAACATCTCCCGGCACCGGCCCTGCCAGCGCAGATAGTTGACGTAGTAGACGTTGCCGACGAGATTGGTCTCCTCGAAGCCGACCACGTGCTGATATTCGTAGTAGCCGCCCATCGGTCAGGCCTGCCTTTCCGCGAGCACCGCGACCACGACCGGCTCTTCCAGGTGGCGCAGGCGGGTGACGAAGGTCGCGATCCGCAGCGAGCCGGAGGCGAAGACCGTCCACCCGTCCGCTCGGGTGTCGCTGACCGCTAGCGGGGCACCCTGCTGGAGCCCGGCCTTGCGCAGGCACTCCACGGCCGTCCACACCCGGGTCGCCGCCCGGTCGCGCGACTCGCCCGAACGGGTGAGCAGCTCCGCGAGCGGCGCGTGCGCCCCGAGCAGCCCCGTCCAGTCGTCCGCGGACCGTACGGCCACCGCCTCGATGTCACACGCGACGGTCCCTGGCGCGGCGGCCCTTTCGGCGCCCATGCCCTTCGACGCCACGGCGAGGGTCACCCCCGCGCCGTGCGCGGCCGACACCGCGCTCGCCCCCGCCCCGTCCCCGACCGGCTCCGGACGGCCGTCCGGGCGGTAGCGGATCTTCACGGGGGCGCCGACGGCCCGGCCGATGGCCATGGAGGTGGCGCGGCGACGGGCCGCGACACTGGTCAGCGGCTTGTCGTCTGGTTCGACCACGACGGCGAGGCGCGTGCCGAGCACGTCCTCCACCGCTCGCTCCAGGTGAGGTCCGAGCAGCGGGGGCACCCACGGGCCGCGCCCGTCGCCCTTGCGCACGGCCTGCAGCCGGAGCCCGTCCCAGCGTTCGACCACCTGACCCGAGCGGTTCCGCAGGGCCACGTCGTAGACGTAGGTGTCCCCGTCGCGGTAGCGCTCGGCGGCCGACAAGCGCAGCTCGTCGACATCCCCGTACGACGTCGACTGGATGCGCTCGATCCCGGCCGGCAGCAGGGTGGCGTCGGGAACGCACACCTGCAGGCCGTGCATGAGCGCGTCCCGCGTGCCGGGATCGCCGAGCAGCAGCTCATCGGACAGGAATCCGGCGAACCAGCCGCCTCCGGCGGCCGTGCCGCCGTTGCCGGCACTGCCGGGCAAACCCTGCGCCGGGGCGTTCGAGGCGCTCGGGGCGGCGGCGTTCACTGCCACATCGGCTTCGACGTCCCGTGCGGCGGCCACGTGGTAGCGGCGCAGGCGCTGGAAGCGGGCGCCCTGGAAGAGCAGTCCGCCGTACATGTCGGCGGCCGGGTCCAGGGGGACCGGCGGCAGGCTCGTCTCCGTGCCCGGCGCGCCTTCCGCCTCGACGGTTCCGCCGAAGCGGAGCCGGGCGCGGAAATGGTCGGCGGCGAAGCCGGTCTCGGCGCTTCGGATGGCGACCTCGGCCGTATCCGGACCGGTGACCGTCGCCGCGACGCGGATCACCGTGGATCCGTCCGGCGGCACCACGATCGGCCGGGAGAACTCGGCCAGCTCGATCGCGGGCGGGCCGCTCCAGCCGGTCGCCGCGGTGGCGACCTGGGCCATCGCCTCCATCCCGAAGACGGCGGGGAACAGCAGGTTCCCGTCGAGGTCGTGGTCGGCCAGATAGAGGTCGGCGCCCGGGTTGAGCTCGGTCTCGGCGACCAGCTCGACCCCGTGGTAGCGGATCAGCGGCCGGTCGACGAAGCGCAGCAGCGGCAGCGCGGGCAGGTCGTACCGCACGGTGGCGATGCCCTCGGTCCGGCCGCTGATGACCACGACCGTCGGCGCGTCCGGGTCGGCGACCAAGCGGCGCAGGATCGCCACGCCCTGGTCGGGCGAGATCGGGGTGATCCCGTCCCGGGTCAGCGACTCGATGACGGACAGGCGTTCGCCCATGCCGACGCCGGACCAGACCGACCACTCCATGCAGAGCGTGCGGCAGTCCGGGTGCTCCCACGCGAACGCGCGCGTCCGGTCGGCCAGCCACTCGTTGGCGGTGGCGTAGTGGCCCTCGCCGCGCAGCCCCGCCCGGCCGATGATGCTGCCGAACGTGACCAGCAGCCGCAGCCTGGCCTGGTCGACCGCGTCCAGCACGGCCTCGAGGCCGTCGACCTTCGGGGCGAAGGTGCGCCGGAACTCGGCCATGTCGAGCGCGGTGACGCCGCGCGGCTCGTTGCGGCCCGCGCCGTGCAGCACCGCGGTGACCTCGCCGAGCGTCGCCCGCACTTCGTCGACCGCGGCGCGGACCTGGCCGACGTCACCGACGTCGGCCCGGACGTAGCGCACGTTGACCCCGCGGTCGGCCATCCGGCGCAGGTTGGCGGCCAGTTCCGCGTCGTCGGCCGGGTCGGACCGGCCCAGCAGGGCGAGCGCGGCGCCGCTGTCGGCGGCCAGGGCCAGCGCGCACTCGGCGGTGATGCCCTTGCCGCCACCGGTGACCAGCAGCACGTCGGACGCGTCGAGCGGCGGCGAGGTCCGGGCCGGCTCCATGGGCATGACCCGCAGGGTCGGCACCCGCCGTACGCCGCTCTCGTCGTAGTGCGCCTCGGCGAACCGGCCGGTGGCGGCCACCTCGGCGGCGACCCAATCCAGGGCCTCGCCACCCACGATCTCCGGCAGGTGCACGATGGTGGTGCGCACCTGCGGGGCCTCGAGGTGGAGGGTCTTGGCCAGCCCCGCCGCCCCGCTGCCATGCTGGACCAGCACGAACCGCGTCTCACCCCGGCCCGCCGACGCCGTCGCGTCGACCGCTCCGGCGAGGGCCGCGCTCAGCTGCGCCTCGGCGCAGTCCTTCGGCAGCCACACCAGCACGCCGGACCCGACGCCTGATCTTTCGAGCAGCTTCCGCAGGTCTTCGGCGGACGACTGTCCGGCGGGCGCGTGCAGCGTCCACGTCCCGTTGGGGCCGGTGGCGGCCGGCGGCCTCGGGAGCTCGTCCAGGTCGAGGTAGAACGGGCGCGCCCACGCGGCGGCCCCCTCGACCAGGGTGACGGGTGGTCCGTCGTGCGCGGTCGCGGCCAGTTCGTCCAGGGCGTCGGCCAGCTCCCGTACGGTCGCCGTCGCGAACGCGGTCGGCCCCTGCACAGCGGACACGCCCAGTTCGCGGGTGGCCTGATTGAGGATCTGGCCCACCGTGATCGAACTGAGGTGCAGGTCGTCGAGGAGACGGCTGTCGTCCCGCACGAGCTCCAGCGGGAGTTCGGCGCGCTCGGCCGCCAGGCGGCGCAGCACGTCGACCGTCGCCTCCTCCGACCCGGCGGTCGTCGCCACCTGCTCGGCCGCGATCTCCCGATGGATCGTCGCCACCGTGAGGTCGGGGGCCTGCTCGCATGGGCTGGCGAAGAAAGGACCTGCGCTGTCGGGCAACGGCCGGGTCAGGCGGTCGTGGAACAGCGCGGCCAGCCGTACGGGCGCGCCGACGACGAAACCCGCCGCCGCCACTCCCAGCAGCCCCGCCAGGGATTCGCCGTCGGTGTCCAGCGCGACCGAGGGCACGTCGCCGATCTGGGCGGCCAGGCCGCTGAGCACGCGGCCGGGGCCGACCTCGACGAACAGGTCGACGTCCTTGGCGGCCCTGGTCACGGCCTGCGCGAACAGCACCGGCTCGGTGATCTGGCGGCGCAGCAGCCCGGGCACGTCGGTGTCGCCGGGCAGCTCGTCGCCGGTGACCGTGGACACGATCTTCTGCCCGACCGGGCCGAACTCGACGTCCGCCAGCCGGCCGCGGAACACGTCCGCGGCAGGCGCCACCAGCGGCGAGTGGAAGGCGTGCGAGACCCGCAGCCGGATCCAGCTCACACCCGCGCCCTCGGCCCGCCGGCCGGCCTCCTCGATCGCCTCGACCGTGCCCGCGATGACCGTCTGGCCGGGCCCGTTGTATCCGGCGATGACCACGGGCAGGCCCGTGACCAGCTCGGCCACGGTCTCCGGCGGGGCCGACACGCCGGCCATGGTGCCCGAGGCGCTGTGCTCGGCCATGGTCTGGCCGCGTACGGCCGCGACGTGCAGCAGGCTCCGCTCGTCGAGCACTCCGGCCCAGTGCAGGGCGGAGATCTCGCCGAGGCTGTGCCCGACCGCGACCACCGCGTCCAGGCCGAGCGCGGACATGGCCCGCAGACCGGCCATCGATCCGGTGACGATCCGCGGCTGGGCCACGGCCGTGGCGACCATGTCGCCCGAGGTGGGCAGGGCGGCCGCCGTGTACACCTCGTCGACCTCGGTCAGCCGGCGGCGCAGCGCGCCACCGCTCGTCCCCTGGCCGGACCCTTGTCCGGGGAACAGGTAGCCGATGCGGCCGGGCCGGGCGGCGTGCCCGAGGAACGTGCGTCCGTCGAACACGCGGGTCTCCCCCGCGTCGAGCGCTTCCACCAGGCGGCGGAACCGCCGCTCGGCGTCCTCGGGCGAGGACACCACGGCCGCCGCCCGATACGGCAGGTCGCGCAGCTCGCCCTGGAGCCGCGTGGCCAGATCCGCCAGCTGGGCGTACGAGATCGTGGCGACGTGATCCGCGAGAGCGGACAGCCGTTCGCGGAGCTCGGCGGGCGACGCCCCGTCGCAGACCAGCAGTTCCACGTCCTGCGCGGAGGCGGCCAGCTGCCGGGTGCGGCTGTCGAGCGTCGGCCGCCGCCGCGGAGCGGCGCGGTCGAGCACGATGTGCGTGTTGATGCCGCCGAAGCCCATGGCCGTGACCGCCGCGCGGACAGGTGTCCCCGCCGGCCACGCCTCGGCCTTGCGCAGCGCGCGCAGCGGCGCGCCGTCCTCGGTCAGGATCGCGTGCTGGTCCACGCAGCCGATCGCGGGCGGCAGGACCTCTTCGTGGACCGCCATCGTCGCCTTGATCAGCCCGGCCACGCCGGCCGCCGCCTTGGTGTGGCCGATCATGCCCTTGATCGATCCGATGGCCGCGGGGCCGGCCGGCCCCGTCGCCGCGGCCGCCAGGCGGGCCTGGGACAACGCGGTGAGCTCGGTCTTGTCGCCGACCTCGGTGCCGGTGCCGTGGCCCTCGAACAGGCCGATGGTCTCGATGCCGAAGCCGGCCCGCTCGTACGCGCGGCGCAGGGCGAGCCGATAGCCGTCGACCTCGGGCCGCGTGATGCCGCCCTTGCCGTCGGACGAGACGCCCCATCCGGCCACCGTCGCGTAGATGCGGCGGCGCGCGGCGAGGGCGTCCGCCTCGCGCATGAGCACGACCATGCCGCACCCCTCGCCCGGCCAGAAGCCGTTCGAGCCGCGGTCGTACACACGCATCTCGCCGCGCGCCAGCGCCCCCGTCTTGGCGAAGCCGATGATCTCGAACGGATCGATCGAGAGGTCGACGCCGCCCGCGACGGCGACGTCGAGCTCGCCCTCGCCCAGGGAGCGGCAGGCGGTGATCACGGAAAGCAGCGACGAGGAGCACGCGCCGTCGACCGTGAAACCGCCGCCCTTGAGGTCGAAGTAGTTGCAGATCCGGCCGGCGATCGTGTTGGCCAGGCCGCCGGCCAAGGTGTCCTCGTCGATCGGCGGGAACGGCTCCTTGTAGACCGTCTCCAGATCCCCGAGGAACTCGGCCAGCTTGTCGTCGTCCCAGCCCTGCGCGCCGAGCGCCGCTCCGACCACCCGTCGCACGTACGGCCAGCGCAGCCGCATCAGGTTGGCACGCGCGAACTCGCCGGTCAGCGTGTTGCCGACGACGACGCCCGTGCGCTCGCGCGGCAGCCCGTCGCCGAGCGGGAACCCCGCGTCGGCGAGGGCCTGCGCGGCGACGTCGAGCGCCAGCCAGTGGGTGAGGTCGGTGGACCGGTACGTGCTGCCGGCGATCCGGAAGCCGACCCGGTCGAAGTCGTACCCCTCGATGACGGCGGCGTTGCGCGCGTAGAAGCGGTCCGGGGCGGCCGGGTCGCCGTCCCAGTAGTCGGCCAGGCGCATGCGCTGGTCCGGCAGCCGCCGGAAGGCGCGCCGCCCGGCGACCGCGTTCTCCCACAACTCGCCGGGCGAGGCGGCGTCGGGATAGCGGCACGCCATCCCGACGATCGCCACCCGTCCTGAATCTCGCGACGGCTCGGTCATGCGGGCACGGCCTTTCTGGGCGCGTTGCCGTCCAGAGGCGCCAGTTCGACCGAGTCGACCAGCTCGGCCTCGGCGCGCCGCGCGTCCCGCTCGGCCGCCTCACGCTCGGCGCGGGCCTTGTCCACGAAGTGCAGGGCCCACAGGAAGCCGCCGCGGATGAGGCAGACGAGCGCGGTCGCGAAGAAGATGGCGTACGCGATGCTCATGCCCGTGAGCAGGCCGTAGACCGCGGCCACACCACCGCCGAAGGCGACCTGCGCCCACGGCTTGGACGGGCTGGTGCCAGGGTCGGTGATCATGTAGTTGCTGAACAGGATGAACGCCGTGCCCGTCATCATCGCCAGCCCGGCCTGGACAGAGGTGCCGAGCAGGAAGTGGCGGATGATCGCCTGCAGCGCGAAGCCGATCAGCCACGCCATGATCAGCGGCATCCGGTTGGTGAGCTTGGCGTTGAGCATGGAGCCGGCCATCAGGATGCCGAGCGGGATCAGCCAGTCGATGGGACCGGTCACCCACTCGGTGAAGTGGTACGGCGGCGCGATGCTGACCCAGCCGAACAACAGCAGCACCGAGGCGATACCGAGGTTCGACGGGTTCATGAAGTGCCGCAGCTTGCCCTTGACCGGCGCGCGGAGGATCCACTTGGCTCCGACCGAGAGCATCACGCCGAAGATCATGACCCAGACGCGGTCGTTGACGTAGATGAGCATCTGGAAGGCGAGGCTCGTGATGTGCGCGGGCAGGAGGAACTCCATCAGCCCCTTGAATCCGCCGCCCCGGTAGCGCGGCGCGCGCCCTTCGACCTTGGCGCCGATGATCTCCAGCACGATCTCGGTGGTGTAGCCGGCCGCCAGCGCGAAGAACGGCCACAGCCACGGCTGCTCGAAGCCCAGGACGGTGTATCCGAGGATGTTGAAGACCGTGATCGACATGGCGAACCGCTGGAGCGCCATCACGACCTTGGGATCGTGCCGCGGCGCGCCGGGGGCCTGCGTCAGGGTCACTGTCTGCGTGGTCATGGCGGGTTATGCCTCCTTGGCCTGAGCGTCGAGTTGGAGCGCGTGCCGTCCGGGCGTGAGCCGCAGGTCCTGCTCGTGCACCTGGCCGGTCCTGTCACGCCAGCGCAGGTGCACCTGGACCGCGCCCGTGACGGAGCCGAGGCCGATGTGCACGTCGTTGCTGCGCTTGCCCGAGTGGCCGCTGCCGCCGTCCACTCGCGCGATCTTGGTGCTGCCGTCCGGCATGGTGACGCACACCTGCGCGTCCACGGCCGGCGAACCCTTCGTCGCGCCCGTGGCGGGCGCGTGCGTGAGCTGCAGGTTGAGGAAGGAGCCCTGGCCGGGGGTCACGTTGTGGTAGAAGACCGGGGCGTCCCACTGGCGGGCGACCGCGAAGTCGAGCCGGCCGTCGCCGTCCACGTCGCCGGTCGCGATGCCGCGGGTCGGCACCGGCACGGCCAGGCCCAGGTCGCCGGCCACGTCGGCGTAGCGGCCCTGGTCGTCCTTGGCGTAGAAGTGCAGGGTCTGGCTGCCGGCGATGTCGTCGCCGGGCTGGACGTTCGGCCACCACCACGGGTTGTGGGTGACGACGTCGTTGGCGGTCGCCTCTTCCTGGAGCTGCGGCCAGCGGTTGACGTCGCCCTTCACGAACCCGGTGGTCTGCACGATGGCGGGCGTGCCGCTGTTGTCGAAGTCGTCGATCTTGGTGTCCCAGCCCCAGCCGGACCAGGCGAGGCCGAGGCCGGCGCTGTCGTCACGCCACGGCGTGTGGCCGCCGTCCAGCCAGGCGCGGGCCGAGGGCAGGTCCTTGACCGTGCTCATCCAGGCGAAGTTGCTCTCCTGGATGCCGAAGCTCGTGGTGATGTTGCTGACGAACATGTCGAACACGCCGTCGCCGTTGAGGTCGCCGTAGTCGATGCCCATGCCCTTGAACGAGTCGATGCCCATGAGCTTCGACCGCGGGGTGATGGGGCTGCGGCCGCTCTCGACCATGTCGAAGCGGATCTTCCCGGGGGTGGACACGTTGTGCAGCATCCGGTCCGGGCCGAAGTCGTTGGCGAGGTAGAGCTCGGGCAGCTGGTCGCCGTCCAGGTCGGTGGCGGCCGCGGCGAGCTCCCAGCCCTTGGAGACGTCGGTGGGAAGCACGTCGTCGAGTTCCTGCCAGCCGGACGCGGTCCAGCGGAAGAAGTGGTCGGTGCCGCCGTTGAAGGCGTGGGACAGCGAGTCGTCCATCACGACGCCGCCGCTGACCGACGGGTCGAGGACCGGGCCGTCCGGGAAGTAGTTGCCGATGAACAGGTCTTCGTGGCCGTCACCGTCGAAGTCGTCGAACGCGACCGCGTTGGTGTTCCACTGCGGGCCGTGGTAGACGCCGCCGACGGAGTCGACGCCGGGCACCATCTCGGTGGGCTGGAAGCAGGCCGCTTCCAGCTTCGTCCCGGGCGGGGTCGCCTTCTGGATGAACGCGATCGGGGTGCGGCCCCAGTAGTAGACCAGCAGGTCCATCCGCCCGTCCTCGTTGAGGTCGGCCGGCAGGCAGCCCATGGGCGCCATCACGCCGTTCATCGGCAGCGCGCCCGGGTTGAGCGCGAACGACGCGTAGCGCGGCGTCGTGCCGGTCGGCGCGGGGGCGACCACGACCTGGTCGATGCGCGGGTCGGTGGTGCAGAGGTCGTTGGACAGGCCGTCGCCGTCCAGGTCGTTCAGCGAGATCCCGGAGCCCACGGAGGAGATCCAGGCGTCGATGTGCTGATAGTCCTGGTTGACCTGGCGTACGGTCTGCTGCTTGTAGCCGCCGGGCATCTGCACCGACATCGGCTCGAAGCTGTAGCGGGACGCCATCTTCTGCAGTTCCGCGGCGCTGTGCGTGGGCAGGCGCACCACGAAATAGACGACGATCAACGCGGCCAGGGCGAGGATGCCTGGCAGTTGCCGGGTGATCCGGCCACCTTGTGCTGACACGGGTCAGTTCCTCCCAAGCGATGCGAATCGGTCCGCGATGCGCTGCCGCCACACCTCGTAGGCCGGCAGGTCTGGCTGGTCGATCAGTTCGGGCAGTGACTCCGCGTTGACCATGGCGGCCTCCGTGGGCGTCATGCCGCAGAAGATGTCCGTGGCAAGCTCGACGTGCGGCACGATGAGCCCCGCCTTGCTGCGCGCCTCGGCCGCGAAAGCGCTCCCCTGCGCGACCTGCGGCCGGTACGGCCCGGCCTGCTTCCAGAAGGAGCGCAGCTCCTCCTCGGTCGCGCCGCCCGCGTACGTGGCGGCGAGACCGGCGCCGGAGAACAGGTCGGCGCGCCGGGCCTGCGGGAACTTCTCGAACATGCTGATCAGCACGTCGACGTCGGTGCCGGCGACGAACCACATGGCCCGCCCGATGCCCTGGTCGATGGCCCGCGCGCGATAGGCGCCGAAGTCGCCGGCCGGCCACGGGAAGTCGTTCTCGTGGTGCTGGCCGTGGACGTAGCGGTCGGTCTGGAAGTACGCCTGGTGGAAGCCGTACCCGTCGAGGACGAGCCAGCGCAGCAGGAAGTCGGGCGCGACGACGCGGCGCCAGGTGAAGCGCGGCAGCCGGGCCATGGCCCAGCCGACGCCGACGTACGCCATATAGATGTGCGCGTCGCCACGGCCCTGGAGGAACCGCTCGAAGCGGCCCTTGCCGGGCAGCGGGGAGGTGTCGATGACGCTGAAGGCCATCGCGGCGCCCTCGTACGCGAATCCGCGGAAGCGGGTGGGGACGGTCTCGAGGCCGCGCTCGGCGTCGGCCGGCACGCGCGCCTCGGCGGCGTACGCGTAGCCCTGGAGAAAGGTCCGGCCGACCCTTTCCAGTAATTCGCGACTCTCCTGATTTTTTACGTGAAAACCGCGCGTCGCCATACTTGTGGCGGATACATTGGGGGTCAGGATTCGCCGCCTGAGAGCCCGCAAGGAATTCGACAACTTACCGCCCACCCTCGTCCAGATAGCGTGTGTGCTGGGGGTTCATCAGGAATCTACAGATGAGGACTATGACGCTCCACTTCAAAAATGCTCACTCCGGACATTTCGCGTAATATCCGGAAAATGGCAGCCGAAAGCGGCGGGCCACGGAGGTCGTGACCCGCTCGGTGATTCAACGATTCAGCGATTTCGGCAAATCTTGATGATTTTGACGATTTCGGGGTGAACCGGCGACGGATCAACTCACCGGTGCTCCTCGACCGGGGCGAAGTGGGCCTGCACGCGGCGCCGCCACACCTCGTAGTCCGGCACGTCGGCCGCGGCGCCCGGCGTGACCGCGGTGCCGTCCGCCAGCTCGACCGCCGACTCGACCGACATTCCCGCCAGGATCACGCCGGCCGCCTCGGTGTGCGCCGGCATGAAGCCCGCGAAGTCCCTCCCCTTGACCGCGAAGACCACGCCCTGCGCCAGCTCCGGCAAGAACGGCCCGGCCTCACGGCGCAGCATGGCCAGCCCTTCGGCGTCACTGCCGCCGGCGAAGGCGGCCGCGAGCCCCACGCCCGACCACAGGTCGGCGGCCCGGTGCGCGGCGAATCGCGCCACCGCCGCGGCGACGCCCTGCGGGCGGGCGCCGTGAATGAACCACAGCGCCCGGCCGATGCCCTGGTCGACGGCGCGCAGGAAGTAGTCGGGCGAGCCCTCCCACGGGTACGCGCGCGGCACCCGCTGCTCGTCCACCCAGCGCCTGGTCTCGAAATACGCGCGGTCGAAGCCGAATCCGTCGACCGCGAACCAGGTCATCGCGGGATAGTAGGCGGACCCGGTGAGGTCGGGGACGACCTTCTTCCACAGCGGGCGCGGCAGCCGCGCCATGGCGAAGCCGATGCCGATGTAGGCGAGGAACACGTGCGGCTGGGCCGGGCCGAGGATCAGCTCGCGGGTCTTCGTGCCGCGTCCGCCGGCCATCGCGTCGAGTACGGTGCAGGCCATGGTCGCCCCCTCGTAGGCGAAGCCGCGGAACTCGGGCTCGACCAGGTCGAGGCGGCGCTCCACCTCCCACTGGGAGCGGGCGTCGATGCCCCACTCGAAGCCGCAGATGACCGACTGGGGAATGGCCTCGAGCCGCGAGGCGGCCGGCGAGTCGGCGCCGGGGAACCCCCGCTTGGCGAAGGTGACCTCGGCAAGCTGGGGCGTCAGCACGCGCCTGCGGATCGAGCCAAGAGTCGTCGGCATGATCGTGTCCTCTCTCGCCAGGCCTTCAAGCTCGCGGGGCCTCGGCGGGCCTCGCCGGGTCAACGTTCAGAATGCTCGCCCCCACGAGGAGATGCTTCTTCGGGAGTGCGCACATCGCTCGCAATTGATGGCAATTGACCGCACGGGTGGAGATGCGTGCCGGCTGGGGCGGCAAGACGATGCCAGTGAGCTCACAATCCCCATTCGCTTGGAGGAGAAGCATGCCCACAGAAACCGCGCGGCCGGCGGCCGAGGACATGGCCGCCATGCAGGCCGTTCCCTCACGTATCGTGGCCGCCTGGGCCGACAACGACCCCGACGCGTTCGCGGAGGTGTTCACCGAGGACGGCTCGCTCATTCTGCCCGGCGACGTGTTCCTGACCAGCCGGGAGCAGATCCGCGCGTTCATGAAGGCCGCGTACGCCGGGCCGTACAAGGGGACCCGGGTGACCGGCGAGCCGCAGGCCATCAAGGTCCTCGGCCCGGACGCCGCCCTGCTCATCACCAAGGGCGGCGTGCTGATGCCCGGCGAGACCGAGGTGTCGGCCGAGCAGCTGATCCGGGCGACCTGGACGCTCAAGCGGGTCGGCGGCGAATGGCGGCTCACCGCGTACCAGAACACCCGCGTCAACTGATCCCATGAATGAGATGTGGCCCGCGCGTTCCGGGAGGCCGGGAAACGCGCGGGCCACGTCCTATCTCAGGGTTTGTTACACGGCGGCCTTGATGTGCGCGAACTGGCCGGGCCTACGGCCCTCGCCCGCCGGACCGCGGTACGCCTGCGCGATGTCCATCCAACGGTCGGCCTCCGCGCCGGTCGCGACCAGGTCGAGGTCGTCGCGGTGCCGCCGCCGTACGACGAGCAGGCAGAAATCGTGTGCCGAACCCGTGATCCGGTTCTCCGCGTTCTCCGGACCGTACGCCCAGGTGGCCCCGGACGGCGCGGTCAATTCGAAGCGGAACTCCACATCAGGCGGGGTCAGCCCGCGAGTCTGGTAGCCGAAGTCACGGGTGAGCAGCGCGAAACCGTACAGGTGTCCGATCCGGTCGGTCGGCTCACGCCAGATGCCGAGCGCGTCCCGGATGTCCTGGCCGTGCGCGAACATCTCCATGTATCCCGCGCTCGCGAGCACGGTCGGTGGCAGCGGCCGCACCAGCCACGGCACGACCTGGTCGCGTGGCACCGCGGCGAGCGCCTCGATCGTGGCCGCACGCCGCGTCTGCCACCGCTCGAGCAGCCGCTCCGGCGGGTCGTCCAGATAGTCGGCGAGCGCCGCGTTCACCGCCGCGTCGAAGTTGGCGCCGACCTTGGCCGCCATTGCCTTGAACGCCTCCGGATCGGAGGCCGACAAGCCGGCCGCCCCGAATATGTAGATGAGATGGGCGATCTGATGCTTGACCGTCCACCCCGGCGCCGGGGTCGGCCGTGCCCACTCGGCCTCTGTCAACGGGGCGACCATCGCATCGATGTCCGCGCCTTCCGCGGCCAGGTCAGCGAAGATGTCCGGTAGATCCGTCACGTGTCTGCCCTCTTCCCTTCTGCAAGAACCCGGCATCCTGGGTCAAGCATGCAGTGGGGGGATACGGGAGTCTTCTCTGCTCGTGCTGTCTCGTCGCCGCTACGGCCACGTGCCCGGTCGGTGGCAGGCTTGGACCCCATGAACACCGGTTTGCGGCTGGTCACCGAACACACCATGCTGTCGGTCGTGGTCGGCTCCCGGGCGTACGGCCTTGCGACCGAAGACTCCGACACCGACAGACGCGGGGTCTTCGTCGCGCCCACGCCGCTGTTCTGGCGGCTGGACAAGCCGCCGACGCATGTGGACGGACCACTGTCCGAACAGTTCTCCTGGGAGATCGAACGCTTCTGCGTGCTCGCGCTCGAGGCCAATCCGACCGTGCTCGAATGCCTGTGGTCGCCGATCGTGGAGCAGGTCACCCCGGCCGGGCAGGAGCTGCTGGCGCTGCGGACGGCGTTCCTGTCGCGCCGGGCTCACCGCTCTTTCCTGGAGTACGCCAACGCTCAGTTCCGCCGCCTCGACCCGCACGCACCACGCTGGAAGCAAGCAATGCACATGATCCGTCTGCTGATCAGCGGACGGCACCTCGTGGCGCACGGGGAGCCACTGGTCGACGTGTCCGCATACCGTGACCGCCTGCTGGGCGTCCGGAAGGGGCAGATGCCCTGGGCGGAGGTCGACGCCTGGCGCCGGGAGCTCGCCGCCGGCCTCGACGAGGCCGCCGGTGTCCTGCCGGAGGCTCCCGACCGGGCCGCGGTCGAGACGTTCCTGGTGTCCGTACGGCAGGCGGCCCTGTGACCGCCACCCTGCCGGACTGGCTCGTCGACATCCCCCGTGAGCAGCCGCACCCGCTCGTGTTCGCCACCGTCAGCGGGGCGCATCTGTACGGGTTCCCCTCCGACGACTCCGACGTGGATCTGCGCGGCGTTCACCTGTTGCCGCTCGAGGACGTGGTCGGCCTCCGGACGGGCGAGGAGACCGTCGCGCACACGTGGGTCCGGCATGGCGTGGAAGTCGACCTCGTGACGCATGACCTTGCCAAGTTCTGCCGCCTGCTGCTCAATCGGAACGGCTACGTCCTGGAACAACTGCTGTCGCCGCTCGTGGTGGCAACGTCAGGGGTGCACGAGGAGCTGGTGGCCGCGGCGGAGCGCTGCCTGACGCGGCATCATGCGCATCACTATTCGGGGTTCGCCCGGACACAGTGGCGGCTGTTCGAGAAGACCGGCGAGCTGAAGCCACTGCTCTACACCTTCCGTGTGCTGCTGACCGGGATCAATCTGATGCGCACAGGTGTGGTCGAGGCCGACCTGACGCGGCTGTACGCGGACGGGCCTTCGTACCTGCCGGACCTGGTGTCCGCCAAGCGGACGGCAGAACACGGGCGGCTGCCGGACGGGGCGCCGGCCCTCGAACAACTGTCCGGCGATGTGGTGAGTCTGAGTGTCGCGCTCGAGCAGGCCCGTGAAGCGTCCGCGCTCCCGGAGGTGGCGTCGGCGCATGACGTGCTGAATGACCTAGTGGTGCGGACTCGGCTCCAGCGCTGACACGAGAGCGGAGAGGGTGAGCCCGAGGGGGGCGTCGAGGGTGACCAGCGCCTCGCGGTCGCCTCGGGTCGGCCCCTGATTGATGATCGCGATCGGGGTGGCCTGCGCGGCGGCACGCCGTACGAACCGGTAGCCGGACAGCACGGTCAGTGACGATCCGAGGACCAGCAGGACCTTGGCCCGGTCGGTCAGCGCGAAGCAGTCCTCGACCCGCGGCCGCGGCACGTTCTCGCCGAAGAAGACCACGTCGGGCTTGAGGAGCCCGCCGCATCCCGCGCAGTCGACGACGGCGAACGCCTCGACCGCCTCGTCGGCGAGCGCCACGTCGCCGTCCGGGTTGACGGTCAGGCCGTTCACCGCGGTGTCCCAGCCCGGGTTGGCTCCGCGGAGCCGCTCGTCCAGCACCTCGCGGGTGCTGCGCTCGCCGCAGCCGAGGCAGACCACCTGGTGGAGGCTGCCGTGCAGCTCGATCACGTCCGTCGCGCCGGCCGCCTGGTGGAGGCCGTCGACGTTCTGCGTGATGATCCCTTCGACCAGTCCACGGGCCTGCAGCTCGGCAACGGACCGATGTCCGGAGTTATAGCGAGCGTGGGCGACGTGCCGCCAGCCCACGTGACTGCGCGCCCAGTAACGTCTGCGGTTCGCGGCGCTCTGGACGAACGCCTGGTAGGTCATCGGCTCACCACGCCGCCTGCGGCCGCTCTCGCCCCGGTAGTCCGGGATTCCGGATTCGGTCGACAGTCCCGCCCCGCTGAGGACGACCACTCCGCCGCCGGCGACCAGATCCACTAGCTCCCGGGTCACGCATTCACGATATGCGCTCCCCCATACCGGTCATTGCGGCCCACAGTTATACAGGGTGGCGCAGCGGCGTGCGGCGGCGCACTATGGAAAGTGACACGCTGGACGAAACGGGTGGAGTTGCTCGTGCAAGGTCCTATGCCACCGCTCATGCCGCTCCTCTCGCGGGGAAAGCACCGTAACCCGCGTAAGGGCGCATGCTTCATGGAGTTCGCGTCCTATCTCGCCGGGGAACGCTGGAGCGACCATCCGTCGTGTACGCATCCCCTGCTCGCCGGATTGGCGCGGCTCGTCAACGACCACACCTCCGACCTCGCGCGTCCCCTGCTCGCGCCGCTGATCCCCTCGGTCATCGGGCTCACCGGCGACGACCCGCGGGTGGACGCGCGGATCGCGCTGCGCTGCGCGGTGACGGCCCTTCCGGTCGTCGCGGCCGAACGGCAGCTCGCCATGGCCGTGTCGGCGCTGGCCGCCGAGCACGTGCTCGCCGGGCTGGAAGGCCGGCCCGAGGGCAGCCTGAGCGAGGCGACGCAGCTCGCGCTGGCGCAGGTGCCGCAGGCCAGCCGGTGGGCGTATGAGTTCCGGCGCGGTGTCCGCATCTCGGCCAAGGGATTCCGCCGCTATGCGGCGCCCAACACGGTCCAGCTGGCCGTGCGCGGTATCGCGCAGGCCTGCATCCAGGACCCGGACGCGCTGCTGCGCGACCTGCTGACCGGATGCATCGCCGACAGCCAGGCCGTCATCTCCCAGGAGACCGAGCTCGACGTCGACCGCTGGGAAGAGGCCTGCCGGCTCACCGGCATACCCGAAAGCCTCACCGCGACCACGTGAGCCCTGCCTCCAACCCGGCTTCCTAGCCAGGCTCTGGTAGCCCGGGCTTCCCGAGCCGACTTTGGAGCCCGGCTTCCCGAGCCGACTTTGGAGCTCGGCTTCCCGAGCCGACTTTGGAGCCCGGCTTCCGAGCCCGGCTTTGGAGCCCGGCTTCCGAGCCCGGCTTTGGAGCCCGGCTCGCGCCGATCTTTGGCACGCGCTGATGCTTGGCATGCCATTTATAGGCACACGCACGCCTTATACGCACACGCACGCCGCACGCCCCGGCGCATCGCACATACGCCACAAGCCCGCGCGCGCCGCACATACGCCACAAGCCCGCGCGTGCCGCGCACCCTCGCGCTGCACGCCCTGGCGCGCCGCGCGGCACCGGGCCCGCGTCGACAGGCCGACGATCGCTGCCAGGGCGACACGAGCGTGCGCGCGTGGACAGGGGATTACCGCGTTAGCGGGGGGTGCCGCACCGGGTCCATAACCATGTCATCTATGTGCGATCGCGGCCGATGACACGTGATCGGCGCTCCCCTACCATCGTCACCCTGGAACGCTCTCAACCCCACCAACCACCCCCGCGCCCCGAGCCTCGGGCTCGCCACCGCCGCGGAGGCGATCCGGCACGCCTTGCGGGGACCTCGGCCCCCCGAAACCCCCGACCAGGAGCGATCATGTCCGTGATCCAGCACAGGCGGACCGCTGTATCGGCCCTCGCGCAGGACAGGCTGGGCGCGCCCGCCATCCTCTCCTTCGTCATGGCGGCCGCGGCCCCGTTCACCGTCTTAGCCGTCCAGATCACCACTGGCTACTCGGTCACCGGCGTTACGGGACTCCCGTTGGCGTTCCTCATCGCGGCCGTCATCCTCGGCCTGTTCTCGGTCGGCTACGCGGCGATGGCCCGCCGGATGACCAACGCCGGCGCGCTCTACACCTTCATCGCGCATGGTCTCGGCCGCCCGTTCGGCGTCGGCGGCGCGTGGGTGGCGCTCATCGCGTACAACGTCCTCCAAGTGGGCCTCTACGGCGCGATCGGCTCGGCGGCGGGTCCGCTGCTGTCGCAGTGGTTCGGGATCGACGTCCGCTGGTATGTGGTCGCGCTGGCCGCCTGGGCGATCACGGCCGTGCTCGGCGTGCTGCGCGTCGAGCTCAACGGCATGATCCTGGCCGCGCTGCTGATCGCCGAGGTCGCCGCGGTCCTCGTCTTCGACCTGACCGGGCTGTCCCATCCGGCGAACGGCGTGGCCCTGGACGCCTTCTCGCCCGGCAATCTGCTGGTGCCCGGCGTGGGCGTGGCGATGGTCATGGCGATCACCGGGTTCGTCGGGTTCGAGGGCGCGGCGGTCCTCTCCGAGGAGTCGCGTGACCCGGAGCGGAGCGTCCCGGCCGCCACCTATGGCGCGGTCGTCCTGCTGGCCCTGCTGTACGCCGCCTCGGCATGGGCCATGACCGTCGCGACCGGCGTCGGCGCGATCGTGCCCACAGCCCAGGAGAACGGCCCCGGCGTCGTGTTCGGCGTGCTCGGACAGCATCTCGGCGCCGTGACCGCGGACATCGGGCTGGCGGTGCTCGCGACCGGCATGCTCGCCGCGATGATCTCGTTCCACAACACGATCGCCCGTTACTTCTTCGCGCTCGGCCGCGAGCATGTGCTGCCGGCCGTCTTCGGGCGGACAGGCCGCCGAAACGGCGCGCCGACGGCCGGCTCGATCATGCAGAGCGCGATCGGCCTGGCGGCGATCCTCGTCACCATCGTCGCCGGAATCGACCCGCTGACCCAGCTGTTCTTCAACGGCACGACGTGGGGTGGGCTCGGCGTGCTCATACTTCTCGCCGCCACCTCGATATCGGTCCTGCTGTTCTTCGTCCGCGATCCGGACGGTGAGACCGCCTGGCGGCGGCTGATCGCTCCGGGCCTGGCCACGCTCGGCCTGCTCGGGATCCTGGCGCTGGCGTTGGCCGACTTCGCCGCGCTGCTCGAGGTGCCGGACGACGATCCGCCGGCGTGGATTCTGCCGTCGATCTATCTGGTCACCGCCGTGCTCGGCATCGGATGGGCGCTGATCCTTCGTGGTTCGCGGCCCAACGCGTACGAGGGGATTGGCCTTGGACGCGAGCCCGAGGAAGAGGACGACGACGGATCAGGCTTCTGACGCCGGAAATTGAGAAGGACCGGCCCCTTGGCGGAGGGACCGGTCCTTCGGCTATCCATCTATGTGAACGGTCAGAGGACGGCGCAGCCGATTCGGACCGGGACTCGAGGCGACCAGCGGGCCGAGAGCACGTCGTACGCCTGCGCGTAGCCGTTCGCCGCGAGGCCGGGGCGGGAGCAGTCGAAGACGCCGGTCTTCTTGCCCCAGCTGCCGCCCGCGTAGCCGCTGTGCGCGGCGGCGGTGACGCTGCCGCTCCAGTAGACGTGCCGGTTGTTGTAGAACAGGTAGAGCCTGACCTGCGAGAAGTTGTAGTGGTCGCCGTTCAGCTTCAGGCGGGCGATGTCGTCGGTCGAGGTGCTGGTGGAGGTGCCGTCACCGTTGTCGTGGGGGCCGACGACGTACCGGGTGATCCAGAGCCGGGCCGAGACCTTGCGGTTGGCGGCCGCGGCGTTGTCGGCCCAGGCCTGAGCGCGCACCGACGGGTAGACGCAGACATCGTCGCCCGAGAACGCCTCGCGCCACACGTAGCCGTTGACGCAGGTGTGCGGGCCGTAGGCGCCGGAAATCCAGCGGCTCGACGCGGCGGCGTTGTCGGCCCACGTCTGGCTGCGCACGGACGGGGTGACGCAGACGTGGTCGATGCCGCGGGCCTCACGCCACACGTAGCCTTCAAGGCAGGTGTCGGGGCCGAAGTCGCCGGACGCGTGCGCCGCGCCGGCGGGGACGAAGAACGAGAGGCCGGCCACCGCGGCGGTGGCGAAACCGAGCAGGGTGCGCTTCATGACTTACTCCTGAGGACGACGCTCCCCCGGGTGCGACTCCCGGGGCACACCTCAGTGATAGAGGGCGTCACCTGCACGTTCCTTGACCATCGCTAACGACGGCTAACTGTAAGTAATTGCAAGGCCCGCAAGTCGGCCGCAAGTCGACGGACTATTCCACGGAAAGGCCGCCCCGGAATAGGATTCGTTGCGGGAGGCCACATGGACGTCATCCATCCGTCCAAGGTCGCATTCGAAAGCGCTCGCACGCTGACCACCGCTGCGGACTCCGACGTCTACTGGTGGCTTATCGACCTGGTCGGTCAGTATTTAGGCTGGCAGTACGAACTGAAGCTGGCCGAGACGCGATCCCGCCTGCGGAGCGACCGCAGCGGGAGCGGGCAGGGCGCGGTCTTCTTCTCCGAGGCGGCCGCCTGGCGTGTCCGCCTGGAGGAACTGCTGGCCGAGCGCCCTGAAATGGGTCATCTGCTGGTCGACCTCACCCGCGAAACCAGCGAGCGCCTGGCCCGCTACTAGGTCGTGTCCGACCCGCGTCCTGCACGACTGGCCTACGGATGGCCAGCCGACGGACGACGACCGGCCCACGCACGACGACCGGGCCACGCACGACCAGCCCACGCACGACCAGCCCACGCACGACCAGCCCACGCACGACCGGGCCACGCACGACCAGCCCACGCACGACCGGGCCACGCACGACCGGGCCACGCACGACCGGCCCACGCACGACCGGCCCACGCACGACCGGCCCACGCACGACCGGCCCACGCACGACCGGCCCACGCACGACCGGCCCACGCACGACCGGCCCACGCACGACCGGCCCACGCACGACCGGCCCACGCA
>JAGFNW010000025.1 GCA_017592665.1 Streptosporangiaceae bacterium NEAU-GS5 | reverse complement strand
GGCAGATACGGCTCGATCAACGCCCACTCGGCATCGGTCACATCGAAACGCGCCACACCCGAGTCCTACCAGCCATGATCAGCCCACCGCCGGACCTCACCAAGATCCGAACCCCGAACAGCTCCTAACGCGGCTCACGGTGACGTGACGTCTTAAGCGCGGCTCACGGTGACGTGACGTCCCCTGAAGCGCGGCTCACGGCGACTTGACGTCCTTGGAGCGCGAGACGATCTCGCCGGCCAGCGCGACGCACTCGGCGCAGATCCGCCCGGCCTCGCCGTGCACCATCTTCAGCCGCGGGCTCGGCGGCTTGCGGCAGAACGAGCACGCCTGGTCGCGCCGGATGCGCCGGGTCGCGAACGGCTGCATGAACCGCCGCCGCGCGGCCTGCTTGGAGATGCCGAGGCGCTCGCCGATGGCCGTCCATGACGCGCCGGCCTCGCGGGCCTCGTGCACGGCGAGGTCGACCAGCCGGTCGGCGTCGCGGATGAGCTCCTGGCCGAGGAGGGTCGCGGCGGTCACGACGGCCAGCGGATCGGCGGGGTCGGCCGAGCGGGCCTTCGCCTCCGTGAATAACTCAGATGACTCCACGGAGACAACCTTAGGGTGTCTCCAGCAGCTTCACGAGCCGCTTCGGAGCGATACTCCGGTAGCTCTCTTCCACCCAGTCACACAGGACCTCCACGTCCGGCACGTCCGCGTAGACCACCGACACCCAGCCCGCCTTGCCGAGGCCGTAGCCGCTGGGCTCGGAGCCGGGCAGGCTCAGCGCGTGCCCGTGCGACTGCGGCAGTTTCACGCCGTAGCCGCTCTCGCCGAGGAACACGAAGATCTTCTTGTTGACCTTGATCACCGTATCGCCCCACGGGAAGTCCTCGTACGCCTCGGGCAGCCCGAGCGCGAACTCCCGCACCCGATGGCGGATCATCTCACTCATGCACAAATGACATCACGCGCCCACGGGTGTGGGCGCGTGATGCCGGGTTGTTCAGCGACCGCGCTTGGGGAGCAGGAAGCCGATCCCGAAGGCGACCGCGACCAGGACCAGGGCGATCAGCGTCACCTGCTGGGTGGCGGCCAGGGCGTTGACGTCGGGCCGGCCGGCGATCGCGAACCGGTTGAAGAACACGGTCCCGAGGACGGCCACGCCGAGCGCCGAGGACAGCTGCTGGATGGACTCGAGGGCGCCGGACGCCGACCCGACCTCGTGGTCCTCGATCTCGCCCAGGATGATCCCGAACAGCGGGACGAAGATCATGCCCATCCCGGCGCCCGCGATCAGGAACGGCACGGCCAGGGCCCACGGGCTGACGTCCACACCCGCGACCTGGAACACCGCGTACACCGCGGCGATCCCGGCGCCCATCACCGCGAGGCCGATGTGCAGGGCCTTGCGGCCGAGCTGCGGTGCCATGGCGCCGGCGGCCGATCCGACGAAGGCGCCGATCGCCCAGGGGGCCATGGCGACGGACGCGCCCATCGGGGTGTAGCCGAGGCCCAGCTGGAGCAGGAAGCCGGCGGCGATCGAGAAGCCGATGATGGCGACGAAGAAGGCCACGATGAAGACCACGCCCGAGGCGTACGAGCGGCGCTTGAAGACGCTCATCTCGACGAGCGGCGAGCTCTTGCGGCCCAGCTGCTGGACCACGAACACGGCGAGCACGGCCACGGCGGCGGCCAGCATCCCGAAGATCCAGCCCGGCCAGCCCAGCTCACGGCCCTGCATCAGCGGGTAGACCAGCAGGCCCATTCCGGTGCCGGCGATCAGCACGCCCAGGATGTCGATCTTCCGGCTGCGGTCGCCGGAGGAGGCGGGCAGAGCCTTGAGCCCGGCGGCGATGGTGAACGCGCCCATCGGGAGATTGATCAGGAAGATGCTCCGCCAGTCGGTGCCGAACGGGTCGAGCTTGATCAGGCCGCCGGCCACGATCGGGCCGAGGATGGTGGCCAGGCCGATGCTCGGCCCGAACACGCCGTACGCCTTGCCCATGTCCGGCCCGGGGAACAGGTCGCGGATCAGGCCGAAGCCCTGCGGGACCATGACCGCGCCGAACACCGCCTGCAGCACCCGGCCCGCGATGAGGGCCTCGGGCGACCAGGCCAGCGCGCAGAACAGGGAGGCGGCCACGAAGCCGGCCGCACCGGACAGCAGCATCCGCCGCCGGCCGAACATGTCGCCCAGCCGCCCGCCGGTCAGCAGGCCGATGGCCAGGACCAGCGTGTAGCTCGCGGCGATCCACTGCATCGTCGCGTACGATCCGCCGAGGTCTCGCCGGATCACCGGGAGGGCCACGTTGACGATGCTGGTGTCGAGCAGGTTCATGAGCGTCGCTGTGAGGATCGCGAACAGTCCCAGCCAGCGCCGGGGGGAAGGCGCCGCTGCCACCTGGACGGGCGCTTCGAGCGTTGTGGTCATCGGGATCTCCAGTCCGGATCGGAATGCTTCGTTCTGTTTGAAGACTATCAGAATGAAGCATTCCGTTCCAGTCGTTTGACCCCAGAAACTTCGCCCCGATTCCCACCCGGCAGGCCGCGCGGGGGGCGGCGTGCGGGCGAGAGGCGGCCGCCGCACGACGGCGGCCGCCTCGATGCTCAGATCACCAGCCGACCGCGACGATCAGCCATTGCGGGTCGCCGTGCGAGATGAACGACGACTGGCCCGCATAGTCGTCGTAGGGGAATCCGTACGCGAGGTGGTCGATCGCGTGATCGTGCCAGAACTTGGCGTAGTAGTTCGCCGGCGCGGCCTGGTAGTACAGGCTCGGCGTCGACCATTGCGACTGCGGGAGATGGGCCACGTGCCGGTTGAGCGCCGCGCAGTGTCCAGGGTCGTTGGCCAGCGGGCCGGCGCAGCCGAAGATGTCGGAGGTGGCGGCGCTGACGCCGTTGGCGTTGGCGTACGCCGTGAAGTAATTGGCATTGGCCCCGCCGGCCCGGAAGCCCGCGTAGCTGCCCGGCGCCGGGATGCGGAAGGGCGCGTTCACCGTCGCGAGCGGCTTGAACTCGGCCGGCACCTCGTTCTGGAATTTCTGGAACGTCACGGCCCTGTCCTCGGCGAAGGTGGCCTGATCCTCGCCGACCGACACGTCATAGCCGTCGCGCGCGTGCAGCCGCATGGCCAGCTTCAGCCCGAAGGCGTCGACCCGGGTCGTGTTGCCGTTGAAGACGGCGGCCCCGACCGTGAACTCGATGAAGTCCCAGTATTGGCCGGTCGGCGAGCCCAGGTAGAAGTACATGCGGCCGGCGGAGTTGGCCGGCATGTCCAGGTAGGGTTGCTCGGCGATCGAGTGGACCTGGTTGTTGAAGCTCCAGAAGACCTGGCTGTCCGGGTAGTGGCCGTTGGTCCGGTTGAGGATCTTGACGGTCAGCACGTTGTGCGCGGCCGGGATGGAGCTCGTGTCGCCCCAGAACGTGCCATCCGACGGCGTGGGCGATGGTGTGGGCGACGGCGAGGTCACCACGCCCGTGATCCGCACGCCGAACTCCCACAGCGAGTAGCCGTAGGCGGTGGCGCGGGCCGTGCCGTTCATGCGGATGTAGCGGCCGGTGCCGGTCACGTTGAGGGTCTGTACGCCGCCGGTGCCGGTGGTCGTGGAGTAGATCGTGGTCCAGGCCGACGCGTTGCCGGAAACCTGGACTTGGAACGACCGGGCGTAGGCGGCCTCCCAGTTGAGCGTCACCTGGCAGACGGTCACCGAGGATCCGAGGTCGATCTGGATCCACTGCGGGTCGCTGAACGCGCTGGACCAGCGCGTGCCGGTGTTGCCGTCGACGGCGGCCGAGGCCGGGGTCCCGGCGTTCTCGGTCGAAGAGGCGGTGACAGGCCGCCCCTGCGCCGCGTTGGCCGTGCCGCACGAGGTGCTGCCGCCGTTGTCGCCGTAGACCTGGAACTCCCATAGCGAGTAGCCGTAGGCGGTGGCGCGGGCCGTGCCGTTCATGCGGACATAGCGCCCGTTGCCGGTCACGTTGAGGGTCTGTACGCCGCCGGTGCCGGTGGTCGTGGAGTAGATCGTGGTCCAGGCCGAGGCGTTGTCGGAAACCTGGATCTGGAAGGCGGTCGCGTACGCGGCCTCCCAGTTGAGCACCACCTGTGTGATGGCGGCCGACGAGCCGAGGTCCACCTGGATCCACTGCGGGTCGCCGAACGCGCTGGACCACCGGGTGCCGGCGTTGCCGTCGACGGCCGCGGACGCCGGAGTGCCCGCGTTCTCCGTGGAGGAGGCCGTCACCGGCTTGCCCTGCGACAGCAGCGAGACGGCCGCGTGGGCCGGCGAGGTGACGATGTTGTACGTGGCGAGCAACAGCACGAGGACCGCGATGATCAGGC
Organism: Streptosporangiaceae bacterium NEAU-GS5; assembly: GCA_017592665.1. GTDB lineage: Bacteria > Actinomycetota > Actinomycetes > Streptosporangiales > Streptosporangiaceae > NEAU-GS5. Next base: position 138,440 of record JAGFNW010000025.1, on the reverse strand, counting down.
CGGTCCTCTCGCGACGGTTCGATAACAGGGGTAAGCGGGACAGCGGTGGCATGACAGCTCCCTGACCTTGGCGACGAGTCGGCGAAGACGGGCCGACAACCGACAGAGAGCGCTCTCACATAGCAGCGTCGCGTTCCCGCGACGAAACGTCAAGGCAAAAAATAAGGAACGTAAAAATCAGGAGTCATCCTGTCAGGAGGACCGTTCCCGTGGGGTGTCGAGGTAGGTGTGGAGGGCTTCGGCGAGCGTGTGGATGCGGCGCGTGGTGGCCTTCATCTGCTCCAGCATCGCCTCGGTGGCCTCCTGCGGATGGGCCGCCGGGTCTTCCTCCGGCATGGCCATCGGCTGGAACACGGGAGCCATGGGGGCGGGCGGCGGCGTCGCGAACGCCGTGAAGGCGAGCGGGACGGGCGCGGCCAGCGGCCCTGTCGACGGCGCTGTCGACGGCGCTGACGACGGCGCTGACGGTTGTGCATACGACGGCTCCGACGGCGGTCCGTACGACGGCGCTGACGGCGGTGCGTATGACGGTGCGTACGCCGGGCCGGGCGGTGGTGTGTACGACGGCGGTGGCGGGGGAGCCTGGGCCGGGATGGACGGCACGATCTGGCCTTCCAGCGTCACCGGGCGCGTTCCGACCGCTGGGTCGTCCAGCGTGGTGGACGGATCCCAGTTGTCGAGCATGTCGGCGGGGACCGGTGCCGACAGCGGCATCACGGGGGCGGCCATCGCCGGTCGCGCGGTCGCCCGTCGGGTGCTCGCCGGCCGGGCGCTCGGCGAGGCGCCCGGAGAGGTGCCCGGAGAGGCGCTCGGAGAGGTGCTTGAGGAGGCGGTCGAAGAGGCGCCGACCGAGGCGCTCGCGGCGGGACGTGCGCCGCCGGGACGGAAGAACAGGCCGACCCAGCCGGCCAGCACGGCCACGACAAGACATCCGGCCACGGCGACGACGTACCCAGGGAAGGGCATCGTGCCGGGCTCCTGGTCGAGCAGCACCACCGTGGCCGTCAAGCCCACGATGCCGCCGATCTGCCAGGCCGCGAGGCTCGCGCCGAGGCCCGTGCCGTAGCGCCTGGCGTCGACCGTCAGCGTCGCGGCGGCGGCCGTGCCCGTCTGCAGGAACCCGAATCCCAGGCCGAGCACGACCCCGATGGCCAGCCACACCTCGAACAGGCCGATGCCGGCGATGCCCGTGAACCCGGATCCCTTGAAGACCAGGCGCAGCAGCGCGAGGCAGGCCCCGGCGACGGCCAGAGAACCGATGTAGAAGACGGGCCGCGGGCCGCGCCGCTTGGCGATCTTCGCGCCGATCACGCTGGCGATGACGATGCCCACGGGGATCGGGGCGAGCGCCGCGCCGAGCAGCTCGCGCGGGCCCTCCCACACGCCCGCGAGATAGACCGGCGCGATCACCAGAAGCGGGTAGGAGAACAGCCCGAACAGAGCCGACACGACGGTGCCCACGCTGTAGCGGCCGATGCGCCAGACGGCGTAGTCGATCGCGGGCTCCGCGTGGCGGTGCGACTTGACGGCCGCGGCGATCAGCAGGAGCGCGCCGCCGGCCGCGGTGGCGATCGTGACGCCGTCCCAGCCTCGGTCAGGATTCTGGACGACGGTCCAGGTGATCAGGCCGAGCCCGGCCGAAAGGAGCAGGCAGCCGATGACGTCGGGGAGCGGGCCGGTGCGCGGCTTGGGCTTGGGCAGTGTCACGGCCAGGCAGAGCAGGAAGGCGCCGGCCACGGCGCTCGGGACGAACAGCACCCGCCACCCGGCGCGGAGCGTCTCGCCCGCGTAGCCGCCCGCGGCGTACGCCACGATTCCGGCGAGCCCGGTGGCCGCGCTCCAGATGCCGACCGACGCCGTCTGACGCGCGGCCGAGACGTTTGTCAGGAGCATGGAGAGCGACGCGGGGACCATCAGCGCGGCGCCGAGGCCCTGTGCCCCTCTGGCGGCCAGCAGCGCCGTCCATGTCGGGGCCTCCATGGCGACCGCCGCGGCCAGCGCGAAGACGAAGAGGCCGATGGCCAGCATCCGCCGCGCGCCGATCACGTCGGCGTAGCGCCCGGCGATCGGCAGGATCGCCGCATAAGGCAGCGCGAACGCGACCACGACCCACTGAGTGTCGGTGGAGGGACTGGTGAATCCGGGCCCGCCGAGCAGTGGCACGCTCATCGTCGCGGCCAGGAGATCGCCGACCACGAGCCCGATGACTCCGGCGCACACGGTCACGAGAAGCCGGACGGGCCGGCGTCGGTGCGACCGCCGCGCCCTGCCCGAGGTCTCGGTCAGAAGATCGTTGTCAAGCCCGTTGTCGGGTCCTGACTCGGCCGCGGGGGCGATCGCGTCCTCGTCCAAACCAATCCCGTACGCCACGGGGCCGTCGTCCACGGTTGGCCAGGCCAAATAGTCGGTCGGCTCGGTCTGGCGCGGGGCGGCCGTGGATTGCCCGGCGGAGGCGGCTTCATAGGAGTCGCGCCCGGCTTCATAGGGGTCGCGCCCGGCACGCTGACGATCATGTGAGGCGTTGTCAGGAGAGCTGACCGGCGGCTGTTCTGGGGAAACGCCGACTTCTTGATCGGAATTGCCGATGCGCCTCGCGGGACCGCTCACCAGGAGGGTGTCTTTGTGTGGCGGTTGGTAAAGGGTGGTCATGGTGTGATTCCTGAGAAGAGTTTCATGCCGCACCAGCCCTTTACCGTCTCCACTTGGCTTGACAGTGATTCTGACTGCTAGTTGCTAGTTTAAGGCCTTATTCTCCGTAGCACTAGGGTCTCTTTGGGTCATGCCGGACCGGCAGGTGACGGGCAATCTTTAGTGTTCTTGTCAGGAGACTTGACCGTAAGTCGCTCCGCCCGACTAACTGTCCGGTTTGTCCGGTTCGGGACTGGAGTGGGCTTCTCTAGTGAAGTAATTTGCGAATGAATGTCCGGTATGCCGGGCTCGCTGACTTACGCCAGAAATGTTTTTCCCTGTACGCACCATTTCTGCTTGACAGCCGGAGTTGACGCTTCCAACATCATTCACAGTCGGCCGTAAAGGCTGTCGGGCGAGGGGCCTCAAATGGGCGCTCGGTCGGCGGCCATGAGGCAGGCGGAAGTTTGGGGGCCCAGCGCGATCGCTTGGCCGGCAGTCCGCGCTGGGGCCCCGGTGACGCAGCATCCTCACCGTGAAGGAGGCGCGCGCATGTCCAGCATGCCACAGTCGCCCGGGTTTGCGCCCTGCACAGGGCCGCCTGGTGCTTCGGAGTTCTTCCGCCGCCGCAGCGACGTAGCCATGAGCGACAGGCTCGACGTTGTCAAGACGCCCGACGACACCCTTGACAAGGGTCCGCCCGGCGAGATCCCCGATGACAGAGCTCTTGTCAATGAGGCTCCTGACCGGGCTCCCGGAGACCGGGTTCCTGACAACAGGACCCGTGCCCGGACCCGGCGCGACCGAGACCAGCGAGGTCCGGATCGCGGCTGGAGCCGCCGCAAAGGCCGCCGCAGACTCTGAGCGCGGCCCCACTGGCAGATCGTGCGCGCACAAAACCCCTCGGGACTGGGCGAGGACCAGTAAGGGACGCGGGGGGTCCGAAGCCGCGCGAGTTGCCGATCTGCCTAGCGCTCAGCGCCCCCCGATGGTGGCCGGTCATCGGGGGGCACCCACCTGAAACGTCGTCCGCCCCGAGGTTTCGCATACGTAAGGCGTGAGTCCGAATGAATATCCAGCACTTATTCGCGAGCCCTGAGACCCCTCCCACAGGCGCACCGGACGAGTCCACCGAATTCCCGGTGGCCGACGCGCCCGCCGCCCCCACCCCCGGGGCCGGCTCCGACGTCCCCACGTTGGAGCGGCACCGCGCCCCCTGGCCGCACCGCCTCTCCACGGGCCCCACGTCGGAGAACCCTGGCGGCACGGTCGCGCTGATCGGTGCGAACCTCGATCCGACAAGCGCCAAGCAGTTGTTCTCGCAACTGCACGAGGGCGGCTACCAGGCCGTGTTGATCGACCGCGTGATGCCGTTGTGGGCCAGGCCGTACATGCTCGACCATCTCAAGGTCGCGGAGTTGACGCCGTCGGCGCTGACCGCGGCGATCGAGGGTTACCCCGGCCGCATCGAGGGGGTCGTCTGCTGGGAGCGGCGCTGCCAGCCGGTGGCGGCCGCGACCGCGCGCCGGCTTGGGCTGCCCGCCTTCGGCGAGGCCGCCGCGGTGGCCTGCGCCGACCACGCGACCACGCAGGCGCTGCTGACCGCGGCCGGCTGCCGCACGGTCAGATCGCTGCTGACGACCTCGCCGGACGAGGCGCTGCGCGCCGCCGGCTCGATCGGCTACCCGATCATGCTGCTCACCCGCACCGGCGCCGGCAAGCTCGCCGCACGCCGGGTGGACGAGGCGACCCACCTCCCCATGGCGTACGCCGAGACCAAGGCCGCCGCGGCACGTGGCGAAGCCGTACAGGTCGAAGAGGCGCCGCTGGGCGAACCGGTCACGATCGAGTGCCTGGTCCGCGGTGGCGAGCCCGTCGTCGTGGCCGTGGTGCGCCAGCGCGTGCGCATCAGCGACCAGGGTCACCGGATCGACTACCTGGTCGACGCCGCTGATCCGTTGGTGACCGACAAGGAAGTGGGGACGGCGGTGGCCGGCGCGGTGACAGCCATCGGCGCCCGCGACGGCCACTGCCAGGTCGAACTCCTCCTCACCGGCATCGGATCGTACGTGGTCGGCATCCAGCCCGGCCCGGCCAACGGCCTGGTCAGCCACCTGGTCCACCTGGCCACCGGAAACAACATGATCGCCTCGACCGCCGCGACGGCGTGCGGCCACCAGGCGGAGCCCGCCTTCCACAAGCAGAACCGGACCGCCCTGCTGACCGCGATCGACCCGCCGGACGTCGACACGCCCACTCCGGGTCTCACCGAGTTCGGCGAGGACCCGGCGTGGGTGGGCTGGCTGGAGCAGTACGTGCCGCCGCTGATCGGATTCACCCCGCGCACAGGCCAGCCGGGCTGGGCCGTGGTGACCGGCCGCGACCCCTTCGAATGCGAGCACCGGGCCGCCCGCCTGCACTCGGCGGTCAATCCGGCGAGCACCGTCCTGGAGCCGGCCCAATGACCGAACTGGCAACAGTGCGCCCCCTGAACGCCGCGAGCGTCCGGCCCTCTGGGCCGCGCATCCCGGTGGGACAGGTCAGGTTCACTCTGAACGGCGAACTGGCCGAGGCCCCCGCCCAATGGGACGGGCTCGTGCCGCGCACCTCTCCCGGTTTCTACGCCACCCGGGCCTGGCATCAGGCCAACGGCGACCTGACCGGCGCCGACACGCGGGCCACCGTGCTCGCGTGGGAAGGCGGGATGGAACGGCCGCGGCTCCGCGCGGTCGTGCCCATGTACCAGTACTCGGGGCCGCCGCCGCTGCCCCTGCTCGACCCGTCGCACCTGTTCGGCTCGATGCTGCGGGGCAGCAGGTTCGCCCGCCCCACGGCGTGGGGCCAGGTCACGTTGATGGGCAACACGGCCGGATACGAGACGGCGCCCATCTGCCACCCCGACGACGAGAACCTGTGGGCGCAGGCCGTACGGCGCGCCATGCCCAGGCAGGGCACCTGCGCCGTCCTGCACCTGGACGGCGGCACCGCGGCCCGGCTCGCGCACCACTTCCCGCACGCGCCGCTGCTGCTGTCCTACGCGCGGGCCGCGATCAGGCTCTACGGCGGGACGGTGGAGGAGCACACGGCGGCCCTGCCGCGCGCCCAGCGCCGGCTGGCCGACCGCGAGGTACGCCGGCTCGACGAGGGCCGCCGGAAGATCAGCATCGTCCCCCTGACCACCGACCTGATCCCGGATCTCGTCCGCCTCCGCAACGCCACCGAGCGCGGCCACGGGGCCGGCCCGCAGATCGAGGCCGAGTTCTACCGCTACGCCAAGTCGTCGCTCGCGGACACGGCCCAGGTGCTGCTCTGCCACCACGACGGCAAGGTCGTCGGTTATCACCTGGCCTTCCAGCACGGCGACAGCCTCATCTCCCGGGGCGTCGGGCTCGACTACCCGCAGGTCGGCGGATTCGCCGAGTACGCCTGCCTGCTGGCGCACATCCCCGTGCGCGTCTGCCTGGCGCGCCAGCTCCAGGAGATCGATTTCGGGCTGGGCGCGTTCCCGCAGAAGCTCATGCGCGGCGCGCGCATGATCCCGGTCTGGTCGCTGCTGCTGCGCCCGCCCCAGGGCTGGACGCCGCGGCACACCCGCGAAGTGAACCGCAGGCGCGCCGCCACGCTGTTCGACGAGCACGCGCACTACCTGGACGTCGATGACATCGCGGTGCTCCAGCTGATCGCCCAGACCGGCATGTTCGCCATCTGACGGACAAATGACGGACATCTGACGGACGGAACCCCATGACGCTCGCGCTGCACACCGAGGACCCGGACGCACAGCCACCCGCCAAGGGTGAGCTGGTGGCCCAGGCTTCCGGCGTCGGCACACGGGATCTCGTGGTGGTGGGCGTGGGAGAGGCCGGTCCGCGGCTGCTCGACCGGCTCTCGGCCGCCGGATGGCGCCTCATCGGCGTCGGCGGGCGCACCGACCCCGCGCCGCAGCTGGCCGAGCAGCTCGACGTGCCGCTGTGGTCGCCGGAACTGGTCATCCGCACCGTCCGGGCGCGCGCCGATCGCGCGCCGATCGCCGGGATCGTCGGCGCGACCGGCGAGCACCTGGCGCTCGCCGCCCAGGTGGCCGACGCGCTCGGCCTTCACTCGGCCGGAGTGCTCGCGGCCACCGCGTCCCGTGACGCGGGCGTGCTGCGCTCGGTGCTCGGCGTCGCCAACGTGCCGCTTCCCGCGTGGCGGCTGGTCAGGGACGAGCTGGAGGCGGTCGCGGCCGTCTCCGCGCTCGGTCTGCCCGTCCTGGTTCGGCCCGCCCGCGGCGAGGCGGGCGGGCCGAACCGGGTCGGGCAGCCCGTAGACCTCGCTCCCGCCGTCGCCGCCGCCTCCGCCCTCCGCAGCCAGGCCGACCAGGGCCCCGATCTGCTGATCGAACAGGACGTCCCGGGCCGAAGGCTCGGCGTCGTGTGCGCCACCTCCGACGGCAGGACCACGGTCGTCGCGGTGCGCGACCTCGCCTTCGACCCGCTCGGCAGCGGGCGCGGCGAGGTCGTCGACCCCGGCAGCCCGCTCTCCTCCGCGGGCTATCTGTCCCGTACGGCCTCGGCGGCGCTGACCGCCCTCCGGCTCCGCGACGGGATCAGCCAGGTCGACCTGATCCTCGACCCCGGCGGCAGCGTGTACGTCAGCGACGTGCGCTGCGGCCTGCCGGACGAGCTCACCTTGATGCTGGTCCGGCTGGCGTACGGGATCGATCTGACGGCGGTCGCGGCCGCGCTCGCCGCGGGATTGACACCTGCGCTTCCGCCGCACCCGGACGGACCCAACGGCGCCTTCCGCTGGATGCCGGCCATCCCAGGCGAGGACCAGCGGGCCGCCGCCCTCGCGTACTTCACCCTCGACCCCCACCAACTTCCTGACACGCGGCACGACTCGATTCGCGCCGCGACTCCGTGGCTGCACCTGCTCGACGCCGAGGCGTCGCAAGGGGCGGCGCGCGCCGTGGTCACCGGGGCCAACGCCCGGCAGTGCCACGCGCGGCTGCGCCGCCTCCGTACCGACCTGGTCGTCTCGTATCGGCTGGGAGGACGGCTGTGACCCGATCCCCGCCCGGCGCCGCCCGGAACTGATCCCGATTGAACAAGCCAGCTGCGAGGGGCTAACAGAATGGTTCGACCACCCACGTTCGGATCCGAGCGCGACGGCGCGGAGGATGCATTCCGGCGTCGGCCGCCATACAGCCAGCCCTACAGCCGGTCGTCCGCCGCCGCCCCGCCCCCCGCCACCGCGCCGTCTTCCGCCACGCCGCCCGCCGCTGCGCCGCCCGCCGCTGCGCGGCTTGGGGCCGAGGTGCCATTTCGGGCGGAGGTGCCGCTTCGGGCGGAGGTGCCGCTTCGGGCCGAGCCGCTGCCGCCGGCCAGGACGCTGGTCGCCCTCCACGGAAGCGGCCTCGTCGCCTACAGCACGCTGTGGATCGCGGACCCCGGCGACCGCGAGCAGGTCGTGGCGCAGGCCCTGACCCTCGCCCGCCACGCCCATGAGGACCGCTACCCGGGCGCGACCCACCTCCGGGCCTGGCTGTACGCCCTGGTGCGGGTCAGCTGCCTGGCCTACCCCGAAGGCGGGGGCTTCAGCACGGCGTCCTTCCCTGGGTTGGCCGGAGGTCTCGCGGCGCACGCCCGCGGCATCGAGCTGACCAGAACCGCCCTGTCGATCCTCGATCGGCGGGAACGCGAGATCCTCGAACTGCTGTACCGGCACGGCCTGACCGGCCCGGAGACCGTCGCGATCCTCGGCGTCACCGCGGCCGAGGCCGCGCAACTGGCCGGGCACGGCCAGGACGTGGCCGAGGCGTTCGTCGCCGCGGTCCTGCTCGCGATCAGCGGCAGGTCCTGCTGCGCCGAGGCGGACCAACTGGCCACGCACTGGGTCGACGACCCCAGGCGAGAGCCGCGCACCCGGCTCAAGGCGCACGTCGGCCGCTGCGCCACCTGCCGCGCGGCGGCCCACCAGGTCGCCTCCCTCGGTGAGCTCCTGGGCGAGTTGCCGATCATTCCGCTCGACCCGCTGACCCGCGACCGGCTCGCGGTCATCAACGCCGCCCCGGCCACCCCCATCGGATGGGACGAGCGCGGATTCCCTCTTCAAGAGGACGCCCAGCCGGAACCTGAGCCGCCGCGTCAGCCCCCCGCCCCCGCCCCTGCCCCTGTGTCTGGGCCGGGCCCCGCCTCTAGGCCCGTGTTTGCGCCCGAGGGCGCGCCGTGGCCCATGCCGTTATCCGCGCCCGTGCCGTTGTCCGCCCCCGTGCCCCAGACCATGCCCGTGCCCGTGCCCGTGCCCCAGACCATGCCCGTGCCCCAGATCGTGCCCGTGCCCCAGACCATGACCGCGCCGTTGTCCGCGCCGGGCGGGTTCGAGGGATCGGCGGGGTCGCGGGGTGGGCGGCGGGTGCTGGGGGTCGCGCGGGCGGCGGCGCCGGCGGTCACCGGGCTCGCGATCGCCGTACTGGCGTGGCGTGGGCTCGCCGGGGCCTCGTACGAGCAGCCGATGGCGGCCGAGCAGAGCCCGGTGGCGGGGTTCGCCCCGGGCGGCGGCGCGACGGCGGCCATCATCGGGCCGCTCACCCCCGTGCCCGCCCTCACGGCGACCGTGATCGCCACGCCCTCGGCCGGACCCACGGTCAAGCCGTCAGCCAAGCCGTCGGCCAAGCCCTCACCGAAGCCGTCTCCCAAGCCATCACCGAAGCCTTCGGTCAAGCATTCGACCCACACCACCCCCGTCAAGCCCAAGGCGACGAAAGGCGCTGAACCCAAGACCAAGTCCACTCCCCGAGCCACGCCCCGAGCCACGCCACGGCATGCGCCCACGCGTAGTCCGAGCACCCACTCGTCGCGCGCCAGCGCCACGCCCAAGCCCCCCGTCAAGCCCGTGATGCGGATCGAGCCGGCCGACATCACGCTGGACTTCGACTCCTCCGCCGAGATCACCCTGGCCGCGAGCGCGGGGACCGTCAGATGGCGGGCCGAAAGCGACTCCGGCCTCGTCACGAGCTTCCCCGCGGCCGGAACCGTCATCGCCGGCGAGCCCGTACAGCTGGAGATTCAGCTGGACGGGCCCGACGTCTACGGCGACGACTGGTATCCGGCCACCGAGACCGACACCCTCACGATCACCTGGTCCGGCGTCAACCACGGCGCCACCGCGCACGGCACGATCACCGTCTCCGTCTACACGCCCATCTGAGGACACCGATGATCATTCCCCTGCGCCTGTGAAAGCCCACCCCCGTAACTCGCGCGGGCGGGCGCCGGCCCCCCCCCCCCCCCCCCCCGGGCCCCCCCCCGCGCGACCCCCATAGCCCACCCCCCAAGGAGAACCGCACAGTGGCCACCAACTCATCCGAAATGCCGATACCACGCCGCCGCCGGGCCCGCGCCGCTTTCGACCGGCAGTTCCTGCCCCGATTCGCCACTCCCCAGCGTGGCTCCGGGCACGGCGGCGACACGAGCACCTTCATGCGCGCGATCATGGCGCAGCCCCACCAGGTGGGCGCGATCGCGCCCAGCTCCTCACGCGTCGGACGCCTGGCCGCCGGCATCGTTCCCGATCACGACGGCGCGGTCGTGGTCGAGCTCGGCCCGGGCGGCGGGCACATCACCGACATCATCCGCGATCGGATGCCCTCCGGCGGCCGGCTGGTGGCCGTAGAGCTCAACGACGACATGGTGCGCCACCTCGAACGCAGCCGCCCCTGGCTGGAGCTCATCGCGGGCGACGCGTCCGACCTCGTCGGCCTGCTGGCCGACGCCGGCATAAAGCAGGCCGACGCCATCGTGAGCGCGCTGCCGTGGACCCTCCTCGGCCACGACAGTCAGCGCCGCATCCTGGACCAGGTGCTCGAGGTGCTGGCCCCGGACGGCCGGTTCACCACGATCACCACCCTGTCGGCCTGGCCGTTCCCCAGCTGTGTGGAGTTCCGGCGCATGCTGCGGGAGGCCTTCGGCCAGGTCAAGGCGCTCGGCCCGGTGTGGGCCAACGTGCCGCCCGCCATCGTGCTGTCCTGCGGAGACCCGAGATGAGTTTCCGCGACAGGCGCATCCGGCCGCTTCCGGGCCTCGCCGACCTGATCCGGATCGCCCTGCAGGGCGGCTGGACGCTGAAGGACCTCGGCGACGCCCAGCGGATCCCCGTGTGCGCCTCCGGCCTGCCGTCGGTGGAGGCAGGCCAGGCCGCCGTGACGTGGATCGGCCACGCGAGCTTCCTGCTGCGTACCGGGCACGGAGACGCCGTGCTGCTGGATCCGGTCTGGTCCACGGCCGTCCCCGGGGTACGCGCCAGGCTCACCCCGCCCGGGGTGCCGTGGCCGGACCTGCCGCCGATCACCGCGGTCGCGATCAGCCACGACCACGTCGACCACTTCGACCGGCCGACCCTGGCCAGGCTCGACCGGGAGACGCCCATCCTTGTCCCGCTCAGGGCCGGCCGGCGCTGGCTGCGCCGGCAGGGCTTCCGCAATGTGATCGAGCTCGACTGGTGGCAGGACGCCGACATCGCCGGCACCCGGTTCACCTGTCTGCCGGCGGCCCACTGGTCGGGCCGCCATCCCTTCGCCCTCTACCGCAGCCTGTGGGCGAGCTGGCTTGTCACCACCAGGGACGGCCACCGCGTCTACCACGGCGGCGACACCGCTTACAGCGCGCACTTCGCTGCGATCGGCCGCCGCCACCCCGGCATCGACCTCTTTCTCGCCCCGGCCGGGTCGTACGCGCCGGAGTGGTTCCAGAGCTCGGCCCACATGGACCCGGAGGACGCCGTCCAGGCCTGCCTGGACGTGGGCGCGAGCGCCATGGCGCCCATGCACTGGGGCGCCTTCGTGCTGTCCGACGAGCCGCTGCTGGCGCCGCCCCTGCGCACCCGCCAAGCCTGGGCGCACACGGGCCGGTCGCCCGCCGGCTTCTGGGATCCGGCCGTCGGAGAGACCCGGATCCTCCTCCCGCGTACTCCAATCACCGCGCTGAAAACCCTGGAGACCGCGTCATGACCACACAGCTGCCCCGCCCCACGGCGCCCCCCGTCGTGAGCGTCCCGCGGCCCACCATCCACGGCCGGCACACCCTGGCCACCTTCTACGGCATCCCGTCCGAGAAACTGGACGATCAGCTCCGCCTGCGCAAGCAGTTCGAGCTGGCCATCCAGGCCGCCAAGGCGACCGTGCTGGAGATCGGCGGCTGGCTGTTCGAGCCGGCGGGCGGCGTCACGCTCGTCGCCCTCCTGGTCGAGTCGCACGCCTCCATCCACACCTGGCCCGAACACGGCATCGCCTACATCGACGTCTTCACCTGTGGCACGCGCGCCGATCCCGACAAGGCACTGGACTACCTCCAGTTCGTGCTCGAGCCGGAGCGTGTGGAACGTACCACTCTCAACAGGGACGCCGTCCCCACCATCAGTCCCAGCACCATCAAGATCAAGCCTCTCTGATCCCATCATGTTCACTGGAGCCCGAATGATCGCCGGATGGCTGTTCCTCGCCGCCGCCATTGGCGTGGAAATCGTTTCGACCAGCATCTTGAAAGCCGCGGCCGGTGGCGAAGGCGCCGCCACACACCTCGGCTACACCGCCCTGTCCCTCGCGGGGGTGCTGGCGTCGTTCCTGTTGATGTCGCAGGCGCTCCGGCTAGAACTGGAAATCAGCATCGCGTACGCCGTCTGGTCAGGCGTCGGCACCGCCGCGATCGCGATCATCGGCCGCGCCTTCTTCGGCGAGCCGCTGAACCCGGTCAAGATAATCTGCCTGCTCCTGATCGTCATCGGGGTCATGGGTCTCAATATGGGCCCCGGCGGCACACCGGCCACGGCACGTCCCTACCATCCTTCCGTCCTCCGGGTGCAGGCCTCGAACGAGCTGGTCAGCGCCCTCAACGACCTGGACCTGGCACTGCGCGCCCTGCCCGGGTCGAGCCGCGGCGCACCGACGAGGGCGCGATGAAGGGCGCCCGCCTCAGCCTGGTCGTCGCCTTCACCTGCCAGGCGGTGGTGATGGGCGACCTCGTGGCATGCCTGATATCGCTGCCCCCGGTGGCACGCGACCTCGCACCGCGCGGGGGCGTCGCCGCCTACCCGGAGTGGGTCCTCGTGGCCTACACCACGCCGCTCGTGGTGATCCTGCTGCTGCACAAGCGGATCCTCCGCGCCGAGAACGTCAGAGGGGTGCTCGCCTCGGCGCTCGCCATGTTCGCCATCGCCGCGGCCGTTGCCATGGCGACCTTCTCGTGGCCGCTGCTGCTGGCCGCGCGAGGGCTCGCCGGAGGCTCGGCCGCTCTCATGGTGACCGGGTCGCTCGCCCTGCTCGCGCCCCGGATCAACGGACGCCAGTCCGGCGCCGTCGCCGTCTGGGGCGCCGCGGCCGTGCTCGGAGCGATCATCATGGGCGGCGCCGCCCGTGAGCTCATGGCTGCCGTCGGCTGGCGGGTCCTGCTCGCCCCCGGCCTGGTCCTGGCGCCCGCGTTCGCGATCCTCGCGGCGGCCACCCCCCGGCAGCCCCGCACCTCGGCCCGCTATCTCGTACAGCAGGCGGAGACGGAGGACGCCGTGCTCGTCCCCCGCGCCGTCATGAACGACCTGCGCCAGGCGCTCGAACACCTGGCGGACGGCGCCGAGCAGGCGCTGTCGGCCCCCGGCCTGCCGCAGGTGACCGCCCCCATGCGCCGGACGATCCTGTCGGCCCATCCTGACCAGCCGGAACGGATAGGAAGATCATGAGTAACTCGTCGATCATCACGCGCCGCCCCCGCGGCCGGCACGCCCGCACGACCCGGCCGGTCACGCCCCCGCCGTCCGGGGTGCGGATCACCGCGTCGTCCTTCCCACCCGCGGCCCAGCTCGGCCTCGACCCGCAGTCGCTGGCGAGGATCAAGGCGGCCGCGCTCCGCGCGATGACCGCGCTCGACATCATGATCGGGCTGGCGCCCCCAATTTTTTCCCGGGGGGGGCGGGGCCGGGTGGCGGGGGCCCCCGCGACCCCTTACCCGATGGTCTGGATTTACGTGATGCGCCGATCTACTTGATGCCTTACTTGATGCCGCGGTGACGCAGCAGGGCGTGGACCGTACGAGGGTCCGCGCCCGCGCGTGAGGCGAGCACGACGGCGTCGGCGGCTCCGGCCCGCCACGCCGTGATGATCTTCTCCTCGTGCTCGGCTGCGGCGGCGTCCTCGGCCACGGCGGCCGCCGCGATCTCGCGGACCAGCGCCGCCAGCCGGTCGATCACCGGACGGCACTCGGACTCGAGCTGGGCGGTCTCGAGTTCGAGCGAGACGCGGCTTCTGGCGAGCGCGCGCAGCAGGGGCGTGCGCACGGCCGACAACTCCGGCTGCACGGCCTGCCAGGCGCGCTCGACGCGATAGGTGGTCAGCCCGCTCACCTGGGCGACCAGGCTCACGGCCAGCCCGGCCGACAGTCCCGCGCGTACGGCGGCGTCGAGCGCGACACGGGCGCGCGCGAGCCGTCGTGCGGCACGGGCCACTGCGGCCAGGCTGTCGTGACCCTCGCCATCGGAAAAGTGCGGACGGACGAGCTCGAGCCCCAGACCAGTGAGGATCTTGCCGAGGGCGCGCGGAGTGATCTGCGCGACCCGGCAGATGGTCGTCACGGTCGGTTGCTCGGTTCGCCAGGCTTCCCGGACGCGCTGGTCGCGCACGTCCTCGGCGGTCCTGACCTCTTCGGCGGCCACAGTGACGCGCTCGAGCGCGTCGGCGTGGATCGCCTCGAGATCGGCCCGCAGCTCTCCGATCGCCTGGCTCAGGTGCTCCGGCGCGTAGCCGGCGGCCTGAGCCAGCGTGGGCCGGTCGACAACCCCGGCCAGAACGCATGCGGTGAAACATTCGGTGTGCACGCGGCGCTCGGCCGCGAGCCGTTCGGCGGCGGCCACGGCCGCGCCGAGATCCATGGCGGGCGGCTCGGCGCCCGGCGCCGGTGTGGCCGTGATGGCCACCACGTCGGACTCGGTCAACCCGCCCCAGGACGCGAGCGCGCCCACGTCGCGCACGCCCGCCGCCCACACCGAGCGGAGGAGCTCGGCGCGCGCGGCCCAGGCGTTGGCCCTGCGCTGCTGTGCGGTGGCCAGCGTGGCCGCCGCCACTTCGACCGCGTCGAGCAGCGGGCCGAACCGGGCCCGCAGTTCCTGGTCACGGGCGAGCCGCTGGTCGGCGCTCCGCCTTCGCCGGTCACAGGCCGGGCAGTAGCGCACGCCGGGGCTGGCCGCCGCGTTCGGGCAACCGGCGCTCTCGCAGCGGTCGACGGCTACCCGGCGAGACCGCTTGTAGTGAGTGGAGCAGAGCACGTCCTCGCTCCCGCGAGGCTGCACGACCGCCCGGCTTGTGCATCCGTCCTTCCACGTGCAGTAAAAGGGGGCGCCCACCGTGGTGATCGTGACGGGCCGGCCGTACAGGGACTGGATCAGGTCCTTGGCCTTCCAACCGGCGGGATCGGTCACCACCAGGCAGACCGGGCCGGTGGCGTGCGCCAGCAGCCGGGTCGTGAAGTCGATCAGCATGGTCGCGGGGAGAGGTCCATGCGAACGACCTCGTGCGTACCAGGCGAACCGCCGCTCCTGCGGAGTGCTCGCCATCATCAAGCTCACATCGCCCGGGAGGCTGACTTCCTGGACGATGTGCACCACCGCGTCCGAGCCGGCGTACGCCCTGTGGAGGGGGAGCACGTCGCGCCGCCAGTCGGCGGGCAGCTCGGGGTCGCGGGCCTCGATCGGCCACAAATCTTCGCGGGCCAGCAGATCCTGGGCCTGGCCCAGGCCCACGGGCCGTCCGACGATCTCGCTCAGCCGCTCGGCCAGACCGCCCATGGTCCACAGCCGCGGCTCGTCCCCAGGTCCGGTCAGGGCCATCCGGCGGATGCGCTCGGAGGCGACGTCGGACTGGTTCCTTACCTTCTCGCGCGCGGCCGCGATGCGCACCTGGCGATCGGAGAGCCCGAGGGGACCAGGCGGCGGGTGCTCCAGCTCGATCGACGGGAGCTCCTGCTTGACGTACTGGTCATAGTGGCGGCGGCACAGCATCTCGACCGGATCCTGCTGCGGCACCCGCCAGGCGCGCTCGCCGCAGCCGGCCTTCCACGTGCAGAAGAAGGGGGCGCCGACCGGGACCACGCTGACCGGCTGCTCGGAGAGCTCACGGGTCAACGACCGGGAACTCCAGCCCGAGGGGTCGGTGACGACCAGGCACAGCGGGCCGATCGTGTCGTTGAGCAGGCGTTCGGTGAAGTCGGCGAGCGTGGTGGCGAGCATCCGGCCGCGGTAGCGGCTCTCGGCGTACCAGGCGAACTTGCGCTCCTGGTCGGGGGAGACGGCCAGCATGAGGCTGAGCCCGTCCGCCAGCGGCACCTCCTGGACGAAGCGGAGGACCGCTCCGGAGCCGGTGTGCGCCTGATGCAGCGGCAGGACGTCGTGACACCAGCGGCCGATCGCGGGGGAGTCGACGGGGAGCGCGGGCGGGATGGGGTCGACCGGCCAAAGGCCCTCAGCGGCCAGCACGGTCTCCACGTCGACCGGGTTCACGGGCCGGCCGAGCAGGTCGCTCACCACGCCGGCGAGCTCGCTCATCGTCCACAGCCTGGGGATGGTGCCGCGCGGTCCGGCCAGCACGGTTCGGCGGACGGTCTCGGCGATCGGCGGCACGTCCGGGGCGCGGCCCGGGTTGCGCGGCGGGCCGGCCCAGCGAAGCGATGACGGCAGCCGCCCGATCGGGTCGGCGTCGCCGCCCTTGCGGACCCAGACCACGAGCGGGCTGTCGGCCAGCCCGCGCATGCACTCGCAGAGGTCGAACACGGGGTGCCGGGGAACGATCAGGTGGGAGGCGCCGCCCGCCTCTACCACCAGCCGCCGGGCGAAGTCAACGAAGGACGCCGCGGTCGCGGGACCGGAATAGGGCGCGAAGAGCAACTGCCCGCCCACGGTGAGCGCGTAGGCGAGGTGAAAGCCGTATCCGGCGATCGCCGGGAATTCACCGTGCGGGGTGGGGACGGCACGCGCCTCAGTGGCCGCTATGTCCACAAGGCCCCCACGGAACAATGGAGCGAACTGTGATTCGGCCTTGTTCTTGATGTACGCGTAACGTCGTTTCCATAGATGTGGCGAGACGTCGGCGGCATCCGCCCAGTCCACCAAAGAATGCTGCGGCCACACGCCGAGCGAGCGCAGTAGCCGGCCAATGCTGGTGAGCGTCAGGGTGACCCCGTGGTCGCGCCGGACGAATTCCTGAACCAATTCCCTGGTCCACAGCGTGCCGGGCAGGCCGACCGACCCGGGGGCGCCGAGCAGGGCCATCGCCACGTCGTGCAACCCGTCCGGGGACAGCGCCGAGGGGCGGCCCTGCACGGGGCTCGCGGCGAGGGTGCCCGGATTCGCGCGCTCCTGGTTCAGCCATTCGTAGATCGACGAACTGGAGACGCCGAGACTCCGCGCGACCACCGCCACCGGCTCGCCGCCGTTGACCCGCTGCACCGCGGTGGCCCGAACACGTGCCAAAAGCGCCCGGCCGTCCGCGTCTCGCGCCCGTCCAATCGACCGGCGCGGCTCGGAACCATCACCGGAAAGCCCATGCGGACCGCTTGTCAAAGCGGCGTCAAAGCTGGTGTCATGGCTCACGTAGATCAGTTAACACGCCGTCAGATCCGGCGGCAAATGGCATTAAAGTCGTAAGTGGTCAATAAATCAGTCAAGGCGGTGCTGACGGTCGGTCGATGACCGGATCCCGGCAAGGTGGTACGGCTGTGACACAAGGTGCGATGGCACGAGTCAACGGTGCCCTGACATGCAGAAATGGCCCGCCGGCAGGCTGTGCTCAGCCCTGCCGGCGGACCTCGATCGATTTCTTACCGCATGTTTCCCGGGGTTTCGGACACAGTAAGGTCATGCCCGAAGAGTTTGGCGAGGTCCGAGAGTGTCACCGGTCAGCAGCACCAGTTCCCATGGGCGCTGATGAGCGATGACACCGTCGAGACCCAGGACCCCAGGCCGTGGGAGGCACTGTCGCCTGCGAAGCTCACGGCAGTTACGTATCCCAGGAGGATTACGAGAACGGCGGCGTAGGCCGCCCGGCTGAAAGTCAGCCGTCGGGCAGCATTCATTTATTTCTCCGCGATTTGAGAATCGGCTCCCCGGGATACCGGCTTGACATCAGCCGGTAGTCAACCTCCGGGTACCGTGTCTATGATCGAGGCTAGTGAGGCTAGCAGTTGATCAAGACCCAGGTCCGCGGATCCGGGAATTGATCTAGCACATGTGTTAGGCGAGGAGCACAGTGCCCGAACAGCTTGCCGCGCGCATGCGCACATTACGGCTGCAGCGAGGCTTGCGGCCATTTCAGGTTGCCCCCGAACTCGATGATGATTGCATCGAGCTAATTGAGCGGGGCGACCTCGAGCCGACCACGGCCATGATCCGGTTAATCGCCCGTGGCCTGCGTTGTTCTCCGTTGTGGCTCACCGAGGGCCTCGACGTGCACGCGATCACGAAATTGCGCGCCGAGGCGGGTCACGCCGACGCGGCGCTCGCGGCCGGGCGTTTCACCGACGCCCGCGCGAGATACGCCGCGCTGCTCGGTCAGCCCGCGCTCGGGGTGATCCCCGACCTGTGGCGGCAGACCGAGCTCGGCTACGCGCTCGCCGTAGAGGGCGAGGGCGAGCTTCCACAGGCCATCAACCGGCTGACGGCGCTCATGGAGTCACACGTCAACGCCGCCACCGAGGCGCTGGCCATGCGGGCCGGCCGGTGGCCGCAGCTCGTCGACTACCGGGCCCGCCTGGCCACCGCCCTGTGCCGCTGCTATCGCGAGATCGGCGACCTCGGGCACGGCATCGCCATCGGCGAGGAGGCCCTGGATCGCGAGGTGCTGGCGATCGGCTGGACGTCGAGCATCATCGAGCTCGGCTGCACGCTGCTCGCCGCGTACGCGGAGCGGGCGAATCTGGAGACCACCGACGACCGCGGCGCCCAGCTGCGCCCGCGTCAGCTGCTCCTGGAGCTCACCAACGCGGCCAACGAGATCGGCGAGCCGCGCGGGCAGGTGGCGGTCGCCTGGAATGGGGCCATCATGGCCGCCCGCTCCGGCGACATCGCCGCGGCCAAGGAGCTGTTCGGCCGGGCGCTCGCGGTGCACGCGGCCGGCCTGAACGACCGGCGCGGCCTGGCGCGGCTCCGTTCGGCCATGGGCGAGGAGCTGATCAAGGCGGGGCCCGATCTGGCCGAGTCGCTCTATTCGACGCTCCTGCAGGCGCACGAGGATCTTGCCGACTCCGCGGCGAGCACGGTCGACCTCGGCTACAACTCGCTCGCGCTGGCGCGCGCCGATCTGGCGCGGGGCGACCCGCATCAGGCGATCGACCGCGCCACCGACGTGATCAAGAGCATGGACGGCACGGCGGCGCTCGTTTCCGCGCACGCGGCCGAGGTCCTCGCCGAGGCGTACGCGGATCTCGATGAGGCGCTTGAGGCTGCGCGTGCCCTTGTGCTCGCAGCAGAGCACTGGGAGGCCATGAGCGCGCCGGAGAAGGCCGCACGCGCGTGGGCGAAGGTGTCGGAGCTCAGGACTCGCGGAGGCGACCTGGAGGGCGGTCAGGCCGCGCTCGATCGAGCCATGCTGGCAGCTGTGGTGTGATCAGCGAGTGCAGCAGCCGCTGCGGGTCGCGGCCGAGGTAGCGAAGCGTGCAGCACAGGTGGGCGTAGACCGCCTCGCTGCGCGGATAGCGGTCCTCCGTCGTGGCCCGCACGTGCGACTCGAACGCGGCCACCAGCGCCTCCGGATAGTCCGCCAGATAGGCGCCGGAGATCCGGGACGTGAAGCGGCTCAGCGCCGCCTCCATCCGCCAGTAGTAATCCACGAACTCCACCAGCGGCTCGCACGCCTTCACCAGCTCGTCATGGCTGACCCGCGGACGGGCCACGTGGTCGTGGTCGCAGCCGGGGATCGCGCTGAGCTGTGGGTCGAGATCCTTTGATGGCTGCGCGTGGATAGGGAAATCGGGGATCAGCACGTCCGCGTGCGTGTCCAGCAGGATGCGGCCGGCCGTGGCCGTCGGCGGATAGCCGAGCGTCAGGCCGCGCAGCGACCGGGGGAGCCGGGCGAAGGCGTCGTAGCTGACGAAGGCGTACAGCGCCGGAGACTCGGCGCGGTGGTCCATGAGCGCGTCCACCTCGTCGTCGGCGATCTCCGACGGGAGGATCGAGCGGTAGTCGGCGACCAGCGCCCTGAGGTCGAACAGCTCCTCGTACGGCTCGACGCGGCCGGCGGTGATGTGCAGCGCCCGCGGGTAGCCCTCCGCGTCGGGCCGCAGCCGGGTGAAGGAGTATTCGACGCCGGACCGCCTGGCGCGCTCGCACCACTTTCTGGCGTCCTTGAATGGAAGCTCGAAACGACCGAACGGTTTTCTGCCGTCGAGGAGCGCCTGCGCGATCCAGCGGTCGCACCACGTGTCCTCGTCGAAGGGCGCCGGATCGGATGGGTCGCGACGTAACCCTTGAGACAGAATTTCGTTCCATGGGCTGACGAAGGGGCACCGCGCGAGCGCGAACCGGGGCATTGAAGGGCCCGCGAAGTCCCACACGCGATAGCCGTTCCAGACGGCCATCACCTGGATCCAGGGGCCGTTGGTGGGCACGACCTCGACCACGCTGCGCTCGTAAAGGCCATGCATGGGAAGGTCGTCGCCGTCGCGGAAGGGCCCCGGGGGAGGCGGCCCAACGGGGAACGGCGGAGTGCGATCATCGGAAATGGTCATCCAGTCGCTCACGCGCCCGGTCCTCCCCTCCACGCCGAACTCCAAGGGGATTTTGCCCGATCCAGGATCAATGACGCAATGTGCGGATGAAAATCATAGATTGATTCTCGCGAACGCACATTGGTAAATGCAGATGCACGTGCAGATTCACATGCTCAGCGGGTATAGCCGCCGGTGCCGGGCCCGTATCGGGCCTGCCACCTGGGCTCCCGCGTCCCAACCGGTGAGCCCGGCATGATCGCTTGACGGGGGCCGTGCGATTTACCTGTTTCGCTGTGTCAAATTGTCGGTACCATTGTGGATGAGCATTCATTTGCGTGGCGCCCTTATTGGGCCCCCACCCCCGACAATCTTCGGGTAAGCAGGCTGACCACGTCGTAGGCCACGTGCGCGGACCTCGGCCGCGGCGCCGCCGGGCATGATCATACTGGGGCGCGGCGCACTCCACGGCACCATCCGCGGTGTCGGGCTTGACCTTGACGCTCATGTCAGGGTTTAGCGTGCTCATATGCGGATCGGGGAGCTTGCCGAGCGCGCCGGGGTGAGCGCGCGTGCGCTGCGCTATTACGAACAGCAAGGGCTGATCTCGGCGCGGCGTGGATCCAACGGCTATCGCCACTACGACGAGTCCGACGTCCGGCTGGTGGCCGAGATCCGCGCGCTGCTCGCCGCGGGCTTCGGGCTCGAGGATGCGCGGCCCTTCGTCGAGTGTCTTCGCGCGGGACACGCGTCGGGCGGATCCTGCCCCGACTCGGTCGCGGTCTACCGGCGGAGGCTCGCCGAGATCGACTCCGAGATCCGCGCCCTGATCCGGCGCCGCGCCGAGATCACCGATCAGCTCGCGCACGCCTGCCCGGGCTGCGCCCGCGTCCCGGAGGACCCGAATTGATCACCGTGACCACCGACAACTTCGACGAGCAGGTGCTCGCTTCCGACCGGCCCGTCCTTGTCGATTTCTGGGCCGAGTGGTGCCCGCCCTGCAAGATGATCGTCCCCGTGCTCGAGGAGATCGAGGCCGAATACGGGGGCCGCCTCACGATCGCCAAGCTCAACGGCGACGAGCACCCCGAGATCATCCGCAGATATGACGTCCTCGGCTTCCCGACCCTCAACCTTTACCGGAACGGCGAAGTGGTGCAGCAGATCCTGGGCGCCAAGCCGAAGCGTCAGCTTCTCGCCCTCCTGGAGCCGTATCTCCAGGCCGCCTGAACCCGGATGCCGGGCCGGGTCCGCGGGGCCTTCCACGGGCGTCACAGGCGGCTGTAGGGGCCTGGGGGCAACGGGTCGGCGGACAGCTCCCGATATTCGCGGGCGCCGTGCCGGTGGAAGATCTCCATGGCCTCCGCGAGGAGGGCGTCGGCCTGATCGCTTGCCCCGAACGCGTGCTGCAGCCAGGCCGTGTCCCGCAGGATCCGCGCCCGCCACAGGGGGACGCCGAGCCGCTGGGTCAGCTGGACGGCCAGCGCGAGATGTCCGCGGCTCTCGCGCAGCCGGCCCTCGGCGAGGTCGAGCTCGCCGAGGGTTCGCAGGGTGAGGGCGGCGCCCAGCCGGTCGTTGGCCGCCTGACAGATCTCCAGGGCCTGCTCCAGCGGGCGGCGCGCCTCGCCGCGGCGTCCCACCCGGAGCCAGGTCTTGGCCCGGGCGCGCAGCGCGTGCGCGGTCATCGGCTCGTCGCCGATCTCGATGAAGCCGGCCAGGGCCTTGCTCGCGTGCTCGCCGGCCTCGTCGAGCTCGCCGCGAGCCCGGTGGTACCACGAGATCGCGAGCAGCGTCCGCGCCTCGCCGCGCCGGTCTTCGATCGTGCGGGACAGCCACAGCGCCTGCGCCAGCTCCTGCCAGGCCGTACCGTAGTCGCCCTGTTCGAGGCGGATCGACCCGATGAGCCGCTTCACCTGGGCGATCGCCGTGTCGTCGCCGATCTCGTCGTGGCCGGCGCGACGCTCGGCGATGGCCGGCAGGCGGAGCGCCTCGGCGAAACGCCCCTGCTCGCGGCAGGACAGGGCCAGGTCGGCGAGTGTGGCGAGCTCCCCGCGCAGATGTCCCGTCGCCCGGAAAAGCGGCAGCGCCTGACTCAGGCACGCCCGCGCCTCGTCGAACCGGCTCTGCCCGCCGCGCAGCCGCCCGAGCTCGGTTAGCAGCGTCGCCTCGCCCAGCGTGTTCCCCTTGCGCCGGGCCACTCCGAGCGCCACCGCGTGGGTCTGGTTCCAGGCGTCGAAGAGGTCGCCCGACACGAACGCCGACCCGGACAAGGCCGAGGCGAGCTGGACGGCGATCTCGTCCTGCCCCAGTGCGGCCGCCGCCCGCACGCCGCCGGCGATCGACTTCTGCTCGGCCTCGAACCAGGCGTACGGGTCGGCGAGGACGCCGTCGGTCACGGACGGGTCGACCTCGACGCCCGGCGAACGGCCTGTCTCCAGCGGGATGACGCCGGGCCGAAAAGGCGGGGCGATCCGCTGGAGCAGCCACATCCAGCCGCCGAGCAGCCGGGTGACGGCCGCCGCCCGGTCGCCGGCCGTCTTCTCGTCGGCCCGCTCCTCGACGAAGGTCCGCACGAGGTCATGGGTGATGTGGCGGCCCGGCGTGTGAGCGGTCAGGAGACCGGCTCGCGTCAGGCGGTCGAGGGCGCCGGCGGCGTCGTCCGGGGTCGCGTCGAGCAGCGCCGCCGTGATCCAGGCGGTGGCGTCCGGCAGGCCGAGGGCGGCCATCCGGCGCAGCGCCCGCCGGCTCTGGCCGTCCAGGGCCTCCCAGGCGAGCCCTATGGTCGCCCGCGCCCCCGATCCGGGCTCGGCGCCGAGCCCGGCGCCGAGTTCGACGCCCGGTCCAGCGCCCGGTCCAGCGCCCGGTCCAGCGCCCGGTCCAGCGCCCGGTTCGACGCCCGGTCCAGCGCCCGGTCCAGCGCCCGGTCCAGCGCCCGGTTCGACGCCCGGTCCAGCGCCCGGTCCAGCGCCCGGTCCAGCGCCCGGTCCAGCGCCCGGTTCGGCGCCCGGTTCGGCGCCCGGTTCGGCGCCCGGTTCGGCGCCCGGTTCGGCGCCCGGTTCGGCGCCCGTGCGCGGCGTGTGGTCGACGAGGCGGTCGGCGAGCAGCCCGAGCGGCCAGTCCGGCTCGCTGGCCAGGCGGGCGCCCGCGAGGCGCAGCGCCAGCGGGAGGCCGCGGCAGCGCTCGGCGATCCGCGCGGCCGCGGCACGCTCCCGTGCCACCCGGCCGGCCCCCACGATGCGGCCGAGCAGGGCGATCGACGCCTCGGGCGGCAGCTCGCCGAGCTCGATCGGGGAGGTTCCGGCCAGCGCGGGCAGCGAGCTCCGGGATGTGATCAGCACCCCGCAGGTCCCGCCTCCCGGGAGCAGCGGCCGGACCTGGCGTTCGCTCTGCGCGTCGTCGAGGACGATCAGGAACCGGCGGCGGGCGAGCGCCTTCCGATAATGGGCGGCGCGCTCCGCGAGGCCGTCCGGCGGGCGTTCGCCCAGCCGGCGGAGGACGGCGGCGAGCGCTTCCTCCGGTGTGGCCGGTGCGGAGGAGCCGCCGTTGAGCTCGACGTACAGGCGGCCGTCGGGGTAGTGCCTGGCGAGTGCCTGCGCGGCCTGCACGGCGAGCGCCGACTTGCCGATCCCGCTGGGACCGGAGATCACGCAGACCGGCCGGGGCGTGGCCACCGACAGCAGATTGCGCAGCGCCGCGAGCTCGGTCTGCCTGCCGGTGAATTCCGGCACGGCCGGAGGTATGCGGTACACCCGAAATTCCATACATGACCACGCAAGTGCCGACTATTTACCGCAAAAAACACTAGCCGGGAAAGGCGTCTTACCAGCTCGACTGAGCGAGGGTCACAGGGTGAGCGCGAACCACACGGCCTTGGCGGCGGTTTCGGAACATGTCGTGGTGGTCGGGCCGGTGCCGCAGCGGCCGCCGGACAGCTGCCAGACCACGTCCAGCCCGCGCCCCATTTCCAGCCGCGCCTGGTCGTCGGTGGAGTCGATCTCGGCGAGCGTACGGCACGCGGCGGCGTTTCTCGGCAGTGGCGGCACGGCCGGCGAGCCGTCCACGACCTCGCACACCACGCTCTCGTCGCCGCGCCGCAGCCGCAGCTCGTAAGGGCCCTGAGCGTGCCGCAGCGCGTTCGTGACCAGCTCGGAGACCATGAGCACGCCGTCGTCGACGGCCGGCTCGGCCAGGCCGAGCGCGGTCAGCGCGCCGCGGACCAGGTCGCGGCTGCGCATCACGCTCGCCGCGCCGCCGTACAGCGGCCAGGCCGCGATCCGCGTCATGGCGATGGCGGCGGGATTCCCCGTGGTGAAAGCCGGTGCCCGATGGGTCGGCGAAGTGGCGGCGAGAGGTGTGATCTTCGCTGTCATCGAGCTGTCCGTCATCCCGTGTCTGGTGCCCCGGCGGTAGCTGTGCTGATTGCGATGCCCGCGCGTCGCGCCCTGAGGCGCCGGCTGTGCTGCGCATGTTTTCGTACTGTCCAAGGTTTCCGATTGTGCTCATGCCTCAGCGGTACGACAAGGGGCCAGAGATATCTAAAGATGACGCGAAAAAGCCGGATCTCGCCTGACCTGCGAATTCAGGCGTGATCCGGCTGAATGACATTACCCGAGGTCGAACTCGCCGTCCCGGACGCCTCCGAGGAACGCCTCCCATTCGGCGGGAGTGAAGGCCAGGACCGGGCCCCTGCCGTGCTGCTTCGAGTCCCGAACACCCACGCTGCCGTCTGCGGCGAAGGCCACTTCGACGCAGTTGCCGTCTCCACTGCTCCGCGTGGATTTTCTCCACCCGATGAATCCGTTTTGCTCCATGATGCGCTTCCTATTGGTGTTCAGGAGGTATCAATATCCATATCTCCTGTCTGATCTATGCCATGAACAGTACAGCTTTCTGTACGTTGGGCACAGTGAGATCCAACGGTTGGTATACGGCTCCTTGCCCAGAGGGAAGCACGGAAGGATAATCGGCACCGTTCACGATCCTGGGCTGTGCAGGCCCCCGCCCGGCTTGAGGAAGGAAGTCATGTCCAGCCCGAGCTTCAGCCCCGAGAACGAGTCATTCGAGATCGACACGACGGTCGCGCACCCGGCCCGCGTCTATGACTACTGGCTGGGCGGACGGACCAACTTCGCCGCCGACCGCGAGGCCGCCCAGATGGCCGTCGCGGCGCATCCCGACATCATCCCCGCGGTCCGGGCCAACCGCGCCTTCCTCGGCCGTACGGTCACCTATCTCGCCGCGCAGGCCGGCGTGCGCCAGTTCCTCGACGTCGGCACGGGCATCCCCACTGAGAACAACACCCACGAGGTGGCGCAGCGGATCGCGCCGCAGTCGCGGATCGTCTACGCCGACAACGACCCGATCGTCCTCGCCCACGCCCGCACCCTGCTCAAGAGTGATCCGGACGGCGCGACGTCGTATGTCTTCGGCGACCTCCGCGAGCCCGACAAGATCCTCGGCGAGGCCGAGGCCATCCTCGACCTTTCTCGGCCGGTGGCGTTCATGCTGGTCGCGATCCTGCAGTACGTCCCGGGGGAGGAGCCGTACGACATCGTCGAGCGTCTCATGGCACGCGCCGCGCCCGGCAGCCACCTGGTGATCTCCCACCCCGCCAGCGACATCAACGCCGACGAGGTGGCCGAGTCGATGAAGCGCTACAACGAGCGCGCCGTGTCCCTGGCCACGCCGCGCACGCACGCCGAGGTCTCGCGGTTCTTCGACGATCTCGACCTGCTGGAGCCGGGAGTGGTGTCGCTGCCCCGCTGGCGGCCCGACTCGGACACGGCCGACGTCCAAGACCTGCCGATGTGGTGCGGAGTGGGCCGGAAAAGGTAGTCGCACATGATCAGCCCTTACGTTCGGCGGCTGCGGCTCGCCACGGAACTGCGCCTGCTGCGGACCCGGGCGGGGCTGACGCACGAGCAACTGGCCAAGAAGATCGGCCAGAGCCGTGCGCAGATCTCGCGCCTGGAGAACGCGCACGCCGCGCCCGACCTGGACGACATCATCAAGATCCTCGACGTGGTCGGCGTGGCCGACGACGAGTGGACCAAGATCGTGACGATCGCGCGGGAGGCCGCGGAGCGCGGCTGGTGGGAGTCCAACAGCCACGCCATGGGCACCAGGACCGCGCTGTACGCCAACCTGGAGGCGGGCGCCGTCACGATCCGCGAATATCAGCAGACCTTCCTGCCCGGGCTGCTGCAGACCCCGGAGTTCTCCCGGGCCCGCAATACGGCCGAGGCCGGACTGCGGCCGCTGGACGCCGATCCGGAGAAGGTGCTCGCCGGGCGCACGGGCCGGCAGCGGATGCTGCGCCGCCCCGGCGGCCCGACCTACGAGGTGATCCTCGACGAGGTGGCCATCCGCCGCCTGTCGGCGCCGCCCGAGGTCGTCAAGGCGCAGTTGTTCCACCTGGCGGCGACGGTCAACGGGATGTCGAAGATCGGCATGCGCGTGCTGCCCGTTTCGGCCGTCGTCGGCGGCTACAGCGTGCCCCGCACGGCGTTCTCCATCTACACCTACGCCGACCCGGACGACCCGGTCGTCGTCGCGGTCGACACGGTCACCTCCGACCTGATCCTCATCGACCCGGCCGAGGTCGCGCCGTACGACATCCTCTACAAGCGGCTCCTCGACGCGGCGCTCTCCGAAGACGCCAGCGTCGCCCTCCTCACCAGCGTCGCCGCCGACCTCGCCGACCACTAGCCAGAGCGGGTAGCCAGGCGGGTAGCGAGGCGGGTAGCCAGGCGGCGTGTTGCCCCCATCGCGCCGCCGACCGGGATCACCTCCTTCTCAATCACCCGCCAAGCGCACTCCCCCTCACCACGCCTGCCGTCCCACACTCGGCCCCGGCCCCCGGTAGGGCGTGGCGTGTGGTTGCCCCCGGCAGGGTTTGGCGTGGTGGTGCCTCCGGCGGGGGCGCTTCGGCTCCGGGATGGATCTGGGGTCATTGACGGGGGGTCATGCGCCGAAATGACGGCGCTGGCGGTGGGATCGCTCAGTGTCCGTCCGCCTCCCGCAGGTGTGGTCGCCGGCCACGTCCATCCCACCGCCCCCCGTCCCCCGCCGTCCCCCGCCGTCTGCGCCGTCTGCATGGTCCGTGCCGCCCGCACCGTTCGTACTGGCCGCATGGTCCGCGCCGTCCGATGGTCGCGTCCGCCGCGCGGGTCATGTCTGCGTGTTCGCCGCGTCGTCGGCACTAGCACGCCGACGCCGCCGGTCGCGTCCGCCGCGCTGGTCACGCCGGACAGTGCCGGTCGCGTTGGCTGGGTGGCCGGGGTGCCTGGCCCGCATTGTTGCGGCTCGGCGGGGGTTTCGGTCCTCGCCGTCCGGAGCGGCGCGGCAGCATGTGGCGGCGCGGTGGCGGCCCTGTTCGCTAGGGCCGGGATCCCGCCCAATCCCGGCCACACGGTCGGGTCATCCTGTCGAGCGGAGGTTGTCGATGCTCAGGGGCGCGAGTGACGTCCCTGTGATGCGGAACGTCGTGATGACGGCCTGCGGGACCACCACTCGCAGCGGGTTCTCGAACCCCTTGGAAACGATCCGCGTGCGGTGGACGACCAGGTTTCCGCGGACGTCGTACGCGTCGAGTGTCACCCGCACCGGGCGCGAGCCGAATGTGCCGACCCGCACGGACACCTGAGCGGCCGGGACGCCGAACCGGCCCCAGACGGTCGGCGGGACCGGCGGCGCGCTCCGGAAGGACTCGACCTCAGGATTGACGCGGCCTACCCGGGCGCCGGAGCGTAACCGTGCCACGACCGGGAACGCCCCGGCTGGGTGGCCGAGCAGGTCCACGCCGAAGGTGAGCGCGGGCGCGTACTGCGTGCTGACTTCGACGCCGTCCGGCAGGTCGTCGAAGGTGGCCGCAGGACCGGCCTGCGCGGCGGAGGCGGGCAGCGCCGCCAAGGCGGGCGCCATGGCGATGCCCAGAACTGGCAGCAGAACCCGCAGCAGAACGCGGGCCATAGGCGTTCGAGATCCACGATCTCTGATGTGCATGAGTGTCTCCCCGTTACCGGGCGCGTCATTCGGCGCCCGCGCGATTCCTTAGCCGGGCGAATCGACGGAGACAGCGCCCCCGCCGATTGGCCTCGGAATCGACGGTACGAAGAAGACGACGGGCCGCGGCTGGGGGATGTCCCCCATGTTGCCGGACTCAGGGCACCATGTTGAGGCGATGCGCCGCAGCGACCGCCTGGCTTCGAGTGGTGACCTGGAGCTTGTCCAGCACAGCCGAGATGTGATGTTCGACCGTCTTGGGGGACAAGGTCAGCCGGACCGCGATGTCGGCATTGCTCAGTCCTTCGGCCAGCAGCCCGAGCACCTCCGCCTGGCGTGGTGTGAGCCCGGCCGCGTTGGCGGCCGTGGACGCGCGCGGACCACGGGGCACACCGGTGATCCCGCGGCCACGCGACTCGGCGCGCAGCCGCTGCGCCGCACGCACGGCCCCCACCTCATCCAGGATGCGCAGCGCCCGCGTGACCGCCGGCCGGTCGCCGTCCGACAGCGCCTCGGCGCGAGCGTACTCCGCTCCCCGACGGTCCCATTCCGCCGCCGCGCCCGCCCAATCACCGCTCATGACCAGCTGGTATGGCACCGGCAGCGTGGCGAGCGGCACCGGGCTCGGCTCGCCGGCCCGCCACAGGCAGTATGCCAACTCCGCGGTGAGCCAGACATGCCCCTTCTCGATCGCCGGCGCGAGCCCTCTGCGCGCCTCCTCGGCGGCACGACCGGCGTCCCCCAAAAGCAGGAAGTATCGCGCGCGTGCGATCGCGACCGGAGCCACGGCCTGCAGCATCCCGATGGCGAACGCGTACCCCGCCGCCTCGTCCAGCGCCTGCGACGCGCCGGCGTCGCCCCGCGCCGCCAGGATGCGTCCCCGTACGGCCAGGGCTTTCACCGCCGCGTCGACGCCCCCGCCCCCCGCCCCGGCCAGCGCCTGCTCAGCGTCGGCGAGCGCGGCATCCCAGGCGCATCGCTGCATCCGGATCTCCGCCCGCATGCTCAGCAGATACTGGGCGTAGCCGTCGAGATCCCGCTCCGACGCGTAGCTCAGGGCCTGATCCACCGCCTCCTCGGCGGAGACGTACTGGGCCAGGCCCAACAGGCCGCTGGTCTTGTTCACCAGCGCCCGGACGGAGTGGTCGTCCAGCTTCGCCGCCGCGGCCTCCGCGTGCGCCTGCTCGAGGGTCTCCACCGCGGCCATATCCCCATCGCACAGGCGAGAGCTGGCCACATTGATGATGGCGTGGATCTCCGTCTCCCGGTCTCCAAGCCGACCGGCGAGGGCCTGTGCCCGCCGGCCCCATTCGATGGCCTCTTCGCGTTCGTCGGCGAGCATGTGCAGCTGGGATCGGTTGCTGTACGCCATGGCGAGCTCGCGGCCCGGCTCTCCGGCCGCAAGCACCTCGACCGCCCGAGCCGCCGCGGCCCCAGCCTCCTGACCTCGGCCGCTCCACCACGCCAGCCGCGAGATCCAGCGGAGATTCTCCCCAACGCGCTCGCGCTGGCCGAGCCGCTCACGTTCGGCCAAGGCGGCCTGCTGAGCCTCCAGGGCCTCGGCGGGCATCCCGGCCAGATATGCCTCGAACGCGTACGCCTCCAGCAGCTCCGCACGCTCCACGTCCGGCAACCCCCCGGCATGCGGGACCACCGCCTCGAAGTGCGCGGCCGCCTCCCGGTGCGCGCCTTTCGCGGCCGCGTCGGCGGCCGCCACCAGCCCGTGCCGCAGCACCGCCTCGGCGTCTCCCGCGAGCCGGGCGTGGTGCATGAGCCGGGCCGCGTCGACGCCCCCGGCCCCGGCCAGCAGCGTGAGGACCCGGCGATGTAGCGCGGCCCGCCGGGCGGGCGACAGCGAGTCCTCCACGGCACGCCGTAACAGCTCATGGCGGTAGGCCACGCCGTCACCCGCATGTACGAGCACGCCCGCCGCGACGCACCGGTCCGCCTGCTCCTCGGCACCGATCAACACCGGCGGGTCGGCCCGCGTCGGCATGACCGCGACCAGGTGGGCCACCTCCCGGGCCGGCTCAGGCAATCCGAGGAGCCGCGCCAGCACCAGATCCCGTACGCGTTCGGGCGCCGCGGTGCCGTCCGTGCTGTCTGTGCCGTCTGTGCCCAGCAACTCGGTCACCAGGAGCGCGTTCCCCCCGGTCAGCCGATACACCTCGTCCGGGTCGCGTCCCGCGCGGACCGCCTGCTCGCCCACGCAGGCCTTCGACAGCGGACGTACGGGCACGTGGCGCACCACATGCCGGGGCAACGCCGCCAACGCCACCCGCAACGGATGCTCAGGACCGACCTCGTCGTCCCGATATGTCACGACAAGCAGCGCCGACAACCGCTCGATCCGCCGGGCCACGAACACCAGCAGATCCAGCGTGGCCTGGTCGGCCCAGTGCGCGTCCTCCACCACGACGACGGGGCGTGGCCGCTGAGCGGGCCCGGACAGCTCGTTGATCAGCGCCGCGAACAGCTCCGCCTGACTCGATCCGGCCTCGAGCCGTTCGGCCAGCATTCCCCCCACCTGCCAGCCGATGTCGTGCAACGGCCCCAGCGCTCTGGGCGTGACCAGCGGATCGCACACACCCCAGAGCAGGCGCGCCCGCGCGCCACATTGTTCGGCGAAGGCGTTGACGAGGGCGGACTTGCCGATCCCCGCCTCTCCGGCGACCAGCATCACCCTGCCCGTGCGAGCGCTGGCCCGAAGTCCTTCCTCGAGCCCCTCCAGGGCGTCCGACCGCTCCCACAGCTCCATCGCCGCCATCCTAAGCGCCCGTGATCCAAGCAAGGGCGGGAGCGGCACGTTTCGTCCGCGCCACGACGAACGAGGTGACGGGCTACTGGGGAGCGCCCCCGCCGGAGGCACCCCCACTGTGCCGGAGGCCTCTATGTCTGGCGTGTCGGCTGCTATGGGCGGCTTTGGGCCTGCGACGGCAAAGGGTGGTGCCGCGAGGTCGGGGGTGGGGGTCGCGCTGGGCGGGTCTCGGCGGGGGGCGGGGAGTGCAGGGGGAGGGGGATTTCGGGGGGATGAGGGGTGTCTTTACGTGGTGGGTCATGGGTTTGGACAAGATCTTGTCCTTGACCTGGTTCAGGGGCATTTCTAAAATGCGCGGGCTTCTCAGAAATGCTCGAATTGTGGTGTTCTCCCAGGTAAGAGCCACTGGGATTCCGTTTTAGAACGTGTTCTGAAACGTGCCGTGCCGTGAAACTTTCATGAAGGCTGCCCGCACATTTCATAGGGGATTATGTGACCAGTTTGTCGCCAGCTCAGCAAGCCCTGCTCGCCCAGCGGTTACGGCGCCGCGCGCCCGCCGCCACGATCACTCCACGCCCGGCCGGCACGAACCCGCCGCTCTCCCACGCCCAGGAGCGCCTCTGGTTTCTCGAGCAGTCCGTGCCTGGAACCACGGCGTGCACCGTGGTGCAGCTCGTCCGCCTGCGCGGCGAACTGGACGAAGACGCGCTGCGGCGCTCCGTCGCCGAAGTGACGGCCCGGCACGAGAGCCTGCGCATGCGGTTCTCGCCGGCCGAGGACGGCGTGCCCGCGGTGGTGATCGACCCCGAGCCGCGTACGGAGTTCCGGGTTCTCGCGGCCGAGTCGGAGGAGCACGCGCGCGAACTGGTCGACCAGGCCATCGCCCGGCCGTTCGACCTGGTCGCAGGGCCACTGTGGCGGGTCGCGCTGATCCGGCTCGACCCATCCGACCACATGCTGGCGCTGACGGCGCACCACGCGGTCACCGACGGCTGGACGGGCGAGCTCCTGCTGAACGAACTGCTCACGCTGCACGCCACGCACCACGCCGGGATCGAGTCGCCTCTGCCGCAGCCCGCCGTGCAGTACGGCGACTACGCGCTCTGGCAGCGCGCCAGGGCCGGGACCCCGGCGCACGAGCGGGACATGGCCTTCTGGCGCGAGCACCTGGCCGGTACGCCTCCGCTGGCGCTCCCCACCGACCTGCCGCGGCCGTCCGATCAGGACTTCGCCGGCGCCGGCCAGGCATTCTCGATCGACCTGCCGCTCAGCCAGGCGATCGTACGGCTGGGCGAGGCGCACGGGGCCACGCCGTACATGACCTTGCTGGCCGCCTTCCAGGCGCTGCTCGGCCGCTGGGCGGGCCAGTCCGACTTCGCGGTGGGGTCGCCCGTGAGCGGGCGCGGCCTGCCCGAGCTGGACGGCGTGGCCGGGATGTTCGTCAACAGCCTCGCCATGCGGGCCGACCTCGAGGACGATCCCACCTTCGCCGAGCTGCTGACCCGGACCGCCGCGACCGCGCTCAAGGCCTATGACCACCAGGAGCTGCCCTTCGACCAGCTGGTCAACGAGCTCGACCTGGAACGGGACGTCAGCAGGTCGCCGGTGTTCCAGGTGTGGTTCGCGCTGCAGAACTACTTCCAGCCGGGTTCGGCCACGCCCAACGGACTGCGGGTCGCCCCGCTCGGATATGAGCTGACGGCCAGTCGCTACGACCTCGCGCTCTACCTGTTCGAGACACCGGCCGGGCTGAACGGCGCGTTCGTGTACGCGACCGGCCTGTTCCTGCGTGACACGATCAGGCGGCTTGGGGAGGGCCTGGTCGAGGTGCTGCGGCAGGTCACGGCCGATCCGGAGACCCGGGTCTCCGCGCTGACGCTGCTGGCGCCGGACGAGCGCGACCACGTGCTGGAGCTGGCCGCCGGACCGGGGGTGGGTCAAGCGGAGCGGGGGCTGCTGCACGAGCTGGTCGCGGCGCAGGCCGAACGGACTCCGGGCGCCGCCGCGGTCGAGCACGACGGGACCCGGCTGACCTATCGCGAGCTGGAGGAGCGCTCCAATCGGCTGGGCAACCACCTGCGCGCGCTGGGCACGCGGCCGGGCGACCGGGTGGCGGTCTGCCTGGACCAGTCGGTCGACCTGGCGGTCGCCGTGCTGGGCGTGCTCAAGGCGGGCGCGGCGTACGTGCCGCTCGACCCGGAGCACCCGAGCGACCGCCTCGCGTACGTTCTCGGCGACGCCGGCGTGCGGATGGTCATCACCGACGCCGAGTCGCGGGAGCGGCTGCCGGACGGGCTCGTGGAGATCGCGCCCGACGCGGGCGACGACAGCGGTCCTGTGCCGGCCGGCGTCACTCCCGGCGACCTGGCGTACGTGATCTACACATCGGGCACCACGGGACGCCCGAAGGGCGTGATGGTGCAGCACCGGGAGGTCCTGGTCTACCTGACCGGGATGCGGGAGCGGTTCGAGATCGTGCCCGGCTCGGTCTTCGCGCTGCTGCAGTCGCTGGCGTTCGACTTCGCGGTGACGGTGTTCTATCTGTCGCTGATGACGGGCGGCTGTCTGCACCTCATCTCGCCGCGCAAATCGGCGGCCGAGCTGGCCGAGTACTTCGACGTTAACCCGGCCGACTACCTGAAGATCACGCCGTCGCACCTGGCGGCGCTGCTGACCGAGGGCGACCCGGCCGGGCTGCTGCCGCGCCGGATGCTGATCCTCGGGGGCGAGGCGTCGCCGTGGGCGTGGGCGCGCGAGCTGGCGGCTCGGGGGCCGTGCGCGGTGGTCAACCATTACGGACCGACCGAGGCCACGGTCGGCATCTCCACCCGGACCGTCGACGCCGCCGAGCGGGAGACGGCGCTCACCCTGCCGATCGGCAGGCCCCTGCCGGGGGCTTCGGTGTACGTGCTCGACGAGAACCTGCGGCCTGTCCCCGTAGGTGTGCCCGGCGAGATCTTCCTGGGCGGCGACCGGCTTGCGCGGGGCTACCTCGGCAAGCCCGGCCTGACGGCCGACCGTTTCCTCCCCGACCCGTACGGCGGGCCCGGCGCCCGCATGTACCGCACGGGCGACGTCGGCCGCTGGACGGCCGACGGGAGCCTCGCGTTCATGGGCCGCCGCGACGCCCAGGTGAAGATCCGCGGCTACCGGGTGGAGCTGGGCGAGATCGAGACCGTCCTCGCCGACTGCCCCGGGGTCGACCAGGCCGTGGTCGAGCTACGCGACGAGCACCTGGTCGCCTACCTGGTCGGCGAGCAGAGCGACGTGCGCGCGCTGTTGCGCGACCGGCTGCCCGACTACATGATCCCGACCAAGTACGTGTGGCTGGACCGGCTGCCGCTCAAGTCGCACGGCAAGGTCGACCGGGCCGCGCTGCCGCCACCCGACGACGTGGCGCCCGCGGAGGCCGTCTACGTGCCTCCGGAGGGTCCGCTCGAGGAGGCCATCGCCGCCGTGTGGGCGCTTGTGCTGGGCCGCGAGCGGGTCGGCGCGCTCGACGACTTCTTCGAGCTCGGCGGGCATTCGCTGCTGGCCATCCAGGCCGTGGCGCGGCTGCGCAAGCAGATCCCGATCACGCTCATGGACCTGTTCAAGAACCCCACGGTCCGCGGGCTGGCCCGGCTGGCCGAGGCCGGCGACGACGCCCCCGGCGGGCTGCTGCACCTGCTGACCCCGCCCCGCACGACGACGGCCACGCTGGTCTGCGCCCCGTACGGCGGCGGCAGCGCGATCATCTACAAGCCGCTGGCCGAGGCGATACCCGACGACTGGGCGCTGTACTCGATCGCGGTGCCCGGCCACGAGCTCGGCGAGCAGGCGCGCCCCATCGACGAGGTGGCGAGCGAGTGCGCCGAGGAGATCCTCAACGGCATCGAGGGCCCGCTGGTCCTCTACGGCCACTGCGGCTTCGGCGTGATGCTGGCCGTGAAGATCGCCCGGCTGCTGCACGCGGCCGGACGTCCGATCGAGGCCGTCTACCTCGGCGGGGTGTTCCCGTTCACCCGGCTGAAGGGCCGCATGGCCCGGATCGTGACCTGGATCGAGGATTCGGCGAGCGACCAGGGCTGGGTCAACGACCTCAACGCGGCCGGCATGGACGTGGCCGAATTCGACCCGGCCGAGCTCAAGCTGATCATCGGCAACCGGCGCGTCGGCACGCGGATGGCCGAGAACTACTTCGGCCGGCTGGCCGAGGAGCAGGCCGAGCCGCTGACCTGCCCGGTCATCTCGGTCATCGGGGAGCGGGATCCGATCTGCGACTTCTACCAGGAGCGCTACAAGGAGTATCACTGCGTGTCGACGGTCACGGCCTGCGTGGTCATCGACGAGGCGGCGCACTACTTCGTCCGTTACCGCGCGGAGGAACTGGCCGACATCGTCACCGGCACGCATCAGGCGATCCTGGCCGGGGACACCGCGCCTTTGGAGTCTTCGACCGGGAAGAAGACCTGGTGGCTGCAGGGGGTCTCGCGGGATGACGCCACCCCCGAGGCCGACGAGCCCGATGCGGTGCGGCCCAGCATGCGCCGGTTCATGGGCGTCGCGGTCGGCCAGCTCGTCTCGATCACCGGGTCGGCGCTGACCACGTTCGCCGTGCCGCTCTGGATCTATCTGACCACGGGATCGCTGGTCAGTTTCGCGCTGTTCTCGGCGGTCGGGCTGGTGCCCGGCCTGGTGGCGGCGCCGCTCGCCGGCGCCATCGTCGACCGGACCGACCGGCGGCTCGTCATGCTGGCCGGAGACATCGGCTCCGGAGTCACCCAGCTCGCCCTGCTGATCCTGCTGTGGAGCGGAAAGCTGCAGGTCTGGCACATCTATCCGCTGCTGGTATGCCTTTCGGTGGCGATGACCTTCCAGCGGCTGGCCTACCAGTCGGCCGTCCCGCAGTTGGTGCCCAAGCGCTTCATCGGGCACGCCAACGGCGTCGTCGGGCTCACGAACGGCGTGGCCCAGCTGATCGTCCCGCTCGCCGCGGCCGGTCTGCTGGCCGCGATCGGCCTCGGCGGCATCCTGGTGATCGACGTGGTCAGCTACGGCGTGGCCATCGGCACGCTGATCGCCATCCGCTTCCCCGACACGATGGCCTGGCGGCGCAGGGAGACCGTCTGGGCCGAGATCGTCAACGGCCTGCGCTACTCGTGGGGGAACACGGGCATCCGCTCGATCATCACGTTCTTCGCCGTGGTCAACCTGTTCATGTCGGCCTGCTTCGTGATGATCTCGCCGCTGGTGCTGTCGTTCGCGACCCTCGACGACGTGGGCCGGGTGTCCGCCTTCGGCGGGCTCGGGGTCTTCCTCGGCGGCCTGGCCCTGGCGATCTGGGGCGGCCCGCGCCGCAAGCGGCTGCGCGGCCAGCTGTACGCGCTGATCGCCGTCGGTCTGTTCGCCGTGGTCATCGGGCTCCAGGAGAACCTCGTCGTGATCGCGGTCGGGGTCTTCGGCATCTTCTGCTCGCTGACCCTGCTGAACGGCATCTACCAGACGATCATCCAGGTCAAGGTGCCGCAGCGGTATCACGGCCGGGTCTTCGCGCTGAACCAGATGGTCGCCTTCTCGACCCTGCCGATCGGGTTCGGGCTGCTCGCGCCGTACGTGACGACCCGGCTCGAGCCGATGTTGGCCGACGGCGGCCCGCTGGCGGGCACGGTCGGCGCGCTGATCGGCACCGGAACGGGCCGCGGCATCGCGTTCATGTACGTCATCTTCGGTCTGATCATGGCGGCGAGCGTGCTCGTGGCCACCCGCGTCAACACCCTGTGGAACTTCGACCGCCTGGTCCCCGACTCGTTGCCCGACGACGTGGTCGGCCTGGAGGCACTGCGCGCGGCCGAGCACGCCGAACCCCGTCTGGAGGAGACCGTCGCATGAGCTGGCGACCGTACGAGATCACCCCGGGCGCGGCGGGCGCCGATCTCGCCGCGCACCTCCGCGCGGCCGAAGGCCTCGACGAGCTCCTGGTGCGCGAGAAGGCGCTGGTCTTCCGCGGGTTCGCGGTGACCGAGGACGGCCTCGACGAGGTCATGGATCTGCTGCTGCCGAACCGGCTGGCCTACGTCCACGGCAACTCCCCGCGCACCAAGGTCGGGCGCAACCTCTACACGTCCACGGAGTATCCGCCGGAATACACCATCTCCATGCACAACGAGCTGTCCTACGCCGCGGCCTGGCCGTCCCGGCTGCTGTTCTACTGCGGGACGGCGGCCGCGAGCGGCGGGGCCACACCCGTAGTGGACGGCGTCCAGTGGCTGGAGTCCCTGGACGACGAGGTCCGTACGGCTTTCGCCGGCGGCATCCGCTACGTCCAGAACCTGCACTCGGGTCTGGGCCTTGGGAAGAGCTGGCAGGACACGTTCGAGACCACGGACAGGGACGAAGTGGCGGCGTTCCTGTCCGCCTCGGCGGCCGAGTGGCAGTGGCTGCCGGACGGCGTGCTGCGGATCAGCCAGATCCGGCCGGCCACCACCAAGCATCCGGTGACCGGCGCCGAGGTGTGGTTCAACCAGGCGGACCAGTGGCACCCGGCGGCGCTCGGCGACGAGACCGCGGCCGCGCTCGCCGAGATCATGCCGCCGGAGGAGCTGCCGCAGTGGGTGACCTTCGCCAACGGCGCGCCCATCCCGCCGGACTACGTCATCCAGGCCCGCGACCGCGGCCTGGCGCACGCCGTCGATGTGGACTGGCAGGACGGCGACCTGCTGCTCATCGACAACGTGCTGGTCGGCCACGGCCGGCGGCCGTTCACGGGAGCCCGGCGGATCCTGGTCGCCATGAGCAACTGACGGGCGCGGCGCGCCAGGCGCCCGGTGTCCGGGCGTCCGGCGCCTCCGCGACCAGGACGTAGCGGGTCGGCGCGACCGCCGTGCGCAGGCCGGGGAGGGCCGCCACGCACTCGGCGTGCAGGCGAGGAAGGTCGGCCTCCCCGGTCAGGTAGGCGACGATGTCGCGGCCGTCGGCGACGACGGCCGCGTCACCGAGGAGCGCGGCCACCGTGGGGAGATGGGCCCACCCGGCGTCCGTGTTGAGCCAGTCGGCGCCGTAGGAGGCCTGCGCCAGGTCGGTGTGCTTGCCCACCTCGGACATCCCGACGTCGGTCGTCACGGCCGCGCAGAGCAGCCGCTCGACGCCGCGCAGCCAGGTGATCGCCTCGTCGGGCGGTAGCACGGCGGAGTCGAACAGCAGCGTGACCCGCAGCAGGTCGCCCGCGTCGTCGGCGAACACGAAGTAGGTGCTCGTGCTGCTGTCCAGCCCTTCGATCCAGCGCCACCGCGACCGGCTCGCCGCCTCCTCCAACGTCCGTGCCCCGACGGGCGCGGCGGCCCGGCGCGTGCCGGCCTGCCGGTAGTTGAGCCAGCACGACAGGTCGAAGGACAGGCCGCGGTCCAGCTCGATGGCGCGTCTGCGGGCCACCAGCGTCACCGGCGGATACTGCCCGAAACGGGCGGCGCGCGTGATGGCCGTGCCCGACCGGGCGATCACGTCGGCGATGGACGCGTCACCGAGCTCGACGCTGACGGGCACGTCCTGTGTGTGCATGCCGACCGAGTAGCGGGTCCGCGGCGCGATCCGGTTGCCGACCGTCAGCTGCAGGAACGCCCGGTCGAGGGCGCTGACGTGCCCGGCGATCGCGCAGATCCCGGCGTACAGCACGGCCGAGTGGCCCACCTTGTGCCGCGCCGCGAGCGCGCCCACGGCCAGCGCGAGCGCGGCCGAGTCGTACTGCAGGTAGCGGAAGCGGGGCCGTTCCACCTCGGCCGCCGCGCGCGGCAGCATGGTCTGCGGCATGGCCTGGTAGGTCGCCTCGTGGTGCGCGATCGCGCGCTCGCCCCGCTGCGCGCCCTCCGGCGAGCGCTCCCACTCGGCCTCGTCGAGCGGCTGATGGACGGGCTCCGGCACGGCGACCGGCGCGGGCGGCCGGGCGAGGACGCCGCGCAGGCGATGCTGGATCCACTCGCCGCCGCCCTGGTCGATGGCCAGGTGGGAGGCGGCGAGCACCAGGTGCCTGAGCCGTCCGCCCGAGCTCACCAGGGCCGCCCGAAGCGGCCACTCCCCGGCGATGTCGAACGGCACGGCCCACATGGCCTCCGCGACCCGGCCCGCCGTCGCCACGACCGCGCCCGCTCCCGCCTCGACGACGGGGACGGCGAGCTCGCCGGAGCGCAGCACCCGCTGCTCGTCGCCCACGGTCACCGTCCGGAGGGCGTCGAAGGTCTCCACGGTGTCGCGCAGGGCGGCGAGCACCTCGTCCTCGCCGGCGGTGGCCCGGAGCGGCCAGCTGAACTTCAGGTTCACGCTCTGGCTCTGCGGCCCGAGCTCCTGGATCAGCAGGTGCATGTGCTGCTGCGCCCAGGTCAGCGGGCCGCTTCGGGGGCCGCTCGCGGCGTCGAAGGGAATCCGGAGCGTACGGGACTCGCCCAGCCCGGGGATGCGGGCGGCGGCAGGCGAGGTCACGGGGCCGCCCGGGCGCGCACGTAGTCGGCCAGGGAGTCGACGTTGTCGAGGAAGCGCAGGTCGCCGTCGAGGTCGACGTCGATCCCGAACGCGACCTCGACCGCGTCGATCAGCCGGATCTGGGTGATCGAGGTGACCCCGAGCGCGGCCAGCGGATGCGGGGACGCGAGAACCTGCTCCGCCGTCACCTCACCCTCGGACACCTCGGCCACCATCCCGGCGAGCGTGCGCCGCAGGTCGTCGCGATCCTGAAGCGTCATGCCGGCCCACCGGCCAGGCGGGCGCTGCGCGGGCGCATGTCCCGCCAGACCTCCTCGATGTGGGCCAGGCACTCCTCCTTGGTGCCGGTGAACCCCTCGTGCATCCATCCGGCGGGCAGCTCGCGGTCGCCCGGCCAGACCGAGTGCTGGTCTTCGGCGTTGGTCACCACGAGATAGTCGATCATCGGTTCGGCCTTCCGTTTCGGTCAGGTCAGTTAGGGGGCGTCGAGCAGGCGTAGTGCGTCTTCTTCCGAGAGCCCGGCCAGTTCGGCGATGAGCAGTTCCTCGACGGCCGCGGCCAGCTGCTCGACCGTGGGGTGGTCGAAGACCATGCGGATCGTCACGTCGGCGTCGATGGCCGAGCGGAGGCGCGCCGTCACCCGCGTGGCCAGCAGCGAGTGGCCGCCGAGCGCGAAGAAGTCGTCGAGGGCGCCGATCGTGTCCTGATCGATCCTCAGGACCTCGGCCCACACGGAGGCGACCAGGTGCTCGGCGTCGCCGCGCGGCGCGATGTGCACGACCGCGGGGGCGGGCGCCGGCGCGGGGAGCGCGGCCAGGTCCACCTTGCCGCCGACCGTGAGCGGCAGCGCGTCCACGCGGACCCACAGCGTCGGCACCATGTGCTGGGGGAGCGTGCCGGACAGGTGCCGGCGCAGCTCGTCGGCGTCCAGTTCGGGGGTCGCCACGTACGCCACGAGGATGTCGGAGACCTCGGCGGCCGGCCGGAGATTTTCCGGCAACGCGGCGGAGGCGACGACGGCGGCCTCGCGGACCGTGGGGTGGGTGAGGATCGCGGCGGCCACCTCGCCCGGCTCGACCCGGAAGCCGCGGACCTTGACCTGGTCGTCGAGACGGCCGAGGAACTCCAGCTGCCCGTCGCGCCGCCAGCGGGCCCGGTCGCCGGTCCGGTAGAGCCGTGCGCCCGGCTCGCCGTACGGGTCGGGGGTGAAGCGCTCCGCGGTGCGGCCGGGCCGGCCGAGGTAGCCGCGGGCCAGGCCGGGGCCGCCGAGACAGAGCTCGCCCGGGGTGCCGGGCGGGGCGAGCCGCCCGTGTTCGTCCAGCACGTACGCGACGGCGCTCCCGATCGGGCGGCCGATGGGCGGGCGACCGGTGGTGTCGGCCTCGCCGAGGTCGGCGGCGGTCGCGATGATCGTGGCCTCGGTCGGGCCGTAGGTGTTGACCAGCCGGACGCGGCCGCCGAACAGCTCGCGCCAGCGCGCGACGGCGGCCGCGTGCGCCTGCTCACCGCCCAGGATGACCAGCCGCAACCCGGCCGGCCAGGTGAGTTCGTCGGCCATCTCGGCCAGCCGGTGCCAGTACGCCGTGGGCAGGTCGAGGACCGTGACGTCCCGGCCTTCGGGCGCGCGCAGCACGTCGGGGAGCGTGGCCGCGCCGTCGGGGAGGAGCAGCAGGCTGGCCCCGGCCGCGAGCGCAGGGAAGACCTCCTCGGCGTGCGCGTCGAAACTCAGCGACGCGAACTGCACCACCTGGTCGGCGGGCTGGAGCCGGTACGCCTCCCGCATCCACTGGACGCGATGGGCGAGCGCCTCGTGGTCGACGACCACGCCCTTGGGGGTGCCGGTGGATCCCGAGGTGTGGATGACATAGGCGGCCTCGCCGCGGTCCGTAACCGGATCGCCGGTCGCGTCAGGGGAGACGGAGACGACGTCCACAGGCAGGGGCCGGGTGGTGACGACGATGCGGGCGCCCGCGTCGGAGATCAGGAAGGCCAGCCGCTCGTCGGGATATTCGGGGTCGAGCGGCACATAGGCCCCACCCGCCCGCCACACCGCCAGCAACGCGACGATCATCTCGAGGGAGCGCGGCAGGCAGACCCCGACCATGTCGCCCGGCCGCACGCCGTGATCCCGCAGCGCGCCCGCCAGGCGACCGGCACGGGCGTCCAGTTGCGCGTAGGTCAATCGCTCGGTTCCGCAGACGACGGCGGTGGCGCCGGGGTCACGGGCGACGGCGGCCGCGATCAGCTCGGGGACGCTCGCCGCTGCGGCCGGCCGAGGGCTCCGGCCCCAGGTCGCGAGGGTCGCCAGGTCGGCCTCAGTGAGCATGGGGACGGTCGACAGAGGCGCGTCCGGGTCGGCGGTGGCGTGCCGGAGGAACGCGGTGAAGCGTTCGGCCAGCGTGCGCGCCGTCTCCTCGTCGAACAGGCCGGTCTCGTAGCCGAGGATGCAGCGCAGGCCCTCCTCGTCCCGCCACACCTCCAGCATCAGATCGAACTTGGCCTGCCGGTAGCCGTCGTCGAAGAAGTCCACGGCCAGGTCGCCGAGCCGGTCGCGGGGCGGGCCCTCGGCCTCGCTGTGCAGAATCATCAGGGTCGGCAGCAGGGCGTTGCGGTGGACGTCCCGCGACAGGCCCA
Organism: Streptosporangiaceae bacterium NEAU-GS5; assembly: GCA_017592665.1. Classification (GTDB taxonomy): domain Bacteria; phylum Actinomycetota; class Actinomycetes; order Streptosporangiales; family Streptosporangiaceae; genus NEAU-GS5. The sequence continues at coordinate 96,248 of JAGFNW010000025.1, read as the reverse complement.
GCTCGCCGACCAGTCGCTCGAACGGGACGTCGTAGTGGGCGAGCGCGTCGAGGACCGTCCGCCGGGTGCGGTCGAGCAGCTCGCCGAACGACGGGTCGCCGCGGAGGTCGCCGCGGAGCACGATCGTGTCGGTCAGGTAGGCGATGATCGGCTCCAGCTCCACCCGGTCGCGTGCCGCCCACGGCGTGCCCACCAGCACGTCGTCCTGGCCCGCGTGCCGCCCCAGCCACGCCTGGTAGGCCGCCATCAGTGCCATGAACAGGGTCGCGCCGCGCCCGCGCGCCGCCTCCTCCAGGGCCCCGGCCACCTCGGCCGGGACGCGGAAGAAGTGGAACGCGCCCTCCCCGGACGGCTCGCGCTGGTCGGACGCCAGATCGAGGATGGGCGGGTCGGCCAGCTGCCGCCGCCAGTAGTCCAGCCCGTCGTCGCCGCTGTCGCCGACCCGCCGCCACAGGGCCACGTCACCGGCCTGTACGGGCAGCGGCTGCGGCGTCCTGCCCTGGTAGTAGGCGGCCAGATCGTCGAAAAGGACGTTGAGCGACCAGCCGTCGCCGATGATGTGGTGCATGACCAGGCACAGGACGTGGTCGTCCGGGCCCAGCTCGATGAGGGTGGCCCGCAGGGGAGGGGCGGCCGCGAGATCGAAGGGGGCGTTGACGCGGTCGGCGACGAGTTCGCGTGCCTGATCCTCGGAAAGGGTGAGGTGTTCGATGGGGAGGTGGGCGGGTGGGCGGATCACCGTCACGGGGGCGCCGTCGACATCGGTGAAACAGGTCCGCAGGCTTTCGTGCCGGGCCACCACCTTGTCCAGGGCCTGCGTGAGCGCGTCCCGGTCGAGGGGCCCGCGCAGCCGGAGCACGTAGAACATGTTGTAGCTGGCGTCGTCCGGGTCGAGCCGGTTGAGGAACCACAGCCGTTCCTGCGCGTAGGACAGGGGCGGGTTCGTGCCGGGCGCCCGGGGGGCGAGCGCCACACCGGCTTCGGGCATGGCCTCCACGGCCGCCGCCAGCCCGCGCACCGACGGATTCGCGAACAGCTCGCGCACCGGCACAGGCGCGCCCAGGGCGGCCGACAGCCGGGCCACCGCCTTCGTGGCCAGCAGCGAATGGCCGCCGAGCGCGAAGAAGTCGTCGGTCGCCGCGACCCGGCCCACCCCGAGAACCTCGGCGTAGACGTCGGCCGTCAGCACCTCGGTCCGGGTCCGCGGTGGCTCGCCCTGGTCGGAGGCCGTCTGGTCGGGTTCGGGCAGGGCCCGCCGGTCGAGCTTGCCGTTGGGGGTCAGCGGCAGCTCGGCCAGCAGCACGTACGCCGCCGGGATCATGTGCTGCGGCAGCTGCCCGGCCAGGTGTTCGCGCAGGTCGTCGGCCTCGGCCGACCCTGTGGCGTACGCGATGATGCGCGCGCCGCGGACGACCACGGCGGCCTGGTCGACGGCCGGGTGCTCGAGCAGGAGGGATTCGATCTCGCCGGGCTCGATCCGATGCCCGTGGATCTTGACCTGGCCGTCGAGACGGCCCAGGAACTCCAGCCGCCCGTCGAGGAGGCGGCGGACCCGGTCGCCCGTGCGATACATGCGCGCGCCCGGTGGGCCGTATGGGTCGGGGACGAACCGCTCGGCGGTCAGCCCCGGGGCGCCGAGGTAGCCGATGGCCACCCCGGCCCCGCCGATGGCCAGCTCGCCGGGCACTCCGGCGGGGGCGAGCCCGCCGGAGGCGTCGAGGACGTGGCAGGTGGTGCCCGTGATGGGGGCGCCGATCAGCACGCGGCCGGGGTCGGGCGGCACCTCCCAGGTGGCCGACCAGATCGTCGTCTCGGTCGGGCCGTACATGTTGATCAGGCGCCCGACCCGGGCGCGCAGCTCGCGGGCGAGTGGCGGCGGTAGCGCCTCGCCGCCGGCCAGCGCGACGAGGCGGGCGCCGTCGATCCCGCCGTCCAGCAGCATCCGCCAGCCGGACGGCGTGGCCTGGACGTGCGTCACGCCCGCGCCGCCTACCAGCCGGGCCAGCTCGGTGCCGTCGCGCGTGATCTCGCCGCCCGCCATCACCACGGACGCGCCGCTGATCAGCGGCAGGTACAGCTCGAGCGCCGAGATGTCGAACGACAGCGACGTGAGCCCGAGCCACACGTCGCCGTCCGACGGCGTGAGCAGCTCGTCCATCGCGTCGAGGAACGCCATCAGGGCTCGATGCGAGATCACCACGCCCTTGGGCCGGCCGGTCGAGCCCGAGGTGTAGAGCACGTACGCGACGTCGTCCGGCTCGGGCAGCGCGAGCTCGCCGCTGTCGTCCGAGATCTCGCCGAGGACGAGCGTGGTCACGTCGCCGGGAATCCCGGCCAGGTGGTCGCGGTGCGCCAGCGCCAGCGTCGCCCCCGAGTCCTCCAGCATGTACGCGATCCGGGCGGCCGGATAGGCCGGGTCGACCGGCAGATAGCCGGCCCCCGACAGCATCACGCCGAGGACGGCCGCCACGGTGTCGGCCCCTCGACCGGCCGAACGGTCGGCGACGACGGCCACCAGCGTGCCGGGCCCAGCGCCCGCCAGGCGCAGCTCGGACGCGATCCCGGTGGCCCGGGCCAGCAGGTCGGCGTAGGTCAGGGTCTGGTCGCCGCAGACGACGGCCGGCGCGTCCGGATGCTGCGCGGCCTGCCGCAGGAACAGCTCGGGCACCGTGTCGTCGAACGCCGGCTCACCGGTCTGGTTCCAGTAGGCCAGCTCCTCCAACTCGACCAAGGGGAGCAGCGGGAGCGCCGACAGGCGGGTCTCGGGGTCGGCCGCGATCGACGCCAGCAGCGTCTCGAACCTGTCCCCGATCCTCCGTACGGTCGCCGCGTCGAACACGCCGATGTCGTAGGAGAACGAGAACAGCAGCCCGTCGTCGTCCCGCCACGCCTCCAGCGCCAGGTCGAACTTGGCGCCCCGATAGCCGCTGTCGAACAACTCGGCCGGCAGCCCGGCGAAGTCCGAGCGGGTCGCGACGTCGGTCTCGGCGCCGTTCAGGATCAGCATGGTCGGCAGCAGCGGATTGCGGTCGAGATCGCGCGGCAGATCGAACTCGCCGATCAGACGCTCGAACGGCACGTCCCGATGCGCGTGCGCGTCCAGCACCGACTGCCGGGTGCGGTCCAGCAGCGCCGCGAACGACGGATCGCCGGCGAGGTCGCCGCGCAGGATCAGCGTGTCGGTCAGATAGCCGGCCACGCGCTCCAGCTCGACCCGGTCGCGGGCCGCCCACGGCGTCCCCACCAGCACGTCGTCCTGCGCCGTGTGCCGGGCCAGCAGCGTCTGGTAGGCAGCGAGCAGCGCCATGAACAACGTCGCGCCGCGGCCGCGGGCGATCGCCTCCACGGCGTGGGCCACCTCCACTGGAACGCGGAACATGTGGAAGGCGCCCACGCCGCTCGGCTCCCGGCGATCCACCGGGAGGTCGAGCACGGGCGGATCGGCGAGCCGGGTCCGCCAGTAGTCGACCGACTCGGCCCGCTCGCGCGGCTCCTCGCGCCGCCACGGCAGGGGCGGCAGCGCCTGCCCCTGGTAGGCGGTGGCAAGGTCGTCGAACAGGACGTTCAGCGACCAGCCGTCGCCGATGATGTGGTGCATGACCAGGCAGAGGACGTGGTCGTCCGGGCCCAGCTCGATGAGGGTGGCCCGCAGGGGCGCGACGGCGGCGAGGTCGAAGGGCGTGTTCACGCGCTCGGACACCACTTGGGTGGCCTGATCTTCGGAGAGGGAGAGGCGTTCGAAGGGGAGGTGGGCGGGTGGGTGGATCACGGCCACGGGAGTGCCGTCGTCGTTCGTGAAGGACGTGCGGAGGCTGTCGTGCCGGGCCACCACGATGTCGAGGGCCATCTGCAGGCGGGCCACGTCGAGTTCGCCGCGCAACCGGCGCACCAGGAACAGGTTCCACGAGGCGTCGCCCGGGTCGAACTGCTGCAGGAACCACAGCCGCTCCTGCCCGTACGACAGCCGCGTGGGCGCGGCCTCGAGGAACGGCGTGTCCGGCTCGGCCGTCTCGATCGCCTCGACCACGCCCACGACGGTCGGGTTCTCGAAGAAGACGTCCAGGGACACCTCGACGCCCAGCCGCTCGTGGATCCGGGCGGAGATCTGGGTGATCGTGATCGAGTGGCCGCCGAGATCGAACAGGTCGTCGTCGAGGCCCACGTCGTCGCGGGCCAGCACCTCGCACCAGATCTCGCGGACCGTGTCGGCCAGCTCGGACCCCGGCTGCGGGGCCGGCGCGGAGGATGGGGTCCGGGCCGGCTCGGGCAGCGCCCGGCGGTCCAGCTTGCCATTCGGAGTGAGCGGCAGCTCGTCCAGCACCACATATTCGCCGGGCACCATGACGGCCGGCAGCTTCCCCGCCAGGTGCCGCCGCAGCTCGGCCGGGTCGGCATGACCCGTCACGTACGCCACGAGCCGCGGATCCTCCGACCCGAGCAGCACCACCGCGGCCAAGCCGACATCGGGGTGCTCCTGCAGCCGGGCCTCGATCTCGCCCAGCTCGATGCGGTGGCCGCGCAGCTTGATCTGGTCGTCCCAGCGGCCCAGGAACTCGATCTCACCGTCGTGCCGGAAGCGCGCGCGGTCGCCCGTGCGATAGAGCCGAGCGCCCGGCGGGCCGAACGGGTCGGGCACGAACCGGTCGGCTGTCAGGCCCGGCCGCTCACGATACCCGCGCGCCAGTCCGGCGCCGCCGATGCACAACTCCCCGGCCACTCCCGTGGGGACCAGCCGGGACTCCTCGTCCAGCACGTGGATCCGGGTGTTCGCGATAGGTCGGCCGATCGTCACCGGCCCGTCGCCGGACGGCTCCGCGAGGGCGCTCCAGATCGTCGTCTCGGTCGGGCCGTACACGTTGATCAGGCGTCCGGCCCGGGCGGCCAGCTCGCCGGCGAGCGAGGGGGGCAACGCCTCGCCCCCGGCCAGGGCCGTGATGCCCGGCCCCGGGATCCCGCCGGGTAACAGCAGCCGCCACCCCGACGGCGTCGCCTGCACATGCGTCACGCCCTGCTCCTCGACCAGCCGCGCGAGGGCCGACGGGCGGCGCTCGGCGCCCTCCGGCGCGACCACCACGCGGCCGCCCACGACCAGCGGCAGGTACAGCTCCAGCGCCGCGATGTCGAAGGACAGCGAGGTCAGCGCCAGCCACACGTCGTCAGGGCCGCACTGCAGGCGGTCGCGGAGGCCGAGCAGCAGGTTCGTGAGCGCCTGGTGACCGACCTCCACGCCCTTCGGCCGTCCCGTGGACCCGGAGGTGTAGATCACGTACGCCAGGCCGCGTGGATCCGACTGGTCGTACGCCGAGCCGTCCCCTGCCGCCGCCGCGCCGATCTGGCGCACCGGGAGGTCGAGGGGGCGATCGGTGATCAGAAGCTGGGGGCGGGCGTCGCCGGTGATCAGGGCCAGCCGCTCGGCCGGCAGCGCCGGATCCAGCGGCAGGTAGGCCGCGCCGGCCTTCAGGATGCCCAGCAGAGCGACCAGCGTCGCCTCGGACGGATCCAGGTGCACGGCCACGAGTTCACCGGCCGCGCCCTCCGCGGCCAGGCGGCGTGCCAGCCGGTTGGACGCCGCGTCCAGCTCGGCGTAGGTGAGCGTGGTGCCCTCGAAGGCCACCGCCACGGCGTCCGGCCGCTGCTTGGCCCGCGCCGCGAACAGCCGCGGCAAGGTCGTCTCCTTGTACGGCTCGTCTGTGGCGTTCCACTCGACGAGCATCCGGTGACGTTCGGCGGGGGTGAGGATGTCGAGCTCGCCGAGCCGTACACCGGGATCGGCCGCGACCGAGCGCAGCAGGGTCAGCAGATGCCCGGCCACCGCGGCGGCCGTCTCCCGGGCCACTGCGGCCGGGTTGAACTGGACGCTCAGCAGCAGGTCGTCGGGGCCCTCGACGAACTGGACGTGCAGCGCGTCACGCACGCCGCCGTTGAACATCATCCACTCGACGTGGCTGGACACGCCGCGGAACGACGGCTCCGGCGCCCGCCGGCGGTAGCTCACCGAGACGGGGGTCAGCGCGGCGCGCGGCGTCAGCCCGGCGACCGCGCGGGCCAGCGGAACCTCGCGGAAGCGGTACGTCGCGCGGAGTTCGGCGCGCAGGCCGCGGGTGAAGTCGTGGAACGTCTGCTCGGCACGCGGCCGGGAGAAGACGGGCAACTCGCTGATGAACGGCCCGATGTGGTCGCTGGTCTCCGGCGTGCGGGTGGACAGGTCGACGGCCACGGCCACATCGTCCGAGCCGTAGCGGTACAGCAGCGTGTGCACGGCCGCCAGCAGCACCTCGAACGAGGTGGCGCCCAGCTTCCGCGCCGTCGCCGCGACATCGTCGTACGGGATCTGGAGCTCGACGGCCTCGCCCGGCGCCGCGAAGCGGGTGCCGCGCTCCTGCAGGGGCAGCACCAGCTCCTGCGGCTCACGCCAGCGCTCCCGCCAGAACGCCCCGGCCTCGGGCAGTGCCTGCGCCACCCGCTCCAGCTGCGCGGACACCGCGTCGCCGAACGACAGCGGCAGCGGATCGAGCGTCGCGCCCTCGTAGAAGGCGGCCAGATCACGCACCAGCACGTCCTTCGACATGCCGTCGAAGACCAGGTGATGGGCCACGAACAGCAACACGTGCCGGTCGGGCGCCGTCCGCGCCAGCATGAACCGGCACAGCGGCCCCTTGTCCAGATCGAACGGCTCGGCGATCTCCCGGCTCAGCACCCGCCCGGCGGTCCGATCCGCAGATTCCCCCGTCAGATCCTCGAATCTGACCTGCGGCTCGGCCGCCGCCGGCGCGAGCACCGGGGCCCCCGCCACGTCCCGTACGGCCGTGGCCAGCAATGGATGCCGATCGAGCACGCTCGCGCACGCCCGTGACAACGCGGGGACGTCCAGCGTCCCTTCGAACCAGATGGCGAGCGGCATGTGGAAAGCGGACGTAGCCGTCCCGCCCTGCCGCTCACTTACCCATATGCCTTGCTGTGTCAGTGATAGGGGCGCTCCGCCCAGCGCGTATGACATGTGCTTGATCCCCGTGTCGCGATCATAAGGAGGCGGGAGAGATGAGATCGCGGAGTTCCCGCTTGATCACCTTCCCGTTGTGGTTGCGCGGCAGCGCGTCCAGGAAGAGCACCCGAGTCGGGAGCTCATGCTTGGCCAGCCGATCCATCAGGAAGACCCGAAGATCGTCGGCCGAGACCGCGCCACGCCTGACGACCGCCGCCGCGACCGCCGTGCCCAGCACCGGATGCGGAACGCCCACTACGGCCGCTTCCGCCACCTCCGGATGCTCGAAGAGCGCCGCCTCCACCTGGAGTGTCGAGATCTTGAACGCCCCGGACTTGACCACGTCGCTCTCCCGGTCGACCAGGTAGAGGTAGCCGTCAGGGGCCAGGTAGCCGATGTCGCCCATGCGCACCCACCCGTCGCGGAACACCCCGTCCTGGGCGCTCCCGAAGTACGCGCGGGACCCGCCCGCCGACCGCATCCACACCTCGCCGGACTGACCCGCCGCCAGACGCCGCCCCTCGGCGTCGAGGATGGCGAGGCCGCTCCCGGCCGCGGGCCGCCCCACGGAACCCGGCCGGTCGGGGTCGACCACCATGACCGTCTGGGCGGGGGCCGCCTCTGTCGAGGTGTAGTAGTTGACGATCGTCGCCCGGGGGAAGGCCTTGGCCAGCCCCGTGGCCACGGCCGGAGGAAGAGTGGCGGCCGTCGAGCCGAGCAGGGTCACGCAGGACAGGTCGTGACGGGCTTGGACGTCCGCGTTGAGCAGTTCGATCGCCATCGCCGGCACGAGGAACACCGTGCCCGTGCGATAGGACTCGATCAGCCGGGCGAACCGCCCCGGCGTGAAACGCGGCAGCGTCAGCGCGGCCGGTTTCGCGTCGAGCGCGTTGACCAGCATGGTCTGGCCGGCGTTGCTGCCGATGGGAAACGCGTGCAGAAAGTGCCGCGAATGGGAGAGCTTGCGGTGCTTTGGCCGGATGAGGCAGCCGAACGTGAGGTTCGCGTGCGTGGCCCCGACGCCTTTCGGCCGCCCCGTCGTGCCCGAGGTGTACAGGATCTGGGCCAGGTCATCCGGCCCGCATAAGTACGCCAACGGCGTGGCGTCACCGGTGTCCAGCTCCGCCACCGCGGCCTGCCACGCCCCGCACGGCGCGGCGGCCGCCTGGCCGTGGACGACGGCCGTCACGGCGCAGTCGGTCAGCACATGCTCGACCTCCGCCGGGGCGAGCCGATCGGAGACCGGCACCGCGACCGCGCCCGCCATGTGGACGGCGCATGTCGCGACCGCGTAGTCGACCCAGTCGCGCTCCCCGAACAGCAGCCCTATCCGGTCACCCGCTTGGACGCCGCGGGAGATGAGCTCTCGGGCCACCGAGGTAGACCGATCGTGCCATTGCCTGAACGTGACCGCCCCGACACCCTCGACGACAAGCGCCTGCTGATGTGGTTCCTCGGCCGCCCGGGCCGAAAGCAGATCAGGAAATGTGAGCCGGTGAGTGCGATCAGACACGCTCACCGCCGAAAACTTTCGGCAGTCATCATGGCCTCCGGGGGTGCCATTCACATGCCTTCCATGCTGTTGGTGAGCCTAGCACCTCAAATCCGCGATGCAGGGATCTTTACAGACACACGACAGGATCGTGGATAGCAGTCGCAGTTTGACCGAAAGTTTCTGTCGAAGTCATGGCAGCAGTAGGGGCAGTGCCCGCTGGAAGGAGCGGATGAAGTACGGCCACGTGTGCGTGCCCGGGCCGTAGAAGTCGGTGGTGACCTCCACGCCCGCCTTTCGGGCCGCCTCGACGAAGTTCTCGTCCTGCTGTGAGATCACGAACTCCACGTAGTCGAAGCGCTGCGAGTTCTTGTCCTCGTCCAGCGGGCCGGGATGCCCGTCGCCGGACGACACGTACAGCCGGACCCCCTTCAGGCGCGCCGCGAGATCCTTCGGATTGTGCGCCGCCCACTCGTCCGGCTCACCCCAGACGTCGCGGGTGTCGGCCCCGTTCCTGCGGAAGAACGACTCGTAGTCGCCCGCCTGGTCGCGTGGATCGAGCACCCCCGACAGCGCGGCCGCCGCGTCGAACATCCCCGGATGCCGCGCCGCGTAGTCGAACGCGCCCAGCCCGCCCATCGAATAACCGGCGACGGCCCGATAGGAGCCCACCCCATATCGCGGCTCCACCAGCGACGGGAGCTCGGACATGTGGAAGGTCTCCCAGGCCGGGCCCTTCTTCCAGTCGGAGTACCAGCCCATCGGGCCGCCCTCCGGCACGATCACGACCGCGTTCGACCCGGCCGTGGCCTTGGCCACCTCGCCGGTGCGCAGCCAATCCCACGCGCCGCCCGAGCAGCACCCGTGCAGCAGGTAGAGCGCCCGCCAGCCCTTCGACCCCTTGGTCCAGCCGGTGGGCTTCATCACCCAGACGGCCTGTTCCTCGCCGGTCGCCGGCGAGTCGATCACGAGTTTGTCCGTGCGCGCGTCGACGACCTCCTGCGACACGACCCTGGGAACACGCGGTCCAGCCTGCCGGGAGGCGGCCTGGCATCCGCTGAGCGCCAGGGTCAGGACAAGCGCGGCAGCGAAAGCTTTCACGGCGAGCCTTCCTCCCACGGCGGGGCCGCCCGCGTCAACACCCCTGGGCGTTAGATGGCCGTCATGTCCAAGACGTACGGCCGCCCGTTCACCGTGCAGGGGACGAACGTCTGATAGCCGCCCGTGTCCGTGGTGACCGCCGCCGTGATCCCCGTCGCGAGGTCGACCAACTGCGGCCGCGTCACCTTGAACACCCCCGGCGTGGCCGTCGCCAGATCGATGCCGTCGGTCCATACGAACCGGTCCAGAATGATCTCTTCGGTGTTGGCCATCCCGCGAATCGACCACCGGGTGACGCCGTCACGCGTGGCCGCCAACGTCCGCGACCCCTGACTCCACAGGCACCAGGACACGCTGCATCCGGTCGCCCGCGCCGGAGGCGACTTGACCTCGCCGGTCACCGCGTTGCGCAGCGTTCCGGCCCGCAGCACGTACGCCACCCCGCTCGGATGGGTGGCCACGTCCGACGGCGTGTCGGTCAGCCATGGCCAGGCGAGCAGGTAGAACCCGGCCGTCCCCGGCACCCTCAGCGGCGCCTTCGGCCCGGGCAGCGCCGTCCGCGACAGGCCCGCGCCCTTGACGCTCGACCAGATCAGATCGCCCCCGCTGATGGCCATTCGGCCGATCTGATCTCCGCCTTTCGTCTGGGCCAGCGAGAACAGGACCCGTTCGTGGCCACCGTCCAACTTGACCACGTGCACCCGATAGGCCGGCTCGCCCTGCACCTTCGCCTCGTCGATCCAGGCCAGCCAGCCCTCGCCCGTGGTGAACCCGTACGCGGACGCGTTGTGGGGGGCGATCTTCCGGGTGGCGCCGGTGGTCGTGTTCACCTGCAGCAGCCCGTTAGGCGTCTCGGCCAGCACCGACTTTCGGTCGAGCACGAGGACCAGCTGATAGGAGCCGCCCCAGGGCAACTGCGGCGGGAGCGGCCGGACGGCCTGCGGCCACACCTGCTCCACCGGCCGTGCCGGGCGCACCGGCTCGACCCGGTCCGCCGGGCCGTACGAGGTGGGCGTGACCATCCGCACGGCCATCACCACGCCCGTCACCACGAACGCCAGCGCCGCCGCGGCCAGCGCCAGACGGGCCGCACGCGCCATGCGCCGGCGCGAGCGGGACGGCACGGCCACGACGCCCGGCGGGGCGAAGGCGGCCGCGGTGCGCAGCACCCGGGTCAGCGTCCGGCCGAGGTCGTCATCGTCGTTCATCGCAGACTCTCCAGCCGCTCGATCTCACGGAGTTTGTCGAGGGCGCGCGCCGCCTGGCTGCGCACCGTGCCGCGGGAGATGCCCATGATCTCCGCGATCTCCGCGTCCGGCAGGCCCTCGTAGTAGCGCAGGATGAGCACCGCCCGCTGCCGCGCCGGCAGCGTCGCCAGGGCGCGCCACACCGAGTCGTCGTACGCGGAATCGAAGATGGGCTGCTCCGGCGGCGACGGCTCCAGCCGCTCGCGGTGCCGCAGCCGCCAGGTGTTGACCCGCAGCCGGGTCATCGTGGTGCGTACGTACGCCTCGGGATCGTGCTTGCGGCGCACCCGCGACCACGAGGCGCGGACCCGTACGAGACTTTCCTGTACAAGATCCGCCGCGTCGTGCGGATTACCTGTCAGCAGGTAGCCGTATCGGAGCAGCGCGTCTCCGCGCTCCCCGACGAACCGGGCGAAGTCATCGTCCTCCACATGTCTCAGACGGCGCACCCCGCCGAACTGTTGCACGGACGGGTTCCACGGGGGCCAGCTCCTCCGGACGAGGGGAGATCCGCGCGCCGAAATACCGCCGCACGCAATCGAGCGCATCGAAGCCGGGCTCGTCCAACATGAGAGCGGCCAACTGCGCGCGCGAGGCCCGCAGCGCGATGAGACAGCGTTCGAAGCGGCGGCCGTTGATGGCGTCGACGGCCTGGACCAGGCCGTTGAAAACGACCGTCGTGATCAGCCGATCCAGGTCGGCGGCGAACACCTCGCGCAGCGTGCGCACCGCGATCTGCGCGATGACCTGCTTGTAGATCCGGCGGCGCGCGGACAGAGGACGAGCCGTGGGGCGCACGACGTCGTGCGCCTTGACGTATTTGTAGAGCCGGTTGGCCGGGACGATTTCCGGTGGTGGCAGCCACCACTCGACGGTCAGGAGAGACGAATCAGGCAGATGCCGCGCTTTTCGATCGACGGGAAATCCCGTCGGATAGGGCGACGCGCGAAGGACCGACTCCAGATATTCCCCCACCGGGTGCCGATCTCCTGAGATCAATGGATCGCGCGTGAGGGATGAGGCCAGCAGAGTCTCCAGTTCACATACGCGGGTTTCGACCGTGCGGGTCATCTCGGCGGCTTCTCGCATACGCCGCCCGGGATCTCGTGCCTGTCGTGCCACGAGCTGAATTATCGACCTGGAGTTTCCCGGCGACCAAATGCTAGGCGGCCGACCATTGGACGACCGGCGGCCTCACCGACGCGCACAGGGGATGCCCTTTCGCGTCCGTCAGGCCCAGCCGGGCCACCAGCGAACCACCGGCCACAGCCGCCGCCAGCACCTCAGGATCGACCACGTCCAGCCACAACTTGGCCCGCCGGAACATCGTGAACGACCCGCCGCCGTCCATCGTCACCCACGACAGATAGACGAACCGCCCGCCCGGCCGGCCCTGGACGTGCGGGCCGCGCAGATCCCAGCCCGACCCGGCCGGTGTGGCCGTGACCTGCAGATTCCAGGTGGCCGTCGCGGCGTCACCGGGCTGCGGGTCGAGCAGTTCGCCCGGGCGATCGCGGCGCTGCACGCCGACGTGGATGTCGCGGTAGCCGGGGAAGCCGGGCGCCGGGCCGCACTCCCGGCCCGGCAGATCAGACGCCTCGATCCGGATCAGCACCCCACCATCCTCCCCCCGGCGCCGCCGCCCGCGTACCAAGAATGCGGTAAGTGCCCTCCAGGTCCATTCGAAGCGCCGCAGCGCACGATTTCAGCACCGAAAGTCCAAAAGAGAGGAGACGAAAATGAAGACACACCAGAGGGCCATTGTCGCGGCCCTGGGAACCGCCGTCCTGGCGGCTCTCACGCTGGCCCCCGCAGCGTCCGCGTCCACCACCGAGGACCTGCTCATCCAGGTAATCCCAGGCGTCACCACGGAGGTCAAGGAATCGAACTCCACATTCCTCTGCCCGCCGAACCAGGTGCTGACCAGCCGCCAGCACATTGGCGACGAGAACGGACGGACGCAGTACACCTGCAGCCGGATCTTAATCAACTCCGAACTCGTCACGGTGTCATCGGATCTGGAGAACGCCGTGCTGAGGGAGCGCGATTCGAACTACACGGCCAGGGCCGACTTCGCCATGGTCGCGAGGTCTCACAAGGGCGACGAGAACGGCTCCACCACCTACTCGGCCGCCGCGATGTCCTGGCACGGGAGAACCGTGGGGCTGACGAACTACCGCTGGACCATCCCCATGCGGGAAAGCTCCCACATCGGGCAGGCGGCCTTCAACGAGGTCATGACCGGCCGCAAGCATTCCGGTGACGAGAACGGCAACACCTCCTATCAGTTCGCCACGGTCACCGTCCTGCCCTGACGTTCGAGGCGGCGCAACCCAGCGGTGGATTGCCGGCGGCCGGGGGAGGAGGCTGGGATTGGCACCCGCAATCCCGGAAGTCTCGGAGCCGATCATGAATCCGCCTCCCGTGCTCAGGCCTCGCAGGACCGCTTCGCTGGCGATCGTCAAGGTCACCCTCGTCGCCGCCACCGTGGCGGCGCTGGCGGTCGTGGCGATCGCGCTGGTCAGCCCTGGTCCAGGTCGGTCCGTGAGCACGGGCGACGTGGAAGAGCCGAGGACGGTTACGGGTGCGCGCACGGCGGCGCAGGCCATCTTCGACAAATACACCTCCGGCGATTACGGCGGTTTCTGGGACTCGTGGTCATCGGCTTCCCAGGAACTGATCTCCCGCGAGGACTACCTGCGGCTGTTCCAGCTGTGCACGCCCCTCGCTGTAGGTCTGCGCTTCGAGATCGCCGGCGTCACCGTCAGCGGTGACGCGGCCCGCGTCGCCGTGAACAGGATGTTCGCGAGCACCACCTACCAGTTCCTGTACGAGGACGGCCGCTGGCGCTACACCCCCGACGAGCAGACCAGGGCCGACTACCGCAGCAAGACCGTGGAGCAGATGACCTCGGAGAGGCAGGCGGCCCAGGGTTGCGCCTGAAGGCGGCCCGCCTGAACGGCGCATACCGACGAGTTCCGCCGGGTGCTCACTCGGCGGCCAGGCGGGCGGCACCGATCGTGATGCCGCCCGCCGGGCCGCCGCGCAAACTCATCCCCGTCACGCCCGCACGCTCGGCGGCGTGTACGCGAACGGATCCGCCGGGCCAGGTGAAGCGCAGGGCCCCGTCGTCCTCGGTCACCCTGCCTTCCAGCAGGTCCTCGAAGACGAGGCGGGAGAACTCCAGGTCCGTCGAGGCCAGGTGGGTGGTCCCCAACCGTGAGATCGCGCCCGGCGTGGTGTCCCACAGCGGGGTCCACCACTCCGGCTCGGTGGCTCCCCGGGAGGTGGGGAAGCCGGCGGCGTCGCGGACGCGGGTGGACAACAGACACTCGATGGGCGGCTCGGCCAGGTCGGACTGCGCGAGCTGGATGACCACGCCATGCCTGCCGTCGGGCGCGATGAAGGCCTCGCGCCAGGGCGGGTGGGAGTAGTCCTCGCCCACGATCCGCAAACCGAGCTCGTGGGCATGCCCCACCGACGCGCGCAGGTCCGGCACATCGAAGGTGATGTGGTGAGGGCCCTCGCCGCGGGCGTCCAGGAAGCGGGTGAGGAAGCCCGGGTTCGACGGCTCCAGCAGCTCCAGCCGCGCGCCGTCGCCGGCGGTGCCGACGTACAGCAGGAGGTAGCCGAACTCGGGCAGCCGCTCGCCGAAGATGGGCGTGGCGCCGAGCTCGGAGCGCAGCCGCCGTCCCCAATCCAGCGCGTCGTGCACGGCGAACGAGGTGTGGTCGAGGGCTACACCGGCGATGGCATGCCTCCCTTCATCTGCCGCGAGTCCACGAGTCGACGGTACGCGTCGAGCACGAGGCCGTGGAAATGATGCACGCCGTGCTCCGACAACCCCGCGCCGTCCGGGTTGTAGACGATGCGGCCCTGGTCGAAGGCCGGCGTCCGCATGCCGCGCTGGACGCTCTCCACCAGTGCGATGTCCTGTTGCTGCAGCACCTCGTCGATGTAGCGCACCGACTGGATTTCGGCGTCCAGCAGCTCGGCCGTCTCGAAGTAGAAGTCCCAGGTCTCCAGGGTTCGGTCAGGACCGGCCGGGATGACCTGGAAGACCATGAAGTTGCCGCGGCCCGGATAGCGCAGCAGGCAGGTGTTGGGCCACAGCCACCACACCGCGTGCTCGGTGACCGACGCGCCCGAGACGTCGTAGGCGGCGTTCTCGTGCTTGCCGGCCTCGGCGAAGTGGCTCGACCAGATGCCGTGCGTCTTCACCTCGTAGGTGTCCATGTCGACAAGGTCGACGAACTCCTTGTGCGCGATGTGGCAGTGATAGCACTCCAGGAAGTTGTCGATGACGTTCTTCCAGTTGGTCGCGACGTCGTAGGTCAGCCGTTTGGCATGGGTCAGTTCGGCCACGTCGGGAGCCCACATGGCGATCTCGGCCGCCAGATCGCCGGCCTGCTCGCCCAGCGGAGCGGCAGCCGGGTCCAGGTTGACATAAACGAACCCGCCGAACTCCGCCACCGCGATCTGGTCCAGGCAGATGCCGCCCGTGTCGAACGGCGCGCGGCGGGCCGCTTTCAGCCGCCCGTCGAGCCCGTACGTCCAGGCGTGATACGGGCAGACGATGTTGCGCGTGATGCCGGAGCCCGCGAGCAGCTCATGCGCCCGGTGTTTGCAGACGTTGTAGAAGGCGCGCAGCGCCCCGCCGCGAACGCGGACGACCGCGATCGGCATGCCGGCCACGGTCGCCGACACGTAGCCGCCCGGCGACGTGAGCTTCTCCACGTGGCAGATCCACTGCCAGGTCCTGGCGAAGATCGCCTGGACGTCGGCCTCCAGCCAGAAAGGGTCGGTGTACGCCTCCGACCGCAGCGACATCGATTTGCCGGGATCCGGATGGAAGCCGATGCCGACACGGTCGACGTCCTCCGCCGTAACTCGTCCCATGGCCGGAGCGTACGAGGGATTGAACGATCGTTCAAGTTTCTGCGAGGGCGATCTCCTCGCAGCGGGCGACGCTCCTGCCGATCGCCGCGCGGTCCAGCCCGAGCAGGGCCGTGAGCCACAGGCCGTTCTGGATGACGTCGATGTCAGCGGCACGCTCGCCGCACTCGGCCGGCGACAGCGCGGGACGCGCGGCCTGGATGAGCGCGGCGAGCCCGGCACGGTAGCGCTCCTGGGCCGTCGCGTTGACGCGCTCGAATTCCTCGTGCGCCTGGGCGAGCGCCCACAACTGGAGCCGCAACGACAGATACTCGGTCGTCAGGAACTCGGGGTCGGCCACCCGCTTGAGCGCGGCGCGCAGCCGCTCCTCCGGCCCCAGGGTGAGATCAGGCTCGACCAGCGCGACGTCCTGCTCTTCGATGCGGTGCAGGGCCGCGCGGATCAGGCTCGTCTTGTCTTCGTAGTAGTAGTTCACCAGGCCCAGCGAGACCCCGGCCTCGCGCGCGACGGCGCGCATGCTGACTCCGGATATGCCCTGCAGGGACAATATCCGGAGCACAGCCTCGAGGATCCGCGCCTGCCGATCGCTGTCCATCGCGCCACAACCTTAGTGGCCTCGCGGGCGCCCGGCTTTTCCAGAAGTGAGGCACGTCACATGCAGATGGGGTGGCACACCAGCTTGCCGTGCCAGACCCAGCAGTGCTCGCACACTCCGCGTTCGGCACGGGTGTCGATCGAGGAGATCGTGACGTCCCGCATCCCCAGCGGCTCGAGCAGGCTTCCGAGGCGGCCCTCGTCGCTGGCCTCGACGGCGGCGGTGAACTTGTCCTCGAATTCCTTGTCGTACTTCAGCAGCGTGGCCAGCTCGTAGTACTGCCGGGCGTGACGCAGCAGGTCATCCGGGGTGGGCCGAATATGGTTCGTCATGCGATGCGATCTTCCCTGACCAGAGCGGCGGAAGCCCGCCCCGAAAGGATCTTTACCGACCCCATCGCGAACCCAGGGCGGAACGGAATGGAACGCGCGCTATATGTGCAGCCCGAGCCGCGGGGCCGGGCGGGCGGATCCTGTGCGGGGGCGACAGGCGCCGCGGATCCAAAGGGGAGAGCCATGTCGAACGAGTCGAACCAACGGACGGGACTGTCCCGCCGGGCACTGCTGGGCGCCGGTGCGTCGGGCGCCGTCATTCTCACCACCGCCGCCCTGTCGGTGACCACGGCCACGCCGGCCTCCGCCAGCCAGTCAGGGTGGCTCTGGTGCAACCAATGCCAGTCCCTGTGGTGGCCCGGCAACGGCTTCCAGGTGCGATGCCCGAAAGGCCCAGGCTGGTTGCACAACAGCACGGGGAGCGGAAGATACGTCGTGAACGACGAACGCAGCAACGACGGCGGGCAGAGCGGATGGCGTTGGTGCGCGTACTGCCAGGCCCTGTGGTTCGCAGGCAACGGCGACCGCGGCTACTGCACGATCAACGGCGCGGGGGGCCACACGAGCGCAGGCAGCCGGAATTATCGGGTCGTCCAAGGGCTCACGACGAGCGACCAAGACGGCTGGGCGTGGTGCCGGCAGTGCGATGGCCTGTGGTATTTCCTCAACGGGACCGGTGGCTACTGCGCTTTCCAGGGCGGTGGCTTTTCCCATTCCATCCTCGGCTCAGGCGGCTACGCGCTGAACCAGAACTGACCCCGAGCCACCCGTCACGCCAGTGGCGCTCGCCACCACCGACTCATCGGCTACGGCCACGCCGACGACGTCTAGGCCGCCTCCCGCCGGCAGACCGTCACTGACCCCGTCGGAAGGTCGGCCAGCGCCGCTGACGCCACCGGTCGAGCGGGGCCCATCGCCTGCTTCGCCGCGCTAGGCCTGGCCGGCGACGGCAACGACGACGTCTCGGCCCGATCTGGGTGGCAACTCGGCGGCGCCGCAGCCACACAACCCGAGCCACAAGACGTTCCGCGAGCTTGCAGGACGTTGCGGTCGCCGGGAAATCAAAAGCCCCGCGACGCATGGCGTCCGGGGCATTTTGAGTATTTATAAGTGGTGGTCAGGGGCAGGGTCGAACTGCCGACCTACCGCTTTTCAGGCGGTCGCTCGTACCAACTGAGCTACCTGACCTTGCGCGGTCCTGACGGGACTTGAACCCGCGACCTCCACCTTGACAGGGTGGCGAGCACTCCAAGCTGCTCTACAGGACCTTGACCTTGCTCGGCTTAGCTTACCAGTTCTTCGAAGGGCTTCGACCTTCATTTACCCTGGTTAACCAAGTGCCCCCAACGGGATTCGAACCCGTGCCGCCGCCTTGAAAGGGCGGTGTCCTAGGCCGCTAGACGATGGGGGCTCAGTGCCGAGGCACTGGGCCATGCCGCCTTCCGTCGGAGACCTCTGAAGCATAGGGGACGTTTGGCCCCGATGCCAAAGCGGCGCTTCCAGCCGGACTCGGCGAGCCCGTGACGGACACCGATGGCGTCGGGGTCGTCGCAGGCGCTGGGAAGATTGTACGGCCGGGGTCGGGCTCGATATAACGCTGGGCCTGCACCCACTGTTCGCCGAGTCCGCCCACGGTGATGTCGTCCCAGGCCTGGAGCCGGTGGTCGTCCTTGTTGAAGTAAAGAACCGAGGCCATGAGCGGGGTCGGCTCGTCGTGCTCGAGCCCGCGTAGGCCGGCCCCGCCGGTCGAGCCCTGGATCATCACGCGTGTCCCGGTCGGCATCAGCTCGGTCGAGCGCTGGTGTACGTGACCTGCGAGGACAAGGGCGACCGACCCCGAGAAGGCCCGGCCGACCGTGGGGTCGTGGACGGCGACGATGTCGGTCGCGATCTTGTCGGGCGCGGAGGTGGAGGTCGAGCGCGGCCACTCGGGCGGGGAGATCTTCGCCGCGTTCGCCTGGCCGAGGGCCGCCAGGGCCTTGTCGTCCGAGGCGACCTGCACGGCCTTGTCCGGTGTGAACCGGGGGTCGCCCAAGCCGTAGATGTGCAGGCCCTTGACCGTGGCCGCCTGCCCATCGAGGACGATGGCGTTCTTCTGCTTGGCGACCGCCCGCTGCGTCGCCAGCGAGTCGTGATTGCCGCGTACGAACACGTATGGCACGCCCAGGCGTCCGATCTCCTCGACGAACTTGTTCTCCGCCTTCGTGCCGTGGTCGCTGATGTCGCCCGTGTCGATGACCAGGTTGATCTTGAATTGATCGATCAGTGAGTGGATCACGTTCCATCCGACCGGGTTGATGTGCAGGTCGGATACGTGCAGGACCCGGATGGTCGAGGGGTCGGGGTCGTAGACGGGAAGCGTGGCGCCCGTCTCGTACAGCTTGGACACGTTCGTGACCAGCTTGGCCAGCTGCCCGCGATACTCGTCGAACCGGGTCACGATGGACTGCGCGCTGCCCACCAGCGACGGAATGCCGGTCAGCAGACCCGTGTAGCGCGGCTCGGAGATCGATCGCGGATTGAACGTCAGCACCGAGACTCCCGCCACGACCACGACCGACAGCAGCGCCGCCCCGCTGGTCACGGCCGCCAGCGTGATCCGCCGGAACACGACCAGCCCGACCACCAGGCCGCCGCCCAGCGCGAAGATGGCCGCCCGGATGATCAGTTGCCGCAGGCCGTCCTGCAGGTCGGCCTCGATCGTCTCCGGTAGCCGGTCGGCCCAGCGCGGGTTGTTGAGGATCTCCTGGGCCTCTTCCGGGTGCACGGCGTCGATGCTCAGGCCGAGCCGTACAGGACCTGAATGACTGGCGAAACGGAGAGTGCCGAGCGGGCGGACGTCGACCACGGTCTCGCCCGACCAGGAAGGACGCAGGGTCATGCCGATGTCTGCGGGGCCGACGGCGGTCTGCACGGACGCGCCGATGGCAAGGCCGAGCCACGCGCCGGCCACGGCCGCCACGGTGATCGCCAGGATCCGCGCGGCGCGCCCTCTAGCAAGGCGCCGGGCGGTCTCCCCCCAAGTTGAGACCCGCATGCCCTTCATGTCTACCCCATGATGGAAAGGTGTTCTCGCGTGAGAGGTTCGAAGAATTGGTCGGCGAGGCGTTGGATACGATTCCGCCCGAGCTTGCCAAGCTGATGGACAACGTGGTCGTGGTGGTCGAAGACGACCCCCCCGAGCCCGGATTGCTCGGCCTCTACACCGGTGTGCCGCTGACCGAGCGTGGTGGGTGGTATTCGGGGGTTCTGCCCGACCGCATCGAGATCTACATGAATCCGACCCTGGCCATTTGTGAGACCGACGACGAGGTGATCGAGGAAGTGCAGATCACCGTCGTCCATGAGATCGCCCACCATTTCGGCATCGACGACAAGCGACTACACGAACTCGGGTGGTAGCCGGGCACCGTAGGTGACATACTCGACACGTTCTGTCAGTGAGTGTGTTCTGTCCGCGAGGCCCAACGGGGTGAGATGGCGGCCACCAAACCCAGCCGGCTGCCCGGGAGACACCGTCGCGCGCACGAGGATCAGGCGACCTACGGTGAAGTGATCGCGATCGGCGAGTTCCGTGCGGTGTGGCTCGCGCAGGGCATGTCGCTGCTCGGAGACCAGCTCGCGCAGGTGGCGCTCGCCGTCCTCGTCTACAACCGCACCGGATCGCCGCTGGCCACGGCCGCCGTATACGCACTGACCTATCTGCCGCCCATCGTCGGCGGACCGCTGCTTGCCGGGCTCGCCGACCGATATCCGCGGCGCCGCGTCATGCTGCTGTGCGACGTGGCGCGGGCCATGCTCGTCGCCCTGATGGCGGTGCCTGGAATGCCGTTTCCCGTGCTGTGCGTGCTGGTCTTCTGCGTGGTCCTGCTGGGCGCGCCGTTCTCCGCGGCCCGCGCCGCGCTGCTGCCCGAAGTGCTCGAAGGCGACCGCTATGTGACGGGATCCGCGCTGCAGAACATGACGAACCAGGCGGTCCAGATGCTCGGCTTCGCGGCCGGCGGCGCCCTCATCGCGGGTCTCGGGCCCTATCGCGCGCTCGCCCTCGACGCAGCCACGTTCCTCGCGTCCGCGCTCACGTTGGTGGCGGGCGTACGGCGGCGCGTGGCTCCGGTGGCCGCCGGGTCGGACACGTCATCCGTGTGGGCGATGATGCGGGCGGGTGGGCGGCTCGTTTTCGGTGACCGGCGGCTGCGAACGCTCGTGCTGTTCGCCTGGCTGTGCGGGTTCTATGTGCTGCCCGAGGGCCTTGCCGTCCCGTACGCGGCCGGGTTGGACGACGGTGGCCTCGTGCCGGTGCCGGTGGCCACCGGGTTGCTGATGGCGGCCATGCCGACCGGCACGGTCCTCGGCGCGTTCGTGTTCGGGCGGTATGTCACGCCCACCAGGCGATTGCGCGTGATGGGCTGGATGGCGATGCTCACCTGCGCGCCGCTGATCGTCTGCGCGATGCGACCGCCGCTCCACGTGGTGCTGATCCTGTGGGTCCTGTCGGGGATAGGCGGCGCCTACCAGCTGGCGGCCAACGCCGCGTTCGTCCAGTGTGTGCCGCCGGAGCGGCGTGGTCAGGCGTTCGGGCTGGTCCAGTCGGGGCTGCTGGCCGTGCAGGGGGTGGGGATCCTGGTGGGCGGGGCGCTCGCGCAGGAGCTCGGTCCAGAGCCGGTGGTCGCCCTGGCCGGTGCGGCCGGGCTGTCCGTCGCGGCCGTGCTGGCCATGGTCTGGACCGAGTCCCGTACGGAGATCGTCACCAAGGTCCACGCCTGACGGGGTCAGACGGCGGTGTCGTCGTCGGTGGGGCGGGCCGGCGGGGTGTAGGAACCCGGCGCGCTGTAGGAGGACTGCGAGTGCGTGGCCTTGGCCCACGCCTCCTGCGACCGCGTCTTGATGTCCTGGACGGTCGGGTTGTCCTTGTTCTTGCTGATCAGGTCCTGCACGATCGACGTCTGGCTCCCCTCCTCGGGGACCAGGAGCCACGCGACGGCGTACACGCCGACGCCGAACCCGCCGAAGAGCGTGGCCACGGCCAGCGCGACGCGCAGGATGTTGGGGTCTACGCCCAGGTAGTCGCCGACGCCGGAGCACACGCCACCGACGATCCGGCCGTCCTTGGTGCGACGGAGCTGCTTGACGGAACCGTTGGAGTTCATCTCGTTCATGCCATCAGATTGCCCCTTTTGTGGCGGTAAGCACATCGGGATTCCCCCTGGCCTGACCCTTATGCGCCCCGGATACGCTGTGGCCATGATTGACCTGCTGGACCTCGACGCCCAACTCACCCCGGACCAGCGCCTCGTCAGGGACACCGCCCAGGAGTTCGTCGCCTCCCGGGTGCTGCCGGAGGTCGGCTCATGGTTCGAGGACGGCACCTTTCCCGCCCGCGAGCTCGCCCCCGAGCTCGGCTCCCTCGGCATGCTCGGCATGCACCTCACCGGCTACGGCTGCGCCGGCCTCGACGCCATCTCCTACGGCCTGGCCTGCCGCGAACTCGAAGCCGGCGACTCCGGCCTGCGGTCGTTCGTGTCCGTGCAAGGCTCGCTCGCGATGTACCCCATCTGGAAGTACGGCACGGCCGAGCAGAAGGACGAGTGGCTCCCGCGGATGTCCGCGGGCGAGGTCATCGGCTGCTTCGGGCTGACCGAGCCCGACCACGGCTCCGACCCCGGGTCCATGCGCACGCACGCGAAACAAGACCCCTCAGGGGACTGGATCCTCAACGGCGCCAAAATGTGGATCACCAACGGCTCGATCGCCGACGTCGCGGTCGTCTGGGCCCAGACCGACACCGGCGTCCGCGGCTTCGTCGTGCCCACCGCCTCCAACGGCTTCAGCGCCGTCGAGATCCACAAGAAGCTCTCCCTGCGCGCGTCCGTGACGTCGTCGCTCTACTTCGATGACGTACGGCTCCCGGCCGCGGCCGCCCTCGACGTCAGAGGCCTGAAAGGGCCGCTGTCCTGCCTGAGCGAGGCCCGCTTCGGGATCCTGTGGGGCGTCACCGGCGCCGGGCGGGCCTGCCTCGAGGCCGCCGTCGACTACGCCAAGTCGCGCATCCAGTTCGGCAAGCCGATCGGGTCGTTCCAGCTCACGCAGGAGAAACTGGCGTGGATGGCGGTCGCGCTCGGCCAGGCCGGGCTCACCGCGCTCCACCTCGGCAAACTGAAGGAAGCCGGCGAGCTCAAGCCCTACCAGGTGAGCTACGGCAAGCTCGCCAACGTGCGAGCCGCGCTCGACATCGCCCGCCAGGCCCGATCGGTGCTCGGCGCCAACGGCGTGACCTTGGAATATCCGGTCATCCGCCACATGAACAACCTGGAATCCGTCCTCACCTACGAGGGAACCCAGGAGATCCACACCCTCGTTCTAGGGGAGACCCTTACGGGACTCGCGGCCTATCGCTGACGGGTCATTCCGGCAGCAGCCACGTGAGAGCCTGATCGGCGGTGCGCAGGGCCTGCCGCGCCGACCTGATGGCCACGAGCGGGTCGAGGCCCGGCAGCGTCAACGCCTGGCGGGCCTGATCGATGAGTTCGAGGACTTCGGCATGCTCGGCCGAGTCATCGACGATCCGGGTCGAATGGATCACGAGGACATGATGCCGTGCCCGACCGACAAACGCGTCCTGATACAAAGACAGACCGGCGCTCCAACCACGTCTCCCCCCACCCGCCCGCCCCACCCCGCCGCCCGCGTGGAGATCGACCGGCTCGCGCCTGTTTCCGGCGGCGGGCGGCCACGGATACTAGGCTGTGGTGTGGATGCGTCCGTGGTACGGTCGCACGGATCCGACGTTGGCCCAGGCCAGTAGCCGGATCGGCCAGGGGTGCTAGCTCAATGGCAGAGCTGCGGACTTTTAATCCGTCGGTTCAGGGTTCGAATCCCTGGCGCCCCACCCCACTCAAATGGACAGACTCCCCGACGATGATCCGCTGAGAGCCTGCCGGGTTGCAGTTCTAGTTGCAGTTGGTTGCTCAGTCCCAGAGCACGCGACCCATCCGCACGACCGCGTCACCGGCGAGGTTTACGCCCTTGGGCTTAACGAAGGCGCAGCCGCCGATGCGCGGCGGGCATGATGGCGCGTGCCTCGCACAGTCGATCAGGCAGAACGTGGGACACCGGCCGTTGTGCCTGATCTGCCAGAAGACCCGGCGTTGTCCCGTGCGGAGATCGACGTACTCCAGCGCGGCCCAGGCTTCTGATTGCCGAAGACCCAGGGCGAGCGCCACAGACCACCGCGTGCCGTTCCGCTGGCCCCTGGCTACGCTAAGGATGTCACGCGCCTCGTCTTCGGAGAGCGGTTCAAATCTCGGCCTCCTTTCCGTTGGGCTCGTCGATCACGGTGCAGGCCTTGCGAGAGATGAGCTCGCGGCGCACGGCGAGCTTTAACGCGCGCGACAGAATGCGGTGAATCTGCAAGATCGTGTTTCGGTTTGCGGCCCTGCGCCTTCAGCCAGGCATAAAACGCGTCCAAGTGCTTGGGGCCGTAGCCCGGCGCAACGCACCGCCCGCCGGCGGGCATGCGGCCTCGGGGCCGGTCCCGGCCGACGGCGAGCGTTCGACGGCTTCGAGGCTTCGACGGGTTCCTCGAAGGTTCGGTGAAGGTTCGGCGAACGCGCGCAAGGGTCCGCTAACGTCAATGGTGCGTTGCGTGCATGCAACGCAATGCGTCGCATGCACGCGACGTCGCGGATGGGCTCTACCAGGCGATGAGCGGCAGGTGCCTCACTGCGATGAAGGTGCTTACTGTTGTGGCTAAGGCCATCAGCAGCAGACACATGCGGACGGTACGGCCCCAGTTCGTGGCTGCGAACCGGGCCGTCCGTCCGACTTCCTCGGGGATACCCATCTCCCTCCCTTCCACTATCTCAAACAACCAAAAAGCGCCGCAGAACACCGTTCACAGAGCGATCTCCGACACCGCTCGAACAGTCCTGCAGCGCTTCTACTGACAGAACTCACGCTAAAAACACCTCATTGCCCTATTCCTCGCTGCGTCCTAGCGAGTCGCCGCGTCGGAGGTGGCGTCTAGGGAAGTGGTATCTGTGCGTGAGCTCAGACAGAAGATATAGGTGAAACGCTTGCGGCGCCATGAGAACAGCGATTCTGTTTATCCGGGCGCTCCGGCTCCCGGATGATCGTCGATCTCGTTCTGAATGACGAGGTCAGTTGGTGGCTGAGGTGGGGCCTGGTCATGCGGACGGGACGATCAGGCGGGCAGGGGTGCTCGCCGGCGCGGGCGAAGATCGGTGTGGGCTGCAGTTCGGGTTGCGGTTCCACGCCGCATGGGGGGCGCTCAGCGCGGACCGAGCGTGATGCCTGAGGACCTGGGCGGTTAAGGATTGGCTGCGTGTGGCGGGCGCTGATTAGAATGCCCGGTCATGGCTTGCCGTATTTCCGAGCTGGTGATCCCTTGCCAGGATCCCAGCGGCTTGCGGCGTTCTGGTGTGAGGTGCTCGACTTCATCGTGCTCGACATCGAGGACGAAGGCGCGGTGGAGATCGGTCCGTGGGAAGGATTCGGCGGGTTGCAGCCGACTCTGATCTTCAGCCCCACCACCGAGCCCAAGACGGGCAAGCTGCGACTGCACTTCGACGTCAACGCCACCGACCGCGATCAGGACGCGGAGCTCGAGCGTCTCCTGAAGCTCGGGCGCGCCCGGCCGACGTCGGCCAGACGGGCGAGGAGCAATGGCACGTCCTGGCCGATCCCGAAGACAACGAATTCTGCCTCCTGCGAGCCCGCCTGAGCTGAGCATCGGCCCGCTCCGGGAAACGACCCAGGCCAAACGATCCCACGTGAGGACTTCGCGCGCATGACGCCGCCTGCTCTTTAGATCTGACACTTCCTGCGCATCGGTCGCCGACGACGCCGTCGGCTCTGTCTTCCGTGCTCTTCGTCAGGTCTTCAGAGAGATCATGTCTTCACATCCTCATATCGTGCTGCCCTGGGCGGTGCGGCGCTCCCGCCTGCCTGTGCTCGCCCTGCGGTGCGTGGACTGCCCTTCCAACCGCGCCACCGTCGGCGACGGCAGGTTCCGCGTCAACGCCAACGGCAAACTGCTCGACGTCTGGCTTCTGGTCAACTGCCTTTCCTGCGACCGGACCGGCAAGCTCACCGTCCACGACCGTGTCCCGGTCCGCTCATTGCCCGCCGACCTTCTGGCCGGCTATTCGGCCAACTCGCCTTCCCTCGTCGTGGACACCCTTCTCGACCCGTTGATCGCCCGGCGCAACCGGTTCGCGCTCGATTGGGACGGGTGCTGGGCACTCCACGCGCCTCCCATTCCCGACGATCCGTGGCCTCTTCAGATCACGGTCACTTTCGACGATGCCGTGCCGGTCCGCCCAGAACGGCTCATCGCCCGCGGTTTGGGCATCAGCCGTGATGAGATCGCGCACAGAGTAAAGATCGATATCCCGCTGAACCGCAGGACGACACTGGATTTCTCGTTCGTCCTGGTGTGACCCGTCCAGGTGTCGGCGCGATGCGCTCGGCCACGGCGGAAACGGCACAGCCGGGTTCTGCCTTGGTCGAGCGCACGGCGGTAGCGGCTATGCCGGATCTGCCGACTTCGCTCTGATGCCCGCCGTTCCTGCCAGATCGGCGTCGGTGAAGTCGGCGCCGGTGAGCGTGGCGCCGGTCAAATCCGCGCCTCTGAGACTCGCGCCCGTGAAGGTGGCATTGGATAGATCGCATCCTGCGAGGATGCCGTCGTCGAGGTTGGAATGGGCGAAGCAAAACCCGCTCAGGTCCTGCCCGGTCAAGTGCACGCCTCGCAGATCGACCTTTTCCAGCTCGATTCCGGTGCCGGGCAGAACCATCGCGCGACGGCCAAGGGCTCCCAACGCGGCGCCGATGTCGTCGCGCACCCCGCCGTGATAGCGGCGTCGTTCGATGTCCACCTCCTCCAGCGGCCGCAATGGCGGCCAAGGAGCCTGCTGACGGACGAACGATGCCAACAGGGCCGCGATATGGCCGCGGTAATCCGGGGCCACCTCGGCGATCTGCTCCATGGCATATACGCCCCCCATGCGCGTCCCAATGTGGTCGCTTGACAGATGTTCGATGGCCTTGCTGAATCGGTCGATGAACTGGCCTTCTCGATGCACCCGAATCTGGCGCAGCGTCATCGTCGCTCCCAGCCCGATCCCGCTCAGGGCCACCGCCGCGGCCATCCCTTGAAGCAGGGTCGCCCGTACGTCATTGACCGCCGTGAGCCGATCGACCGCCGGAAATGTTGACGCAGGGGCCGCGCCGAGATCGTGGAGGACGATCCAGCCGGGAAGGAATACCACGATCATCGAGCCGAGCGCCCCGACCGCGACCACCACCAAAGCCGCACTGACTGCGCGTTGCTTCACATCCGCAGCATGGTGGCACCACGGCCCTGGAACAACAGAAAGCGAGCCCGGGGGATCGGGCGTCAGCCTGAGTAGGCGGGGGCGAAGAATACGAGCGTCACGAGGTCTTCGGTGATCTCGTGGAAGCGGTGGGCTTCGCCGGCGGGGACGAAAATGGCGGTGCCTGGGCCGACTTCGACCGTGCGGCCGCCGGCGGTGAAGGAGCCGCGCCCGCGTGTCACCACATAGATCTCATCCTCGCGGTGCGGCGATTGTTCGTCCGGCTTGCCGGCCGGGATCGAGTACGTCCCGAAGCTGAGCGCCGGCACGCTCAGATGCTCCACATAATCGGCCGCGCCGTCCGCGGCCGGTGCGAACCGCCCGCTCTCGATGATCTCCATGGTCGGGGATCATTTCATCCCCTGCCCATCCCCGAAGCCCCGTCCTAGAGGGCTCTTAGTCCATCGGTTCAGGTTTCGAAGATGGCCGGTAGCGGCGGGTTGGCGCCGCGGCGAGCGCAGGCTTTGGCCGCGTTCTCGGCGGCCTTCGTGAGCACCGTACGGAGGCCGGCCTCATCGATGGCGGCCAGGGCGTCGCGGTGTTCGACGCCGAGCAGGCCGGCCTGATCCAGTCCGGCGATCAGGCCGGCGGTGAACGCGTCACCCGCGCCAACGGTGTCCACCACTTGGACTGGCGTCGCGGGCACCATCATGGTTCGGCGCGGGGTGAACGCCTGGGCTCCGGCGCCGCCCATGGTGATGACGACCAACCGGGCGCGGCCGTCGATCCACTGCCGGGCGACGTCTGCGATGGGCCGACCGGGGTACAGCCAGGAAAGGTCCTCGTGGCTGGCCTTGATGATGTCGCTCTCGGCCGCGAGCGCTTCGACCCGGTCGCGCGTTGCCGTGACGTCGCGGGTCAGCGTCGGCCGGCAGTTGGGGTCGAAACTGATCATCGACGTCTCGCGTGCGACGCGGATCATGGCGGCGACATCGTCGGCGCCGGGCTCCAGCACGGTGGCGAGTGAACCTGTGTGCACGCAGGTGACGGCCGGATCGCTGGCGTCGGCGGTCTCCCATCGGCCGTCACTGGCGTCGGCTTCCCATCGGCCGAGGTGGCGCCAGGCGATGTCGAAGGTGTATTGAGCCTGGCCGTCCGGGCTGAGGCTGGTGCGGGCGGTGCTCGTACGTTCGCCGTCCAGATGCGAGCCGATCGCGAGCCGTACGTGATTGTCACGCAGGTACGCCAGCAGCAGCCGTCCGAGAGGGTCGTCACCGAGCTGGGTCAGTAGCTGCACCGGCAGACCGAGCCCGGCCAGGCCGACCGCGACGTTGGCCGGGCTTCCTCCCGGATACGCGACAAGCCGACCCGGAGGGTCCTCGATCAGATCCGCCAGGATCTCGCCGATCACTGTGATCATGGATTGCCATTGGGTTCGGCGAGGGTGACCGCGCCGGTCATGATGGCCACCGCCTCGGACATCGTGTGCGAGGCCGGTGTCACGACCCCGGCGCAGCGGCCGAGCCGCTGGATGTGGATGCGGTCGGCGACCTTGAAGACGTGGGGCATGTTGTGGCTGATGAGAATGACCGGGAGCCCGCGCGAGCGGACTTCTTCGATCATTTTCAGCACCTGGTTCGACTCCCTGACGCCGAGCGCCGCAGTGGGCTCGTCGAGCACGATGATCTTGCTGCCGAACGCCGCGGCCCGGGCGACCGACACCGCCTGACGCTGTCCGCCGGACAGGGTCTCCACTGGCTGAGTCACATTCTGCAGTGTGCCGATGCCCAGTTCCTCCAGGGCTTGGGCCGCCTCGCGGCGCATGCCCTTCTTGTCGATCATACGGAAGACGCTGCCGAGAATCCCGGCCCGACGCCGTTCGCGGCCGAGGAAGAGGTTGCTCGCGACATCGAGGGCGGCCGCGACCGCGAGGGTCTGATAGACGGTCTCGATGCCGACCTCCCGGGCGTCCTGCGGACGCCTGAAGTGCACGGGCCGGCCGTCGACGGATATTTCGCCGGCGTCGGGGATGAGGGCTCCGGTCAAACACTTGATGAGCGTCGACTTGCCGGCGCCGTTGTCGCCGATGATGGCGAGGACCTCACCCGGGTAGAGGTCGAGGTCGACGCCGTCGAGGCCGACGACCCGGCCGAATGTCTTGACCAGGCCGCGGGCGGACAGCACCGGGGCCACAGCTGGGGTCGCCGTCGTCATGCCCGCACCTTCCTGATCCACTGATCGATGGAGACCGCGATGATGACGAGCAACCCGACCGCGAGCACCCGGTATTGGTCGTCGACGCCGGCCAGCGCCAGGCCGCTGCGGAAGAACCCGACTATCAGGGCGCCGAGGAGGCTGCCCAGCAGGGTGCCGCGTCCGCCGAAGAGGCTGGTGCCGCCGATGACGACCGCGGTGATGCTCTCCAGGTTGGCGTCGACGAT
The DNA here is from genome assembly GCA_017592665.1 of Streptosporangiaceae bacterium NEAU-GS5. GTDB lineage: Bacteria > Actinomycetota > Actinomycetes > Streptosporangiales > Streptosporangiaceae > NEAU-GS5. The sequence goes on along the minus strand of JAGFNW010000025.1, from coordinate 66,828 downwards.
CGCGTTCGGGCTGGCCGTGCCCGCGCGGCCGATGAGGATCCAGGCGGTCAGTCCGTAGATCGCGCCGGCCGTCGCGTACACGCTGACCAGCACCCGGTCGACGCGGATACCGGCCAGGCGCGACGCCTCCTTGTCATCGCCGACCGCGTAGACGTGGCGGCCCCACGCGGTGTTCGCGAGCACGAACCCCACGATGGCGTAGAGCGCGGCCACCATCACCACGCCCGTGGTGATGTGGAACTGCCCGATCGCGAACGTCTCGCCGGTCCAGTTCAGCAGGGCGGGCATGTCGACGGACTGCACGCTCTGGCCCTTGGAGTACAGCAGGCCGATCGCGGTGAAGACGCTGAGCGTGCCGAGCGTGACGATGAACGGCGGCAGCTTGAGCCGGGCGACCAGGCCGCCGTTCACCAGGCCGGCGGCGGCTCCGAGGCCGATGCCGATCGCGACCGCGATGACGCCCGGCAGCCCGAGACCCTGGGCCAGCTTCGCTGCGACCATCATCGACAGGATCGTGACGGCCCCGACCGAGAGGTCGATGCCGGCCGTCAGGATGATCAGCGTCTGGCCGACCGCGAGGGCGCCGATCACGGCGACCTGCTGCAGCACGAGGGAGAGCGAGTTCGGCGAGGCGAACCGGGGGTTGATGATGCTGAACACAACGAACGAGAGGACCAGCACCAGGAAGGGGCTGATCGACGGATGGGCGTGCAGCAGATGTTGAATCCGCTGTACGGGTGAGCGCCGGCGCAACGCGAACTGCTCGCTCGCCGTACTGGCCGGCCCTGTCGCTGTGGTGGACAACTCCGCTCCTTGATGTGGGTTCTCGACCCGGCCGCGACCGGTGAGCCGCGGCCGGATGAGAATCGTCAGACCGTGCCCCAGCAGAGCTTGCTGCCTTCGGTGCTGTCAATGCTGGTCACGCCGCTCGCGCTCTTGTCGGTCACCAGCGCGACGCCGGTGTCGAAGAAGTCGAGCCCCTGCGTCACCGCGGGCTTGGCCCCACCAGTGGCGATCTGCTTGATGGCCTTGACGCCGAGTTCGGCCATCTTGATCGGATACTGCTGCGAGGTGGCGCCGATGACACCGTCCTTGACCTGCTGCACGCCGTTGCAGCCGCCGTCGACGGAGACGACCAGGACATCCTTGAGTCCAGCGGCCTGCAGCGCCTTCTGGGCGCCGACGGCGGCCGGCTCGTTGATGGTGTAGACGACGTTGATCTTCTGGTTCTTGGTGAGGCAGCGTTCCATGGCCGAGCGGCCGCCGTCCTCCGCGCCGTTGGTGGGCTCGTTACAGACGATCTCGTACGTCCCGCCGGAGTAGTTGCCGGTAGGGGCCTCGTCGCCGTTCTTCGCCTTGTCGACGACGTCGATCCCCATCCCGGTCAGGAAACCCTGGTCGCGGTTGTAGTCGACCGAGACGATCTTGTCGTTGAACAGGTCGAGCATGGCGATGGTCGCCGGCTTCCCGGCCAGCGTGGCCGCCGTCCACTTCCCGATGAGTTCGCCGGCCTTGAAGTTGTCGGTGGCGAACGTGATGTCGACCGTGTCGGCCGGGTCCGGCGGCGTGTCCAGGGCGATGACGTACAGCCCCGCGTCGCGGGCCTTCTTGATGGCCGGATTCACGCCCGGACCGTTCGGCGTGATGAGGATGCCCTTGTCGCCGCGGGCGATGGCGTCCTCGATCGCCTGCACCTGGCCGGCCTCGTCGCCGTCTTCCTTGCCCGCCGCGATGGTGAGCTTCACGCCTTCCGTCTCGGCTGCCTTCTTCGCGCCCTCCTGCATGGTGACGAAGAACGGGTTGGTGGAGTTCTTGGTGATCAGCGAGACCGAGACACTCGCGTCGCCGGTGCTGCCCGTACTACCGGTGCTGCTGGTGCTGTTGCTACCGCATGCGGTGGCGAGCACGCTCAGGATGACTGCGGTGACGAGCGCGGACCCGGCCCGACGGCGGCTGCGTTGCGACATGTTGGCTCCTTGGACTTTGGGGGGTTCGGCTACTCACCCAGGGGCGCAAGTTTTGACATCGATGTCGGGAGAGTTTCCGCTTCAGTCCTAAAGTGTGTCAATAGCCAAGCTCCTGCTGGCATGTAACACGGGGGCAACAATCCTGGCACCGTTGACATCGATGTCGGAGTAGGTGACGATCTGGCTGGCCCGCAGTGCCTTCGGCGGTTGCCCTAAGCTTCGCCCCGCGGAGGAGTGCGTACGGGATGAAGGGAGTTGTGGATGGTGCCCGCAGGAGGCGAGAACAGAGCCGCGGCCACGTCGGCGGCCATGCCCTCAAAGGGGCGGGCCACGCTGCGCGATGTCGCGTTGCTCGCGGGCGTCAGCCACAAGACGGCATCCCGGGTGATCAACGGGGAGCCGGGCGTGACGGACGCGAAGGTCGCCGCCGTGCGGCAGGCGATCGCGAAGCTCGGATACCGTCCCAACTTCACCGCCAGTAGCCTGCGCCGTGCTGGTGGGCGTATCGCGGCGATCGCCGCCGTGCTCGAGGACGTGTCCAACCCGTTCTCGTCCGCCCTGCACCGGGCGCTGGAGGACGTGGCGCGCGAGCGGAACGTGATGATTTTCGCGGGCAGCGTCGACGAAGACCCGGAACGCGAACGAGCCCTGATCGACGCCTTCACGGCACGGCAGGCCGACGCGCTCGTCATCGTGCCCGCCAGCGCCAACCAGCGCTATCTCGCCGATGTGATCAACGCGGGAACCCCTGTCGTCTTCGCCGACCGCCCACCCGTCGGCGTCGACGTGGACGCCGTCCTCTCCGACAACCATGGCGGCGCCGCCGCCGCGGTGCACCACCTCGTCGCCCACGGGCACCGCGACATCGCCTACCTCGGCGATCTGCGCACCATCACGACCGCGCAACAGCGCTACCAAGGCTTCCGCGAGGCTCTGGCGGATCACGGCGTCCGGCCGCAGCCGGACCACGTCGTCCACGACCTGCACACCGAATCCGCGGCACGTGACGCGGCGGCCCGCCTGCTCGCCGGCCCCACCCCGCCGACCGCCCTGTTCACCTCGCAGAACCTCGTCACCATCGGCGCCGTACGGGCACTGCGGGACCATGACCGCCAGCATCAGGTGGCGCTGGTCGGCTTCGACGACTTCCCGCTGGCCGACCTGCTGCAGCCCGCCGTCACCGTGGTGGCCCAGAATCCCGCGGAAATGGGCCGGCTCGCCGCCTCGCTACTGTTCCGCCGCCTCGACGGGGAGCATTGGATGCCGACGACCCACTTCGTCCCGACCACGCTGATCCAGCGAGGTTCCGGTGAGGTCATCGGCCCTCATGCGTAACCAGTCCCGTTGACCGGTTGGTTCTCATCAGCGAGGAAGGTTGCGGATAGTAGCGAGATTGACGCTAAAAGCGACGATAGCTTGGCTGGCGTGAGCACGGGGGCCGCGGTCGCGGCGGGAACCACTGAGATTGACGAGACCGATCTGCGCAGGGTGCGGCGGATGACGGGGATCGTCCGCGATGACCTCATCGGGCCGGAGGGGCTGCGGTTCGATCACGCGGGGCTGATGCTGTTCCCACGGTCCGTCGACGGGGCGCTGTCCCTCCTGGAAGGCGAGGGGCTGCCGGTCGTCCGGAAGCTGAGGAGCGTCGTCGTCCGCGACAGGCTCGTGCGGCGCTACGGCCTAGTGGACCCGGACATCGTCATCGCGCATCTCGATGCGGGTGAAGGTCGGACCGTCGAGCTGTTCCTGCTGGAGGACTGCCCGTGGCGGGTCGCCGCCGACGAGCGTGCGCGCGAGCGGGAGACACACCTGGCGTACGAGGCGCGGCCTGGCGACCTCAAGGTCCTCACGTCCTTGCGCGAGCAGGGGCTGATCCCGGACGGCGGCGGATTCAACGCCGACGAGGGCCCGACGGGGCGCACGGTCTTCTACTTCCGGGACCCGCAGGGCGGCGACCGGCTGGAGATCGTCATAGCGGGACACCAGGAGGACGACCTCGCACGGCACGTCGACAACGGCGACGAGCGCAGGCGGATGCTGGGGCTCCTCACGGGCGCCTGGACGACGCAGGCGCTGCACGCCGCCGCGTCCCTCGGCATCGCCGACCGGCTGTACGGGCGGGTCCTGGGCCTGGACGTCCTCGCCGAAGAGACGGCGTGCCCGGCGGACAGGCTCGCTCGTCTGGTGCGCTACCTCGAACAGCTGGGTGTCGTCCACCGGGTGGGTGAGTTGATCGGCCTGACCCCGCTCGGGGCGACGCTCGCGAGTGAGTCACCGCAGTCTCTGCACGGAGTGGCCCTGCTCTACGGGGGGCTGTTCTTCCGGAGCTTCGGCCGGCTGCCTGAGACCATCCGGTCTGGGGTGAGCGGATTCGAGCTGGCCCACGGGATCGCGCCGTTCGCGCATCTCGATGGCAACCCGGCCGATGCCGCCGTGTTCCAGCGGGCGATGGCCGACCAGTGCCGCGACGTCTTCGACTCCGTCGTGACCTCGCTCGATCTCACGGGGGTCGGCACCGTCACCGACCTCGGCGGTGGCACGGGCGTGCTGCTCGGGCGGATCCTCGACCACGCGCCGCAGATCACGGGCGTCCTGTTCGACACGCCCGCGACCGTCGAGACCGTGCGGTCGGATCTCGGCGCGCGGTTCGGACCGCGGATCAGCCTGATCGGTGGCGACCTGTTCACCGAGGTCCCCGGTGGCGACCTGGTCATCCTGTCGCGGATCCTGCACGACTGGGACGACGCGGCATGCGCCGGCCTCCTCGCCTGCTGCCGCCGGGCGATGGAGCCGGGAGCCCGGCTCGCGGTCATCGAGCGGGTCCTGCCCGATCAGCCGGAGCAGCGGTCGCTGGCCGCCGCGTGGGACGTCCACATGATGGTCAACAACGTCGGCGGGCGAGAGCGCACGCTGCCCGAATACCGCGACATGCTGGGGGCGGCCGGATTCACGTTCGTCTCACGAGTCGAGTTGCCGCTCGACGTGCATCTGATCGAGGCGGTCGCGGACTGATGCGGGTGCTGATCGCCGGCGCGGGGATCGGCGGCCTCACGGCCGCCCTGTGCCTGCACGCGGCCGGTTTCCCGGTGACCCTCGCCGAGGCCGCCCTCACCTTCGAGCCGATCGGCGTCGGCCTCAATCTCCTGCCGGCGGCGGTCGCCGAGCTCGCGGAGCTGGGGCTCGGCGACGACCTGCACGCGATCGCCGTGCCCGTCGCCGAGATGGCGCACTTCGACCGGCACGGCAACCTCATCTGGAGCGAACCCCGCGACGGCCAATACTCGGTCCACCGGGGCGAACTCCAAATGATGCTGCTGGGCGCCGTCCGATCGCGGCTGGGCCACGATGCCGTCCGTTTCGGCAAGGCCGTCACGGCCTTCGCGCCCGACGAGGGTGGCGTCACGACGACGGTTCGCGACCGCGCGTCGGGGGAGCTGACGAGTCTCCGTGCCGACGTCCTCATCGGCGCCGACGGCCTCCACTCGACCGTCCGCCGCCTTCTCCACGCCGGCGAGGGGCCACCGCTCGCCAACGGCATCACCATGTGGCGCGGCATCACGCCGGCGGACTCCACCGTCGTCCTGGCCGATCCCGCCGCGACGCCCCTGGCGGCCGCCCTCACCGCTTCGGCGGCGGGCGGCACCACGCCGGTCCGAGGGACGGTCGCCGTCTACGGGTGCAACGCCAAAGCCAAGCTCGTCGTCTATCCCGTCGCCCATGCCTCCGGCGGCAGAATCCACCTCAACTGGGTCGCCGAGGCCCGCACCGCCGCGCCGGCCCAGCCCAGGCGCGCTCGCGAAGCCATCGAACGGACGCTCCTGTCCCATTTCGAAGGCTGGTCCCTCCCGCACTTCGACGTACGGACCCTGTTCACAGCGGCGCCCGAGATCCTCGAACTCCCCATGACCGACCGCGACCCGCTGCCCGCCTGGGGAGAATCCCGCGTCACCCTCCTCGGCGACGCGGCCCACCCCATGTATCCCATCGGATCCAACGGCGGCTCGCAGGCGATCATCGACGCGCGGGTCCTGGCCACCGCCCTCGCCATGACCTGCGACCCCGAGGCCGCCCTCCGCGCTTACGAACAGGCACGTCTCCCTGTCACCAGCGCCATCGTCACGGCCTGCCGCGCCATGCCCGCCGACGACATCCTCACTCTGGTGGCCGACCGCGCCCCGCACGGCTTCACGTCCATCGCCGACGTCCTGACCCCGGCCGAACTCGCCACCGTCACCGCGGCCTACACCCACACCTCCCGCGGTTAGGTCAGCGCTCGTCTCCTCCGAAGAGGGTGGCCACGACCGACGGCACCTCAGCCGAGTCCACCTTGTCCAGGGCGCGTACGCCGACTTTGTACGCCAGGAAAAGGCCGCACAGGCTGTAGAGAAGAATCGCGGCGATGACGCCTGCCCAGATTCCCCACGGGAGGTCGGAAATCGACATCGCGGCGACCAAGGGCGCGCCCGCCAACTTGGCCGCCATGAGGCGGCGCGGCCGCACCATTGCCGTCACCGCACCGGCACGTCGTTCGAGAGGACGCGCAGTAGCTTCCGGAGAAGCTCGGTGAACTCCTCGGGGCTCTGGCTCGCGGTGGAAAGGCGGTCGAAGGTCTCGGTATATCGATCCACTTGCACGTCTTCGTTTATGTAGATCGAGTGCGATATCCGCTCGATGTGGATGACTTCGCTGGAGTCCTTGTCGTCGATGCCCAGCACGCTGAAGGATCCGCCGGGCACGGGACCTCCGCTGTAGCTGAACGGTAAGAGCTGGATCCGTATGTTGGGCCGACGGCTCAGCTCGATCAGATGCTCGATCTGACCACGCATCACCTCGCGTCCGCCGACCGGCCGTCGCAGGCTTATCTCGTCGATGATCGCCCAGATGACCGGCCCGCGCCGGCCATGGAGGACTTTCTGCCGTTCACGCCAGTGCGCGATTCTGGCCGGCACCAAGGACGGCAGGGTCACCGTGTCGGCCAGCGCCTCGGCGTAGTCCCTGGTCTGCAGCAACGCCGGAAGGGCCGATTCCCCGTAGAGGCATATGCTGCTGATCCGCCGGCTCAGGAAACCGCCGTGCTGAGCGGTGAAAACCAGGGAATGCGGCTGGGCCGGCAGGCTCCGCAGCGCCCGGGCGCCGCGGCTCTGGTCGAGCGCGAACGCGAGAACGCGAAAGATCCGGCGCAGTCTCGGCCGCACCTCGGGGTCCTCGAGAATGGCGGGAAGCTCCGCGGACCATTCCAGGTAGCGCTCTTCCGCTGTTTCGATCGGCAACCGGCGACACGCGTGCGCGAGTAACCGCTCGGCCATTCGCAGGGTCCATGAGGTGATGTTCACGGCACGCTCCGGGTCGGGCGGATCACGTGCCCGTCGACACCGTCGCGAGGGGCGCTCAACGCGGCCTGAGCAAGCTCGAGACGGCTGATGCGCACCCCTTCTCCGGTCAACCGGTAATACTTGCGCGGCGGTCTCCCGCCGGCGTCGTCGCGCGGCGCCTCCCATTCGGAGGCCAGCAATCCCTCTTCCTGCAGGCGGGCCAGCATCGGATAGAGGGTCCCGCTCGCCAGTTTCGCCGCCTTCATCAGGTCATAGCCATAGCGATGGGCATCAGGGTCTTCCAGGAAGACGCGCAGCACGCGCTCCAGTGGTCCCGTCAATTTCACCCGGGCGACTCTACATATGTCGCCTACATATGTCGAACAGGGCGCTGTGGCGGTGGTCCCCGGAGACCACCGCCACGTTCGTGGGGTCAGGCGTCGTCGTCGGTGACGACGAGGCGGGCGAAGCCGTCACCGATGGTGGCGTTGGCCGAAACGCCTGCCACGACCTGATACGACTGCGTCACGGCAGTGGCGACGTCGTTGCCGATCAGCGGGACCGTGAAGACGCCGCCCGTCTGTCCGGCCGGGATCGTCACCGTGGCCGCGATCTGCGCGATGACCGGCCCGGTCCCGGTGGGGAGGGACTGCACGGACACCGCGACCGGCAGGTCCGACGGCCTGGACAGCGCCACCGGGATCTGCGCGAAACCGGGGCCGTCGTCTTCGGGGACGGTGAGGTCGCCGACCGACACCTGTGGCAGGCCGGCGACGCTCTCCTCACCGACCCGCGACCGTGTGAAGGCCAGGTCGGCCAGGTAGACGCCGCCGGGGGCGGCGGTTCCCGCCAGGGTCACCTCCTTTATGTCCTTCTTGTCGATGCCGCTGAGCCCGCTCAACGGCAGCTGTACGGTCCGCAGCCACGTCTTCGGCAGCGGCGACGTGGCCCCCGGCAGCGCCCCCAGCGCAGGGCTGAGCGTCGACACGGGCACCGTGACACTCCGGTCGCGCCCGTCGACCAAGGTGACGGTCATGTCGAGCGGGGCGGACGCCGGGACGTTCTCGTCTCGTGCGACCCGGAAGGTGAGCAGTTCGGCTTTGGAGATGTTCCGCGATCCGGGCGCGAGGGGCACGGTCAGCTTCCCGGAGGCGTCCTGCCAGGCGAAGCGCATGACAGGGGTGGCGGTGGCGTTGGGCAGGTAGGTCGCGGGCGTCCACGACGGGGCCTGCGAGGTGGTCAGTTTGGTCGCGCAGGTCGCGAGGCCGCTCTGCGGCGACCGGCCGAGCATGCTCGCGCAGAGGGCGCCGGTGGCCGCGCCGGAGACCACGAAGGGAGAAGCCCCGGCGAAGCTCGCCACGTCGATTCTGCTGGAGGCCGGCGCCTGGCCGACGGCGTACACGACGGCCCTGCCGGTCGACGCGACGGTCTTGCCGCTGCCGTCGAACAGAGGCATCAGCGCGGTCTCCTGGCCCTGGACGAGCCGGAAGAATCCGGCGATGAACGCGGTCCCGACCGCATACTGCTCGGACGCGCTCAACCTGGACTCCGCGCGATTGCCGCAGACCGGGTCGTTGTTGTTCGACCAGTCGTCGGATGCGGGCGCTGTGGCCACGCCCGGGGTCCACTCGGTGTTGAAGAAGTTGTGGTCGGCGCCCATCACCAGCAGCGCCGACCGGAACGCGCTGTCGCCGGGCACGGCGTACAGGGAGTCGTCGTAGAAGTGCTGTCCCTGCTGGTTGGAGACGTCGCCGTCGCAGTACGGCAGGATCGTCGCGGTCGGGATGCCGGGCAGTGACGCGCGGGCGAAGTCGGTCGGCGCGAGCGGCAGCACGGCCCGGATCCCGTACGGCTTGGCCCGTCCGGCGTTCACGAGCACGGCCTTCGCGACGCCTTCGCCGCCGCGAGAGTGCCCCATCAGGCCGACGTTGTCCAGATCGATCCGGCCCTTGAACAGCGAGACCAACTGCGGGTCGCCCTTGCCGCGCTCTGCCGCGTTGAGCAGGTCCAGGTGGCGCATGACGACTTCGCTTCGGGCCAGTGCTCCCCGGTCCTCCGAGAAGTTGGCGTCGAAGGCGTTGACGGCGTCGGCGCTCACCGACACGACCGCGTAGCCGTGGCTCGCCAGCGCGTCGGCCGGTCCCTTGTAGCCTTTGAAGCTCTCGATCGGCTGCTGGCCGGCCGGGCATGGCCATGCGTTATTGCTGGTCCGGCGTGTGATCGGGTCGTAGCAGGCGGAATGCCGCCCGTGGAGGAAGATGACCAGCGGCCGGCGGCCGGGCGCGGCCTTCGGCAGGTAGACCTCGGCTCGCAGTTCGCCCAGCCGGCCACCGAGACCCGCCAGACTGATCGCGGTGTCGCCCAGGTCGTAGGTGCTCTCCTCGACCTCGTACGGCCCGGCGACGCCCGGATCGGTGGCGATCGTGGTCGGCTGAGGGCTGGGTGGCGGGGTGTAGACCGCCGCGCGCGCCGCAACCCTGGATTCGACGACGCCGTTCCAGGCGACCTGGACGATGCTCGCATCGCCGGCTCGCGGGTCGGAGGTCAGCAGGGTGAGCGTGTGACCTTCGTCGCTTTCGGTGGCATAGCCGAGCGGCTGCCCGTCGACCGCGAGCTCCGGGGCGGCGTCCCGTACGGGCACGGGTTCGTCCAGACGTAAGGTCAGCTGATATCCACCGTCGACCGGCACGATCGACCAGGTGTCGGCGGCGGCAGGAGCGGGGATCGCGACGATTCCGGTCATCGCCGCGACGGCTAAGGCGGTCAGACTGCTACGGCGGGCGGCCCTGGAGAGCCTCATGACGTTCCTTTCGTGCATGCGAAGTCGCGCGAGCCATACGAAGCCCACGAAACTGCGCCAAGTAGAACGCTCATGGTTTTTGGCCGCGTTAACCCCGATTGCCGACGTGTTAACGATCACATCCCTGTTGATCGAGTTCGGGAGGTTGGTTTCGGTCGGGGGTGGGAAGTGGGCGCGGGTGACCGATGTCGACCACGAGGCCCTCGTCGCCAGCCTGCGCCGGCTGCGGGGGCCGTCTTCGGAAGGCGGGATCGTCCACCATCTCGAGCGCATCGTCCAGGTGGTCGCCCGGATCCTGGGCTACGCCGGCGCCGGCCTCATGCTCGCCGACGACGGACGCGCGCTGCGCGGCCTGTTCGCCACGGACGAGCCAGGGCGGGCGTTCGGGCTCGCCCAGGTGAAGCTGCGTGACGGGCCCTCCTTCGCCGCCTTCGACCAGGGCGAGGCCGTCTTCTCCACCGACGTACCGGCCGACCGGCGCTGGCCGGAGCTGGCCGGCTCGATCGACCCCGCCGTCCGGGCCGTCGCCTCGATTCCCGTACGGCTCGGCGCCACGGTCGGGACGCTCGACGTCTATCAGGCGGAGCCGTACACATGGGACGAGTCGGACGTCGAGCTCCTCCACGACTGCGCCCAGGTGATCGAGCAGGTTCTCGCCGCGGCCATCGAGGCCGAGGAGCAGGCCCGGCTGGCCGACCAGCTCCAATACGCCCTCGACTACCGCGTCCTGATCGAGCGCGCCATCGGCTACCTCATGGGCAAGGACGACATGAACGCCACCGAGGCTTTCAACGGCCTGCGCAAACGCGCCCGCGACAGCCGCCGCACGGTCGCCGACCTGGCCGCCGAACTGCTCAGGGGCGCCGAGGAGGAGGGGCCGGATGACCCCGCGGCCTCCTGATCAGTCGTCCGGCAGGTGCGGCGGGTAATCTTGCGCGTGATGTATCGACTGATCTTCACGCAGGTTCTGCGCCGGTTCGACGCCGAGGCCGTGCATCGCCTGACACTGCGGGCCCTGCGGCTTCTCGGCGCGCTGCCGTTCGCGACGGGCCTGCTCCGGCGCCTCCTCGCGCCGCGCGATCCCGCCCTGCGCGTGACGGCCTTCGGCGTACGCTTCCCAGGGCCCTTCGGCCTGGCGGCGGGCTTCGACAAGGACGCCGAGTGCGTCGAGGCGCTGGCCGCGTTCGGCTTCAGCCATGTCGAGGCCGGCACGGTCACGGCCTACGCGCAGCCCGGCAACGCCCGGCCCCGCCTGTTCCGCCTCCCGAAGGAACGCGCGGTCATCAACAGGATGGGCTTCAACAACCACGGCGCGTCGGCGGCGGCCGATCAACTCCGCAAGCCGCGCACGGCCGTCGTGGGGATCAACATCGGCAAGACGAAGGTCGTGCCGGAGGCCGAGGCCGCCGCCGACTACGCGGCGAGCGCCAAGGAGCTCGCGCCGCTGGCCGACTACCTGGTCGTCAACGTGAGCTCGCCCAACACGCCCGGCCTGCGCGACCTGCAGGCCGTCGAACTGCTCCGGCCGCTGCTCGAAGCGGTCAAGGACGTCGCGGGCCGTACGCCGCTGCTGGTGAAGATCGCGCCGGATCTGGCCGACGAGGACGTGGACGCGGTTGCCGACCTCGCCGCCGACCTCGGCCTGGCCGGGATCATCGCCACCAACACCACGATCGGCCGCCCGGGCGTGCGCAGCACGGAGACCGGCGGCCTGTCCGGCCGTCCGCTGAAGGCCCGCTCGCTCGAGGTCCTCCGCCGCCTGTACGCCAGGGTCGGCGACCGCCTCACCCTGATCTCCGTCGGCGGCGTCGAAGATGTGGACGACGTGTGGGAGCGCCTGCTCGCCGGGGCCACGCTCGTCCAGGGCTACACCGGCATGATCTACGCGGGCCCGCTCTGGGCCTCACGCATCCACCGCGAGCTGGCCGTCCGCCTCCGCCGCCACGGCCACACCTCCATCGAAGCCGTCATCGGCAAGTCCTCGGGCCCCGGCGTGCAGGTAACCGGCCCACAGTGACGGCGTCGCGGCGCAGTCGTCGCGCAGGCCCTGGTCGCCGCCGCTCTGCTCGGCCGGCAGGCCGAGGGCCAGAGCCAAATGCCGGAGCGCGGGGAAAAGCGCGTCGGCGGAAACGGCGGCGATGACCCGCCGCCAGAGCACGACGACCCGTCCCATCTGCCGCATGTCCTGGCCGCCCATGGCCTGCAGCTGAATGTTCACCGTGATGGGAACGGCGCGCGCGTCGGGCTCGTGCTCGCCGCCGCGGCGGCCGGTCTGGCGGCGCACGGCGAGGCGCTTCCCGCGCCGGATGCGCACGTGCGGGCCGCGCTCCGCCTGGGCCGGCGGTCGCGCAGCACGGCCCTGCATGATCACCGAAGCTGTGAGCTGCGCTTCGGGAACCAGTGCAAGATCACGAACGGCGTGACCAGGGGCGCGGGAATTCGTGCAAGATCACGAGGGGCGGGTGGAGTCGGGGGTGTGGGTCATTTCGTCAAGGTGGCGGACGACGTCGTGCACGGGGACGACGCCGGGGCGGTGGCGGCGGGGGCCGGCGCCGCCGCGTTGCCAGGGGTGGGGGCCGGCCGGGGGGCGATATTCGACGCCGAAGGCGGTAAGGCGCTCCAGGTGGGTGCTCAGCCGGCGCGGGAAATCCGCCGAGGCGTTCCCCGCCCAGGCGACCTCGGCGGCGGCGCAGCCGCGCGGCCAGGCGCGGTAGTCGAGGGTCCGCCCATCAGGGATCCGCTCGCTCCACAGCTGGAACTGCAGGCCGATCACCTGCGGCGCGACGGCCGGGTCGAAGGCGGCCACGTCCGCCACGGTGACCGCCTCGCCGATCGCGAGCGGCTCCTCCACGGACGCGGCCTCGGCGTAGTCGAAGTACAGCGGGAAGACCGGCGTCATCACCACGTCGTGTCCCGCCGCGGCGGCCCGGCGGCCGACTCCGGCGCCACGCCACGGCATCACGACCGTGTCGTCGCGGAGCTTGCCGCTCACGAACGCCTCGTCCCAGACCACGGCCCGGCTGCCGCGCTCGGCCAGCGAGTCGGCCAGGGTCCGGAGGAACCACGCGTGCAGCTCACCCACCCCGGCCAGGCCGAGCGAGGCCTGGTAGGCCGCGATCTCCGGGGATGCCTTCCAGTCGTCGAGCACACACTCGTCACCGCCCACGTGGAAATACGGTGTCGAACCCAGCGCCCCGATCACCTCGTCGAAGACGGTCTCCAGGAACTCCACGGTCGGCGGCAGCGGCGACAGGATCGCGCGAGAGATCCCCCACTCCTGCATCACCGCGTGGGACTCTCCGGCCCGTGAGCCGAGCGACGGATAGGCGGCGAGAATGGCGGTCGCGTGGCCCGGCACGTCGATCTCGGGCACCACTGTCACCGCGCGGGCCCGGGCGTAGGCGCCGATCTCGGCCAGGTCGGCCCGCGTGTAGTAGCCCCCGTGAGGCGTGCCGTCGAGCGCCGGCTCTTCGCCGTAGTAGCTGACGTCCGTCTGCGGCCGGTGGGAGCCGACCTCGTGGAGCAGGGGATAGGCGGGGCTCTCGACCCGCCAGCCCTGGTCGTCGACCAGGTGCAGATGCAGGCGGTTGAGCTTGTGCGCGGCGATCAGGTCGATGAACCGGAGCACCTCACGCTTCGGCTGGAAGTGCCGCGCCACGTCGAGGTGGGCCCCCCGCCACGCATAAGCGGGCGCGTCTTCGATCCGCGCGTACGCGAGCTCGGCCCCGTCCGAGGACGACCGGAACGCCGCCGGGCCGGCGAGCTGGCGGAGCGTCTGCGCCGCGTAGAAGGCCCCGGCCCGGTCTCCCGCCGTGATCCGCACCCCATCCGCGCCGATCTCCAGCGCGTACGCCTCGGGGCCGAGGCGCGGCTCGTGGACGACGCGGACCGGACCGTCCTCGCCGGGAATCAGATCCAGGGCCGCGAGCGGGAGCCGTACGGCGTCGGCGAAAGGACCGGACACGGCCGCGCCCGCCGGGAGCGCGAACGAACCGGGAGTGACGTCGGCCGACTGAGGGCGCGGGAGGAAATCGTCCATGGCGCCCATAATGCCCGTTAGTTCAGGTAATTGACGAAGCCCTTGGCCAGCGACGCCGCCATCTTCTGGCGGAACTGGGGGTCCATCATCTTGGCCGCGTCGCCTCGGTTTCGCATGTTGCCGCACTCGATGAAGATCTTCGGCACGGTCGACAGGTTGAGCCCGCCGAGGTCGCTCCGGTAGTTGAGGGCGTTCTTGCCGATGTAGGTGGAATAGGCGAGGCCGGTGCCCGCGTGGTAGGCGTTGCGGATCGCGATCCCGAGCTGGGACGACGCCGCGACCACCGGATCGACCGGGCCGTGGATCTTCTTGGGCATGATGATGTGGAAGCCGTGGGCGGAGGCGCCGGCGCCGTCGCCGTGGATGGAGATGGCCGCGTCGGCCTTGGCCTTGTTTCCGATGGCCGCGCGCTGGGTGATGCACGGCCCGACGCCGGTGTTGCTGGGCCGGGTCAGCTTGACCGTCGCGCCCTGCGCGCGCAGCAGCTTGGCCAGGCGATTGGAGACGTCCCAGGTGAAGGCGGCCTCGCTGTAACCCGCGTTGGTCGCCGTGCCGGTCGTGTCGCAGGCCTTCTTCTCGGTCAGGATGTCGACCTGCCGGTTGATGATCTCCGGATGCTTGTAGTTGCCGCCGTTGTGCCCCGGATCGATCACGATGACCTTGCCGGTCAGCGGCTTGGTCTTGGGCGATCGGGCCGCCGAGGGCTGCTGGGCCGAGGTCACCGTGAGCGCTCCCGCGTCGGAGGCGGCGGGCGCCGCCGCGCCGCCACCGGGGGAGGAGGTGGCGCCACCGCAGGCGGTGGCGCCGAAACCGCACAGGGTGAGCGCTGTCACGGCTGACAGGCGGCTCAGGCGGGTCGTCACGATCGGTGTCCCTTCGCCGGCTCCGGTCCGCACCCCAACCTACGTGGGCGGGGAGTGTGATCAGGCCGTTATACCCGAAGCGTCACCACGAAGGCTCGGACGCGTCCTCCCGGGACAGCAGCGCGGCGAGATCGCGGGCGTCTTCGGCGTCCAAACCGAGGACGACGCGAGGACGCCCCCACGGATGGTTGATCGAGTGGGCCACGTAGCTCGCCACGGACTCCGCGCCAGGATCATCGGGCCGCCCCCGGACCGCCCGCCACCGGGCCCAGGCCCGTTCGAGCTCGGCCGCCGCACGCTGCGCGCAGGAAACCAATTCTGGATCACGCATAGTCAACCCCCGATCGGTCCAAAGCCCGAGTCAACACCTCGGGCCATTGGACGCGGCGGGGGTTGACTCAGTCTTCAGCGTCTTTTGGCACGGGCCCGGTGCTGCGCCGTACGACGAGGTGGGGGGTCACCTGGCGGAGGCGCGCGACCTTGCCGGGCTCGGTGATGCGGTCGCTGAGCAGCGCCGCGGCCGAGCGGCCCATGGCACGGCGGGGCTGGTCGATGCTGGTGAGCGAGATGTGGTGGACGGCGGCCAGGTGCGTGTTGTCGTAGCCGACGACCGACAGGTCTTCCGGCACCCGCAGCCCGAGCTCGCTGGCGGCGCTGAGCACGCCGAGCGCCACGATGTCGTTGGCCGCGAAGATGGCCGTCGGCCGCGGCTCGCGGGTCAGCAGGGCCAGCGCCGCGCGCCGCCCGCCCTCCTCGCTGAAGTCGCCGTGCTCGACCATGATGTACGGCGCGAGCGCGTGCCTTCGCATCGCGACCAGGTAGCCCTCGCAGCGGCAGCGGGCCGCAGACGACGGGGTGCCCTCGATGTGCGCGATCCGCGTGTGGCCGAGCTCGACCAGGTGGTCGACGGCCAGCCGGGCGCCCAGCTGGTCGTCGTCGACGACGATGTCGACGCCCTCGAGCTCCACGTCTCGCTCGCCGACCACGACCGTGGGGGTGTACGCGGCGGCCTCGGCCAGGGCGTCGCTCGACGGCGCCACCCCCAGCAGCACCAGCCCGTCGACCCGCAGCTCGAGGAAGGCCTCGACGGCCTCGTCCTCGAACGCCGGGTCCCACCGGCCGCTGCCGATCAGCAGCCGCAGGCCCTCGCCGTGCAGGCTCTCCTGCAGGCCGTCGAGGAACTCGGCGTAGAACGGGTTGTGCAGGTCGGATACGAGCGCGCCCACCAGGTGGGTGCGGCCCTCGACCAGGCTCCTCGCGACCGCGTTGGGCCGATATCCGAGCTCGCGGGCCGCCTGCAGGACGGCCTCCCGGCGATGCTCGCTCACGTGCGGCGAGCCGCGCAGCACGAGGGACACCAACGACTTCGAGACTCCGGCGCGCTCGGCCACATTGCGGATGGTCGGGCGCGGCTTCGGCGCGAAACCCTCAGGAAGGTCGCTGATGGGCACCTCGAGATCGTGCCGGGCAGTTGTCGTCTGCATGGACGGTCCTGACATGTCGCTCCCCACGATGCGCGGACGTGCATCTTGTCAGACCAAACGATCGAGGCGCGTAAACGATACGGGTTGATCGCGGCGCGCTTGACGCGGATCCGCTCCGATACTCTCAGATCTGTGGCAGCGACGGCGAAGGACGAGAAGGCGGCCGACGGGCGGCCGGTCCGTCGTCGCCTGAGCGTCGACCGCCGTCGCGAGGAGCTCATCGCCGCCGCGCTGGAGCTGTTCAGCAGACACGACGCCGAGGATGTGTCGATCGACGACGTGGCCACCGCGGCCGGGGCGTCCCGCGCGCTCGTCTACCACTATTTCGGCGGCAAGCAGGAGCTGTATGTGGCCGCGCTGCGGAGCGCGGCCGAAGAGCTGGAGGCCCGGCTTCGCCCCCATGACGAGGGCCGCCCGCTCGACGAGCTGGCCGCGGGGCTGGCCCGCTACTTCGATTTCGTCGAGGAGCACGCGGCCGGCTTCGCGGCGCTGCTGCGCGGCGGCCCGGCCAACCGCACCGGTGAGATCGGGGAGATCGTCGACGGCGTGCGCCGTCGGATGTTCCACTTGATCATGATCCAGATGCAGGTGGCAGACCCGGGGCCGGTGCTGAGGATCACGCTCCGCTCATGGATCGCCTCGGTCGAGACGGCCGGCCTGGATTGGCTGGAAAATCGCGACCTGGAGCGCGGGCGGCTGGAGCGGGTGCTGGTGGATCAGATGATCGCGCTGCTGGGTGTCGCTGCCACGCACGACCCGCAAGTCGCGGAGCTGGTGCAGACACTGGCGCTGGAATAGGGGCGGCGCGCATAACGCGGCTGGAATGACTGGGAACAAGACGACGGCCCTGGATTAGGGCGGCGCCGGGCGGGCGGCGCCGTTTCGGTCGTCCGACGCGCTCACATCTGGGACGCGAGCGCGCCTTACTTCCCCCCTCTGGTTGGTGCCCCCGGGTGCCTACTCCGAGCGCTGCTGCGGAATCCCCGCCAGCAGCGCCCGCACCTCGGTCTCCCGATAGCGCCGATGACCTCCGAGGGTGCGGATGGAGGTCAACTTGCCGGCCTTCGCCCACCGCGTGACGGTCTTGGGGTCGACCCGGAACATGGTTGCTACCTCCGCCGGGGTGAGCAATGGCTCGGCCTCGGGTGTACGAGCTGACATTTGTGCGGCCTCTCCTCCGTGTGGACCGGCGACAGCGATCCTGCGACTTTTGTTGGCGCTTGTCACGGATGTCCCCAAATGGCCCAGTAAGTGCGGGTTTTCTGGACCATTTGCGGCATCACCCGATGTGACCATACAGCCACGTAGTGCGATTGGCGAGCCCTCTGGGGCGCAACGTCTCGACCACATGTTGATGTCACGCTGGGTGATTCTAGCGACACGTTTCGTGGTATCGCAGTGAAAACGGCAAACTACTCAGTTCGCAGATGTGAGATCGGGCATCCGTTTACCCGAATGCGCACGTCGGAGCCGCGCCTTGGGCTCTAGTTGGCCGACTCCAGACCCTGGATCGACCGCCAGCGGAGGATCACCCGCTGATACATCGCGAAAGCAAGTTCTTCCTGACCGTTGTCCAAACCCGTGAGGGCGGTGGCCAGCTCGGCCACGGACTGATCGGTCCGGAGGGTCTCGTCGTCCATGATGTGGACCAGGCCGCCGTAGTCCAGCTCGACGAGCGAATGTGGATGGAACTCCTCAAGCCAGCGCGCCACGTCCTCGACCTCGGTGAGGGCGCCGACGTCGCCGACGTGGCGGCGGATCACCACGAGCGCGCGGGCCACCCGGCGGCGCGCCTTCGACATGGACGTGACGTACAGCATGTTCCGGGTGGGCGTGGTGGTGGTGCCGTGCGTGGCCGGCTCTTCGGGCGTGGGCTCGTCGCCCAGCACCAGCCAGCGCTCGGCCGAGTCGAACGGCACGAACCAGGGCGTCGGCACATGCCAGGTGCTGGTCCTGATGTGCGTGCGAAGAGAACGGTCGCCGCGCTTGAAGCGGTCGAAGTCGTCGGCCGTCTGATCGGCGACCGTGGGCGGCACGAACCGCTCGGACAGTTTGGCCGGCAGGCTCCCGCGGAAGTGGGCGAAGGCCAGCCAGGATCGCAGCCGGCTCTGCCACGGGCAGACATAGAGGGTCTCTTCGACCCTCCGGAGATAAGCATTGACGCTTTCCCGATCGGGAACGGGAACCGGAGGGATGCCAATAAGGCGGCGGACGGATTCGCCGTGCTCGGCTTCCAGGGCGACGGCACGGCGCGGCCGCGTCCGTGACTCCGCATATTCGGCCCACATCCGCCGGTCATGCTCGGGGAAGGCGATCAGCGGCTCGTAGACGCGTAGATACGCGGCATAGGGCAGCACACCTGGAATGGTGCCATGAGCCGACCATCAGTTTCCATGATCGTGGCACTTCGCCGTTCTGTAGTGTGGAAGCCGTGACCCGCCGCAATGGGGCGGCGGGCGCCGAAGTAGGCGAGGAGTCACCACAGTGACGAACGTCTTCGGGCTCTCCCACCAGCAACAGAGCCACCATCCGAGGCATGAGCAGGTCGTGTTCTGCGCCGATGATCGCAGCGGCCTTTATGCCATCATCGCCCTATTTAGTACGGCCCTTGGACCAGGGCTTGGGGGCACCCGTTTCTACCCTTACGCGAACGAACAGGACGCTCTGACCGACGTTCTCAACCTCTCGCGGGCCATGGCGTACAAGAACGCGTTGGCCGGGCTGGACCACGGCGGCGGGAAGGCCGTCATCATCGGCGATCCGGCCACCGACAAATCCGAGGCGCTGCTGCGCGCCTACGGACGCTTCGTCCAGTCGCTCGGCGGGCGCTATTACACCGCGTGCGATGTCGGGACGTACAGCGAGGACATGGACATCGTGGCGCGCGAGTGTTCGTACGTCACAGGACGCACCGAAGCGCACGGCGGCGCCGGGGATTCCTCCATCCTCACCGCCTTCGGCGTCTACCAGGGCATGCGCGCGGCCGCCGAACACGCCTACGGCTCGCCGAGCCTGCACGGCCGCCGGGTCGGCATCGAAGGCGTCGGCAAGGTGGGGCACCGCCTGGTCGAGCTCCTGACCGACGACGGCGCCGAAGTGGTCGTCTGCGACGTCGATGAGGAAGCGGTCGACCGCGTCCGGCAGCTGCGCCCCCAGATCGAGGTGGTCGCCGACAGCGTGGCCCTGACCGGCGGCGACATCGACATCTACGCTCCGTGCGCGCTCGGTGGCGCGCTCGACGACGCGTCCGTCGCGCGGCTGCGCGCGAGGATCGTGTGCGGCGGCGCCAACAACCAGCTCGCGCATCCGGGCGTGGAAAAGCAGCTCGCCGATCGCGGGATCCTGTACGCGCCTGACTACGTGGTCAACTCCGGCGGCGTCATCCAGGTGGCCGACGAGGCCGAGCACCTGGAGACGGGCGGCTTCGACATGGCCCGGGCCCGGAGCAGGGCCGCCAAGATCTTCCACACGACGCTGCGGATCTTCGAGATGGCTGCTGAAGAGGGGGTTCCTCCCGCCGTGGCAGCAGATAGGCTGGCCGAGCGCAGAATGTCGGAAGTCGGGCGGCTTAGGGCCATTTGGCTCGGACGCTGATCTCCGGGCTCGCGCGGCACCCCGACGGTGGCCGTACGGCGTACCGAGCGGGGCGCAAAACAGGTACGGTTGTATGCGGAACGAGCAACTGACGCGTCCTCACCATCGGTGTGGGGGAAAATCGCCGTCGGTTGAACGTGATGCGTGATTGAGTTAGCGACGAGGGGTCGACCACGACCCCGCATGAGGGGGTCGAGCCAATGGGGCGCGGCCGAGCCAAGGCCAAGCAGGTCAAGGTTGCCCGCCAGCTGAAGTACAACAGCGGCGGCACGGACCTTGAGCGCCTGCGCGCGGAGCTCGGAGTCGAGGGCAACGATTCCGACCAAAGTGACGAGTACGACCCTTACGACGAGCTGGCCGACCGGTATGCCGATCTGGCCGACGACGACGAAGACGACGGGGACGACGACGAAGACGAGCCCCGGCGCCGCTGAGTCGAGTTTGTGACAACTGACACCCGGCCCAACCGCCGGGTGTCTTTGTCGTGCCCGCACCACCCCCCACGCCCCACCCCAACCCCGGGCGTGATCTTGCAGGCTTCCCCGTCGTGCACGCCAGGTCCTGCATGATCACCACGGTGCGCCACCTGGCCGACCGTGACCTTCTGCAAGATCACGCGCGAAAAGGGGGGGTTAGTGGAAGTGGGCTTGGCCTGTGCCGGGGGTGATTTCGCCGAGGATCCAGGCTGGTGTTCGGCGGTCGTTCAGGAGCCGCAGGGCCTGGTCGGCAGCGTCGGACGGCACGATGGCGCACATGCCGACGCCGAGGTTGAAGGTTCGGTCCATCTCTTGCGGGGGGACGGCGCCGTGGCCGGCCAGCACTTCGAAGATCGCCGGAGGCGTCCATGAGCTCCGGTCGAGGACGGCGTCGGCCGTGGCCGGCAGTGACCGGGCCAGGTTGGCCGCCAGTCCACCGCCCGTGATGTGGGCGAACGCGTGCACGCCGGCCTCGCGCGCGAGCGTCAGGCAGTCGAGCGCGTAGATCTTCGTCGGCTCCAGCAGCTCCTCGCCGAGCGTACGGCCCAGCTCGGGAAGCTCGGCCGCCAGATCCAGCCCGGCCTCGGCCACGATGTGCCTCACCAGCGAGAACCCGTTGGCATGCACGCCAGAGGAGGCAAGGGCGAGGACCACGTCGCCCGGGCGGACGAGGTCGGGCCCCAGCAGTTCGTCCGCCTCGACCACGCCCGTGCCGGCTCCGGCCAGATCGAACTCGTCGGCCGCCATGGCGCCCGGATGCTCGGCCGTCTCGCCGCCCACGAGGGCGCAGCCGGCCAGGCGGCAGCCGTCGGCGACGCCGCCGACGATCTCGGCGATCCGCTCGGGGACGACCTTGCCGGTGGCGATGTAGTCGGTCATGAACAGCGGCTCCGCGCCGCACACCACCAGATCGTCGACCACCATGCCGACCAGGTCGCGGCCGATCGTGTCGTAGACGCCGAGCCGGGAGGCCAGCAGAACCTTGGTGCCGACCCCGTCGGTGGACGTGGCCAGCAGCGGGCGCCGGTATTTCAGCAGGGCGGACACGTCGAAGAGCCCGGCGAAGCCGCTGGCGTCGTCGACGACCTCCGGCCGGCGGGCCAGGGCCACCTTCGACTTCATCAGCTCGACGGCGCGGTCACCGGCCGCGATGTCGACCCCGGCCGCCGCGTAGGAGGTCATTTCGCGGTCTCCAGCACGTATTTGCCGACCTGGTCATGATCGACGGCGATGGGATACTGGCCGTTGAAGCAGGCCCGGCAGAGCCGTTCGGCCGGGAGCGTGGTGGCCTGGGTCAGGCCTTCGAGGGAAATGTAGCCGAGCGAGTCGGCGCCGAGCGAGGCCTGGATCTCCTCCACCGACAGCGACCCGGCGATCAGCTCGGCGCGGGTGGCGAAGTCGATGCCGTAGAAGCACGGCCAGGCCACCGGTGGTGACGAGATCCGCACGTGGACCTCGGTCGCGCCCGCCTCGCGCAGCATCCGGACGATGGCCCGCTGGGTGTTGCCGCGCACGATCGAGTCGTCGACCACGACCAGGCGCTTGCCCTGAATGACCTCGCGCAGCGGATTGAGCTTGAGCCGGATGCCCAGCTGGCGGATGGTCTGCGAGGGCTGGATGAAGGTGCGCCCGACGTAGGAGTTCTTGACCAGGCCCTGGCCGTAGGGGATGCCGCTCTGCTCGGCGTATCCGATGGCCGCGGGAGTGCCGGACTCGGGCGTGGGGATCACCAGGTCGGCGTCGGCCGGATGCTCGCGCGCCAGCCGGCGGCCCACCTCGACGCGGGTCGCCTGGACGCCGCGCCCGGCGATCGTGGTGTCGGGCCTGGCCAGGTAGACGTATTCGAACAGGCAGCCCTTGGGCTGCGCGGCCGCGAACGTGCGAGCGCGGACCCCGCGCTCGTCGATCGTGATCAGCTCGCCCGGCTCGATCTCGCGTACGAAGACGGCGCCCACGATGTCGAGCGCCGCTGTCTCGCTGGCGACCACCCAGCCGCGCTCGAGCCGCCCGAGGACCAGCGGGCGGATGCCCTGCGGGTCGCGGGCGGCGTAGAGCGTCGTCTCGTCCATCCACACGAGCGAGTAGGCGCCCTTGACCTGCGGTAGCAGCTCGGCGGCCGCGTCTTCGACCGAACGCGTGCGATCCTGCGCGAGCAGGGTCGTCAGGACCTCGGTGTCGGTGGTGGCGCGGGTGGTGCCGGGGGTGAGGCGGAGCGCGAGCTCGGCCGTGTTGATCAGGTTGCCGTTGTGCGCGAGGGCGAGGCCGCCGACGTCGGTGGAGCTCAACGTCGGCTGGGCGTTCTCCCAGACGCTCGACCCGGTGGTCGAGTAGCGGCAGTGGCCGATGGCCAGGTGACCCTTCAGGGTGCCGAGGACCGACTCGTCGAAGACCTGGGCGACCAGGCCCATGTCCTTGTAGACGAGGATCCGGGTGCCCTCGCTGACCGCGATGCCCGCGGACTCCTGGCCGCGATGCTGCAACGCGTACAGCCCGTAGTAGGTGAGTTTGGAGACATCCTCTCCCGGGGCCCACACCCCGAAGACGCCACAGGCGTCCTTGGGAGCTCGCTCGTCAGGGTCCAGGTCTTGGCTCAGCCGGCCGTCGCCTTTAAGCACGTGCCTGAGTCTATTTCGGCCGGCGCCTTGCTCGAACCCCGGGTCCTCGTCCTTCCTGCCCGAACATTCGCCTTGACTTTGCCGTGTCGGCCCCCGCCGACCCGCGACGCTCCGCGAGTGTGGACATGTGTCGACACCTGACGAGAACACGCCACAGCCCGAGATGTATCCACTTCCCCCGCAGATGCAGCCGGGGCAGTGGCAGACGGAGGCGCCTCCGCGCGGCGGCGGCGGGCTGGGCACGGCCACGCTGGTGCTGGGCATCGTCAGCATCGTGCTGCTGGTGGCCTGCGGGATCGGCATCCTGACCGCGGTCGCCGGCATCGTGGTCGGCATCATCGCGTTGATCAAGGGGTCGAACCGGACCCGCGCCATCGTCGGCCTGGTCCTGAGCGGGCTCACGCTCGTGCTCGCCGTCGTCTTCGGGGTGTGGCTGTTCAACGTCGTCCGGGACAAGAACCTCGGGGAGTGCTTCGACACGACGCTCCACCCGACGCAGGAGTCCTCGCAGAAGTGCCTCGAGCACAAGCTCAACGGCGACATCTCGGGCAACTAGCCCAGGGGCAGATAAGGCGACAGGTCGGCTCTGGTGCCGCTGGCGCGGACGCGCCCGGCCACCACCGCGGCCTCCCATTCCGTACGGCCCAGGGCCAGCTCCAGCCATGTCCGGGCGTCGGTCTCGATCACGTTGGGCGGCGTGCCGCGGGTGTGCCGGGGCCCTTCCACGCATTGGACCGCGGCGTAGGGCGGCACCCTGACCTCGACCGTACGGCCGGGGGCCAGGGCGGCCAGCTCCTCGAGCAGGTGGCGGACGGCGAACCGGGCCGCGTCCCTCAGCGGGGCGCGGCCCGATTCGTAGGCGGCCAGCACGGCGCCCGCCGCCGCGGCGCCGACCGCGCCGTCAGGACCGGAAAAAGCGGGCTCGCCCAGGTCGGCCAGTTGGTCGTCCAGGGCGGCCCGCAGTTTCGCGATCTCGAGTCTCCGTGTGGGCACGGAGTCGATTATCCGGCGACCAGCTCCGTCTCCGGGACCTCGGCCGCGGCCTCGGCCGGGCGGCGGCGCTCCCGCAGGGCGTACAGGCTGATCGGAACCCCGGCCAGGACCACGACCGCCGCGATGATCAGCGTGAATTGGTAGGCGTCGAGGAAGGCGGGCATGGTCGGGGCAACCTGCCGCGCGCCCAGGATCGCGCCCAGCACGGTCACGCCGAGCAGGCCGAAGACCTCACGCGAGGCGTTCAGCACGCCGGAGGCGACACCCGAGCGGGCCGGCGGCATGGCGCCCAGGATGATGTTGGTCAGCGGGACCAGAGAGCCGCCGCCCGCGCCGTAGAGCAGGAACCAGGGGAGCACGTCGAAGTAGTCGGATCCGGCGCCCGCCTGGGACAGGCCGGCGATCGCGATCGCCATCAGGATCATCCCGGCGGAGATGGTGCGGCCCGTGCCGAAGCGTTCGGCGATCCGCGGCGACACCCCCGCGAGGACCGCCATGATCAGCGCCATCGGCACGAAACCGGCCCCCGCCTCGATCGGGCTGAACCCGAGCGCGTTCTGCAGGTAGATCGCGGTGAAGAAGTAGATCCCGAACACCCCGAACGCCCACAGGCCCATCACGGCCAGGCCGCCGGTGAAGAACCGCTCGCGGAACAGCGACAGGTCGATCATGGGCTGCCGGGTCCGCGACTCGATCACCAGGAACATCGCGAAGGCCACCGCGGCCGCGGCGAACGAGCTCAGGATCGCGGCGGAGGTCCAGCCGCGGCGCTCGCCCTCGATGAGCGCGAACGTCAGGGCGAACAGGGCGCCCGAGGAGGTGACCAGTCCGGGCAGGTCGAGGCGGGCACGGGTGGCGGCCTGGCTCGGCTTGCGTAGCGACAGCAGGGCCAGCACCGCGGTGATCACGCCGATCGGCGCGTTGATCAGGAAGATCCAGCCCCACGCGACGTTCTCGCTGAGCAGGCCGCCGAGCAGCGGGCCGAGGGCCAGGGCGAGCGCGCCGACGGCCCCCCACACGCCGACGGCGGTGGCCCGCTCACGCGGGTTGGGGAACAGGTCGAGCAGGAGCGGCAAAGTCGCCGGGGTCAGCAGGGCGGCGCCGACGCCCTGCACGGCGCGGGCTGCGATCAGCATGTCCTGGCTGCCGGAGAGCCCGGCGACGACGGAGGCGATCGTGAAGATCGCCAGGCCGGTGAAGAACACGGCCCGCCGGCCGAACAGGTCGGCCAGCCGCCCGCCGACCAGCAACAAGCCGGCGAAGACCAGGATGTACGCGCTCACGATCCACTCCAGGCCGGAGATCGTGAGGTGGAGGTCGCGCTGGATTGTCGGCAGCGCGACGTTGACCACGTTGTTGTCCAGGTACGTCATGAAGGTCGCCAGCGCGACGGCCCCCAACGCCCACCAACGGTTCATGATGAACCCTTTCTCCTATACGAGGTACCTGTTCGTCGTACATGTACGCCGTACATGTATGTAGTACAGGACAGCTTGTACGGTGTACAGTTGTCAAGTGGCTCCCGAGAAATTGAGCCGACTCGCGGTGATCGAGCAGGCTCTGAAAGTGGCGGACACCGACGGCGTCGAGGCGTTGACGATCCGCCGGCTGGCGCAGGACCTCGGCGTGACGCCGATGGCCCTCTACTGGCATTTCAAGAACAAGGACGAGCTGCTGGCCGGGGTGGCCGAGCACGTCATGGCCGATGTGACCCCCGACTTCGACCCGGCCGACCCATGGAACGGGCGGCTGCGCAAGATGGTCGAGGCGCTGGTGGGCGTGCTGCGCCGGCATCCGAGCGCGCACGACATCTTCCACGGCGTCGAAAAAGGCCAGATGCACAGCTTCACCCGGGCCACGGAAGCGGCTCTCGACCTGCTGTCCACGGCCGGGTTCACGCTCACCGAAGGCTTCCGGATCGCCTCCTACCTGCTCGACGGCTCGCTGGCGCTGGTCGACGGGGAGCCCGGCTGCCCGAAGTACATGACGCCGCAGGAGGCGGTCGAGTGGCGGCGGCAGAAGCGGCTGGCGCTGGAGTCACTGCCGGCCGACCAGTTCCCGCTGATGGTCGAGTTCTCCCAGACCTTCGAGATCGAGCCCGACCTCGAGGAGTTCTACGCCTTCGGCATCGACCTGCTCATGGCCGGGGTCGAGGCCATGGCCGCGAAGAAGGCGCCGAGCAGCGCCACCCCCAGCAGCACCGCGTAGGCGCGCTGGAAGCCCGAGATGAGCTCGTCCAGCGCCACCGGGCTGACCCGCGACAGCGTGCCCGCGTAGATCTGGCCGCGCACCTCGGGGGAGACGGCGCTGGTCAGCACGGTCAGCGAGATCGAGACGCTGAGCACGATCCCGGTGTTCATGGTCATCAGCCGAAACCCGTTGATCACGCCCAGCCCGCCGGACGGCAGCGCCCGCATGACCTGAGTTGTGTTGCCCGTGAGGAAGGCCCCGTTCCCGCATCCCGCCAGAAACAGCCCGGCTGCCGTCACCCAGTAGGGCCCGCCCGTGCCGGCCAGCAGGAACGCCAGACCGGCCGCGCTCAGCAGGGCGCCACCAACGGATAACGCCATAGGCCGTACGGAGCGAAGGCTCCCGGCGATCGGCGAGGCGAGCGCCATCCCCACGGGCACGGGGAGCACGGCCAGACCGGCCGTGAACGCGTCCACGCCCCTCGCGGCCTGAAAGTAGAGCCCGGCCAGCAGGATCAGCGACGCGCGGGCGAGCGCCGCGCAGAACGCGGCAAGATTGGCGAAGGCCAGCATCCGATCCCGGAACAGCGCCACGTTCAGCACCGGATGGGACGCCCGCCGCTCGGCCACGATCACCAGCGGCACCAGCACCGCGAAGGCCGCCAGCGCCGCCCACGAGCCGTTGGACAGCCCGAACAGCAGCGCCGACAGCGCGAGGAACACCAGCAGGTTGCCCGGCGCGTCGACCGGCTCACGCGCGCCCCGCGGCGTACGGCGCAGCACGAGCGCGCCCCACACCAGCGCGACGATCCCGGCCGGCACGTTGATCCAGAAGATCCAGCGCCAGCCCAACGTCTCGGCGATCAGGCCGCCCAGCGTCGGCCCGGCCAGCTGCGCCACGGACAGGGTGCCGATATAGACGCCCATGCCCTGGCTGAGGCGATCGGGCGGGAACGCGTCCGTGATGATGACGGTCCCGTTGGCGAGGATCATCGCCGCCCCGATGGCCTGGACCGAGCGCAGCGCGATCAGGACGCCCACGTTGGGGGCGAGCCCGGCCAGCACGGACGCGCCGGTGAAGATGGCGAACCCCGTCAGGTAGACCTCGCGCCGCCCGAGCAGATCGGCGACCCGGCCGAAGAACACCAGCGACGCGGTGCTCACCAGCAGGAACGACAGCAGAATCCAGCTCGCCCCCAACGGACTCGGCCGGAAATGCCGCACCACGGCCGGAAGCGCCACATTGAGCGTGCTGGCATTGACTCCAATAAGCACCAGCCCGAGGCTCGTGACCGAGCACACTTTCCACGCATACCGCAGCTCGGGGGAACTCACGCCCCAAGTGTGACGTACACCGTACGTCGCGCCGCTACCGGGCCCGCTTGCGGAGGCCTTCCAGGTCGTAGATGATCACCCGGCGGCGGCCCGTCTCGATCAGGCCGCGGTCGCGGAGGGAGCGCAGGGCCTTGCTGACGGCCTCGCGGGAGGCGCCCGTCCAGCCGGCCAGTTCGTCCTGCGAGAGCGGCAGCATCACCCGGACGCCGCCGTTGGTGGGCTCGCCGAAGCGTTCGGCCAGCTCGACCAGCCGGGTGGCGACCCGGCCCGTCGTGTCGAACGCGCCGTATTCGACCCGCTTGCGGTCGGCGTCCCGCAGCCGGCTGACGATGAGCTGCATGAGCAGCACCGCCACCCGGCCGTGGCCGCGCAGATAACCGGCGAAATCGTGGACCACCAGGCCTTCGATAGGTTCGAGCGCGGTCACCGTGGCCGATCGGGGATGACCGTCAAGCGCGGACATGTCGCCCACCAGGGCGCCCGGCCCGCGGACCGCGAGGACGACCTCGGTGCCACTCGCGGTGTGCGAGGACACCTTCACCCGCCCCGAGGTCAGCACCAGCACCCAGTCGGACGTGTCGCCTTCGCCCATCACCGTCGCGCCGCGTTCCCATCGCCGCGGCCGGCCGGCCTCGCGCAGGTCGGCGACCTCCTCGGCGTTCAACAGGGCGAGGAACTCGCCCGGCTCGGAATTCTTCATCGGAGCCTCTCAAGTCGGTAGGCGTGGACTGTCTGCTCCTTGCCCTTCAACGACAGGTCGCCGAGCGAGACGAGTTCTGCCGGGCCGATCAGGTCGCGGGTCGCCTGTCCGATCACCACTGTGCCGGGCTCGGCCAGCGCCTGCAGCCGGGCGGCCACGTTGACCGCGTCACCCATGGCGTTGAAGCCGCGGAACTCGGGGCTGCCGATGTTGCCGACGAGCGCCGGCCCGGTGTTGACCCCGACCCGGAACCGCGGCCACTCGACCTCGGCCCCGGCGACCTCCGCCGACACGCGCGCCGCCGCCTCCTGCATCTCCAGCGCGGCCCGTACGGCTCTCGCCGCGTGATCCGGCTGCCGGGTGGGCGCGTTGAACAACGCCAGCAGCGCGTCGCCCACGAACTGGACGATCGTACCCCCGTGCCGCAGGATGCACGGGACGGCGGCCGTGTGGTAGCGGTTGAGCATCTCGACGATCTGTCCCGGCTCGACCTTCTCCGAGAACGTGGTGAACCCGCGGAGGTCGGCGAAGAGCGTGGTCACCTCGGCCAGCGAACCGCCGAGGGCGGCCTGGTCGGGGTCGGCGAGCAGGCTCTGCGCCACGTCCGGCGACATGTACTGCCGGAACAGCGTGTCCACCTCGTGGTAGATGCGCGCGTTCTCCAGCGCGATCGACATCTGGTTGGCGAGGGTGGCGGCCATCTCGGGCATCGGGCCCGAAGGGATCGCCAGCACCCCGGCCAGCCGGTTTTTCACGGTGAGCGGGTGGAGCGCGTCGCCGTCGCGCGTGACGACCTCGCCGCGGTCGAGTTCGGCGTGCTCGTCGTCGGTGACCCCCTGCAGGGCCCCGTCGCGGACCAGGCTGAGCCGTACGTCGCCGAACGTCTCGCGCACGCGCTCGAGACTGACGGAGACGAGGTCGTCCTCGGAGAGGCCCACCCGCGCCTGGCGGCCGAGTTCGGCCAGGGCCGCCAGCCGTTCGGACAGCTCGCGCTCGTTGGCGAGCGCGCCCGCGGCCCGGTCGAGCACCGCGGCCTGGCCCTCCGAGAGCTTGAAGCGGCCGGCCAGGCGACTGGCCGCGAGCGGGCGGCCCTGTCGCACGTGGGCGACGACCTCCTCCAGGGCCTGCTCGTATTGGGCCTGGATCCGGCGGGCGGTCGCCGACAGGGCCACCGCGTCGAACAGGCCTCCGCTCGATCCTTCGCGCCTGAACTGGATGTAGGCGCTGTAGGCCACGAACAGGAAGGCGAACAGCAGCAGGAGGTGCCACTCCCACCACGACAGGTGCCAGTTGTGGTGCGACATCCCGGCGATCATCGCCTCGGCCAGCAGCGCGTACGCCGTGATGAGACTGATCAGGACCGCCGCCGGGCGCTTGCGGTGGAGCCGGAACATCATGACCGTGGAGACCGCGTAAAGGGCCACCCCGATCAGTGAATAAGGCCCGAGGCTCATGCCGCCGGGCGGTAGCTCGTCGCTGAGCGGTGTCAGGCCGGGCACGAGGGAGGCCACCCCGAACCCGAGGAGGATCAGGGCCAGCCCGCCGCGCAGCACGCCCTGGGCGCGGAGCACGGTGCCCGCGGCCCGCTCACCGAGCGGCAGCGCCGAGATGAACGCGAAGATCGAGGCGATCGTGAGGCCGACCGGCTGGGCCAGGTCGAAGCCCTTGGTCCCCTCGTCCAGAAAGATCATCGGGGTGGCGAGGCCGTGCAGCAGGAAGAACCCGGCGCTGCTCAGGAACACCAGCGAGACCAGCAGGAGCCGGGCGTCGCCGCGACGTGCCGCGGCCTGGCTGATCAGCCAGCCGAGCACGACGTTGACCCCGGCCACGGTGAGAATCAGCCAGAAGTGGCTCGGATTGTGGTGCCACTCGACGTCGAGCCCGACGCCGACGCCGTTGACCGAGTGGGATGGGTTGGCGAGCAGGAGCCACAGGCCGAGCAACGGCAGGGCGAGATGAAGAGCCCACACCAATCCGCGCACCGGCTGGGTAGCGGGCGGTAAGAAAGGCCCTGGTCGGTTGGTCGTCCCAGGCAGATCGTTGAGCCCGGGCTGGTTGGTGGGCACGGGAAATCCTCCGTCCCCGGCCGTAGGGGAAAGCGCTGACCGCGAACGTGGTTGATTATTCCGGCCCTGAACCGGACCGCCAAGATCGAATGATTTGACCGTGAACTATTACTCATTCGGCTGATGCGCATCCGTGACATGGGACCTGTCAACCGCTCGAACGATTGAACCGTGAATCACTTGGTCCCCTCGTGCACCGCGTGCCTCGTGCACGCCGAGGGCCGATCCAGGAAGGCCTGGTAAGACCTGGCGCCCGCATTGGCAGCGCCGGCGCCGGGACCCGGCCGGATGCCGTGCCGTGGGGGCGCCGCATCCGGCCGGGCTCTGCTCTTCTTCGTACGCACGGGATGCCCGGCAATCGGGCGGAAGGGTCTCATGATGGGACGTAGTCGGAAGTCGGCGGGTCGCGCCCTGCCGCTGGCGGCCATGCTCGTGGCCGGAGTGGTCGTTGGCGGTGGCTTCGCGGCCGGTGGGGTTGCTTTGGTGAGCGCGTCGTCGGACGGCAAGATCTACGCCTGTGTGAGCAAGAAGACCCAGCTGGTACGGATCGTCGGCCAGACCGGCAAGTGCCGTACGGGAGAGAGCCGCTTCTCCTGGAACCAGGAGGGTCCGGTCGGCGACCAGGGTCCGCGCGGCCAGCAGGGCGCCCTCGGGGCGACCGGGGCCAAGGGCGCCAAGGGTGACCGTGGAGCCACGGGAGCGACCGGCCCGAAGGGCGACACCGGCGCGCAGGGTGCCCAGGGCGCCAAGGGCGAGACGGGTGCCACGGGCGCGACGGGAGCCACCGGGGCCACCGGAGCGGCGGGCATGGACGGCGCCGCGGGGCTCAACGGGCACGACGGGCTCAGCGCCTACGAGCTGTGGAAGGCCGCGGGCCACGACGGCACGGCCGCCGATTTCCTGGCCTCGCTGAAGGGTGCGGACGGCAAGGACGGCCTCAGTGCCTACCAGGTGTGGCTGAACCAGGGCAACTCGGGCGATGAGTCCGACTTCCTGGGTGCCATCAAGGGCACGAAGGGCGACACCGGCGCGCAGGGCGCCCAAGGTGACAAGGGAGCCCAAGGCGACAAGGGCGATCAGGGCGACCAGGGTGCGAAGGGCGACCAGGGCCTTCAAGGCGATCAGGGCCTCCAAGGCGAGCAGGGCAAGCAGGGCGACCAAGGCCTTCAGGGCGACCAAGGCTTGCAGGGCGAAAAGGGTGAAAAGGGCGATGCCGGATCAAACGGGTCTAACGGCTCCAACGGTACGAACGGGACCGACGGCTCCAACGGCAAGAGCGCGTACGAGCTCTGGGTGAACGCCGGCAACACCGGCACCCTCAACCAGTTCCTGGCCTCGCTGAAGGGCGCGCAGGGCGACCCCGGCAAGAGCGCCTACGAGATCTGGAAGCTCCAGCCCGGCAACAGCAACAAGACGGAGGCCCAGTTCCTCGCCTCGCTCGTCGGCGCCCAGGGCGCGCAGGGCCCGGCCGGCCCGGCGGGCGCCTCCGCCGGCGCGTCGGTCGTCGTGAGGTCGTCGACCTTCAGCTTCAACAGCTTCAGCACCAGGACCGTGTTCTGCAGCGCCGGCGAGGTGGCCACCGGCGGCGGCTTCGACGTGACAAGCGGCCAGAACGACTTCGTGACCAGCAGCTTGCCGTCACTCAACGCCCAGAACAAGCCGACCGGCTGGAAGGTCGGCGGCGACCACATCTCCGGCTCCGTCTACGTCCTCTGCGTGCCCTCGGCCTGACGCCCGAAGCCTGACGCCTGACGGCCGTTAGATCGTCCAATACTGCACAGCCGCCCGATTCGCGAGGATCGGGCGGATGTGCTGGGCGATGATCGCCTGATGCGCCGGGTGGTCGCGGTAGACGATGTAGTCCTCGGCCGAGTCGAAGTCCGCCACGACCGCGTAGTCGTGGTTGCCTTCGTTGACGCCCGCGTCGGCCCCGATGACATACGCCCGAAGTTCGGGGATGACACCGGGGAGCTTGCTCAGCTGGGCCGCGACCTCGGCCTTCTGCTCCTCGGTCGCGTCGTCCTTCCAGCCGAGCAACACCACGTGGCGGAACATTCGACTCTCCTTTTGGTTGTCAGCTCCAGGCGAGCATACGCAGCGGGTCTTCCAGCATGGCGCCCACGTCGCGCAGCACGTACGAGCCGAGCTCGCCGTCGATCACCCGGTGGTCGAACGACAGCGCCAGCGTGGTCACCTTGCGCACCGCGAGCTGCCCGTCGACCACCCACGGCATGTCCCTCACCTGGCCGAACGCCAGGATCGCGGACTCGCCGGGATTCAGGATCGGCGTGCCGGAGTCGATGCCGAACACGCCCACATTGGTGATCGTGATCGTGCCGCCGGTCAGCTCGGCCGGCTGACAGCGCCCGGCCCTGGCCCGCTCGGTCAGCTCGGCGAGCGCGCGGGCCAGCTCGGGCAGCGACATCGCGTGCGCGTCCTTGACGTTGGGCACGATGAGCCCGCGCTCGGTGGCGGCGGCGATGCCGAGATTCACGTAGTGCTTCACGACGATCGCGTCGTCGCTCCACACGGCGTTGGCCGTCGGGTGCCGCTTGACGGCCGTCAGCAGCGCCTTGGCCACCAGCAGCAGCGGCGACACCTTCACGTCGCCGAAGTCGGGCAGCTCGCGCAGCCGCCGGACCGCGGCCATCGTCTCGGTCACATCGATCTGCAGGAACTCGGTCACGTGCGGCGCGGTGAAGGCGCTCGCCACCATGGCCGCGGCGGTCGCCTTGCGCACGCCCTTGACCGGGATCCGCTCCTCGCGCTCGCCCGGCGTCGCTCGTGCCGCCGGTGAAGGCGTGGCCGCGGCGGCCTGGACGTCGTCGCGGGTGATGGAGCCCTGTGGCCCCGATCCCTCGATGGCGGCCAGATCGACGCCGAGGTCCCTGGCCAGCTTGCGGACGGGCGGCTTGGCCAGCACCGCCACCCGGGCCGGGGTCGGCGCAGGTGCCGGCGCTGGCGCGCCGGGCGCGGACGTCAGCCCGGAGGTCGGCGCCGCGGGGGTGGTCGTGAACGCCTCCTGGACCGCCTCCTGAGCCTCTTCGGGCGGTGTCTCGGCGGCGGCCGGCTTGCGTGCCCGGCGCTGGGTGGAGCTGGCCTTCACGCCGTAACCCACCAGCACCGGCGTCCGCTTCTCGGCGGTCTTCTCCGCCTTGCCGCCCGAAGCCTTCTCGCCCGAAGCCGCCTTCTCACCCGATGCCGCTTTCCCGACCGGGGGCGCGTCCCCGGACGGGTCGGTCTCGACGGCGATGATGGGCGTGCCGACGTCGACCGTGTCGCCCTCGGCGACCATCACGGCCGAGACGACCCCGTCGAACGGGCAGGGCAGCTCGACCACGGCCTTGGCCGTCTCGATCTCCACGATCGTCTGGTTGACCTTGACGGTGTCGCCGGAATGGACGTGCCACTTGACGATCTCGGCCTCCTGGAGGCCCTCGCCGACGTCCGGCAGCCGGAATTCCTTGATCATGACGCGCCTCCTCAGTAGGCGAAGACGCGGTCGACGGCGTCCAGGACTCGGTCGAGGTCGGGCAGGTAGTGATCCTCCAGCCGCGAGGGCGGATAAGGGGTGGAGAACCCGCCGACCCGGAGAATGGGGGCCTCGAGGTGGTAGAAGCACATCTCGGTCAGCCGGGCCGCGAGCTCGGCGCCGTAGCCGTTGAACACGGGGGCCTCGTGGACCACCACGCAGCGGCCCGTCCGGCGCACGGACTCGGCCAGCACACCGGAGTCGAGGGGGTTGAGCGAGCGCACGTCGATCACCTCGATCGACCGGCCCTCCTCGGCCGCGGCCGCCTCCAGGCAGGTCTTCACCATCGGCCCGTACGCCAGGAGGGTCACGTCGTCGCCCTGCCGCACGACCCGCGCCCGGTCGAGGGGGAGACCCGGGGCGGACAGGTCGACCTCGGCCTTGTCCCAATAACGGCGCTTGGGCTCGAAGAAGATGATCGGGTCGTCGATGCGCACCGCGTCCTGGATCATCGAATACGCGTCGGCGGGGTTGGAGCAGGCCACGACCCGGAGACCGGCGGTGTGCGTGAAATACGCCTCGGGGGACTCGGAGTGGTGCTCGACCGCGCCGATGCCGCCACCGCAGGGGATGCGGATGACCACCGGGAGCTTGACGTGCCCGAGCGAGCGCAGCGGCATCTTGGCGAGCTGGGTGATGATCTGGTCGGCGGCGGGGAACACGAAGCCGTCGAACTGGATCTCGCACACCGGCCGATAGCCGCGGAGCGCGAGCCCGATGGCCGTGCCGATGATGCCGGACTCGGCGAGCGGGGTGTCGATCACCCGGTCTTCGCCGAAGTCCTTCTGCAGGCCGTCGGTGACCCGGAACACTCCGCCGAGCTTGCCGACGTCCTCGCCCATCACCAGGACCTTGGAGTCGGCCTCCATGGATCGGCGCAGTCCTTCGTTCAGCGCCTTGGCCAATGTCAACGTCGTCATTCTGCGAACCCCGCAAGGTAGGACGCGTACTGATCGCGCTCTTCTTCGAGCGTGGCGTGCGGGCCCGAGTAGACGTTCTCGAATATGGCCACCGGCTCGGGGTCGGGCAGCTCCAGGCAGCGGCGCCTGGTGTCCCGGCCGAGCTGGTCGGCCTCCTCGTCGACCTTGTCGAAGAACGCCTGGTCGGCGAGCTGGTTCTTGAACAGATAAGCCTTGACCCGCTCGATGGGATCCTTCAGCTTCCACGCCTCGAGCTCGGCCGCCATCCGATAGCGGGTGGGGTCGTCGGAGGTGGTGTGCGCGCCCATCCGGTAGGTGAACGCCTCGACCAGCGTGGGGCCCTGGCCGGCGCGGGCGTCGGCGAGCGCCTTCCGGGTGACGGCGAGGCAGGCGAACACGTCGTTGCCGTCGACCCGCACGCCCGGGAAGCCGAATCCGGAGGCCCTCTTGTAGAGCGGGATCCTCGTCTGCTTCTCCAGCGGCTCGGAGATGGCCCACTGGTTGTTCTGGCAGAAGAACACGACCGGCGCGTTGGTCACCGAGGCCCAGATGAACGACTCGTTGACGTCGCCCTGGGAGGTGGCGCCGTCGCCGAAGTAGACGATCGTGGCGGTCTCGGCGCCGTCGCGCTGCACGCCCATGGCGTAGCCGACCGCATGCAGGGTCTGCGCGCCGATGACGATGGTGTAGAGGCCGAAGTTGTGCTCGTAGGGATCCCATCCGCCGTTGTGCACGCCGCGGAACAGGCCGAGCAGATAGAGCGGGTCGACGCCGCGGCACCAGGCCACGCCGTGCTCGCGGTAGGTCGGGAACGCCATGTCGGTTTCGGCCATCGCACGGCCCGAGCCGATCTGGGCGGCCTCCTGGCCGAGCAGCGAGGCCCAGATCCCGAGCTCGCCCTGCCGCTGCAGGGACACCGCCTCGAGGTCGACCCTCCGCACCAGGACCAGGTCGCGGTAGAGCGAGCGCACCTCTTCTGCGGTGAGCTCGATGTCGTAGTCGGGATGCTCGACCCGCTCCCCTTCTGGGGTGAGCAGTTGCACGAGCTCCGGGGAGGCTGTCATGAGCCACTCCTGTACGTCCAGGGCCGTCCGGATGTGGGGTCGCCACGGTGAACGGCCGGGTTCCTCACGGCAACCGGCTCGGGGTGGTGAACCCGCCGCCGCATGCGGACATAGTGGCAGAGTCCATGTCCATCCATGCAAGGCCTCTCCACGCCCTCACCGTTCCCCCTGTCGGGGCCGCTACGCTTGGTAGCCCCGATCGCATATTTACCAGGAGGAACATCGTGGCGCGCGTCATCGTGGACGTGATGCTCAAGCCGGAGATCCTCGACCCCCAGGGGCAGGCCATCGCCCGCGCGCTCCCACGGCTCGGCTTCTCCCGCGTGGCCGACGTACGGCAGGGCAAACGGTTCGAGATCGAGATCGACGGCCCGGCCGACGAGGCCGAGATAACGAAGATGGCCGAGACCTTGCTGGCGAACACAGTGATCGAAGACTTCACGATCCGGCTGGAGCAGTGAGGCCGTCCACCGAATCGGACAGGCCGAAATAACACGTGAGTGATTTCACGATTAGCCCTGAATCCTCGGGGAAGCCTTTCATGGTGACCTTCGCGGGGAGGAAGGGGGGTCCGGTGGACATCGAGTTCGCGATGGCATTGCCTCGCGACGCGATCGGCATACCAATGGTCCGGCGGGTGCTGGGGGATGCGCTCCGCTCGCTCGGCGTCACCGAGGAGTGTGTCGCCGACATCTTGCTGGCCGCGTCGGAGGCCTGCACCAATGCGGTCCGGCACGGCGGTCCGGCCAATCGATATCACGTCGTCGCCACGATCGGCGCCGGCCGCTGCGTGGTCAGGATCACCGACCGCGGGCACGGGCTGATGACGATCCCGAGGCAATACCCGCCGCCCGACACCGAGCACGGCAGAGGCATTCTCATCATGCAGTCCGTGGTCGACGAGATCTCCTTCGACACCACGCCGGGCAACGGCACCACGGTCCGGCTGAGCAAGGAGTTGGACTGGGAGGACGAGGCCGTGGCGCGCGGCCGCCAGCTGGCATCGGTCTGAGCTGGTGGTCGGCGCTGTCCGGTGACGGGCGTCCGATAGCCTGAGGCGTACCGCCGTTGCCAGGAAACGGTGGCGTGCGCCTGGGAGGCCAACACAATGCGGGTGGGAGTCGTCACCTTTCCCGGAACTCTCGACGACCAGGACGCCGCGCGAGCCGTGCGGCTCGCGGGGGCGGAGGCGGTGCCCCTCTGGCACGCCGACCACGATCTGAGGGGGGTCGACGCGGTCTTCCTGCCCGGCGGCTTCTCCTACGGCGACTACCTGCGCTGCGGCGCGATCTCCAGATTCGCCCCCATTATGGATGAGCTCATACCCGCCGCCCGCGACGGTCTGCCGGTGCTCGGCACCTGCAACGGCTTCCAGATCCTCTGTGAGGCCCACCTGCTCCCCGGCGCGCTCACCCGCAACGAAGGCCTCCACTACGTCTGCCGCGACCAGCGCGTCCGCGTGGAGAACGCCGGCACCGCCTGGACGTCGGCCTTCACCAAAGGCCAGGAGATCCTGCTCCCGATCAAGCACGGCGAGGGCCGCTACGTGGCCGCCCCTGAGGTGCTCCACGAGCTCGAAGGCTCCGGCCGGGTGGTCTTCCGCTACGCCGGCGGCAACCCCAACGGCTCGATGAACGACATCGCCGGCATCGCCAACGCGGCCGGCACCATCGTCGGCCTGATGCCACATCCGGAGCACGCGGTCGAGGAGCTCACCGGAGCGCCCAGTCTCGACGGCCGCGGTTTCTTCGCCTCGATCCTCGCGAAGCTGGTGACGGCATGAGCGCACGGCACCTCGACACGGTCAAGCGCGCCCACGACACGCCCGACGAGGCGCTGCCGTACGCGGAGCTGGGCATGAAGCCCGACGAGTATGAGCGGGTCCGCGCGATCCTCGGCCGCCGGCCGACCTCGTCGGAGCTCGCCATCTACTCGGTCATGTGGAGCGAGCACTGCTCCTACAAGTCCTCCAAGGTGCATCTGCGGCAGTTCGCGGCCAAGGCGCCGGTCTCGGCCGCGCTGCTGGTCGGCATGGGCGAGAACGCGGGCGTGGTCGACATCGGCGACGGCTGGGCGGCCACCTTCAAGATCGAGTCGCACAACCACCCGTCCTACGTCGAGCCCCATCAGGGCGCGGCCACCGGCGTCGGCGGCATCGTCCGCGACATCATGTCCATGGGCGCCCGCCCGATCGCCGTGATGGATTCGCTGCGCTTCGGCGGCGCGGCCGAGCCGGACACGCGGCGGGTGCTGTCCGGCGTGGTGGGCGGCATCAGCCACTACGGCAACTGCCTCGGTCTGCCCAACATCGGCGGCGAGGTCGTCTTCGACCCCTGCTATCTCGGCA
Organism: Streptosporangiaceae bacterium NEAU-GS5; assembly: GCA_017592665.1. Classification (GTDB taxonomy): domain Bacteria; phylum Actinomycetota; class Actinomycetes; order Streptosporangiales; family Streptosporangiaceae; genus NEAU-GS5. The sequence goes on along the minus strand of JAGFNW010000025.1, from coordinate 28,532 downwards.
ACCCGCTGGTCAACGCGCTCTGCGTGGGCCTGCTCCGCAAGGATCAGATCAAGCTGGCCACCGCCCCCGGTCCGGGCAACCGGGTCGTGCTCTTCGGGGCGCGCACGGGCGCCGACGGCATCGGCGGCGCGTCCGTCCTGGCCTCGGCCACCTTCGAGGACGAGTCACACACCAAGCGGCCGGCGGTGCAAGTCGGCGACCCGTTCATGGAGAAGCTGCTGATCGAGTGCTGCCTGGAGCTGTTCGAGAAGGATCTCGTGGTCGGCATCCAGGATCTCGGCGCGGCCGGGGTGTCCTGCGCGACCACCGAGCTCGCGGCCAAGGGCACCGGCGGCATGGCCGTCGACCTCGACCTCGTCCCGCTGCGCGACCCGACGCTGCGGCCCGAGGAGATCCTGATGAGCGAGTCGCAGGAGCGGATGATGGCCGTCGTCGCGCCGCACGACGTGCCGGCCTTCATGGACATCTGCGCCAGATGGGATGTGCCGGCGACCGTCATCGGCGAGGTGACCGACAGCGGCCGCCTGGTGATGACGTGGAACGGCGAGGTCATCGTCGACATCCCGCCGGGCACCGCGGCCGACGAGGGCCCGGTCTACGAGCGGCCCTACCACGAGCCGGCCGGCCAGCACGCGCTCAACGTCGCCGTCGACCTGCCACGCCCGGACGACCTCCGCGCGACGCTGCTGCGGCTGCTCGGCTCGCCCAACCTGGCCTCCAAGGAGTGGGTGACCTCCCAGTACGACCGCTACGTGCGCGGCAACACCGTGCTGGCGCAGCCGGCCGACGCCGGCATGATCCGGATCTCCGAGGTCATGCCAGGGGCCACCCCCACCCGGCGGGGCATCGCCCTCGCCACCGACGGCAACGGCCGCTACGCCAAGCTCGACCCCTACGCCGGGGCGCAGCTGGCCCTTTCGGAGGCCTATCGCAACGTCGCGGCCACCGGGGCCCGGCCGCTGGCCGTCACCAACTGCCTCAACTTCGGCTCGCCCGAGGACCCCGAGGTCATGTGGCAGTTCGCCGAGGCCGTGCGCGGCCTGGCGGACGCCTGCCGGACCCTCGGCGTGCCGGTGACCGGCGGCAACGTCTCCTTCTACAACCAGACGGGGGTCAACGCGATCAACCCGACGCCGGTCGTGGGCGTGCTCGGCGTGATCGACGACGTGGCCAAGCGGATCAGGCCGGGATTCACCGCCGAAGGGCTTCGCGTGGTGCTGCTGGGCGACACGGCCGAGGAGTTCGGCGGATCCGAATACGCGCACGTGGTCCACCAGCGGCTGGCCGGGCTGCCGCCGCGCGTCGACCTCGTGGCCGAGCGGGCGCTCGCGTCGGTGCTGGTCAGCGCGGCCGCCGACGGGCTGCTCGAGGGCTCGCACGACCTGTCGGACGGCGGGCTGGCGATCGCGCTGGCCGAGGCGTGCCTGGCGCAGGGGGTCGGCTGCTCGGTCACGCTGCCGGGCCACGACGCGTTCGTCGATCTGTTCAGCGAGTCGGCCGCCCGGGTCCTCGTGGCGGTGCGGCCGGAGGCCTTCGGCGCGCTGGCCGAGCTCTGCGCCCGGCACGAGGTGCCCTGCTACGGCCTCGGCACGACCGGCGGCTCCTCGCTGATCGTCGAGGAGGTGATGGAGATCCCGCTGGGCGAGCTCCGCCTGACGCACGAGCGGACGCTGCCGGAGATCTTCGGCTGATCAGTTGGGCGGCCGGTTCTCGTGCTCCATCAGCGTGTTGTCCGAGGTCTGCCCGCGCCGCGTGCCGAGCAGGATGCTGAGGACGAGGCCCGCGCCGCCCACGATCATGAAGATGACGCCGATCACGTCGATCTTGACGACGGCGAACACCTTGGGGTCGATGGCGAACTTCAGGATCGCCCCGAGCGTGATGATGAAGATGCTGACCCCGATGCCCATCGAGCGACCTCCGGGAAGTTTGACGGGAATTAGCAGCATTCGCAGGGTAAACGCCGTGTGCGGAGAAGGTCATACCCGGGTCGTCCGGAGCGCACCCGTGAATGCGTGCGCTATCCGGTGGCCAAAGATCCGGAACGGTCCAAACGCTGCTGCGCGCCGTATTGCCGCAGCATTTCGAGCAGGCGGTAGCGCGGGCCGTCCTGCGCCTTCTCGACCGTGAGAAGCGAGTGCTCGATGAAGGTGGCGACGAGGTCGCGCATCCGCGGGCGGGGGATGCCGCTGCTGACCGCCGCGTCCTCCACCCTGAACGGCCGCGTGAAGACCGAGAGCTGGGCGTAGGCCTGCTGCTCCTCGGGGCTGAGCCGGGAGAAGCTCCAGTCGATGGCGGCGCGCAGGGATCGGTGCCGCGGGGTGAGGCGCCCCTGGTCGGCCAGCAGATCCAGCTGCCGGTCGAGCTGTCCGGCGAGCCGCTCGACCGGCACGGAACCGGTCAGGGTCGCGGCGAGCTCCAGAGCGAGCGGGATGCCGTCCACGGCGCGGCAGATCCGGGCCACCGCGGCCGCGTTGTGCCGGCACAGGGAGAACTCGTGGTCGGCCTCCATGGCGCGGTCCAGGAAGAGCCGGCCCGCCTCCGACGTGCGCACCGCGTGGAAGGAGTCGTCGTACGGCAGAGAAAGCGGGCGGACCCGCCACGGGAACTGGTCGACGGCGGCCAGCCGTTTGCGGCAGGTGGCGAGCACGCGCAACTCGGGAAGGGTCTTGCCGAGATCGCGGATCAGCGTGCCGAGCCGCTCCGCCATGGGGTCGCAGTTGTCGAGGATCAGCAGCGCCGGGGTGGCCGGCAGCCGCCACAGCAGCTCGGCCACCGGCAGCGCCGAGGACGTCGGCAGTGGCGAGGCGGCCGGGCCGCCGGAGCCGGTGTGGGTGGCCGTGGCCCACAGGGCCGGCGACGACTCCGAGACGTTCGACAGGTCGGCCGTCCAGACGCCGCCCGGATAATAGGGCTCCTCCTGCTTGCCGAGCTCGCGCGCGAGGCGCGACTTGCCGGCCCCGGGCGGGCCCTCCAGAGTGATCAGGGGTGTCGAGCGGACCAGGACGGACAGCTCGATCAGCTCGCGTGCCCGGCCGACGAACCCGGTCTCGCCGGCCGAGGGTGTCGGTTCCTCGGCCGGCGGCGGGACGTCGGCCTGGGATAACAGTGCCGGGTCGCGGTTGAGGATGGCGTGCTCAAGGTGGCGCAGCTCGGCGGACGGCTCGAGCCCGAGCTCGTTGCGGAGCGTGCGCCGGCCGTCGCGGTAGACCTGCAGGGCTTCGACCTGGCGGCTGGTGCGATAGAGGGCCGTCATCAGCTGGCCGCGGAAGCGTTCCTGCAGCGGATATTGCTCGACCAGGACCTGCAGCTCGCCGATCAGATCGGCGTGCCGGCGCAGCCGGAGGTCGGCGTCGATGCGGCCGGCCAGCGCCGTGATCCGCTGCTCGGTCAGGCGCATGGCCTCCTGATGGAGGATCGGCACGCTCTCCATGCCGGCCAGCGGTGCGCCGCGCCAGAGGTCGAGCGCCGCGCGGAGCAGGTCGGTGCCGCGGGCCAGGTCGCCGGAGTCGATCACCCGCCGCCCTTCCTGGACGAGCGCCTCGAACTGCCAGCTGTCGAGCATCTGCGGAGGTATATGCAGCACATATCCGGGCGATTGATAGATGATCTGGGCCATTTCCCCGAGCGTGCAGCGGAGCCGGTGAACCTGGAGCCGCAACCGGGTGGTGTTGACTTCTCCGTGCTCCGACTGCCAAAGCGCGTCGATGAGAACGTCGCTCGGGGCCAGTTCGCCAACCCGACATAAGAGGATGGCAAGCAGTATTCGCTGCTTTGTCGATCGGATGGGGACTAATGCCCCGTCGTGCGTGACCTCAAGTGCACCCAGGATGCCGAACTTCATGAGCCCCCTCGCTTGAAGATCCCATCTGAGCTGCGCATGTGACTACAGATCGACCATAGGAGCCCGTTGGGCGATCGCCTATACGGGTGGCAGTGAAATCTTCACGAAATCGGTTCGAAACGCCTCTATCTGAAACTCCACCTGGATTCGGGAAGTCATCGATCGCAGCCCAGGGCGATCTTTGTTCCCGGACGGAGCCTGTGGGGGGCTAGATGGACGTTCGTACGCCTCGACATAATTTTATCCATTGGCACAAGGTTCGCACTTTATTTGCGGCGATCCTCCTCGCCGGCGGTGTTCTCGTCGCCATCACATCCGCGGCCACGCCTCGCCCGCACCCCGGGCACGGGCACTCGGCGGGGAACCCGCTCCGCGCGCCGATCGCGCCCGTCATCCCGAAGGTCCCCGGCCCGCTGCCGGTGAAGACCGGCAAGGTGACGCTCAAGGCCGGCCTTTCGGCGCGCGCGTCCGCCACGGCCGCCGCGGCGGTCGTGACCAACAAGGTGGCGCTGCGCGCCCTCGTCGTCGCGGTCGACGACGCCGATTTCGGCATCGCGACCTGGACGGCGACCCTCGACCGGGCGGGCGCCGCCTACGACGTCATCCGCACCAGGACCGAGCCGCTCACCGCGGCCAATCTGATCCGCCCCGACGGCGTCGGCCGCTACAACGCCATCCTGCTCACCAACAACTCCCTGCTCTACCAGGACGCCGGCGGCGGATTCGTCAGCGGCCTCGACGGCAACGAGTGGAACCTGCTCTGGGCGTACGAGCGGGACTTCGCGGTGCGGCAGGCCTCGCTCTACACCAGCTACGGCACCTTTCCCGAGGACTACTGCCTGCGCCCGGTCAGTGAGGGCGGCGTGGACGCCACCCCGCTGAGCGCCACGTTGACGGCGCAGGGCGCGAGCGTGTTCGGCTACGTGAAGTCGACCGCCACGGTGCCGATCACCTACTCCTACATCTACCGCGACTCGATCCAGGCCGGCTGCGCCGCCACCTCGATCGTCAAGTCCGGGAGCTCGATCCTCGGCGTACGGACCACCTCGACGGACGGCCGCGAGCGGATCGCGCTCACCTTCACCTCCAACCAGTACCTCCTCCACGCCGACCTGCTCGTCTACGGCGTGCTCCGCTGGACGGCCAAGGGCCTGTTCCTCGGCGAGCACCGCCGCTACATCAACGTGGACGTGGACGACTGGTTCAACACCACCGACCACCTGTACGCCGACGGCCACCTCGAGGTCGACCCCGGCTTCCGGCTGACCAGGAACGACGCCGTCAGCGTCTACACCCAGCAGAACAGCTTCCGGGCGCGCGCGCTGACCTCGGACTTCAAGCTCAACATCCCGTTCAACGGCGACGGCGCCGAGACGGCCGCCCCGAACTCCTGCACGGCCACCGTGCCGGACGGCCTGACCAGCTACTCACGCTGCCGCTCGACCTCCTTCCGGTGGATCAACCACACCTTCAGCCACCCGAAGATGAACTTCACCGACTACGCGACGAGCTACTCCGAGATCGCCGACAACCTGACGGTCGCCACCCAGCTGGGGCTCGGCACCCCGGCGAACGTGCTGAAGACCGGCGAATACTCGGGCCTCGGCGTCTACAACCCCGATCCGGCCAACGACATCGATCCGCCGACCGACTTCGGCCTCGGCGCGTCCAACACAAGTCTGCTGCAGGCCGCCGACGCCGCGGGCGTCCGCTACCTGCACGGGAACATGTCGTTCGGCAGCCACCAACCGGCCGTCTTCAACGGGGGCATCTATCACCCGCTCCGGCCCGTCTTGATGATCATCCCGGACTGGCCGACCAACATCGCCTACCACGTGACGACGCCCGACGAGGAGACGCTCTTCTACAACTCCTACTACGGGCCCAACGGCAGGTTCCCCTTCTGGCCGCAGGACCTCACGTACGCGCAGATCCTCGACTACGAGACGGACGTCGCGCTCCAGCACGTGATGACGGGGTCGGCCTACGTCCACACCTTCCATCAGGGCAATCTGCGCAACTACGGCGCCAACAAGAGCCTGGTCTTCGACTGGCTGAACAAGGTGCTCGACAAGTACTCCCTCTACTACAACACGCCGATGCTGACCCCGGCCTGGCCCGACCTCGCCGCCTACGTCGTCCAGCGCAACGCCCACTTCGCCGAGCTCGGCGCGGGCGTGGACGCCGTCTACGACCCGGTCGCGCACACCATCACCGTCAGCTCGCCGGCCGCCGGATCGGTCTTCGTCAGTGGCGCCCGGGCCACCGGATTCGTCGCCTACGGCGGTGATTCGATCTCCAACGTCGCCTTGGCCGCCGGCGCCCCGGTCACCGTTCCGGCGAGCGTGCTGCCGTGAAGGTGACGCTGGTATCGGAGGGCACCTACCCCTTCGCGATGGGCGGAGTGAGCGTCTGGATGGACCAGCTCATCCGCGGCATGCCGGACTACGCGTGGGACGTGGTCACGCTCACCGTGGACGGCACGGAACAGCCCGTCTGGGACATCCCCGACAACCTCGGCGACGTGCTGGCGATACCGGTCTGGGGCCCGGCGAGCCCGCGCCGCGGCCGGCCGTACGCCGGGGAGGCCTTCAAGAACATCTACGCCGAGTTCCTCGGCATCGTGCTCACTCCGGCGGCGATGGGCGAGGACAGCGAGCGGTTCGCGGCCGTGCTGCACCGGCTGTTCTGCTACGCCAACGACGGTGGCGACCTGATCGGCGCGCTGCTGTCCAACGACGCGCTCACCCAGCTGATGGACGCCTGGCAGGAGAGCCGCGACGACCGGATCAGCCTGGCCGACGCCCTGGTGGCGGCCCGGCTGATGGGCCGGATGCTGCAGCCGCTGACCGAGCCGCCCGTCCGGACCGACGTGGTGCACCTGGCGATGAACGGCATCAGCGCCCTGGTGGCCATGGCGGCCAAGTGGCGGCACGGCACCCCGATCGTCCTGTCCGAGCACGGCGTCTACCTGCGGGAGAGATATCTGCAATACCTGACGGAGCCGGTGTCGCACGGCATCAGGGTGCTGCTGCTCAGCTTCTACCGCCGGCTCGTCGGCGCCGCCTACCAGGTGGCCGACCGGATCGCGCCGCACTCGTCGTACAACCGGCGCTGGCAGGTGCGCAACGGCGCCGACCCGGGGCGGATCAGGACCATGTACAACGGCGTGGATCCCATGCACTTCCCGGTGGCGACGGACGAGCCGGACCGGCCGACCGTGGTCTTCATGGGCCGGATCGACCCGCTGAAGGACCTGCACACCCTGATCAGGGCGTTCGCCCTGGTCAGGGAGGTGCTTCCGGACGCGCGGCTGCGCCTGTTCGGCGGATACGCCGAGGGCGACGTCTACGCCGCGAGCTGCGCCGACCTGATCGACGAGCTGGACCTCACCGAGAACGCCGTCCTGGAAGGCCGGATCGCCAACCCGGCCGACGCCTACCACGTCGGTCATCTGGTGGCGCTCACCAGCATCTCCGAGGGCTTCCCCTACACGGTGGTGGAGGCCATGGCCTGCGGACGGCCCGTGGTCTGCACCAACGTCGGCGGCCTGGCCGAGGCGGTGGGGTCGGCCGGGCTGATCGTGCCGCCGCGCAACCCGGAGGCGGTCGCCGACGCGTGCCTGACCCTGCTGTCGGATCGGGAATTACGCGCCAAGCTCGGCGCGGCCGCCCGCGACCGGGTTCTGGACCGCTTCACGCTCGGCCGCTCCCTCGACGACTACCGCCACGTGTACGAGGAACTGACGGAGGCCGGGGGATGACCGCTGCCGTCGCCGCGGGCGACCGGCCTCATAGAGAGTCGCTGAAGGAGTCGGTGGACGAGCTGGTCCAGCGGATGCTGCCCCGGCTGGAATGGGCGGTCGAGCCGCTTCAGGTGGCGGCGGCGCTCGAATCCGACGGGATCACCGACCGGATCGCCCGCGACCGCTACGGCTTCGCCGACGTCTTCGACCTGGCGCACGAGACCTTCTCCCGGCTCGGCCGCCCGGCGCCACCTCCGGCTCCCGCCGCCGAGTCGCCGCAAGCCAGGGCCTTCGCCCAGGTGGCGCACGGATTGCTGTACGCGCTGCCGGCCGCTCTGCTGCCGGCCGCCTCGGCCATCGTCGGCGTGAACTACCTGATGCCCGGCCTCGTGGTCACCACGGCGGTCGGCTGGATCTGGGGCAGCGCCGGCGCCCGGGTCGCGTACGGACTGCTGGGCCGCGGGCTGCCGCAGGCGGCCGGCCGGACGCTGCGCGGCACGATGCTCATCGGCCTGGCCGGCGCGCTCGTGAGCATCGGGGCCCTGTCCTACTGGCAGGGCGGCGGGCCGGGGCTGGTCGTGCTCTGCGGCACCCAGATGGCGTTCCAGATGTCGGCCGCCGTGCTGCTGTTCTATCGGGGCGAGGGCTGGCTCGGCGCGCTCATGGCGCCGGCCGTCGTGGCGGGCGTGGCCTATCTGCTGATCGGCGAGATGCCGGTGGCGCTGGTCGCGGTCGAGCTCGGCATCGGCTCGGTGGCGGTGATCACCGCGTGCGCCGTGACGCTGACCTACCGGGTCCCGGCCGACCCCGCCCGCCGGCCGCTGCTGACCCGATCGGAGCTGCCGCGGCAGCTGCCCTCGCTCGGCTACAGCGTGCTGTCGGCGTTCTTCCTGCTGCAGGCGGAGGCCACGTACGTGCTCGGCCGGACGGACATCGCGATCGCGGGCGTGCCGCTCGTGCTCGGGATGGGCGTGGTCGAATATCGCACGCACCGGTTCGAGGACCAGGCCAGGGACCTGCTGCGGCGGATCCGCTACCCCCGCCAGTTCACCGGGAGGACCAGGCGGATGCTGCTCCGCGGGCTGGCCATCTGCCTGCTGTCGCTCGCCCTGCCGGCGGCCGGGCTGCTCGCCCTGCTCCACACGGCGGGACCGGTCGCCCCCGAGGTCGTGGTCATGGCCTCGGCCCATGTCGTGATCGGAGGCGGTTACTTCCTCGCCTTCGTCCTCGCCAATCAAGGCAAGACCGCGCTGCTCTGCGTGGCTCAGTGTGTCGCGCTCGCGATCCACCCAGGTCTGTGGCTGCTGCCGCCGGGCCCGCGGACCCCGATCCTCGACGTCACGGTGTTCCTCGCCGCCGGCGTCTCCTTCCTGCTCATCCTGCTCGGCTTCGCGATGGCAAGTCTCAGGCACGTCCAGCAGTACGGCTGACAGCCGGTAAGCGACACAGGAGGCAACCCCCATGCACGTGGTCATTCTTGCCGGCGGGCGAGGGGTGCGGCTGCGCCCCTTCACATCCGCGCTGCCCAAACCCTTGGTCCCCATCGGCGAGGAGTACGCCATCCTCGACATCATCCTGCAGCAGTTACGCGCGTACGGATTCACCCGCGCGACGCTCGCCGTGGGACATCTGAGCCCGCTGATCCGCGCCTTCGTCGGCGACGGGTCGCGCTGGGCCATCGACGTCGACTACAACGAGGAGTCGGCGCCCCTGTCGACGATCGGCCCGCTGTTCTCCATCCGCGACCGGCTGCCCGAGCACTTCCTGGTGATGAACGGTGACGTGCTGACGACCCTGAACTTCGCCGACGTGCTCCAGCAGCACAGCATGTCCGGCGCCGCGCTGACGGTCGCCACGGCGCCGCGGATCGTCAAGATCGACTTCGGGGTGCTGGAGGCGCGGCGCGGCCAGATCATCGCGTTCCGGGAGAAACCGCTGCTGAGTTACCTGGTGAGCATGGGCGTCTACGGATTGTCACGCGAGACCATCGCGAAATATCCCGAAGGAATGTCGTTCGGCTTCGACGAGCTCGTGCTCGACCTGCTGGCCCAGGAGGAGTATCCGGCCATCTTCGAACACGACGGCTACTGGCTCGACATCGGCCGCCCCGACGACTACGACGAGGCCAATCTGCACTTCGACGAGATACGCGCCCAGCTCATCCCGTCCGGCGGCCTCGCCGTGGGCCCGCAGCTGGTCGCCTCGCGCGAGCACTCCCGAAGGGGCACGCGATGACCCGGGTGGTGCTGTTCGGCGCCTCGGGGTTCCTCGGGCGGCAGGTCCTGGCGCAGCTGAAGGCGGACCCTCGGGTGTCCGATGTCGCCACTCCGGGCCGTGCCCGGCTCGACCTGCTCGCCGCGAGCGCCACCGACGCGGCGCGGCTGCTCGCCGGCCTCCGGCCCGACGTGGTGCTCAACTGCGTCGGCCGGCTCAGCGGCGGGATCGACGAGCTGCTCAGGGGCAACGCGGGCGTGACCGTGACGCTGATCGAGGCGCTGGCGGGTGTGGCACCGGGCGCCCGGCTGATCAGACTGGGCAGCGCGGCCGAATACGGCCCGGCTCCGGCCGGGCAGGCCGTCACCGAGGATCAGTGCGCGCGGCCTGTCAGCGCGTACGGCGTGAGCCATCTGGCCGGGACGCGGCTGCTCGAGGTGGCCGCCGACGACGGCCGGATCGACGGCGCGACGCTCCGGGTCTTCAACCCCGTCGGGCCCGGCATCACGGACGCCACCGTGCTCGGCCGGGCCGCCGAGGTGCTCCGGGCGGCGGACGGGCTCGGTCCCGTGCGGTTCGGCCCGCTGGGGGCGGTGCGCGACTTCGTCGACGTGCGCGACGTGGCCTCGGCCGTGGTCGCGGCGGCGTTCGCGCCAGTGCTGACGGCGCGCGTGTTCAACGTCGGGAGCGGGCAGGCCGTCACCGTACGGGACGCCGTCCGGCGGCTGGCCGCGGAGCTCGGATTCTCTGGCGAGATCCACGAGAACGCCCGCGCTTCCACGCGTTCCGCGGAGGTGCCCTGGAGCGTGGCCGACATCTCCCGGGCGCGCGACGCCCTCGGCTGGCGGCCCCGTCACACGCTCGCCGACTCGCTGAAGGGTGTGGTGGCCGAGTGAAATGGGAGGGGCGTCGGTCGTCGCTGACCGCGTGCGCGCTTGCGCTCGCCGCGGTGGCGTGCGCGGACGGTCGCGCGGGAGCACAGCTCCCGCAGGCGCCGCAGCCCTCCCTGAGCGCCGTCCGTTCCTTCGTCTACCAGTTGCAGCGATACACCGACGACCGGCTCGACGCGATCGCCGGCGCGCCGCAGCCGCTCGCCATCATCGACCTGTCCCGCGACGGCACCGCGCGCGGCGCGTTCACGGCCGCCGAGATCGCCCGGCTGCGGGGGGCCGGGAAGCTGGTCCTCGCCTACTTCGAGATCGGCTCGATAGAGGAGTTCCGCGACGAGTGGGGGCTCGTGCGCCGCCGCCATCCCGACCTCGTTCTCAACCGCTGGGCCGAGTGGCCGGATGAGCACTTCGTCCGCTACTGGGATCCGCGGTGGTGGGATTCGGTCGTCCGTCCGCGCGCTGATCAGGCGCTGCGTGCCGGTTTCGACGGGGTCTACCTCGACACGCCGCTCGCGTACGAGGAGATCGACCTCGCCATGGCACGGGGGGAGAGCCGGCACAGCCTGGGCCGGCGGATGGTCGACCTGATCATCCGGATCAGCGCCTACGCCAGGAGCCGCAGGCCCGGCTTCCTGATCGTGCCGCAGAACTCGCCAGAACTGCGCCATTTCTCCGGTTACACGCAGGCCATCGACGGCATCGGAATGGAGGAGCTGTTCTTCCGCGCCACCGATCGGCCCTGCGACGAAGACTGGTGCGCCGAAAATCTGGCCGAGGCCGTGGCCCTGCGCCGGCAGGGCAAGCCCGTCCTCGCGACCGACTACGCCGAGCGCTCCGACAACCTGCGCGCCGCGTGCGCGCTCTATCGAACCAACGGTTTCGCGGGCAACGTGACGGTGCCCGCGCTCGACCGGATCAGCTCTCCCTGCGACTGATTGAGAGGTGTCGCGATGTCCATGAAAATCGGCGTGGTCGGCATGGGTTACGTAGGCCTGACGCTCACCGCCGCCCTGGCGAGAAAGGGCGTCGTCGTCCATGGCGCCGACGCCAATCCCGCCGTCGTCGAGTCGCTGTCGAGCGGCCGGCTGCACGTTTACGAGCCGGGCGTGGCGGAGGTCTTCGAGGAATGCGTGGGGACCACCGTCTTCATCGACACCGAACTGCCGTCCATCTGGCTCGACGCCGCGATCATCTGCGTGTCGACGCCCATCGACGAGACCACGCTCCGGCCCGACCTCCGCAGCCTGGCCGCCGCCGCCGAGCACGTGGCCGAGCGCTGTCACCCCGAGACGCTGGTGGTGGTGCGGAGCACGGTCCCCATCGGCGCCACCCGGAGCGTGGTGCTGCCCGCGCTGCTCGCGCGCTGGGGCAGGGCCCGGCTGGCGATGGCCCCCGAGCGGACTATCCAGGGGCAGGCCCTGCGCGAGCTCGTCGACCTGCCGCAGGTGGTCGGCGGGCTCGACGAGGAGAGCCTCCACCTGGCCACCGAGGTGTTCGGCGGCCTGGCCGAGCGGGTGTCGCCCGTGTCGAGCCTCGAGGCGGCCGAGATGGTCAAGCTCGCCAACAACTGCCACACCGACGTCATCTACTCCTACGGCAACGAAATGGCGCTCATCGCCGAACGGCACGGGCTCGACCCGCTCGAGGTCATCCAGGCGGCCAACGCCGGATATCCGCGGCCCGATCTGATCAAGCCGGGGTACGTGGGCGGCGGATGCCTGTCGAAGGATCCGTACATCATGCTGGCCAGCACGTCCGGGCACACGCCCTATCTGATCGGGGCGGCGCGGCGGCTCAACGAGCACCTGCCGGTGCACGTGGCCGAGCGCATGGTCGAGCTGATCAGGACCGAGTTCGGCACCGCGGAGAAGGTGCGGCTGTCGGTGCTCGGCTGGGCGTACAAGGGCTGGCCGCCCACGGACGACATGCGCGGCACGCCGATCGCGCCCATGATGCCGATCTTCCGCGCCGCCGGGCTGAGCGTGCGGGGCCACGACCCGCTGGTCTCGCCGCAGGTGATCAGGGAGTACGGCGGGCACCCGGTGAGCCTGGACAAGGCGTTCTCCGAGAGCGACGCGCTGCTGGTGATCAACGATCACCCGGACTACCGGGCCATCGAGGTGGGCCACCTGCTGGAAGGCGCCGAGCTTCGGATCGTCTTCGACTCGTGGCGGATCCTCGACGAGGCCGCGATCACCGGGCGCGGCGTCCGCTACGCGGGCATCGGCTACCAGCCGTCGGGGGTGCCGGTCCGATGAGGGTGCTGGTTCTTGGCGGCGCCGGGTTCATCGGGCTGCATCTGACGCGGCGGCTGGCGGAGGAGGGCCACGCCGTCACCGTCGTCGACGACTTCTCCCGGGGCCGCAGGGACGAGGCCGTCGCCACCCTTCCGATCGAGGTGCTCTCGGCCGATCTGACCGATCCGGCCGCGTACGCGGCACTCCCGCACCGCTGGGACCAGGTGTACATGCTGGCCGCCGTCGTGGGCGTGCGGAACGTCGAGGCCGACCCGGCGCGGGTGATGCGGGTCAACACGTTGGCGTTGATGCATCTGCTCGACTGGCTCGACGGCGAGCCGCTGTTCTTCGCGTCGACGAGCGAGGCGTACGCGGGCGGGGTGGGCGCGGGCCTCGTGCCGGTCCCGACGCCGGAGAACGTGCCGCTGGTAATCGAGGACATCGGGGCGCACCGCTTCGCGTACGCCGTGAGCAAGCTCTGGGGCGAGGCGGCCGTCCGCCACACCGCGCCGCACGCGGTGATCGGCAGATTCCACAACGTGTACGGCCCGCGGATGGGCGCCGACCACGTGATCCCCGAGCTGTCGCTGCGGGCCGTCCGCGGCGAGGACCCCTTCCTCCTGTACGGCTCCGACCAGACCCGGGCCTTCTGCTACGTGGACGACGCGGTCGACGCCATGATCCGGCTGATGGGCGCGCCCGGCGCGGCCGGCCGGATCGTCCACATCGGCGCCGGCGTCGAGACCAACATCGGGGATCTGGCCAAGCTCATCCTGCGCATGGCCGGGATGAGCCCGCAGCTCGACCCGCGCCCGGCGCCGCCGGGCGCGGTCGCCCGCCGTTGCCCGGACATCACCCTCCTACGCGAGCTCACCGGCTTCGAGCCGCGCGTGCCGTTGGAGGAGGGGGTCCGGCGCACCTTCGACTGGTATCGCGAGTGGTGGTCATAGTGGATGCGACACGTGTCACGACCGAGCCGATCGGCTTCTACTACGGGGCCGACAAGCTCGAACGCCTGACCCGCTACAAGACGGTCGTGCTGCAGGCCGACTTCTACTCGGCCGGGGAGCTGGCCTGGCTGCGGGAGCGCGGGGTGGGCGCGCTCGGCTACCTGTCCCTCACCGAGGATCCCGGCCCCGCCGCTCCCTGGCATCGCCAGGCGCGCAACCCCGACTGGGGCGGCGCCTATGTGCACGTGGGGGATCCCCGCTGGACGGCCCACGTGGTGGGGCAGGCCAGAGCGGCCATGGCGGCCGGATTCTCGGGGCTGTTCCTCGACACGCTCAACATCGAGTCGACCTATCCGGAGGACCTGCCGCACCTGCTGACCCTCATCGCGGCCGTCCGCCAGGAGGCCGGCCCGGAGTATCTGCTGGCCAACCGGGGTTTCGGCCTGCTGCCACGGCTCGCGGAGCTGGTCGACGGCGTGCTGTTCGAGTCGTTCTCGGCCCGGTGGACCGATTTCGGGAGCTACGCCCCGTGGCCCGACGACGTGCTGGAGACGCATGCCTCCATCGCCGAGGAACTTCTCAAATTGGACGTCGACGTCTACGCCCTGGACTACGCCGACAGCGCCGAACTCACCGCGTACGCCCAGCGGCGTGCGCGCGAGTTCGGCATCTACTGCTTCGTCAGCGACCGGGCCCTGTCCCGGATCTAGAACTGCTCTAGAAGGCCTCTTCGGGCAGGTCCATCAGGTCCTGCCCGGTGGCGGCGACCACCTTGCGCTCGGCGGCCAGGCGCGGCAGCACGGTCTGCGCGAAGAAGCCGGCCGCGGCCACCTTGCCCTGGTAGAACGGGTCCTCCCGGGCTGCCAGGGCGGTCAGCGCGACCTCGGCCTGGCGCAGCAGCAGCCAGCCGATCACCAGGTCGCCGAGGGCCATCAGGAAGCGGGTGGTGTTGAGGCCGACCTTGTAGACCTCGGCGGGGGTCTCCAGGGAGCCGATGGCCCATCCCGCCATGATGTCGGCCATGGCCTTGACCTCGTCGGCAGCCTCGCCGAGCAGGGCGCGCTCGGCCTTCAGCCGCCCGTTGCCGGCGTCGGAGGCGGCGAAGGCCTTGATCTCGGCGTACAGCGTGCCGAGCGACTCGCCCTGGTTGCGGAGGACCTTGCGGAAGAACAGGTCCATGCCCTGGATCGCGGTCGTCCCCTCGTAGAGGGAGTCGATCTTCGCGTCGCGGATGTACTGCTCGATCGGGTAGTCCTGCAGGAAGCCCGAGCCGCCCAGGGTCTGCAGCGACCGGGCCAGCAGCTCGTACGACCGCTCGGAGCCGACGCCCTTGACCAGCGGCAGCAGCAGGTCGTTCATGTGCACGGCCGCGGTGTCCGACGGGTCCATCTGGACGGCGTCCTGGAAGGTGGCCGTGTAGAGGACCAGGGCGCGCATGCCCTCGGCGTACGCCTTCTGGAGCATGAGCTCGCGGCGCACGTCGGGGTGATGGGTGATCGGAACGCGCGGGGCCGTCTTGTCGGCCATGCGGGTGAGGTCGGCGCCCTGCACGCGCTCCTTGGCGTACGCGAGCGCGTTGAGGTAGCCGGTGGACAGCGTGGCGATGGCCTTCGTGCCGACCATCATCCGCGCGTGCTCGATGACCATGAACATCTGGCGGATGCCGTCGTGCACGCCGCCGACCGGATAGCCGACCGCGGGCTCGTGCTCGCCGAAGGTGAGCTCACAGGTCGTCGACACCTTCAGGCCCATCTTCTTCTCGACGTTGGTCACGTAGACGCCGTTGCGCGCGCCGAGCTCACCGGTCTCGAGGTCGACCAGATACTTGGGGACCAGGAACATCGACAGGCCCTTGGTGCCGGGGCCGGCGCCCTCGGGGCGGGCCAGCACCAGGTGGAAGATGTTCTCGGCCAGGTCGTGCTCGGCGCTGGTGATGAAGCGCTTGACGCCCTCGATGTGCCAGCTGCCGTCGGGCTGCTCGACCGCCTTCGTACGGCCCGCGCCCACGTCGGAGCCGGCGTCCGGCTCGGTCAGGACCATGGTCGAGCCCCAGTGCCGCTCGACCGCGAGCTCGGCGAAACGCTTCTGCTCGGGGGTGCCGAGCTCGTACAGCAGGTGGCAGAAGGCCGGTCCGCTGCCGAACATCCACACGGCCGGGTTGGCGCCGAGGACCATTTCGGCGACGGCCCAGACGAGGCTGCGTGGCGCGACCGTGCCGCCGAGCTCAGGCTGGAGCTCCAAGCGCCACCATTCGGCGTCCACCCAGGCCTGATACGACTTCTTGAAGCTCTCCGGCATGGTCACGGTGTGCGTCTTCGGGTCGAAGACCGGCGGATGGCGGTCGGCGTCGGCGAACGACTCCGCGAGCGGCCCCGTGGCAAGCCGGTCGACCTCGTCGAGGATGCTGCGTGCCGTGTCCTCGTCGATGTCGGCGAACGGGCCCCTACCGAGGACCTCGCCGCGCCCCAGCACCTCGAACAGGTTGAACTCGAGGTCACGGATGTTGCTCTTGTAGTGGCCCATGGCACGCGCTCCCCACGGTCAAGACCCGGTTACGTACTGGTGGGTAACCCTATCAATTCAATGTTACCCACCGGTAGCCGAACATACGCGTGACCTGTCTCACGGAGAATCGGGCGTATGGACCTGAACGCGCGTTGGCAGGCCGATTTGGAATCCTGGGCGATCCCGGACGAGATCCTCCGTACGACCACGGTCAATCCGTGGCTGCACAATGTCCAGCGAATGTCCCGCCGGGCGGCGAGTGAGATCTCCGCGCCCGCGGGCCCCACGTACGACCGGGCCAGGCAGGCAATGGGAGAATCGGTCCTCGACGTCGGGGCCGGAGCCGGGGCGGCGAGCCTGCCGCTGGAGCCGGCCGAGCTGATCGCGGTCGACCAGAACCCGGAGATGCTGGCCGAGCTCGGCCGCCTGCGGCCGGACGCGCGGCTGATCGAGGGCCGCTGGCCCGACGTGGAGGCCCCCGAGGCCGACGTGGTGGTCTGCGCGCACGTGGTCTACAACGTGCCGGAGCTGGCGCAGTTCCTGGTGGCGCTGGACGACCACGCGCGCAAGCGGGTCGTGGTCGAGCTGTCCGACGTTCACCCGACCAGCTGGCTCAACCCTCTGTGGGAGCACTTTCACGGGCTGGTCAGGCCGACCCGGCCGACCAGCGACGACGCCGCGGAGATCGCGGCCTCGCTGGGCTTCGACGTGACCCTGGAGTCACGGCCGGCGCCGGAGCCGATGTTCCCCTCGGCCGAGGAGATGGCCGACAGCGCCTGCCGCCGGCTCTGCCTCGACCCGTCTCGTGCCCCGGAGGTCATCGCCGCCGCCGAGGCGCTCGGTGTGTGGCCGTCGCGGCCAAGGACATTCATCACCATGTGGTGGGATGTCCGCAAATAGGGGTTGTTACTGGCGCTTCCGCCCGCGCATGAACATGCCGATCACGCCGGTGAACAGGAACACCCAGAAACCGTTCCATGCGGCGTCCCAAGCGGCGCCGATGACGCCTTCGTGGTCGAAGACCAACTGGACCGGATACGTCAGGGCCGCGGCCGCCGCACCCGGATACAGCGCGAACCGCCACGGGTGCCGCAGCGACCAGCGGCGCGCCTGCTGCGTCGTCCGGTCGCCGACATCGGGCCGCGCGATCGCGCCGACCGCGGCCACGACGGCGAAAACCGATATGCCGAGGCACAGCGCCGCGGTGAGGCTGGCAGATCCCGGCAGGATGACGCCGGACACGAAGCTGATCGCGGCCATGGCGCCACCGGCCACGGCGGCCGGCGTCCACGGGGCCCCACGGAGCGCCGCGCCCGCCAGCGACATTTCGTCGCGTCGAGTGAGTTCGTTCATACCTTTAGCGTGCCTTCGGGCACGTTCATGCGGATCGGGGATGCCCCTGACCGGACCCTGAACCACCTCTTACGCGGGCGCCACCTGAACGAAGTTGTCGTGGTAGGTGGCGCCTCGGCCGAGGTCGGCGTCGCGTTCCTCGATGAGCGCGTTGGGGTTGGCGCCGTCGGGGCTGAGCTTGGGCCACATGCCCTTCGCGGTGGCCGCCACCCCGGGCCGCACCTTGTCGGAGATCTCGACATACGCCCTGATCTCGCCGACGCGGTTGTACACCCGGACCGGCTGGCCGTCGGCCAGGCCGCGCTCGGCCGCGTCCGCGGGGTTCAGCACGATCGTCGGGCCCCCCGAGCGGCGCAGCAGCTCGGGGTTGTTGGCGAAGATCGTGTTGAGGAACGTGTGGGACGCCGGGGTGATCAGCGCGAGCCGGGAGCCGCGCCTGGTGCGCGCCGTATAAGAAGGGACATAGGTCGCGACCCGGGGCAGCCCGGCCTCCACGGCCCGGTCGGTCGCGAACTCCAGCCGGCCGCTCGGCGTCGGGAACCCGTCGGCGAACGGTTGCCCGATCTCGACCCTCGCCCAGCCCTGCTTGCGCAGCTCCGCCAGGTCGATGCCGCTGCCGTCGAGCAACTGCGCGGCGAGGTCGAGATCGGAGTCGTACAGGGACGGCTCGGTCAGGCCCATGTGCCGGGCGATCCGCCGGAAGGTCTCGCTCGTGGACAGGCACTCGCCGGCCGGGGCGATCGCGGGCTCGTTCCAGACCACGTACATGTGGCCGTAGCCGGAGTGGATGTCGGCGTGCTCGGGCTGCATGGTCGCCGGCAGCACCAGGTCGGCGTAGTCGACCGTGTCGGTGGGGAACTGCTCCATCACGACCGTGAACAGATCCTCCCGCGCCATGCGGGCGCGGATCCGGTTCTGGTCGGAGGTGGAGCCCATCGGGTTGGCGGCGTACACCCAAAGGCACTTCACCGACTCGTCCAGCTGGTCGGCCAGCCGGGTCATCGTGAGCGTGCGGACGGGCTTGGGCAGCAGGTCATATCGGGCGTCGATGGACAGCGGCATCCACGCGGCGGTCATGTAGGACAGGCCGCCGCCCGGGTGCCGCCAGTCGCCGGTCACGCCGGGGATGCAGGCCAGGGCGCGAAGAGCGCTGCCGCCGCCCTCGTGCCGCTGCATGCCCATCGTGGCGCGGATCGCGGTCGGCCGGGTGTGCGCCAGCCGCCGGCCCAGCGCCCGGATCTGCTCCTCGGGCAGCCCGGTGATCTCCGCCACCTTGGCCGGCGGGAAGCTCTCGATCTCCTTCTTGAACTCGTCCCAGCCGATCGTGTGGTTCTCGATGTAGTCGCGGTCCTCCGCGCCCTCCTCCAGGACCACGTGCAGCAGGCTGAGCGCGAGGGCCGCGTCGGTGCCGGGCCGGATGGGCAGGTGCTCGTCGGCCTGCTCGGCCGTACGCGTGCGGATCGGGTCGATGGCGACCACGTGCGCGTCGGCGTCCTGGATGAACTTCCACAGGTGATGGCCGCTGGTGAGGGTGTTGGTGCCCCACAGGAGGATCAGCTTGGCCTGCGCGAACATCTCCGGATCCAGGCCGCCGTGGGTTCCCTGGGCGAGCTTCACGCCGAGGCCGCCGGCCCGCGAGCAGATGTTGAGGTCGTGCCGCGAGGCGCCGAGCACGTTCCAGAACCGGCGCCCGGCCTCGCCCATCTCGCCCTGGATGTAGCCGAGCGTGCCGGTGCCCTGATAGGGCCAGATGGCCTCGCCGCCGTGCTCGGCGACGATCCGGGTCAGCCGGTCGGCGATGATGTCGAGCGCCTCGTCCCACGAGATGCGCTCGAACTCACCGGCCCCCTTCGGCCCGATCCGCTTCATCGGATAGAGGATGCGGTCGTCGGCGTTCATGTGCTCCAGGTAGCGGTTGACCTTCACGCAGAGCGCGCCGCGTGTGAACGGATGATCGCGGTTGCCGCGCAGGCTCACCGCCTCCCCGTCGCGGACCGTGACCACCCATGAACACGTATCCGGGCAATCCAGCGGACAAGCCCCCAACACCCGCAGTTCCATGACGTTCAATGTACGGTCCGGCACCGTTTGACGGCATCAGCGTTTCGCCGGGGTACGGCTCCCGGCCCCTGTGACGGGAGCCATGCCCCGGAGATTCGGTGACCCAGGATCACGGTCGCAGGAGGGCCGTATAGAGATCCGTATAGGGCATGTTGGGGCGGGAAACTCTGCTGCTCCGTCAGGCGTCTTCGATAGTGGGGGCAGTGACAACAGGGGGAGACGGTGGAGATCCTCGTCTTGGGGCCGGTCGAGATCCGCCATGGGATGCTGGCGACCCGCATCACCACGCCGAAGCTGTGCGCGTTGCTCGCCTGCCTGCTGGCGCATCCGAACGCGGCGGTCTCCGTCGACCGCCTGGTCGACGCGCTCTGGCCGGTCGCGCCGCCGCGGTCGGCCGCCGACAACCTCCGCGCGTACGTGGCCCAGCTCCGCCGGATGATGGACGACGCGAGCCGGATCGCGGCGGCCACTCGCGGCTACGCGCTCACCGTGGTCCCGGACGAGGTCGACGCCGCCAGGTTCGAGCGGCTGCTGCGGATGGCGCGGACGGCCTCCCCGCGCGAGCGGGCGGCCGAGGCGTACGGGCAGGCGCTGGCGCTGTGGCGCGGAGACGCGTTCGGAGGCGTGGAGCTCGGCGGCGTCGCCCGCGAGTACGCCATCCGGCTCGACGAGGAACGCCTCGCGGCCGTCGAGGAGGGCTTCGACGCCGAGCTGGCCATGGGCCGCCACAAGACGCTGGTCGGGCGATTACGCGGCCTGGTCGAAGAACACCCCATGCGTGAGCGCCTGTGGGCCCAGCTGATGCTCGCCCTCTACCACTCCGGCCGCCAGGCAGAGGCCCTTTCCGCCTACCAGGACGCGAGGACGCGGCTGGTCGAGGAACTCGGCCTCGAACCTGGGCCCGAACTGCGGGCGCTGCAACGCGACATCCTGACCGCCAGCCCGGCCCTGCGCTTATCGTCCGGCTCCCGGGTCCGCCTCACGCCCCCCTCCCGGGCTCGCCTGGCGGCCGCACTCGGCTTCGCGGCCACCCTGCTCCTGGTCACCGTCGTCCCGGCCGCCACCGCGCGGCAGGAGCGCAGCACGGCGCGGCCACCGGCCGCCGCGGTCGCACCGGCCGATGAGCTCACCATCGGCGCGCTCCTCCCGACGACGGACACCTGCATCTACGGCCCGGCGGCCATCGCCGGAATGCGTGTGGCGGTGCAGGAGATCAACGCGGCGGGCGGCGTGCTCGGCCGGCCCGTCCGGCTGGTCGGTGGCGGCGACGTGCCCGAATTCGACGAGGCCGCCGTGCGCGACCTGCTCAGCCAGGATGTGGACGTCATCGTCGACGCCTGCGACGAAGGCCCTCTGGAGATGCTGGACCAGGCAGTGCCGGCCGGAATACTCATGATCTCGCCGTCCAACACCGGCAGGTATTTCACCACCGACGACGACCGGGGCCTGTTCTTCCGGCTGGCGGGCACCGACGCCCTGGAGGGCAGGGCTCTGGCCCGGCTGGTCGAGCAGGCCGGGCATCGCAAGGTCGCCGTCGTCTACTCCTACGTCGACGACGGCGACATCGGCGCGGGTCTCCGCGCCGGCCTGGATCGGTCACGCGCCAAGATCGCGCGCTGGTTCCGAGTGACCAGCGAGGTCAATTTCGCCGATATCGCCCGCGACCTCAGCCGCCTCGACCCGGACGCCGTCGTGTTCATCGGGAACGACGACGACGTCGAGGGCATGATCGAGGAGCTGCCTGCCTACGGGTGGTCGATGCGCCACAAGAAGTGGTATTTCGCGGACACCGCCGTCTTCGACTACTACGACGCGCTCCCACGCGGAGCGCTGGCGAAGGTCAAGGCCATATCGCCGCACACCCACCCGCCCGACTGGCTCAGGGAGCGGATGAGCCAGATCGACTCGTCGCTCGACACCGACTACTACGGCGCGGAGGCCTACGACGCGGTCGTCCTCGCCGCGCTCGCCGCTGAGGCGGCCCACGACGACAGCGGCCTGCTGGCCGCCGCCCAGCTGACCGGCGTCAGCCGCGAAGGACGTGTCTGCACCACCTTCGTGGTGTGCCGCGACCTGCTCCGGCGAGGCGCGGACGTCGACTACAACGGAGTCAGCGGCCCCATCGACTTCGACGATGCCGGGGACGTGCAGGAGGCGACCTTCACCGTCTCCAGATTCGACGACGCCAACACCGTGTGGTTCGACCGGACATTTCGCATCAAGGCCGGCTGACCTCCGTGATGTTCGCCACATCCGCGGGGTCGGTGCTGGGCTTCCCGGCGAACCAGGCGTCCAGGATTTCGAGCAGGGTCTGCTCGGAGGTCAGCCGCAGGCTGAGGGCGAGCGCGTTGGCGTCGTTCCACGTGCGCGCGCCGTCCGCGGTGGCCGCGTCCACGCAGAGAGCGGCCCTCACACCAGGGATTTTGTTGGCCGCGATGGACGCGCCCGTGCCGGTCCAGCAGCACACGATGGCCTGGTCGGCGCGGCCCTGCGGGATGTCCCGCGCCGCGGCCGAACAACACCAGGCCCAATCCGACCGATCATTTGGGGCCAGCGCTCCATAGAGTGTGACTGAGTGGCCGCGCCGCTCTACCTCGCTGACGACCCGCGCAGCAACGCCGTCGAGGCTGTCAGCGGCAATGGAGATACGCATGTGTTGATACTAGGTGCGAAGATCGCACACAATCACTGGTGGTGAGGGCCATCGAGGAACGAGACGAGCAGGCGGGGGCGCCGGATCGCGGCGGCGTCGTCCTCGTCGTCGAGCCCTTGCTGCCGCAGCGGATCCGCCGCCCGTCCGACGCGCTGCGGTTCCTGCTCACGCTGGCCAGCCTCGCCGCGGTCATCCTGCTGGCGCTCGGGCTGCAGCGCACGCTCAACGGGCTGGAGACCGACGTGCAGGCCGGCACCGGCCGCGCGCCCGACCTGCTGACCTCGGTCGCGGGTCTGCTGGGCGGCGTCGCGGTGCTCATCGTGCCCGTGGCGTTCGCGGTCGAACGGGTCTTCCACCGCGACGGCATGCGCGTCGCCCAGGGGCTCGTGGCCGCGATCCTCGCGCTCCTGCTGGCATACACGGCCGACGAGTGGGTCGTCACGCACGGCCCGGCCGAGCTGCGGCAGCTGCTGACCGGCGGCCGCGACATCGAGCCGATCAGCACGGTGCTCACCCCCGCCATCGCGTACGCGACGGCCGTGCGCATGTCGCGGCGGCCGCAGTGGCGGGCCCTGATGTGGGCGGCTCTGCTGCTGGACATGTTCGCCCTGTTCACCGCCACCAAGGTGACCGCGCTCGGCATCATCGTGAGCTACCTGGTCGGCATGGCCGTCGGCTTCGGCACCTTGTACGGCATCGGCAGCGCCAACACCCGGCCACCCGGCAGCTCGGTCATCGCGGCCCTGAGACGGCTCGGCTTCCACCCGATAAGCGCGCGCCGGATCGAAGACGACCAGTCGGGCAGCCGCCGCTACCTCGTCGGCCTGGAAGACCAGCGCCGCCTCGACGTCACGGTGCTCGACCGCGACCAGCAGGTGGCCGGCTTCGCCTATCGACTATGGCGGCGCATCCGGCTCAACACCGAGACCCATCGCCGCGCCATCCGCTCCCTGCGCGCCGAACTCGAACGCGAGGCCCTCATGGCGTACGCGGCCCAGGCCGCCGGCGCCTCGATCCCGCGGCTGCTCGGCACGAGCGAGGTCGGCACCGAGGCCGCCCTCCTGGCGTACGAGCACGTGGACAGCCGCCCGATCGCCGAGATCCCCGACGACGAGCTGGACGACGAGCTGCTGGCCGGGATCTGGGAGCAGGTCAGGCTGCTGCACGCGCACCGGCTCGCGCACCGGCACCTGACCGGCGAAAGCATCCAGGTCGACGACTCGGGCCGGGTCCTCCTCGTCGACGCGCGCAGCGGCGAGATCGCCGCCGGCGACCTGCTGCTCCGCCTCGACGTCGTGCAGCTGCTGGCCTATCTCGGCCTGCGGGTCGGCGCCGAGCGTTCGGTGAAGGCGGCCGCGGCCGTCCTCGGGGCCAACATGCTCGCCGGCGCCATGCCGCTGCTGCAGCGGATCGCGCTGACCCGGGTCACCCGCGCCGCCATGAGCCGCGACAAGGAGCTCCTGCCGGCCATCCGCGAGCACATCGTCGCGATGAAACCGCAGGTCGAGGTGGAGGAGATCCGGCTCGAACGGTTCCGTCCCCGGACCCTCGTGACGATCATCGCGTCCACCCTCGCCGCGTACTTCCTGCTCTCGCAGCTCAGCAAGGTCAACCTGGTCTCGGTGATCACCTCGGCCAACTGGGCGTGGGGCGGGATCGCGCTGGTCGCGGCCGGCCTCAGCTACGTGGCGGCGGCCATCATGCTGCGCGGGTTCGTCCCCGAGAACCTGCCGCTCGGCCGGACCGTGCTGGCCCAGCTGGCCGCCTCGTTCGTCAAGCTGGTCGCGCCCGCGGCCGTGGGCGGCGTCGCCATCAACACCCGCTACCTGCAAAAGCGCGGCATCCCGCCGGGGCCGGCCGTGGCCAGCGTCGGCGCGTCGCAGCTGGTCGGGCTGGCCTTCCACATCTCGCTGCTGCTGCTGTTCGGATACGTCACCGGCACCCAGCAGACCACCACCCTGTCGCCCTCGCGCACGGTCATCGTCGTGCTGCTCGCGCTGGCCGTGGTGATGCTGATCGTGCTCGCCGTGGGGCCGCTGCGGCGGCTGGTGACGACCCGGGTCAAAGCCATGTTCTCCGGGGTGGTCCCGCGCCTGCTCGACGTGCTGCAGTCGCCGCGCAAGGTGACCGAGGCGTTCGGCGGCACGCTGCTGCTGACCCTGTTCTTCGTGACCTGCCTGCAGGCCTGCGTCGAGGCCTTCGGCGGTGGGCTGAGCTTCACCGCGGTCGCCGTCGTCTTCCTCGCCGGCAACGCGATCGGCTCGGCCGCCCCCACGCCGGGCGGCCTGGGGGCGGTCGAAGCGTCGCTGTCACTGGGCCTGACCGTGGCCGGGCTGCCGGGCACCGTCGCCACCTCGGCGGTCCTACTGTTCCGCCTGATGACCTTCTGGCTCCCGGTCCTGCCCGGCTGGGGCGCCTTCGCCTGGCTCCAGCGGCACAACGCCCTATGACGTGCTGGATCCTCGCCAGAGGTCGATGCCGGCCTCGACCGCGTTCTTGTCGATGGCGTCCAGCTCCTCCTGGGCGAACTCGAGATTGCCGAGCGCGCCGAGACTGTCGTCGAGTTGCCCGACGCTGCTCGCGCCGATCAGCACCGACGTGACCCGCTTGTCGCGGAGCGCCCAGGCCAGCGCCATCTGGGCCAGCGTCTGCCCGCGGCGGGCCGCGAGCTCGTTGAGCGTGCGGATGTGGCCGAGCGTCTCCGGCGTGAGCATGCCCGGGTCGAGCGACTTGCCCTGCGCGGCGCGGCTGCCCTCCGGGATGCCCGTCAGATAGCGGTCGGTCAGCATTCCCTGCGCGAGCGGCGAGAACGCGATGCAGCCCACACCCTCCTGCTCGAGCACGTCGAGCAGGCCGCCCTCGATCCAGCGGTTCAGCATCGAATACGACGGCTGGTGGA
This sequence comes from Streptosporangiaceae bacterium NEAU-GS5, assembly GCA_017592665.1. Taxonomy (GTDB): domain Bacteria; phylum Actinomycetota; class Actinomycetes; order Streptosporangiales; family Streptosporangiaceae; genus NEAU-GS5. Next base: position 3,181 of record JAGFNW010000025.1, on the reverse strand, counting down.
TCAGCAGCGGCGTGCCCATCTCCCGCAGGATGCCCGCCGCCTCGGCCGTACGCTCGGGCGAGTACGACGAGATCCCCGCGTAGAGCGCCTTGCCGGAGCGGACCGCGTGATCCAGGGCGCCCATCGTCTCTTCGAGCGGAGTGTCCGGATCGAAGCGGTGACTGTAGAAGATGTCGACGTAGTCGAGACCCATCCGCTCGAGCGACTGATCGAGGCTCGTGAGCAGATATTTGCGCGAGCCGAACTCGCCGTACGGCCCCGGCCACATGTCCCAGCCGGCCTTCGTCGAGATCACCAGCTCATGGCGGTACTTCTTGAAATCGGTGGCGAAGACGCCGCCGAAGTTCGTCTCGGCCGAGCCGTACGGAGGGCCGTAGTTGTTGGCCAGGTCGAAATGGGTCACGCCACGGTCGAACGCCCGGCGCAGGATCGCGCGCTGCGACTCGATCGGCTTGTCGTCGCCGAAGTTGTGCCACAGCCCGAGCGACACGGCGGGCAGCTTCAGCCCACTGCGCCCGCTCCGGTTGTACGGCATCGCGCCGTAACGGTCGTCGGCGGCGATATACGTCATGAGGTGACTCCAATGATCCAGGCCAGCACGAAGGCCTCCTCGCGCCAGGCGTCGTAACGGCCGCTCCGGCCGCCATGCCCGGCGCCCATCTCTGTCTTCAGCAGGAACGGGCCGCCCCGCGCCGTGGCCCGCAGCCGAGCGACCCACTTCGCCGGCTCGTGATAGAGCACGCGCGTGTCGTTCAAGCTGGTGATGGCCAGAATCGGCGGGTATGGCCTGCCGTCGACGTTCTCATACGGCGAGTACGACTTCATGTAGGCGTACACGTCCGAGTTGTGCAGGGGATCCCCCCACTCGTCCCACTCGATGACCGTAAGCGGCAGCGACGGATCGAGGATGGTGTTCAGCGCGTCGACGAACGGCACCTCGGCCACGACCGCCGTGAACTCCTCGGGAGCGAGGTTGGCCACCGCGCCCATGAGCAGCCCGCCCGCCGAGCCGCCGCGCGCCACGATCCGATCCGACCAGCCCTTGGACCTCAGGTGCCGGGCCACCGCGACGAAGTCGGTGAACGTGTTCTTCTTCTGTGCCAGCTTGCCGTCCTCATACCACCGGCGGCCCATCTCGCCGCCGCCGCGCACGTGGGCGATGGCGAAGGCGAAGCCGCGGTCAAGCAGTGACAGGCGGGCGACGGAGAAGTAAGGGTCGACCGAGGTCTCGTAGCTGCCGTAACCGTAGAGGAGGGTGCGGGTGGGGCGGGGGGAGTCCTTGCGTACGACGATCGAGACGGGGATCCGGGTGCCGTCGTCGGCGGTCGCCCACTCGCGGAACTGCTCGTAGTCGTCCGGGTCATAGCCGCCGAGCACCGGCTTCTGCTTCAGCAGGACGAGCTCGCGGGTGGCCAGCACGTAGTCGTACACGGACGACGGGGTGACCATTGACGTGTAGCCGAGGCGCAGCCGGTCGGTGCCGAACTCCGGGTTCCCGCCGGGGCCCGCGTCGTAGATCGGCTCCGGGAACTCGATCTCGTACGGCTCCTGCCCGTGGGGGAGGATCCGGATGCCGGTCTGCCCCTCACGGCGGAAGTGGACGACCGCGTGCGTGGCGAACGCGTCGACGTCGAGCAGCCGGGTGTCCGCACGATGCGGGACGAACGGCGTCCACTCACCGGGCGCGTCGAGCGGTGCCCAGGCGATCTCGAAGTTCTCGGCGTTCTCGTTGTGCAGGATGAGGAACCGGTCGCCGGCGTGGTCGAGACCGTATTCGACGCCGGTCGCCCGGGGCCGTACGACCTGGAACTCGCCGTCAGGGGTCGCGGCGTCGAGGATCCGCATCTCGCTGGTGATCTTGCTGCTCGCGCTGAGCACCAGGTAGCGCTCGCTGCGGGTGAGGCCGACGCCGACCCAGAACCGCTCGTCGTCCTCCTGATAGACAAGCGTGTCGGCGTCCGGGCTGGTGCCCAGCTTGTGCCGGTGCACCCGATAGGGCCGCCAGGTCTCGTCGATCGTCGTGTAGAAGAACGTCGAACCGTCGGCGGACCAGGTGCCGCCGTAGAAGATCTCCGGAATCTCGTCGGCCAGCAGCTCGCCGGTGGCCAGATTCTTGAACCGCAGCGTGAAACGTTCACCGCCGCTGTAGTCGGTGGAGTAGGCGAGCATGCTTCCGTCGGGACTGACGGCGCTCGTGCCGATCGAGAAGAAGGCACTCTCGCCGGCGAGCTCGTTGCCGTCGAGCATGACCTGCTCGCCCTCGAGCACCTCACCCGGCTTGAGCTCGGGCGGCGTGTCGGAGGTGACGGGCAGCCGGCACTGGATGCCGTACTGCTTGCCCTCCACGGTCCGCCCGAAATACCACCACGCGCCCTTGCGCGTGGGAACCGACAGGTCGGTCTCCAGCGTCCGTCCCTTGATCTCCTTGAAGATGCTCTCCTGGAGATCCTTGAGATGCGCCGTCGCCTCACTCGTGAAGGCGTTCTCCGCCTCCAGGTAGGCGATGGTGTCGGGATCGTCCTTATTGGTCAGCCACGCGTACTCGTCGATCACGGTGTCCCCGTGATGCGTGCGCTCGACTGGCACCTTCTTCGCCACCGGCGGCATGTCGCTCACTCGCCGAGTCTATGTGGAAGGGGATTGTTCGAGAGGTGGGCCGGAGCACTCGGAGGGGCTGCTAATGTTTGGTGGTCGGTGTCGTCCGGCGCAACCCACACTCCCTAGCGAGTGGGTGTCGCATGTACGTCGTCGGCAATCCCTTCTAACTCGGCAGTTCTGAAGATCCGTTCGCGAGGACGGCCCAGGTCTGGTAAGTTAGAGGGGTTGCCCCGGAAACCGGGGCGGTCCAATCCCTGTCGACTGACCTAGATCAAGTCAAATTGACACGAACCGGTCAGCATGACAGGATAGCGGACAGAACGGAAACGAAGCGTAACGCGTCCGTTTCTTGAGAACTCAACAGTGTGCTAAAAGCCAGTGCATGCAAATCTAGTATTTTGCATCATTTGGAATACCCCGTCATTTTTGACGGATTCCTTTGTGATGCTGGGACTAACGGTTCCAGACGAAGCATTGTTTGGAGAGTTTGATCCTGGCTCAGGACGAACGCTGGCGGCGTGCTTAACACATGCAAGTCGAGCGGAAAGGCCCTTCGGGGTACTCGAGCGGCGAACGGGTGAGT
>JAGFNW010000024.1 GCA_017592665.1 Streptosporangiaceae bacterium NEAU-GS5 | reverse complement strand
TGGACAACGCCGTTCTCCGCAACCTCCAGCTCGACCAGGTCATCGGCTGGCCCATCGTCGGGTAATCGGCCGATGCGCACGCCCCCCTCGACCCATCCGGCTGACCCCCTTGGAATCGATCATCTAGGTTTCGCGCGCTCAGGGCTGGTCAGGCTGGTCGGGCTGATGCGGGCCGATGACGATGCCGTCCTCGTCGCTGCAGAGCCAGTTGCCGGGTGCGAACGTGGCGCCCCCGAAGGTCACGGGGACGTCAACGTCGCCCCGGCCCTCCTTGGCGCTCCTGGCGGGGTTGGCGCCGAGCGCCTTGATGCCGAGCTCGAGCCTGCCCAGCGCCACCGTGTCGCGGACGGCGCCGTTGATCACGACGCCGGACCAGCCCATGCGGGCGGCCGAGGCGGCGATCATGTCGCCCATCAGCGCCGTCCTGAGAGACCCGCCGCCGTCCACGACGAGGACCCGGCCCTCGCCGTCGGTGGCCAGCACCTGCTTCAGGAGCGCGTTGTCCTCCAGGCAGCGGACCGTCGACACCACGCCGTCGAACCGCACGCGCAGGCCGTACGAGTGGAACTGGGTGGCGCAGCTGTGCAGGACGTCGCCATGGGCGTCGATGAGGTCGGCGGTCGCGAAGCCACTGAAGGTCATAGCGCCGATTATCACCAACGCCCCTCGGCGGCCCGTCAGGCAGGCGGCCGACACTTGGCGGCTCCCTGAAGGTTCGCCTGGATTACCGTCCACCGAGGCCGGGGTACGTCTCGCGCATGTCCATCCACACGGCCAGGGTCGCCGTCATCACGGGCGGCTCTCAGGGGATCGGCGCCGGTCTCGTCGCCGGATACCGCGAGCTGGGCTGGGCGGTGGTGGCCAACGCCCGCGCGATCAAGCCGTCGCACGATCCGGACGTGCTCACCATCGAAGGCGACCTCGCCGAGCCCGGCGCCGCCGACCAGATCGTCGACGCGGCTCTCGACCGCTTCGGCCGCGTCGACACCCTGGTCAACAACGCGGGCGTGTTCATCGGCAAGCCGTTCACCGACTACACGGACGACGACTACGCGACCGTGGTGGGGGTCAACCTCACCGGGTTCTTCCGGCTGACCCAGCGCGCCATCGCCGAGATGCTGAGCCGCGACGGCGGCCACGTGGTCAACATGACGGCCACCCTCGCCGAGGTCGCCGACTCGGCCACGCCGGCGATGCTGGCCGCGCTCACCAAAGGCGGCGTGGCGGCGGCCACCAGGTCGCTCGCGATCGAGTACGCCACTCGCGGCATCCGCGTCAACGCCGTCTCCCCCGGCATCGTCCAGACTCCGATGCACCCACCGGAGAGCTACGCGAAACTCGGCGACCGGATGCCTCCGCTGGGACGGATCGGCCAGGTCGACGACATCGTGCGGGCCGTGCTGTTTCTTGAGGCCTCGCCGTACGTCACCGGGGAGATCGTGCATGTCGACGGCGGCCAGGCCGCCGGGCACTGACCGCGGAATTAGATAGCCGGCTGGGTAGTTCGCGAGTATCATGGCCGGCTATGAGTGCCAGATCTCCAGCCGACCACGCCCCGCTGGGTTACGCGCTGGCGCTGGCCGCGTTCGCGCACCGGGGGCGGATGCAGCGGCTGCTGGCAGCGCATGGGCTGCACCTGGGCCAGGAGCGGGTGGTGTTCGAGCTGGCCCAGACGCCCGGCATCACCCAATCGGCGCTGGCCGCGCGCCTCGGGGTCGAGCAGCCGACGGTCGCCAAGGCCATGGCCCGGATGGCCCGCCAGGGCCTGGTGACCATCGGCCGCGACGAGCGCGACGCACGCGCGACCCGGCTGTCGCTCACCGAGCGAGGGATGGAGCTGCTCGGCGTCGTGGTCGCCTGCTGGCAGACCATCGAAACCCAGATGAGCCAAGGCCTCTCCCCCGCCGAGCGCGATCAGCTCCGCGCCCTTCTGGGCACGTGCACGGCCAACCTGACCGAGTCGGAAGGAACACGCTGATGGACTTAGGACTCGACGGCCGGACCGTCCTTGTGACGGGCGCGAGCTCGGGCATCGGCCGCGTGACCGCGGCTGTGTTCGCCGCGGAGGGCGCACGCGTCGCGGTCGGCTATAACGTGAACGAGAGCAACGCCAAGGCCACCGTCGCCGCCATCGAGGAAGCCGGTGGAACGGCCCTGCCCGTCCAATTGGACCTGGGTGACGAGGAATCCATCACTGCTGCGGTGCGCCGCATCGGCGACCTCTGGTCGCCCATCGAGGTGCTGGTGAACAACGCCGTCGAGTGGCCGGGCTTCCCCGCGGCGGGCGAGCTGTTCGAGACCGGGCCGGCCCAGCGCGTACGCCGGTCGCTCCGCGCCAACCTGGAGGGGCCGTATCTCCTCAGCCGGGCCGTGGTCGCCGGCATGCGGCGGGCGGGATGGGGCCGGATCGTGCACGTGTCCACCGGCCTGGTCGAAGACGGCATGCCGGGCAGCACGCCGTACGTGGTGGCCAAAGCAGGGCTCCACGGCCTGAATCGGGTGATGTCCCGGGAGCTGGCCGCGGCCGGCATCCTGACCAACGTGGTGATGGCCGGTTTCGTCCCGGCGGACAAGCCGATCCCCGAATCGATCCTGCGCCAGGCGGCAGGCGCCGCCGCCATCCGGCGGGTCAGCCAAGCCCGCGAGGTGGCCGACCTGATCGCGTTCCTCTGCTCGGCCAGGAACACCAACGTCACCGGCCAGGCCATCCGGGCCGACGGGCACTTTCTCACGCCCATGCCCGCGTAGCGCCCTATGGATGGTCGGAGCTGTCGAGGTCGCGGGCCAGCTCGGCCGGGGCGCGCATGTGCCACGCGTCGGTCACCAGCTCGGCCAGACGTTCGACGCTCACATGCGCCAGCCGCAGCATGACCAGCGGCAGCCCGTCGTAGCCGGCCGTGGTGAAGAACAGCTCGGGCTCGCCGAGCAGCAGCGCCTGTTTCTCCGCCTCGTCGCCCACATACAGAACGGCGATGTCGGACCGGATGACCCGCGGCCTGCCCGGCTGCCGCTCAGGGTACGACCAGACGAACCCCTTGTTGCCCACCCGGAAGTCGAAGCCGTCGCTGTCGATCTCGACCACATGCGGCAGCGCGAGCGCCAGGCGGCGGACATCACCGGCATCAGCCATCAAGGCCTCCCCCGATCACCGCCACGACCCACATGCGCAAAGGCTAACCGAGCCCACCCGCCCCGAACGCGCCATCGTCGCGGTCGAGAGGTTCTGGACGGATCAAGTGGCCGCTGGTCTACTCCACTGCCAAGTTGTGGGAGACTTCATGGTTGCGGGGCGGTAGCTCAGCTGGTCAGAGCAGGGGACTCATAATCCCTCGGTCGCGGGTTCAAGTCCCGCCCGCCCTACCCCCGATCTGGTCCTTTCCTACCTGATCATGCGTTCACGGTGGGAGCGGTGACGGCGAGGAAGTACGCGGATCCCGCGCCTGCGACCATGCCGGCGACGCCGATGGTGAACGTCCATCCCTGGTCCCCGAAGAACGTGAAGCCGACCCCGATCACGAGGGCCGCGATCGCGAAGATCGCGATGGGGCGGGTTCGCCTGGCCGCGGATTCGCGGCCGATGTCCGAAGGCCGCTCCGGGGTCTCGGAGGACGCGTCCAGGTGACCGTGGAGGAACAGGCCGAACAGCAGGATCAGCGACGGGATGAGGACGACCGCGCCGATGGCGACGCTGACGATCACCGCGATGAGCGTTGAACGTCCGGCCGCCGCCTGCTCGATGGTCAGCCCTGGCAGGAATGTCGGCCGTTGCGCGAGGCCCCATCCGGCCACGATGGCGGCGACGGCGAGGGCGGCCGATATGCGTGCCGGATCGTAGCGCCGTCGCCACACCAGCATGAGCGTCCCCACCCCGGCCACACCTGACACGATCACCATAGCCAGACCGGCCCCGCGCACGAAACCCGCCCACAGCGACGGGGCGTCCACGCGTACGACCAGCAGGCCGGCGACCGCCAGCGCGCCCATCGCGACGCCCGCCCACAGCGCCCGGGCCCGGAAGTCGCCCTCCAGCGCGCGTTCGCCGAGCCGTACGGCGTCGGCGGCCAGATAGACCGCCGCGAGATACGCGGAGGTGGCCACCGCGAGCGTGCCGATCATCAGCGAGGTGGGGTTGAACCAGCTGGTGACCGGGTCTCCGGCGGCGTTACCGACTGGCACGCGCCCCGAGGCGATCGCGCCGACGGCCGTGCCGAGCGCGAACGGCGTCAAGATCGAGGACAGCGCGAAGAGGCTCTCGACGGCTCGCGCCTGCCGAAGCTGGGGGCGCAGCACGTACGCCGCCCCACGGAGGATGATCCCAACGGCCGCGGCGAACAGCGGCACGGCGAGCGTCGAGGTGATCGAGCCGAAGGCCACCGGATAGGCGGTCCAGCAGACGACCAGAACGAAGATCAGCCAGACGTGGTTGGCCTCCCACACGGGCCCCATGGCGTGCCGGGCATGATCGCGAGTGGCCGTCCGGCTCGCGTGCCCGCCCCCGGCCACGAGGGTCCAGAATCCGGCGCCGAAGTCGGCTCCCGCCAGGACCGTGTAGGCGGCCAGACCGAGAAGGATGAAGGCGATCGGGATCTCAGGCAGCACGACTCGTCCCCCGGTCCGGTTCGGGGTCGAGCGGCACGCGACTGAACCGGCGCAACAGCCAGGCCAGGGCGACCGCCAGGCAGAGGTAGACCAGCACGAGCGTGCCGTACCCGATCGGAATCCCGCGCGCGCCCGTGACGGCCTGGGAGGTGGGCATCACGTTGAAGACGACCCATGGCTGGCGACCGACCTCGGTCGTGACCCAGCCGCAGATGAGCGCCACCGCGGCGAGCGGCCCGGCCGCCACCACGGCCCGATAGAACCAGCGCGACGTCGGCAGTCGTCGACGCCGGAAGCGTACGTAGAGATAGATGACGCTCAGCAGAGCGAGCAGAGAGCCGATTCCGACCATGCCCTGGAAGGCGAATCTCACGACGTTCACCGGCGGCTGGTCGGCGACCGGCACCGTGTCGAGGCCTTGGACGGTCGCGTTCGGATTGTGAAAGGCGAGAAGCGACAACAGGTCGGGGATCGCGATGCCGTCGACGACCTCGCTTCCGTTGTACCAGCCGAGCAAATGCAGCGCCGCGCCCGACGTCGTCTGACCGAGTCCTTCCATGGACGCGAGTTTCACCGGCTGCAGGGCGGCGACTTCGCGTCCGGCCCAGTCGCCGATGAACAGTTGCAGCGGCGCGGCGACAGCGGCGGCGCTGAGGGCGATGGTCAGGGCCAGTCTCTCGTACGGGCCCCACCGGCCGCGGGATCTCCCCCAGGCGTACGCGCCGGCGAGGAGGAAACCGGCGACGATGAAGGCGGCGAAATACATGTGCACCCACTCGTGCCAGAAGAATGGGTTGCCGAACAGCGCCCTCCAGGGCTCCGCGGCGACGGCCGCGCCGGCCCGTAGCGTGAATCCACTGGGATGGTTCATCCAGCCGTTGACCGCGATGACGAACAGCGACCCGGTGACTCCGGCGATCGCGACGGGGAAGCCGCAGAGAAAGTGGACGCGTGGTGGCAGCCTGTCCCAGCCATAGACATAGATCGCGATGAAGATGGCCTCGACGAAGAACGAGAACCCTTCCAGCGCGAATCCGAGCCCGAAAACGTTGCCGAAACTGGCCATGAAATTCGGCCACAGCAGCCCGAATTCGAAGCTGAGAATCGTCCCCGTGACGACCCCCACCGCGAACAGGGCCAGCATGATCTTCGACCATCGCCGGGCGAGCGCGCGGTGGACGACGTCGCCGGTCCGCAGATATCTCCACTCGGTGAACAGCACCAGCACGGGAAACGCGATGCCGAAGCACACCAGGGGAATGTGCACGGCGAGCGACAGGGCCTGCATCTGACGCGCCAGGAACAGGAATTGCTGTTCGATCGGCGGGATGGGACTGCTGCCGACGGCGCCGAGACATCCGGCCCACGTGCTGATGTGCATGAGAATCCCAAGGTCGGCGGCGATGACGACGTCCCTGCCCGGGTGTGCCGGCTCGGACGTCGGCGTCGGGGGATCCTGTTGAGGCCGGGCACCCCTCCCCGGCCCCGCACGGCGCAGCCTAGGTGTACCCAACCGCCCGACCAGGGCAAACGCACCCGTCAACCTCGGCACCGACCGCGAGTAGACGGCGATCAGGCGGGGTTTCAGGCGGCGTCGTGGAAGACCAGGCCCAATGTGTGTCGCCGGCCTGAGTTGATGAGGCTGACGCCGTGCCGTACGGGCGAGGCCGACCAGCCCCGCGCGGACCGGACCGGCCGGTCGCGGGTGGTGAAGATCAGGCCGTGGCCCTGCTCCAGGACGGTGACCGTCCCCCGGGATTGGGCCCGCGGCCGCTGCTCTACCAGCAGGAACTCGCCGCCTGTGTAGTCGCGGCCCGGCTCGTCCAGGCCGATGACGACCTGGAGCGGGAAGACGAGGTCGCCGTAGAGGTCGCGGTGCAGGGCGTTCCAGTCGCCGCTCTCGTAGCGGAGCAGGATGGGGGTCGGCTTCGTCTGGCCCGCGGCGTGGCACATGTCCAGCCATTCGGCCAGGGTGTCCGGCCAGGGGGCGGGCTGTCGGAGCTTGGCCGCCCAGTCGCGGGCCACTGGCAGCAGGCGGGGATAGAACGCCTCCCGCAACTGCCGCACCGGTTCTGGCAGGGGGCTGCCGAAATAGCGGTACTGCCCCGAGCCGAATCGATAGCGGGCCATGTCGATGGTGGACCGGAATCGATCCACGTCGTCGTACAGATCCGCGATGTCGCGGCACTCCTGCGGAGTGAGAATCCGGTGGGTCAAGGCGCGGCCGTGGGCGTTCAGCTCATCGGCCAGCGCGGGCCAGTCGGCGCGGGCCAGGCGAGGTCGCATGTCGTCGGTCGTCGTGGAGATGCTCATGGTTTCTCCCTTCACTGATGTGAACGCATCTCCGGCCGCAGATCTCGGCGGAATTCGGACCTCGCACGCCGGCCGACGGCCGGCTAGAGATGGGCGAGAATGGCGACGACCGATATCGCCAGAGCGAGCGTGGCGAGCGCCTGGAAGGCGACGGCGACGAAGAGGAACCGCGCCTTTCTCTGGCTGAGCACGTGCGCCTCCGACCAGAGGCGCAGCCGCGTCGCGGCGACCTTGGCGACCGCCTGATGCTTTTCGCCCGGCCAGTTCTTCCACAGTTGATCGGTCAAGCAGGCCGGCCGAAGGCCCCAGGCGGGCCACGGGGCATTGGCGAGAATGGCGCAGAGCGCGGCGGCGACGAATGCGCATGCGGCGAAGGCGGCCGGGAAGACCGCCGCGGCCGGGATCTGGAATTTGTCCGCGCGGGTGGCGAGCGCGGCGAGAGCGAGGAGCAGGGTGACGAGCGTTCCAGAACCGGCGATGACCGTCAACGCCCGCGATTCCAGGCCGCCGGTCCGCTTCTCCTCGGCGTCGAGGAGTTCCTTGACGAACGCCGCGTATTCTTTCTGCGCCTCATCGGAGCCGACTGCCGTTGATTGGACGGATTCGACGCTTTCCACGTCGTCTTCCGGGGATCGGAAGACGCGGGTCGTCCCTTTCGCACAAAAAGGGCTAATGTCATTTCGACCGAGGCCTGGCGGCGGGGTTGGCATCGGACCTCCGTGACGAGTGACGTGCGAGCGACGAGGTGGAACTGTGGCGCCCAATCTGGTCACCCCGGTCGCGTCCGTTCATCTTTCCGGCAATGGCGGCCGGGCGCTAGATGTGTGCCCCGATGCCCGGAAGGTCGCCGGCGTCTATGGCGACGGGCACGATGTCCAGGTCGTAAGCTACGCCGACGAGGCACGCGTCTCGGTTCGCCTGCCGTTACCCGTGAAGAAAATCCGGCTCTCACCGGACGGGCGGCATCTCCTCGCACTCGTCATGGATCCGCAGAGCAAGCGCCGCGCGTACATCTTCGATCTCGAGGATCCCGATGCCGGATTCCTTTCGGCCGCGTCGGAAGGCATTCCCACCGGGGTTTCCGACGCCGCATGGCTGCCCGACGGCCGCGTCCATTTCGTCGGGCACACGGACGAAGGCGTCTGGAGCCGGGTGGCCGACGGCGCCGTGCGACGGTTCGCCGTGGGACCCGTCGACCAGGTGTTCTGCGCGGGCGACCGAATCATCGTGCTCCGCACCGAATCGGACTACCAGACTCGGCTTGTTCTTTTCCCCGATGGGAAAAGGCTGTTCGAGGGTTATCCGGGATGGGCGACCGCGTTCAACGACGCATCCGGATACATCACCGATCTGCTGATCGGCGAGCACGGGCGTTTTCTCGCCTGGGGCGGCCGCGATCCGGCGGTCCGCACGCGTACGGAGAAACACCTGACGCCGGCCGACGCGCACGTCTCGTCGGCAAGCGACTGCCTGATCCTGTTGAGCGGGCGAAAACTCGCCGCCTACCGCGTGACCGATGAAGACGCCTATTCGCTCGGCGAATATCGGGAGCTCGGCTTCGACGGCGTTCAATTGAGCGTCGCGAGCGGAAATGACGGGATCCACGTCGCGGTCGCCGGGCCCGAGCAGATCGCCGTATATCACGTCACCGATCTCGACATCCTGGCCGCGTACGCCAAGGAACCCGAGCACCGCAGGGCCGCGGCCCATCGGCTCGCCGGACAGCAGGAGCCGCAAGCGGTGGCCGCCCTCGTACGTCTGACGCGAGGGCCCGATGCCGACGACCGAAGCGCCGCGGTGACCGCGCTGGCCCGCACGGGCACGGACGCGGCCCTCGACGCCGTGCTCACCACGGTCGCCGTCGACGGCACGGAAGCGGGACACATCCAGTCCGCGTTCGCGACCGTGCCCGCCGATCAGCTGGCCGCGGCCGCGCGGAGGTGCCTGACCGGCCGCAGTCGCGCGGCGATGTGGGGCGCGGTTCAGGCACTCATCGTCCGACCGGATCTGGCGGCCACCGCCGAGCTCTGCGCGACCTTGACCAACCCCGAGGTCAAGATCAGAGCGATGGCGCTCCGCGCGCTGGACGCCCGCAAGGATCCGAGATCGCTCCCGGCGCTGCTGCACGCACTCGCCGACCGCGAGGAATCGATCGCCGCCGACGCCTGGCGGCTTATCATGACCATCCTTTCCGGCGACGACGCCGACAGGCTCGAGCAGGCGCCGACGCTGAGCTCCGTCGGCGCGTACGTCACCGCCGTCGCGCGCACCGGGAGCACGACGCGGGGAAAGGAGAAGGAGCCCGATGGCGCCGCGGTGCTCGAGGCGATCGCCGACGTGGCCTCGGGGCCGGGCCACGCCCTGGATGACCTGCTCAATGCCCTGACGGGGATGGGCGGATCGGCATCGGTCCGGCCGACCGCCGTGATCCTCTGTCTGCTCGTGGCCGAACGGCTGGGCCGGCGCGAAGCTCACGACGAGGCCCACGCGTTCCTCCTGCAGGCCGCCCGGAGCTCGGGCGCGATCGGCGAGGCCGAACTCGAATGGCACACGTGGGCCGCCCTCGGCGACCTGTGCGCCCGCTTGAGTCAGTTGCGGGCGGCCGATCGCCACTACACCAAGGCCGAGCAGGTGATCGACCGCATGTGGGCCAAGCTCCTGGGCGATCTCGACGACCGGTTCTTCTTCGCCGACAAGGCGGCGCTGTACGAGCGCGCTCAGCTCTGCCGCCTGCGGCTCGGCCACCCCGGCCTCGCGTTCGAGACCCTGGAGAAGGCCAAGACCCGCTTTCTCGGCGACCTGATCGCACGCCGCCACGCGGACCCACGGCATGGCCTCGCGACCGTGGACGAGTCGTTCTGGCGGGCCGCAGGCGAACGTCGTCCCCTCCGGGTGGCCGAGGGCGGGCCAGCGGACGGCGGGGCGTCGGACGCGTGGGAGGTAGTGGGCGTGGCGGCCACCGGTGGCGGACCGGACGGTCCGATCCCGGCGGGACTGGCCGCGCTCCTCCGCGAGGAGAACCGGTCCTCGATGACCATCAGCATGGTCCAGGACCTGTGGGCGGTCGCCGCCCGCCTGGCCGAAGATCGCGATCTCCCCGAAGCGACCGAGAAGATCCGGGGCGCCATGGAACAACTGGATGACGCGCTCGAGGCGATGCGCGCGGTCGCCAACGACTACGACGCTCCCGGCGGCGCGGATGTGCGGGAACTGTACGGCGAGGCCGCGTCCCGGCTTGCGGAGGCCACCTACGTTGCCGGTGGACCCACCGAGTCAGGATGGGCGCCCTCGGAATTCGGGACCGGGTGGATCGGCGAATTTCTCTCGGGTGAGGCCGGATATGGCCTCCTGCTCGACGCCATGCGGGAAGCGACGTCCTATGTGACCGGCCGGAGATTCGTCGCCGCGTACGTCGATGGACTCGACGAGGCCGGGCACGCCCGATGGGCGCGACACATAACGCGACACATAAATGGCCACAGTGTCATTTCCTTCACCGTCGCGCGGCCCGCGTCGGGTGAAGACGGAACGGAAGATCCGAGACTCACGACGGCACGCACCCGTGTCACCCATCGGCGCTGGGAGTACACGACCCGGCTGGCCCGCGGTGAGACGGTGGGGATTCACGAGACGGCCGCGATGCTGCGCCCCCGTCAGCGGACCGCGCTCGTGGGTTTCGCGGTATGCGAGACGATGACGGTCGTCTACGTGATGACGTCGGGTGCGGCGTCAACGGGCTGGATAGGGCCGGCGACGTTCTTCTCGGCGAAGGTCACCGCGGCGGAACTGACCGCGCGGCTCATGCGCTCGGTCGGCTCAGAGGATTTCCCCGTACGCCTGCAGGAGGACGAGGCCCGCGTATTGGCCGACGTCGACGACACGCTCCGATGGCTCTATCAGGAATTGTTCGAGCCCATTCGCCCGCTGCTCGAAGCCAACGAGATCACGAAGCTGATCGCCGTTCCCCACCGCGGCCTGCACCTGCTCCCAATGGCCGCATGGTGGCGGCCGCATCGCGGGCGTCCCCGCTATGTCGTGGACGACTACCAGGTGACCGTCGCGCCGAGCCTGACCCTGCTCGACATCTGCCAGGACCGTCAGCAGAGCCGGCCGCGATCGGGGACGCGGCCCCTGGCCATAGTGGATTCCAAGAGCAACCTGGCACTCACCCATCTCGACATGATCGCGTTGGGGCCGCGGCTGACCCGCGATCGCATACTTGCCGGACGCCAGGCCACGTTCGCCGCGGTGGCGGACAAGATGGGCGACGCCGACCCCTGCCACTACGCCGGTCACGCCCAATACAACTGGAAAGACCCGCTGGGTTCGGAACTCCGATTGGCGGACACGCCGCTGACATTGGACCATCTCTTCAACGAGCGGCTGTCCGTCCGCCCGGGAATGGCGGCCGCGCTGATCGGCTGCGAGACCGGCATGACCGATCCGCGCGACGCCGCGGACGAATATCTCGGCGTGGCCAGCGGCTTCCTCTTCGCGGGCGCCGCCTCGATCATTGCGAGTCTCTGGGTGGTCGATGACGCGGCCGCGGCCGCGATCGTCGCGTATTACTACCAGGAATCGGCGCGCGGGGCCGCCCCCGCCGCCGCCCTTCGCTCCGCGCAGATATGGATTCGCACGGCGGGCCGCGCCGACGTGATGCGCGTCCTCAATCGGGCCGCTGAATCGGCGGATCCGGCGCTTCGCACCCCCGGACTTCAGGACGCCCTCGAAGACATGCGGCAACGCCTGAAGCAATCCGGCCGCGGCGCCTTCGCCCACCCCGTCGACTGGGCGCCCTTCGTCGCCATCGGCATCCCTTAGCCGGCGTCGCGGAATTCGCGGGTCTGCTGGATTCGCTGGTCCCACATGGCGACGGCCGCGGGGCTTTCCCACCGTACGCAGAAATCGCGGCAGTTCTCGCAGGCCCGCAACATGGCCGCGTGCCGCTCGGACCAGGGCGGACGGCTGCCGTATCCGGTGAAAAGCTCGCCGAGAAAAGGCACGGCGGCGCGATGGTGCATCCGTACGATCCATTCGGCCCAGGCGAGATCCTCGACCGCGGAACCGAGATGACACCACTCCCAGTCGAAGACCGCCACGACTTCGTCGGCCGCCGCGTTCACGAGCAGGTTCTGCGGGCCGAAGTCGCCGTGCACGATCACCTGGCCGGCGCCGGAAAGTCCGGGCACCTGCGCCGGGTCCACTTCGGACAGCCGGCGGCGCAGTTCGCCGCACAGCCGCAGAACCGGGCCGGCGTGGCCGGCGTCCAGTGCCTCCTGACCGTGCCACCCGGCAATCTCCTGCACAAGCAGCCGGCCGTCGTGCCCGCCGCGCACCTCCGGCACCGGGAGTCGGCCGCTGAGACCGATGAGCGCCGCACGCTCGGTCCGGTAGCGCAGCTCGGGATCGGGGCCCAGGTAGGCCTTGTGAATCAGGCCGTCACTTCGCCCGGTCTCGTTGGTGTATCCGTGCGGAAGTCGCATGGCCAATTCATATACCTCGCGGCGTACATCCCTGAATCGCATGTACGGCGACCCGAGTTCATAACAGTTGGGCCGGGCCAATGCCGATCCTCGGCGAAATCGTCACCCTTGATGTCGTGGCACGCCGCAGCGGCTCGTGGAAGTACGGCTTCATTTTCTGGATCGGGCTCGCCGCTTTGGCGGCGCTCCTGGCCGTGATCGGGCTCTCGTTCTACGACAAGGGGGGCTTGCAGACCGCGGCCAACGTGGCCCAGTTGGTCGGCGTCGTCTTCGCCATACCAGCCCTCGTCGCCGGTTTGTGGAGGTGGCGGCATTCGGCCACGGCCGCCGGGGCCGATCCGGAGAAGGTCGCGCGCGCGTTGGACATCCTGGCCGGCCTGGTCTCAGACCAGTGGCGGACCGAGTCGATCCGGCGGTCGCTGGACGACCCCGCGCCCATCCCCGTGCAGTGGCGCCTGACGACGCGGCGAGAACTGATGGATCACCCCGTCAACATGCCGGGACCCGCGTTTCCCCTGACGGCCTCCAGCGACGACATCGCGGAATTGGCCGGCTCCTTCCGCGCTCTCGGCCGCCGACGGCTGGTGATCCTCGGTGTTCCCGGCTCGGGGAAGACGACCCTGGCCGTCCAGCTGCTGCTGGAACTGTTGGGCACGCGAGCGAGCGACGAGCCGGTGCCCGTTCTGTTGTCGGTGGCCGGGTGGGATCCCACCGCCCACCCCCGGCTGCAGGACTGGCTGACCGTACGGCTGAGCCAGGACTACCCGTCGCTCGGCACCCCCGGACTCGGCCCCGGCATCCCAGCGATCCTCGCCGACCGCGGCCACATCCTGCCGATCCTCGACGGCCTGGACGAGCTCCCCACCCAGGCTCAGGCCGCGATCATCGCCGCCGTCAATCGCTCGCTGGCCGGATCCGACCAGCTGATCCTCACCAGCCGCACCGCCGAATACGGCGACGCGGTCGGCGCCGCCGGCGATGTGCTCACCTCGGCCGTGGTCATCGAGCCCCAGCCGCTGGAGCCTTTCGCCGCAGCCGACTACCTCTATCGATGCCTGCCTCCGGAACCCGGCCCCGCCTGGGAGCGGCTCCTGGCCGAACTCAGCGCCACCACCAGCGGGACTCCCGTGGCCGAGATGGCCGAGCGGCCGCTGGGGCTGTGGTTGCTGCGCACCGTCTACATCTCCCCCGGCGCCGATCCCGCGCCCCTGCTCGACCCGGCCCGGTTTCCCGACGCCGGCGCCCTGCGGGCGAACCTGTTCGCCCAGCTCATCCCCGCGCTCATCACCGCGCATCCACCCAGCCGCGATCCCGCCGACCTGTTCCGCCCACGCCACCGCCGGCATCCTGCCCGCGTCCGCGACCGGCTGACCTACCTGGCCCATCACATGATCCACCGGCACCCGGCCCACGGGCTCAGCTCCCGTGACTTCGCCTGGTGGCACCTCGCCCGTACCACTAATGCGATCTCCTGGCCCGTGAAGACCGCACTCGGCATCCCGGGAGGCCTCATGGCGGGGCTCCTTTTCGCGTATCTATTCGGGATCGAGCTCGCATTCACAGGAGGCTGGCCGGCCGCCGGGATCGCGGTCGGAGCCGTCACCGTATTCGTCGGCTGGCTCGCCGGCTGGAGGGGACCCGGCAAATGGTCACGGCAGGCGCCGGGCTTCGCGGATCTCCATCTCCGTGGACAGGCGGCCTCGTTGATGCGTCGTCTGGGCTTCGGGCTCATGTACGGGCTCGGCGGGAGCCTGCTGTTCGGCCTCGTCTACAGCCTCGTGGCGACACTTGCCCGATGGCTCGGGAGTGGATTCGGCGGGGACTCGGGCAGCTTTCTGTCGAGCGCACTGGCAAGCGGTGCCGTGGCACTCTTGGCGGGCCTTCCGATCGGGCTGGCGTATGGGCTCGTCAGATGGGCCGAACAGCCGACCGAGGTGGACCGGGCCACGACGCCGATGACGAGCTGGCGAAGGGATCGGACGCTCAACCTGACGCGGGCGGCGTGCCCGGTCGTCATAGTCGGCCTGCCTGGGCTCGCACTTGGATTGAGCATGGAGTCCACGCTCAAGCTGGCCGTGATCACAGCCTCGGTGGTGCTCGCGCTCGTCTACGGCCTCGTGGTCGGGTTCATGATCGGCAGACACCACGCCTGGATGGCGTACGTGATCGCCACCTACCGGTTGGCGTGGTCGCGGAGGCTGCCGCGCCGGCTGATGAGGTTCCGTGACGACATGCATCGGCTAGGACTGCTGCGCGCGATCGGCCCGGTCTATCAGTTCAGGCACGCCGAGCTGCAGGATCACCTCGCTGCCACCTACCGGCCGCGTCGGCCTGGATAACCGTCAGGTGCGGTGCCAGAGCATGCGCCGTGCCGTGTTGCGGGCCCGGTTGGCGAAGTCGGCGCCGTCGTTGACATTGGGGAACGGCTCGTCCGGCACCGGCACCTCGAGGAAGGCGCAGAGCGGCTCCCATCCTTGCGCGACCTGGAAGTCGAGCAGCCGGTCGGCCGGGATGGCGGCGCGGACCTCGGCGAGGTGGGCGTCGAACACCTTCATCATGTGCTCGGGGTCGGCCATCCTGCCGTCGAAGACGCGCTGGTTGGTGACAAGGTCGGTCATCTCGTTGAACACGGCGAGGTCCGTGCCGAGCAGCGCCGACAGGCGTACGGACATCCGGCCGCGCAGGCTCTCCCGGCTGGCCCGCCGCGCGAGGATGGTGGCCTGCATGCTGGCCACCCACTTCTCGGGGTCGCGCGAGGTGAGGATCACCTTGGCCTCGGGATAGTGATCCGCGAGTTCCTTCCAGTAGGCGGCGGTCGGCCAGTCCACGCACGACTCGTAGCCCGACAGGATGCTGTCCCAGTCGGGCCGCCCCTTGGCCGCGCGCAGCCAGGGCCGCAGCTGGCCAGGCTTGTTCATGACTTCCTGCATGTGGTAGCAGGGCCCGAAGCCGAGCCGCTCCAGCGCCGTCCTGAGGGAGAGCGTGCCGGTACGTCCGAACCCCGCGCCGATTACCCGCATAATTCCTACCTATTCGATCGGAAACTCGACTTTAAAGTCGCACGCAATCTCCCACGGGCGGGGGAATCATGGATAGGCCTGACGCGCCAGTAACAACAGCTGTCAGAACACCAGGGCCAGGCCTGGGGGTTTCCCTAGTGCCTTCCCTGGGGTGACGGGGCGGGCGGACTCCTTAGATTCGACGGCATGGCTTCCAGCACCATCAGGCTGGTGTTCTCCTACGAAGGCGATCAGGTCAGCCTGGAATCAGCGCAACGTGTCGAAATGCTGCCGCTGCCCTCCCACGCGGTTTCCGGTTATGACGGTGAAGCCGGCTTCTGGGTCGAGGTTCGCGATGGCGCCGACCGGGTTCTGCATCGGCGCGTACTGCACGAGCCGATGCCGCACAGCGTCGAGGTGTTCCCGGAAAGCGCTGACGACCAGTTCACTCAGGCGCCCGTGGCGGAGCCGAGGGGGAGTTTCGACGTCATCGTCCCCGATATCCCCGGAGCACAGGTGGTCGGCGTTTTCGCCAGCCTTCCCGAACCGGCGCCGCCCGCGGAGAGCGCGGTGGACGCCGCGGCTCGCGTCAGCGCCGGACGCATCCGCCCGGCGCGGGAGATCGCCCGCTTCCCGCTGCCGGCTGAGGACGGTGAATGATGACCGCCACCGACGGCCAGGTGATGGGAGCCACCCAAATAGTCTCCAACGGGTCTCCGGCGCGCCGATTCAATCTCGTGCTCGTGTCGGAGGGTTATCAGGCCGGGCAGATGGCGCAGTTCGCGACCGACGCGCAGAGCTTTGTCGACGCGTTGTTCGCGACGGCTCCCTTCACGCAGATGCGCTGCGCCTTCAACGTGTATCGGGTCGACGTCACCTCGACCGACAGTGGCGCCGACGACCCCACCGCCTGCGGGGGCGGCGGCGGCGCCGTCGCCACGTTCTTCGACGCGAGCTTCTGCAATTCGGGCATCCGGCGGCTGCTGGTGTGCGACTCCACCGCGGTGCGGAACGTGGTGACCGCCCAGGTGCCGCAATGGCATCAGATTCTGGTCCTGGTGAATTCTCCGGTGTACGGCGGCTCGGGCGGGGCGATCGCGACGTTCGCCGTCAACGGCAACTGGCAGCAGGTCGCGCTCCACGAAATGGGCCATGCCGCCTACGGTCTGGCCGACGAGTACGAATACTGGGCCGGCTGCGGCGCCGACGCGCCCGGCACGCAGGACCACCACCCGGCGGGGGAACCCGGCCAGCCGAACGTCACGCTCAACACCGACCGCGCGACCATCAAGTGGGGCGGTCTGATCGCGGCGGCCACCGCGCTGCCGACCATGGCCAACCCTGACTGCGCCCAGTGCAATCGCGGTGCGAGCCCGGTGCCGACCGGCACGGTCGGCGCGTTCGAAGGCGCCCATTACTACCACTGCGGCGCCTACCGGCCGGAATACGAATGCCGGATGCGCGACATCGGCTTCGAGTTCTGCGCCGTGTGCATGCAGACCATCAGAAAGACGATGGACCCGTTCATGGATCGCCAGATCGGCCCGTGGGTCGGGGTTCAGTTCACCGGAGTCGTCGCGGCCGGGGCCGGCCGCACCTGGTTCACCTTCAACTGGCCCGCCGTATGGCAGGTGGTCTGGCTCGTCGTCCCCACCACGCCGCGGCCCGGCGCCCCGCAGATCGCCTGGCGCACGCGCGTCGAGAGGGCGGGCGCCGACGTCATCACCTATTGGATCACCATCACCAACCTCACGCCCTCCGACGTCGCGATCGAGGCCAGATACGCAATCCTCAGCGGCTTCGGCGTCTGCTGAGATCGGAAGGAGCATCGAAATGCGGGTCGGCACACAGTTCACCGGGGCGCTGGCCCCGAACAGCAGCCGCCGGTGGTTCACCTTCAACTGGCCGGCGGCATGGGATGTCGTGTGGACCGTGGTGTCCACGTCGGCCGCGCCCGGCGCACCGCAAATACAGTGGGACGTCGCCGTGGAACGCGCGTCCACTGACTTCATCACTTATTGGATCACCATCACGAACGTCACGCCCGGCGCGGTGAACATCGAGGCGCGCTACGCGGTACTGAACATCTGACGGAGCCCACATGCGCATCGAGATCGACATCGACGACCAGGGAGGGCCGCACGTGACCACGGCCACCTCGGTGACGGCGACGGACGGCGGCGAGCCCCGGATCACCGGCGAGGCCCCGCCCGCCTCCCCCGAAGCCGAAGACGCCGGGCCTCCCGCCGTGTCCATGGATCATCCCCTCGCACCGCCGGCAGGCGCGCCCGCTGCCCCCGACGTCGCCGCGTCTTTGGACGGGGGCGCCGCACCGCGCTTCGACTGACGCGACCGACTCGACCGACTCGACTGACGCCGGCTGCCCTATCTCCGGAGGAGATCGGCCAGGAACAGGGTCAGCTCCTGCAGGGACAGCTCACGTCCTCGGGCCGCCATGCGTTCGTAGGCGTCCGGCGCGAGAGCGTCCCGTACGGCCGCGGCCTCGCGGGGACCGTCGAACGGGTCCATCGCCTCCGGCGAGAAGCCCACCCGTCTGCCGACGGCCTCCACGCCGCCCATCAGGACGGCCGCCGGTTCGGGCCGGCCGGCCAGGACGAGGGCGTGGGCGGCCGTGTGGAACAGCACGAGCCGGGAGGTCACGTCGTCGTGGCGGTCCAGCGCGTCGAGGATGCCGGCGGCGATGCCGAGCGCGCCGTCGCCGTCGCCGCGGTCACACGCGGTCTTCATGGCGCCCCACGCGGCGGAGCCGGCGGCCCAGTCGTGGCCGCAGGACTCCGCGGTCTCGATCGCCTCGGCCAGGATGGCGGTCGCCCCCGGGAGATCGCCGAAGACGCGTGCGAGCATGCCCTGCACCATCAGCGCCTCGGCGACCAGCCAATCCTCACCGGAACGCCGGGCGAGCGCGACGGCGCTGCGGATCAGTTCCGGTGCGTCGATGGGTTTCCCGGCGAGCAGCCCGAAATGTGTCTGATAGACCCTGGAGCCGGCCTCCGCGATCAGGTCGCCGACCTCCTGGGCCTCCTGTTCGGCCAGCACGACCGCGTCGTACGCCTGCTCGGGCAGACCGGCCAGATAGCTGAGCCCGCTGACGGACAGCCTGGCCCGGCACCGGACGTCGGGCCCGGCGTCCGGCGCGGCGCTGAACGCCTGGGCCATCCAGGACAGGCCTTCGGCGATGTGACCCATGCGATACCAGAACCAGTACAGCGCCCCGCCCAGCCGCAGCGCGTAGTCGCCGTCCCCCGCCTCCAGCGCGGACGCGAAGGCGGCCCGGAACTCCGGCTGGTCCCGGGTCAGCCGGTGCAGCAGCTCCGCGGCCTGCGGGCCGTGCAGCCTGCGCTCGGCGCTCTCCGCCCGGGCCAGCACCCAGGCGCGGTGGCGTTCCTGGGTCCGGCCGAGCTCGTCGAGGTCGAGTTCCCGCACGGCGTACTGACGCAGCGTCTCCAGCATCCGATAACGGCGCGGCGCGCTGCCGGGCTCGACGCTGACCAGCGACTTGCGGACCAGGGCCGCCAGCGGGGGCAGCACGGGGGTCTGGCCGGTGACCGCGCCCGCGGCGTCGAGGTCGAATCCGGCGGCGAACACGCTCAGCCGATGGAAGAGCCGGCGCTCGGCAGGTTCGAGGAGTTGATGGCTCCAGGCGACGGTCGCCTCCAGCGCGCGCTGCCGAGGCGGGAGATCGACCGGACCGTCGATCAGCACGTCGAAACGGTTCTCCAGGGCGTCGGCGATCTGCCCGACGGACAGCATCCGGCACTGCGCGGCGGCCAGCTCGATGGCGAGCGGAATGCCGTCGAGCTCGGCGCAGAGCGCGGGGATCCGGTCGAGGTCGCCGGGGTCGGCGGTCCACGCGGGCAGGACGGCGGTGGCCCGCCGGCGGAAGAGCTCGGCCGCGTCGCCGCCGGGGTCGAGCGGCGGGACCTCGTAGAGCGCCTCGCCCTCCACCCCCAGGGCCTCCCGGCTGGTGGCGAGGATGCGCAGGTCGCGGCAGCGGCTCAGCAGCACCCCGGCGAGCGTGGTGGCCGCGGTGAGCAGGTGCTCGCAGTTGTCGAGCACGAGCAGGAGCTTTCGGCCGGCGAGCACGGCCGCCAGATCCGCGGCGGAGGTGACTCCCGCGATGCCCATGGGGGCGGCCACGGTGGCGGGCAGCAGGTCGGGCGAGGTGAGGGCGGCCAGCTCCACCAGCCAGGGACCGTCGCCGTCGCCGGTGCGGGCTCGGGCCGTCTCCAGCGCGAGCCGGGTCTTGCCGACCCCGCCCGGCCCCGTGAGGGTGACGAGGCGGTGTTCGCCGAGTAGCCGGCCGACGGCCGCGATGTCATCCGTACGCCCGACGAAGCTCGACAGCGAGAACGGCAGATTGCCCGCGACGGGCGTGACCTCAATGGAGGGGGCGCCACGGAGGGCGGGCCGGGGGTCGAGCCGGGGGTCTTGGGCGAGCACGGCCGCTTCCAGGTCGCGCAGCGCCGGTCCGGGGTCGACGCCGAGCTCATCGGCGAGCCGCTGCCGAGCGGCGCGCAGTGTCGCGACGGCGTCGGCCTGCCGCCCCGACCGGTATAACGCGAGGACCAGGAGCTCCCAGCCGCGTTCGCGCAGCGGCTGCCCGGCCACCAGCGCTTCCAGTTCGCCGGTCGCGGCCGCGTGGCGGCCCAGGTCGATGAGGGCGGCCAGCCGATCCTCGGACGCCGCGGCCCGCAGGTCCGTGAGCCGGGCCGCCTCGGGAACGGCGAACGCGGCCTCGCCCAGGTCCTCGTAGGCGGTGCCGCGCCACAGCCCCAAGGCCTCGGTCAGCAGCTCCTCCGCGGGCCCGGGCCGGCCGCCGTCCAGCTCACGACGGCCGCGTACGGCCAGGTCGGCGAAGCGTTCGGCGTCGACGTCGGCCGGATCGGCGCGCAGCGCGTATCCAGGGCCCTCGCGGACCAGCAGCCCGGCGGGGTCGCGTGGCGCCCGGCCGGGCGAAAGCGCCCGGCGCAGGTGGGAGATGGACGCGTGGAGCGTCGTCGGCGACGGGGCCGGGCCGCCTTCCCACACGTCCGACACGATGCGCTCGGCCGACACCATCCTGCCCCGGGCGATCAGCAGGACGGCGAGCACGGCCCGCTGCCGCGCGCCGCCCAGGTTCACCGCGTGTCCGTCCACCTCGGCCTGGACAGGACCAAGCACCCCGAACCGCACCCGGCCCATCGGCCCCTCGCAATGGCTGACGGAGATCTTGATGCGAGGGTAACCGACGGGCCGCGCCCCAAGAAGTGGTGCCGGGGCTCAAAACCAGACAGCGTTGCCGGCGTTGCCGGCGGATATGCCCTTCATTGTGAGAACGTCCTCTCTTCACAATCTGCGTAGGTGTTAGCGGGTGACCGGGATCTTTTCCGCGGCCACGATCTGCGGGGCCGCCGTGGCGCCGCGGCGCGGGCGGAGCACGCGGAACAGCACGCCCGGCGACAGCAGACGCTGCGGCGGCGCCTGCAGGTTGGCCACGCTCAGGAAGGCGCGGCCCACCACCGGGTCGGCCGCCGCGGCCGCGTGAAGGCGCCCGATGTAGGCGTTGAGCAGCTTCACCCGGAGGGTCCGCGGCCCCTCGACCGCCGGGAACCGCAGGTCCCCGCCGACCGACATGTCCCACGGCACGTCGATGATCCGGGCCGCCCGCTCGTAGAAGCGGCCGGCCAGGCCGGTCGGACCTCCATCCGCCAGGCATCGGCGCAGTTCGGCGGCCTCGCATGCGGCCACCGTCATGCCCTGTCCGTACGTGGGGTTGAACTGGCACAGGGCGTCGGCGAAGGCCAGGTAGCCCTCGGGGTGACGGCCGAGCCGCTCGTAGCGGCGGCGGATGCTCACCGGGATGCGCATCTGACGCGGCGGGCCGAGCGGTTCCAGGCGCTCCAGGAGGCGGTGCAGGTCGGGCACCGGCAGCCGGGCGGCGAACGCGTGGTATCCGTCGGGGTCGACGGGCGCGATGTCGTCGCCCATGCCGAAGAGGGTGACCAGCCAGCGGTCGCCTTCGCCGCTGAGCGCGACCCCGCCCCTCGGCGTGGCCGTGGTGTGCCCCACGACCATGGCGTTGACGTCGGTGTCGCCGGGGCGGCGCCGATACTCGCGCGAGACGTACACGAGCCGGGAGTCGACGCGCTCCTCGGCCGGAAGCTCGTAGCCCAGCCTGCGCAACCACTCAGTGCCACGGTTGCTGCGGCCCGTGGCGTTCACCACGAGGTCGGCGGGCATGTCCTCGGGCCCCTGGCCGTGGCGCTGGAGGCGTACCCCCGTGACCGTCCCGTCCGCGCCGGCGATCGGCTCGATCACCTCGCAGCGCTCGTGGATCTCCACGCCGGGAAGGGCGGCGACCCGGGAGCGTACGTACCATTCGAGTTGCGGCCGGCTCACCAGCAGGCACTGCAGCTGCGACGGCGCCCGAAGCAGCGGGTGGCCGTCACCGAACCACTGGACGTCGTTCTGGGCGTCGCAGGTCATCGCGCCCGTGGCGACGAGGTCGGCGGTCAGCCCGGGAAACAGCTCCTCGAGGATCTCGCTGCCCCGCGACAGCAGCCCGTGCGCGTGGCCGCTCTGCGGCACACCCCGACGCGGCACGCCCTCATCGGGTAACCCGTCCCGGTCGAGCACCGTGACCTGGTCGTAGGTTTCGCTGAGCACCCGGGCCGCGAGCAGCCCGCCCATTCCAGCGCCGGCGACGACGGCGTGCGTGGTTCGCTTCATGTGGTCCCCCTCGTTGTCAGGCCGCCGGGGAGGCGGCGCCGCTCATGGCAACGAGAATGTGCGCGGCCGCTTGGCGGTCGCTGGGAATCGGCTTCCCAGGCCGGGAAACGGCTTGGGACCGCTGGTCAGCGGGTGTCGATGAGGGTGCTCAGCAGGGCGTTGGCCTCCTGCCGTGACAGGGCTCGGCCGCGCGCGGCATGGCGTTCGTACGCGCCGGGCGGCAGGGCCTCCCGTACGGCCGCGGCCTCGCGCGGGCCGTCCAGGGGATCCATCAGCTCCGGAGAGACCCCGGCCCGGCCGCCGATGGCCTCCACCGCGCCCATCAGCACGGCCGCCTGCTCGGCCCGGCCGGTCAGCGCGAGCGCGCGGGCCGCGCTGTGCACGGTCACGAGCCAGAACGAGATGTCGCCGTAACGGTCCATGGCGGCGAGGACGTCCCGCGCGATCGCCAGCGCCCGGGCGCCGTCCCCCCGATCCGAGGCGGTCTTCATGTCGCACCAGGCGGCTCCGTCCGCGACCCATTCGTGGCCGCTGGCGCGGGCCGCGGCGATCGCCTCCTTGAAGGCGGCGTCGGCGCCCGGCAGATCGCCGAGGGCGCGTAGCGTCATCCCCCGGACCATGTGCGTCTCGGCCTCCAGCCAGACCTGGGCCGTCCGCCGGGCGAGGTCGACGGCGGCGCGGGCCAGGGTGGCGGCGTCCACGTGGGCGCCGCTGAGCAGGCCCAAATAGGCCACGTACGCGGTGGCGATCGCCTCGGTCACCGGATCGCCGGCCGCACGGGCCTCGTCGGCGGCCGTGCGGACCACCTCGTAGGCCTGCGCCGGCTGACCGGCGAGATAGAGCAGGGCGCCGACGGCGAGCCGGGCACGCGCCCGGACGCCCACGCCCGCGCCGGGTGCGGCCGCGAAGGCGTCCGACAGCCACGCCAGCCCCTCGGCGACGTGCCCCCGGCGCCACCAGAACCAGAACAGCGCGCCACCCAGCCGCAGCGCGTAGTCGCCGTCCCCGACGGCCAGCGCCGACGCGAAGGCGGCGCGGAACTCCGGCTGGGAGCGGCTCAGGTCGTCCAGCATCGGGGCGCCCTGCGGGCCGCGAAGGTGGCGTTCGAGGCTCTCGGCCCTGGCCAGCGCCCATACGCGGTGACGCTCCTGAGCCGTGGCCGACTCGGCGGGGGTCAGCGCGTTCAGGGCGTACTGGCGGAGGGTCTCCAGCATCCGGTAGCGGCGTGGAGCCGTGCCAGGCTCCACGGTGATCAGCGACTTGCGCACCAGGGCCGAGAGCGGGGCGAGGACGGGCGTGACATCGCCGACGGCGGCGGCCGCCTCCAGATCGAAGCCCGCGCCGAACACGCCGAGGCGGTGGAAAAGCCGGCGTTCGGCCGGCCGCAGCAGCCGGTCGCTCCATTCGATGGTGCTCAGCAGGGTCCGATGGCGGTCGGGCCGCCCGGCCGGGCCGCCCACCAGCAAGGTGAAACGATCTTCCAGCGCCTCGGCGATCTGGCCGACGGACAAGGTCCGGCATTGGGCGGCCGCGAGCTCGACGGCGAGCGGGATGCCGTCGAGCCCCGCGCACAGGGCGGCGATCCGTTCCTCGTCCCCTGGCTCGGGCTCCCACCCGGGCTGGGTGGCGGCGCGACGGACGAACAGCTCCGCCGCCTCCGTGGCGGCGGGCAGGGGCGGCACCTCGTAGACCACCTCCCCCGAAATGCCCAGCGGCTCGCGGCTGGTGCATAAGAAGCGCAAATCGCCGCAGCGCGCGAGCAGGGTGTGGACCAGCATGGCGGCCGGAGCCAGCAGGTGCTCGCAGTTGTCCAGCACGATCAGCGGATCGCGGCCGGCCAGCATCGCGGCCAGCTGATCGGGCGAGGCCGCGGCGGGCAGACCTAGCGCGGCGGCCACCGTGGCGGGCAGCAGTTCGGGGGCGTGCAGATCCCCCAGCTCCACCAGCCAGGGCCCGTCGGCGTCGGTCCGGGCGCGGGCCGACTCCAGGGCCAGCCTGGTCTTGCCGACCCCGCCCGGGCCGGTGAGCATGACCAGTCGGTGTGACTCCAGCAGGCCCGCGACGGCCGCGAGGTCGCCGCCTCTGCCGACGAAACCGGACAGCGCGAACGGCAGGTTGCCGGAAGGCCCCGCCGTCTTGGCGGGGGGCGGCGACGCCGGCCCCGGAGACAGCCGGGGATCCTGGCCGAGCACGGCCGCTTCCAACTCGCGCAGCCCGCGCCCTGGATCGATGCCCAGCTCATCGGCGAGCAGGCGGCGCACCCGGCGAAGCGCGGCGAGCGCGTCGGCCTGCCGCCCCGACCGATAGAGGGCCAGGACCAGCAGCTCCCAGCCGCGCTCGCGCAACGGCTGCTCGGCCACCAGCGCCTCGAGCTCACCGGCCGCCTCGGCGTGGCGCCCCGCCGCGATGACGGCGGCCAGCCGATCCTCCCGTACGGCGGCCCGCAGATCCTCCAGCCGGGTCGCGTCCGGCACGGCGAA
Organism: Streptosporangiaceae bacterium NEAU-GS5; assembly: GCA_017592665.1. GTDB lineage: Bacteria > Actinomycetota > Actinomycetes > Streptosporangiales > Streptosporangiaceae > NEAU-GS5. The sequence continues at coordinate 120,751 of JAGFNW010000024.1, read as the reverse complement.
CGCCGACCGGTCGAAGTCGGCGTAGGCCGGTCCGCGCCACAGCGCCAGCGCCTGGCCGAGGAGATCGGCGGCGTGCTCGGGGTCGTCGCCGTCCAGCGCGCGCCGGCCGCGTGCGGCGAGGTCGGCGAACCGTTCGGCGTCGACCGCGGCCGGCGGCGTGCGAAGGGCGTAGCCGGCCCCCTCGCGCACCAGCAACCGGGCCGTCTCACCAGGCGCCCGCTGCGGCTCCAGCGCCCTCCGCAGTTCGGAGACGTAGCCGTGGAGCGTCGTCATGGAGGGCGGCCGCGAGCCCTCCCACACCTCGGAAAGGATCCGCTCGGCCGACACGATCCGCCCGCGCGCGATGAGCAGCAACGCCAGAACCGCGCGCTGACGCGGCCCGCCGAGGCCGACCGCCCGATCGGCCACCTCGACCCGCAACGGCCCCAGCACGCCGAAGCGCACGTCCTCCGCGACGCTCACGCCCGCCTCCCCAGTAGCCGGCGAAAGCGGACCCCCGAGAGTGCGACGACTTGGGCCATGCCCTCATGATGCGCCAAACCGGACGGTTGGCGCTCGGTTGGATCTGCCGGCGCGGCAGTCGCGGCGCGCGACCAGGCACCTACCGGGCTCAAGGATGGAACCTCGCGGCACAGATCCGCGCCGCATGGCTTTCAAGACAGTGGATTCCATGCGAATTGCCGGACAAATTAAGACATATGCCGCTACTTATTAGTTACCGTTCGGACATTGGCCACGAACCCCCGTTCGACACCATCATGTCTCGCTAATGTCACGGACCGTGAAATTCACAGCACACACAACAATTGATGCTAAATTTGCATTGTGCTTCAGTGGACACATGAGGACCCCCGGCAGATCGGCCCCTACGGGGTAATCGGGGTCCTGGGCGAAGGCGGGATGGGCCGGGTCTACCTCGGCCAGGACCGCGAAGGGAACTTCGTCGCCATCAAGCGAATGTCTCCAGACATCAAAGCCGGCGGAAAGCCTTCCCTGGCGAGATTCGAGAAGGAGTTGAAGGCCGCCAAGGAGCTCAGCGTGGAATTCACTCCGGCCGTGCGAGGCCACGACCTCGAGTGCTCCGATCCCTGGATCGCCGTCGACTACATCAAAGCCCCCACTCTGCGGCAGTTACTCGAGGGCGCCGACGAAACCCCGCTGCCGGTGGAATCGGTCGCCTGGCTGGGCAACTCACTCTGCCATGCCCTGGAAGCGCTGGCGGCCAAGCAGATCATTCACCGGGATATTCATCCCGGCAACATCCTGGTCCGTGCGGAAGGCGCTCTGCTCATAGATTTCGGTCTGGCCCGCGACACTCGGCGGCCGATAACGACGCCCTATCGTCCGTTCGGCACGCCCGGCTTCGCGGCGCCGGAACAAATGGATGTCGCAGCAGTTCAGACGATCGCCGTCGACGTATATTCGTTTGGCGCCTGCCTGGCGTACGCCGCGGCGAAGGCGGTGCCGCGCGTCAATGTCAACTGGGTGGTCGAACGCAACCGCTCCGGCGACCCGAAATTCACCGGCGAGCGTTCGGTGCCCGCCGAGCTTCGCCGGCTCGTCTACGCCTGCATGCGCGCCGATCCCTTGTCGCGTCCCACGCTCGAGCACATCTCGAAAACCCTGAACGACCTCGCGGGGGCCGATTCCAGGACCTCGCGTCCGCACTTGCCACCGCGCGCGCTCGGCATACTCCGCGAGTTCGCGGAGACCCCGGTGCAGGAGCAGCCCGAGGTGCGACAGCCCACCCTGGTTCTCGGCGCATCGCGCACCTTGGCCTTGGACCAGCCTCTCCCCATGGGGCGTTCCGACGGATATGTACGTCCGGCCGTCGCCCACGGAACGCTGGTCGCGGCCGGGCTGGGCGGAGTCGTCTGCGCATTCGAGACCGACACACTGGAGCCGCGGTGGCGGCACGAAACCAAGGCACGGGTTGAAAGCGCCCCGGCGATCGACGGGAACACGATCGTCGTCGCCACCAGCGACCATCGTCTGAACGCGCTTTCCGCGACCACGGGACATGTCAGGTGGCATGCCGACCTGCGTGACACCGTCGCCTCCGCCCCCACCATCAGCGAAGGAATCGTGATCCACGGCGACAGCGGCGGGCAGATCGCCGCTCGGACGATCGGCACGGGCGCTCTGCTCTGGACGTTCGAGACCCGGCACATCGTGCACGCGGCACCTGTCGCTCACAGCGGTCGCATCTTCGTCGGTTCCTGGAACCGGTTCATGTACGCATTCGACCTTGGTTCCGGCGATATGGCGTGGATCTATCCCAGCGAGGGCGCCATCCACGCCTCCGCCGCCGTCGCACGGGACACGGTGTACTTCGGCAGCGGCGACCAGCGCCTCCACGCGGTCGCGGCCGAGGACGGGTCCCCGAAATGGAGCTTCGCCACGGGTGGCGCGGTCAATTTCCGGCCGGTGGTCCGGGACAGGACCGTGTACTTCGCCAGTACGGACGGCTGCTTGTACGCGGTCGACGCCGAGAGCGGGAAGAGAATCTGGCGCACTTTGGCCGGCGGGGCGATCACGTCGTCCCCCGTTCTCATCGGAGATCGCGTGTACGTCGGCGGGGTGGGACAGGTGAATGCGGTGTGCGCGACAGACGGATCAGACCGGTCCGTGTACAAGATCGGCGACAGTCCCGTGGTGGAACTGGCGGACAATCCCGCCGCCGACGCCCCCCAGATGATCATGGGGGCCGCGGACGGCACTCTCCTGGTCGTCGACCTGGACCGATTCGTCCCCGCAAGCACATGAACTGGTTCCACGCCAAACCCGACAAGTGGCGCGCGAACCCTCCGTACACGTTTCCGCAGAACGAGAAACACGATGACCCCTGGGCGGAGTGGTCCACGGCCGTATCGCAGAACACCGGGAAACCCGCCCTACTGCTCTACGTCGATGCCGCCTTCGTCAATTCCCGCCGGGAGCGAGAGTTCTTCGCCCGGGTATCCCAGTTGGCGGAGATATCGAAGGAACTCCCATTCGTGCCCATCCTCGACGGCGGGGTCGATCGCGTGGGCAAGTGGTGGGCGGTCACCAGGATGCCGGAGGACTCGGCCCGGACGATTCGAGAGCGGATCGAAGCAGGTGAGGAATTCACCGTCGAGCAGGCGTGTGCGAATATCGCCGAGGTGACCGATGCGCTGCTCTGGCTCAGAGGTAAAGGCGCGCGCTGTGGTGAGCTGGATCTGGATTCCGTCTTCCTCGACGACGATCACCGCGTGGTCCGCGGGTGGGAGGATTTCCTGCTCCCGATGCTCGGCCCGCGCGGCAGGCTCCGCCGGCGCAAGAAAACGGATTCTCAGGCACTCGGCCGCATCCTCGCACAGATGATCAACGGTACCGCCGACTACGATTCGCGCCGGGCCGTCGAACTGTTATCAGACCATCCGGCGGTGCCTCTCGAAATTCGCCGGCTGATCTCCAACTGTCTGCGCCGGCGCCGCTGGCGGCGCCCCGGACTCGACAAAATCAGCACGACCCTCAAATCGTATGAGCTGCAGCGAGTCTGGATGAATCACACTGCCGGTGCCGACGTGGCGGAAGCCGCTGCGGCGCCGGCCATATCGAATGCGGACCCGCCGGCCATCTCCTGGCTTACGCCCGGCACATCGATGCCACCACAACCTGCCGCCCTTGGTCAGGCGACGCCGGTGCGGGAATGGCTGCCCTGGGTACAACAGACCTACGGAATGATCGACGCTCCGATGTCGCTGCGCGGCGACAAAGAGCTGTATGTCGGGTCCATGGACGGTTGCCTTTACATTCTGGATCCCGTGCTCGGAAGCCATCTCCGACGTGTCCAGACAGGCGATGCGATCCTTGCCCGGCCCCTTTACCACGATGGGCACGTCTTCGCCGCCTCCACGGACGGCCTGCTCTACATCGTCGACCGGGACGACGATGATGGTGCGGTCAGGACACTCCGCATCGGGGGAATCGGCAGCTCGAATTTGGTGATCGGCGCGGGTGGAGTCCATTTCGCGGCGACGGACGGCACCCTCGTCTCCATCTGGCCGCACGACGGGACCGTGAGCCGGGCAACAATCGGTGATGCGATGGGCTCCACCCCTGTCTACGCCGAGGGCCGGATTCATGTGGGCACCACCGCCGGACTGGCGGCCTACGAAATAGCCGGCGACGGCCTGTCTCATCTATGGACTACGGGCGACGCCGACCTGAGCGGCTGCTGGCCGGTGCACGTCGACGGCATCATCTACTCCGGCGGCACGAACGCCACGAACCAGCCGATCGTATGCGCGCTGGACGCCGGCACCGGCCGGCAGCGGTGGACCGTGCCCACCAGAGGCCTCGTGGCAGGCGAACCCGCTTTTGCCGGCTCCACCTTGTTCTGCGCTGACGATCTCGGAACCGTCATGGCTCTGGACGCCGCGACGGGCCGGCAACGATGGCTGACAGAACTGCCCGCCGGAGTCGACGCCGGCCCCACGTTCCATGACGACAGCGTGTACGTCGGGTGCCGAGACGGGCGGCTGTACGCACTTGATGCCGCGGACGGCGGCCGGCTGTGGAAATTCGCCACACGCGGTCCGATCACGCGCACCCCTCCGCTCGTCGGCAACGGCTTCGTCTATTTCGGCAGCGCGGACGGCCATGTCTACGCCATACGCGACACCGGTGCCGGCGCCGCCATATCCAACGGAGCGGCCGACATCCGGCTGACACTCTGAAGAAAGGAAATCTGCCGTGCCATACGATGCGGAAATCAGCAGGGCGCGTCCGGCCTGTTTCATTTTCCTGATCGACCAGTCGGGGTCCATGGGTGGCAAGACCAGTGAGGGTCAGGTCAAGGCCGAAGTCCTGGCGGACGCCATCAACGAGGTGCTGCACAGTCTGATCCTGCGTTGCACGAGCGATGAGGGCATCCGCGATTACTTCAAGATCGCAATAATCGGCTACGGGGCCGAGAACGAGCCCGATTCCGTGCTGAGCGGCCGGTTGAGCGGCCAGATTTTCGCGACCACCAGCGAGCTGAGCGAGGGCACGATGGCGGTCGAAACCAGGGTCGAGCGGTGGCCGGACGGCAACGGCGGGTTCGTCGACCGAGTGCGGAAGGTCCCCATCTGGGTCCGGCCGGTCTCCCAGCAGGGGACTCCCATGTGCGCGGCGCTCACTCGCGTCCACGCGCTTCTCGACACCTGGGTGAGCGAGAACTACGACCATTTCCCACCGATCGTGCTCAACATCACCGACGCTTGGGCCACCGACGGCGACCCCACGGAGATCGGGAAGAAGATCCTTTCCCTGCGGACGGAGGACGGCTATGCCCTGTTGTTCAACCTGCACATAGCCAGCGCGCCGGAACAAGGCGACGCGGACCCGGAAAAGAACCGGCGCATCGCCTTTCCAGCGACCGCCGACGGCTTGGACCCTCGTGCTGCCGCGCTGTTCGCCATCTCCAGCCCGCTTCCTGACCGCATGCTGCGCTACGCGGACGAATACAACGTGCCGCTCGTTTCGGGCTCCCGGGGTTTCGTGCAGAACGCCAACATCGATTTCATCGTCAAGTTCCTGCAGATCGGCACCCGGAACGTGCCAGGCGGGAATCTCCTCAGGTGAAGGCCGACGCCACGGTCTTCTCGGTCGCCAAGCGGGGCAACAGCGCCACGGAGAACATGGACGCCTGCTGGCCGGCCGAGACGACACGACTGCACGGCCCGACGGTCCGCCTCGCCATGGCTGATGGCGCCACCGAACATTTCCTGTCCAAAAGGTGGGCCGCGGAACTGGTCCGGGTGATGGCCCGGTCGCCACGGCGGACCGTCACCACAAATCAGTGGTTCGCCTCGGCCCTGAGTGCCGCCTGCGCCTCATGGCTCCCGGCGCTGCGCAAGTTTCACCATGACCGCGAGCAGCAGGGCCGGCCACTGCGCTGGTATGAGATCTCCAAACTGTGGGAGGGCGCAGCGGCCACGATCCTCGCCGTGTTCTTCCAGGACGACGACGAACATGGCGGGACCGGCACGTGGCACGCCGCGGCGATCGGCGACACCAACCTTTTCTGGGCCACCGCGGGCGGGATGACGACCTTCCCGATCGAACACTCCGAGGATTTCAACGACACGCCTCCCTTGGTGACGAGTGTCGGCATGACCGAGGCGACCCTGCGGCCCCGGGTGCGCCTTGTCTCGGGGACCTGGGTCGCGGGCCAGCGTTTCGTCCTGGCCACCGACGCATTGGCGAAATGGATACTCGGCCGCATGGAGTGCGGGGCCGATCCATGGGAGCAGGTGAACGCCGCCTTGGCCGACCCGTCGGCGTTCATGGAATGGGTGGGGAACAAACGCGAACTGCGCGAGATGCACAACGACGACGTCACGTTGCTCAACCTGGAACTCCATTGAGGTCAGGCAGTCATGAGGCCATTCCCTTCTGATCGAAACTATCAAGATTGGCTGGCGGACACGCGCAGTTGCTTCGACCCGGACACCCTGCTTCACGCAGCCGAAGTCGAGCAGCACAAGGTCAGCGGGTCGGATTCGCCACACGGCCGGCCAGGCGCCGCGAGCCGGGTGTTCAAGCTGACCACAACGGGCCGCCAGATCTGGGCGGTCAAGTGCTACACGACGGCCGACCCGGATCGCGCCGACCGGTATCGGCACATCACCGAGGAACTGGCCAGGCGGCCGGCGAACTGGACGGTCGACTGCGCCTATCACGCCCGCGGAATCAAAGGGTGGGACGGCAATTGGTGGCCTGTTCTTCTCATGCCGTGGGTCGGAGGGGTTCCGCTGCTGACCTGGCTCGGCAGCAACGCCGACAACTCCTTGGCTGTCGAGCGGTGCCGCCGGGATTTCGCCGTGACCATCCACAACATGCACAAACGCCAGATCGCCCACGGCGACCTTCAGCCGGGAAACGTGATCGTCGAGGCAGGTGACCGGCTCCGGTTGATCGACTATGACGGAATGTACGTGCCAGGACTAGATCATCTGCCGCTACGGCAGTCCGGAATGCCGGGATTCCAGCATCCCGGATGGGCGGCCGCCGGCAAGCTCTGCGCGTTCATGGACCGGTTCCCTGGCCGCCTCATCCACCTCAGCCTGCTCGCCATCGCCCGCGAGCCCATCGTGTGGCAGGAGCTGCATGTCGACGGCTCAGACTCGCTGCTGCTGGAGGCGGATGATCTGAAAAAACCGGAGACCTCCGAGCGCATCAAGCGACTTCGGCGCGTGGCAGATCCTGACGTGCAAGAAGAGCTCGCCCAGCTGTGCGCCGACCTTCGAGAGCCGGACGACTTCCACAGCATCCCCGTGCTGTCGAAGCGATTCCGCAAGCCGCCGGCCGACGCCGGCCTGCCGCCGATCCTGCCCGAAGTGTCGCCGGTCGCGCCCGAAGTCGCCGCGCCGATAACCGTGACGATTCCAGCGCCCGCTCCAGCGCCGGTGACCGGACGAGTTCCCGCCTCCTGGGTGTACCGCAGCACCACTCCTGAGCGGAAGGAGACCGTGGTCAGAACGTGGCAATTGGAGACGCAGAGCCCCTTCCGCCGCAGGCTCCGCGTCATCGCGCTGACCAGCGCGCTCATCGTGGGCCTCCTGGTCTGCCTGCTGATCACAATCATCTACGTCGCCTGAGCGCCTGGACAATTGCCGAAAAGTTTCGGAGAGCGCTATCCAACATGGCGTTTTGTGTTGCCCCGATTGGACCGTGCGACCGCTCAGCGCAGCGCGTGGATTAGGTGGTTGACGAGGGCATCTGGTCGCCATAAAGTTTCGGCACAGTTTCGAAATATTTCAGGTCCCGCACCCCCCGCACCCCCTCCGTCAGCTTCGCGCCCCACCTGGGGCGCGCTCTCGGACGAAAGGATGTTCGATGAGGTTAAGACGCCTGGTCCTGATCAGCGCGGTTGCCGTCGCCCTCGGGGCCACCCTGAACGCCGGAGCGGTCGCCGCCAACGGCGGCCAGTCCGACCCCTCCGCCCAGAGCCTGCGCACCCTCGCCGCCCGGCACAACCTCGCGATCGGCACGGCCGTCAACATGGACGCGCTGGACGACGCCAACGACCCGAAGTATCGCCAGCTCGTGGCCTCGCAGTTCTCGACGGTCACCGCTGAGAACGTGATGAAGTGGGAGGTCCTGGAGCCGACGCAGGGCACCTACAACTGGGGCCCGGCCGACGAGCTGGTCGCCTTCGCCCAGAAGAACCACCAGAAGGTGCGCGGCCACGTGCTCGTGTGGCACAACCAGTTGCCGGCGTGGCTGACCGACGGCGTCGCCAACGGCACGATCTCCAACACCCAGCTGCGCGATCTGCTGAAGAAGCACATCACCGACGTCGTCAAGCACTTCAAGGGCAAGATCTGGCAGTGGGACGTGGTGAACGAGGCGGCCAGCGACCCGTGGGACAGCCCGCCCGCCATCCACCTGAAGGGTTTCTGGGCCGAGCACCTCGGCGCCGGATACATCGCCGACGCCTTCCGCTGGGCACGCGCGGCCGACCCGAACGCGTTGCTGTTCTACAACGACTACAACCTCGAGGCCTTCAGCGACAAGGGCCCGTCCGACAAGACGTTCTTCGTCTACAACATGATCAAGCAGCTGCGCGCCCAGGGCGTGCCGGTCGACGGTCTCGGCAGCCAGGGTCACCTCGGCACGCAATATGGCAACTACGACACCTTCCAGGTCAAGGACGCCCTCGACGCCTTCTCCGACCTCAAGCTGGCGGTCGCGCTGACCGAGGTGGACGCGCGCAGCCAGATGACGGCCGGCGTCCTGGCCAACGACTCCAACGAGATCAACCCGCGGCTCCAGGCGTCCGCCTACAACTACAGCGTGCTGCTGCAGGCGTGCCTGCTCAACCCGCACTGCATCTCGTACACGGTGTGGGGCTTCGACGACAAGCACTCGTGGGTGCCGACCTGGTTCACCAACCCGCCTGAGGGCCTGGCCACCCTTTACGACGAGAGCTACCAGCCGAAGAAGGCCTACCGGATGGTCCAGTCGGACCTGCTGTTCGCCGGGCCGCCCTTCGTCCTGCCGCGCATTCCGCAGACCCCGCGGCGATAGCGGCGGGTGATTCGCCGAAACCCGCGGGCGCCCGCAGCACCGGGCGCCCGCGGGTTTCGCTTTGCCGCCGCTGGGTCAAGAGCACCTTAAGAGATCTTGAAGAGAACGCTCCCCCGATCTTGGCCGACCGTGCACCGGGGAAAACTTAAATCACGTTCCCGGCGCACGCGCGTCCTCAGCGAGAGAGCGCTCTCACGGCCAACCGTCGAAGTCAACAGCGTAAACGCTCGGCGTTTCTGACTCATGAGAGCGCTTCCCGCCCTCATTATGGACCGCTGTATTTGGTGAGAAGGGCTCCCACCAGGCGAATTGGGCCCTTGACAGGGGTGCTGACCGGGGCGCACGCTCGGGCTCTGAGGGAGCGCTCCCCCGCCTCCGTTCTTCTCGCGTGAGTGATAGGGAGAGCCATGTCAAGCACCATCAGCCCCGGCCGGAGGCTGGGACTGCGGCTGAAGGCCGGGGTGTCCACCGTCGCCCTGGTCTTCGGCGCGACCACCGGCGCGACCATCGGCGTTCTGGCCGCACCCGGCCCGGCCGGCGCGGCGACTCCGACACCCCCGGCCGGCTTCAGCCTCACCTGGTCCGACGAGTTCAACGGCGGATCGGGCACGGGCATGGACACCAGCGTCTGGAAGTACGACACGGGTCCAGGCAGCAGTTTCGGCACCGGTGAGATCGAGACGATGACCAACAGCACGGCCAACGTCTTCCACGACGGCGCCGGCAACCTGGTGCTCCGCGCCCTGCACTCGGGCTCCGACCCCGGCTCCGGCTGGACGTCCGGGCGCATCGAGACGCAGGCGGCCACCTTCGGAGCCCCGCCGGGCGGCGTGGTGATGATGGAGTCGCGGATACAGCAGCCCAACGTCACCACCAGCAACGGCGCCGGCTACTGGCCGGCCTTCTGGATGCTCGGCGCCCCGTTACGCACCGGCACACCCTGGCCGACCAGCGGCGAGATCGACATCCTCGAGGACATCAACGGGCGCAGCTCGCTCTTCGGCACGCTGCACTGCGGCACCAACCCCGGCGGCCCGTGCAACGAGTCGACCGGTATCGGCAGCGGCGAGCGCGCGTGCGCCGGCTGCCAGACGGGCTTCCACACCTACGCCGTGCAGATCGACCGGTCGGTGTCGCCCGAGCAGATCCGCTGGTACCTCGACGGCAACAACTACTTCACCCTCAACGCGACCGCGGTCCCGGCCAGCACCTGGGCCAGCGCCGTCGACCATCCCTTCTTCATCATTTACGACCTGGCCATGGGCGGCGGCTTCCCCGCGGCCTTCGGCGGCGGCCCCAACGCCGCCACCGTGTCCGGCGGTCAGATGGTCATGGACTACGTGGCCGTCTACAACAAGGCGCCGGTGAACCAGGGCAACAACATCGCCCTGGGCAAGGCAACGACGGCCTCCTCCACCGAGAACGCCACCTTCCCGGCGTCCAACGCGACCGACGGCAACACCGCGACCCGCTGGTCGAGCGCGTTCAGCGACCCGCAGTGGCTACAGGTCGACCTCGGCCAGTCGTACAACATCAGCCACGTCACGCTGAACTGGGAGGCCGCGTACGCCTCGGGCTACCAGATACAGACCTCCGCCAACGGCACGACCTGGACCAACATCTTCTCGACGACGACAGGTGACGGCGGAACCGACGATCTCGCCGTGTCCGGCACCGGGCGATATATCCGGGTGAACGGCACGGCTCGCGCCACGCCGTACGGCTATTCGCTGTGGGAGTTCTCGGTCCAGGGCACTCCGGGCGGCGGCTCGGGCTCCCTGCTCTCGCAGGGCCACACGACGACCGCCTCCTCCACCGAGAACGCCACCTTCCCGGCCGCCAACGCGACCGACGGCAGCACCGGCACCCGCTGGTCGAGCGCGTTCAGCGACCCGCAGTGGGTCCAGGTGGACCTCGGCGCCACCCATTCCATCTCCCGCGTCGTGCTGAATTGGGAGGCCGCGTTCGCCTCGGCGTTCCAGATCCAGACCTCCGCCAACGGCACGACCTGGACCAACATCTACTCGACCACGTCCGGCACCGGCGGCGTGCAGGATCTGTCCGTGTCCGGATCCGGGCGCTATGTCCGGGTGAACGGCACGGCACGCGCCACGCCGTACGGCTACTCCCTCTGGGAGTTCCAGGTCTACGGCACCTGAGCACGACCCTGGGGGCGGGTCGGCCCGCCCGTCCCCCGGCACCACGCACGTGTCCCCGCACTGTCCCGGACTCTGGAGCACTCATGCGTACGGCACTGCGGCGCGCCGCCCTCCTGATCGGCGGCGCGCTTGCCATCTCCGTCAGCCCCCTGGGCCCCCTACCGGCGTACGCGGCCGCGCCCGCCACCCCCGGCGACCTCGAGCTCACCGCGGGCGCCGACACCTCGATCACCCTCGAATGGGACGCCAGCCCCGGCGCCACCGGCTATCGGATCTACCGCGGCACGGCGTCGGGCGGCGAGGGCGCCACGCCCGTCGCCACGGTCGCCGGCACCACCTACAAGGACGCCGGGCTCAGCCCGACGCCGACCTACTTCTACCAGGTCAGCGCCGTGAACGCGGACGGCGAGTCGGCCCGTACGCCCGAGGACGCGTCGAAAACGCCACCCCCCATCGGGACCGGCGGCAACGTGGCGGGCGTGCCGGCCGGCAACGGCCTGGTTTTCTACTGCAAGGACGCCCTGCTCGGCGGATTCGACTGGTTCCAGACCCTGACCGGCTGGTTCCCGCAGGTCCTCGGCTCATCCGGATCGTCGTCGCCGGGTCAGCGAGTGGTCGACATGGCCTACGCCGAGGAGGGGACGATGACGTTCAACAACGTCGTCGTCCCGGCCGCCGGACTGTACACGGTCGACTGGCGCTACGCCTTCCAGGGCGGCCTCTTCCCCGGCGTGAACAACCGGCAGATGGGCCTCCGGGTCAACGGCACGGTCATCACGCGCACGCAGAGCTTCCCGATCACCGGCAGCTTCGACGTCTACCAGCACTCGTTCCTTCAGGTGCAGCTGCGGGCCGGGGCCAACTCGATCCAGCAGTTCGCCGTCAGCGACCACGGCCTCTCCCGGGTCGACCAGCTGACGGTCACTCCGGCGACGGCCTCGGTCCCGGCCGGGCCCACGGGCCTGACGGCCACCGCGGGCGCCGCTTCGGCCGCGCTGCGCTGGACGGCCAGTGCCACGGGCAACCCGTCGTCGTACAGGATCTATCGCGGGACGAAGTCGGACGGCGAGGCCGTCACTCCGGTGGCGACGGTCACCGGCACGACCTACACCGACACGGGCCTGAAGAACGGGACGACGTACTTCTACTTCGTGGACGCGGTCAACGCGGTCGGCGGCTCGCCGAACTCCAACGAGGTCGCCGTCACGCCGCAGGGCACCGCATCGCCGTCGCCGACACCCACGCCGACACCCACGTCGACGGGCGCCCCCGGCGTCCCGTTCGGCGTGGTGATCACCCCGAGGCAGGGCAACATCCTGCTCCAGTGGGGCTTCCAATCGGGCGTGACGAGTTATCACGTCTTCCGGTCGACGACGGCCGGCGGCGAGGGCGCCACGCCGTACGTCACGACCACCTCGCCCACCTACATCGACACGGCCGTGACCGGCGGCGTCCGCTACTACTACCGGCTCAGCGCGCTCAACGGGACGGCTGAGAGCGCACGTACGGCCGAGTTCAGCGCCGTCGCCCTGTAATCCCTCGTCAATCCCCGCGGCGAGCGGCCCTCCAGAGCGTTTGGAGGGCCGCTTCTCGGGCAGCGAGCGGGCGGGCGATAGTCCTCCCCCTCGAAAGGCAGTGCGGCGATGGGTTTCGGATGGGGTCTGCTCGGCCGTGATATCGCGGTCGACTTAGGTACGGCGAACACACTGGTCTACGTACGCCGAAAGGGCATCGTGCTGAACGAGCCCTCGGTGATAGCGATCAACCTGCACAACGACAAGATCGTGGCGGTGGGCAAGGCGGCCAAGCGCATGATGGGCCGCACTCCCCCGCACGTGGCGACGATCCGCCCGCTCAAGGACGGCGTGATCGCCGACCTGGACGCGGCCGAGCGGATGCTGCGCTACTTCATCCAGAAGGCGCACCCCAGCCGGTTCCTGGCCAAGCCGAGGATCGTGGTGGCGGTGCCGAGCGGCTGCACCTCCATCGAGCAGCGCGCGGTCAAGGAGGCCGCCTACGAGGCGGGCGCGCGCCGGGTGCACATCATCGAAGAGCCCATGGCCGCGGCGATCGGCGCCGGTCTGAAGGTGGGCGAGGCGGCCGGGAACATGGTCGTCGACATCGGCGGCGGCACCACCGAGGTCGCCATCGTGTCGATGAGCGGCGTCGTGGTCGCCAAGTCGCTCCGCGTCGGCGGCGACGAGCTCGACGAAGCGATCATCACCTACGCCAAGAAGGAGCACGCGCTGCTGCTCGGCGAGCGTACGGCCGAACGCCTCAAAATCGACCTGGGCATGGTCAGGCAGAACCCGATCCGGCTGCGGGAGACCGAGATGACGCCGAAGGGCCGCCATCGCGTGGGTGTCCAACCCCCGGCCGAGCTGGAGTCGGTCGGGACCGTGACGACGCTCGTGCCCGAGGACGCGCCCGACCCGGAGCCGGCGCCGCTGTTCGGCTGGAGCCTGTTCCGGTCGAAGCCCAAGTCGAACGGCCAGGCCGAGGAGCCGCTGAAGGCGCTCGACCCGAAGGCGACCGTGCCGGTCCGCGGCCGCGACCTGGTCACGGGCCTGCCGAAGACGGCGACCATGGCGGCCGACGACATCAGCGAGGCCATCGAGGACCAGGTCCAGACGATCATCGACGCCGTGCAGACCACGCTCGACCAGTGCCCGGCCGAGCTGGCCGGCGACCTGCTCGACAACGGGATCGTGCTGACCGGGGGCGGCGCGCTGCTGCGCGGCCTGGCCGAGCGGCTGCGGGACGCGACCGGCATGCCCATCCATCGGGTGGACCGGCCGCTCTACTCGGTCGCGCTCGGCGCCGGCGTATGCGTCGAACGCTTCCAGACCATGCAGGACGTCTTCCTGCCCGAGAACCACCGCCGATGAACCGGCGGCGTTTCGTCCGCGTGCCGCTAGCGCTGCTGGTCGCGGCCGGCGCGCTGGTGGCCGTCGACCGCTATGTCACCCCCCTGACGCCGCTCCGCGCGGCCGCCTCGATCGCGTACGGCACGGCCGAGAACGCCATCGGCTCGCTCACGCGGCGCTGGGGCGACAGCGGCCGGGTCCAGACGCTGGAGCAGGAGAACGCCCGGCTGCGCGCCGACCTGCTCACCGCGCAGACCCAGCGGGACGTGTCGGGACGGCAGTCGGCGCTGTCGGCGTCGTCGGCCACCTGGCTGGCCGGGCGCAGGTCCGTATCGGCGCACGTCGTGGCCATCGGCCGGGATCAGCGGGTGACGATCGACGCGGGGACCCGCGACGGGCTCACGCCGGATCTGACCGTGTTCGACGCGAGCGGGCTGGTCGGCCGGGTGACCTGGGCCGGGCCCGTGACGTCGACCGTGGCGCTGGCCACCGACGCCGCCTCGTCCGTCGGCGTGCGGATGGCCGGCTCGGACGAGGTGGGCCTGGTCACCGGCATCCCCGGCCAGGGCCTGCTCAAGTTGAGCCTGCTCCGGCCGGACGCCCCGCTCAAACCGGGGGACCAGGTGGTGACCATGGGGTCGCAGAACCTCCGCCCCTATGTGCCCGGGGTGCCGGTGGGCACGGTCGTCTCGGTGGAGAACACCCCCGGGACCGCGACGCGCACGGCCGTCGTCCGGCCGTACGCGCGGCTGTCGGCGCTGAACCTCGTCGCCGTCGTCGTTGTCGGCACATGAGCCGGGGGTGAGCCATGCGACTTGCCTTGTTGGTCGCCGTGCTGCCGCTGCTGCAGGTGACCATGGCGGATCGGCTGCCGTGGGGCGGCCCTGACCTGATGGTGCTGGCCGTCGTCGGGGTGGCGCTGGCGCGCGGGCCGCTGTGGGGGGCCGCGTACGGCTTCGCCGGCGGCCTCGCCGTCGACCTCGCCCCGCCCGCCGATCACACCATCGGCCTGTCGGCGCTGGCGTTCTGCCTGACCGGGTTCGTGTGCGGGCTGCGCGACCTGATCCCCGCGGCCTCCGACCGGCCGTCCGCGCCGCGGATCCTGGCCATGGCGGCGACCGGGACCTACCTGGCGCTGATCCTGCAGACGGCGGGGCGGATGCTGCTCGATCACGCCCCGTGGGACCCGGTGTCCATGTTCCAGGCCATGGCCTGGACGGTGGCCGGCGGGTCGCTGGTCCTGACCGGGCTGCTCGTGCTGGGAGACCGGCGGACGCGGTCCAGGCGGGTCGAGCCACGCCGGATCGCGGCCCTGTCGAGGAGTGTGCGTGTCTAGGGCCTACCGGGGCAGGTTCGCCGTGCTGCGCCTGGTCATCGTCGGGTTGCTGGTCACGCTGCTGGCCCGGCTGTGGATGCTGCAGGTCGTGGACGGCCCGCGGTACGTGCGGGCGGCGACGGAGACGCGGGTAAGAACCGTCACGCTGCCCGCGACCCGTGGCCAGATCCTCGACGTCAACGGGCAGGCGCTGGTGACCAACCGGGTCAAGCCCGTCGTCTCGGTCGACTATGTGGTGCTCGAGCACCAGCCGGACGGCGGCACGGCGGTGCTCACCCGGCTGGCCGCGCTGCTGCGCAAGCCGTACGAGCAGATCGCCGGGAAGGTGCGGCTGTGCGGGCCGGCCGTGACGCAGCCGTGCTGGCAGGGCTCGCCGTACGAGCCGATCCCGGTGGCCGACGACGTGGCGGTTCCGGTCGCGCTGCAGATCACCGAGCGGCAGGAGGAGTTTCCCGGCGTGCGGACCGACCTCGCGCCCGTCCGGGTCTACCCGTACGGCGAGGCCGCCGCGCACACGCTCGGCTACATCCAGGCACGGGTGGGACGCGACGGCCTGGAGGCCGTATACGACCGCGACCTGGCCGGGAAGGCAGGCTCGAAGGTGGTGGCCGTCAACAACACCGGCAGGGTCACCCGGGTCGTCACGCAGACCATGCCGGTGTCCGGAAACACCCTGATGACCAGCATCGACGCCAGAATTCAGGAGATCGCCGAACGGGCCCTCGGCGACGCCGTGAAGCGGGCCGGGAGCCATTCGGGCGCCGCGGTGGTCATGGAGTCGAAGACCGGCCGGGTCACGGCCCTCGCCGGCTATCCCAGCTATGACCCGGGCGTGTGGACCGGCGGGATCTCCGCCAAGGCGTACAAGGAGCTGCTCGGCCCGGCCCATCCGCTCGTGTCGCGCGCCATCCAGGGTGAGTGGGCGCCCGGCTCCACGTGGAAGGTCACCTCGGTGGCGGCCGCCGCCAAGGCCGGATACGGCCTGGGCGCGACCTACGACTGCCCGTCGTCCTACACCGTGGGCAACCGGCCGTTCCGCAACTTCGCCGGGGCCGACCTCGGCCGGATGACCATGCACACGGCGCTGGTGAAGTCGTGCGACACGATCTTCTACCAGATCGCCGACCAGCTGTGGCAGCGCGACGGCGGGCTCACGCCGGTCAAGCACCCGGCCGAGGTCATGTCCACGACCGCGCGCGGCTTCGGTTTCGGCGCGCCGACCGGGGTCGACCTGCCGGGCGAGGCCTCGGGGACGGTCCCCGACCGGACGTGGAAGCACGCCACCTGGCTCGCCACCCGCGACGAGAGCTGCCGGCGCGCGAAGACCGGCTACCCGGAGCTGTCCGACCGCGGCCGCGCCGCCTACCTCACGGTCGTGGCCAGGGAGAACTGCCACGACGGCGGCGCCTGGTGGGCCGGCGACGCGGCCAACTTCGCGATCGGCCAGGGCGGCGTGCTGGTCACGCCGTTGCAGCTGGCCAGGGCGTACGCGGCGATCGCCAACGGCGGCACGGTCTTCGCCCCGCGCGTCGGCGCGAAGGTCGTCCGCCCGGACGGGACCGTGGTCCGCGCCATCACGCCGCCGGTCGAAGGGCGCCTGCCGGCGTCGGCCGGCACCCTCGAGTTCATCCGCGCCGCGCTGACCCAGGTGACGCGGCACGGCACGGCCGCCGAGCCGTTCAAGGGGTTCCCGTTCAAGAAGGCCGCGGTGGCCGGGAAGACGGGGACCGCCGAGTCGTTCGGCCGCCAGGACACCTCGTGGTTCGCCTCGTTCGCGCCCGACCCGGCGTATGTCGTGGTGGTCGTGGTGAGCGAGGGCGGGCGGGGGGCCGAGGACGCGGCACCCGCCGCCAGGAAGATCTGGGAAGGCATCCTCGGGCTCAGGAGCGCGCTGTGATCACGGCATCGGATCGAATCCCGCGGCGCATCGCGTGGAAGCCCGCTCTGGCCTCCCCCGACTGGCTGCTGCCGCTGCTGGCGCTGGCCCTGTGCGGCATCGGGCTGCTGCTGGTGTGGTCGGCCACCCGGCTCGATCCCGGGTCGACGTTCCTGGTGCGGCAGGCGGTCTCGGTCGCCGTCGGGCTCGTGCTGATGTGGGTCGTGTCGCGGATCGACCTGCGGGTGCTGCGGGCGTATGTGCCCTTCGTCTACGTGCTGGCGCTGGTGTCGCTGACGGGCGTGCTCACCCCGCTCGGGGTGCGGGTCAACGGGGCGCACTCGTGGATCGTGCTCGGGCCGGGCGTGCAGTTCCAGCCGTCGGAGTTCGCGAAGGTGGCGCTGGCGCTGACCCTCGCCGTGCCGCTCGGCGAACTGCGCGACGGCGAGCGGCGGCCCGGGTTCGGCGGCGTGGCGCTGGCGCTGCTGCTGGCGGCCGTGCCGATGGGGCTGATCATGCTGCAGCCCGACCTCGGGACGATGCTGGTGTTCGCGGCCATGGTGGTCGGGGCCCTGGTCGTGTCCGGGGCACGGAAGCGCTGGTTGGCGTTGTTGTTCGGGGGGGCGGTGGGTGGGGCCCTCGCGGTGTGGAAATTTGGCTTTATAAAGCCGTATCAGATGGATCGTCTGATGGCCCTGTTCGGTGGATCTGATGCCTCGGGTGTCGGCTACAACGCGGCCCAGGCGAGGATCGCCATCGGCTCGGGCGGGCTGCTCGGCAAAGGGCTGTTCCACGGCGAGCAGACGGCCGGGCACTTCGTCCCCGAACAGCACACCGACTTCATCTTCACCGTCGCTGGAGAGGAGCTCGGGTTCGCCGGAACGGCGCTCATCCTGGTCCTCATGTGCGTCCTGCTGTGGCGCGGCCTCACGATCGCCAGGCGGAGCGCCACGCCGTACGGGACCGTGCTGGCGGGGGCCGTGGTCTGCTGGCTGGCCTTCCAGACCTTCGTCAACGTCGGCATGACCGTCGGACTGACGCCCATCGTCGGCGTTCCCCTGCCCTTCGTCTCGTACGGCGGATCGGCGACCGTCGCCACCCTCGCGGCCCTCGGGCTCCTGCAGGCCGTTCACCGGGCGCGCACGCCGGCGTTCGATTGAAAGTTGCAGGTCCGGAAGCGGGGAAGAGCAGGTGGGGCAGGGCGGGCGGGGCCCTCGCTTGACCGGTGATCGGCGGCGGCGGGAGCGTCGAAGCGATTCTCCGTACGATTCAGGTTCGTCAAGGGAGCCGTCGTGCCTCGCCTCACACTCCGTCGCGTCACGGCGGTATCCGCCGCCGTCGCGGCCGCCGTCCTGCTGATCCGCCTTCCCGCGCTCGCCCTGTCCGACCCGGTCACACCGGTGACGGCGAACGCGACCTACTTCGACGCGCTCGGAGCTCCGTACGGCGGCTGCGGGCTGCCGCAGGCCAACCTCGACTCCCAGGACTTCGTGGCCCTCAACGTCTACAACACGCCCGGCGACTACAACTTCTATCCGCGCCCGCTGACCGGGGCCAACACCTCGAAGATCGGCATGTGGAACAACGGCCTCAACTGCGGCCGGTTCGTGCAGGTGTCCATCGGCGACTTCTGCACGGGCGTCAACGACGGCGCGCCCAACATGGCGTTCTGCCGCAACGGCTCCTTCGTGAGCGACAACTACAACGGGGCGACGCTGACCATGATCGTCGCCGACAGCTGCGGCGACTCCAACGGCTGGTGCCGGGACGATCCGTACCACCTGGACCTCGCCAAGCCGTCACTCAACAAGTTCGTGAAGAACGGCGCCGCGGTCGGCGACATGTATCCGAACCACTGGAACAACCGGCACATCGCCTGGAAGTTCGTGCCGGCCCCCAACTACTCGGGCGACATCAACGTCGGCTTCCTGCAGGGAGCCCAGGTGTGGTGGCCCGCGATCTCGGTGTCGCATCTCGCCAACGGCATCCACGGCGTCGAGTACATGCAGAACGGCGCCTGGGTCACCGCCGCCATGAACAGCGACATGGGCCAGTCGTACATCATCGGCGGAACCACGGGAGCCGGATCCAGCCAGTTCCAGATCCGTGTCAGGGACGTCTCCGACCAGCTGATCAACGGCGGCCGGGTCTACAACTTCACGCTCCCCACGGCCTGCGGCTCGCAGTGCAGCACGCCGTACACCCAGGTGACGTACACGACGACCGGCGGCACGACATCCTCGCCGTCGCCGTCGCCGTCGGTCTCGCCGACCCCGGACACCACCGCGCCGACCGCGCCCACGAGCCTCGCCGCGGCCGGCACGACCGCGACCGGCACCAACCTGTCGTGGACCGGGTCGACCGACAACGTCGGCGTGACCGGCTACGACGTGCTGCGCGCTCCAGGCGCCACCGGCGGCACGTTCACCCAGGTCGGCACGTCCACCTCGGCCACGTTCGCGGCGACCGGGCTGACCGCCGGCACGACCTACCGATTCCAGGTGAGGGCGCGGGACGCCGCGGGCAACGTGTCGGCCGTGTCCAACACGGTCACCGTGACCACGACGACCGCCACGGCAGGCGGCTGCACGGTGACCGCGACCACGCAGACGCAGTGGAGCGGCGGCTACGTCATCCAGCCGGTCCGGATCACCAACACCGGCACGTCGGCCATCACGAACTGGACCGTGCGGTTCACGCTCCCGTCCGGCCAGACGGTCACGAACATGTGGAACGCCACGTTCACCGTCAGCGGGGGAACCGTGACGGCCCACAACAACACCACGAACCCGATTCCTCCGAACGGGACCTACGAATTCGGATTCCAAGGCACGCGCGGAGCCAGCGACACGACGCTCCCGTCCGCCTACACCTGCACGTCACCCTGACCGGCACGCGCACCATCAGCAGCACAGATCTGCCCGGAGGCAGGCGCCCTCCGATCGGTCCGGGACGACCGAAAGGGTGCCGCCGTGGGCCTGGGCGATGTCCCTGGCGATCGCCAAGCCCAGGCCTGAGCCACCCGCGTCCCTGGCGCGGGCCTCGTCGAGCCGGGTGAACCGGCCGAACACCGACTCGCGGTGCTCGGCCGGGATGCCCGGCCCGTCGTCGGACACCTCCACGGTCCCCGGCGCGGCCACCCGTACGGTCACCGCGGACGCCGCATGCCGTACGGCGTTGTCCACCAGATTCGCCACCATCCGCCCGAGCTGGGAGCGCGACCCGGCGACGACCACGTCGGTCGCGATGTCCAGATTTATCGAGACATCGCGGCCGCGGGATTTGAGCGCCTCCTCCGTCGCCACCTGGCCGAGATCCACCTCCTCGGCGCGCAGCGGCTCGCCCGCGTCCAGGCGGGCCAGCAGAAGCAGGTCGGCCGCCAGCCCCTGCAGGCGCACGACGTCGGTCAGCGCCTCGCGCGTCAGTGCCGGGGCCTCACGGCGGCCCAGCTCAAGGCGGGTGCGCAGGGTCGCGATCGGGCTGCGCAGCTCGTGGGCGGCGTCCGCGACGAACCGCTTGTGCCGCTCCATCGCGTGCTCCAGCCGGTCGAGTGTCGCGTTGAGCGTACGGGCCAGGCGGTTGACCTCGTCCCGGGAGCGCGGGATGGGCACCCGCTGATGCAGGTCGCGGGCCGTGATGTCGGCGAACGTGGCCCGCATGGCCGACACGGGCGCCAGCGCCCGGCCCACCAGGAGCCAGGTCACGCCGCCGACGACCAGCAGAAGGGTGGGGATCCCGACGTACAGCATGGGGCGGAGCGCCGTCAGCGCGTCCCTTGCCGGGGTCAGCGACGAACGGGCCTGAATCGTCAGCGACGGCCCCGCGCCGGTCGACACCGTGTGCGTCGCCGTGGCGTACCCCGCCCCCCAATCCGGTCCGGTCTGCGTCGTGACCTGCACATCCGGGTCAGGCGTCCCACCCTCCAGCATGGACACGGAACCCTGCACGCCGAACAACGTGGCCGCCTGCGTCGCACGCCGCTCGGCGTCCGCGCTGGCGCTGGCCGTGAAGCTGCTGGTCAACGTCCAGGCGAGCACCGCGGCGACCGCCCCGAGCGCCAGCGCCACCACCGCGGTCGCCACGAGCGCCGCGCGCAGCCTGACCGACAGCCGGCTCATATCGCGCCGTCCAGCCGATAACCAGCGCCTCGTACGGTCACCAGGCTGGCCCGCCCGAACGGCGCGTCGATCTTGCGGCGGAGCGCGCTCACGTACACCTCGATGATGCTCGGATCGCCGTCATAGGCGAAATCCCAGGCCTGCTGGAGGAGCTCGGCTTTCGAGACCACCTCGCCGGCGCGGCGCGCGAGCGCGTGCAGCACGGCGAACTCCTTCGGCGTGAGCGCGATCGGCGTCTCGCCGCGACGGC
This sequence comes from Streptosporangiaceae bacterium NEAU-GS5, assembly GCA_017592665.1. Taxonomy (GTDB): domain Bacteria; phylum Actinomycetota; class Actinomycetes; order Streptosporangiales; family Streptosporangiaceae; genus NEAU-GS5. Next base: position 99,103 of record JAGFNW010000024.1, on the reverse strand, counting down.
AGCGCAGCCCGGCCGGATCGACCACGAGATCGCCCACGGTCAGCGCCACCGGCCGCTCCCGCCCGCCACGCCTCACCAGGGCCCGCAGCCGGGCCAGCAGGACGACATAGGAGAACGGCTTGGACAGGAAGTCGTCGGCCCCCAAGTCGAGCGCCTCGGCCTCGTCGTACTCGCCGTCCTTGGCGGTCAGCATCATGATCGGCGTCCAGTCGCCGCCGTCGCGCAGCCGCCGGCAGATGGCGTAGCCGTTGAGCAGGGGCAACATGACGTCGAGCACGATCGCGTCGTAACGGTTCTCGGTCGCCATCCAGAGGCCGTCGCTCCCGTTGAGGGCCACGTCGACGGCGAAGCCCTCTTCGGCCAGGCCGCTGCGCAGCAGCCCGGCCAGCCGTTCTTCGTCCTCCACCAGCAGTACGCGCATGGCGTACAGCCTGCACGAACGGGCCTAAAGCCAACCTGAAGATCATTTCGGGCGGGTTAAGGCTCCCTTCAGGGTGCCGGCGCAAGGCTGGCCCTCAATCAACCGACCGAAGGAAGACATCTGATGAAACGATCCCGCGTCATCGTCGTGGGCCTCCTCGCCCTCGGCCTGGCGGGTTCCGTCACCGCGGCCGCCGCGGCCGGCCCCTCCGAGGATCCGTCACCCACGGCCGCCGCCGGCTGTCCGCCCCCCGGCCAGGGCGCGGGGCTCGACAAGGTCGAGGTCAAGGACGGCAAGGTCTACTTCAACGGCAAGGAGGTCGGCGACGCCCCCAGCCCCGACGGCCCCCTCACGGTCGCCGTCAAGGACGGCAAGGTCTACGTCGGCAAGGACGCCGAAAAGATCGCCCCACCCCCCGGCGCCCCCGTCGAAGCCCACACCTCCACCGGCGACCCAGCCCCCACCCTCACCAAAGCCACCACCGGCGGCGCCCAGGTCCACCTCTACGGCAGCCAAACCAAACAACCCGCCGACCTCTCCGGCACCCCCGAATCCGCCGGCTACCCCGGCACCGCCATCTCCGTAACCTGCACCCTCCCCGCCCCCCACCCCGGGCCGTGATCTTGCGGGGATTCCCGAAGTCCAGGTCAGCGCTTTCGTGATCTTGCACTTTCTCCCGATGCCCAGGCAGCGCCTTCGGTGATCATGCAAGTGCATGATCACCGAAGCTCTGAGCTGCGGAAAGGGAATTCCTGCTAGATCAACAACCTGGCCGCCTGCAGCGCGGGAGTTTCTGCAAGATCACGCCCGCTCACACCCTCAACCCTCCACACCCCTCACACCCTCACATCTCTCAGAGGGTGGTGAGGGTGGTGAGGATGGATTCGAGCATGTCGGCGTAGCCGGTGTAGCTGAGGCGGGTCACGGGGTTCCAGGGGTAGACGTGGCCCGCCTTGACGGCGGGGAGGGCGGCCCAGGTCGGCTTGGCGGCCATCTGGGGGATCGTCAGAGCCTGGGTCCGGGAGTCCACGAAGATGACGTCGGCCGCGTACTTGTCGGCGTTCTCCCAGCTGAGCGACTCGAAGTAGCCGCCCTTGTCCGCCTTGGGGGTCACGACGTCCAGGCCTTGCTTGATGTAATACGACAGATCTGCGTAATCCGGCGGATAGCAGACATAGAACAAGTCGGCCGCGCCGCTCGCGAACATGACCTTCAAGTCAGGATGCTCGGCCGCGAACGTCTTCAGCTTGCCGGCCGCCGCCTCGAACCGCGCCTTGTCCTTGACGATCTGCGGCGCGTCGACGTTCGCGCCCAGCGCCTTGGCCAGGCTCGCATACCGCTCGATCAGCTGATCGGCGGACCTGCCCATCAGGCTGATCCCCACAGTCGGGGCGATCTTCTCGATCTGGGCCTTCGACCGGTCCGGGACATACCAGAGGGTGTCCTTGACGTACATGCTGCTGACCAGCAGATCGGGCCGCAGCGCCGCGTACTTCTCGACGTTGAACTCGTCCCACACGTTGCCGATGCCCTCGACTTTGGTGATGTCGACCGGTACGACCTCCGGGTCGGCCGTCCCGTCGGCGCGCTTGTGCGGCCCGAACACGCCGACCGGGCGTACGCCGAGATCCCACAGCGCCGCCGCGACCGACGACTGCGCGACGATCCGGGCGGGCCGCCGAGGCAGCGTGATCGTCGTCCCCCGGTCGTCGGTGAAGCTCCACGCCGACGCCTCCGGCTTCCCGACAGGCGGAGCGACGGTCGTCGTGCCGCACGCGCCGAGCGTCGCGACGAGCGCGACACCGATGGTCAGTCTCTTCATGTGACCTCACTGTAACTTAGGTAAGGCTAACCTTGCTTGCGGCACTTTAACCTAGGCAAGGAGAACCTGTGACCCTCAAGAGCGCCGGGCTCGCGCTCGCGATCGGTGTGCTCGTCGCGTTGGCCCTGCTCAGCGTGGCGCTGGGGGCCCGGCCCGTGCCGCTGCACGCGGTGGTCGAAGCGCTGACCTCGTCGGGCGCCGGGGACGACGTGACGGTCGTCCGCGAACTACGCCTGCCACGCACCGTGCTCGGCATCGGCGTCGGCGCGTGCCTCGGCCTCGCGGGGGCGCTCATGCAGAGCCTCACCCGCAACCCGCTCGCCGATCCCGGGCTGCTCGGCGTCAGCGAGGGCGCGGCGGCCGGCGTGGTCGCCGCCATCGGGCTCCTCGGCGTGACCGACCCGGCCGGCTATGTCTGGTTCGCGTTCGCGGGGGCCGCGCTGGCCTCCGTCGTCGTCTACCTGCTCGGCTCGTCCGGGCGGTCCGGAGCCGGTCCCGTACGGCTCGCGCTCGCCGGGATCGCCGTGGCCGCCGCGCTCCGCGCGTTCAGCGACATGGTGCTGCGCGCCGACACCGCCGCCTACGACCGGATGCGATTCTGGCTCACCGGATCGCTGGCCGCCCAGACGGCCGACGTCACGGTACGGCTCGCGCCCCTCGCCATCGCCGGAATCCTGCTCGGCCTCGCCCTGGCCCGGCCGCTCAACGCCCTCGCGCTCGGTGACGACACGGGCCGCGCGCTCGGCGCCGGCCTGGGCCGTACCCGCATCCTCGCAGCGGTGGCGATCACCCTGCTCTGCGGCGCGGCGACGGCCGCGGCCGGGCCCATCTGGTTCGTCGGATTGGCCGTTCCGCACATCGTCCGCGGCTTCACCGGACCCGACCAACGGTGGATCCTCCCCTACTCGGCCGTCCTCGCGCCCGTGCTCATCCTGGCCTCCGACATCACGGGACGGCTGATCGCGCGACCCGGCGAGGTGCAGGTCGGCATCGTCTGCGCGGTCCTCGGCGCGCCCGCCTTCATCGTCCTCGCCCGGCGGAGGAGGCTGAGCGCGCTGTGAAATGGCTTCTGGTCGCCGCCGCCGTGGCGGTGAGCCTCGTCGCCCTCGCGACCGGCGAGTACGCGCTGCCGATCTCCGACCTCGTCGCCGCGCTCGCCGGCCGGGGCACGCCGGCCACCGAATTCGTCGTGACCGGCCTGCGCGCGCCGCGTGTGGCGTCGGGGGTGCTCGTGGGCGCGGCGTTCGGGCTGAGCGGAGCCCTGTTCCAGAGCCTCACCCGCAACCCGCTCGGCAGTCCCGACTTCCTCGGCTTCACCGCGGGCGCCGCCACCGGCGGCATCGTCGCGGTCGTACGGCACGGCAGTCCATGGGCGGTCGCGGCGGGCGCCGTGCTCGGGTGCGTGCTCACCGCCCTGGCCGTACAGGTGCTTTCCCGGCGGGGACGGCGGCTGGTGCTGGTCGGCGTCGGGGTCGGCGCGCTCCTGTCCGCCGCCAACTCCTACCTGCTGACCCAGGCGGGGATCTGGGAGTCCGCGTCGGCGGCGGCGTGGCTGACGGGCAGCCTCAGCGGGCGCGGCTGGGAGCAGGTCATCCCGCTCGCGGCCGTACTCGCGCTGCTCATCCCGGTGTGCGGCGTTCTGTCGCGGCCGCTTCGGATGATGGAGATGGGCGACGACGCGGCCAAGGCCCTCGGCGTGCCGGTCGAGGCCACCCGCCGCTGGACGGTGGCGGCGGGCGTCGCCCTGGTCGGAGCCGGTACGGCCGCGGCCGGGCCGGTCGCCTTCCTCGCGCTCGTCGCCCCCCACCTGGCCCGGCGGATCACGCGCGCGCCCGGGGTCACGCTGACCGCGTCGGCGCTCACCGGGGCCGTGCTGCTGGTCGCCGCCGACGTCGCGGCGCAACGCGTGATCGCCCCCGGCCAACTGCCCGCCGGCGTGATGACCGCCGCCATCGGCGGTGTCTATCTCGCCTTCCTGCTGCGAAAGGATCGACGTTGAGACTCTCGGGAACCGGCCTGACCTTGGCCTATGACCGGCGGATCGTGGCGTCCGGCCTGTCCGTGGGCATTCCGGACGGCTCCTTCACGGTGATCGTGGGGCCGAACGCGTGCGGCAAGTCGACGTTGCTGCGCGCCCTGGCGCGGATGGTGAAGCCGCGGGCGGGAGCCGTACACCTCGACGGGGCCGTGATCGGCTCGCTGCCGTCGAAGGAGGTGGCGCGGCGGCTCGGGCTGCTGCCGCAGAGCTCGTTCGTGCCCGACGGGATCACGGTGGCCGACCTCGTCTCCCGCGGGCGCTACCCGCACCAGCGGCTGACCCGCCAATGGTCGCCCGCCGACGCGGCGGCCGTCGCCGAGGCCATGGCCGCCACCGGGGTGGCCGACCTCGCCGACCGGTGCGTCGACGAACTGTCCGGCGGCCAGCGGCAGCGCGTGTGGCTCGCCATGGTCCTCGCGCAGGACACGCCCATCCTGCTGCTCGACGAACCGACCACGTTCCTCGACATCGCCCATCAGGTCGAGGTGCTCGATCTGTGCGCCGGCCTGCACGAACAGGGCCGCACGCTGGTCGCCGTGCTGCACGATCTCAACCAGGCCTGCCGCCACGCCACCCACCTGATCGTGATGCGCGACGGCCGTGTCGTCGCCGAGGGCGACCCGCTGTCGATCGTCACCGCCGATCTGATCGCGGACGTCTTCGGCCTGCGCTGCGAGATCATCCCCGATCCCCTGACCGGCACCCCGCTGATCGTCCCTCACGCCAGGTGGCGGGCCATCCGGGAACACACCATCGACGAGGCCTCGGACAGGCGCTCGATCACCTCGGACTCACCGGTGAACGTGAACCCGAGCCGCTCGTAGAACCGGGAGGCCCGGCCGTTTCCCTGCTCGACGTCCAGCTCGACCACGCCGAAGCCCTGCTCCCGCGCCCAGGCCAGGGCCTCCTCCACCAGACCGTCGGCCACGCCGGTGGACCGCGCGTCCGGGTGCACCCACATGCTGATCAGCTGGGCCGCGCCCGGGCGGGCGTCGTCCACATACGCCCCGACCATCCCCACGGCGCGATCGTCGACGAACGCGACCGCCTTCAACCCCCGCTTCGGACCCAGCGCCGCGCGCCAATCGTCATCGGTGAACGCCTGAGCCGTCTCCAACGTGGTAAGGAACGCCTCCGGCGCGTCCGCGAGCGCCGCCAGCCGCAGCCCCCGCCAGACCACCCAATCGCCCGCGCCCACCCGCCGAATCTTCATCCCGCCAGCGTACGGACCATATCCCCACGTCAACCACGCATTTTCACCACCCGAGGCCGGTACCAAAATGCGCGGGGTGGGTGGGGGGAGCGTATGTTGGCGGGGCATGGGGACGGATACGGCCACTGAGGATGTGCTGCGGGAGTGGGCGCCGCAGGTGCTGGGCGTGCTCGTGCGGCGTTATGGCCAGTTCGACGCGTGTGAGGACGCCGTGCAGGAGGCGCTGCTGGCGGCCGCCGTGCAGTGGCCCGAGGAAGGCGTTCCGGCCAATCCGCGCGGCTGGCTGATCACCGTGGCGTCCCGCCGGCTGACCGATCAGATCCGCAGCGAGCAGGCCAGGCGCAGGCGCGAGGAGACGGTCGCGCTGATGGAGCCGCCGCCGCTCGAGGATCCGGAGGATTCCCCGGCCACCGGGGCCGACGACACGCTCACGCTGCTGTTCCTGTGCTGCCATCCGGCTCTGTCCCCCGCCTCGCAGGTGGCGCTGACGCTGCGCGCGGTCGGCGGCCTGACCACCGCGGAGATCGCCCGGGCGTTCCTGGTGCCGGAGGCGACCATGGCGCAGCGGATCAGCCGCGCCAAGCAGCGGATCAAGGCGACCGGGGCGCAGTTCGACATGCCGCCCGAGGCGGAGCGGGCCGAGCGGCTCAACGCGATCCTCCACGTGCTGTATCTGATCTTCAATGAGGGATACACGGCGTCCTCCGGCACCGAGCTCGTGCGGGCCGATCTGACGGCGGAGGCGCTGCGCCTGACCCGGCAGGTGCACCGGCTGCTGCCCGGCGACGGGGAGGTGGCCGGGCTGCTCGCGCTGATGCTGCTCACCGAGGCCCGCCGGCCGGCGCGGACGCGCGACGACGGGAGCCTGGTCCCCCTCGCGGAGCAGGATCGGGCGCTCTGGCTGCGTGGCCCCCTCGACGAGGGGATCGCCCTGGTGACCGAGACGCTCGCGCGTTCGGCGCTCGGGCCGTATCAGCTGCAGGCCGCGATCGCCGCCGTGCACGCCGAGGCCAGCGACGCCGCCGACACCGACTGGCCGCAGATCCTCGCCCTCTATGACCTGCTGGCGCGGGTGTCCCCCAACCCTGTCGTGACGCTCAACCACGCGGTGGCCGTCGCCATGGTGAAGGGACCGGGGGCCGGGCTCGACCTGCTCAAGACGCTGGAGAACGACGACCGCGTCTCGGGCGGCCACCGGCTCGACGCGGTGCGCGCACATCTGCTGGAGATGTCGGGCGACCTGGCCGCGGCCCGGGCCGCGTACGAGACGGCCGCCCGGCGCGCGACGAGCTTCCCCGAGCAGCGCTACCTGCTGGCGAGGGCCGGTAACCTACCTCAAGGCCCTTGTTGAGGAGTGTTGGATTATGCGCGTTGCTGATGCCTTCCGGGAGGCGTACGGGACGGATCCCGAAGGGGTGTGGCACGCGCCGGGCCGAGTCAACCTGATCGGCGAGCACACCGACTACAACGACGGGTTCGTGCTGCCGTTCGCGGTGCCGTGGGGGGTCACGGCGGCGGTCAGCCCACGCGACGACGGCGTCATCCGGCTCGCCTCGCTGCAGGACGGCGGCCGGCCCAGGACACTCACCGGCCTCGACCAGGCCACCGGCTGGGAGCGCTATCCCGCCGGCGTCTTCTGGGCGCTCGGCGTCACGCGCGGCGCCGACATCGTGATCGACGGCGACGTGCCGAAGGGCGCCGGGCTCTCCTCGAGCGCCGCGCTCGAGCTCTGCGTCGCGATCGCGCTCAATGACCTGTACGCCCTGGGTCACACCCCCTTGGAGCTGGCCAAACTCAGCCAGAAAGCGGAGAACGACTTCGTCGGCATGCCCTGCGGGATCATGGATCAGGCGGCGTCCGCGCTGAGCAAGGAGGGCCACGCGCTGTTCCTCGACTGCCGTTCCCTGGCGTCCAGGAACATCCCGCTCGACCTCGCCGCCCACGGCCTCACCCTGCTCATCATCAACACGGGCGTGCACCACGAGCTCGCCGACGGCCAGTACGCCAAGCGCCGTCAGGACTGCGAGAACGCCGCGAAGCGCCTCGGCGTCCCGGCCCTTCGCGACGTCACCGACCTGGCGGCCGCGCTCGCGCAGCTGAGCGGTGACGAGCGCAAGCGCGTGCAGCACGTGGTCACCGAGAACCACCGCGTCGAGGCCGTCATCGGGCTGCTGCGCGCCGGGGCGGTGCTGGAGATCGGGGCGATCCTGAACGCGTCACATCTGTCGTTGCGCGACCAATATGAGGTCTCCTCGCCGGAGCTGGACGTGGCCGTCGAGTCGGCCATCCGCGGCGGGGCGCGCGGGGCGCGGATGACGGGCGGTGGGTTCGGCGGCTCGGCCATCGCGCTCGTCGCGCCGGAGAAGGCCCAGGCCGTACGCGAGCAGACCGAGGCCGCCTACGCGGCCCGGGGCTGGGCCGCGCCGACGTTCCTCACCGCGACCCCGGCCGCCGGAGCCCGCCGCGTCATCTAAAGCGCTATCGAGGACGTTCTTCTAGCGGCGGGAACTTCGGTTCGCGCCGCTCGAGGAAGCTCGCCACTCCTTCGGTGAAGTCGGGCCGGCCGAACGACTCGACCATGAGGCCCACGGCCGTGTCCCTTGACTCGTCGAGCGTGGTCGTCCAGTCGCCCCAGACCTGCCGCTTGATGATCGCCATCGAGGCGGGCGAGCTGAAGGTGGCCAGCTCCCGCGCATACGCGACGGCCGCGCCGACCACCTCCTCGCGCGGCACGGCCTTGCCGGCCAGGCCCAGCTCGTACGCCTCGGAGCCGGTGAACGTACGGCCGGACAGGAGAATGTCCATGGCCCTGGCCTGGCCGATCAGGCGCGGCAACACCCAGGCAAGGCCGTATTCGGCGATCAGGCCGCGACGGGCGAACGCGGTGGTCCACTTGGCGTCGTCAGCGGTGAACACCAGGTCGCAGACCAGCGCGTGCACCATGCCGAGCCCGGCGCAGGCCCCGTTGACCGCAGCGATGATCGGCTTGCCGATCGTGACGGGGAACGTGTTGGGCCGCTTGTCCGGCTCCTCGGCGTAGTCGCCCGTCTGGATCGCCGTGAGCGTCTGGAAGTCGGCGCCGGCGCAGAAGCCCTTGCCCGCGCCGGTCACCACGATCGCCCGTACGCCGGGGTCGCGTTCGGCCTCTTCGAGCAGGTCGAAGTAGCGCCGCCCCATCGCGTCGGTCCACGCGTTCAGCCGTTCGGGCCGGTTGAACGTCAGGATGCGCACGCCGCCGTCGTCCGCGGCCAGAACGTCATTCATAGAATATAGTTCTACACCATGTGGTGGACGAAGGCAGGAGTCAGCTGGGCCTCGTCGTAGTAGCGGTGGAAGACCGGCGTCAGCGACCCCGACAGGGGCGGCACGATCCACGACCAGTCGGCGGGGCAGACCCGCCCCGATCGTTCCTCCCGTTCCAGATGCGTCATGAATCGGCGCGCCTCGGTGTGGTGGTCGCTCATGGTCACCCCGGCCGCGGCGAACGAGTGCAGCACGGCGACGTTCACCTCGACGAGCGCGTGGTCGCGCCAGAGCGTGCGGTCGTTGGTGATGTCGAGGCCGAGCCGTTCGGCGACGATCGGCAGCTGGTCGTAGCGGTCGGCGTCGGCGAGGTTGCGCGCGCCGATCTCGGTGCCCATGTACCAGCCGTTGAAGGGCGCGCACGGGTAGCAGATGCCGCCTATTTCCAGGCACATGTTGGATATCGCCGGAACGGCATGCCACTGCAGGCCGAGGTCGGCGAACCAGGCGTACTCCGGGTGGGTCAGCGGCACCTCCAGGATCACCTCGGACGGCAGCTCCCGCAGCACCGGCCCGCCCTCGGCCTCGATGATCAGTGGCAGCACGTCGAACCGGCCGCCCCGGCCCTGCCAGCCGAGTTCGAGGGCCTGGTCGGTCAGGCCCAGGTTCAGCGGGTCGCCGATCACGGCGCCGTCCGGCGCGCGATAGGCGGCGTAGCGGATGAGCTGCTCGTTGCGCACGCGCGGCGCCCGCTCCGCCGGCCGGTCGGGCGCGAAAACGGTGATCGTCGGACGGATCTTGCCGTTGTTGGTCGCGGCCGTCAGATGCTCGACGCACTCCTCGGCCACGGCGTCGGCCGTGCCGGCCTCCCGCCGATCTCTGATCCGCAGCGACCGCCAGTAGAGCCGGCCGATGCAGCGGCTGCTGTTGCGCCACGCGACGCGCGCGCCGAAGGCCAGCTCGGCCGGGGTGTGCGTGTATGTCCCCGACCGCCCGATCTCCGCCGCGACCTCGCGCAAACGAGAGCGTACGGCTCCCGCCGAGGGGTTCTCCGCGTAGAACAGCCGGATGAACCGCTCGGCCTCCTCCCATTCCTTATCCAGTACGGGTCTGTCGCCCTGTTTCCTCGACCTCGACTTCACCCACGAAAGCACGGCACAACCGCCACATCTCGCTTACGGGCCCACACCGCTTCCGGGGCGGCGCGGCGCCCTGACTCAGCGGCCCTCCCCCGCTGCGATTACAGATTCGAGGCGACCCCTCACAAGGAGCCACCAGGCGCGGCGGATCACATTTTCTGCGACAGCCCCCAGATTTGTCCTCCAAATCCGTATACAAACCACAACAGAGCGTGGCCAGATCGGAGAACACCGAGGCTCCCGTCTTTCGGCACGACTCTCGTTGTCCGGAAGGCGCGCCGTGCGGCTCGGACCCGATGATCTTCTTGTCCTGGCCGAGACGATCGAGTCGGGCAGGCGGCCCGAGCCCTACGCCGGCCGAGCGGCCCAAACGACGGCGATCCTGCGGCGGATGGCCTTCAACCCCTGAATGACCAAGGCCCTCGATCCCGACTCCGGGACGAGGGCCTGCTGCGAAAAACCGTGCTCCCGCGATAGGACTCGAACCTATAACCTGCCGGTTAACAGCCGGCTGCTCTGCCGATTGAGCTACACGGGATCGCTGCATACGCTGGAGGTTCAGGGTTTGGAGCCCATCCCTTCGACGCGGATTCAGATTAGCGCACCAGTGGGCGTCTTCGCACATCGACGGCGATCGGATAGATCATGTAGCCCCTGGGTAGGTGTCCGACGACCACAAGCGACCTTGGGCGCGGAGGGTGAAGATGCGGAACAAGATGATATTCGCTGCCGGATTGGCCGCCGGCTATGTGCTGGGCACTCGGGCCGGCCGCGATCGGTATGAGCAGATCAAGCGTGCGGCGCGGCGGGTGGCCGACAACCCGAGCGTCCAGGAGGCGGCGGGCCTGGTCGGGGCGCAGGCCGCGAAGGCCGCCGGCAAGGCCAAGGATCTGGCCGAAGACAAGCTCGGCGGCAAGGTGCCGTTCCTGCGCAAGACCGAGCCGTGGGAGTCGGAGACGGTCGGCGCGCAGGTGACCACCGCCACCGGCTGGCCCGAGCAGACCGACCACAACTCATAGGCCCACTCGCATGCCCGGCTCGTGACCCGGGCATGCGGACCGTCAGATGCCGAGGCTGCGCCTTACCTCTTCCAGGGCTTGGTCGGCCATGGCGCGAAGGCCGGGGTCGTCGGGGTCGAGCTCAGGGTCGTAGACGAGCTGCCATTCGGGCGCGTCCGTGCCGGGCAGGCGCCGCGCCACGAATCGCACTCCCCCGCGCTCCGACAGGCGCACATATCGGCTTGCCACGATGGAGTTGGTCACCCGCTCACGGATGGTCTCGGGCAGCGCGCCCGGGTCGGGCAGGACGGCCCGGTGCCGGGTGCCGTCGGTCATCACCACCGTGACCCCCTCCTCGTCCCAGACCGCCCGGTCGATCAGGTGCCAGGGCAGCGTGAGGCCGCCGGGCAGGTGCAGCGCCACGAGCGTGGCCACGGCGTAGCCGCCGTCGGCCGTACGCCCATGAGTGAGGGGCCGCTCCCCACCGAGCGTGTCGCGCACGTCCTGGGGCAGCCGGGATCCGAACAGTCTCATGATCCGCAGGTTATCCGGCCAGCAGGTCGAGGGTGAGGGCGGCCGACCAGGAGAAGTCGCGGCAGCCGCGCCCCGTGCCGTCGAACGGGTCGAAGCACTCCCGGAATCCCGCCTGCCGCACCAGCCGCAGCGTGCCGGCGGTCAGCGCGCGCTCCAGGTCCTTCAGGTCGTGTACGGCGGCCGCCCGCCGGAGCAGCCAGTTGGTGCTCACCCACGAGGGGCCCCTCCAGTACGTCGCCCGGTCGAACTCGGCGGCCCTGATCTCACAACTGGGCACGGGATATCCGGCCGCCCCCATGAACCGGGTCGACTGCAGCAGGTCGGCCAGCGCCTCCACCGTGGGCCGCGGCAGCCCGGGGTCCAGCAGCGGCCCGAAGCCGCCGACCGTACATATCGGGATGAGCCGCCCGGCCCGCAGGTCGCGCGCGTAGAAGGCGCCGTTCCACAGCCGGTCGAGCAGGGCGCGTCTGATCCGCTGGGCGGCCTCGTCGTACGGGACGGGGTCGGCACCGGCGAGTGCGGCGAGCCGGCTCAGCGCCCAGCAGGACACCAGCCAGACCCCGTTGAACAGCGGGCACTCGACCGCGAACGGGTGGTCGGCGCGCAGATAGTCCGACGAGTAGCCGTGGTCGCGGTAGCGGATGGCCAGCCAGGCGAAGCGGTCATACCGGTCGCCGTCGCGCCGGATGGCCGCCAGCGGGGCGTCCCAGGCGGGGCTGTCGTCCATCCCCGACTCCCACGGATGGATGATCGCCGCCAGCCCCGATCCCGCCAGATCACGACATGTCGACAAATAGTGGTGCTGGGCGACCAGGGCCGGCCAGGCCTGCCGTACGAAGTCGGAGGCGTCGGTGGCCGAGTGCCGCCAGATCCACCACACGGCGAAGGCGTGCAGCGGCGGCTGGGTCAGCCCGGACGTGGCCACCCCGCGCGGAGCGTCAGGATGGTCGGCCGACCGCCAGGTCGACGGCCCCGGGAAATAACCGTGTCCGGGCTGGAAGACGATGTGCGGAATCATCCCGTTACGCCACTGGGCCGCGAACAGCGACCCGAGCTCGGCCCACGCACGTCCCGGCCGCCGCCGGGCCAGGCCGATGGCGATCAGCGCCGAGTCGAGGCTCCACTGATGCGGATAGATCCCCGGTGCGGGCACCGTGGCAGACCCCGTCCAATTAGCGTCGAGCACGGCCATCGCGGCCTGTTCGAGCGCGGCGTCATCCACCCCCGGCCGACCTTCCATACCTCAGTTAAGGCCGCCGAAATCGCCACGACAAGAAAGTTTCGTTCAGTGTCCCGCCATGGCTCGGCCCCGGCGCCCCCTGTCAAGGGCCGCCGGGGCCGTTCAGCCGACCCGTTCAGTCGAGATAATCGCGGAGCATCTGGGCCCGGGTCGGGTGCCGCAGCTTGGCGAGGGTTTTGGACTCGATCTGCCGGATCCGCTCCCTGGTCACGCCGAACTCGCGGCCGACCTCCTCCAGCGTGCGCGGGTGGCCGTCGGCCAGCCCGAACCGCAGCTGGATGATCCGCTGCTCGCGCTCGGACAGCGTGGCCAGAATGTCGTCCAGCTGATCCTGCAGCATGATGAACGCGGCCGCCTCGATGGGCACCACGGCGTCGGCGTCTTCGATGAAGTCACCGAGGTCGGAGTCCTCTTCGCCGATGGGCGACTGAAGCGAGACCGGCTCCTGGGCGATCCGCTGGATCTCCACGACCCGCTCGATCGGCAGATCCATCTCCGCGGCGATCTCCTCGGGCGCGGGCTCCCGGCCGAGGTCCTGGTGGAGCTGGCGCTGCACCCGCACTAATTTGTTGATCGTCTCGACCATATGCACGGGAATTCGAATGGTCCGCGCCTGGTCCGCGATCGCCCTGGTGATCGCCTGGCGAATCCACCACGTGGCGTACGTCGAGAACTTATAGCCCTTGGTGTAGTCGAATTTCTCGACCGCGCGGATGAGCCCGAGATTGCCCTCCTGGATCAGATCGAGGAACAGCATGCCGCGGCCCACATAGCGTTTCGCGATCGACACCACGAGCCGCAGGTTGGCCTCGATGAGCCGCTGCTTGGCGCGCACGCCCTCCCAGATGAGCTCCTCGAGCTCGGGGCGGGCGACCCGCACGGCCGCGCTCGCGCACACCTTGTCCTCGGCGAACAGCCCCGCCTCGATGGCCTTGGCGAGCTCGACCTCCTCCTCCGCGGTCAGCAGGGGGACCCTGCCGATCTCACGCAGATAGATCCGGACCAGGTCACTCGTTGGCGCGCGTTTGCCGACATCCTCCTCGTCGGGCTTGATAACGTCCTCGTCGCCCTGTGGCTCGAGCACCTCAACCCCGTTTTCGGCGAGCATCCGCACGACGCGCTCGAGCGCGTCTGCGGGCAGCTCGGAGCGGTCGAGCGCGGCGGCCACGTCGTCTACCGTGACGCTTCCGCGCTCCCTTCCTCTCGCGACGAGATCCGCCACCTGGTCTACCGATGGCGGGCCGCTTGGCAGCACCGATGCACCCACGCATCACAGTCTGCGGTATACGAGTGAGAAAATGGCAGGCCTATTTTTGGCACGCTTGGTAAGCCGAAGGTCATTACCAGATCGATATCAAGGCAATGTTTGGGACGTGTGCGGCGTGGAAAGTAAAGTTATTCACGCCCCGGCCGCGCGTTCTCTCAGGACCCGTCGCTGCTGTTCCAGGGCGGCCAGTTCGCCGAACATCCGGTTGTACTCCTGCTGCTCTTCGACCGGGTTGATCCGCTGCATCCGCGCCTTCAGCCGGTCGAGCGTGCGCCCCACGGCGATCTCCTGGATTCGGACGAGCACCTGCGTGCCGTAGCGCTCCTCGGAGATGACGCGCAGTTCCTCGACCGCGAACCGGGTGATGAGCGGACGCAGCTCGTCGGGAGCGGCCGCCAGCAGCCGCTCCACCCACGCGCGCCCGCCACCGCCGGCCGACGCCGTGCCACCGATCTCCACGACCAGCAGGAACAGCTCGCTCAGCTGCGGCTGCGTGAACGTGTCGGCGGCCAGCGCGTCGAACTCGGGGCCGAGCAGGGCCGGCCGCTGCACGGCCAGCTTCAGCGCCTCGGCCTCGAGCTTGGCGTACGGACTGCCCGGCTCACCGGACTGGACCGGCCCGCGAGCCGCCGGGGCCGAAGGCGAGGCCGCCACGGGACGCGCGGCGATCTCGGCCACCCGCTCGACCACGAACCGCTCGTTCATGAAACCGAGCCACCGGTCGAGATCCACGGCGTACATCTGGCGCAGCGCCCGATCCTTGATGGACGCCACGATGGGCGCCGCCGCGTCGAGCGCGGACAGCTTGCCCTCGTTGGTGTTCATGTCGTAGCGCCCGATGGCGCTCCGGATGGCGAACGCGAACAGCGGATCGCGGCTGGCGACCAGGTCGCGCACGGCCGCGTCGCCGTGCTTTATCCGCAGATCGCACGGGTCGAGCCCGTCGGGCTGCACGGCCACGAACGTCTGGGTGACGAACTTCTGCTCGTCCTGGAACGCGCGGAGCGCCGCCTTCTGCCCAGCCGAGTCGCCGTCGAAGGTGAAGATCACCTCGCCCTGGCCCTGGTCGAACAGGATCCGCCGCAGGACCTTGATGTGCTCCTCGCCGAACGCCGTGCCGCACGTGGCCACGGCCGTCGGGATCCCGGCCAGATGGCAGGCCATCACGTCGGTGTAGCCCTCGACGATGACCACCTGCGAGCGCTTGGAGATCTCACGTTTGGCCAGGTCGACCCCGTAAAGGACCGAGCTCTTGTGATAGATCGGCGACTCGGGGGTGTTCAGATACTTGGGGCCGTCGTCGGAATCCAGCAGCTTGCGCGCGCCGAAGCCGATCGTGTCGCCCGTGATGTCGCGGATGGGCCACACCAGCCGGCCGCGGAACCGGTCGATCGGACCGCGCCGGCCCTCGCGCGAGATCCCGCCCTTGATCAGCTCCTGGGCCGTGAACCCGCGCCCCATCAGGTGGCGCGACAGCGCATCCCACTCGGCCGGCGCGTAGCCGACCCCGAAATGCTCGGCGTCGACCCGCTCGAACCCGCGCTCCGACAGGAACCGCCTGGCCACCCCCGCGTCCGGCCCGACCAGCTGGGCCGCGTAGAACTCGGCGGCGGCTCGATGCGCCTCGACCAGCCTCGACCGCTCGCCCTGCTGCCGCCCCGGGACATAGCCGCCCTGCTCGTAGCGGAGCTGGATGCCGCCCCGCCCCGCCAGCCGCTCGACCGCCTCGGCGAACGACAACCCGTCGATCTTCTGCACGAAGGTGATCGAGTCGCCACCCTCCCCACACCCGAAGCAGTTGCCGGTCAGAATGTTGTCTTCGAGGACGAACGCATGACCGTGCTCGACGGTCGCGCAGAACACCTCCTCGACCCTGTCGGTCTCCTCGACCGACCGCACCGTCCACGACTTCCGCGAAAACGCCTTGGTGCTCGCCCGGAAACGGATGCGGTGCTCATCCAGGAGGAAGAAGTCCTCGGTCATGTCGTCGTTGACGAAGTGGATCCGGAAGATCGAACTCGGTTCACGGCCGGGAAATCCAACCCGGATCTGCTCGGTGACGCCGAACGTGCCGATCCCCAGCCGGGTGCAGACCAGCCGGACGAACTCCAGCACGTCCCTGTCGGCGCAGTTGAGCATGACGGTGCCGTCCTTGGCCACGTGCCCGTCAGCGGCCAGGTATCCGGCCAGCCACCCGCTCAGGTAGGAGACGGACTCGTCGAGCGGAGGAAGGCTCTTGAAGAACCCCGGGAGGTGGTGGACGAGCAGCTGGCGGCGCCGATCAGTGCCGCCGTCGGTCACCAGACTGTGCGGGAACCACTTGAGCAGCGCCACATCCTTGATCGGATCCAGTGTCGCCCTCGATCCGGAGCCGCAGCGCGTGCCGTCGCCGAAGGTGATCCCGTGCGCGATCCCGAAGGGCGACGGCGTGGTTCTCCTCACCCTGGTGGCGGGGAACACGGCGACCAGACGGTGCTCGGAGCGCAGCTCCTGCGTCGTCAGCTCGCGCCGGCGGCTCCGGTCCTTCCCTGACCGCACGAACCAGCGGTGCTCGGGAGTCGCGAAGATCTCCTTCTGCTGTCCGTTGCGGCTGAGAACGACGCGCATGAGCCGCTGGACCCCGAACGACTTGAAGGGGGCGTCGACCCACGTGCCGTCGGCGGCCAGGATCCTGTGCACGCCGCCCGCGAGCTCGCTGATCGGCCTGACGCCGGACCAGGTCATCACTCTGGTCTCGCCGGCAAGGCAGTAGTAGAGACCGTTGGTCGGGGTGACGTTGAAGGAGGGGGACTTCTCGTCGTGGAAGGGGCACAGGCCCTTCAGATTGCCGCCGCCGGCGTTGCGCAGCTGCACATACTCGCCGATCACGTCGGCGATCGGCGAGCGCTCCCGTACGAGCGCGATGTCCTCGTCACTGATGCGCCCGGCCACGACGAAAGTCTATTCGGAACCCGGTGGTCCAGGTGTCAGTCGCCGAGGTTGGGTATCTCCGGATTGGGGCCGTGCGTCTTGTGCGGCTGTGCCGCCGGCGGCTTGCCCGCGCACAGCTGGGAGCAGGCCGGCAGGGCGCCGACGCGCTTGCGCACCGAGGCCATGGCCGCGCGCGGCGAGAACGTCGGATTGCCGGCCCACCAGGCGTCGAGGTAGTTCCACGGCTCGACCATGCCGCGCCGGATCCACCAGAACTTCGGCGGGGCGACCCAGGTGATCGCGAAGTAGAGGTTGGGCCCGGTGTCGCGGGCGTTGCCCGAATTACCCACCCGGCCCAGCCGCTGACCGGCCTTGACCTTCACCCCCGGGCGGATGCCGGCCTCGACCGAGTCGAGGTGGCCGCCGAGGTAGAGCACGCCGTCGTCGCCGAGCACGGTCACGAACCTGCCCTCGCGGTCGGCGCCGCGGTCGGTCGAGGGGGCCCACCGGTTCTGGATGTTGACCTCGCGTACGACGCCGGCGACCGGCGCCACGAACGCGCAGCCCTTCGCCGCCCAGATCGTCGTCTTGGGCAGCACGAGCAGCTTGCGGGCGTACGTGACGTGGCAGCCGGCGACCGGGAACGCGTACTTGTACGGCGAGACCTTGGGCGGCGGGAGCCGTACGGGATCGGCGGCCGTCGGGCGGACGGGGGCGGCGACATGCGAGGCCGAGGGGACCGCACTCGGCCTAGGACCGGAGGACTCCGTGCTGACCCCGGCCACCCCCGCGGGCGCGCTACACGCCGCCGTCAGCAGCACCAGACCCATGGAACGCCAAAGGGCCGTCCCCGATCGCATGATCTCCACCCGCTCGACGGTATCCGAACTAAACGGTCTATTTTTATCCAACCCGGACCTTGGTCACGTCCCGTTCTCGGAATGTGTCGTGTCCAGTGGCACAGAGGTGTCCGTGAGGCGTTTGACGTCGACCGACCGGCCGAGCCGGATGAGGGCCTGGATGTCGGGGACGACGTCCCACACGTTGACGTTCATGCCGCCGAGGACGCGGCCGTGATGCAGCCAGAACGCGATGAACTCCAGGTCGTCGACCGAGCCGCGGTAGACCACGTCGTCGTAGCCGGCGATGTCGCCGGAGAACTCCATGCCGATCTCGAACTGGTCGGTGTAGAAGTAGGGCACGTCGTCGTAGATCGCGTCCTGGCCCAGCATGGCCTTGGCCGCGACCGGGCCCTGGTTGAGGGCGTTGGCCCAGTGCTCGACGCGGATCCGGCGGCCGAGCAGCGGGCTCGCGGCCTCGGCCACGTCTCCCGCGGCGTACACATCCGGATCGCTGGTCCGCAGCGACGCGTCCGTGACGATCCCGGACGCGACCTCGAGCCCGGCGTCGCGGCCCAGCTCGACGTTGGGGGCGGCGCCGATGCCGACGACCACGTCGTCGGCCGGCAGCACCGCGCCGGTCGAGGTCACCACCTCGCGGACGTGCCCGGCGCCGCCGCGCAGCCGCGCCGCCTGCTCGCCGAACCGGAAATCGACGCCGTGCCGCTGGTGCACCCCGGCGAAGACCTCGCCGAGCTCGCGGCCGAGCGGCCGGTAGAGCGGAGTGGGGTCGGGCTCGACGACCGTGACCTCGCATCCGGCCTGCCGCGCCGCGGCGGCCGTCTCGAGGCCGATCCAGCCGGCGCCGATGATGACCACGTTGCCCTGGTGGGCGAAGGCGGCGCGGAGCGCCTGGCTGTCGGCGAGGGTGCGCAGATAGTGCACGCCGTCGAGGTCGGCCCCTTCCACCGGCAGCGGGCGCGGGGTCGCGCCCGTCGCGATCAGCAGCTTGTCGTACGGCTCTCGCTCCCCCGAACCGAGATAGGCCACGTGGGCCGCGCGATCGATCCGCGTGACCACTTCGCCGAGACGGAGCTGGACGTCGTTGTCGGCATACCAGCCTTCCTCGTGCACGTACACCGAGGAGAGCTCGTCGGTGCCCTGCAGGTAGCCCTTCGACAGCGGCGGCCGGATGTACGGCCGCTCCTGCTCGGCTCCGATGAGGACGATCTCCCCTGCGAACCCTTCCCCGCGCAGCGTCTCGGCCGCCTTCGCGGCGGCCAGCCCGCCACCGATGATCACCATTCGCGCCATGGCCCCTCCTTATCCGGGAAGTATCACACCCTGCGGCCCGTGTCGGTGAGCAGACGCCGGTGCGTCGCGACGGCGGACGCGTCGGTGAGGGACGCGATCTGGTCGACGACCGCGCGTAGCCGCCCCGCGTCGTCCCCTGCCTCCTCGAAGGCGGGGCGAAACCCCGGCTCAAGTGTGACGGGCGCGCCCAGCATGATCAACGATGCCAGCTCGGCGATCAGCTCGCGCTGTCTGCCCTGTTCGGCGTGGTGATCGTCGCGGCTCATGACGTAGTAGGCGGTGACGCCTTTCAGCAGCGCGCATTCCAGCCGGGTCACGCGCGGGACGATCACGTCGGCGGCGTGTCGCGCGGCCATGACCGCCTCCGGGTAGGCCTCGCGTGTGGCGTCCAGGGCGGCGCGGCAGAACCGGCCGATGAGGGAACTGGTGAGATTTTTCAGGGCGGCGAGGGCGGCGGGGCCGCCATCGAAGCGGGCCGGCCAGAGCGGCTCGGCCACGAGCCGGGCGAACACCTCGGCCAGCTCCTGCGCGCCGGCGTCGGCGGCGTACCACTTCTTGACCAGGGCGCAGACCTCGCGGCGCTGGCCGGGGTCGCGCAGCGCCTGGAGCGTGACGTGGCCCGAGTGCAGCGCGTCCTCCAGGTCATGGACCGAGTAGGCGACGTCGTCGGCCCAGTCCATGATCTGGGCCTCGAAGCTGACCCTGGTGCCCGGCGCGTCCTCGCGCACCCAGTCGAAGACGGGCGCGTCGTCGGCGTACACGCCGAATTTGACCCGGCCGCCCGCGCCCGCGAAGGCGGGCTTGGTCCACGGGTATTTGACGGCGGCGTCGAGCGTGGCGCGGGTGAGGTTGAGCCCGGCGCCGTGCCCGTCCGCCATGACGATCTTGGCTTCGAGGCGGGTGAGCAGGCGCAGGCTCTGGGCGTTGCCCTCGAAGCCGCCGCACTTGGCCGCCAACTCGTCGAGCGCCGTCTCGCCGTTGTGCCCGAACGGCGGGTGCCCGAGGTCGTGGGCCAGGCAGGCGGTCTCGACGAGGTCGGGGTCGCGGCCGAGGATCCGGGCCATCTCGCGGCCGATCTGGGCGCACTCCAGCGAGTGGGTCAGCCGGGTGCGCGGCGTGAGGGTGCCGTCGCCGGTGGGCGCGACGACCTGGGTCTTGGCGGCGAGGCGGCGCAGCGCCGCACTGTGCAGCACGCGGGCCCGGTCGCGCTCGAACGCGCCGCGCTCAGGGTTGCCGGGCGGCTCGGGCGCCCATCGGGCCTGGTCGTGCTCGTCGTAGTGGGCCATGCGGCCTCCCCCTGAACTCCCCCGAGTGGGAAGAGGACTCTACCCCTTCGCCTGTGCCGTCATTGCGGGCGCCACCTGCCGCTGAGCTCCTGCCAGGTGGGGGTGGAGCCGGGCAGCGGCGTGCGGGCCGGCGCCCGCATCCCGTCGAGGGCGAGCGTGAGGTAGCGGTGGCGGAGGTCGAGCATGCGCTCGCGGTCGCCGATGCGGATGGCCGTGAGCTGCTCCTGAACCATGGCGATGTCGGCCACGTCCAGGTCGTCCCGCAGGACGTCGGCCTCTTTCACGCGGTCGAAGAACCGGACGGTGAGCTCGTTGGCCAGCGTGGCGTCCTGGAACAGCTCGGCGGTGGGGGTGAACGTGCCGGCCAGCCGTACGGTGAGGGAGCTGCTGTCGGCGTCGACCAGGCGCCGCATCCACCCGCCGAAGGCCTCCCACGGGTCCATCCCGGCGTCGAGGTCGGTGAGGGCCGTCTCCGTCTCGGTGATGTAGCGCCGCAGGCCGTCGCCGCAGAGCGTCTGGAGCAGCTCCTCCTTGCTGGCGTAGCGGCGGTAGAGCGCGCTGATCCCCACCCCGGCCCGGTCGGCCACGGCGGAGATCGGCGCGCCCGGATCGGCGATGAAGACCTCGCGCGCCGCCTGCAGGATCAGTTCGTTGTTGCGGGCGGCCTGGGCGCGCCGCCCGCTCATCGGTGCAGAGGTCATACGACCCAGCATACCGGAACAAATAATTCCGTTCTACGACGGATATTTGCGGATCATCGGGTGTCCGAGGCCTCGCGCATCAGGGCGGCGCGGGCCGCCTCGAGACGCGCGACCGGGACGCGGAACGGCGAGCAGGACACGTAGTCCAGTCCTATCTCGTGGCAGAAGCGCACCGATTCCGGGTCTCCGCCGTGTTCGCCGCAGATGCCGAGCTTGAGTCCCGGCCGGGCGCGGCGGCCCTCCTCGGTCGCGATCCGCATGAGCCGGCCCACCCCGTCGCGGTCGATCGTCTCGAACGGCGACACCCCGAAGATCCCTTTCTCCAGATATTTGCCGAAAAATGCGGATTCGACATCATCGCGGGAGAAGCCCCAAGTCATCTGGGTGAGGTCGTTCGTGCCGAAGGAGAAGAACTCGGCGGCCTCGGCGATCTGGCCGGCCGTGAGCGCGGCGCGCGGCACCTCGATCATGGTGCCGATCAGGGCCTCGGTCTCCGTCTCCGCGAGGATGCGCTGCGCCTCCTCGCGTACGAGCTCCAGCTCCTGTACGGCTCCGACCAGCGGGATCATGATCTCGGCCCGGCCGTGGCCGGTCTCCTTGGCCGCCGCGGCGATGGCCCTGACCTGCATGGCGAACAGGCCCGGAATGACCAGCCCCAGGCGCACGCCCCGCAGGCCCAGCATCGGGTTCTGCTCGTGCAGCCGCCGTACGGCCTCCAGCAGCCGCCGATCCTTGTCAGAGGCGCCGCCCTTCGCGGCGCTGTCAGGCGATCTCATGCCGGCTTCTGAGACCGCTACCTTGACCGACAGATCCGTGATATCCGGCAGGAACTCGTGCAGCGGCGGATCGATCAGCCGGATCGTCACCGGCAGCCCTTCCATGGCGCGGAAGATGCCGATGAAGTCACCGCGCTGCAGCGGCTCCAGCGCGTCGAGCGCCACCTGGCGCTCCTTCTGGCCCGAGGCGAGGATCAGATCCTCCACCAGCTGCCGCCGGTCGCCGAGGAACATGTGCTCGGTGCGGCACAGCCCGATCCCCTGCGCCCCGAACCGCCGCGCACGCGCCGCGTCGTCCGGGTTGTCGGCATTGGCCCGTACGGCCAGCCGACGCGCCCCGTCGGCGTGCGACATGATCAGGTGTACGGACCTGACCAGCGGGTCGTCGGGCATCCGCCCCTCGAAGTACTCGACCACGGCCGACGGCGCGACCGGCACCTCACCCAGGTAGACGGCCCCGCTGGTGCCGTCGATCGAGATCACGTCGCCTTCCTCGACCACCACGTCGCCGACCGTGAACCGCCCGGCCGGCACGTCGACGTCCAGCTCCTCGGCCCCGCAGACGCAGGTCTTGCCCATCCCCCGGGCCACCACCGCGGCGTGCGAGGTCTTGCCGCCGCGCGAGGTGAGCACCCCCTGGGCCGCGATCATGCCGGACAGGTCGTCCGGATTGGTCTCACGGCGGACGAGAATGACGGCTTCGCCCTGCTCGGCCAGCTCCACGGCCTTGGGCGAGGTGAAGACGGCCTTGCCGACGGCGGCGCCGGGCGAGGCGTTCATGCCCTTGGTGAGCAGCCTGTTGCCGGTGTCGTCGGCGAACTTGGGGAACATCAGCTGGCTCAGCTGGTCGCCGGTCACCCGTACGACGGCCTCGTCGAGATCGATGAGACCCTGCTCGACGAGCTGGGCGGCGATCCGGAAGGCGGCCCCCGGGGTGCGCTTGCCGACGCGGGTCTGCAGCATCCACAGCTTGCCGCGCTCGATCGTGAACTCGATGTCGCACAGGTCGCGGTAGTGACGCTCCAGCGTGGCCATGATGTCGAGCAGCTGGTGATAGGAGTCGGCGTCGATGCGTTCGAGATCTTGAAGGGGGACCGTGTTGCGGATGCCGGCCACCACGTCCTCGCCCTGCGCGTTCGGCAGATAGTCGCCGTAGACGCCCTGCTGGCCCGACCCGGGGTCGCGGGTGAAGGCGACGCCCGTGCCCGAGTCGTCGCCGAGGTTGCCGAACACCATGGCCACCACGTTGACCGCGGTGCCGAGATCGGACGGGATGCGCTCCTGGCGGCGGTAGAGGATGGCGCGCTCGGCGTTCCACGAGTCGAACACCGCGCGGATGGCCAGGTCGAGCTGCTCGCGGGGGTCGGTCGGGAAGTCGCGGTCGCACTGCTCGTGCACGATGCCCTTGTAGGTGTCGACCAGCCGCCGGAGGTCGGCCGCGTCCAGCTCGGTGTCCTCCCGCTCGCCCTTGAGCTCGTCGAGGGCCTGCTCGAACAGCTCCCCTTCGACGCCGAGCACGGTCTTGCCGAACATCTGGATGAGCCGGCGGTAGGAGTCCCACGCGAAGCGCTCGTTCTGGGCCTGCTTGGCAAGGCCGAGGACGGATTCGTCGTTGAGGCCGACGTTGAGGACCGTCTCCATCATGCCGGGCATCGAGAACTTGGCCCCGGACCGCACGCTCACCAGCAGCGGATCGTCGGCGGCGCCGAGCCGCTTGCCCATCGCCTTCTCCAGCGCGCCGAGGTGGGTGGCGATCTCGTCGGCCAGGCCGTCGGGGAGACCGCCGTCCGACAGGTAGCTGCGGCAGGCCTCGCTCGTGATGGTGAAACCGGGGGGCACCGGCAGCCCCAGGTTGGTCATCTCCGCGAGATTGGCGCCCTTGCCGCCGAGCAGATCCCGGAGATCCTTGTTTCCCTCGGTGAAATCGTAAACGTACTTGGGCACGGGGAGCTCCTTCGTCGACCTCGTTGCACGCCGCCTACGGGGACTCTACCGACGAATTCGACGGTCAAACTTCACACAATGGCCATTAAGGAGTTACCGCAGCTCAAGCCCGTGAGCGCGGTCTACTCCAATTGCCTCCCGAGTAAAGATCCCGCGATTTTTCCAAGCGCTCGGAATGGTATGAACCAATAATGGTTTAGACCTTTTCCGGGTGTTGGGTCTGGTCCCGGAGGCCGCGGGCGTACAGAATCGGGGGCATGGCCTTACCCACGAGCAAGAAGGCCGCCGGGGCCGTCGCCGAATACACCGACGAGCGGCTCGGCCTGGCACGATGGCTGCGGCCGCAGCTGCGCAAGCCCTTTCCCAGCCACTGGTCGTTCCTGCTCGGCGAGATCGCGCTCTACTCGTTCGTGCTGCTCCTGCTGACCGGGACGTTCCTGACGCTGTTCTACAAGCCGGTCGAGGCGTACGACTCGACAGTGGCGATCACGTTCGACGTGCGCGGCGGCATGCTGGTCCGCCAGCTGCACCACTGGTCGGCGACCGTGTTCGTGCTGGCGATCGTGGCGCACCTGATCCGGGTCTTCTTCACCGGCGCCTTCCGGCGGCCGCGCGAGCTCACCTGGATGCTCGGCGTGGTGCTGTTCGCGACGGTGCTGCTGGAGGCGTTCCTCGGCTATTCGCTGACCGGCGATCAGCTCGCCGGAGAAGGCGTGCGGGCCCTCGACGCCCTGCTGCTGGCGATCCCCGTCGCCGGCACCTACCTGGAGATGTTCCTGTTCGGCGGGGCGTTCCCCGGCGGCGACATCATCCCCCGGATATACGCGGCGCACATCCTGCTCATCCCCGGCATCCTCGCCGCGATCATCCCGCTCCACGCCCTGATCCTCACCTGGCGGCAGAAGCACACCGAGTACGCCAAGACGGCCGCGGGGCCCGACAAGGTGCGCGGCGGACCGTTCTTCCCCTACTTCGCCGTCAAAAACGCCGCCACCACGCTCGGCACCTTCGCCGTGATCGCGCTGCTGGCCACGTTCGTCCAGGTGAACCCGGTGTGGCTGCACGGCCGCTACAGCTATGCCACCGAGCTCGAGGAAGTTCAGCCGTGGTGGTTCTCGGGGGTGCTGGACGGCGCGTCCACGCTCATGCCGGGCTGGGACGTCAACGCGTTCGGGCACACGTTCGCGATCGGGCTGTGGATCCCCATGCTCGTCATGTTCGGGTTCTTCGGCGTGCTGTTCTTCTATCCGTTCATCGAGCGCCGCTTCACCGGCGACCGCGAATACCACCAGCTGCTCGACCGGCCGCGCGACGCTCCCGAGCGGACCGCGCTGGGGCTGGCCGTGCTCACCTTCTTCGGCGTGCAGTGGGCCGGGATCGCCGTCCGCTACTTCGATGACCCCGTGCCGGTGACCTGGGTGCTGCGGGCCGCCGTCTTCGTCCTGCCGGTGCTGGTCTATGTGGCCACCCGGTCATGGCTCGCCTCACGCCGTACGCTCTAATGGGATAACCCTCCGATATCAGCCCAAATCGGAGGGTGTCATGCGACTGACCGCATCGCTGGCAATCGCTTTTCTCGTGTGCGCCCTGGCCGGCTGGCGCGACGACGGGCCGGACGCCTCGGACCCGCCCACGCCCGGCGCCGCCCTGGTGTGGCAGTCGTGCGACGCCCAATCGACCGTGGCCGGATTCAGCTGCGCCACGCTCAAGGTGCCGCTCGACTACACCAAGCCGAACGGCGAGCAGATCGGCATCGCCCTCATCCGGCTGCAGGCCAAGGACAAGGCCCAGCGGATCGGCTCGCTGGTGTTCAACTTCGGCGGCCCCGGCGGCTCGGGCGTGACCACCCTGCTCGGCGCGGGCCAGGCGTTCAGCACCCTCAACCAGCGCTACGACCTGGTCTCCTTCGACCCGCGCGGAGTCGAGCGGAGCGAAGGCGTGCACTGCCTGCGCGGCCCGGCCCTGGAGAAGTGGCTGGACGCCGAGCCCAGCGAGGACACCGCGACCGAGACGAAGCTGACCAAGGCCTTCTCCGAGGGCTGCCAGCGATTGTCCGGCCGGGTCCTGCCCTACGTCGGCACCATCAACGCGGTCCGCGACATGGAGCGCATGCGCGCCGCCCTCGGCGACCCCAAGCTCAACTTCTTCGGCTTCTCCTACGGCACGCAACTCGGCGCGGTCTACGCCTCCCAGTTTCCCAAGAACGTCGGCCGGATGGTGCTCGACTCCGCGGTCGACCCGGCCATCAGCTCGCTCGAAAGCTCGCGCATCCAGATCATGGGCTTCCAGCACGCGTACGAGGACTATCTGGCCGACTGCGTGAAGCAAGGATGCGCGCTCGGGAAGGACACGGCCGCCGCGAACGCGACCATCCTCGGCCTCCTCGACGACCTGGCCAAGCAGCCGCTGAACGTCGAGGGCCGGACCGTCACCCGGGAGACGGGCCGCACCGCCGTCGCCGAAGCCCTCTACAGCAAGCTGTCCTGGCCGCTGCTCACCGACGCCATCAGCGACGCGCTGAAGGGCGACGGTGCGGGCCTGCTCAACCTGGCCGACCAGTTCAACGGGCGGAACCCGGACGGCACCTACAACACGCTCCAGTCGTCACTGGTGGCCATCTCGTGCGCCGACACCACCGATCGCCCGACCATCGCGCGAGCGGAGGCCCTGATGCGCGAGCTCACTCCGAAGGCGCCCATCTTCGCCTCCGAGGCGGCGGGCGCGGGCACGTGCAGCCTGTGGCCCTTTCCCGGCGAGGACAAGAACCACCAGATCAACGCCACCGGCTCGAACCCGATCGTGGTGGTCGGCGTGACCGGCGACCCCGCCACGCCCTACCAATGGGCCCAGTCCTTGACCCGGCAACTGCGCACCGCGACCCTCATCACCCTCGAGGGAGAGGGCCACGGAGCCTACGGCCAAAGCCCCTGCGTCGACGCCGCCGTCAACAACTACCTCCTCAACGGCACCGTCCCCGCCCCCAACCTTCACTGCCCCTAGCCGTAGAGATGCCCCCGGCCCGGGGCAGACATCGGGACGGGGCTCAGTCGTTGAGGTGTTGGCGGAGGTAGGGCTCGACCTGGTCGAGGGCTACGCGCTGCTGGGACATGGTGTCGCGCTCGCGGATGGTCACGGCGTGATCTTCGAGGGTGTCGAAGTCGACCGTGATGGCGAACGGGGTTCCGATCTCGTCCTGGCGGCGGTAGCGGCGGCCGATGGCTCCGGCGTCGTCGAAGTCGACGTTCCACCGGCGGCGAAGGCGTGCCGCCAGGTCGCGGGCCTTGGGCGACAGGTCGGCGTTGCGCGACAGCGGCAGCACCGCGACCTTGACCGGGGCGAGCCGGTGGTCGAGGCGCATGACCGTGCGCTCCTCCATGACACCCTTCGCGTTGGGCGCCTCGTCGACCGTGTAAGCGTCGAGCAGGAAGGTCAGCGTCGCCCGGTCGACACCGGCCGCCGGCTCGATCACGTACGGCACATACCGCTCGCCGGAGTCCTGCTCGAAGAACGACAGGTCGGTGCCGGACGCCTTGCCGTGCGAGGTCAGGTCGAAGTCGGTGCGGTTGGCGATGCCCTCCAGCTCGCCCCACTCGGTGCCGGTGAAGTTGAACCGGTATTCGATGTCGACCGTCCGCTTGGCGTAGTGGGACAGCTTCTCCTTCGGGTGCTCGTAGAGCCGGAGATTGTCCTTGTTGATGCCGAGATCGACATACCAGCGCATGCGCTCGCCGATCCAGTATTCGTGCCACTCCTCGTCGCTGCCCGGCTTGACGAAGAACTCCATCTCCATCTGCTCGAACTCGCGCGTCCGGAAGATGAAGTTGCCCGGCGTGATCTCGTTGCGGAACGACTTGCCGATCTGGCCGATGCCGAACGGGATCTTCTTGCGCGCCGACTGCTGCACGTTGAGGTAGTTGATGAAGATGCCCTGCGCGGTCTCCGGGCGCAGGTAGGCGAGGCCCGTCTCGTCTTCGACCGGGCCGAGGAAGGTCTTCAGCAGACCGCTGAACTGACGGGGCTCGGTGAAGGCGCCCTTGGTGCCGCAGTTGGGGCAGGTGATGTCGGACAGGCCGTGCTCGGCCGGCTTGCCGTGCTTCTCCTCATACTGCTCGAGCAGGTGGTCGGCGCGGTAGCGCTTGTGGCACGACTGGCACTCGGTCAGCGGGTCGGTGAACGTTTCCACGTGGCCGCTGGCCTGCCACACCTCACGGGCGAGAATCACCGACGAGTCGAGGCCGACGACGTCGTCGCGACCCTGCACCACGGCCTTCCACCACTCACGCTTGACGTTGTTCTTCAGCTCCACGCCCAGCGGTCCGTAGTCCCATGACGCCCGCAGGCCTCCGTAGATCTCGCTCGACGGGTAGACGATCCCGCGGCGCTTGGCGAGGCTGACGATGGTGTCCATGACGTCGGTGCGACGTGCCATGAGGAAAACTCCATCCGGCTGGGTGTCGGGGAATTGGAAAGGGGTTCTTGGCGCGCCCGTGTGACCTGGGCGATCTCATCCAAGCTTAGGGGACGGCGCGTCGGCCTCGCTCCGATAAACGGCCTCGAACGCCCCCGGCTCGTTGATCATGAGCGTCATCAGGGGATACATGACCATGCGCGCGGCCGACAGGGCCCGGCGGTAGAACCCGGCCCCCTCCCACTCACTGACCAGCGCCCACAGCACCGGCTCGTCCACGGACCGGCCCACCTGGCCGCGCAGGAACCCCGGCTGGCCGGCGAGCAGGTCGAGGATGTCGCGAGTCTGCCCGAGGAACTCCTCGGCCTGGCCGTTCGGCACCGAATAACGGATCACTGCGAGCACACCCCCAGCATCGCATGTGATCTTGGGAACAGTGGCCTGGCCGGGGCCGTAGGGTTGGACCATGGCGGATGAGCAGTTCTTCACGCCCGGTGCCTCGGGCGTGCGGCAGCAGGTGGAGCGGCGTAGCGGCACGCTGCTGGTGTTCCTGGCCCAGCTTCCCCGGTGGGTGCTCCCCGTGGCCGTCGTGCTGCTCCTGCTCGGCTCCCTCGCCCTGCCGCCGGCCCTCGGGGCGCTGTCGGCGGCCGTCCTGCTCGTCTTCGTCTGCTGGCTGGCCTATCTGTCCTGGCCGTCGCTGAGCCCGGGCGCCAAGCTGCTGCGCGCCGGGGTCGTGGTCTTCGTGGTTCTGGTCGCCCTCAGCCGCCTCGGCGTAATCTGACTTTGACAACCGTTTTCATTTTGACCGATACTTGACGCGTGAAGTCCGGAATTATGCGTATCGTCACGGGCGCTGTCGTCCTCATGACGATGAGCGCGTGTGGGCTCTCCACCGCCAACACCGCTGACCCCGCCAACCCCGGTGACAACCCCGCCAACTCCGTCAACCCCGGCGCCATCCCCGTGGCGGCCGCCTTCTACCCGCTCGAGTGGCTGACGCAGCAGGTCGGCGGCCAGGACGTGGCGGTCACCGGGCTCACCAAGCCCGGCG
Organism: Streptosporangiaceae bacterium NEAU-GS5; assembly: GCA_017592665.1. GTDB lineage: Bacteria > Actinomycetota > Actinomycetes > Streptosporangiales > Streptosporangiaceae > NEAU-GS5. The sequence goes on along the minus strand of JAGFNW010000024.1, from coordinate 69,959 downwards.
TCGAACCGCACGACCTCGAGCTGACACCCCAGCAGGTCGGCCAGATCGAGGACGCCCGCCAGGTCGTCTACATCAAGGGCGTGCAGCCGGCCGTCGATGAGGCCGTCGCCGCCCATGCCGCCGACCGCGCCTTCGACGCGGCCACGCTCGTGCCCACCATCAACGCGGCGTCGGAGGAGGGCGAGCACGAGGAGTCGGACGTTCCGTACGATCCGCACATCTGGCTCGACCCAAGCCGCTTCGCGACCATCGCCACCGACCTCGGCGAGCGGCTGGCCACGGCCGATCCCGCCCACGCGGCCGGCTACAAGCAGCGCGCCGCCGCGACGGCCGCGCGGCTGACGGCCCTCGACGGCGAGTACGCCAAGGGGCTGGCCACGTGCGCCAACCGCGCCATCGTGACCGGTCACGCCGCCTTCGGCTACCTGGCCCAGCGCTACCACCTCGAGCAGGTCGGCATCGCCGGCATCGACCCCGAGTCGGAGCCGTCGCCGGCCCGCCTGGCGCAGGTCGCCGACGTGGCCCGGCAGAAGCAGGTGACCACCATTTTCACCGAAGAGCTCGTCAGCCCGAAGGTGGCCGAAGTCCTGGCCAAGGAGGTCGGCGCGGCGACCGCGGTGCTCAACCCCATCGAGAGCAGGCCCGAGCAGGGAGACTACGTGTCCGCCGCGCGGGAAAACCTCACGACCCTGCGGAAGGCGCTCCGATGCTCGTGACCTCCTCGGCCGACAAGGCCGCCGACGTCAAGACCGCTCCGGTGTTCGCGATGAGCGACGGCCGGGTGTCCATGGACGGGCGGCTCATCCTCCGCGGCATCGACCTGACCGTCCGGCCGGGCGAGGTGGTGGCCGTGCTCGGGTCCAACGGCTCGGGCAAGTCGACGCTCATCCGCGCCCTGCTCGGGCTGGTCCCCCTGTCCGGCGGCGCCACCAAGCTGTACGGCGCGGCCCCCGCGAAGTTCCGCGAGTGGTGGCGCATCGGTTACGTGCCGCAGCGCCTGTCTGTGGGCGGCGGCGTCCCGGCGACCGTACGCGAGGTGGTCTCCTCGGGGCGGATCTCCCGGCAGAGCCGCTTCCGCCCGACCAGCGCCGCCGACCGCGAGGCCGTCACGCGCGCCCTGGCCGCCGTCGACCTGTCCGACCTCGCCGGTCATCCCGTACGCGCCCTGTCCGGAGGCCAGCAGCAGCGGGTGCTGATCGCCCGCGCGCTCGCCGGCGAGCCGGACACCTTCGTCCTGGACGAGCCGACCGCCGGTGTGGACGCCGAGAGCCAGCGGCTCCTGGCCGGCACGCTCGGCGCGCTCATCGGCGAAGGCAAGACCGTGCTGCTGGTCGCCCACGAGCTGGGCCCGATCGAGCCGCTGATCACGCGGGCCGTGGTGCTGCGCGAGGGCTGCGTGGTCCACGACGGCGCGCCGCCGCCCGCGGTGGGCGTGCACGCGCTGCCCGGGCACGACCACGTGCACCCGCACGCCGAGGAGCCGGCCGAGGGCCACCTGCGCGGATGGCATCTGGCCGAGGGGAGCCAGTCGTGATCGAGATCTTCACCCGTGACTTCATGCGGTTCGCGCTCATCGCCGCGTTCCTGGTCGGGCTGACCGCGCCCGCGGTCGGCACGTTCATCGTGCAGCGGCGGCTGGCGCTGCTCGGCGACGGCATCGGCCACGTGGCGCTGACGGGCGTGGCGCTCGGCTTCCTGACCCGCACCCAGCCGGTCTACATGGCCGTCGTGGTGGCGATCCTCGGCGCGGTCGCGATCGAGCTGGTCCGCGCTCGCGGCCGGACGGGCGGGGACGTGGCGCTCGCGCTGCTGTTCTACGGCGGTCTCGCGGGCGGCGCGCTGCTGATCTATCTCGCGCCCGGCGAGAGCACGGCCTCGCTCAACGTCTACCTCTTCGGCTCGATCACCAGCGTGCAGGGCGCCGACCTCGCCGTCATGGCCGTGCTCGCGGTCTTCGTGCTCGGCGTGCTGGCCATGTACGGCCGTGAGCTGTTCGTCCTCTGCCAGGACGAGGAGGTGGCCCGCGCCAGCGGGCTTCCCGTCCGGTTCCTCAGCCTGCTGATCGCCGTGGTGGCCGCCCTGACCGTGGTGGTCGCGATGCGCGCGGTCGGCCTGCTGCTCGTGAGCGCGCTCATGGTGGTCCCCGTGGCCACCAGCCAGCAGCTGACCCGCAGCTTCCGCGGCACGATGGCGCTTTCCGTGGTCCTCGGCCTGGCCGCGACCCTGGGCGGCCTGACGACCTCCTACTACGTCAACGTGCCGTCCGGCTCGGCGATCGTCCTGCTCTCCCTGGCGGGCTTCGTACTGGCGCTCGGGCTCGGTAGATTCGTACGGCGAGGCAGCTGGGAAACAGGGAAAGGCAGGGCCGCATGAGTCGGAGCGCGGAGGCGGTCCACGAGACCCTCCGGCACAGCGAGGGCTTCCGGAGCGCGCAGGACATCTTCACCGAGATGCGGGCCGACGGCGCCAAGATCGGGCTCACCACGGTCTACCGCGCGCTGCAGGCGCTGTCCGACGACGGCCGGGTCGACGTGCTGCGCACCGACGACGGCGAGTCGGTCTACCGCGCCTGCGCCACCGGCGACCATCACCACCACCTGGTCTGCCGGCACTGCGGCCACACGGTCGAGGTGGCCGGCCCCGACGTCGAGCGCTGGGCCGAGCGCGTCGCCGCCCAGAACGGCTTCACTGAGATCACGCACACGGTCGAGGTCTTCGGCACCTGTAACAGTTGTACGGCCTCCGCGGAGCGGTAAAAGAGGTACGCTGCCCACGCCGAACGGAGCGAGGGAGGGCGTCGATGCCGTTCAGCCATGACATGGTGCACGCGCTTGCCGTCGTGGTCGATCTGATCAACACGTCGCCGGAGGCGGACGGGCGTGACAGCCTGGCCACCCTCGAGGAGCTCGAGGCCTTCATCCTGCGCCATCAGGTCAGCGGCGTGGAATATCTGAATCCGGCCGACCTCGCCGAGGTCAGGGCCGTGCGGTCGGCGTTCCACGCGGTCTTCCACGCGCCCGACCAGCCGACGGCCGTCTCCCAGTTGAACGCGCTGCTCGGCCGCACCCGCATCACCCCCAACCTGACCGAGCACGACGGGTTCTCGCTGCACATCCACTATCACGCGCCCGGCGCGTCGGTGGCCGAGCACCTGGCGGCCGACTGCGGGGTGTCGCTCGCGCACGTGCTCGTCGAGGACGAGTGGGAGCGGCTGCGCGTGTGCGCCGCCCCCGACTGCTCGCACGTCTTCGTCGACGAGTCCCGCAACCGCTCCCGCGTCTACTGCGACAGCCGCACCTGCGGAAACCGCATCCACGTCGCCGCCTACCGCGCCCGCCGCCGCGCCTGAGGCAACCTCGAGCCCACCACGGCGCTGGCCCTGCTTCCGTAGGGCGGTGTAGCGTTGCTACCTATGAGAGCCGAGGTGCTCAAAGGGCATCTGGACGGGCTGATGCTGGCCACTCTGGAAGACGGACCGCTGCATGGCTACGCGGTCAAGGAGACCCTGCGTGAGAACACGCACGGACGGCTCGACCTCCCGACTGGAACGATCTATCCGGCGCTGCACCGGCTGGAGAAGGCCGGGCTGATCGCCGGGAGCTGGTCGGTGGTGGCCGGGCGGCGGCGCCGCACCTATGAACTCACCGACGCCGGGCGCCGCTCGCTGAACGGCGAGCGCCAGCGCTGGCAGGAGTTCGCCGCGACCATCTCGGCCGCCCTCGGCAGCACCCCGTGGCCGGCCACCAGCTGATCAGACCTGGTTGGGAAGGGCGCCGCCGTAGCGGCGGTCGCGTTTGGCGAAGACCTCGCAGGCCTCCCAGAGGTCGCGGCGGTCGAAGTCGGGCCAGAGGCGGTCCTGGAAGACCATCTCGGCGTACGCGGCCTGCCAGATCAGGTAGTTGGACGTGCGCTGCTCGCCGGAAGGGCGCAGGAACAGGTCGACGTCGGGGATTTCCGGCTGGTAGAGGTAGCGGGCGAAGACCGACTCCGACACCCGGCCGGGCTTGACCCGGCCGGCGGCGATGTCGGCGGCCAGCCGGACCGCGGCGTCCACGACCTCGGCCCGGCCGCCGTAGTTGACGCAGAACTGGAGCGTCAGCGTGGAGTTGCCGACCGTCATCTCCTCGGCGTCCTGCAGCTCCTTGATCACGCTCTTCCAGAGGCGTCCCGGACGGCCGGCCCAGCGGACGCGCACGCCCATCTCGTTGAGCTGGTCGCGGCGGCGGCGGATCACGTCGCGGTTGAACCCCATGAGGAAGCGCACCTCGTCCGGAGAGCGCTTCCAGTTCTCGGTCGAGAACGCGTACGCCGACAGATAGGGGACGCCGATCTCGATGGCGCCTTCGATCACGTCGAACAGCGAGGCCTCGCCCATTTTGTGGCCCTCGGTGCGGGGCAGCCCACGCGTCTTGGCCCAGCGGCCGTTGCCGTCCATGACGATCGCGACGTGCCGCGGGATCAGCTCGCGCGGGATCGCGGGCGGCTTGGCGCCGGACGGATGCGGAGTCGGCGGTCTGGGCGTGCTCACCATAGTCACGAGGGTATTGCCTGCCGCCTGGTCGTCAGGTGGCCCTCAGGTGCGGGAACCGTGCGGGAACTGCGCGGACGGGTGCGCCGGCTCGCGCTCCACATGGCGGAGCGAGCGGATCCCGTGCTCCAGGTGCCACTGCAGGTAGGCGGCGACGAGGCCGCTGCACTCGACGCGGTGCCGCGACTCGGACGCGTCGGCGGCCGGCCAGTCGCCGCGCAGCAGCGCGATCATCAACGCGATCGTCTCGGCGGCCGGAACGGCCGCGCCCTGCGGCCGGCAGGTGCCGCACACCACGCCGCCCGCGACGATCGCGAACGCGCGTACGGCCTCGGCCCCGCAGCGCGCGCACTCGGCCAGCGCCGGGGCGTATCCGGCCACCGCGAGTGAGCGCAGGAAGAACGCGTCCAGGACGAGCCGGGCCTCGTGCCCGCCCTCGACCAGCGTGCGCAGGCCCCCGACCAGCAGCAGGAACTGCCGCAGCGCCGGCTCCTTCTCCCCCACGGTCAGGCGGTCGGCGGTCTCCAGCATGGCCGTGCCCGCCGTGTAGCGCGGGTAGTCGGCGACGAGCGCCTCGCCGTACGGGCGGATGGTCTCGACCTGGGTGACCACGTCGAGCGTGCGCCCGGTGTGCAACTGCAGGTCGATGTGGGAGAACGGCTCGAGCCGCGCGCCGAAGCGCGAGGTCGTCTTCCGCACGCCGCGGGCCACCCCGCGGACCTTGCCGGTGCGCTTGGTCAGGATCGTGACGATGCGGTCGGCTTCGCCGAGTTTCTGCGTACGCAACACGACGCCCTCGTCGCGATAAAGGACCACGCTGCTCATCCTAGCCATCAGGGCAGATTGTGAAATTTCGGTAAGAATTCGGGCACGTTCGAGCGTCTGGCGAGGGGTGACCAGCTGGACATCGGGTAGCCGTACGGTAAACCTGGGATGCAACGTCTTAACCGAAAGGTCACTAAGCTTTGACGGCCGCGTCCCGGCCTTGCCGAACGCTTGACCGGACGCATGGCCGCACACATGACCTGATGAATGACCGACCGAATGCCCGCTGCTTGAAAGGGTGCCATGACCCGCGTGGTCCTGCTGGGTTCCCCTCCCGGCCCCATCGGTTCCCCCCCGCCCGCCGTCGTGCCGCCCACGGCCATCACCCTGGACGGCCTGCCAGGCGCCCCCACGGCGTACGGGAGACTGCTGGGACAGGCCGCCACGCTGGACCCACGGCCGGTCACGCTGGCCCGCCCGGCCGACGCGGCGGCATACGAGGAGCACCCGGAGACCACCGTCGTCGCCTGCGTGGACCTCGCGGCCGATCTGCGGGCGCTGGCCGAGCTGGCAAGCTCGGCCGACGACAACCTACTGATCCTCCCGGCCGACGCGCTGGTCCACGACGAGCTGCTTTACCAGATCAAGACCACGAAGCGGGGCGCGCTCGCGCTGATCCTCCGCGACGAGACGGCCGAGGCCGACTTCGACCCCTATGACCAGGACGAGGCCGTCCCGGAAATCGGCGACGGCGTCCTCGAGGGCCTGCCGGTCAGGGCCGGCGTCCGCGGCGGCCGGGTGATCTCGGCGGGGTCCGCCTATCACCGGGTGACCAGGCCCAACGCGGCCCTGCTGGGCCCGCTCCACCTGAACCAGCGGCATCTGGCCACGGTGGCCGAGACCGCCCGCGAGCTGGCCGAGATGGCCCACCTGTTCGGCCCCGAGGACGACGTGACCGAGCTGCTCGTGCTCGGGCTGGTCAGGCGCGGCGTCTCGGTGGGCGTGCGGGGCCGCGACGACCTGTTCTTCCAGCGCCTCCATGGCCCGGCCGACGCCGCCGACGCGGTCCGCGCGATGACCGCCTTCAACGAGGATCGGGCCCGGCTGGACAACGCGGTCAAGGGCGCCGACGGCTTCTTCACCACGTACTTCGTCAGCACCTACTCGCGTTTCATCGCCCGCTGGGCGGCCCGGCGCGGGCTGACGCCCAACCAGGTCACGCTGATCTCGATCTTCCTCGGGCTGTGCGCGGCGGCGGCGTTCGCGACCGGCGGCCGGGTCGGCTACGTGGCCGGCGGCGCGCTGATCTACTTCGCGTTCGTCTTCGACTGCGTCGACGGGCAGCTGGCCCGCTACGCGCGCAAGTTCGGCGTGCTCGGGGCCTGGCTGGACGCCACGTTCGACCGCTTCAAGGAGTACGCCGTCTATGTCGGGCTGGCCGTGGGCGCGGCGGTGTCCGGGCAGTTCGGCGACGGGCAGGGCGTGTGGGATCTCGCGCTGACCGCGATCGCGTTGCAGACGGTCAAGCACCTGCTCGACTTCTCCTTCGGCGCGGCCAACCGGCGCAAGCCGCCGGTGCCGCTGCCCACCCTCGAACTGTCGCACGCCGACGACGCCCCGCTGATGGCGGCGCTGGCGCATCGCAGGGACGCCAACAGCCGGGGCATCCGGGGCCTGATCAGGTTCTGGAGCCGGGCCGGGCGCTTCCGCGCCGTCCACTGGGCGCGCAAGATGATCGTGTTCCCCATCGGCGAGCGGTTCGCGGCGATCGCGATCGTGACCGCGCTCTTCGATCCGCGGATCACCTTCCTCACCCTCATCACCTGGGGCGCGATCGCCACCGCCTACACCGTCACCGGACGCATCCTGAGGTCAGCCGCATGATCACCCAGACGCAGGCCGAGGCATCCGCGCTTCCCGACCCCGAGGAGGAGGCGCGCCGGGCGCAGACCGCGCGTCTGCTGGCCTACCGCGACGACGGCCCGCTGGCCCGGTGGGTCGCCCCTCGGCTCGGTCGCGGGCTGCCGGAGGTGCCGGCCACGCTGGTGGCGCTGGCCATCGTGGCCGCGCTGGCCGTCACGGGCGCCATCGACGACGTGGACAAGGGCGCCTCGCTGCTCGTGCCGCCGCTGGTGCTGATCCTCCTGATCGGCGCCACGGCCGGGCGCGACCACCTGGGCCGCTTCGACTGGCTGACGCCGCCGCTGATCCGCGCCGCCGAGTTCGTCACGATCATCTTGTACGCCCAGATCGCCGACGCGCCGAAGTGGCTGACCTACGCGCTGCTCTACGTGATCGGCTACCACACCTACGACACGGTCTACCGGACCAGGCAGGCCATCTGGCCGCCGGAGTGGCTGTTCCGCGCCGGGCTGGGCTGGGAGCTGCGGCTGCTGGTCATCGGCGTGGGCGCGGCGCTCGGGCAGCTGACGCCGGTGATGGCCGTGCTGACGGCCTATCTGTTCGTGCTGTTCACCGTGGAGAGCGTGGTCAGCTGGGTGCGCCTGGACAAGGCGGCCGCCCAGTCGAAGGCCGAGGCCGACCAGGATCTCGAGCAGGCGCCCGAGGACGAGGCCGCCGGAGACCGCGGATGAGCCGTCCCGTCGTCGGGGTGGTGCTCGCGGGCGGCGTCGGTCAGCGCGTCGGCCTGGACACGCCCAAGCAGCTGCTGAAGATAGCCGGCAAGACGATCATCGAGCACACTCTGGGGATCTTCGAGAGCGCCCCTGAGGTCGACGAGATCCTCGTCGTCATGACCTCCGGGTTCCTCGGCCAGGTCGAGGAGATCGTGGCCAAGGCCGGGCTGAGCAAGGTCAAGGCCGTGGTCGAGGGGGGCGCCAGCCGCACCGACTCGACCTGGCGCGCCATCGAGGCGCTCGGCGACCGCGACTGCGACGTGCTGCTGCACGACGCGGTCCGGCCGCTGCTCGACCGGCGCATCATCGGCGACTGCGTGACGGCGCTCGGCGCGTACGAGGCCGTGGACGTGGTCATCCCGAGCGCCGACACGGTCGTGGTCGCGGGCCGCGGGCCGCACGGTGAAGTGATCAAGGACATTCCCGAGCGCTCGGCGCTGCGCCGCGGCCAGACGCCGCAGTGCTTCCGCCTGGCGACGCTCAAGAAGGCCTACCTCGCGGCCTTCGCCGACCCGCGCTTCGCGACCAGCCCGCCGACCGACGACTGCGGCGTGGTGCTGCGTTACCTGCCGGACGTGCCGATCGGCCTGGTCGACGGCAGCGAGCACAACATGAAGGTGACCCACCCGGTCGACGTCTACCTGGCCGACCGGCTCTTCCAGCTGGCCAGCTCGGTCGCCCCCGAGCTGCCGGCGGAGACCTCCCTCGCCGGGCGGACGCTGGTGGTGTTCGGCGGCAGCTACGGCATCGGGGCCGACGTGGCCGCCCTCGCCCGGCGGCACGGCGCCGAGGTGCACTGCTTCTCCCGGTCGATGAACGGCGTGCGGGTCGAGGACGCCGCGTCCGTCGAAGCCGCGCTGGCCAAGGTGCCGGGGCCGGTCGACTACGTGGTCAACACGGCCGGCGTGCTGCACACGGGCGAGCTGGCCGACCTCGACGAGGACACGGTCGCCGACGCCGTCAACGTGAACTACCTCGGGCCGATCAACGTGGCCCGGGCCTCGATCCCTTACCTGACGCGGACGCAGGGGCAGCTGCTGCTCTACACGTCCTCGTCGTACACCCGGGGCCGCGCCAACTACAGCCTCTACTCCTCGGCCAAGGCCGCCGTGGTCAACCTGACCCAGGCGCTGGCCGACGAGTGGACCGGGCGCGGCGTCCGGGTCAACTGCGTCAACCCCGAGCGGACCAGCACGCCGATGCGCCTCCGCGCGTTCGGCCAGGAGCCGCCGGGCAGCCTGCTCACCTCGCTCGCGGTCGCGGAGACCTCGCTCGCCGTGCTCGTCTCCGACCTCACGGGCCAGATCATCGACGTAAGAATCCGAGGATGACCCGTTGGAAGAACGTTCCTGGCTCAGGCGCGGCGTCGCGGTCGCGCTGATCCTGTCCTACCCCCTGCTGATGGCCACCGCGCTGTGGCCGCTGCCGTGGGCGTTCGCGGTAGTGGCCGCGCTGTCGTACGTGGTGGAATTCCGGTCGCCGGTGGCGGTGCCGACGTTCACCGCGATCCTCAGCAAGGTCCACCTGGGCATCACGGTCCGGTTCGTGATCCGCGAGATGGCGGCCGTGCTGCTGGTCGCGCGGGTCGCCGACACCAGCTCCAGGTGGTTCGCCGGGCTCGCGGTCGGCCTGTTCCTGCTGCAGGGCGGCCGTACGCTGCAGACCACGATGGCGTACTACCTGAACCGCTGGGTCAACGCCATGCCCGTGCTGACCAGGAACATCGATCTGTCGGCGCTGCGCATCCCGCCGCGCCCGCCGGCCGCCATCGTCAACTACAAGGGCGCCCGGCTGCTCTACCTCGACGCGATCCCCGTGGTCGGCGCGGCCGTCGGCGCCGCCGTGGGCCTCGACTGGCTCGGCGTGGCCGCCAGCGGCGTGGCCCTGCTGTGGACCCTGGGCGCCATCGTGGTGCTCGTGCCGTATCTGTCGCGTGCGGCCGGGCTGCGCCACGTCGACCGCGTCATCGGCGAGGTCAACAGCCAGATCGCCACGTACGGACCCGAGATCCTGCTCTACTTCTCCGGCTCGGCCGACTCGGTCTACCAGATCAACATGTGGCTCGGCACGCTGGAGAAGATCGACCGCAGGACGCTGGTGGTGCTGCGCGAGCGCGGCATGATCGACCTGCTGGGCCCGACCACGCTCCCGGTGATCTGCATCCCGTCCGGCGCGAGCCTGATGAACTTCCGCAGCATCGACGCCGCCAAGGTCTCGCTGTTCGCCGCCAACGTCGGCAAGAACATCCACATGCTGCGCATCCCCGGGCACCGCAGCGTCTTCATCGGCCACGGCGACAGCGACAAGGAAGCCTCGTTCAACCCGTTCACCAAGGTGTACGACGAGGTGTGGGTGGCCGGGCCGGCCGGCCGCGACCGCTACCGCCGGGCCGGGGTCGGCGTGCGCGACGACGCCATCGTCGAGGTGGGCCGGCCGCAGCTGGCCGGGATCTCCACATCGCGCCCCCGCACCAACACGGTCCTGTACGCCCCCACCTGGGAGGGCTGGCAGGACGACCTGGCGCACACCTCGGTCGACACGGTCGGCGTGAAGCTGGTGAAGGCGCTGATCAAGAGCGGCGTCCGGGTGATCTACAAGCCGCACCCGCTGACCGGGCACCGCGACCCGAAGGCGCTGGCCGCGCACAAGAAGATCCTCGCGGCCGTGCGCGCGGCCGGTGGCGGGCACAAGTCGGTCATCGGCTCCGAGCCGCACCTCTACGACTGCTTCAACGAGGCCGACCTGCTGATCAGCGACATCTCCAGCGTGGTCGCCGACTTCATCGCCAGCGGCAAGCCGTACGCGGTGACGAACGTGGCCGCGCGGCCCGAGGCCGAGTTCCGCGAGCGCTATCCGACGACCGAGGCCGGCTACCTGATCGGCCCGAAGCTGGCCGAACTGCCGGCCATCCTGGCCGAGCTCGACCGCGACGAGGACACCCTCGCCGCGGCCCGCGGGAAGCTCAAGACCTACCTGCTCGGCCCCGACGAGCCGGACGCGCTGACCCGGTTCAACGCCGCGATCAACAGATTGTGCGAGCTCTAGGGGGTCCGGATGAGGGCCGCCCACTTGGCGTACTGGCGCCTGCCGATCAGGCGCCACGCCAGCCGGCCCGGCAGCGGGACGCGGCCGAGGAAGTGCGCGGCCTCTTCCGACGTGGCCTCTTCGAGGATCGCGCCGAGCATGAGCAGCAGCTTGTCCTTTGGGGTGTCCTTCGAGGCGCTCTCACCGACCGCGTCCCACTCGGGCTTGGTGAGGTGCTCCTCGATCAGCGCGAGGATGTGGGCCTCCTCCTCGCCCAGGTGCTCGACCAGGGCGGCGTGGTGGTCGGCCAGAGCGGCCGCGATCCGGTCGCGGACGCCGGGGTCGGCGGACCGCTCCCATTCCGGCAGCAGCGGCTCGATCTGGTCCATGGTCGCGCTGATCCGCTCGTGCTGGGCCTCCATCCGGAGGACCAGATCGGCTTCCAGGTCGACCCGGGCCAGCAGCTTGGGCCAGACCAGCTCGTCCTCGGCCGTGTGGTGGTGGTGCAGGGCGGTGGCGTAGTCGCGGTAGTGGGCCGCGAGGATCTCGGCGCGTGCCGTGTCACCCGGCCGCACGGCGGTGACCAGCTCGCCCAGCAGACGGGACTCGCGGCGGAACACGCGGTGGACGACGACCATGTCGTGGGTGTCGGGGCGCTCGTATGTCGTGATGCTCATGCCGACCAGGGTCGGACCGCCGTCTTGAAGGCTGCTTGGAAGGTTCTTGGGATCTAGGATTCCTCCTGTGACCTCGCCTTTGCGTCTGCGCGTGCTCGGGTCGCTCGACGCCGACGTCGGCGCGCAGAACGTCCCCCTCGGCGGGCCTCGCCAGCGGGCCGTGCTCGCGCTCTTGCTCACGGCCCGGGGCGACGTGGTCTCCGTGGACCGGATGATCGAGGATCTGTGGCGCGGGGAGCCGCCGGCCAAGGCCATCGCCTCCCTCCAGTCGTACGTGGCCAATCTGCGCCGCCTGCTGGAGCCCGGCCGCCCGCCGCGCGCGCCCGCGCGGATCCTGGTCAGCGCCGCTCCCGGCTACGCCCTCCGGCTCGACGCCGACTCGGTCGACGCGTGGACGTTCGAACGGCGGCTCCAGGCGGCCCGTGCGCTGAACGAGACCGACCCGCACGCGGCGCTCGACGCCGTGCGCGATGCCCTGGCCGCCTGGCGAGGTGACGCGTTCGCCGAGTTCGCCGACGAGGAGTGGGCCGTGGCCGAGGCGACCCGCCTGGCCGAGCTCCGCCTCACGGCGCAGGAGCTGCTGGTCGCGGCCACGTTGCGGGCGGGGTCCGCGGCCGACGCGGTGCCCGTGGCCGAGATGCTGACCCGCCGCGCGCCACTTCGCGAGGAGGGCTGGCGGCTGCTGGCGCTGGCGCTGTGGGGCGGCGCCCGGCAGGCCGACGCCCTGGCCGCCCTGCGCCGCGCCCGCCGCACGTTCGCCGACGAGCTCGGCCTCGACCCCGGGCCGGCGCTCGTGTCGTTGGAAGAGGCCATCCTCACCCAAGACCTCGCCGTGCTCGCCGCGGCCACCACCATGCCCGCCGCCGCCCCGCCACCATCACAGCCGCGACCAGAACCGCCATCAGAACCGCGACCAGCGCCGGTGGAAGACCGGGAAGCAGCGCCGGAGCCGCTCGCGCCGCACGTTCCCGGGCCCGGCGTGCTGCCGGCGGCGCAGCTTTTCGTCGGGCGCGAGCCGGAGCTGCGGGCGCTGACCCACGCGGCGGCCGACGTGCTGGCCGGCCGGCCGCGGGTGGTCCTGATCTCCGGCGAGCCGGGCGCCGGCAAGTCGGCGCTGCTGGCCCGCCTGCAGGACACGCTGGCGGATCAGGAGGGTGGAACGATCCCTTGGCTGGTGACGGTGGGCCGCTGCCCCGAGACCGAGGGCGCGCCCGCCGCCTGGGCCTGGATCGAGGCGCTGCGCCCGCTCGCCTCGGCCGTGCCGCCGCGCTCCGAGCATGAGGCGGCGCTGGCCCCGCTGCTCCGCGACGAGGTGATCCCGGGCGGCCAGGGCGCCGGCGGCGAGGGCGCGAGCGGCCGGTTCCGGCTGCACCAGGCCGTGGCGGCCTGGCTGCGCGAGGCGGCGCGCGACCAGGCCGTCGCCATCGTCCTCGACGACCTGCACCGCGCCGACATCGAGACGCTGGGCCTGCTGACGGCGCTCGCCGACGGCGTGGCCGACGCGCGCGTCCTGCTCGTGGCCGCGCTCCGGCCCTCCGACGTGACCGAGACGCAGGAGGACGCGCTCGCCGCGCTCGCGCGCCACTCCCCCGTGCGGCTCCCGCTCGCCGGCCTGTCCCCGGCCGACGTGGAGACCTTGGTCGCCGCCGTCTGCGAGCGGCCCGTCGACGCCGGCACCATGGCGTCGCTCGCCGAGCGCACGGGCGGCAACCCCTTCTACGTACGCGAGATCGCGCGGCTGCTGGACAGCGAAGGACCGGCCGCCGCCGGACGCGCCTGGGTCCCCGAAGGCGTGCGGGACGTGCTGCGCCGGCGGCTCGCGCGGCTGCCCGTCGCGGCCGTGAGCGTGCTCCGCCTGGCGGCCGTGGTCGGCCGGGAGGCCGATGTCGAGGTGCTGGTGGCGGCGGCCGACGCCGACGAGGACACGGTGCTCGACGCGCTCGAGGCCGGGGTGCTCACGGGCCTGCTGACCGAACCCTCCCCCGGCTGGGTCCGCTTCACGCACGCCCTGGTCCGCGACACGCTCTATCAGGACCTGTCGCAGATCCGGGTGACGCGCATGCACGCCCGGGTGGCCGACGCGCTGGCCGCGCTCCATCCGGGCGACCTGTCGGCGCTGGCCCACCACTACGCCCGCGCGGCGACCACGGCCACCGCGCAGCGCGCGGTCGACTACGCGGTGCGCGCGGCCGAGCAGGCCCTGCGGCGCTACGCCCACGACGTGGCAGTGGAGCTGTTCACCCAGGCGCTGGACTGCTTCGCCCGGGTGCCCGACGACGGCGCCGGCGACCGCCTGGCCCGTGAGGCCGCCCTGCTGGGTCAGCTGGTCCGGGCGAAGGTGATGGCCGGAGACGTGGCCGGGGCCCGCGCCACCCGGCAGCGCGCGATCGACGCGGCCGAGGGCGCCGGCCGCGAAGAGCTGCTCGTCGAGGCCTTCACCAGCTGGACCGAGGCCACCCCGTGGCTGATCAAGCCGTACGCCACGATCGATGAGCGGGCCGTCGGCCTGCTCACCCGCCTGCTCCGGCGCACCGACCTCGACCTGCCGATCCGCTGCCGGCTCCTCGACACGCTCGCGGCCGAGCTCGAGTCGGAGAACGACCCGCGCGGCCGGGCCGCGGCCAGGGAGCTCGCCGAGCTCACCGCCGGCACGGCCGATCCCCACCTGCGCGCGCTCAACCTGGTGGTGCAGCTGAAGTCGACCGGGATCGAAGTGCACCCGGAGCGCGTGGCACCGCTCACCCGCGAGCTGGCCGAGCTGACCGAGACGCACGACATGGTCGCCTACCGGTGGTATGCGGAGTACATGACCGCCCGGGTGGCCTGGGTGCTGGGTCACGTGGACGAGGCGCGCGCGGGTGTGGCGCGCAGCATGGAGATCGCGCGGGCCTATCAGATGACCGAGGCGATCGCCGTCGGCTGGTTCGCCGAGGGCACGTTCGCCCACGTGGCCGGGCGGCTGGAGGAGGCCGAGCGCCTCTACGACGAGGCCGCGGCGATGATGCGGAAGGTGGGGTCGATCCACGTCGGGGCACACGGCATCGCCCTGCTCGGCCTCCGGGTCACCCAGGCCCGCATGGCCGAGTTGGTGCCCAGGCTGACGGTCATGCATGAGCAGTACGGTCATCTCATCGTCGACATGCTGGCGCTCGTCCTGCTCGCCGCGGGCCGGACGGACGAGGCGCGGCAGATCCGCAGGGAGCGCGGCCCGCTGCGGCACGACTACTACTTCTCCGCGGCGGCCGCGGCGCGCGGGCTGGCGGTCGCCCAGATCGGCGACCCAGCCGAGATCCGCGAGACGCGGGATCTGCTGCTGCCGCTACGCGACCGGATCCCGGGCGCCTCCTCGATGTCGACGGCGATGCTGCCGGTCGCGCACATCCTCGGCGACCTCGCGCTCGCGCTCGGGGAGGAGGCCGAGGCGGCCGGGCACTACCGGCATGCGCTCGAGGTGGCCGAGCGCTTCGGTGCGGCGCACTGGGCGGCCGGCGCCCGCGCGGCGCTGGCCCGGCTGGGCTCCAAGACGCCCCCAAGTCCCGCCCAAGAAGCCTGATCAACCGTGGGGTGACCTGAAGAAGAGGAAGGACACCCCATGGCACGCATTCTCGGCAGGATCGGCGGCTCGTCCGCCGCCCATCCTTGGCGGACCCTCCTGGCATGGCTCGTGGCGCTGATCGCGGCGGTCGGGCTGGCCGGCGCCCTCGGCGGCGCGCCGCACGACGACTACAGCATTCCCGGCATGCCCTACCAGCAGGGCACGAGCTTCCTGTCCGCCCACATCCCCGAGTTCTCGGGCACCTCGGCGCGCGTTGTCATCCACGTCGCCCGCGACGCCAACGGATCGGGGCGGGTTCCCTCCGACGTGGTCGAGGCGGTGCGCGAGCGGCTTCTGCACGTGCGCGGCGCGGCCACGGTCGCTCCGGCCCGGGTTTCGGCCGACGGCGACACGGCGTTGATCCAGGTCGCCTATCGCATTCCGGTGACCGACTTCACCGGCAGCGAGGGTGTCGACGCGCTGAAGTCCGCCGCGGCCCCGGCCGTCCAGCGCGGGCTCCAGGTGGCGTACGGCGGTGAGCTGCCGGAGAACATGTCCGTGCCGAGCGGCACGGCCGAGGTGGTGGGCGTGGTGGCGGCCCTGGTGATCCTCGTGATCGCGCTCGGCTCCCTGGTCGCGGCGGGCCTGCCGATCCTCGTGGCGCTGATGGGCCTCGGCGTCGGCACGTCGGTCATCGGCCTGCTGGCCGCCGTCACCGACATCAGCACGATCGCGCCGACCGTCGCCTCGATGGTCGGGCTCGGGGTCGGCATCGACTACGCGCTGCTGCTGGTCAGCCGGCACATCGAAGGTCTGCGCCGCGGGCTCGGGCCGCGCGAGGCGGCGGCCGAGGCGACCGCGTCGGCCGGTTCATCGGTGCTGCTGGCCGGGCTGACCGTGCTGGTGTCGCTGTTCGGGCTGAAGCTGTCGACGCTGAAGGTGTACGCGTCGTTCGGATACGCGACGGCGGCGGTCGTCGTGGCGGTCATGGTGGCCGCCGTCACGCTGGTCCCGGCCATCTTGGGGCTGGCGGGCCGCCGGATCCTGCCACGGCGCGAGCGGCGGGCGCCCGGCACGGCCCAGCCCGTCACTGAGAGCACGCTGACCGGCCGGTGGGCGGCCTGGGTGGGGGCGCGGCCCGTGCGGTCGGCGCTCGGGGCGCTGCTCGTGCTGGGCGCGCTGGCCGCGCCGGTGCTGGGCATGCGCACCTGGCCGCAGGACGCCGGCACGCAGCCGGAGTCCAACCCCACCCGCGTCGCCTACGACCTGGTGGCGGCCGAGTTCGGGCCGGGCGCCAACGCGCCGCTGGTGATCGCGGCCGACCTGACGCGGGCGCCCGACGTGGCCGGGCTGGTCGCCCGGGCGTCGGCCGAGCCCGGCGTGGTGGGCGCGTCCGCGCCACTGGTCAAGAACGGGGCCGCGGTGTTCACCGTGCAGCCGTCCACCGGCCCGCAGGACGAGCGCACCCGCGACCTGATCGACCGGCTGCGCGCCGATCTGCCGGCCGGGACGTACGTGACGGGGATCGTGGCCGGGTTCGGCGACATCTCCGATCGGCTCGCCGAGCGATTGTGGATCGTGGTCGCGTTCGTCGTCGGGCTGTCGCTGCTGCTGCTCACGTTCCTGTTCCGGGCGCCGGTGGTGGCGCTCAAGGCGGCCGTGATGAACCTGCTGTCGGTGGCCGCCGCGTACGGCGTGATCACCGCGATCTTCCAGACGGACGTGGGCGCGCGGCTGGTGGGCCTCCCCCACGGCACGGCCGTGTCGAGCTGGGCGCCGATTCTGATGTTCGCCGTGCTGTTCGGCCTGTCGATGGACTACGAGGTCTTCCTGCTGTCCCGGATCAAGGAGTACTGGCTGGCCACGGGCGACGCGAACGGCAGCGTGGTGCGCGGGCTCGCGGCCACGGGCCGCGTGATCACCAGCGCGGCCGCGATCATGGTGGCGGTGTTCACCGGATTCGCCCTCGACCCGGACGTGACCGTGAAGACGATGGGCATCGGCATGGGCGCGGCGGTCCTGATCGACGCGACCGTCGTGCGGATGGTCCTGGTCCCGGCCACGATGGCGCTGCTCGGCAAGGCCAACTGGTGGCTGCCCCGGTGGCTCGACCGGCTGCTCCCCCACGTGCACGTGGAGGCCCCGCCGCTGCCCGAGCGCGAGCCGGTCAGCGTCGGAAACACTGTCTGAAACCGCATCTGAAACAGTGTCTGAAATTGCGTGTGAAATTGGACTTCGCCCTCCCCTGTACGGCCTGGCCGTACCGGGTCAGGGGAGGGCGAAGACCGCCCAGACCGCCTTTCCCACGCCCGACCCGGAGTCGGGAGCGTCGAACGCGGTGTCGTGCAACACGATCCACCCCCACTCGAGACTGAGCGCGTCCACCAGAAGCAGACCGCGCCCGGACTCTGCGAACCCGCCGGGGAAGTCGCCCCCGAACTGACCGGCGGCGTCCTCGTCGACGTCGCCGGCCAAGTCATCGGGGGTGGTGAGCACCGGGGGCTTCTCACTGGGATCGCGTACCACGCAGGCGATCTGGTAGTCCTGCCGGATGAGCCGGAGTTGCACGGGGGTCGCCCCCACGTGCGGAGCGGTCGGCACGGCGTGCCGCACCGCGTTGGTGACAAGTTCGGAGACCACGAGGCGGACGTCGTCCACCAGCGCGCCGAGGCCCCACGCCCCGAGCGCGGCGGTGGTGAACTCCCTGGCCCGCGCCGCCGCGGCGCTGTGACCGGGCAGGCTGCACGCCATTGGAGCTGGCACTAAAGAATCGTGCATCACATCCGGCTCGAAGACTGACGTCAGCCAAGGGGGCGTCATCCCCCGGCTGGTCAGGTGTGCAGTCATCGCCCGTCCCTCGCGCGTCCGGCCGCCCATGCCCTACCTGTCAACGTGTATCGTACTTATGCAAACACGGATGCACGTGCAAACGAAAGAACCTAGCCACAATTCGCGTTAAATCGCTGTAAACAGGGTGTTGTGAAGATGGCGCGGCAATCATCTGTCGGCAACGCTTCGGCAATGCGACACTGGTTGACTGTCGCGAGCTGTCTTCTGCCATCGGAGAGTTTGACGTGAACGCTGTGTCGACCCCGGACGAGGAACCTCGCCTGCTCGACTACTCAAAGGGCGGGCCTACGGTCCTCAGGATCCTGCTGGGCGCCCAGCTGCGCCGTCTGCGCCGCGCTCGCGGCATCTCCCCCGATGAGGCCGGGCACGCCATCAGGGCTTCCCACGCGAAGATCAGCCGTCTCGAGCTCGGCCGGGTCAGCTTCAAGGAGCGCGACGTGGCAGACCTGCTCACCCTCTACGGCATGAGCGACCCCGAGGAGCGCACGGCGCTGCTCGACCTCGCCCGCCAGGCCAACTCCCCCGGCTGGTGGCACAAGTACGGCGACGTCCTGCCGTCCTGGTTCGAGGTCTACGTGGGTCTGGAAGAGGCCGCGTCCGTCATCCGGACCTACGAGCTCCAGTTCGTCCCCGGGCTCCTGCAGACCCCCGAATACGCCAAGTCCGTCATCCTGCTCGGCTGGCCCAACGCCGGCTCCGACGAACTGCAGCGCCGGATCGCCCTCAGGATGACCCGCCAGGAGCGCCTGGAAGGCCGCGACGCGGTCAAACTCTGGGCCGTGGTGGACGAGGCCGCCCTCCGCCGTCCGCTGGGCGGAGCGGACGTCATGAAGGCTCAGATCAAGCACCTCATCGAGGCCACCCAGAACCCGAATGTCACCCTTCAGGTCATCCCGTTCGACCGGGGCGGCCACGCGGCCGCGGGCGGCCCGTTCACGATCCTGCGCTTCGAGGAGCGCGAGCTGCCCGACGTGGTCTACATGGAGCAGCTGACCAGCGCCCTCTACCTCGACAAGCCAGAGGAGACCGACACGTACATGCAGGTGATGAACACCCTGTGTGTCGAGGCCCGGCCGGCGTCGCAGACGCGCGCCTTCCTGGAAGGGTTGCTGCGGGAAGTCGGCTGAGCACGTAGCGTAGCTGCAATTTCCTTTGCACGTGCATTGCGGTAAAGTCCTCTACGTACAGTAGGAGGGCTGATATGGACGTGCCAATGTGGCGAAAGAGCAGCCACAGCAATCCCAGTGGGAACTGTGTAGAAGTGGCGCGCATGACCGACGGGTCCATGGGCGTCCGCAACTCCCGTCATCCCGACGGGCCGACTCTCGTCTACTCCCGACCTGAACTGGCCGCCTTCTTCGCCGGCGTGCGCGCGGGCGAGTTCGACGACCTGCTCCATACGGACTAGGCGATATACAGAACCCTGTGAAAGTGGACGACCTTGATCGGGCCATCATCGGGGTTCTGGTAGCAGACGCCCGGGCGACATTTGCCGAAATAGGGGCGCAAGTAGGGCTGTCGGCTCCGGCCGTCAAGCGGCGAGTGGACCGGCTCGTGCAGAGCGGCGCGATCACCGGTTTCAGCGCGACGGTCGAGCCGGCCGCCCTCGGCTGGACCACCGAGGCCTACGTGGAGTTGTTCTGCCGGGGCAAGACATCGCCGGCCGAGATCGGCCTGGCCGTCGGCCGCCACCCCGAAGTCATATCGGCCTGTACGGTCACCGGCGAGGCGGACGCGTTGCTGCACGTCAGGGCGTCGGACGTGCGCCATGTCGAACAGGTCATCGAGCGCATCGCGGCCGAGCCGTTCGTGGTGCGCACGAAAAGCTCCATCGTGCTGTCGCGCCTGATCCGTTAACCGATACGGCCCATATGCGCAACGGATCGCTGGTCACGAGCAATGCCGGATGATTGGCCGCAATCTGCGGGATTCCTAGGCTGAAGACCAGTTCTCACCAGCCGTAAACGGAGAAAACGTGACCACCGCAATCCCGAAGGCGGGCACCTTCAGTGAACGCGCCGCGACCACGCGCCACTACCTGATGTGCCGGCCCGACTTCTTCGCCGTGACCTACGCCATCAACCCGTGGATGGATCCGGCCAAGGGCGCCGACGCCGCGACGGCCGTACGCCAATGGGAGGGGCTGGTCGCCGCCTACGAGCGGCTGGGGCACAAGGTGAGCCTGATCGACCCGGTCGACGGCCTGCCGGACATGGTGTTCGCGGCCAACGGCGCCCTCGTCGTCGACGGCAAGGTCTACGGCGCCCGCTTCGCCTACCCGGAGCGCGCCGCCGAGGGCCCGGCCTACCTTTCGTGGTTCGAGGGCTATGAGACCCGCGAGGCCGCGTTCACCAACGAGGGCGAGGGCGACTTCCTGACCCTGGAGGAGTTCATCCTCGCCGGCACGGGCTTTCGCACCGACCGCGCCGCCCACCTCGAGGCGCAGGAGTTCCTCGGCCGTCCCGTGGTCACCCTCCAGCTGGTCGACCCGCGCTTCTACCACCTCGACACGGCGCTGTTCCCGCTCGACGGGCGCAACGTCGCGTACTACCCGGGCGCCTTCTCCGAGGGCAGCCGGCGGGTGCTGGCCCGGCTCTTCCCGGACGCGGTGCTCGCGACCGAGGCCGACGCCGAGGTGCTCGGGCTCAATGCGGTCAGCGACGGCAAAAACATCGTCATCAACGCCGAGGCGGTGGCGCTCAGGGAGCAGCTCACCCGGCAGGGTTATGAGGTCGTACCCGTCGATCTGACCGAGCTCCGCAAGGCCGGAGGCGGGCCGAAGTGCTGCACTTTGGAAATTCGTGAGCGTAGCGAGCGAATCAATAAGCACGGCGCGCTTGCGGCTGAGGCCACCGAGCCGCTAGGCGAGGAGGCCTCAACCGTATGAACCACATCGAAGTCGCCGAGCGTCGCAGCGCGCACAACTACCACCCGCTGCCCGTGGTGCTCCGCTCGGGCGAGGGCGCCTGGGTGGAAGACGTGGACGGCAAGCGCTACCTCGACTGCCTGGCCGGATATTCGTCCATGAACTTCGGGCACGGCAACCCGGCCATCCTCGCGGCCGCCCGCGAGCAGCTGGACCGGCTCACGCTGACCAGCCGCGCCTTCTACCACGACCAGTTCGCCGCGTTCGCGGCCGGCCTCGCGGACATGTGCGGCAAGGACATGATCCTGCCGATGAACACGGGCGCCGAGGCCGTGGAGACCGCGATCAAGGTGGCCCGCAAGTGGGGGCACGAGCGCGGCATCGACGAGCCCACCATCATCGTGATGGAGGACAACTTCCACGGCCGCACCACCACGATCATCAGCTTCTCCACCGACCCGGACGCGCACGACGGCTTCGGGCCCTACACCCCCGGCTTCAGCATCGTGAAGTACGGCTCGGCCGAGGCGATCGAGGGGGCCATCAACCGCAACACGGTCGCCGTGCTGGTGGAGCCGATCCAGGGCGAGGCCGGCGTGCTGGTCCCGCCGGACGGCTACCTGCGCGACATCCGCGACCTCTGCACCGAGCACGAGATCCTGTTCATCGCCGACGAGATCCAGTCGGGCCTCGGCCGTACGGGCGACACCTTCGCCTGCGACCACGAGGGCGTGGTCCCGGACATGTACGTGCTGGGCAAGGCGCTCGGCGGCGGCGTCGTCCCGGTCTCGGCCGTGGTCGCGAACCAGGACGTGCTCGGCGTGCTCAAGCCGGGCCAGCACGGCTCCACATTCGGCGGCAACCCGCTGGCCTGCGCGGTCGGCAACGCCGTGATCGAGTTGCTGCGGACCGGCGAGTTCCAGGCGAGGGCCAGGGAGCTCGGCGCGCACCTGCACCGCAAGCTGGCCGAGGTGAAGGGCGTCACCGCGATCCGCGGCCGCGGCCTGTGGGCGGGCGTCGACATCGACCCCACCATCGGTACGGGCCGTCAGGTCTCGCAGGCGCTGATGGCCCGCGGCGTGCTGGCCAAGGACACGCACGGCTCGACCATCCGGTTCGCGCCGCCGCTCGTGGTCTCGGAAGCGGATCTGACCTGGGCGGTCGAGCAGCTGCAGGGCGCTCTACAGGACCTGTGAGCCGACCGGGGCGCCGGAGCCGAGCCAGGTGACACTGGTCTGCTCCGGCGTCAGCTCCACGGCCGTGACCATGTTGCCGAACCACGGGCCGCGCCAGATCTTCCAGCGCAGCGACGACTTGATCATGTGAGTGAGGAAGGCCAGCGCGGCCGCGAACGCGTTGGCCCAGCGCAGCGGGGCGCCCAGCGGGTTGCGGATCGGCGAGCAGACCAGCTGGTGGATCGGGCGGCCCTTGACCGTGGCCAGATAGGAGTAATGGACGTCTCCGGACAGCAGCAGGATCCGCCGCGCGGGCGCGCTGGTCAGGATCCGGGCCAGGTCGTCGAACGACCAGCGGAACGCGGCCCAGTGCTCCAGGTCGAGGAACTGGCGCAGCCACTCGGCGGCGCGGCCGACGACGCGGTTCTCGCACGCCCATTCGTTCCAGCGCTCCGCGTGATGGATGAGGCTGGGCAGCATGGCCGGCAGCGACGAGCCCATGACCAGGGTGTCGACGTCGGCCGACGCGGTCTGCTCGAACCAGTCCCAGTCGCCGAGTATCCGGCGTTTGCCGGGCTCGAGGAGGCGACCCGCGCGGCTGTCGGCCATCAGCAGCCGGGTGCGGCCGAAGTCCTGGTAGTAGCTCCAGCGCGCCGAGCCGGGGTCGGCGTCGGCCCGCGCGGCGAACTCGTCGAGGCGCTCATCTCCGTCGCCGGCCTTCAGCGCGGCGAGGATGGGGTCGGCGTCCCGCAGGTGCTTCGGCAGGTTGCCGAGGTGCTGGTAGACGTAGTACGACCCGAGGCCGGAGACGATCCGGCGCGGCCACCACGGCACCTGCGCCATCTTCTCCCGCCAGGCGAGGGAGGTGTTCCAGTCGTCGCGGATGTCGTGGTCATCGAAGATCATCAACGTCGGGACGGTGGACATCAGCCACCGCACCGTCGGGTCGCTCCAGGCCTGCCGGTAGAGCTCGGCGTACTCGTCGAACGACACGACCTCGTCGGGCCCGTCGTCACGGTGCTTGCGAATGTAGGCGATCATGTCGGGGGTGAGCTCGTCGGCGTACACTTGATCACCGAGCATGAGCAGCAGATCAGGCAGCTCCCCCGCGCCGGCGCGGCCGACCGCGTAGGCGCTGAGCGCGTCTTCGCCGCCGGCCGGGCCGACCCTTCGGCACGACCCGAAGACGAAGGTCCGGAGCGAGTCCAGCGGGCGCACGACGCTCGGCGGGAAACCGGGGACCGGCCACACCTCGGCCCCGTCCAGCTCCACCCAGTAAGGCACCGAGCTGTGCACGGGCAGGTCGAGCACGACGTAGTGGTGCCCGTGGACGGTGAAGGTGTGCTCCTCCGCCCTGGCGTCCACGGTCGCGACGGTGACGGCGCACGGCGCGCTGGTCTCCATCCAGATCGTCGCGAGGTCGCCGTCGACCCTCCGCAGCATCGGCCCGACCACAAGCTCCGGCACGTCCATCCCCCAAAGGTACGAAAACCCCAGGCGCTTTCCTGCGATCCGGGACATATCCCTACCCCTGAAGCCCTGCTTCGATCATGCGGGTAGACGACGAGTACAAAGGAGTGCTCAACACCATGACCATCATGGACCTTCCGACAACGGCGTCGGTCAAGTCCAGCGGTGAGCAGGCCCTCGACGCGGCGCGCGCGCAGCTCGCCGGTGCGGCCCGGTTCCTCGGGCTCGACGACGGGCTGCATCGAATGCTCGCCACCCCGCGACGGTCGCTGACAGTGGCCGTCCCCGTGCGGCGCGAGGACGGGCGGATGGAGGTCGTCCAGGGCTACCGCGTCCAGCACAACGTGTCGCGCGGCCCGGCCAAGGGCGGCATCCGCTTCCACCCGGCCACCGACCTCGCCGAGGTCACCGCGCTCGCCATGTGGATGACGTGGAAGTGCGCCCTCGTGGGCATCCCGTACGGCGGCGCCAAAGGTGGCGTGGCCGTCGACCCGGGGTCGCTCACGACGCGCGAGCTGGAACGCGTCACCCGGCGCTATGTCAACGAGATCCTGCCGCTGATCGGCCCCGAGAAGGACATCCCGGCCCCCG
This sequence comes from Streptosporangiaceae bacterium NEAU-GS5, assembly GCA_017592665.1. Taxonomy (GTDB): domain Bacteria; phylum Actinomycetota; class Actinomycetes; order Streptosporangiales; family Streptosporangiaceae; genus NEAU-GS5. Next base: position 45,842 of record JAGFNW010000024.1, on the reverse strand, counting down.
ACGTGGGCACCGACGAGCAGACCATGGCCTGGATCATGGACACCTACAGCGTGAACGCCGGCTACTCGGTGCCAGGAGTGGTCACCGGCAAGCCGATGACGCTCGGCGGCTCACTCGGCCGGGCCGGGGCGACCTCGCGCGGCGTCCAGCTCGCCACCCAGATGGCCCTCGGGTCGGACCCGGCCGGGAAGACGGTGGCCGTCCAAGGGTTCGGCAAGGTGGGCGCGCTCGCCGCGCAGTATCTTGCCGACGCCGGCATGACCGTGGTCGCCGTGTCGGACGCGTCCGGCGGAGTGCACCGCGCGGCCGGGCTCGACGTGACGGCGCTCCGCGCGTGGGCTCGCGAGAACGGATCGGTGCCGGGCTTCCCGGGCGGCGACCCGCTCACCAACGACGAGCTGCTCGCGCTCGACGTGGACGTGCTGATCCCGGCCGCGCTCGAAGGCGTGCTGCACGCCGGCAACACGCCCGGGGTGAAGGCGCGGCTGATCGTCGAGGGCGCGAACGGCCCGACCACGCCCGAGGCCGACCTGATCCTCGCCGACAAGGGCACCACCGTCGTGCCCGACATCCTCGCCAACGCCGGCGGCGTGATCGTCTCCTATCTGGAGTGGGTGCAGAACATGCAGGCCTACTCCTGGAGCGCCGCCGAGGTCGAAGTGCGCCTGGCCGACCTGATGGAGACCGCGTACGGCGCCGTGCGCGACCTGTCCGCCGAGCGCGACATCAGCCTCCGCCAGGCCGCCCACGCCATCGGCGTCGGCCGAGTAGCCGAAGCCCACGGCGCCCGCGGCCTCTACCCGTAAGCCCAGCCCGTCCCAGCCCAGCCCGTGACCCCCGATGCCGTGCCGCTCGGCCAACTGCCCGACGACGTAGACACCGAGCACGGGATGGGTCCCAGCCCGTCCCGAAGCCCGATCCCCCCAGCCCGCGCCCAGGCCCCGACCCCACCCAATTGAGCAGCCACCGACAGCCGAGCGCCAGTACCGAGAACCAGGGGCCGAGAACCAGGGAGCCTAGAAACATGACGTTGCCGCCGGAGGCGAAGCCCCAGCCAAGGGTGCCTCCGGCGGGAACTGACCTAGCCGCGAGTGCCTCCGGCCGGGGCTAGACCTACCCGACCGAGGGTGCCTCCAGCGGGGACTAGTGGTTATGCCTCCGGCGGGGGCGCTCCAACTCCGGGAAGGGGATCCCCTTCCTGTCTGCCCCCGACCCTTGGCGAGCTCAGCAGACCGTCTCCTACGGCTCAAGCCCGGCCGTGCGGGTTGGCGTCCGGGTTGCTGTGGAAGAGTGCCGGGCTCATGCACACGCGAGGCCGGGCTTGCCCCTTCGTCACCGGCCCGCTTCTGCTTCGCTCCGGGTCGACGGCAGACGGGAAGGGGCCAGGTCAGGCATGACGCACGCGCGTCACACGTATACCGCGAGGGGCTCGCGCCCATGTCAACGGCGCGCCCTCCACCGCGCGGGGCGAGCTTCTCGCGGGCGCGTCCCTCTCGCGCGGCATGCTCTTCCCGCCCAGCACATCCCTCTCCCCCGCGGCATGCCCTTCTCCCGCGACACGCCGCTCTCACGTCACGCGACGCCCTTCCCGCGCGACATGCCCCTCTCCCGCGACATGCTCTTCTCCCGTGGCGCGCTCTTCCCCGAGCACGCGACGCGTCCCCCTGGCCCGAATGCTCTTCTCCCGTGGCGCTCTTCCCTGAGCACGCGGCCCGTCCCCTCGCGCGGCTCGTCCTTTCTCTCGCGCGGCGTGCTTTTCTCGCGCGGCGCGCGCTCTCCCCGCGCGATGATGCGTCCCTCTCGCGCGGCATGCTCTTCCAGCGGCGAGTGCGGCGCCGGGTTCGGGATATCGGCCCCGGCTCTGCTGATCGCCCGGCATGGCCTCCAGCCCGCCCAGGTCGGTTTTGATCGCTTTTTCCCGGGTCCGGGCAGGCTGGTTCCGGCCTGGGTGCGGCACGGCGGGGTTTCGGTCCTCGCCGCCGACAGCCCAGCGGCAAACCCGGTGGCAGGCCGTCGGCTGTCCGGTGACAGCCCAGGTCACGCCTGGCAGAGCGCGATCTCACTTGTCGTCCCTATGACACAAAGCAAACGCTTTCCGACCCCGGGAAATGTGCCACACGGACGACAAGAAAGATCCGCATGCCCGCGCATGTCAACGCGGGCCCGCCCGGCCGACGCCCAGCCACAAACGCGGGTGTCGGTGGCCCTGACGGCGGCGTGAACCAGCCCGAAACAGACCGGCCTGCATGGGACCGAAGCCGAGATTATGGCCTGCCCCGAAATACAAACCCACGAAAGGTGTAAGCGGCCTCGCCGCAGCGCCGCGCACCCCTCAAGCCCCATCCCGTCCGCCGTCGACCCGGAGCGAAGCAGAAGCAGGCCGGTGACGAAGGGGCAAGCCCGGCCTCGCGTGTCCATCAGCACAGGCACCTTCCACAGCACGCGGACGCCAACCCGCACGGCCGGGCTTGAGCCGAAGGAGACGGTCTGCTGAGCTCGCCCAGGGTCGGGGGCAGACAGAGATGGGGCGGCACCATCCCGGAGTCGGAGCGCCCCCGCCGGAGGCACCACCACTAGGGACAGGCCGCCAGCCGGCAGGCGTTCCAGCCCGGTCCCGTTTCCGGGCATCCGGCCTGTGCCCGGCGCGGCGGGTCCGAGGACAGTTCGCGGGCTGCCGGTCCAGGGCGGTCAGCCGCGGGCTGCCGGTTCTGGGGAATTGGTCCGGCGCGGTCGGCCGCGGGCTGCCGGTTCAGGGCGACTGGTCCGGCGCGGTCAGCCGCGGGCTGCCGGTTCAGGGCAACTGTTCGGACCCGCGAGGCGACAGCTGGGGCAAGGGGACGGTGGGCGGCGGCGGGCGGTGGGGCGAGGGGGCGGCCAGTGGCGAGGAGACAGCCGGGCGGGCGACGAGACGGGCGGGCGAGGAGACAGCCGGGCGAGGGGGCGGCGGCGGGCGCGGGGCGAGGAGACGGGCGGGCGAGGAAACGGCCGGGCGGGGGGGCGGGGGCTGGGGTGGGGGGCTGGGGAACGTCTGCCCGTCTATGGGGTGGGTGAGGGCAGGGTTGGAAACGGGGCTTGGCTTCGGCTTAGGGCTGGGGTTTGGTCTGGGGTTCTTCGTGGAGCGCGCTGGCCAGCGCCTCGAGTTCGCGCATGAGGTGGGCGGCGCGCTCCTCGCCGAAGGCGGCCACCACTCGGCGCTGGTGCTCGGCCAGCTCGCCCTCCAGGCGGGCGAGCATGTCACGGGCCCGGTCGGCCAGGAAGACGGCGACCTTGCGGCGGTCGTCGGGATCCTGGCCGCGATAGACCAGCGAGCGGTCGACGAGCCGGTCGACCGCCTTGGTCAGGGTCGGATGGGGCATCAGCGCCGCCCGCGCGAGATCGCCCATGCAGTGGCCGCGGCCGTCGGCGAGGGCCTGCAGGATGCGCCACTGCTCGACCGTGATCCCGCCCGCCGCCAGCGCAGCGCCGAGTTCCTTGTTGACCCCGCGCTCCGCACGGCTCAACAGGTAGGCCAGGGAGCCTCGCAGCCTCGTCACCGCCGCCTCCTCCCGCTCAACGCGCCCACGTACTCGCCCACACCTCGCCGTGCGGGAGGAGGATACTCTTCCCCGTGGCCACGAGCCTGATCATTGAGACGTTGGAAGCGCATCTGATACCTGCGGAGACAACGCGGGTGGCGCTGGTCGTGCCGTTGTCGGGGGTGCTCGGCCTGGTGGGGCCGTGCGCCGTCAACTGCGCCACGCTCGCCGCGGACGAGGTCAACGCGTCCGGCGGGGTGCTCGGGCGACCCGTCGAGCTGGTCCTGGTCGACGGCGGACGCGCTCCCGGCGAGGTCGCGGCCGAGGTGGGCGCGCTCGTCGCGGCGCGAGCCGTACAGGCTGTGGTGGGGATCCACGCGAGCGACGTGCGGCTCGCGGTGGGCCGGGCGATCGGCGGGCGGGCGCCCTACGTCTACACGCCACCATATGAGGGCGGCGGCCGCGCGCCCGGCGTCTACTACCTCGGCGAGACCGCGGGCGACCAGGTCACCCCGGCCATCGACTGGCTGGTCGGGCACCGCAGGGCGCGGCGCTGGTTCCTGGTGGGCAACGACTACGTCTGGCCGCGCCTGGTGCACGCCGCGGCGCGCCCACGGCTGCCCGTCCTCGTCGGCGAGCGATTCATCCCGTACGGCCTGGCCTCCGTGGAACGGCTGCTGGAGGAGATCGCGGCGGCCCGCCCGGACGCCATCCTGCTCACGCTCATCGGCAGCGACCTCATCCGGTTCAACCGGGCGTACGCGCGGAGCGGGCTGACCTGCGCCCGGCTCTGCGGCGCGCTGGAGGAGCACGGCCTGCTCGGCATCGGCGGCGACGACACGGGCGACCTGTACGCGTCGATGGGCTACTTCGGCAGCCTCACCACCGACGCCGGCCTCAGCCTGGCGGAACGTTACGCGGCCAGATTCGGCCCGCACGCCCCGGCGCTCAACGCGCACGGCCACGGCAGCTACGAGGGGGTGCGGATGGTGGCGGCGCTCGCCGCCAGGGCCGGTTCGTTCGCGGTCCCCGCCTTCGACCGGCACGCCGACGGCACGACCGTCGTGGGCGGCCGCGGCGAGATCACGCTGACCGGCCGCCATGTGCGAAAGCGCGTCTACCTGGGCCGGGCCGACGGGCTGGGTTTCGACGTGATCACCTCCGTGTAAATCTTCCGACAGAAAACTTTTCTAATTCAACCATCGGATCTATGGTACGGCTGCCCCCTCGTGTAAGGAGCAGCCCGTGTCCGCTGAGCCATCAATCGAGAGCTTTGGCTACAAGCAGGAACTGCGGCGCTCGCTGAGCTTCGCCGACCTGCTCATCTATGGCCTGATCTTCATGGTCCCGATCGCACCGTTCGGCATCTTCGGCGGCGTCTTCGCCAAGGCCAACGGCATGATCGCCCTCGCCTACATCATCGGCATGGTCGCGATGGCCTTCAGCGCCCTGTCGTACGCGCAGATGGCCCGGGCCTTCCCGATGGCCGGCTCGGTCTACACCTACGCCGGGCGCGGCATCGCGGCGCCCGTCGGCTTCCTGGCCGGGTGGGTGATCCTGCTCGACTACGTGCTGGTCCCCGGCCTGCTCTACCTCGTCGCCGGCACCGCGATGCACTCGTCTGTGCCGGGGATCCCGATCTGGCTCTGGATCGTGGCGTTCGTGCTGCTCAACACCGTGGTCAACTATCTGGGCATCCAGATGACGGCCCGCGCGAACCGGATCATGCTGGTCGCCGAGCTGATCGTGCTGGCGATCTTCATAGTGGTCGGGCTCATCGCACTCGGCCAGGGCAAGGGCCAGGCGCCCGCCTTCAGCCCCGTGTTCGACTCCTCGGCGTTCTCCTGGTCGGCCATCCTCGGCGCGGTGGCGCTCGCGGTGCTGTCGTTCCTCGGGTTCGACGGCATCTCCATGCTGGCCGAGGAGAGCCGTGAGGAGGCCCGGAGGCTCGGCCGGTCGATGGTGGCCGCGCTCGGCGTGGCCGGAGCGCTGTTCGTGGTGCAGACCTGGGTCGCGGCGCTGCTCGTTCCTGACCGCGCCGGAGTGATCGCGAGTGGCGACAAGCCCGGGACCGCCTTCTACGACGCGGCCGAGTACGCCGGGGGTCACTGGCTGAGCGTGCTGACCACCGTCGCCACGGCCATCGCGTGGGGCTTCGCCAACTCGCTGGTGGCGCAGGCGGCGACGTCACGGCTGCTGTTCGCGATGGCACGCGACCGGCAGCTGCCGCGGTTCCTGTCCAGGATCAACGCGCGGCACCAGGTGCCGGTCAACGCCACGTTCCTGGTGGCGGTCGTCTCGCTCATCCTCGGCGTCTACATGGCCACGCGGGATGACGGGATCCAGCTCCTCAGCCAGCTGGTCAACTTCGGGGCGATGACCGCGTTCCTCGCCCTCCACGTCTCGGTCGTGGTGCATTACGTGGTCCGGCAGGGTAGCAGGGACTGGTGGCGGCATTTGATCGCGCCGGTCATCGGCTTCGCGATCCTCGTGTTCGTGGTCTTCAACGCCAGCATCGCGGCCCAGCGGCTCGGCTTCGCCTGGCTCGGCGTCGGCGTGATCATCCTGATCCTCATGTACGTCTTCCGCCGCCGCCCCGTCCTGTCCGGAATGACCGAGGAGGTCAATCAGTGAACGTCGTGTCCTACCGGCCGGAGAAGGACGAGCTCGCCTACACGTTCGGAGGAAGGGCGCCGGTCGCGACCATCGCCCCCGGCACGATCCTCGAGGTCTACACCGAGGACTGCTTCGGCGGGCTGGTCCAGTCGGTGGACGACCTGGCGTCCGTGGTCTGCGAGTTCCCCTACCTCAATCCGGTGAGCGGGCCGTTCTTCGTCGAGGGGGCCGAGCCGGGCGACACGCTGGCGCTGCACTTCATCGCGATCGAGCCGGCCAGGGACTGGGCCGTGTCCACCACGTTCCCCCTGTTCGGCGCGCTGACCAGCACGCACACGACGGCGACCCTGCAGCCGCCGCTCGAGGAGCGGGTCTGGCGCTACGACATCGACAAGGCGCGGAACGTCGCCGTCTTCCACGCGCGGCGCAGCGACTTCACCGTGGAGATGCCGCTCGATCCGATGCACGGCACGGTCGGGGTGGCCCCGGCCGCCTTCGAGGCCCGGATGACGATCACACCGGACGCCCACGGCGGCAACATGGACACCCCCGAGATGCGCGCCGGAGTCACCGCGTACTTCGGGGTCAACGTCGAGGGCGCGCTGTTCGCCCTCGGCGACGGCCACGGCCGCCAGGGCGAGGGCGAGGTCTGCGGCACGGCCGTCGAGTCGGCCATGAACACCGTGGTCGCGGTCGACCTCATCAAGGGCGTCGGCACGCCGTGGCCGCGCCTGGAGGACGACGCGTACGTGATGTCGACCGGCTCGGCCCGGCCGCTCGAGGACGCCTACCGGATCAGCCAGCACGACCTGGTCACCTGGGCGGCCGAGCTGACCGGCCTCGACACGCTCGACGCCTATCAGCTGGTCAGCCAGGTCGGCCTGGCGCCGGTGGGCAACGTCTGCGACACCAACTACACGATGCTCGCCAAGGTGGCCAAGTCCTACCTCGGCTCGCCCGCGGTCTACGACGGCATGCACGCCCGAATGCGCGCCCAGGGAGCCGAATATCTGTCCGGCCGTAGCCGGTGATGTCCAGGGAAGGGCGGCCGGTCAGTCGGTCCCCCCGGCACGCCCTGCCCGCTGCGCCTGAACGATCATCTCGCACACCCCCATCGCGTTCGGCACGTCGCGCAGCACGAGCTCATGGTCCTGCCGCAGGAACGTGCCCCAGCCGCGATTCCCCATGCCGGTGCGGAAGAAGTTGGAGGTGGGAAACGATCCGAAGGCGATCGAGCCGGATCCGTCGGGCCTGGTCTTGAGCACGGGCGGGGGAAGGTGGGCCACCCACTCCGACAGCGTGCGTTTCGTGGGAAAGCCCGTGGTGATGACCACACGCTGGTCGGTGAGGTAGTAGTGCGCCGAGCGCAGGTTCAGCCGGCGGACGACCAGCCGTCCCACCGCCATGTACAGGCCGACCAGCACGAACGGGATTCCCCAGACGACGAACAGGGACCCGGCGCCACCCGCGATCACGGACGATTCCCAGAAGATCGCGAATCCGCACCAGATCAGGGTGAACGGAACCAGGAACACGTCGCCCGCATCAAAGACCGGATAACGGGTGGGCTGTCCCGTCCAGAGGATTTGTTCGGACGGATAGATCGCCCGGTCGTCAGGGATGGACACGATCGAGATTGTGCGCTTATGTCCGATAGCTGGCAACGGCCGGAGCTCTGCGCCCTGCCATGATCGTTGCGGTCTATTCCTTGGATAGGACCGGGTAGTAGAGGTGCGTGACGCCGACGCCCTCGATCACGCGAGGGGTGCCGAGTTTGACCGGGATGTCGGCCAGGCCGTCCACGAATCGCACGCCCTCGCCGAGCAGCAGCGGCACGAGGTCGACGCAGATCTCGTCGATCAGCCCGGCGTCGAGGGCCTGCCGTGCAAGGTCGCCGGCGGCGACGCTGACGTCCCGATCCCCCGCGGCGGCCCGCGCCTGCCTGATGGCGCTTTCCACACCGTCGGTGACGAAGGTGAACGGCGCATCGGGATGCGGCCAGTCGGACGGCGGCTGGTGAGTGACGACGAACACCGGTCCGCCGAGCGGATGGCTGCCGCCCCAGCCCTGGGTGACGTCGAACAGCCGCCGTCCGACCACCAGGGCCCCGGTGTCGAACCAGCCGCGAACGTGCCCGGCACTCGCTTCGGACACGTGGAAGGACCACCGTGTGTCGGCGGACGGGATCTCCACGTCCCCGTTGTTGTGCCAGGCGAACAGATGCTCGAAGCCGGTCTCGTGGGGGCCCGCGATGAATCCGTCCAGCGACATCGACGCCGCGGTGATGACCTTCGACATGACGGTTCTCCTCCTGTCCGATTCCCGGCTCGGCACCGGGATGCCATGCCCCGTACAACGTCGCGTCCGGTCACAACTCATCGGTGCCCGTCAATAACGCAGGTCCGCCAGGACGCCGTAGTGGTCGGACGGCACCACGCCGTCGACGGGTTCGATGCCGATCACCTCGCAGTGGACCGGATGACCCGCGCCGCCCCGCCGCGGCCAGGCGGACAGCACGTAGTCGATCCTGCGGTTCGGCCACAGCGCCGGCGCCGCCCACGGGTTGGCGTTGGCCCAGGTGTGGCCACCGTCCGGGCCGTCACCGGCCGTCGCCCAGGCGTCGTAGAACACCAGCCCAGGCGCGGCCGGCGCGGATTTGCCGGTCAGCATGCGCATCTCGTCGCTGTCCGGGTCGGCGTTGAAGTCGCCGCACAACACCGTCGGATATCGGCGGTGCTGTGTGCCAGCGATGAAGGCGGTCGCCTCGCGCACCTGACGCTGGCGCTCACCGCTGTGCTCCAGTCGCCAGGCCAGCGCCGCCACATAGATCTGGATGGCGCCGCGCGGGCCGTCGATCACGGCACGCAGCACATTGCCGGCGCTGTCGCCCTCCCCGCTCAGCCGGAGCACCTCGTGTGCGCCGATCGGCCAGCGCGACAGAACGGCCAGGCCGCTGCGCACGCCGTCGATCTCGTAGCCGCCCTCGAACACGTGGTACGGCAGGCCGAGGCGCGCCCCCTGTCCATCCCATGCCTCCACCAGCGCGACTATGTCGGGGTCGTGGCCGTCCAGGCCGGCCCGGATCGAGGTCTCACGACGCTCCCAGGGGCCGAACCGGCCCCACACATTCCACGTGATGAGCCGGACGGTCGTCGTGATGAGTTGTCCGTAGGGCGCCGCGATGTCAAAGCTCATGGACGACCGGCTTTCGGCGCGGGAGCGGCGGCAGTAACGATCTTGCCGGTGCGTGGTCCGGTGGTGAGCCGGCGGATGTTGTCCTCGAAGCCGTCCCGCATGCGCCAGTCGGCGAGCAGCATGAAAAGGGTTCTGCCGTCATGGCCTCCGAGGACACAGGAGAAGCACGGCATGTCGACGTCGATGCGCTGCAGCACCTCACCGCCTTCGGCGACGCGGTCGACGCGGGCTCCGTCGGCGCCCATGGTCTGGCACCAGATGGCGCCGTCGGCGTCCATGCAGATTCCGTCGCCCGTGTGATCGGCCCACACTCTCCGGTTGGAAAGGCCGCCGTCGTCGGCGATGTCGAACGCGGTGAGCCGGCCGGCGAACGACTCGGCGATGATCAGGGTCGAGTCGTCCGGGGTGACCACCATGCCGTTGGGGAAGGCGATGTCGTCGGCCACCTGGCGCACCGAGCCGTCCGGACTCACCAGCGCGATGACGCCGGGAGCGATCCCTTCTCCGGGCTGGAAGTCGGTCCCCCCGTTGACGTAGACGTTGCCGCGGCCGTCGACCACGATCTCGTTCCAGTGGTCCGTCAGCGCGCTCAGGTCGGCGTGGGCGACCAGCGAACCGCCGGATTCTCGGCGGGCCAGCTCCTGGCCGGTCACCAGCTGCCGCCCGTCGGGCAGCCAGTCGATGGACCAGCCGAGGCCGGGCCGTCCCTGGCCGACCACCTCGGCCGCGCCGCCGGGATCGACCGCGACGATCTCGCCGGTCCCCCAGTGCGCGAACCACAGGCGACCGTCATGCCAGCGCCCGGACTCACCGATCACCAGTCCGGTCATCAAGGTGCGCAGGGCAGTCATGACCGATACCTCCTTTGCCGCGGTGTCCTCACGAGCGGATCACCCGCTCCTCATCCCCTATACGAACGGTGCGCCCCCGGATCGACACCCCGGGCCAGGTCGCACGAGTGCCATTCAAGCGCCTCCACCTGGGCGACACTGGGCGGTATCGCCGCTTGACCTTGACACAGTGACAAGGGCTTCACTGCGTCGAGGAGGTGGTCGCGATGACGATGCCGGAAAAGGAAACGAACACCATGCGAGCCGTCCAGGGGCTGCGCGACAGCCGTTCGCCGGTGCGGCTGCAGGCGGCGCTGGCGGCGGGCACGTCCCCGGACGCGCGGCTCATCGACATGCTCATCGAACGCTGCGCGGTCGAGCCCGACTTCTACGTGCGCGACATGCTCACGTGGGCGCTCACCCGCCACCCGGCGTCGATGACGGTCCCACGGCTCATCGATGAACTTCGCTCAGAGCGTGCGCAGGCGCGAAACCAGGCGTTGCACACGCTGTCCAAGATCGGAGACCGGAGAGCGTGGCCGGCGATCACGCGGGCGCTGCTGACCGACGCCGACGACGAGGTGGCACGGAGCGCCTGGCGGGCAGCGGTCATACTCGTGCCCGAAGATGAGGTGTCCGAGTTGGCCGCGGTGCTGGCGACACAGCTCGGGCGCGGCGGGCGTGAGACGCAGTTGAGCCTCAGCCGGGCGCTGATCGCGCTCGGTGAGGTGGTCCTGCCGACCCTGCGCGCCGCGATGACGGATCTCGACCCTCGCGTGCGCCGGCACGCGAATGCCACGGAACGCCTTCTGCGCGACCCGGACGTCGGGTTCGAGTTCGCGATCGAGGAGGCGAAGCGCGTCGCGGCCCTCGGCACGACCGGCCAGGAGGGATGACAAGCAGTGTTGATCGGTGATGTGGCACGGCGGTCCGGGGTCAGCGCCCGCATGCTCAGGCACTACGAATCGCTTGGCCTGGTGCGGCCGACGGGTCGCACCGGCGTCGGCTATCGGGAGTATTCCAGCGAGGACATCCGGCGCATCTTCCATATCGAGAGCCTGCGGTCATTGGGGCTGTCGCTGCGTGAAGTCGGGCGCGCGCTGGACGATCCCGGCTTCGCGCCCTCGGAGCTCGTCGACGATCTCATCCGCCAGACGCGGGAACGTATCGCGGCCGAGACGGAGCTGCTCACACGGCTGCGCCGGATCGACGCCGCGGGACCCGCCGACTGGGAGGACGTCCTCAGGATCGTGGCGCTCCTTCAGGCGTTGGGGTCGGAGAGCGCGGGGAAGCGCCAGCGCGCGGCCTTGTCCTCGACCGTCTCGTCCTCAGGCGAGCAAACTCAGGCGCCGGTGGAAGCTCTGGTCGAGGCCGTGCTGAGCGAGTCCGACCCGAACGTCGCCGGAGCCCTCCGATGGGCTCTTGCGCGTTCGGGCGACGGCGGAGTGGCACTGCTGGCCGAGGGTCTCGTCTCCCCCGTGGCAAAGGTGCGCGAACGCGCCGTCCAGTCGATCGCCGAGATTTCGGGTGCCGAGGCGACCGAACTGCTGCGGGACGCCCTCGCCACGTCCGACCTCGTGGTCCGCAGGCGCGCGGCGCTGGCGCTCGGAGCACGTGGAGTGGCCGACGCGGTTCCGACGCTCATCGACATGGTCGTCGACGGCGCGAACGACGTCGACGCGGCCGACGCGCTGAGCGCGCTGGCAAGTGATCCCGTCTTGGCGGATCAGATCGCCACCGGGCTCGTCGACCGCCTCGACGGCGGCACCGTTGAAACGCCCGCACGTCTACGGCTGACACAGGCCCTCGCCGACATCCCGGGGAGCACGACATCCCGTGCCCTCGCGGAGCTGTCCCATGACGAAGACCGTGCCGTCGCCCTTACCGCGACCTACATCCTCAAGCTACGCGACGCGCGCTGACGGATAGGTCAAGGCAGAATTTCGACGTATCCCTCGGTTCCGTGCACGCGGATCCGCTGCCCGTCGTGGATCAGCCGGGTCGCGTCGACCACACCGACGACGGCCGGCAACCCATACTCCCGCGCGATCACCGCGCCGTGGGTCATCAGGCCTCCCACCTCGGTGACCAGCCCCGTGATCGCCACGAACAGCGGCGTCCAGCTGGGGTCGGTGTAGGCCGTGACCAGGATGTCGCCCGCTTCGAGATCGGCCTCCCCCATGTCCAGGATGACGCGGGCCCGCCCCTCGATGACCCCGGCGGAGACCGGCAGGCCGACCAGGGCGCCGGTCGGCGCGTCGTCGCGGCGGTACGCCCCGGTGATGATCTCGCCGTCCGATGTGAGCACACGGGGCGGCGTGAGCGCCTGATACGACGTGAACGCCTCCTTGCGCCGGGCGATGAGCCGGTCGTCCACCTGGTTCGTGCGCGCGACGTCGTGGAGCTCCGCGAACCTCAGATAGAAGATGTCCTCCTTCTCGCCGAGCACGCCGGCCCGCACGAGACGCTCGGCCTCTGCCAGCAGGGCCTGCTTGTAGACGAAGTAGCGGCTGACCATGCCGTACTTCGGATACTCCCGGTATCCGATGAAGGTCCGCACCCGGTCGATCATCCGTTTGGCCTCTTCGGACTTCCGCTCCCCGTCCGGCAGGGCCCGCAAGCGCTCCAGCACGTCCTGTTCCTTCGCCCACGCCTCCTGCCGCCCCTGCTCGAAGCGGCGCGGGCCGGCGCCCGGCTCGAAGTTCTTGATGTTGCCGAGGATCACGGGCACGAGCGTGGCGGGGCGCTCGCTCCAGCGCGGCCGCGTGATGTCGATCTCGCCGACGCAGCGCATGCCGTACTTCTCGAGCCACGCCTCGATGGCCTCCCGCGCTTCCCGTCCGCCCGGGAGCTTGGCCAGCTCGTCGAGGAAACCCTCGTCCTCGGCGTGGTGCAAGAACGTGACCACCTCCGGATGCGGGCGGATCACGTCCGCGACGTCCAGGAGCGCCAGCCCCATCTCCGATGTGACGTTGTGCGGAACCGACTGCGTGAGCGTGTCGGCCACGTTCTTGTCGCCCAGCCACGCCTCCAGCTGATCGTTGAGCCACCACGCGGCCTCCATGGCCGACATGAACACCTGATGGCTCTGCCGATCGAACAGGATCCGCCGCATCTCCTGGATGTCGGCCTGGATGAAGTCGAGCAGCGCCTCTCCGGACTTCGTCTGGATCTCGCGTCTGACGGCGGTGATCGACGCCTGGGTGCGCTCGATCAGCTCGGTGACGATGGCGGGATCGGTCTCCATCGGCGCCGGCGCGTCGCCGAACAGCGGCCCGGGGGGACCCTTGTCAGGCAGCGGCTTGATGAAGCCCTCGCGCTCGAGGATGGCCCGCAGCGCGTCCCCGGTCAGCGGATCGGATCTGCCCAGGGCCTCCAGGAGGCCGGCCCGGCTCTCCGGAGAGGCCAGCCTCTGGGTGACGTCGACGAACAGGCGGCCGCCGGCCTCGGCCATCGGCGCCGGGGTCGTCATCTGCCAGAACGACAGCCCGAGGGGCTTCATGGCGTCGGTCATCATCTGCTGATGTCCGACCGAGACGTAGACGTGGTTCTCCCGGTCGCCGGACTCGGGGATGGGGAACAGCGTGGTGATCGGCCTGCTCTGGACGATCTGGAAGTCGTCGCCGGCCAGGCACCACTCGATGTCCTGGGGGCGGCCGAAGTGCGCCTCTATCTGCCGGCCGAGCTGCGTGAGCCGTACGACCTGCGCATCCGTCAGCGCGGGCTGGTCCCGCAGCTCCGGGTCGACGGCCTGCTCCTGCGTGCCGCCCGCCGGTGAGGCGTGGATGGCGAGCTGCTTGGCGCCGACCGCCTTGGCGACGATCTCGCCGTCGCGCACCTTGTAGACGTCGGCGTTCACCAGACCGGAGACCAGGGCCTCGCCGAGCCCGAAGCCGGCCTCAACGGAGGCGACCTTCCGGTTGGACGTGATGGGGTCGGCCGTGAACAAGGTGCCGGCGGCGTACGGGAAGACCATCTGCTGGACGACCACGGCCATGTGAACCGTACGGTGGTCGATGCCCCTGCGCTGGCGGTAGGTCACGGCACGCTCGGTGAACAGCGATGCCCAGCACCGGCTGACCTGCTGGAGGATCGCGGCCAGGCCCACGACGTTCAGATAGGTGTCCTGCTGGCCGGCGAAGGAGGCCGTCGGCAGGTCCTCGGCCGTCGCGCTGGATCGGACGGCGCAGGCGGTCCGCTCGCCGAGCCGGGCGAGCGCGCGAGTGATCGCCGCCACGAGATCGCCGGGGATGGCGACCTCTTCGATGGTCCGGCGGATCTCCGCGCTGAGCGTGCGGATCGCCTCCCGGTCATCCGGGTTCAGGCGCGACAGCCGATCGAGCCGCTCGTCGATCGACGGCGCTTCCGCCAGGATCCGCCGGAAAGCGTCCGTCGTCACGCAGAAGCCGGGCGGCACGCGGACGCCGTCGATCCGCGACAGCCCGCCCAGATGCGCGCCCTTGCCGCCGACGACCGCGACCTGGGTCTCATCGATCTCTTGAAGATCCAACACGGACAGCTCGATCATCGCGACACCTCCTGGGCGTGGCGGTCAGGTGGCGGCTTGGACGATCCGCTCGCAGAGGGTGTGCGTTTCGAGGGCGTCGGCGGCCGACAGCGGCCGGCCGGAGCGGATAGCGTCGAGGAACGTGGCGCAGGCCTGGGTGATGCCGCGCTGGTGGGTGGCCGGGGTCCAGTCGGGGCGGCGGCGCAGCGTTTCTCCCCCGCTGTAGTCGACGACGTCGCCGAGGTTGACCACCTTGCGCTTGCTCCCGCCACCGATGACCTCGCAGGTCTCCTCGTCGACGCCGCTCGTGCGGCTCATGGCGCCGAAGGCGGTCCAGCCGTCGCCCTCCAGGGTGAGGGCCACGTGCTCCAGCAGGCCCTCGCGCGTCCGGGTGCGCACGCGGGCCTCGAACGGCCCGGCGGCGAGGAAGCGCAGCGTGTCGACGACGTGGATGAAGTCGTCGAGCACGGTCACACGCGGGTCCTGCAGCGGGCCCGAGCGGTTCTTCTGCAGCACGATCAGGTCGCGGGGGCGGTCGAGGAGGGCGGCGTAGCCCGGGGCGTAGCGCCGGTTGAAGCCCACCATGAGCGGAACGCCGCGCCCGTCCGCGAGGCGGACGAGCGCGGCGGCGTCCTCCAGCCGATAGGCCAGAGGTTTGTCCACGTAGACGGGCACTCCCGCCTCTATCAGCTCGGTCACGATGGGGCCGTGCGCCTCGGTGGCGGCGTGCACGAACGCGGCGTCGATCCCGTATCCCAAGAGCGCGTTGACCGAGGTGACCCGCTCGCGGACCCGGTAGAGGCCCGCGAGCATGTCCAGGCGCCTGCGGTCCCGCGTGCACAGGACCAGCTCCACGCCGGCCGAGGCCAGCACGGGCAGATACGCCTTCTCCGCGATGGAACCGAGCCCGATCATGCCGATGCGCACCCGACTACCGTACGGCCTTGCGCAACTCGGCCAGCGTCGCCTCGAGGGCTTCGTCGATCGGTGTCGGGGAAAGGTCGAAGGTCGCCTCGGTATAGGACGAGTCGAGCTCGAACGGCCTGTCGAACTGGTAGCGGGTCTCCCGCAGCTCGCGCACGACCGGCACGACCGTGCCCGCGGCGGTGAGCAGGAACCGGGGCAACACGCGGATACGCGGCGCGGGCGCGCCCGCCAGGCGGCAGAAACGCTCGGCCATCTCCCGGGCCGGCAGCGGCGGGGCGGTCGGCACGTGCCAGGGGCGCCCCCAGGCCCGCTCGTCCATGGCGGCCGTGACCAGCATCCGCGCCGTGTCCGGCAGGTACGTCCAGCTGTGCGGGATCGACGGGTCGGTCAAGAACACGGCCGGCTTGCCCGACATGAGCGGGGTGAGGAACCGGGGCCCGATGTAGGACTGGTCGCTCGCGCCGAGGCCGTAGTAGTCGGAGGCGCGGACCTCGGTGGCCCTGATCCGGCCGGCCTTGTGGGCGGCCAGCGCCTCGTGCCACATCTGGGCGCGCACGCGGCCCTTGGTGCCCTTCGAGTTCAGCGGCGTGTCCTCGGTCATGGGGACGTCGAGGGGGCCGTAGCCGTACAGATTGCTGAGGGTGACGAGGACGGCGCCGCTGGACTCGGCGGCGGCCATCAGCGCGTGGTGGATCGGGGGCCAATCCTGCGGCCAGCGATGATAGCGGGGGTTGACGCAGTTGATGATGGCGTCGGCGCCGGCGGCGAGCTTGCGCATGGCGTCGGCGTCGGAGGCGTCCGCGGCGACGCCGTCCATGGAGCCCGAGCGGGTGACGATGACGGCCTCGTGGCCTTCCCCGCTGAGGATCCTCGCGACCCCGCGCCCGACCTGACCTGCTCCGAGAATGAGATATCTGCCCATAGTGATCACACCTGATTCCAGACGAGCCGCAGCACGGCGTTTACCACATATGCGATGGCGAACACGGTCGCCCAGGTGATCGCTCCGGCGGCGTAGAGGGCGGCGGCGCCCGCGCCGAACCACGCGATCTCGAACGCGGCCCTGGCCAGGCCGTGGAGGGCGAACTTGGCGTTCTGCCCGCCGCCGGCCGCGAACAGGCCCCAGAGCGTGGCGAACAGCGCCGGCGCGCCCAGACCTGCCAGGATCCGCAGGACCCACCCCGCGTCGAGGGTGAAGCCCCAGTAGCCGAGCCCGATGAGGGAACCGAGCTCCAGGAAGAACATCAGCGCCGCGTTGGCGCCTTTCAGCGCGGTCATCGCGCCACCTCGGCCTTCAGCGCGGCGAGGTAGGCGTCGTGGCCGGCGCGGAGCTTGGCCGGGCCGTAGAGGACCGAGGCGAAGGGGCCGGACAGCGACTCGCGGATGGTGACCTTGGTGCGGCCGTCCGCGAGCGGCTCCAGCAGGTGCTGGTCGACGGCCCGGTAACCGAAGACCACGCCGGTCCAGGTCAGCTCGCGCTCGGGGGCGACGACCGCGAAGGTGGAGCGGATCTTCGTGCGGCCCAGCCGCCAGGTGAACGGTGCGCCCGGCTCGACCTCGCCGAGCTCCAGGATCTCGTGACCGGGGGCCCAGCGCGCCCAGCCGCGCGGGTCGGCGATGACGGCCCACACGCGGCTCGCGGGAGCCTCGACGATGACGGTCGATGAGGAGGTCACGGGGGACGCCTCGTCGATCCGGCTCCGCGTCGCGTAGTCCGCGTGGAGGGCCAGGAGGGAGGGGCCTCGGTAGAACATCTTGTTCATGAGAGCAATGCTCTCGGTTTGGAGCACTGATGTCAAGAGCGGTGCTCTCTCTTTTGTTCAGCGCTCTGGTATCGGTCGGGCGCTCTGATATCGTGCGGGTATGAACGCGGGACGTACGGCACGAGAGCGAGTACGCGCGGAGATGATCCGCGAGATCACCGACATCGGCCGCCGGCTGCTTGCCACCGAAGGGGCCACGGGCCTGTCGCTCCGGGCCATCGCCCGGGAGATGGGCATGGTCTCATCGGCCGTGCACCGCTATTTCCCGACCAAGGACGACCTGCTCACGGCGCTGATCATCGACGCGTTCAACGCGGTGGGCGACACGGCCGACGCGGCCGACGCGGCGCTGCCCCGAGACGACCTCCTCGGGCGCTGGATGGCGGTGACGCTGGCCATCAGAGCGTGGGCCGTGGCGCACCCGCACGAATACGCCCTGATCCACGGCTCCCCCGTGCCCGGATATCAGGCGCCGGAGGACACGGTGGTCGCGGCCTCGCGCGACGGCGCCGTGCTGGCCGCCATCGTGCGGGACGCGGCGGAGGCGGGGGTCCTCGGCCCCATGCAGGGCTTCCCCCCGCCTCCCGCGGCTTTCGCCGCCGACGCCGTCAACATCCGGGCCGCCATCTTCGGCGGCGTCGACGACGACGTCATCCTGCGCTCGCTGATCGCCTGGACCTGGGCCTACGGGGCGATCAGCTTCGAGCTCTTCGGCATGTTCAACAATGTGATCACCGACTGCGCCGCCGCCTTCGAGCACGGCGCCCGGTCAATGGCCCGCTACGTCGGTCTTTCCGGCTAGCGGCCGGCGCGGTTGACGGCCGAGATGATGGCCTTGAGCGAGGCGGTCGTGGTGTTGGCGTCCACGCCGACCCCCCAGAGGACCTGGCCGTCGATGTCGCACTCCACGTAGGAGGCGGCCTTGGCGTCGGCGCCCGCGCTCATGGCGTGCTCGGTGTAGTCGAGCACCCGCACCCCGATGCCGACCCGGGCGAGGGCCTCGCAGAACGCCGAGATCGGGCCGTTGCCGACGCCGTCGATCTCGCGGATCTGACCGTCGACGCGGACGTCGACGCTGATCGCGTCCTTGCCGTCGACGGCCGAGCTGTTGCGGTGGGCCAGCAGGCCGAGCCGCCCCCACGGGTTGGCCGGGTTGGGCAGGTATTCGTCGGTGAAGACCGCCCAGATCTCGGCCGGGGTGACCTCGCCGCCCTCGGAGTCGGTGCGCGCCTGGATGATCCGGGAGAACTCGATCTGCAGCCGGCGCGGCAGGTCGAGGTGGTGGTCGGCCTTCATGATGTAGGCCACGCCGCCCTTGCCGGACTGGCTGTTGACCCTGATGACGGCCTCGTAGGTGCGGCCGATGTCCTTCGGGTCGATCGGCAGATAAGGCACGGCCCAGGCGTGGTCGTCGACGGCGTGGCCGTCGGCGAGCGCGTCACGCTCCAGGTGCTCCAGGCCCTTCTTGATGGCGTCCTGGTGGGATCCGGAGAAGGCCGTGTAGACCAGCTCGCCGCCCCACGGGTGACGCGGGTGGACGGGCAGCTGGTTGCAGTATTCGACGACGCGCCGGATCTCATCCATGTTGGAGATGTCGATCTCGGGGTCGATGCCCTGGGAGAACAGGTTCATGCCCAGGGTGATCAGGCACACGTTTCCGGTGCGCTCGCCGTTGCCGAACAGGCAGCCCTCGATACGGTCGGCGCCCGCCATGTAGCCCTGCTCGGCGGCGGCCACCGCGGTGCCGCGGTCGTTGTGCGGGTGCAGCGACAGGACGATCGAGTCACGCCTGGCCAGGTGGCGGTGCATCCACTCGATCTGGTCGGCGTAGATGTTGGGCGTGGCCATCTCGACGGTCGCCGGCAGGTTGATGATGACCTTGCGGTCGGGCGTCGGCTCCCACACGTCGTTGACCGCGTCGCACACCTCGACCGCGTACTCCAGCTCGGTGCCGGTGAACGACTCGGGGGAATACTGGTAGTAGATCTCGGTGTCGGTCTGCGCGGCCAGCTTCTTGATCAGCTTGGCGCCCTCGACCGCGATCGCCGTGATGCCGTCCTTGTCCAAGCCGAACACGACCCGCCGCTGCAGGGTGGAGGTCGAGTTGTAGAGGTGGACGATGGCCTGCTTGGCGCCGCGGATGGATTCGAAGGTGCGCTCGATCAGCTCGGGCCTGGCCTGCGTCAGGACCTGGATCACCACGTCGTCGGGGACCCGATCCTCTTCGATGATCTGCCGGATGAAGTCGAAGTCGGTCTGCGAGGCGGCCGGGAAGCCCACCTCGATCTCCTTGTATCCCATCTGGACGAGCAGCTCGAACATCTTCAGCTTGCGGTGCGCGTCCATCGGGTCGATCAGCGCCTGATTGCCGTCACGCAGGTCGACGGCGCACCATCGGGGCGCCTTGGTGATCACCTGGTCGGGCCACGTCCGGTCGGTCAGCCGTACGGGCTGATAGGGGACGTAACGCTGGAAAGGCATGGGACTGGGCTGCTGGGGATTAGCACTGGAAGTCATGGCGCCGTCGGCTCCTGTCGCTGTCACGGGGTCGGCTTGCTCACTCAGAGAGGTGAAGGCCGACGCGCATGACTCGCACCGCGGCGAGGGGGCCGGCCTACTTACAGGCCCCCGCCGCGGCGGCTAAGAAGCAGCAGCCCGCGCAGCATGTCAAGCAGAGTATCAGAAGTAGAGTGATCCCCATGCAGGACACAGAGATCCTCAGCAGGATCAACGCGCTCATCGACGAGGAACACCAGCTCCGCGCCCGGCTGTCGGCCGGCGAGGTGACCTCGGCCGACGAGCATGCGCGGATCAAGACCCTGGAGGAGTCGCTCGACCAGTGCTGGGACCTTCTCCGCCAGCGACGGGCCCGACGCGCCGTCGGTGACAATCCTGACGGCGCCAACGTCCGGCCGGTCGGAGAGGTGGAGGGCTACCAGCAGTAGGCCCGCTCCGGCCGCCCGAAAATCGTTCGCGGAGACCGGCATCGGTGGGGTTGGCTTGGTGGATGCAGCTCGAACAGGTCGACTTCGACGCCGATGACGGCCGTGTGGCCGCGTTCCACGAGATCCACAGGCTGATCGACGAGGCCGGCCCGCGCATGACGCTGCGCCACTTCACCTCGTTCATCCGCTACAGCTGGTCCGGCGACCGGGCCGAGTCCTATCTCGCCATCGAGGATGGCGAGGTCGCCGGCGGCCTGGTGCTGGAGTTCCCGGACTACGACAACACGCATGCGGCCATGCTGCGCGTGCTCGCGGTCGCGCCGCCGCACCGGCGGCGCGGGATAGGCGACGCGCTGCTCCAGCGCGCCATCGAGCGTGCCCGCGCCGAGGGCCGCCGACTGCTGATCGGCGAGAGCGACGGGGCCGAAGGCGAGGCCTTCGCCAAGGCCCGCGGTTTCGAGCTGGGCATCACCTCGGCCCGGCGCGTGCTCGACGTCGGCGCGGTCGACTGGCACGCGCTCGAGCTCGGCCGGGCCGAGGCCGCCCGGCACGCCACGGCGTACGTGACCGAGCGCTGGGTCGGGCCCGCTCCCAAGGATCGCCTCGACGACATGGTCGTGCTGATGACGACCATGAACGAGGCGCCCTTCGACGACCTCGACATCGAGGACGAGGTGTGGGACGTGGCGCGCTGGCGGCGGCACGAGGAGATCAACAAGGGCGCCGGGCTGCGGACTTATACGATGATCGCCCGGCACGGCGAGACCGGTGAGCCGGCCGGATTCACGCGGCTGCTCATGGACCCGGGCGCGGGCGACGGGTGGGCCTGGCAGGCCGACACGGCCGTGGTCGGCGGCCATCGCGGGCATCGGCTGGGCACCGTGCTGAAGCTGGCCAACCTCGCGTGGTTCCACGCGTGCGAGCCGTCCGTCGAGCGGATCGTCACCTGGAACGCCGCGTCCAATTCGCACATGGTGGGGATCAACGAGGCCATGGGCTACCGCCTGCTCGACCTGTGGTACGAGTGGCAGCTGCCCGTTTAGGGTCCAAAGCGTGATCCTTTCGGTGTCCCCCGGGTTCTGGCAGGACCGGCCGCCCGGCGAGGCGCTGGGCACGGCGGCCCTGGCCGACCGGCTCGGCTACCGCGGCCTCTGGGTGGGCGAGATGGCCACCTACGACGCGTTCGCCCTGGCGACCGCGATCGGCCTGCGGACCGAGCGGATCCCGCTGACCGTGGGGCCGCTTGCCGTGGCCGTGCGCGATCCGATGACGATCGCCAGGGGCGCCGCGTCCGTGGCCGCCCTGACCGGGCGGCGTGTGGACGTGGCGATCGGCACGTCCAGCCCGGTCGTGGTGAGCGAGTGGCACGGCCGCGACCGGGCCCGTTCGGTGACCCGGCTGCGCGAGACGGCCACCGTGCTCCGCGCCCTGCTCGACGGGGAGCGGCCGGAGTTCGCCGGTGAGAGCCTCCAGGTGGGCGGCTACCGGCTCCGGCTGGCCGCGCCCAAGTCCGAGCTGACCGTGGCGGCCTTCGGCCCGTCGGCCGTCCGGGTCGCGGCCGAGACGGCCGACCGGATGGTGCTCAATCTCGTGACCCCCGCGTCGGTGGCCGGCCTGGTCGAAAGGCTGAACGCGGCCGGGCGCCCGGCCCCGAGGGTGGCCGTGTGGGTGGCCGCGGCCGTCGATCCGTCGGACGCCGCTCTCGAGCAGATCCGCCGCGCCGTCGTGGCGTATCTTGCCGCGCCCGGCTACGGCGAGATGTTCGCCGAAGCCGGGTTCGCCGACGTCGTGGCCTTCGCCCGCACGCGGCCCCATCCGCGCGACCTGCTGGCCGCCGTTCCCTTCGAACTCGTACGGACCGTGGCCCTCGCCGGCGATCTGGAGACCGTACGCGCCGGGCTTGCGGCCTACGCCGACGCGGGAGCCGACGAGGTGGCGCTCGTTCCCGCCAGCGTCGACGACGACCCGCTCGGCGAACGCACCCTCACCCGGCTCGCCGCGCCGGTCTGAGGTCTCAGACGGCGAGCAGGCGCTGGACCTTCTCGGCCCGCAGGTCTTCGGGGCCGCCGGCATGAACGACCTGGCCCGCGTCGAGGATCACGAAGCGGTCGGCCAGCCTCAGCGCCAGATCCAGGTATTGCTCGACCAGCAGGACCGCCAGCCCGTCCGCGTGCAGATGCTCGATGGCCGCTTCGATCTCCAGGATGATCGACGGCTGGATGCCCTCGGTGGGCTCGTCGAGGATCAACAGCTTCGGACGGGTGACCAGGGCTCTGGCGATCGCCAGCTGTTGCTGCTGGCCGCCGGACAGGAAGCCCGCCCGGCGTCTGAGCAGGGGCTCGAGCCGTGGAAACACCTCCAGGGCCGCATCCATGGCCTTCCTCGGGCGGCCTGCGGCCTCCAAGGTGACCAGCAGATTGTCGAGGACGGTGAGCTGGGGGAAGGTCTCGTGGCCCTGCGGCACGTAGCCCATGCCGAGCCGGACCCGCTCGTGGGGCGCGAGACGGGTCACGTCCCTGCCCTCGAAGGTCACGCTGCCGGCCGTGGCGGGCAGCACACCCATGATCGTGTTGAGCAGGGTCGTCTTGCCCACGCCGTTCCGGCCCATGACGCAGACCAATTGGCCCGGCTCGACCTCCAGGGCGACGCCGAAGAGCACCCGCGCCCGGCCGTATCCGGCCTCCAGCCCGTCAACCGACAGCATCGCGAGCCGCCTCCTCACGCGATCTTCCCAGGTAGACCTCCTGCACCCGCGGGTCGGCGCCGACCTCGTCGACCGAGCCCTCGATCAGGACGGCGCCCTCGTGCAGCACAGTGACCTGGGAGGCATACCGGCGCAGGAACTCCATGTCGTGCTCCACCACGATCACCGTGTGATCCTCGGCGATCGTGGTCAGCAGCTCGCCGGTCCGGGCGCGCTCGTCGCGCGACATTCCGGCCACCGGCTCGTCCAGCAGCAGGAGCCGGGGCTCCTGGGCGATCAGCATGCCGATCTCCAGCCACTGCCGCTGACCGTGCGACAGCACCCCGGCCTCGCGTTCCGCCAGTTCCTCGAGCCCTGTGGTGGCAAGGGCCTTGCGCACCATTTCCGACGTGCCCTTTCTCCTACGTGCGAACGACCAGAGAGGGCGCCGGAACGAGGCGGCCAGGTCGAGATTCTCCAGCACCGTCAACTTCTCGAAGACGACCGAGGTCTGGAAGGTACGGCTGACGCCCAGCCGGACGATCTCGTGCTCGCGCAGCCCGGCCAGCGGCCGCCCGTCGAAGACCACGGTCCCTGACGCCGGTTTGGTGAGCCCGGTGACGACGTCGATCAGCGTGGTCTTCCCGGCGCCGTTCGGGCCGATCAGGAAGCGCAGCTCGCCCTGTTCGACGGTCAGGTCGATCCCGTTTATGGCGCGGAACCCGTCGAACACCACCGACAGGTTCCTGATCTCAAGCAAACTCATGGCCCCGCCTCCGCAACAGGCCCACGATCCCCTTCGGAGCGAGGGAGATGACGAGGATGAACAGGGCGCCCTGTAGGTAGAGCCAGGCCGCCGGTAGCTCCTCACTGAAGTAGGTCTTCGCGTACCCCATGACGACGGCGCCGAGCACCGCGCCCGCCAGCGTGTACCGGCCGCCGACCGCGACCGCGACGACCAGTTCGAGGGACGGCACGACACCGAGCAGGGCGGGCGAGATGATCCCGACGACGGGCACGAACAGCGCGCCCGCGATCCCGGCCATGGCCGCCGAGATCGCGAAGGTGATGGTCTTGACCGTGGCCGGGTTGTAGCCGAGGAAACGCACCCGGTCCTCGCCGTCCCGTACGGCCAGCAGCAGCCGGCCGAACCGGGACCGCACCAGCTGCCACGCGGCGAGGTAGAGCACGCCGAGCACGACGGCGACCACGATGTAGAGCCCGCGCTGGGTCTCCTCGGCGGCCACGTCGTGGCCGAAGAAGTCGAAGAAGTTGGTAAGCCCGTTCGTGCCGCCGGTCAGGCCCTGCTGCCCGACCAGCAGGATGACCATGGCGGCGGCCAGGGCCTGGGTGAGGATCGCGAAGTAGGCGCCGCGGACCCGCTGCCTGAACACGAGGATCCCGAGTGCGACGGCCACGGCCGCGGGCACGACCAGGACGGCCGCGATCGCGAAGATTGGATTCCTGAACGGCTCCCACAGGGCGGGCAGCCGGTCGACTCCCGACCACACCATGAAGTCGGGCAGGTCGCCCCCGGCATCGTTGAGCTTCAGATACATGCCCATGGCGTAGCCGCCCAGCCCGAAGAAGACGCCCTGACCGAGGGTGAGCATGCCGCCCTGACCCCAGGCGAGGCCGATGCCGAGCGCGACGATCGCGTAGCAGAGGTATTTGGCCAGCAGCCCCAGCCGGAACGGCTCCAGCAGCAGCGGCATGACCACGAGCGCCAGCACCGCCACGCCGACGAAGATCGCCCGACCGGCGAGAGCGCCCCTCATGTGAGCGCCCTGGATCGCAGCACGAACAGCCCCTGCGGCCGATACTGCAGGAATCCGATGATCGCGGCGAACACGATGACCTTGGCGAGGCTCGCGTTGGTCCAGAATTCGGCGTAGGAGTTGAGCAGCCCGAGCGCGACGGCCGCCAGCACGGCCCCGCGCAGCTGCCCGAGCCCGCCCGCGACGACGACCAGGAACGCGTCGACGATGTAGTAGGTGCCGAGCGTGGGACCGACCGGCCCGATCAGGGTGAGCGCCACGCCGGCGATCCCGGCCAGGCCCGATCCGATGAAGAACGTCCGCTGGTCGACCCGGCCCGTGTTGATCCCCATCACCGCGGCCAGCTGCCGATTCTGCATGACGGCCCGCATGCGCCGGCCCTGCGCGCCGCGGTTCAGGTAGAGCCAGATGGCGACCACGCTGAGCGCCGCGAGCGCCATGATGAACAACCGGTTGTACGGCAGGATGCCGAGGCTGCCGCGCAGCCACGACGGCGAGGCGACCTGAACATTGGGCGCCCCGAACAGGTCACGCGCGGCCTGTTGCAGCACCAGGCTGACGCCCCAGGTGAGCAGCAGCGTGTCCAGCGGCCGCCCGTAGAAGTGCCTGATCGCCAGCCGTTCGAGGATCAGCCCCATGAGCCCGGCCACCACGAACGCCACGACCAGCGACCCGAGGAACCCGCCCGGCTGATCTTGCAGCAGATACGCCGTGTACGCCCCGGCCATGATGAACTCGCCGTGCGCCATGTTGATCACGCCCATCTGCCCGAAGGTGAACGTCAGCCCCAGCGCGATGAGCAGCAGTACCGCCCCGATCGAAAGCCCGATCGGCAACTGGTTGACCAACCCCTCCACGCCCTACCCACCCCCCTCCCGCGTGATCTTGCACGTTCTCCCTAACCCCTGCTCACCGCTTCGGTGATCTTGCACTTTCTCCCGCTTCCCAGGTCAGCCGCGTCGTGATCATGCATTCGGCTCCGGGACTCCCGCCGAGGTTCTTGCCGCGGATGTACGCGGAGCCCGGAGCCGAAGCCCGCTACACCAGGCCGCCCGCCCAGCTGTAGGTCTTCAGGTAGGGGTCGGGCTTGATGGGCTTGCCGGAGTTCCAGACCTCCTTGATCTGTCCGTCCGGCTGAATGACGCCGATCCTGGCGGTCTTGTACATGTGCTGGTTCTCGCCGTCGATGGTGACCAGACCCTCGGGACGGGCCAGGGCGATGCCGCCGGCCGCCTTCTTGACCGCCTCCACCTCGGCGGTGCCGGCCTTCTTCACGGCCTCGGCCCACAGGTAGACGGCGTTGTATCCGGCCTCCATCGGATCCGAGGTGACCTTGGCGGCGCCGTACTTGGCCTTGAACGCGGCCACGAACTTCTGGTTCTCGGGCGTCTCAGTGGTCTGGTAGTAGTTCCACGCGACCAGCTGGCCGGCGATGTTGTCCACGCCGATGCCCGTGACCTCCTCCTCGGCCACCGAGACCGACATCACCGGCATCTGCGCGGCCGTGATGCCCGTGCTCTTGAGTTGCTTGAAGAACGCGACGTTGCTGTCGCCGTTCAGCGTGTTGAAAACCGCGTCCGGCTTCGCCTCGACGATTTTGTTGACCAGCGTGCTGTATTCGGTGTGCCCGAGCGGGGTGTACTCCTCGCCCAGGATCTCCATGCCGTTGGCCGCCGCGTACGCCTTGATGATTTTGTTCGCGGTGCGCGGGAAAACGTAGTCGCTGCCGACCAGGAACAGTTTCTTCTTACCCTGTTCCTTCAGATAGTCGAGGCCCGGGACGATCTGCTGGTTCGTGGTGGCCCCGGTGTAGAAGATGTACGGCGAGCTCTCCAGCCCCTCATATTGGACCGGATACCACAGCAGCGCCTTGCGCTTCTCGAACACCGGCAGCATCGCCTTGCGCGAGGCCGAGGTCCAGCCGCCGAAGACGGTGGCCACGTGGTCCTGCGCGATCAGCTTGGTGGCCTTCTCCGCGAAGGTGGGCCAGTCGGACGCGCCGTCCTCGACGATCGGCTGGATCTTCTTGCCGAGCACGCCCCCGGCCGCGTTGATCTCCTCGATGGCGAGCAGTTCCGCGTTCTTCACGGTGACCTCGCTGATGGCCATCGTGCCGCTCAATGAATGGAGAATGCCGACCTTGATGGTGTCGCCGGAGGCCGTACCGCCGGACGACGTCGACGATTGACCGGCACAACCGGCCAACGCCAGGACCAGAACCCCGATCGCCGCTAGGAATTTGCCCACAGACTTTCCTTCCTCGTCGATACGGCCCCGCATCGACCTGCCTGCCGCAAAGGTGCGCGAACGACATTTCCCACGAAACTCCGGAAAGTTAACAGGTCATTACCTGATGTGCACCCGCACAATCTCTCCGGTTTGTGGGGCCCCAGCGAGAGGAAACACGGCCGATATCACGGCGCAACGTGGCCGAAACGAAGGGTTCCTATGGTCCGGCCATGCGGCTCACCCCACACGAGCAGGAACGCCTGCTCATCCACGTCGCGGCGGGCCTGGCCCGCGACCGCAGGGGTCGCGGCCTGCGGCTGAACCACCCCGAGGCGACCGCGGTCATCGCGTCCTTCCTGATGGAGGGCGCCCGCGACGGCCGCTCGGTGGCCGATCTGATGGACGCCGGGCGGCAGGTGCTCGGCCGCGACGACGTCATGGAAGGCGTGCCGGAGATGCTGGAGGCCGTCCAGGTCGAGGCCACGTTCCCCGACGGCACCAAGCTCGTCACCGTGCACCGGCCCATCCCGTGATCCCCGGCGAGTACGCCCTGGGCGACGGCGACATCGAGCTCAACCCGGGCCGCCCGAGGATCACCGTCCGCGTGGTGAACACGGCCGACCGGCCCATCCAGGTCGGCTCGCACTACCACTTCGCGGCGGCCAACCCCGGCCTGGAGTTCGACCGGAAGGCGGCCTGGGGCACCCGGCTCGACGTACCCTCCGGGACCGCGGTCCGTTTCGAGCCGGGCGTCGAACGCGACGTGACGCTCGTCCCCATCGCCGGGAACCGGATCGTTCCCGGCCTGCGCTCGGAGTGGGCTGGTCCCCTTGACGATCAGTAGAGAGCGCTACGCGGCGCTGTACGGGCCGACGACCGGCGACCGGATCCGGCTTGCCGACACCGGCCTGTTCGTCGAGATCACCGAAGACCGCGCCATGGGCCCGGCCGGGGCCGGTGACGAGGCGGTGTTCGGCGGCGGGAAGGTCATCCGCGAGTCGATGGGCCAGGCCCGCGCCACGCGCGCGGAGGGCGCCCCCGACCTGGTCATCACCGGCGCCGTGATCCTCGACCACTGGGGCGTGGTCAAGGCCGACGTCGGCATCAGGGACGGCCGGATCACCGCGATCGGCAAGGCCGGCAACCCCGACACGATGGACGGCGTCCATCCCGGCCTCGTGATCGGCCCGTCCACCGAGATCCTGGCCGCAAACGGCAAGATCCTCACCGCGGGCGCGGTCGACTCCCATGTCCACCTGATCGCCCCCGGCATCCTCGACGAGGCCCTGGCCTCCGGCGTGACCACGATCATCGGCGGCGGCACAGGCCCGGCCGAGGGCACCAAGGCCACCACGGTCACCGGGGCCTGGTATGTGGCGCGCATGCTGGAGTCGCTCGACGCGTGGCCGATCAATGTGGCGCTGCTCGGCAAGGGCAACACGGTCAGCGAGGAAGGGCTGCTGGAGCAGCTGCGGGCCGGGGCGTCCGGATTCAAGCTGCACGAAGACTGGGGGACCACGCCCGCCGCCATCGACGCGTGCCTGAAGGTGTGCGAGGCCACGGGGGTCCAGGCGGCCATTCACACCGACACCCTCAACGAGGCCGGATTCGTCGAGTCGACGCTGGCGGCCATCGGCGGGCGGAGCATCCACGCGTATCACACCGAGGGGGCGGGTGGTGGGCACGCTCCGGACATCATCAAGGTGGCGGCGCATCCCAACGTGCTGCCGTCCTCGACCAACCCCACCCGGCCGCACACGGTCAACACCCATGCCGAGCACCTCGACATGCTCATGGTGTGCCATCACCTGAGCCCGTCGATCCCCGAGGATCTGGCCTTCGCCGAGTCGCGGATCCGGCCGGCGACGATGGCCGCCGAGGACGTGCTGCACGACCTCGGGGCGATCTCGATGATCGGGTCGGACTCCCAGGCCATGGGCCGCGTGGGTGAGACGATCATCCGGACCTGGCAGACGGCCCACGTGATGAGGCTGCGGCGCGGTTCGCTGGAAGGCCCCGCCGACAATCTCCGCGCTCGCCGCTACGTCGCGAAATATACGATTAATCCGGCTATCGCCCATGGGCTGGACGGGGAGGTCGGCTCGGTCGAGACCGGGAAGCTGGCCGACCTCGTGCTGTGGTCGCCGGCCTTCTTCGGGGTCAAGCCGGATCTCGTGATCAAAGGCGGGGTCATCGCGTACGCGCAGATGGGCGACCACAACGCCTCCATCCCCACGCCGCAGCCCGTCCTTCCGCGGCCCATGTTCGGCGCGTACGGGCGAACCCCCGGGGCCACGTCGGTGCACTTCGTGTCGGCGCTCGCGCTCGACGACGGCCTGGCCGACCGGCTGCGGGTCGACCGCCGCCTGGTCCCGGTGGCTGACGTACGCCGCAGGGGGAAGGAATCCATGGTGCTCAACGACGCCCTGCCGGCCATCGACGTCGACCCCGACACGTTCGCGGTGACCATCGACGGCGAGGTCGTCGAGCCCTCCCCCGCCGAGACGCTGCCCATGGCGCAGCGCTACTTCCTGTTCTGATTGATGAACGCCTCGATGAACGCCGCGCTGCTCCTGCTCACCGACTCCCGGCTCCCGGCCGGGGGTCACGCCCACTCCGGTGGCGCCGAGGAAGCCGTCCGCACGGGCGCCGTGACCGGCCCCGACGACCTCGCACGGCTCCTGCGCGGCCGGCTGGCGACCGCCGGCCGCGTCGCCGCCGCCCTGGCGGCCGCGGCCTGCGCGCACGCCCTGACCACGAACGACGACTGGCGCGAGCTGGACGCCGAAGCCGACGCGCGCACCGCGTCCCCGGCCCAGCGGGACGCGAGCCGTACGCAGGGCCGGTTGCTGGTGCGCTCGGCGCGCCGGATCTGGCCCTCGTCCGCGCTCGACGCGCTGACCACAGCCCTGCCAGGCGGCGCGCATCACCCGGTCGCGCTCGGCGCGGTCGCCGCCGCGGCCGGCTGCACGCCGTCCGACGCGGCCCTCGCGGCCGCCTACCAGGCCGTCACCGGCCCGGCCACGGCGGCGGTGCGGCTGCTCGGCCTCGACCCGGTCACCGTGCATCGGCTCCTGGCCGACCTCGCGCCCGAGCTCGACGCCATGGCCCGCACGCCCGCCACGGCCGACTGGGCCGACCTGCCGGCGCACGCCGCCCCGGCGCTCGACCTGCTGGCCGAGGGACATGTCCACAACCCGCTCAAGCTCTTCGTCTCCTGAGGAGGCCCCATGGGTGCAGCACACGACGACCAGCACGAGGCGCCCGGCCCGCACGGCCGGGCGCTGCGCCTCGGCATCGGCGGCCCGGTCGGCAGCGGCAAGACGGCCCTGGTGGCGGCGCTGTGCCGGACGCTCGGCCCGTCCATGCGGCTCGGCGTGGTCACCAACGACATCTACACGACCGAGGACGCCGACTTCCTGCGCCGCGCAGGCGTGCTCGACCCGGAGCGGATCCTCGCCGTCCAGACCGGCTGCTGCCCGCACACGGCCATCCGCGACGACATCGCCGCCAACGTCGACGCCGTCGAGACGCTCGAGGAGCGGTTCGGGCCGCTCGACCTGGTGATCGTGGAGAGCGGCGGCGACAACCTGACCGCCACGTTCAGCCGCGGGCTGGCCGACAAGCAGATCTTCGTGCTGGACGTGTCCGGCGGCGACAAGGTCCCACGCAAGGGCGGTCCCGGCGTCACCGGCGCCGACCTGCTCGTGGTCAACAAGACCGACCTCGCGCCGCTCGTGGGGGCCGACCTGACCGTGATGTCGCGCGACGCGGGAGCCGTACGGAATGGCAAGCCCGTCCTGTTCACCTCGATCCGGCAGGACCAGGGCGCCCACGCGGTGGCCGAATGGGTGGCCGGTGTGACCGACTCCTGGCGACATGACCACCCTCATGACCACGCTCACGAACACGCCTGAGCCACGCGGAGCCGTACGGGCCGCCGCCGCCATCGCCACCCGGCGCGGCGCGGACGGCCGCACGGTGCTGGCCACGCTCCGCTCCGACCCGCCGCTGACCCTGCGGCAGACCGGGGCCACGCGGGTGCACCTGGTGTCCACCGGCGCGGGGCCGCTCGGCGGCGACCGGCTCCACCTGGACCTCGACGTCGCGCCCGGCACCACGCTCGACGTGCGCTCGGTCGCCGCCACCCTCGTGCTGCCCGGGCCGGACGGCGAGACCTCGCGGACGTCGATCGAGGCGCGGGTCGGCGCGGGCGCCACGCTGCGCTTCACCCCCGAGCCGACCGTCCTCGCCGCCGGGTGTTCCCACCACCTCGTCGTACGGCTGTCGCTCGCCGAGGACGCGTCGGTGCTGTGGCGCGAGGAGATCGTCTTCGGGCGGCACGGCGAACGACCGGGCCGCTGCCACGCCCGCTTCGACGCCACCAGAGGCGGCCGCCCGCTCCTCCGCCAGGAGTTCGTCGTCGGCGACCCGGAGATCGACGGCAGCCCGGCCGTCTATGGGGACGCCCGGTGCGTCGGCAGCGTCTTCACCACGGCGTCCCTGCACGGCCGTGGCGACGGATGGGCGGCGCTCCCGCTCGCGGCCGGCGGCACGCTCGTCTCCGCCCTGGCGCGCGACGCGGTGGAGCTGCGCCGCCGCCTGTCAGTCGTAGAAACCTAGCCGGCGCAGCTGCTTGGGGTCGCGCTGCCAGTCTTTGGCGACCTTGACGCGCAGGTCGAGATAGACGCGGCTGCCGAGCAGCGCCTCGATCTGGCGGCGGGCGCGCGTGCCGACGTCCTTCAGGCGGGCGCCGCCGGGGCCGATCACGATGGCCTTCTGCGAGGGACGCTCGACGAACATGTGCGCGTAGATGTCGAGCAGGTCGTCGCGGCCCTCGCGCGGCCCCATCTCCTCCACGACCACGGCGATGGAGTGCGGCAGCTCGTCGCGCACGCCTTCGAGGGCCGCCTCGCGGATCAGCTCGGCCACCAGGACCTGCTCGGGCTCGTCGGTCAGCTCCCCGTCGGTGTAGAGGGGCGGGGACGGCGGCAGCCGGTTGATGAGCACGTCGGCGAGCACGTCGAGCTGGTCGCCCCCGGTCGCCGAGACCGGAACGATCTCCGCGAAGTCGGCAAGCCGGGACACCGCGAGCAGCTGCGTGGCGATCTGCTCGCGCGTGGCGAGATCGCATTTGGTGACCACGGCCACGACCGGCGTCTTGCCCACGGCGCTCAGCTTCTCGGCGATGAACCGGTCGCCCTTGCCGATGGCCTCGTTGGCGGGGAGACAGAAGCCGATCACGTCGACCTCGGTCAGCGTGGACAGCACGAGGCTGTCGAGGCGCTCGCCGAGCAGCGTGCGCGGCCGGTGCAGCCCCGGGGTGTCGACGATGACGAGCTGGGCGTCCGGCCGGTGCACGATGCCCCGGATGGCGCGCCGCGTGGTCTGCGGCTTGGACGAGGTGATCGCCACCTTGGTGCCGACCAGCGCGTTCATCAGGGTGGACTTGCCGACGTTCGGGCGGCCGACGAAGCAGGCGAAGCCCGCGCGGAAGTCAGACATAACGGCCTTTGAGCTCTCCGTCGGGACCGGCCACGTAAAGGATGGCGTGGCCCAGGTCTTCGATCGCCGCGAGGTCGCGATCGCCGGGGTCGTCGGCGTCGGTGACCAGCGCGGCCGCCTCGATCGCCTCGGCGCCGCCGGTCACGGCCATCGCGACCGCGAGCTGAACGGCCGACAGCTGAAGCGAGGGCAGCGACACCTCGGTCGCCACATACGTCCGGCCCGTCTCATCCCGCACGGCCGCGCCCTCGGCGGCGCCGTTTCGGGCCCGGGCGGATCGGGCCAGGGTGATTATCTTGGTGTCCTCGGCGTCCAGCGTCACGGGTCAAGCGTACCGACCTTGGCGGCCACAGCCCTGGCCAGTTCCTCGGTGCGGCGCGCGTCCGGCGGGCGCATCCCCGCGTGCACGATCGCCACAAGCGTCTGGTCGGCCCGCGCCACCACCACCTGCATCTCGTACGGGTATCCCCCGGCGCGGCCCCGGAGGCGGCGCGACTCGACGCCGTCGCCGATCGGATGGACCGGCAGCGGACCGCTGGTCAGATGGTTGCCCGCCCCCGGAGCGCGCCCGTCGGCCGCCACGCACGCGTCGAGCTCGTCTCGGGTGCGCTCCAGCTGCTCGGCCGCCCCGTCGCCCGCGTAGACCGACAGCGTCACGCCGGCCGTCTCCCCCACCTGCGCGCCCTGATAAGCGCCCGCGGCCGCCGCATCCAACCCCTTGCGCGGCGGGCGACCGGAGATCAGGTCGAACACCCGGGCGCACGCCCCGGCCTTGGGTTTGAACGGAGCCCGCCATCCGTCCCGCAACCGCCCCGAGAACCCGGCCGGCAGCCCGGCCATGTCTGCCAGGATCGCCTTCAGCCGCACGGCCTGCGCCCCCGTCTGCGCGTATCTCGCCGAATCCGCGTCACACGCAGTCAACGCGGCTGCGGCCAGCACACACCAGACAGCAGCCCCGATTCCCCTCATATCCGATTCCCCCGTTTTGGACGCGATAGGCCCCTCCAGACGCCTTTCTCCCCAAAGACAAATAGGGCCAACACCAAGACTCAGACATATCTCACGGCTCACGGCCCTACCCGCGGGCACAGCAATAGGGGCTCCTCACCTGGCCTGGCCAGGTGAAGAGCCCCCTATCGCGAACCCCCCCGGAATTCCGATGCGCCGCGAACCCCTCCCGGCGCCCCGGTCTCCCCTCGGCACCCCGAACCCCTCCCGGGTGCCTGAGAAGACAATGACCGAACCGACTTGCAAATCACTTACAGGCCGCTTGCCGCCGTCACTCCGACTCGGCCGCGGTCGTCACGGACTCGCCCTCGTCGACGGGATCGGCCCTGCGGACCACGACCGTGCTGATCCGGTTGCGCCGTCCGGCCAGGTTCTCGGCGATCAGCTTGAGGCCGTCGACGGTCGCCTCCGACCCGGCGATCGGCACCCGGCCCAGCGCATGCGCCAGCAGGCCGCCCACCGTGTCGACGTCCTCCACGTCGATCTCGGCGTCGAACAGCTCGGCCAGCTCGTCGACCGACAGCCGGGCCGTCACCCGGGCCGCCGCGCCGTCTTCCAGCCACTCGACCCGCGGGGCCTCCTGGTCGTACTCGTCGGCGATCTCGCCCACGATCTCCTCGAGGATGTCCTCGATCGTGACCAGGCCCGCGGTGCCGCCGTACTCGTCGATGACGATCGCGAGGTGGATCTGCCGCGCCTGCATCTCGCGCAGCAGCTCGTCGATCGGCTTGCTCTCCGGCACGTACGTCGCCGGGCGCATCAGCTCGTCCACCCACATCGACGCGTCACCCTCGTCCTGCAGGCGCCGCACGATGTCCTTCAGGTAGGCGATGCCGATGACGTCGTCCTCGTTCTCGCCCGCCACCGGGATGCGGGAGAAGCCGCTGCGCAGCGCCAGCGAGAGCGCCTGCCCCAGCGTCTTGTGCCGCTCGATGAAGACCATGTCCGTACGGGGGACCATCACCTCGCGCACGATCGTGTCACCCAGCTCGAACACCGAGTGGATCATCTCGCGCTCGTCCGGCTCGATCACCCGGCGCTGCTCGGCCAGGTCGACGAGGTCGCGCAGCTCGGCCTCGGAGGTGAACGGCCCCTCACGGAAGCCGCGCCCCGGCGTCAGCGCGTTGCCCAGCAGGATCAGCAGCTTGGGCAGCGGCCCGAAGATGCGGGTCAGGCCGTAGACGATCGGCGCGGCGGCCAGCGCCACCGGCTCGGCGTGCTGGCGCCCCAGCGTGCGCGGCGAGACACCGACGATCACGTAACTGACCACGATCATCACGGCGGCCGCGGCCGCGTACGCCTGACCGGTGTCGCCCAGCCAGTCGATGAACAGCAGCGTCGCGATCACGGTGGCGATCAGCTCGCAGCTGAGCCGCAGAAGCAGCAGCAGGTTGAGATAGCGCGGCGGGTCGGCCACGATCGCCTGCAGGCGCTGCGCGCCGCGGCGGGCCTCCCGCACGAACTCCTCGGCCCGCACCCGCGAGATCCGCGACAGCGCCGTCTCGGCGCTGGACAGCAGGCCGCCGACCACGATCAGGACGACGGCCGAGATCAACCAGCCATTGCTCATGCCCTGCTCACCTCGGCGCTCATGCCCCGCTCATCTCAGCGCTCATTCCGGCGGCTTGCGCCGCACCTCGCGCCACGACTCGAGCAGCTCGCCCTGCAGACCGAACATCTCGGCGTGCTCCTCGGGCTCGGCGTGGTCGTAGCCGAGCAGGTGCAAGATGCCGTGCGTGCACAGCATCTCGAGCTCGTCCTGCGCGGTGTGACCTGCCTCGGCCGCCTGCTTGGCCGCCACCGGCGGGCAGAGCACCACGTCGCCGAGGAGCGCCGGATCGGGCGCCGCCTCCTCGCCCCGCGAGCCGCCGCCCTGGTTGGGGCGGAGCTCGTCCATGGGAAAGGCCAGCACATCGGTCGGCCCGGCCTCGCCCATCCACTGCTCGTGCAGCGCCGACATGGCGGCCTCGTCGACCACCAGGATCGACAGCTCGGCCAGCGGATTGATCCCCATCTGGCCGAGGACGTGACCGGCCAGCGCCACCAGCGCCGCCTCGTCGACCCCGACGCCGCTCTCGTTGGCGATCTCGATGGTCATCGGCCCGTCACCGCCGCCCTCGCGGCCGCTTGTTGATCGAACTCGGCTGCGACGCCACGGCCGCGTCATAGCGCCCGTAAGCGTCGACGATCTCGCTCACCAGGCGGTGGCGGACGACGTCGGCGCTGGTCAGCATGCTGAAGTGGATGCCGTTGATGCCCGCGAGAATGCCCTGGACCACCTTCAGGCCGCTCTCCTGCCCGTTGGGCAGGTCGATCTGCGTCACGTCACCCGTGACGACGATCTTGGAGTTGAAGCCGAGCCGGGTCAGGAACATCTTCATCTGCTCGGGCGAGGTGTTCTGCGCCTCGTCGAGGATGATGAACGCGTCGTTGAGCGTACGGCCGCGCATATAAGCCAGCGGGGCGACCTCGATCGTGCCGGCCGTCATCAGGCGCGGGATCGAGTCGGGGTCGAGCATGTCGTGCAGCGCGTCGTACAGAGGGCGCAGGTAGGGGTCGATCTTCTCGTAGAGCGTGCCGGGCAGGAAGCCCAGCCGCTCGCCGGCCTCGACCGCGGGACGGGTGAGGATGATCCGGTTGACCTTCTTCTCCTGCAGCGCCTTCACGGCCTTGGCCATCGCCAGATACGTCTTGCCGGTGCCGGCGGGCCCGATGCCGAACACGACCGTGTGCTTGTCGATCGCGTCGACGTAACGCTTCTGGTTGACCGTCTTCGGGCGGATGGTCCGGCCACGCGCCGACAGGATGTCGAGCGAGAGCACCTCGGCCGGGCGCTCGGACGACATCTTCAGCATGGCGATGCTGCGCTCGACCGCGTCCGGCGTCAGCTCGGCCCCGGTGGCGACCAGCTGGACCAGCTCCTCGAACAGGCGCACAACGACACCGCTCTCCTCCGGAGTGCCGGTGATGGTGATCTCGTTGCCCCGGACGTGGATGTCGGCCTTGAAGGCCTTCTCAATGACGCGTAGCAGCTCGTCGCGGGATCCGAGAAGGCTGACCATCGCCTGCCCCTCGGGGATGACGACCTTGGCCTGCGTCTTGGTGAAATCTGGTGACTCGGACATGGGCGGCCCTTCAGGGCCTGCTCGCCTCCCTTGTAACTCGCCCCATATCGTAGCCGCTCAGCCGGGCGGCCATGTGAGGCCGCGGCCCCCGAGAACGTGGGCGTGGACGTGGAAGACGGTCTGCCCGGCGCCCGGCCCGGTGTTGAAGACGACGCGGTAGCCGGTGTCGGCCACGCCCTCCTGCACGGCGACCGCGTGGCAGGCGGCGAGCACGTCGTCGGCGAGGCCGTCGTCGGCCGCGGCGAGCGCGGCGGCGTCGCGGTGATGCTCTTTCGGAATGACCAGAACGTGCGTGGGCGCCTGCGGATTGACATCGCGGAAGGCCAGAGCCCGCTCGGTCTCCAGGACGACCGTGGCCGGTATCTCCTTGGCCACAATCTTGCAGAACAGACAGTCGGTCACCTGGGAAGCCTAGCCGTTGCCATTCGGTGATGCCTGCGAAAGATCCCTGCAGTTAGGGTTAATGTGCGACACTGCACCGACAAAACACCCCCAAGTGTCGGGCGAGGACACGACTGGGTCATGCCCCCTAATGATTCCGAAGCGAGTAAACCCTCAGGGAAGGACGAGCGTCCTACTGATGTGACCACCGAGACCCTCGTGGCCGACAGGTCGTTGGGTGCGGTGCCCGTCGGGTGGGATGCCGACATGGCCGTGACGGCGCTATATAGCGCGCACTATCGGTCACTTGTCCGTCTCGCGGTGTTGCTGGTGCGCGATGTGGCCAGCGCCGAGGAAGTCGTGCAGGACGCGTTCGTCGCGATTCACGGCGCCTGGCGCAGGCTGCGCGACCCCGACAAGGCACTCGCATACCTTCGCCAGTCAGTCGTCAACCGCTCGCGTTCCGTGCTGCGTCACCGGGCCGTCGTGGAGAAGTACGCGCCGAAAGGCCTTCCCGACGCACCCAGTGCCGAGAACGGAGCGATAGGCGAGCTTGAGCGCTCGGCGGTCATCGAGGCGTTGCGCACGCTGCCCACGCGTCAGCGCGAAGCCTTGGTCCTGCGATACTACGGCGACCTGTCCGAGGCGGAGATCGCCAACGCGATGGGAATCAGCAAGGGCGCGGTGAAGAGCCACACGGCTCGGGGCATGGCCGCGCTGCGGATGGCACTGGAGCAGTTCTCATGACGTTCACTTCCGACGACGAGTACGGCGGTCTGCTTCGCCGTGCGCTGCGCGCGGAGGCGGACTCGATCGTGCCCTCCCCCGAAGGACTCGACATCATCCGGGGCCGGATCGAGCGCCGCGGCATCCGCGGCCTTCTGTGGTGGCGCATCGGAGCGGCCGCGGCCGGGGCGGTGCTGGTTGCAGGCACCGTGGTCATGGTCGTCCCCGAGCTGCGCAAGAGCGTGATCGACCAGGTCACGACCGTGCCGGCGGACAACGGCACCAGCATCGGCGACGCCAGCGGCACGAGCCGGCCGGCGCCGCCCATCAAGATCACGACAGCCGGGCCGAGCCAGACTCCCACGGGCGACGCGCCGCGGGTCGTCCCGACGGCGGGCGGCACCCAGCGGCCGAGCCCCAAGAGCTCGCCGGTCGACCCGACGAAGGATCCCTGCGCCACGCCGACCGTGGTCGAGCCGCAGGACGACGGCGACGACTCCTGCCCGCCGACGGCCACGCCGTCCGGCCGGCCGAGCTCGCCGCCCGCTCAGACCCCGTCCGTCTCCCCCAGCCCGAGCCCCAGCGGCTGCGGCGACTCCTGCGCGTCGCCCACGGTCACCCCGAGCCCCAGCGACTCGGCCGGCACCGACCTCGCGCCCGAGTCCCCCGCGAGCTGATCTCCGGCGCTACCAGCGGCGGGTCTTGGTCAGCAGCACGGCCGCGGCGGCCAGACCGGCGGTCGACGTCCGCAGGATCGTGGATCCCAGCAGGGCGGGTGTGGCGCCCGCCGCGCGGAAGCGCGCGATCTCGTCGTCGGCGACGCCGCCTTCCGGCCCCACGACGACCACGATGTCGCCTTTGGCCGGCATGGTCAGGCCCGACAGCGGCTCGGCGGCCTCCTCGTGGAGCACGACGCCGAGCGCCGCCTGTTCCAGCAGCCCTGCGACCTGGGCCGTCGTGGCCTGTTCGGCCACTTCGGGAAGGTGGAAGCGGCGGGCCTGCTTGCCCGCCTCCCGGGCCGTGGCCCGCCACCGGGCCAGCGACTTGGCCGCCCGGTCGCCCTTCCACTGTGTGACGCTCCGAGCGGCCGCCCACGGCACGATGACGTCGACGCCCACCTCTGTCATCATCTCGACGGCCAGCTCGCCTCTGTCGCCCTTGGGGAGCCCCTGGACCACGATCAGCCGAGGCTCCGGTGCAGGCACGCTACGCCGGCCGAGCACCCGGAGCGTCAGCGAATCCTTGCCGGCCGACTCGGCCACGCACTCGGCGACGCCGCCGAGGCCGTCGGTGAGATCGACCCGCTCTCCCGCCCGGATCCTCCGCACGGCGGCCGCGTGACGGCCCTCAGGACCGTCCAGCACATAGCGATCCAGGCCGGGCAGCGCAGGCGTCAGGAACACCGGAACGGTCATGACCCCTCAGCGGCCCTGAAAGGCGTCCCGGAGCTTGGAAAAAAAGCCCTGCTGCCCCGGAGTGAACTTGCCGGGCGGGCGCTCCTCGGCGCGCAGCCGCGCCAGCTCGCGCAGCAGCGTCTCCTGCTCCGGCGTCAGCTTGCCCGGCGTCTCCACGTTGACGTGGATCAGCAGGTCGCCCCGGCCGGACTCGTTGAGCCGCTGGACGCCCCTGCCGTACAGGGGGATGACCTGGCCGGACTGGGTGCCGGGCCGCACGTCGATCTCCTCGTTGCCGTCGAGTGTCTCCATGGTCAGCGAGGTGCCGAGCGCGGCCGCGGTCATCGGAATGGCGACCGTGCAGTGCAGGTCGTCGCCGCGGCGCTCGAAGATGGTGTGCGGACGCTCGACGATCTCGAGGAACAGGTCGCCGGGCGGGCCGCCGCCGGGGCCGATCTCGCCCTCGCCGGCCAGCTGGATGTGCGTGCCGTCCTCGACGCCGGCCGGGATCCTGACCTTGATCGTACGGCGGGTGCGCACCCGCCCGTCGCCCGAGCACTCCTGGCAGGGGTGCCGGATCACGCTTCCGTAGCCACCGCATTGGGGGCACGGCCGCGAGGTCATGACCTGGCCGAGGAACGACCGGGTCACCTGCGAGACCTCGCCGCGGCCGTGGCACATGTCACACGTGTCGGGATGGGTGCCTGCCGCGGCGCCCGACCCGTGGCAGACCTCGCAGAGCACGGCCGTGTCGACGACGAGCTCCCTGGTCGTGCCGAACGCCGACTCGGACAGGTCGAGCTCGACGCGGATCGTGGCGTTGCGGCCGCGGCGGGCGCGCGAACGGGGCCCGCGCGAGGTGGCCGCCGTGCCGAAGAAGGCGTCCATTATGTCGCTGAACGGGAATCCGGCCCCGAAGCCGCCGGCGCCCGGACCGGCTCCGGCGAAGGGGTCGCCGCCGAGGTCGTGCATCTGCCGCTTGTTGGGGTCGGACAGGACCTCGTAGGCCTGGGTGATCTCTTTGAACCGCTCCTGCGTCTCGGGATCCGGGTTGACGTCA
Organism: Streptosporangiaceae bacterium NEAU-GS5; assembly: GCA_017592665.1. Taxonomy (GTDB): domain Bacteria; phylum Actinomycetota; class Actinomycetes; order Streptosporangiales; family Streptosporangiaceae; genus NEAU-GS5. The sequence goes on along the minus strand of JAGFNW010000024.1, from coordinate 5,655 downwards.
GGGTGGAGCTCACGGGCGAGCCGGCGGTAGGCCTTTTTGATCTCGTCCTGACTGGCGTCGCGGCGCACCCCGAGGGTCGCGTAGTAGTCTTTGGCCACTTACGACCCCGCCAGGATCTGGCCGACGTAACGCGCCACGGCGCGCACCGCACCCATCGTCACCGGATAGTCCATTCGCGTCGGGCCCAGCACACCTAGCCGGGCCAGTTCCTTATCGCCCGAACCGTATCCCGCGGCCACGATCGAAGTGCCGCGAAGTCCGGAATAGGGGTTTTCCGAACCGATCCGGACCGTCAACTCGGACAAGTCATCTGTTTCACCCAACAACCGCATGAGCACGACCTGTTCCTCGAGGGCTTCGAGAACGTCGCGAAGGCCCAGGCTGAAGTCGGCGGCGGCCAGATTGGCCGTGCCCGCGAAGACGATCTTCTCCTCGTGCCGCTCGACCAGGGTCTCCAGCAGCACGGACAGGATCGTGGCGACGGCGGGACGGTCGGCGGTCGGCAGCCGGGTCGGCAGCTCCGCCACCACCTCGGGGACGCTGGCCAGCGCGCATCCGTCGAGCGTGGCGTTCAGCACGGCCCTCAGGTGGGCGATGCTGTCGTCGGGCACCGCGTCGGGCAGGTCGACCACCCGCTGCTCCACCCGGCCCGTGTTGGTGATCAGAACCAGCATGACCCGCCGCTCGGCAAGCGGCACCAGCTCCACGTGCCGCACGGCCGACTTGGTGAGCGATGGGTATTGCACCACCGCCACCTGCCGGGTGAGCTGCGCCAGCAGCCGCACGGTGCGCATGACGATCTCGTCGAGGTCGACCGCGCCCGCCAGGAACGTCTCGATCGCCCGGCGCTCGGCCGCGGTGAACGGCTTGACCTGGGAGAGGCGGTCGACGAACAGCCGATAGCCCTTGTCGGTGGGCACCCGCCCGGCGCTGGTGTGCGGCTGGTGGATGTAGCCCTGCTCCTCCAGATCGCGCATGTCGTTGCGGATCGTCGCCGGAGAGACCTTGAGGTTGTGCCGATCCGCCAACGCCTTCGACCCCACCGGCTCGTTGGTGGAGACGTAGTCCTCGACGATGGCGCGCAGCACGGCCAGCTTGCGCTCGTCAAGCATGCTGCTGCTCACCTCCCTGGGCCACTTGGCACTCTGTGTTCCCGAGTGCCAAGTGTACGGCTACCGCCCACAGGGTGCGATAACGCGAGCACGGCAGGATTGCCGGTACGACAAGTCGGCTGCAAACCGGCTCCAAGCGGGGGGCGGAAAACTCGGGCGCATGACTGAGAACTATGCGTACTCTTACCCGGCTTCAGCCCCTCCTACGGCAAGCGCACCAATCCGTCCACGTCTGTTGTGGGTCGTCCTGTCGTGGCTGCTCTTCGTCGTGCTGCTCATCGTGGGCATCGTAGGCTTCGCCGGAGGCCTCGTCTCCACCATCAACGACGCCGCGCCCAGCTCCACCTTCACCAGTGGGCAGACCGTTAACGTCGCGCTCAACCCGGCCGACAAGCCCGCCATCTACGCGGCCGCCGACAAGCCGACCGACGTCAACTGCCAGGCCCAGGGCTCGGCCGGTGAGAAGGTGACGCTCAACCACCCGAGCACGTCCCAGACCGTGTCGCTGGGCGGCGACCGCTGGGAACTGCTGTTCACAGTGGGCGTGCCGTCCGCCGGCACCTATCAGGTGACCTGCGAGGGCGACGGCGTTCGCTTCGGAGTCGGCAAGGAGCTCATCGGCAACGCCGGCAAGCTGGTCGGAGGCGCCATCGCGCTGGTGGCCCTGCCCGCGGTCGGCTTCCTGCTCGCCCTCGTCGTGACCATCGTCGTCCTCGTACGGCGCGGCTCGGCCCGCAAGGCCCGCGCATACGGCACATACGGCCCCGCATGATGTACGGTCCGCCCCGTGGATCGCAAAGCTAGCGCGGATCGCAAAGAGAACAGTGGTCGCTCCGGGAACAGTGGTCGCTCCGGGAACAGTGGTCGCTCCGGGAACAACGGTCGCTCCGGGAACAACGGTCGCCCTGGGAACACCGACCACACCAGAAACACCGACCGCTACGGAAACGACGTGCTTTCCGGCAACTGGCGGCGGCCGGTGCAGATCCCCGTGGTCGAGGCCGAGCTCGACCTGGTGGTGGAAGACGCGGAGGGCCGGTTCTGCGGCGCGGTCGTGGCCTGCGACAAGGAGGCCGTGACGCTGGAGGACCGGCACGGGCGGCGGCGGCTGTTCCCGCTCACGCCCGCCGGGTTCCTCATCGACGGCCGCCCGGTGACACTGGTGCGGCCCGCCGCCGCCCCGGCGCGGAAGGGCACGCCACGCAGCGCCTCAGGCTCGATCGCGGTCGAAGGACTGAAGGCGCGCGTGGCCAAGGAGAGCCGGATCTACGTGGAGGGCGCCCACGACGCCTCCCTCGTCGAGAAGATCTGGGGCCACGACCTGCGGGTCGAGGGAGTGGTCGTCGAATTCCTCGAAGGCGTCGACGACCTGCCGGCGATCGTGGCCGAGTTCGACCCCGGACCAGGGCGGCGGCTGGGAGTGCTGGTCGACCACCTCGTGCCCGGATCCAAGGAGAGCCGGATCGCGGCCCAGGTCACCGGCGACCACGTGCTCATCGTGGGACACCCCTACGTGGACATCTGGCAGGCGGTCAAACCGGCCACAGTGGGGATCTCCTCGTGGCCGGTCGTCCCGAGGGGCGTACCGTGGAAGGAAGGAGTCATCGCCGCCCTCGGGTGGCGAATGGAGACGTCAGAGGCCTGGCGGCGGATCCTCGACCGGGTGTCGACGTACGCGGATCTCGAGCCGGAGCTCCTCGGCCGCGTCGAAGAGCTGATCGATTTCGTCACCGCGTCAGAGGACGCGTGACGAGTAGGAGGCTTCCATGAGCGATCATCGGCCGGAAGACACCCCGCAGACCGACCCCGCCACCGAGCCAGCCACCAATCCAGCCGCCGAGCCTCCCACCGACCCTCCCACCGACGCCGCCGGCACCGCGCCCGCCCCCACGGCCACGCCCGCCCCCAGCACCACACCCGACCCCACGGCCAGCACCACACCCGACCCCACCCCCGACCCCACTCCGGACACAGTTCCTGGCCCCCCTGATGACGAGTCGCCGGGGTTCGCCGGGGCCGCGGGCACCAACGCGCCCCCACCCACCGACCTCCCCCACCATGCCGCCGAGCCGCCCTATCAAGCGCCTCCGTCCCTGGACCCGCAGCCGCCGTCCACACAGCAGACGCCGCCCCCGCCGCAGGGACCAACCACACAACAGGGACCGACCACCCAGCAGGAATCGTCCACGCAGCAGGGCTACGCCTCCGGCCAGCCCACGATGCCCAGCGGCTACCCGCCACCGGCGGCCGGCTATCAGGCGCCACCCCAGCCCGGCTACTACCCGCCGCAGGGCGGCTATCCGGCCGCATATCCGCCTCCCCCCTACAGCGGCTCCTTCTACACGGCCGAGCCTCACGTGCCGGGCAGGTATGGCCCGCGCCCCGGGAGCGACGACACCAACATGGCGATGCTGGCCCACCTGTCCGGGTTGGGAAACCTCATCGCGTGGCCGCTCGGCTCGATCGGCTCGCTGGTGGTCTACCTGACCAAGAAGGACCAGGCGCCCTACGTCCGCGACCAGGCGGCCGAGGCCCTGAACTTCTGGATCACGCTGACGATCGCGTTCTTCGCCGTCACCGTGGTCTCGCTCATCCTGTCGCTCGCCATCATCGGATTGTTCGGCTTCCTGCTGCTGCCGGTCATCTGGCTGTACGGCCTGGTCGTCGGCATCCTCGGCACAATGGCCGCCAGCCGCGGCGAGAATTACCGATATCCACTCACACTCCGCATGGTGACCTGACGGGCCTAAATCCCTGACACGAAGTCTGCCTCGCCCATTGCGCGGGCGGATCTTTGGCAACTCGCCAGTAGCCCGCTGGCGGGCGTCAAACGACGGCCGCCCACAGCCAGCCTGCAGCGCGAGCGCCTCCGCGGCTGACAGTGACACCTCCTGCAGAAGCGGACCCTTTCTAAGGGCCGAACCGGCACTCGTAGGTGCTCGGATGCGTGCGTGCCCATCCCCAGCCAGATCCGGAAGACCGCAGACCAGGTCCGTGTCCGCGCAAACGGCCATAACAACCAGCCGGATCACCCAGAGCCTGCAGACCCAGACTAAGAACTGTCTTCCCGGAGATCAGATTCAAAGCCAGATCGCCAGCGCAGCCCGACCCGCCCGCGCGACCAACAACAAACAACAGACAACGCCAAACGCGACTACCCCGGGCCCGCCTCTCAAGATCTATCGAAAAAATCTTCGAAAATCTTTATCCGAATGCCCGATACAAGTCGTTTGTCGTTCGTGTATACGGCCGACTTGAGAGACAATTGAGCCAGCTGTTACCCCAGGGAGAAAGAGAGGAGAGCCCGAATTGCCCACCACACCACTTCGCACGCCCCTCCCACTCCCCCTCCCACCCGAGGCCACCAGCCCAACCGACGACACCCCACCCAAGCCCACGAACCCACCCAAGCCCACGAACCCACCCAAGACCACGAACCCACCCAAGCCCACGAACCCACCCAAGCCCACGAACCCACCCAAGCCCACGAACCCACCCAAGCCCGCGGCCCCGCCCAAGCCCGCGGACCCGGCAGACCCGGCGGACGCCACCGACTCCACCGACTCCACCGGCTCCACCGGCTCCACCGGCTCCACCGGCTCCACCAACTCCACCAACTCCACCAACTCCACCAACTCCACCAACTCCACCAACTCCACCAACTCCACCAACTCCACTGGCGCGGACGTTCCACTCACCCCGCTCATCTTGCTCACCTCGGCCACACCGGTCGCGGTGCTGATCCAACAACTCAAAACCGCCGCCCAACTACTGGCCGCCGCCGACCCACCCGAATCGGCCGAACAATGCCAAGCCGAGGCCGAGGAACTCCTGGCGGTCCGCGACCAAGTCAGCGCGTCCATCACCCAACGCGTCGACCGCGTCCACACCGCAGGGCAGGCCAAGACCGCCGGACACGCCTCTACCCGCACCTGGCTGCGCACCACCGGCCGCATGACCGGCCAAGCGGCAGGCCGGTTGCTGGGTTTGGCCGTCGGGTTGACCCGGCTACCTCAGGCTGCGCAGCGTTTCGCCGCCGGCGCCCTGTCCGAAGGCACCGCATCAGCCCTGTGCGCCTCGATCGCCGACCTCGACGACGAACAAGCCCGAAAGGCCGAGCCGATCCTGCTGGAGCTGGCCGAACAAGGCACCCCCGCCGAAGTCGCCCGCGCCAGCCGCTACCTGGCCGAGCTGCTCAATCCCGGCATCCTCGACAAACAGGCACGTGATCTGAACGCGGATCGCTATCTGCTGGTCAGCGAGACCGCCGCCGGGGGTTTGGAGGGCAGGTTCCTGCTGTCGCCGGAGGTGGCGGCCCGGCTCCGCGCGTGGCTGGACGCCTACGCCCGGCCCTGCGCCGACGGCGACGACCGCTCCCAAGGCGCCCGCAACGCCGACGCCTTCGACCTGCTACTGACCCAGAAAGTCTCCACCGAACTGCTGGTCCTGGTCCGCGCCGAATCCCTGCCCGACGACCCACCCAGGTCAGAAGAGCCATCCGGGCCAAACTGGCCGCCCCCGCCATCAGGGCCGCACGGCCCAG
>JAGFNW010000023.1 GCA_017592665.1 Streptosporangiaceae bacterium NEAU-GS5 | reverse complement strand
CAGCGGCAGCCGCCTTCGATTCTGTTGTCTTCACAAACACATGATCGTCAGGCGGCTGCTCCCATGAGCGCAACCTCTCCCGCCGCATCCCGCCAGCTCAAGCCTGCAATGGCGGCTGCGGTACTAGGGCGTCGCCTCGCACAACGGTCTCTTCCATTACGACGGGGCGTTTGTCTGCGCTGGCGATGCGGGTGATGTGGAGGACGGGTGTGCCAGCCGCCGCTTTCAGGGCGTCAGCTTCATCGGGTAGGGGCATGCGAGCCCGGATGTACTCCTCCCAGTGCAGCCGACCGCGGTCGTCAAAGAGGGCGTAGACCTCGCCAGAAGATGGAAGCTGTCCGTTCTCAGCAAGCGGGGTGTCGGCTGCGACGCTGAACGGCACGCTGAGGCGCTGTAGCCGAAGGATCTGCTCTGCGGCCTGGACGGTGGTCCGTGTCAGCATCGGCTCGCCCGAGGGAATGCCGAGCAGGTCTGCCTGGTGCACCGTCGCGTTAACGCGCGCGAACGTGGGGCTGTCGATGTCGCGCCACGTCAGATCATCGCTGTCCTCGTAGGTGCCCTCGGGTGTGCGGGTGAGTCCGCGGCGCTCGACATGGGCAGGGCGAGACAAGGGTGACCGTACGAAGGTCCCGCGTGGGCGCTGGACCTCGACAAGGCCGGCCGCCTTCAGCTCGTTGATCGCGTTCCGGATGGTCGGGCGAGACAGGCCGAACTCTTCGGCAAGTTGCTGTTCGGATGGGAGCAGTTGGCCGGCCTGGAAGGTGCCGTTGAGGATCTGCTCCTTGAGGTACTCGGCTACCTGCTTCCATCGGGATACGGGGGTCTTGATCTCCACGATGGAGCCTCCTAGCTGGGGCTTCATCTAGCCCCGGTTTTTCATCGCTTCTCGTTATGGCGGGAACTCTTGACACAACGTACTACGTTAGCCGTACAGTTGGCAACGTTAAACGTACTACGTTGCACGAAGCGCCTAGCCCTGAGAGAGGGGTGATCTCCATGACCGACGCCACGCAGAACCGACGCACCACTCCAGAGATCGAGACCCCAGACACGGACGGGAGGTGAACACCGAACATGCATAACCACATCCCGGGCTTAGGCCGGCATTGCGGCTGCGGCGCCCTGATCGAGGAGGGAAACCGGCGCTGCCACAAGTGCATCGCGCGCTACCGCTGGAAGCGGCGCAAGGCTCCTCGCCACCTGGAAGAAGACGAGCCGTGTTAGCCATCACCGCAGCCGCCGGAGTCGCCTTATGCCTGCTGGCCATCGCCGCGCTGGTTCTGATCAACGCGATGAAGCGCGAAGACCGCACGCGGACCGGCGTCCACCACATGCCCACAACGGCACGCGCGGCGCTCTCCCGGCGAGTGTGCGGCCTGTACGTGATCGACTCACACAGCGCTTACGCGGGAGGAGGTGAAAGACGTTGGTGATCTCAGTCTCGGTCGTGCTGCTCCTGGGCGTCGCCGTGGTGTTGGCCCTGCGCTACACCCGGCTGGCGCTGTGGCACGCGGTGGTGTGTGTGCTGTTCGGCTTCTACCTCAGCCAGACGGCCGCCGCGCCCGAAGTGCAACGCATGGTCTCCACGATCGTCCGCGCCATCTCCGGCAACACCTGATCCCCCGAAGCGAAAGGAGAAACGTCATGAAATGCCATCAGTTCACGTTCCCGCGCACCATCCGCCATCGACTGTCCCGAGGGCAGGCTTCGCCCTGTCCTTGGGATGAGGGGAGGTGGTCATCACGAAGACCACATCGCATGACCCACTGATCGACCCTCAGGAGGCACGACGCCACCACCTCAACACCGTCCGCCTTCTCGCCACACGACCGCTGCTCCTGACCCTGCTCGGGGGCACCGCGACCGGTAGAGCCATCCTGCGCGCGCTGGGCTACATCCCCGCCCTCTGCGACGAAGCGGACCGACTGCGCTTCCTGCTCACCTGGGTTCGCCTAGATCACGCCAACCTGATTGCCGCCGGCCGCGCCACACTCGCCGCAGCCAATGAGGGCGAGCACGACCCGCTGTACTACCTACGGGACGAACTGTCCGACCACACGGGCGACGACCCACGCACACACCACAACCGGCAAGCAGACGAGGGCGGCAGCCTATGAGCCGGCGTCGTCACCTGTCGCGGCACCAAATCCGCCGCAACGCCCGCCGTATGCGCCGCTGGGGCGTCGAACCCATGATGATGATCGACGACGATACGGCGTTCGCGCCCATCGCGTTCGTCGGCATCAGCCGTTGGCTGTGGCGGTACCGTTCCGAACTCGCCCCGTTCGCCGTGATGCTGCTCACCGAAACCACGGCCGTGGCCCTGCACATCATCCATCCGGAATGGGCAGCCTGGCTCGTCATCATCGCCACCACGACGGCCGCCCTGATCGCCATGTTCGGCCAGATGATCCACCTACGACTCTCCGAACGCCTCTACGCCGCGACCCTCACCACAGCGGCCGGCGACTGGATCGCCGCAGCAACCGCCTACAGCCCAGGTAAACCCCCACTTCCCGCACTACTCGTCGTCGGCGGACTGGTGCTATCCGTTCCATGGTGGGCACATCGGCGCCGCCGTGCCCGCGTCCGTGTGGAACGTACGCTCGCCGCATGGCCCGACATCTCCGACGCGGTCGGGCTCGCTGGGTCACGCATTCAGTCCGCACTGGTGGACCTGTGGGGCTATCGGGCACGCGTCGCGCTGGCGCGCGGCCAAACGGTCGAGGACGCCATCCACATGATTCCCGCGCTCGAATCTGGGCTCGGGACGCGCCGCGGCGCCGTCCGTATCCAGCCCATCCCGGAGAAGGCCAACCGCCTAGAGCTCCGGGTGATCGAGACCGACCCGCACGCCGACGCGATCAGTTGGCTTGGCCCGTCCATCACCTCGATCACACAGCCGATCGAGCTTGGAGTATTCGAGGACGGCAGCCCGGTCCGCGTGTCGCTCCTGCGCCGTCACGCCCTGGTCGGCGGAGTCGCCGGCTCGGGCAAGAGCGGTGGAGTCAACGTCACCATGGGCAACCTGTCGGCCTGCCCCGATGTGATCGTGTGGGGCGTCGACCTCAAACGCGGTATGGAGCTGCTCCCCTGGGCTTCCTGCCTCGATCGGGTCGCCACCACCCCGAGCGAAGCCGCCGCGCTGCTTCGCGACGCGGTCGCGATCCTCGACGGCCGCGCGGAAATGCTGGCCATGAACGGGCTACGGGTGTGGGAACCCACACCGGATGCGCCCGCGCTCATCCTGCTCATCGACGAGTACGCCGAACTGGTCGAAGAGGCTCCCCACGCGATCGGATTCGCCGATTCGATCGCCCGACGTGGCCGCGCGCCCGCGGTCACCCTGATCGCCGCTACTCAACGCCCCTCCCAGAAGGCGATGGGCAACAGCGCCGTCCGCTCCCAGATGGACGTACGCATCTCCTTCCGCGTACGGGAGCGCCGCGACGTCGATCTGATCCTGGGACAGGGCATGCATCGGGCCGGATGGCACGCTGACCGCCTGGACGCGCCCGGCAAGTTCCTCATCAGCGCACCCGAGCACGACATCGCGCGTCGGGCTCGCGCCTACCTGCTGGACGACGTCACCGTTCAGCAGACCGCCGCCCGGCATGCCGACCGTAGGCCCGCACTCGACGCAGTCTCGGCTGGCGCGCTGCGTGAAGCATCCTCGCTCCCGCACTCGGCTATGGACGCTCCCCCGCGGTTGTGGGAGACGACCGGCCGACATGCTCGCGAAGCTGTCCACAGCGATGCAGAGGAAGCGCTGTGGGCCGCTCTGCGCGACGCGCCCGAGGACGGCGTGAGCCTCGCCGATCTCATCGAGGCGACCGGCATGCGGCGCACGTGGATCTACCAACGGCTCCGCCAGCTGGCCGATGCGGGTCTTGTGGAGCAGGTCCAGAGGGGATGGTGGCGCGCCGTCACTGGCCACGAAACGTAACCGTCGTTCGTCCGCGGACTTGTCCGCGTCCGCGCGCGTCTGCACTAAGGCGCGAACCGCGGACGCGGACGAACCCGCGGACAATCACACACCGTGACCGAGAGAGGTGATCGTCAACCACAGTCAACTGGCTCCCGATCGGGAGCGAAAGGGGGTGATGCCCATGCAGGCATACACGGTCGAGCAGGTAGCGGAGATGCTCAACGTCGGGCGTGACAAGGTCTACTTCCTGCTCCGCACGGGGCAGCTCAACAGCATCAAGATCGGAAAGCTTCGGCGGATCACTGATCGGCATCTCGCCGATTTCGTCGCCTCCCTCGAAGCGGAGGGCCTTGACTGATGAGCATAGCATCGTGCTACATTGCGATGCATTCGTGGGACGCGCTCCCCCACTCCGGAGGAGAAGGTCTCGCGACTGGACGCCTCTTGATAACTCCATCGACGCGAACGCGCTCTGTCCGTCCACTGTCCAGATCACGAAAGGAAGCACCATATGACGGGCGAGAAGACAACCACGCTGCCCCCCGTACGGGTCGAGGCGGCGCTGAAAGAGCGCCTCGCCCGGTACGCCGAATCGCAAGAGCGCGCCGTCTCATGGGTGATCAGGAAGGCGGTCGAGGAGTATCTCAACCGTCACGAGGAGAGATCACTTGGCAAAGATCCTGATCGGTAAGCACGAAGGGACGATCTATCGCGAGGGAGACGGCTACACCGGAGCCATCTCCCTCGGGTTCGGCGCTGACGGCAAACGCCAGCGGCTCAAGCGCAAGGGCCGGACCAAGACCGAGGTCAAGGACAAGCTCATCCAGGCCGTCAAGGATCTGGAAGCCGGGGTTACCAGTTCGGAGAACTACACAGTCCGCCAGGCGGTAGAGGACTGGTTCGCCCACGGCCTCAAGGGACGGTCCGACAAGACCGTAACAACGCTGCGGTACCTCGCCGACAGGCACGTCATCCCGCACATCGGCAACGCGAAGCTCAAGCGGCTGAAGGCCGACGACGTCGATGACTGGCTGGATGGCCTCGCCAGTGCGTTATCCACAGCGACGCTGCACCGTGTGCATGCGATCCTCAAGCGCTCTATCCGGCAGGCCATGGTGCGCGACAAGGTGGGCCGGAACGTGGCCGAACTTGTCACCACACCAGAGGGAACGATCGGCCGGCCGAGCAAGGCGCTGACGCTCGCGCAGGCCAAAGCAGTTCTTGCCGCCGCCGAGTCGTCTTCGCTTCGTACGTACGTCATCCTCAGCCTGATGACCGGCGTACGAACCGAGGAAGCCCGCGCTCTGCGCTGGGATCACGTTGTGGCGTGGGTCAGCAAGGACGACGGGTGGCAGCCGGTCACCGACGTTGGGTTTGACCACAAGAGGTTCGCAATCTACGTGTGGCGTTCCATCAGAAAGGGAGGCGACACCAAGACCCGCAAGTCGCGCCGCACGCTGGAGATCCCCCTCCCCGTCGCTGAAGCCTTGCAGCGCCACCACGCACAGCAGGCCAAAGATGAGGTCAAAGCGGGTGACGCGTGGCAAGACAACGGCCTGGTGTTCTGTACCCGAACCGGCACACCCCAGGATGCGGCGAACGTCCGCAAGGCGTTCCGCCTCATCACCGTCAAGGCAGGCATCGGGCGGGAGTGGACTCCTCGTGAGCTGCGCCACTCCTTCGTTTCGATCCTGAGCGCGCATGACGTGCGTATCGAGACCATCGCCGATCTCGTTGGGCACGCAGGCACCCGGACCACGGAAACGGTCTACCGGTTGGAGATCCGACCGGAGATCGTCAAGGGTGCTCAGACCATGAACAAAATCTTCGGCGACGAGTCCAAACCGCGAAAGTCCGCCTGAGGTGGCTCCCCGTTTGGCTCCCTACGACTTCTCAGATCAAAAAAGGGCCTCGGAGCCAGCTCCGAAACCCTTGTCTACCTGCACAAACTTGGTGGGGCTACCAGGACTTGAACCTGGGACCTCTTCCTTATCAGGGAAGCGCTCTAACCGTCTGAGCTATAGCCCCGCATCGCGGAAGGAACGTTACCGCATCGGTTGAGCGGTGGCGAATCCGTTTGCGGACCCCATAAGCGTACCGTGCCAGGGTCGCCGGTGTGACCAACGGAGGCCGTGACACAGTACGCGGGAGCGCGTTTACTCGGCCTCGCTGAAGGTCACCTCGACGCCGCCCACCAGGTCGGCGGACAGGTTGTAGATGACGGCGCCCAGCGTGGACAGGGCGGTGATGAGGACGACGTTCACGGCGCCGAGCAGGGCCGTGTAGCCGAGGATCCGGACGGGCTCGAACCAGCCGGCGATGTCGAAGGTCACCTCGGTCTGCTTGTCGCCCGTCGTCAGCTGGTTGACCGCGCTGACGATGGAGTCGAAGACCCCGAGGCCGGACAGCACGGCGTACAGCACGGCGACGGCCACGAACAGCACGACGAAGCACACGAGGGACACGACGAAGCTGAACTTCATCGCCGACCACGGCTCGATCCGGCGCAGCACCAGGTGGGCCTTGCGCGGCGGCCGGGGGCCTGCGGAGGGTTTGCGCTCCGGCTTGCCGTCGCGCTTGGCCCGCTCGGGGATCCCGAGGGGCGGGGTGGCGGGCCCATTGGGCGACTGCGTCAGGGGACCGCCGGACCGCATGGGGCCGTTCGGCGACGGGGGCGCCGAGGGCCGGACCGTCTCGACCGTTTTGGCGGGCGTCGACGCCGTGCCCGGGAAAGACCAGGGCTTGTCCGATCCGGAGGTGCGGATGCGGACCGTCTCTTCGGCGGGAAGCGGCGGCACACCTGATCCAGAACCTGAACCAGAGCCGGCGCCGGACGCGGGCTGCGGAGACACACCGCTCCCAGGCACACCGCTCCCAGGCGCGCTACTTCCAGGCATGCCGCCTCCAGGCGCGCCGCCACCGGGCATTCCGTTTCCAGGCCTGCCGCTTCCGGGCCCTCCACCGCCAGGAACGCCGCTGCCAGGCGCGCCACCCGCGCCCCTGTCCGAAGGTCCAGAAGACCCAGCAGGGCCAGGCCCGGAAGGAGCAGCGGGCTCGGGGGCCCTGTCGGCCGGGCGATTGGGCCGCTGGTCCACGGTCACCACCTCTTCATCCGAAGAGTCCGAAGAGTCCGATGAGTCTGACGAATCCGACGACGACTCCGATGACGATTCCGACGCCTCAGAAGAGGCCTGGCCGGCGGGCACAGCTGAGCCCGCGGCGGGCTTGGCCGGGCCGTCGGCGGGCTTGCTCCCGTCGGTGGGCTTCACGTTTGTTTCATCGGCACCGGACTCGGGGACGCTACCGCCGTCGCCGACCCGCTCCTTGACTTCGTCTCGGGTGGACGACGACGCTGCGCGGGTCTTCCTCACGCCAGCGCCGACACCGGTGCTGTTCGTGCCGGATTTGCTGCTCATGCCTCGTCTCCTGCCCCGTTTTCGTCCAACGACTCGGCGTTGCGGGCCAAGGCGACCACGCTGTCACCGTCGGCGAGGTTCATCAGCCGCACCCCCATGGTCTGGCGGCCCGACTGCTTGATCTCGCCGGCACTTGTACGGATCACTCCGCCGGCCGAGGTGATCGCGAAGACCTCGTCCTCGGGACGCACCATGACCGCTCCGACCAGCTTGCCACGTGCGCTGACTATTTTTGCCGTCAGCACGCCCTTGCCACCTCTGCCCTGAACGGGATATTGCTCAACCGGCGTCCGCTTTGCGTATCCGCCTTCGGTGGCGATGAGCACGTCGTCGCCGTCGCCCATCACGTTCATCGCCAGCAGCTCGTCGCCGCCGATGAAGCGCATGCCGATGACACCGCTGGTGGCGCGGCCCATGGGACGCAGGGCCTCATCGGACGCGGTGAACCTGATCGACTGCGCGCCCTTGGACACCAGCAGCAGGTCGTCGTGCTCCGAGACCAGTCGTGCGGCGATCACCTCGTCATCTTCGCGCAGATTGATGGCGATGAGGCCACCAGAACGCGGCGAGTCGTACTCAGAAAGGCGAGTTTTCTTCACCAAACCACTGCGGGTGGCCAGCACGAGGTAGGGCGTGACGTCGTAGTCGCGTAGGTCGAGGACCTCCATCACGTGCTCGTCCGGCTGCATGGCCAGCAGGTTGGCCAGGTGCTGGCCGCGCGCGTCGCGGCCGGAGTCCGGCAGCTCGTACGCCTTGACCCGGTAGACGCGGCCCTTGTTCGTGAAGAACAGCAGCCAGTGGTGGGTCGTGGTGACGAAGAAGTGTTCGACGATGTCGTCCTGGCGCAGCTGGGCGCCGCGCACACCCTTTCCACCGCGCTTCTGCGCCCGGTAGAGGTCGGTGCTGGTCCGCTTGGCGTAGCCACCGCGGGTGATCGTGACGACCATGTCCTCTTCAGCGATCAGGTCCTCGAGGGACATGTCGCCTTCGTACGCGATGATCTCGGTCTTGCGGTCGTCGCCGTACTTGTTGACGACCTCGGCGAGCTCGTCGGACACGATCTGCCGCTGCCGGGTCGGCGACGCGAGGATCTCGTTGTAGTCGGTGATCTGCGCCATCAGGGCGTCGTACTCGTCCTGGATCTGCCGGCTCTCCAATGCCGCCAGCTTGCGCAGCTGCATGTCGAGGATGGCCTGCGCCTGGATCTCGTCGATCTCGAGCATGGCCATGAGGCCCTGCTGAGCCTCCGACGCCGACGGCGACCGCCGGATGAGCGCGATCACCTCGTCCAGCCGGTCGAGTGCCTTGAGCAGGCCACGCAGGATGTGCGCCCGCTCTTCGGCCTTGCGCAGCAGGTAGCGCGTGCGCCGTACGACGACCTCGATCTGGTGCGCCACGTAGGCGGAGATGAACTGGTCGAGCGGGAGCGTCCGCGGCACGCCGTCGACCAGCGCCAGCATGTTGGCGCCGAAGGTGGTCTGCAGCTGGGTGTGCTTGTAGAGGTTGTTCAGGACGACCTTGGCGACCGCGTCCCGCTTGAGGACGATCACCAGCCGCTGGCCGACCCGCGCCGAGCTCTCCTCGCGGACGTCGGCGATGCCGCTGATCCGCCCGTCCTTTACGGCCTCGGCGATGCTCAGCGCGAGGTTGTCGGGGTTCACCTGGTACGGCAGGGCGGTCACGACAAGGCACTGCCGGCCCTTGTTGTCCTCTTCGACCTCGACCACGGCGCGCATGGTGATCGACCCACGGCCCGTCTCGTAGGCGTCCTTGATGCCGCGCTTGCCGACGATGAGCGCCCCGGTGGGGAAGTCGGGGCCGCTGATCCGCGCCATGAGGGCCTGGAGCAGCTCCTCTTCGGAGACGTCCGGGTTTTCCAGGGCCCAGCGGACGCCGTCGGCGACTTCGCGGAGGTTGTGCGGCGGGATGTTGGTGGCCATGCCGACCGCGATCCCGGCCGAGCCGTTGACCAGCAGGTTGGGGAAGCGGGACGGCAGGACGTCGGGCTCCTGCGACTTGCCGTCGTAGTTGGGGCGGAAATCGACGGTGTCCTTGTCGATGTCGCGCAGCATCTCCATGGCGATGGGCGCGAGTTTGCACTCGGTGTAACGCATGGCGGCGGCCGGGTCGTTGCCGGGGGAACCGAAGTTGCCCTGCCCGTCGACCAGCGGATAGCGCAGCGACCAGGGCTGCGCGAGCCGTACGAGCGCGTCGTAGATCGACGAGTCGCCGTGCGGGTGGTAGCTGCCCATGACGTCGCCGACGACGCGGGCGCACTTGAAGTAGCCGCGGTCGGGGCGGTAGCCGCCGTCGAACATGGCGTAGAGCACCCGGCGGTGCACCGGTTTGAGGCCATCCCGCACGTCGGGCAGTGCGCGGGACACGATGACCGACATGGCGTAGTCCATGTAGCTACGCGCCATCTCGGACTGGATATCAACCGGTTCGATGCGGTCGACCGGAGACGGAGTCGTCACAAAGATTCCTTATTAGACGTCGAGGAAACGCACGTCGCGGGCGTTACGGATGATGAAGTTCCGGCGGGCTTCCACGTCCTCGCCCATCAGGACGCTGAACAGCTCATCGGCCTGGGCCGCGTCGTCGAGGGTGACCTGGAGCAGCAGGCGGGTGTCCGGGTCCATCGTGGTCTCCCACAGCTGGTTGGCGTTCATCTCGCCGAGACCCTTGAACCGCTGGACGCCCTCGCTGGAGCGCGGGTCGCGCTTGCCCTGCGCGATCCCGTCGGTGATGAGCGCGTCGCGCTCCCGGTCGGAATAGGCGTACGAGACGTCTTCACCGCGCCGATCCCACTTGATCTTGTAGAGCGGGGGCTGGGACAGGTAAACGTGGCCGGCCTCGATCAGCGGCCGCATGAACCGGAACAGCAGCGTGAGCAGCAGGGTGCTGATGTGCTGGCCGTCGACGTCGGCGTCGGCCATGAGGATCAGCTTGTGGTAGCGCAGCTTCGACAGGTCGAACTCGTCGTGGACGCCCGTGCCCAGCGCCGTGATCAGCGCCTGGACCTCGTTGTTCTTGAGGACCCTGTCGATGCGCGCCTTCTCCACGTTGAGGATCTTGCCGCGGATCGGCAGGATGGCCTGGAAGCGCGAGTCGCGGCCGCTCTTGGCCGAGCCGCCGGCCGAGTCGCCCTCGACGATGAACAGCTCGCACTTCTCCGGCTCCGACCACTGGCAGTCGGCCAGCTTGCCGGGCAGCCCGCTGCCGCTCTCGAGCAGCGACTTGCGCCGGGTGAGGTCGCGGGCCTGGCGGGCGGCGATCCGGGCGCGCGAGGCGTCGAGAGCCTTGTTGATGATGTTCTTGGCCTCGCCCGGGTTACGCTCGAACCAGTCGCGGAGATGGTCGTTGCAGGCCTTCTGCACGAACGACTTGGCCTCGGTGTTTCCCAGCTTGGTCTTGGTCTGCCCCTCGAACTGAGGCTCGGCCAGCTTCACCGAGATGATCGCGGTGAGCCCCTCGCGGATGTCGTCACCTGTGAGGTTGTCGTCCTTGCCGTCTTTGAGGAGTTTGTTCTCGCGCGCGTAGCGGTTGACGATCGTGGTCAGCGCCGCGCGGAATCCCTCTTCGTGGGTGCCGCCCTCGGCCGTGTTGATCGTGTTGGCGAAGGTGTAGACCGATTCGCTATAGGAACCATTCCACTGCATGGCGATCTCGACCGAGATTCCGTCGCCGTTGTCCTCGAAGTCGATGATCGAGGCGTGGATGGCGTCTTTCTTGGCGTTCAGATACGCGACGAAGTCGGCGAGACCGCCCTCGTACAGATAGGTGACCACGACGGGCTCGCCGTTGACGTGGTCGGGCCGCTCGTCGCGGATGATGATCGTCAGGCCTTTGTTGAGGAAGGCCATCTCCTGGAACCGGCGCGTCAGCGTCTCGAAATTCCACGCGGTGGTCTCGAAGATGGTCTCGTCCGGCCAGAACGTGGTGGTGGTGCCGGTCTCCTGGGTGGGCTCGCCGCGCTCCAGCCCGCCGGTCGGTACGCCGCGGAGGTAGGACTGGCGCCAGGTGTAGCCGTCTCGTTTGATCACCACGTCGAGCTGCCTCGACAAGGCGTTGACCACGGCCGCGCCGACGCCGTGCAGGCCGCCGGAGACCGCATACGACTTGCTGTCGAACTTGCCTCCCGCGTGGAGCGTGGTCATGACCAGCTCGACCGCGGGCTTCTTCTCGATCGGGTGCTCCCCCACCGGGATGCCGCGGCCGTTGTCCACAACCCGGACGCCGTTGTCGGCGAGGAGGGTGACCTCGATCCGGTCGCAGGCGCCCGCCAGCGCCTCGTCGACCGAGTTGTCCACGATCTCGTAGACGAGGTGGTGCAGGCCGCGCTCGCCGGTCGAGCCGATATACATACCCGGGCGCTTGCGGACGGCTTCCAGACCCTCGAGAACGGTGATAGAGCTAGCGTCGTAGGACAAAGCGCGAAATCCTCCTGCCGCGGACACGAAGCTGCCGGTGCCCGTCACCGTGTGTGAATGCCCCGATGCGCTCACCCGGGGGTGGTCGGCGGGGTGACACGCAAGCGGACCTTGTCAGTAAGTCCGTTGTCATTCTACCGGGTTCGGAGCCCTCAGGGGGCATTGACGGCGGCTGTGGTGCCCTGTCGCGCGATGATCATGGTTTTGAACTGACACCCTTTGGGGCGGGGGTAAAAGGCTCAGGCGCGATTTCAGCCGTACTCACCGCGACGGCGGCATGTCAGCCGTACGTGTCGCGCGGGCCGCGGCTGCCGTGCACGCGTAGGCCCCCGGGGCGCGGACCAGTGTTCGGACCGCGAACCTTCACCCGGCGGACCGTGCCGTCGCCCAGCTCCTCGTTGAGCCTGCGTACCAGCGTGGCCGCCAACAGCCTGACCTGCGTCGCCCATGCCGTCGAATCGGCCGCGACCAGGATCTCCCCATCCTCGAACGTTTCAGGCGTCGTGTGCGCGGCCATGTCCGGCCCGACGATCTCGGCCCACCGGCCGAACACCCCGCCCACCGCGGCCGGCTCCTCCCAGCCCCGGTCGGCCAGCAGGTCGCGGATCGCCTGCCCGAACAGCTGTGGATCGCCGGCCGGTCGCTTCTGGCCGCCACGCCGGCGTGGCTCCCGGCGCGGAAGCTCGCCCCGTTTGGCCGCGTCGGCCTTCGCCTGCGCCAGCTTCTCCCGCGCGAGCGCGGCGCCCCGTACGGCGGAGCTCTCGGCCGATTGTCCACCGCCTGTGGATATCTCATCGGACACGGGACACGCTCCCATCGACCACGTCGAACCACGATCCCGACAGGTCGGAAGGGACGTCGTCCGGCACCGCCGCGGTGATCAGCACCTGCTCCGCCGGGGCGACGATCTCGGCGAGCCGCCGTCTGCGCTGCCCGTCGAGCTCGGCGAAAACGTCGTCGAGAATCAGCACGGGATCGCCGCCATCGGCTCTGAGCAGGTCATATGCGGCCAGCCTGAGCGCCAGGGCGAACGACCACGACTCGCCGTGGCTGGCGTAGCCGCGGGCCGGCAGCTCTCCCAGGCCGAGGACCAGGTCGTCGCGGTGCGGCCCGACGAGCGTGATCCCGCGATCGAGCTCGGCCTGCCGCGCCTCCCCCAGGGCGGTGCGCAACCTCTCTTCGAGCACAGGTCTGTCCACAGGCCCTGTGGACAACTCTCCCGCCGTGCTCCGGTAGTCGAGGGCCGCCGCGCCGGACGCTGGAGCGAGATTCGCGTACGCCTTGGCGACCAGCGGCCGGAGCGCGTCCACAAGCTCGAGCCGCGCGGCCAGCAGTTCGGCGCCGTGCCGTACGAGATGGGAATCCCAGACGTCGAGCGTGCCGAGCACGTCGCCGGCCCCGGCGGCGGTGAACGCCGCGTCGCTGTCGCGGCGCCGCTCGGAGCGGCGCGGCTTGGCACCGGTACGCAACAGGGCGTTGCGCTGCTTGAGCACCCGCTCGTAGTCGGCGCGCACCCCGGCGAAACGCGGCGCGCGGGCGACGAGGAGATCGTCGAGGAAGCGGCGGCGCTCCCCCGGGTCGCCCTTCACCAGCGCCAGATCCTCCGGAGCGAACAGCACGGTCCGCAGCAGCCCCAGCGCGTCGCGGGCGCGGCTGACCGGGGCCCGGTTGATCCGGGCGCGGTTGGCCCGCCCAGGATTGAGCTCAAGCTCGACCAGCGCCTGCCGGTCGTCCCGGGTCACCAGGCACCGGATGACGGCTCTGGTCGCGCCGTGGCGTACGAGAGGGGCGTCCGTGGCGACGCGGTGGGAGGCGTGCGTCGCCACATAGCCGAGTGCCTCGACCAGATTGGTCTTGCCATGCCCGTTGGGGCCGACGAACGCCGTCACGCCGGGCGTGAGGGACAGCTCCACGGCGGCGTACGACCGGAAGTCGGTCAGCGACAACTGGGCGACATGCACCAAGGAAGGTTAGCGCCCGCCCTGGCCCGGGATCAGGCTGCGGCGCCACCCGGCCTGGGCCGTCCGGACGCTGCCGCGCTTCGGCTCACTGCCGGATCTCTGCTCACTGCTGGGCGTCGGGCGGCGGCACGACGTCGGCCGCCGACTCGTCGCCCATCGACTGCGGCCCGCCGAGCGAGGTCACGGCGTGGCCGCCGAACTGGTTGCGCAGCGCCGCGACCATCTTCATCGCGGGCGAATCGTCCTGGCGCGAGGCGAATCGGGCGAAGAGGGCGGCGGTGATCACCGGCAGCGGGACGGCGTGATCCACAGCCGCCTGCACGGTCCACCGGCCCTCGCCGGAATCCTCGGCGTAGCCCTTGAGCTTGGCGAGGTCGGGATCGTCGTCGAGCGCCCTGACCATCAGGTCGAGCAGCCACGAGCGGATGACCGTGCCGTGCCGCCAGCTCCGGAACGCCCCCGGCACGTCGGTGACGATGTCGGTGGCCTCGAGCAGCTCCCAGCCCTCCGCGAAGGCCTGCATCATGCCGTACTCGATGCCGTTGTGGACCATCTTCGCGAAGTGCCCCGCACCGACCGAACCGGCGTGGACGAAGCCGTCGGTGCCCTCGGGCTTGAGCGTGTCGAAGATCGGCATGAGCCGCTGGATCTCCGCCGCTTCGCCGCCCGCCATGAGCGCGTAGCCGTTCTCCAGGCCCCAGACGCCGCCGCTGACGCCCACGTCGACGAAGCCGATCTGACGCTCGGCGAGCTCCTCACCGCGCAGCTTGTCGTCGGTGTAGCGCGAATTGCCGCCGTCGATGACGAGGTCGCCCGGCGACATGAGGCCGGCGAGTTCCCCGATGGCCGCCTTCGTGGGCCCGCCCGCGGGGACCATGACCCACACGACCCGCGGCGCGGCGAGGCGCTCGACCAGCTCCGCGAGGCTCGCGACATCGCTGACCTCGGGATGGTGGTCATAACCGACCACCTCGTGCCCGCCACGGCGCAGGCGTTCGGCCATGTTGCCGCCCATCCTGCCCAGCCCGACCATGCCGATCTGCATAGGAGCTCCCCCATCACTCAGGGTTCCATCATCCACGACCCATCGTGGACGGACCTACCCAGCCCGGAAGATCGTACGTCAGCCGGACAACCGAATCGGCATGATCAGGTATCGGTAGTCCGGCGCGAGGGTGTCATCCACAGGTTTGCCCCCCGTGAGGATGGCGGGCTTGGTGGACGTGGTGAACTGCAGCCGGGCCACGTCGGAGTCGATGGCGCCCAACCCCTCCAGCAGGAACTGGTGGTTGAAGGCGATGTTGATCTCGTCGCCGTCGAGCTCGGCCTGCAGGACTTCCACAGCCTGTGCCTCGTCGCCGCTGCCGGCCTCGAGGACGACCTCGCCGCCGTGGAAGGCCAGCCGCACCGGAGTGTTGCGCTCGGCGACCAGGGCCACGCGCTTGACGGCCTCGACGAAGGCCCCGGTCTGGAGCTCGGCGGTCGCGGAGAACTCGGTCGGCAGCAGTGAGCGATATTTGGGGAAATCCGGGTCGAGCAGCCGGGAGGTCGTGCGCCGGCCCGCGCTGGAGAACCCGATCATGCCCTCGCCCGTGCCGCCGGCCCCGCTGAGCGCGATCTCGACCTCGGCGCCGGTGGATCCGAGCGACTTGGCCGTGTCGGCGAGCGTACGCCCGGGGATCATCGCGACCGCCTCGAAGGCGGGCTGCTCCGGCTGCCACTTCAGCTCGCGTACGGCGAGGCGGTAGCGGTCGGTGGCGGCGAGCGTGACGGTGTCGCCGTCGATCTCCATCCGGACGCCCGTGAGCATGGGCAGCGTGTCGTCCTTGCCGGTGGCGACGGCCACCTGGCCGACCGCGGAGGCGAACACGTCGCTGCCGACCCGGCCGGCGGCGGGCGGCATGGCCGGAAGCGTCGGGTAGTCCTCCACAGGCATGGTCAGCAAGGTGAACCGGGCGCTGCCACACGTGACGACCGCCTTGGCGCCTTCCACCACGACATCCACAGGCTGTGCGGGAAGCGCGCGGGTGATCTCGGCGAGCAACCGGCCGGAGACGAGGACGACGCCAGGCTCACCGGTCTGCGGCTGGAGCGTCACCTCCGCCGAGACCTCGTAGTCGAAGCCCGAGAGCTTCAGCTCCTGCTGCTCGGTCACTTCGAGCCGCATGCCGGCCAGCACCGGCACGGACGGGCGCGCCGGAAGGCTTCGTGCCGTCCAGGCGACGGCCTCGGCGAGTACGTCTCGGTCGACCCGGAACATCACGTGGATCAGCCTCCTGTGGATCGGGGTGTGTCAAGTGTCTACTCTCCCGCACTCGCGCGCCGCCAGGAGCCTTCTATGGTTCTTGAGTTCTTTGGAGAGACATAGCTCAGTCATCTTCATAGGGGCTGTGGAAATGTGGAAAACCGGTGTTCTCGCAGCTAGAGGCCAAGGCGTCATCCACTTGTCCTGTGCGTGATCAGTGGATGACGGAGCGTGCTTCTGGGGACAGAGAATCTGTGCCCACAGGCCGTCCCCAGATTCAGGGGTGTTCGTCTACAGGTTGTCTACAGGTTACCCACAGGTTATCCACGTGAGATTTCTTCTACTCGGTATGCGGAATCTGTCGTTCCCACAGGGCGTCCACAACCTTTCAACAGGTTGTCCACAAGTTGTGCACAGCTGTGTACACAGCGTGTCCGCCCTAGACGTTCCGAGACGTCTTGCCCTGCTCCACAGCGCTAATGAGGGTCAGCGTTCGCCGGATGCCCGTAGCAGAGGACACAGGTGATCCACAGGGATATCCACAGACTGTGAATCACGCATTGCGCGCGCGTTGCTTGATCCTGCCCGTGAGCTCGTTGACCTGGTTGTACATCGAGCGGCGCTCGGCCATCAGGGATCGGATCTTGCGTTCGGCATGCATCACCGTGGTGTGGTCGCGACCGCCGAACTGCTGCCCGATCTTCGGCAGGGACAGGTCGGTCAGCTCGCGTGCCAGATACATGGCGATCTGGCGGGCGGTCACCAGGGCGCGGCTGCGAGAGGTGCCGCAGAGGTCGTCCATGGAGACGCCGAAGTACTCGGCCGTCGTCGCCATGATCAGCGCGATGGTGATCTCGCCGCCGGCGTCCTCGGTGATCAGATCCTTGAGGACCACCTCGGCCAGTTGGAGATCCACAGACGAGCGGTTGAGGCTGGCGAACGCGGTCACCCGGATCAGTGCGCCCTCGAGCTCGCGGATGTTCGTGGCGATCCGGCTCGCTATGTATTCGAGAACGTCGGGCGGCGCGGCCAGACCCTCCTGGATGGCCTTCTTCCTGAGGATGGCGATCCGGGTCTCCAACTCGGGCGGCTGGACGTCGGTGATGAGGCCCCACTCGAAGCGGTTGCGGAGCCGGTCTTCCAGAGTGACCAGTTGCTTGGGCGCCCGGTCGCTGGAGATGACGATCTGCTTGCTGGCGTTGTGGAGGGTGTTGAAGGTGTGGAAGAACTCCTCCTGCGTCTGCTCCTTGCCCTCCAGGAACTGGATGTCGTCCACAAGCAGAATGTCGACCGCGCGATAGCGGCTGCGGAAGCCGTCGGCCTTGTGATCGCGGATCGAGTTGATGAAGTCGTTGGTGAATTCCTCGGAGCTCACGTAGCGCACCCGCGCGCCGTCATAAAGGCTCTGCGCGTAATGGCCGATCGCGTGCAGCAGGTGCGTCTTGCCGAGCCCCGAGTCGCCGTAGATGAACAGTGGGTTGTACGCCTTGGCCGGCGCCTCGGCGACCGCGACCGCGGCGGCGTGCGCGAAGCGGTTGCTGGCGCCGATGACGAACGTCTCGAACGTGTACTTGGCGTTGAGCCGGGCGGGCTCGCCCGCGGGCCGGGCGGCGCGGTTGTCCCAGCGGTTGGGCGGCGCGCTCGGCGGGGCCGGCTCCGGTTTGGGCGGTTCGGCGGGGGCCTGTGGAGAACCCGGGTCCTGCAGCAGCGACTGTCCGCTCTGATCCCCGCCGGTATAGGGGTAGGCGAACGGCTGGGCCTGTGGACGAGGCTGGGGATAATCGGTGGACGACGGCGCCACAGATGTGGATGACGGCTGGCCGTACGGGGGAGAGGGCTGGGGATAACTCGGCGCCTGCGGCTGCGGATAGTCGTCGTGCGGATCGGCGGTCGTGGCGCCAGGATCCACCATCACCGCGATCCGCATGGGCCGGCCGAACTCCTGCGACAGCGCGTGCGCGATCAGCGGGCGGAGCCGTACCTCGAGCACTTCCTTGGCGAAGTCATTGGGAGCGGCCAGCAGGATGGTGTCGTTGACCAGGCCCGACAGCTGAGTCATCTGGAGGAACGCGCGTTGCTGGCCCGAGACTCCCTGGTCCATGAGCGTGCCCAGAGCACGCGCCCACACCGCGTTGAGGTCGACACCGTCCATGGCGCGGCCCTCCTCCCTTGACGCGGCCCCCGCACGCTCGCCGCGATCCGTTTATCCACACCGGGCACGGCCGCAGACGCTCCGGCGGTACCCGCCCCCACTCGTTGATCCACAAGAGATCCACAGGTTATGCACATCCCGTGCACAGGCCCCGGGCGCATCCAGGCGGCGGAGGGAAGGTCCGGATGGCCGACAGTAGCGGTCTGCGCGATCTGCGTTCAAGACGTTGTCCACAGCCTAGTGGTAGTCAGGAGGCCCGAGTGTGGATAGAGATTCGAGCGGTGGAAAAGCCATCTGTGGAAGCTGTTGATAACCACTGGCGAAGGTCGGCCGGTTTGACCTGCGACCGGGCCTGCCCGTAACGTGGTGCGGTCGGCTTATCCCGCGACGGCCTTTTCGCATGCCCATGCACCGGTGAGCCGCATCCCTGAAGTGCCGCGCGTCCACAGCCCCTGTGGGCGTAACTCAAGCATGGAGCCCACTCGTGAGCAAGCGTACTTTCCAGCCGAACAACCGTCGCCGCGCGAAGACCCACGGCTTCCGGCTGCGCATGCGCACGCGCGCCGGCCGCGCCATCCTGGCCGCCCGGCGCCGCAAGGGTCGCGCCGAGCTGACGGTCTGACACCCGCATCCGTCCGTCTGTCGCCCGCGCGGCCACGTGCTCGCGGGCGACAGCCGTACATAGGGAAAGCCCCGTGCTGTCCGCCGCGCATCGCATGCGACGGGGTGACGAGTTCGCCGAGGCGATCCGGCGCGGACGCCGCGCCGGACGACCCGCGCTCGTCGCCCACTTCAGCGTGCGCGACGTCGACGAGCCACCCCTCGTGGGGTTCGTGGTCAGTCGCGCCGTAGGTGGCGCGGTCGTCCGCAACAAGGTCAGGCGCAGGCTCAGGCACCTGATGCGCAGCCGCGTCCACTCGCTGCCGCGAGGTAGCCTGCTTGTGGTACGCGCCAACCCACCGGCTGCGTCCGCGCGCAACGAGCTCCTTGCCGCCGAGCTCGATGTGGCGCTCGAACGGCTACTGCGGCGGCGGGGATCTGGGTCATGAGTGAGAACCTGGTGCCTGCTCCAGTGAGCCCGGCTGCCCGGGTTCTCATCCTGCCGATCCGTTTCTACCGCGCCGTCATCGGCCCCATGCTCGGTCCGCGCTGCCGCTTCCACCCCTCATGCAGCGCGTACGGACTAGAGGCGATCGCCGTGCACGGAGCGCTGCGCGGCTCTTGGTTGACCATCCGGCGCATTGGGCGTTGTCATCCGTTCCATCCCGGCGGGTACGACCCGGTGCCCCCTCCCCGGGGCCGGACTCCAGACGAAACTCAAGGGAGCTAGCTCGGTGACGCTGTCCTTTCTGAATCCGCTGTACACAGCCGTGGCGTGGGTGATCACCCAGATCCACACGGCGTACAGCTTCATCCTCCCCCCGGACAACGGGATCACCTGGGCGCTGACCATCATCACCCTCACGGTGCTGATGCGACTGTGTATTTTCCCGCTCTTCATGAAGCAGATGCGCTCGTCGCGGAAGATGCAGGAGCTGGCGCCCAAGGTCCAGGAGATCCGCAAGCGCTACAAGAACGACAAGCAGCGCATGAACCAAGAGGTCATGTCGCTGTACCAGTCGGCCGGCGCCAACCCCCTCGGCGGCTGTCTCCCCGTCGTCGCGCAGTTCCCGATCTTCATCTCGATGTTCACGGTGCTCCGCGCGATCGCCGCCGACAAGGCCGAGTTCGGCATGTCGCAGGCGCTTGTGGACAGCGCCCGGTCGGCCAGCATCCTCGGCGCGCCGCTCCCCGAGACGTTCTTCTCGGCACCGGAGATCGCCGACAAGATCGTGATCGGCCTCTTCGTGGCGGTCAGCTCCTTCACGACCTTCCTCACGGTGCGGCAGAGCGTGACCCGTTCGGCGCAGCAGATGCCCGACAACCCGATGGCGCAGCAGCAGAAGATCCTCATGTACATCTCGCCGCTGTTCGCCATCTTCTCGCTCAACTTCCCGCTCGGCCTCATCCTCTACTGGGTCACCACCAACCTGTGGACCCTGGGCCAGCAGCACTGGTTCTACGCGCGGCACCCCATGCCGATCATCGACGCCAAGGGAAACGTGATCCAGCCGGAGCCCTCGCACGGTATCTTCAGCAGGATCCTGCCCAAGCCGAAGGCGGCTCCCGAGGCGACTCCGCCGCCGGCGCCAGAGCCCAAGATCATCCGACAGCAGCCGCAGCGGCAACCGCGCAGCAAGCGCACCGGCAAGTAGCACCCGCCGTTTCCCGCCGCTCGGAGCAGATGTGAGAAAGAGAGTCCGGTCGTGACCGCAGACGAGGAGATCCTCAAGGCCGATGCTCCCGACGTTGGCGCCCTGGAGCAGGAGGGCGAGATCGCGGCCGACTACGTCGAAGGTTTGCTCGACATCGCCGACCTCGACGGCGACATCGACATGGACGTCGAAGGCGACCGCGCCGTCGTTTCGGTGATAGGCATCAAGGGCAGCGACCTGGTGGGTCCCGCGGGTGAGGTTCTCGAGGCACTGCAGGAGCTCACCCGGTTGGCCGTGCACCGCCGCACGGGGGAGCGGTCGCGGCTCATGCTCGATATCGGCGGCTACCGCGAACGCCGCCGCGCCGAGCTCAGCAAAATCGGCACGGCCGCCGCCGACAGCGTACGGAAAACGGGCGAGCCGAAGGCCTTGCAGCCGATGACCCCCTTCGAACGGAAAATCGTCCACGACGCCGTCGCCGCCGCCGGCCTCCGCAGCGAATCCGAAGGCGAAGAACCCCGCCGATTCGTAGTCGTCCTCCCGGCCTAACCCCACGCCCGGCCCGGCCCCGCACCACCCGCACGTGGTCGGGGCCTCGCGCTTTAGCTCGACCTTGCACCCCCCCGGGACGCGGTCGGGCCCCGGACTTAGCCCAACTCGGCACCACCGCATGTGGTAGGGCCCCGCAAGTTAGCTCAACCCGGCACCCGCACGTGGTGAGGCCGCACCACCCGCACGTGGCCCGACCCGCTGCTCGTTTTCGCCCGCGCCGCCAAGGCCGCCCGCCCCCAGGCCGGCGGCCTTCTCCATGCCGAGCCCCGCACCCGCCCCGGCTCAACGGCCCCATCGCCACCGCCATCCGCACCACCCTCAATCCGCAGCCCCCGCCCCCGGGGTGTCGCGGTCGGGACACCAAGCAGCAGCGTGCCCCACGCTGAGCAGTGCATTGCGCCGAGAGTGGGTCACGGGGGGAGCGGGTTGCGCCGAGGGTGCACTGCGCTGAGGGCAGGTTGGGCCGCGAGCGGGAGTGTGGTTCGGCGGTGGTGCCTTGCGCTGGGGGTGCGTTGCGCTGCGACGACCGCACGTTGCGGCGCGCGTTCCTGGCACGCTCTGGCGCTCGGCCTTCGGCCGACGACGCGGGCGCGCCTGGTTGCGCTGGGCCTTAAGCGCGCCGCAACGTCCGGCCGCCTCCGCTCCTCGCTCTCATCCCCGCACCGGCCGGGGTCCGTACCGCCATGGTGTCGGCGGCGGGTCTGGCTGCGGCGCCGTAGCGAGGGCGCGGCCCGCAGGCGCTCCGGGCGCTGGGCGCTCCGGCCGGCGTGATCGTTGCCGCCTGGTGATCAGCCCTGGCCGCCGGGCGCGCACATCCTGTTCAATCCTGGCCGGCCTCCACACCCATCCCCCTCCACGCCACCTACCCCGCCGTAGCCGGGCCGTCGGTGTCCTGCGGTGGGTGAGCGACCGCGAATGTAACGAGAGGACGAAGTGTGGGGAAGGCGACCGGAGACGACCTGACCGATAGTCTCTTACTCGAATACGAACCTACTTGAGTGAGCGATGACGGAGAGTAACGAGCTGCCCGATGCGCCCGACGAGGTGCGGGCGGTTTTCTTGGGGGACGCGCTGACCCGGGCGCAGGCGTATGCAGAATTGCTCGCTGGGCCAGGCGTGGTTCGCGGACTGCTCGGTCCGCGGGAGGTGCCTCGGATCTGGGATCGCCACTTGCTCAACTGCGCGGTGGTGAGCGAAGCCGTACGCGCCGACGCGCGCGTCGTGGACATCGGATCCGGCGCCGGACTGCCCGGCATCGTGCTGGCCATCGTGCGCCCCGACCTCCAGGTGACGCTTCTCGAGCCGTTGCTTCGCCGTACGGCCTTTCTTGACGAGTGCGTCAGCGAGCTGAAGCTGGACAACGTTGAGGTGGTCCGGGGGAGGGCCGAGGAATTGGCCGGGAGCCGGTTGTTCGATGTGGCCACGGCCCGGGCAGTGGCACCGCTTGACCGACTGTTGGCGTGGGCTATGCCATTGCTTTGCGTTGGTGGCGAGCTTCTCGCAATGAAGGGGGAGCGCGCCGCCGAGGAATTGGCGGCCGCGGAAGGGCAATTGCGGGCGAGTGGCGTTCGAACGGCCGAGCTTGTGACGGTCGGGCACGGTAGGGTCGATCCGCCGGCAACTCTCGTACGCGTGGTCGCCGAAAAGGCGCCGAGCCGGGAAAAGGCGGGTGCGCGACGCCGACGGAAGAGGTGACGGTCATGCCTGGCGCTGTTCAGGGCTTGGATTGGCCGGAGAGTTTGGCAGGCGTGTACACGGGCCGGCCCTCGGGGGTGGGTTGGCCGTTCCTCTCTGCTCTGCCTGAAAGGACAACAATCGTGTCGCAGACCCCCTCGAATTCTGGCGAATCGCCGCTGGTACGAGAGGCACTGAGTTCAGTGGTTTCACGTGAAACAGCCGGAGCGGCTCCGGCGCAAGGGCTCACAGTGGGGTATGCCAGCCGTACGGAGGGGGACTGGCCCCGGCCGCCACGGACCCGCGTTATGACGATCGCGAACCAGAAGGGCGGCGTGGGGAAGACCACCAGCGCGGTCAATCTGGCCGCGGCACTTTCCATGCACGGCCAGCGCGTCCTTGTCGTCGACCTTGACCCGCAGGGGAATGCTTCAACGGCACTTGCGACCGAGCACCGTGGTGATGTTCCGTCGGTCTATCAGGTCCTGGTTGACGATCTTCCGCTCGCGGACATCGTCAAGGAAGTCCCGGACATGCCGGGCCTCTATTGCGCGCCTGCGACGATCGCCCTTGCCGGAGCGGAGATCGAGCTCGTATCCCTTGTGGCACGGGAAGCTCGGCTTTCCCGAGCGCTGAAGGCATTCGACGGCGTGGAGCTCGACTACATCTTCGTCGACTGCCCGCCGTCGCTCGGCCTCCTCACTGTGAACGCCTTGTGCGCGGGGGAGGAGGTGCTGATCCCGATCCAATGCGAGTACTACGCCCTCGAAGGGCTCACCATGCTCCTCGAGAACGTCGAACTCGTGAAGGCCCACCTGAACCCGAAGCTGGCGGTGTCCACGATTCTGCTCACCATGTACGACGGACGGACCCGCCTCGCCTCACAGGTGGCCGAGGAGGTTCGCACTCACTTCGGGTCGACCGTCCTCGACTCGGTCATCCCACGGAGCGTCCGCGTATCCGAGGCACCGAGCTACGAACAGTCTGTGATCACGTACGACCCCGGTTCGAGCGGTGCCATGGCGTACATCGAGGCGGCTCGGGAGATTGCCTATCGCGGAGCGGCGGTCGCGTAGCCGGGAAACGGTAACCTCCTATTGAATGCCTCTGCATGCCCGGCGGCTTCGGTTCGCCGGGCATTCTGTTTCAGTTAGGGGAGCGCCGGTGAGCCAGCAACGTCGGGGACTGGGCAGGGGACTGGGCGCCCTCATTCCCACCGGACCGGTTGTTGATCCGTCCGCCACACTGCCTCCTGCCTTTGAAGGTGGTGACGGTCTTCGGCCTGTCGTCGGCGCCTATTTCCAAGAGATCGCCCTCACGGCCATCTCGCCCAACCCGAGGCAGCCCCGTGAGGTGTTCGACGAGGATCGTCTCGAGGAGCTCGCGGCCTCCATCAAGGAGGTCGGCCTCCTCCAGCCTGTCGTCGTACGATCGACCGGTGCCGGGCACTTCGAGCTCATCATGGGGGAGCGGCGTTGGCGCGCCTCTCAGCTGGCCGGCCTCGAGCAGATTCCCGCGATCGTCCGCAGCACCACCGACGACGAGATGCTTCGTGAAGCCCTCATTGAGAACCTTCAGCGCGAGCAACTGAACTCCCTCGAAGAGGCGGCGGCCTATCAGCAGCTGCTCGACGATTTCGGCGCGACCCACGAGCAGCTTGCCCGGAAGGTCGGCCGCTCTCGCTCGCACATCTCCAACACGCTCCGTCTGCTGAACCTCCCGCCCAACGTTCAGCTCCGTCTCGCCGCCGGAACCATCAGCGCGGGACACGCCCGTGCGCTCCTGTCTCTCGACGACCCGACCGCGCAGGAACGCCTCGCCGCCCGCATCGTCGCCGAAGGCCTCTCCGTACGGACCGTCGAGGAGATCGTCTCTCTCGGCGAGGCGACCGCAGGACCGGCCCCTCGCAAGCCTCGGGCGAAGCAGCCAACCGCCCCGGCCCTCCGTCATCTCGCCGACCGCCTCTCCGACCACTTCGAGACGCGCGTCAAAGTCGACCTCGGACGCCGCAAGGGCCGCATCGTCGTCGAGTTCTCCACCATCGACGACCTAGAGCGCATCATCGGCACGATGGCCCCCGAGACCGCCAACGCCATCCGCAACAACCAAGACGGCCCCCGTTTCACGTGAAACATCGCCTCCCGACTTCCACCTCACGTCCCGTCGTCCTGTAGCCCCGCCGCCGGCCGCGTCACACGCCCATGGCCGGCCACCCACCCTCCTGGCTATTCGCGCCCCCGGCCGCCCCACGTTCCAATCCACCTGTACGCGTTGGCTATCCCGTACACCCGGCTGCCCCGCGCGCCGGCTGCCCCGCGCGCTGGCGGCGCCATGCGTCGGTAGGTGTGCATCGGCTGGCCCGTGCCTGGCGTGCTCGCTCGTGCCGCGGCCGCTCGCAGGTCTCACATAACGCCTGTCCGGCGCATGGCCCGTCCTTCGCGCCAACGCCTGCCCCTGCGCGCGTTCCCTCCTCCGCGCCAACGTTTCACGTGAAACATGCGGCCTAACCGCCGCCCCGCCCCCGCCCCGGCCCGCCCCGGCCGATCCCTCCACCCAGCCCCCCTTCGGCCGCCGCGGACTGCGTCCTAGCCCAAGCCCCACCAACTTGCCGCGCCACACGGAACACGTCGCCGCTCCCAGAGCCATCCGGCCAAATAGCGCCAACAGCGAACCGGCTAGTCCACGCCGAAGGCGTAGCAACCGCCGGCTGTCGGCTGTCGGCTGCGGGCTGCGGGCTGTGGGCTGGGCGCGGGAGTCGGCCGTCGGCTGTCCGGTTGGCGGGACGTCGAGCCAAGTCGACCGGGTGGCTCCGACTGAGCGCGGGAAGTCCCGAGAAATCCGCCCACGGAACGGCGAGCGGCTGGACGCGCGACGAAGGTACGGCAGTGGGAGGCTGCCACTGGGCTTGGATGCGGCACAGACGCGCGCCATTGAACGCACGACCGGCCGGCCGCAGGAAGAAATGAGACCGACCGATGGAGGCCGCCGGAGACCCAGGCGATGAGTCTGGCAGCGGAGGAGTTGGGGGATGCGCCGACGGGGAGTCAAGCGAGGAGGGGGCTGTGAATCGAGAGGATGGGTGGCGGGACGGCACAGAGCCCGGCGCAGAAGGAGGGAAGAGAGCCAGGTGGCACAAGGCCAGGCGCGCGGAGGTGTCGGTGCGGAGTCAGAGCGCAGTCTGGATCGCGGAGTGCACGGAGGGGCGCGGGTCGGCGGTGCGGAGCGCGGGGTGCGGGGTCGCAGGGTCATCGGGTGGGGCGCGGAGTCAGAGCGCAGTCTGGATCGCGGAGTGCACGGAGGGGGGCGGGCTGGCGGTGCGGAGCGCGGAGCGCGGAGTGCGGGGGCACGTGGGTCATCGGGTGGGGCGCGGAGTGCGGGGCGCCTGGGTCATCGGGTGGGGCGCGGAGTCAGAGCGCGGGTCCGGAGGGGTGGAGTGCGGGGTGCTAGGACGGGGGGAGGGGACTGGGTGTGGGAACCGGCATTGGGCGCGGGGACTGGGTGTGGAACCGGGTCATTGGACGGCGGGGGCTGGGCTGGCACGGGGTGTGGGAACCGGGTCATTGGACGGCGGGGGCTGGGCTGGCACGGGTGTAGGGACCGGGCGGGGGAAACTGGGGCGTAGGAACGGGGGGCTTGGGCGTAGGGTCCTGGCATGGCTGATCTCTCTGGCAAGGTCTGTGTGGTCACGGGCGCAAGTCGTGGGGTTGGGAAGGGGATCGCTCTCGGTCTGGTCGAGGCTGGGGCGACGGTTCACATCACCGGGCGCACGGTCGCGGAGGGGGATCACCCGCTTGGGATGCCTGGTTCGCTGGAAAGCGTGGCGTCTGAAGCCGCCGACTATCCGGGCCGATTGATCGCGCATCGCGTAGACCACGCCCACGACGCCGAGACCGAAGCGATTCTGCGTGAGGTGATTGCCGCAGAGGAGCGGTTGGATGTGTTGGTCAACAACGCGTGGCCGGGTTACGAGCGCATGGTGGAGAACAATCAGTTCACGTGGATGAGCCCGCTGTGGGAGCAGCCGATGTGGCGATGGGACGAGATGATCGGCGTCGGCGTGCGAGCGGCCTACTGCGGCACGCGAATCGCGGCGGAGCAGATGGCCGCTCAGCGCAGCGGTCTGATCGTCAACATCTCGTTCTGGGCGGCACAGAAATTTCTGCAGAACGTCGTGTACGGGATCGCCAAGGCGGCCGCAGACAAGATGTCAGCCGATGTGGCCGAGCAACTCCGTGAGTACGGAGTTGCTGCCGTCTCCCTTTACCCGGGTCTCGTGCGGACCGAGTTGGTGATGCGGGATGCAGCGTACTTCGATCTGTCGAACTCCGAGTCGCCTCTGTTCGTCGGACGGGCAGTGGCTGCCCTTGCCGGTGCTGCCGACCTGATGGAGCTCTCGGGGAAGGCGCTCGTCGCGGCCGCTCTTGCCGAAAGGTACGGCTTCACCGATGTGGACGGCTCGCGACCGCGCCCACTCACGCTGGATAGCGTCTAAGCCGGCTCGTACGGCGGGGTAGTTGGCGTGGAGGGGGATGGGTGTGGAGGCCGGCCAGGATTGAACAGGATGTGCGCGCCCGGCGGCCAGGGCTGATCACCAGGCGGCAACGATCGCGCCGGCCGGAGCAGCCAGCGCCCGGAGCGCCTGCGGGCCGCGCCCTTCGCTGCGGCGCCGCAGCCAGGACCCCGCCGCCGACACCATGGCGGTACGGACCCCGGCCGGTGCGGGGCATGGGGTGAGGAGCGGAGGCGGCCGGACGTTGCGGCGCGCTTAAGGCCCAGCGCAACCAGGCGCGCCCGGGTTGTCGGCCGAAGGCCGAGCGCCAGAGAGTGGCAGGAACGCGCGCCGCAACGTGCGGTCGTCGCAGCGCAACGCACCCCCAGCGCGATCCGCTCCTGAGTGCAGCGCTGCTGCTTGGTTGGTCTCGTCCGCGCCGTCCGCGCCGTCCGCGGCGTCCGTGGTGTGCGCGCCGTCCGTGGTGTGCGGGGGTTAGGGCTTGAGGGTGGTGCGGATGGCGGTGGCGAAGTGGTCTACGTCTTCGGAGGTGGTGTCGAAAGCGGTCATGAGGCGGACGACTGATTCCGTCTCGCTCCATGTGTGGAAGGTGAATCGCTGCTGCAGGGACTCGATCACTTCGCGTGGCAGCACGGGGAAGATGGCGTTCGACTGGACGGCGTAGCGGAAGGTGACCAGGTCGCGGATGCCGTCGGCGAGGCGGAAGGCCATGGCGTTGGCGTGAGCAGCGGCCGTGCGCCAGAGGTCGTCCGTGAGCAGGGCCGTAAGCTGCACTGACACGAAGCGCATCTTCGATGACAGTTGCATCCCCTGCTTGCGCAGGAAGCGCGTTGCCCCGGCCAGTTCAGGCGAGAATACGACGAGGGCTTCCGCGCCCAGGGCACCGTTTTTCGTCCCGCCGAAGGACAACACGTCGACTCCCACGTCAGCCGTCGTCTCGCGGAGCGAACACCCCAGGTAAGCCGCGGCGTTGGCGAGGCGGGCGCCGTCCATGTGGAGATACATGCCGTGCCCGTGGGCGAAGTCGGCGAGGGCGCCGATCTCGCCGGGGGTGTACACAGTCCCGCATTCGGTCACCTGCGAGATCGACACTACCTTCGGCTGCACCTCATGTTCGTCCCCGAGTCCGTGCAATTGCCCGGCCAGCGACTCGGGCGTGATCTTCCCATCGTCCGTAGGCACTGGCACAAGGCGTACGCCGAGCACGCGCTCGGAGGCGCCGGCCTCGTGCGTGTAGATGTGGGCGGGCGCCGGGCAGAGGACGGCCTCATACGGCCGGGCCAGCAGCAGTCCCAGCCCGACGACGTTGGCTCCAGTGCCGTTGAACATCGCGTACGCGTGGGCGGACGGGCCGAACGCGTGGCGGAAGGCGTCTTCCATGGCCGATGTCCAGGGGTCGGCTCCATAGGGCATGGCGTCGCCGGCGTTGGCGGCGACGATGGCGTCGAGCACTGCGGGGTGCACGCCGGCGTGGTTGTCGCTTCCGAAGCTTTTGGTCACTCCGTCAGCGTAGTCATCGGCGTGCGGTAGCGATCACCGGCCTCAGCCTCGGCGAGGCCGGCGAGGCCGGCGACAAGCGCCGCCAGAGTGGTGACGGTCATCGGCGTCGTCGGTGGGTCATCCCGCGCTGCCAAAATGGCGACGGTCGTCGGTGGTCATCTGCGCGGCCAGGGCGGCGGCGGTTGTCCGCGCTCGTCGGTGCGGCCAGGGGCGGCGGTGGTCAGCGGCGGGCGGTGGCGATTTCGAGGAGGCCTTTGCAGAGCATGCCGAGGTCGCGGCCGTCGGCTTCGGCGGCCATGGGGAGCAGTGAGGTCTCGGTCATGCCGGGGGCGACGTTGACTTCGAGGAACCACGGCTTGCCGGCCTCGTCGACGATGAGGTCGGTGCGGGACAGGTCGCGCAGGCCGAGGGCGGAGTGGGCGGCGACGGCCATGGCCAGGCAGGCCTGGGTGACGTCGTCGGTCAGCCGGGCCGGGGCGAAGAACTCGGTGTGGCCGGCGGTGTAGCGGGCCGCATAGTCGTACACACCCCCGACGGGGACGATTTCGACGGGCGGCAGCGCGATGGGGCCGTCTCCGAGGTCGACCACGGAGACCGAGACCTCGACCCCCTCGATGTATTTCTCGATCAGCGCCGTGTCGCCGTACGCGAAGCATCCGACCATGGCGGCGGGAAGTTCCTCGGCGGAGCGGACGATGGACGCGCCGAGCGCCGACCCGCCCCGCGACGGCTTGACGAACAGGGGCAGGCCGAGCTGGTCGACGATGCGGCCGAGCACGGCCGAGGCGCCGAGGTCGTGGAAGGTCTCCTTGGGCAGGGCGACCGAGTCGGGCGTGTTGAGCCCCCACGACCGGACGACGGCCTTGGCGGTCGGCTTCTCGAACGCGACCCGGCAGGCGTCGGGGGCGGCCCCGACGTAGGGGATGCCGAGCAGTTCGAGGACGGATCGGATGGCGCCGTCTTCGCCGGCGCCGCCGTGCAGGGTCACGAAGGCGGCGTCCGGCGGGTCGGCGAGGACGCTGGGCACGAGGGAGGCGTCGGTGTCGCGGGTCTCGACATCGACGCCGGCCGCGCGCAGCACTTCTGCCACGCGACGGCCGGACCGGAGGGAGACCTCCCGCTCATAGGAGAGCCCGCCGGCCAGAATGAGCACATGCCCTAGGTCGCTCATGCCGACCAGCCTAGTCCTCCCAGAACTACCTCAGCGTCAGGCGAGGTCGGGCCCCGGAGTGTCGACCCCCCCGTGACCGGGGACCATGCCCGTGCCGAAGGTGTCGCGGGTGCGCAGCTCCTCCTCGATGACGCCGGCCAGCCGCCGCACACCTTCGCGGATGCGGTCGGGCTGCGGGTAGCAGTACGACAGGCGCATGTGGCGGGTGCCGCCGCCGTCGGCGTAGAAGCCGGTGCCCGGCACGTACGCGACGCGCTTGTCGATGGCCTGCGGCAGCATGGCCTTGGAATTCAGCCCTTCGGGGAGGGTCATCCACACGAAGAAGCCGCCGCCGGGCTTGGTCCAGGCGCATCCGTCGGGCATCTGCACGTCGAGCGCGCCGAGCATGGCGTCGCGGCGCTCGCGGTAGAGCTCGCGGAAGGCCTTGATCTGCTCACGCCACGGCTGGGTGCGCAGGTATTCGCGGACCGCGAGCTGGGTGAACGCCGAGTGCGACAGCACGGCCGACTCCATGGCGAGCACGAGCTTGTCGAGGATGGGCCGCGGCGCGAGCGCCCAGCCGACCCGGAATCCGGGGGCCAGCGTCTTGGAGAACGAGCCGAGGTAGACCACCCCCTCGGGGTTGCTGGCCCGCATGGCGCGCAGCGGCTCGCGCTCGAATCCGAGCAGCCCGTACGGATTGTCCTCCACGACCAAAAGCCCGGCCCGCTGGCAGATCTCGAGCACCTGCAGCCGTCTGACCTCGTTGAGCGTGACGCCGGACGGATTTTGGAACGTCGGGATCGTGTAGAGGAACTTCATCCTGCTGCC
Organism: Streptosporangiaceae bacterium NEAU-GS5; assembly: GCA_017592665.1. GTDB lineage: Bacteria > Actinomycetota > Actinomycetes > Streptosporangiales > Streptosporangiaceae > NEAU-GS5. Next base: position 120,836 of record JAGFNW010000023.1, on the reverse strand, counting down.
GGCGGCGCGCAGCGCGTAGATGGTCTGCGCCAGGGCTTCGGGAATGATGCCCTGGTCGTCCATGGCGATGTGGACGACCTTCGCCTGGTAGGCGGCGAAGGTGCCGAGCGCGCCCGCGTAGGACGGGCCTTCGCTGAGCACGATGTCGCCGGGGTCGATGAAGATGCGCGTGATCAGGTCGAGCGCCTGCTGGGAACCGACGGTGACCATGATGTCGTCGGGGACGGACTCGATGCCCTCGATGCTCATGACGGTGCAGATCTGCTCGCGCAGGGCCTCGTCGCCGAGGCCGCCGCCGTACTGCAGGGCGACCGTCCCCTGCCGGGCGACCAGGTCGGCGACCAGCTCTCCGACGACGTCGAGGGGGAGCGCGGTGATATACGGCATGCCGCTGCCGAGCGAGACCACCTCGGGTCTCGAGGCGACGGCGAACAGAGCTCGGATCTCGGAGGCGACCATCCCGGTAGCTCGTGCGGCATACCGATCGACGTAAGCGTCAATGCGCGACCCGTGGGTCACGCCCGTCCGACCGTGATCGAGCTCTTCCGTCACGGTCCACCTCCGTTCGTAGCCGGAAAACCAGCCTACGGCAGCATCTACGCCTCCTCACACTCGACTACTCCCCCGAGGGATGTCCGCTGCCGGAACGGAGCCGGGCGCTACGATGCCACCTGGGGGATTGGTTCCATCGTGGATTTGGGGCATCTCGTGTCACGTCGGCTGGCGAACGTCACTCTCGACAACCTCGACGATCTGCCTCGCCGGTGCCGGCAGTGCGTGTTCTGGGAGCTCGACCCGATGGGTGGCGAGCGGGCCGTGCAGGCGGGGGATCCGGCGCTGGAGAAGGAGGCGTGGATCTCCGCGACCCTGCTCGACTGGGGGAGCTGCGGAAAGGTCGCGTACGTCGACGGCGTGGCCGCCGGCTACGTCCTGTATGCTCCACCGCTCTACGTGCCGCGGTCGGTCGCGTTCCCCACCAGTCCGGTGAGCTCTGACGCGGTGCTGTTGATGACGGCGCACATCATCCCGGAGTTCTCGGGCGGCGGGCTGGGCCGGATGCTGGTCCAGGGCATCGCCAAGGATCTGACCCGGCGCGGCGTCAAGGCGATCGAGGCGTTCGGCGACCTGAAGTGGGAGGCGCCGGGGTGCCTGCTGCCGGCCGACTATCTGCTCGCGGTCGGTTTCAAGACGGTCCGGCCGCATCTGCGCTTCCCACGGCTGCGGCTGGAGCTCAAATCGGCCGTGTCGTGGCGTGAGGACGTCGAGGTGGCCCTTGAGCGTCTCCTGGGCTCCATGAGCCCTGAGCGGGCTCTGCGGCCCGTCTGAAGGCTTCCGAGGAGCCCGTCTGAGCGCCCTTTGCCAGGGCAGGGCGTCCGGGCACATGGAAAAGCCCCCTCACGAGCCGAGGGGGCTTTTCCGTAGGGTGGGGTGCCGCTCAGGGAAGAGCGGAAGTACGGCTCGCCAAGCCGCAGGGGGGACGAGTTAGATGATCCCCTCGAGGTCGCGGAGCAGCATGGCCTTCGGCCGAGCGCCGATGATCTGCTTCACAACCTCTCCACCTTTATAGACGTTCAGAGTTGGAATCTGGAGTACGTCATAGTTTCGAGCAGTCTGGGGATTCTCGTCGACGTTGAGCTTGACGACGGTCAGCTTGTCGGCCTGCTCCGCCGCGATCTCCTCCAGAATCGGCGCGACCTGACGGCACGGGCCACACCACTCGGCCCAGAAGTCGACCAGCACGACCTTGTCGTTCTTGAGGACCTCGCTGTCGAAGTCGGCGTCGGTCACGCTCTTGATGGCGCCCATTTCTCCCCTTGTCATGGATCTAGTGGTTGGTGCCGTGGTCGGCCAGCCAGCGCTCGGCGTCGAGCGAGGCGGCGCAGCCCGTGCCCGCGGCCGTGACGGCCTGGCGGTAGGTGTGGTCGACGACGTCGCCCGCCGCGAACACGCCGTCGAGGTTGGTGCGGGTCGTCGGCGCCGCGGTGAGGATGTATCCCTCGGGGTCCAGGTCGACCTGGCCCTTCACCAGCTCCGTGCGCGGGTCGTGGCCGATCGCGACGAACAGGCCGGAGGCCTCGAGCTCGGTCTCCTCGCCCGTCTTCCGGTTGCGCAGGCGCACGCCGGTGACCTTCTGCTCGCCGTGGATCTCGACGACCTCGCTGTCCCAGACGAAGCGGATCTTCTCGTTCGCGAACGCCCGGTCCTGCATGATCTTGCTGGCCCGCAGCTGGTCGCGCCGGTGGATCACGGTCACGGACTTGGCGAACCGGGTCAGGAACGTGGCCTCTTCCATGGCCGTGTCGCCGCCGCCGACGACCACGATGTCCTTGTCGCGGAAGAAGAAGCCGTCACAGGTGGCACACCAGGACACGCCGTGGCCGGACAGCCGCTTCTCGTTGTGCAGGCCCAGCTCGCGGTAGCCCGAGCCCATCGCGAGGATGACCGAGTGCGCATAGAACGTGCCGCTGTGGGTCTTGACCACCTTGGGAGTGGCGGCCAGGTCGACCTCGATCACGTCGTCGGCGATCAGCTCGGCGCCGAACCGCTCGGCCTGCTTGCGCAGGCTGTCCATCAGCTCAGGACCCAGGATCCCGTCCGGGAATCCGGGAAAGTTCTCCACGTCGGTGGTGTTCATGAGCGCGCCACCGGCGGTGACCGAACCCTCGAAGATCAGCGGTCGGAGATCCGCGCGCGCCGAGTAAACGGCCGCGGTGTAGCCCGCAGGGCCGGACCCGATGATGATCACATTACGGACGTCGCTCACGCCTTTTGCCTTCCCCTCTGTTGCCAGTGGCGTCAACAGATCCTAGGCGTGAACGATTCCCGGAAACGCTACTTCCAGGCGGCGGTCGCGGCCTTGCGCAGCGACTTGCAGGCCGAGTCGACGACGACGACCTGGACGGTGTTGCGGACCTGGTCCTTCCAGAAGACCATGATCGTCGCTTCGTTGCCGTTGTACTGCGCCTTGTCGACCGCGATGGGCCTGCGGTTCAGCTGGCTGGAGCGGCGCTTGACGCAGCTGTCGAGGTCTTCGGCGCTGCCGTAGTTGCCGGGCGCGGCGCTGAAGTAGTCGACCAGCGGGCCGCTCAGCTCTTTGCTGGTGTAGTTGTGGCCGCTGGCGAACATGGCGACGGCCGTGCCGGCGCGCTGCTGCGTCTTGGTCGGGGCGGCGGCGACCGACCCCTCACCCGGCCCTGAGGCCGTCGGGCCCTGCGCGGACAGCAGCACGTTGGCGGCGATCGCGGTCGAGCCCACCACGACCGCGGCGGCCGCGGCCATGCCGACCGGCAGGCCCCAGCGGCGGCGTGCGGCACGCTTGCGGACGACCTGTCCATCGTCGTCCACGACACCCAGCGTGACGGGCTGCTCGATCAGGACCGTGCGTTCGGCGGCCAATGCCTGGTCGATCCGCATGGCCACGCCGAGCGGCATGGCAGGCGTCGGCACGGCGGCGAGAAGCTCGCGCACCGTCGACAGATCGGCCAGACCCTCACCGCACGGATCGCAGACCGCGAGATGCTCGCGGATCCCGCGCGCCGAGGCGTCGTCGAGAAGCCCCTCCGCAAACTCTGCCAAGGTCTCCAGGTCGTAGTGCGTGTCACCCGTCACGAAGTTCTGCTCCCTTCGCGGATGAGACGCGAGTGAGGTCTGATTGGTTCCGCAGATGCGAAAGAATCGGGACGAGCTTCGCTCTACCTCGGGCGCAGCGGCTCTTCACAGTGCCCGCCGGAACGCCCAGCACGGCCGCCGCGTCCTCGACGGAGTAACCCATCATGTCGACGAGCACGAGCGCGGCACGCTGGTCGGGCGGCAGCAGCTTGAGCGCGGCCGAGACCTCCATGGACAGCTCGCGCTCGAGAGTGTGGTCGGGCAGCGGGCTGTCCCGCTCGACGACGTCGATCAGCTCGTCGTCCGCCAGGGGCCGTACGGACCTGCGGCGCATCCGGTCGAGACAGGCGTTGACGACGATGCGATGAAGCCAGGTGGTGACGGCCGCCTCGCCGCGGAAGCTCTCGGCCTTGCGGTACGCGGAGACGAACGCGTCCTGCACGGCGTCGGCCGCCTCGTCCGGGTCACCCAGCGTGCGCAGGGCGACCGCCCACATCCGGTCGCGGTGTCGCTTGACGATCTCACTGAACGCATCCTGATCACCCGCGATGTGGCGGGTGAGGAGGTCGGCGTCGGTGAGGGCCGCTGCCGGAGACGGGTGGTCGGGAGGGAGGTTCACAAGGCTTTGCCGATCCTCAGGTGGGCACGTCGTCGTCACATAATGCTGCCACCATACGTCTCTCCTCAGGGTAAACCAGATCAAATCGCCATGATCAGCTGGTCATCACGCCTGCGGAGAGGTGATGGTCAGGTCGTAGATGGTCCCTCGATACTTCCCTTCGTACGTCGGAAGCTTGGTGAACCAGATGACGACATACCGGCTCGGGGCGGCGCTGGAGGCGTCGAAGGTGACCGTGCCGGTCGCCTCCTTGGCCCCGCCGACGGCCTTGAGCGCGCTCTCCTCGTTCGACGTGCCGGCCCGGAGCTCGGCCTGGCCGCCGCCGCCCTGGTCGCCGAAGTCGACCGTCACCTGGCTGAGCCGCATCTCCTTGCCGAGGTCGAGCAGCAGGCCGACGCCGTCCTTCAGCCGCCCGAACTCGGGCGAGGTGTAGGACTCGGTGTGCCACTCGGTGGACGGCTGACCGTCGACCGCGTGGGAGGCCAGCTCGTTGCGCTCCTCGTTGTCGCCGAGCGGGTCGAAGCCGGCCGCGCTCGCCGGCGTGATGGTCTGCGCCTTGGCCGACTTCGACGGCGCGGACGAGGTGCTGGCCGAAGGCGAGGTGGCCGACGTCCCGCCGGCCAGGCTGCGGCCGAGCGTCCACGCGCCCACGCCGACGGCGGCCATCACCAGCAGCACCAGGATGGTCACCAGGGCACGGTTGAACGCGCTCGGGCGCTGCCGCGGACCCTGCGGGGCCGGTCGCTGCGCCGGGCGAGGCGGCCGGGGGTCGAAGATGTCCGGCGCCTCGGAGTGCAGGTTGATCGCGGGCGGATGCGTGGCGGGCGGCACCGGGGCCGGCCGCGGCACGTCGGACAGCGCCTCGGCCACGGCCGACGGGGTGGTCAGCGCTTCCTGACCGCGCCGCGGGTCGAGGATCCGCATGGTGACCGCGTCGAGGAATCCCGGCACTCCCGCGGTCACCTGACGCGGCGTGCAGAGCCTGCCGTCGTCGAGCGGCGCGGGTGGCAGCGTGCACTCGACCTCTCCGGCCCAGTGGCCGGTCAGCGCCGCGTACAACAGCAGGCCGAGGCCGCGGGTGTCCTCGTCGGTCGGGTCGTCGCTGCGCACGCCCATGATCGCGGCGTCGACGGCCACGCCCAGCAGTTTGACCGTGCCGCCATAGGTCCAGATCAGCCGGCTTGGGTCGAGGCCGAGGTGGCCCAGCCCCGCGTCGTGGGCGTGCGCCATCGCCTCGGCGGCCTCGGCCACCAGGGCAGCGCCGCGCTCGGGCTCCATCGGCCCGGACTCGAGCAGGTCTTCGAGCGACTCGCCCGTCACCCACTCGCTCACGACATAGGCCGTGCCGTCTTCGTTGGCCGCGTCGAAAACCTGGGTCAGCCGCGGGTCGGTGAGCCGGCTCGCCGCGCGTGCCGCCGTCACCACTTCGGTGACCCGGTCGAAGCCGGGGTTGAAGGTGTGCACGGCGACCGGGCGGGCGAGGATCTCGTCGATCGCCTTCCACAAGGTGACGCCGCCGGACTCGCTGACGCGATCCTCCAGGCGGAAACGGTCGGCGAGCCGGGTGCCGGGCTCCACTGAGGACATGCTCATCGCGTCGCCCTCATCCCACGGCTGGTGGTCGTGCAGGGTGGATTCGCCCACGCCTTCCCGCTTCCCGTCGCCGGTGTCCTTTGGCGCACCATGTTAGTGCCGCTTTCGCGCTGCGTTCGGCTATCGTCCTACCCTGCTTGTGACCATCCCAACGATCGAGTTCACTTCCGGGACACGCATTCGGTGGGCGGTGAGGCCGTACGCGAGGAGGCCGAGGCCCCCTCCGGCGGCGAGAATCACGAACGCGCTGACCGGCGTCATGGTGGTGACCTTGAGCGCGAGCCACAGGACCAGCAGCGCGACCAGGGCTCCCGGGATCGCGGCGGCGTACATGCGCGACAGCGCGACGGCCACGCCGCGACCGCCCAGCCCACCCACCCGCTTGCTCGCCATGTTCCACGTGATGGCCGCGGCCAGCGCGTACGTCACGGCGTAGGAGAAGGCCAATCCGAGCACGACGTAGCCGGGCGGCAACGCGAAGTAGAAGACGAGGCTGAGCGCGACGTTGGCGACGAGGTTGATGCCGGCCGCCACCACCGGCGTGCGGGTGTCGCCGAAGCTGTAGAAGACCCGCAGCAGCAGCTGGAACAGCGAGAACGGCACCAGCGCGAGCCCGAAGATCTGCAGCGCGTTGCCGATGTAGAGGGCGTCGGACACGTCGTTGGAGCCGTGCGCGTAGATCGGGACGGTCACGGCCGGCCCGAGGACCATCAGCAGCAGCGAGGCGGGCACGAGGGCCACCGACACGAGCCGCACCCCGGAGGCGAACTCCTCCCGGACCGCGGCGAGGTCTCCGGCCGTCACGGACCGGCTCATCCGCGGCAGCATCGCGGTGATCACCGAAACCGCGATGATCCCGTACGGCAGCTGGAAGAGCTGGAAGGCCAAGGTGTACGGCGTGTAGCCGGCGCCGTAGGCCACCCCGGCCGCCTTGGCCTCGACGCCGGCGCTGGTGGTGAGGTTGGTGGTGATCACGAAGCCGATCTGGTTGACCCCGACGAACGCCAGCGTCCACGCGCCCAGGCGGCCCATCTCGCCGAGCCCGGCGTTGCGCACGTCGAAGCGCGGCCGGAACCGGAATCCGGTCCGGCGGAGGGCGATGACCAGCACGATCGCCTGCGCCACGATGCCGGCCGTGGTGCCGAGGCCGAGCAGCAGCAGGTCGCCCGGGGTGATCTTTTCGACGTTGGCGCCGCCCACGCCCACCGCGATGTAGGCGCTGAAGACGCAGATGGCGACGATGTTGTTGACGACGGGGGCCCACATGGGCGCGCCGAAGCGGTCGCGCGTGTTGAGAATCGCCCCCGCGAGCGCGCCCACCCCGAAGAAGGCCAGCTGCGGCAGGATGTAGCGGGCCAGCGTGCTGGCCACCTCGACGCCGCGCTCGCTCAGGTTGCTCGTGTAGAGCTCGATGATCGGGCGGGCCAGCAGCACGCCGAGCACCGCCACGGCGATGAGCGCGACCGTGGCCACGGTCATCAGCCGCTGCTCGTACGCCTGGCCGCCGTCGGGCTCGCGCTCCTTGGCGCGGATGATCGAGGGCACCACGACGCTGCTGAGCACGCCGGTCATCAGCAGATCGAGCAGAATGAACGGGATGGTGTAGGCGACGTTGTAGGCGTCGCCGAGGGTGGCCGTGCCGATGGCGGCGGCCAGCACCGCGGTCCGGGCGAAGCCGGTGATGCGCGACACCAGCGTCCCGGCCGCCATCACGGCGCTCGCTCGGAGCATTCTGGTCATGGATTGAGCACCGGTTCTTCCGTACGGGGGGAGAGGGCCGGACGGGAGCGGCGGCGCAGGACGCGCATGACCACAGCGGCCAGCATGATCGTCAGACCGGCGCCCACGATGATGAGCGTGACGCCGGTGTAGCCGGTGGCCTGCACGGGCAGGGGCACCGGGTCGCCGTAGGGGCGGTCGTCCGGCGTGAGCAGCTGCACCCTGATCGTCGTGTCGCCGCTGCCGGTGACGGTGACGGGCACCGTGACGGTCTGCGCGCGCCGGGGCGACACGGTGATCCGCTCACTTTCGAAGACGCCGCCGTCGGCGATCCGCAGCACGGCCGGGTTGTCGGCCGTCACCCGGATCTTGACCGTCACCGGCTCGTTTTCCGCAACCAGATTGTTATCGATGGCGATCGGCAGCCGGCCGTTCGTGCCCACCACGATCCGGCCGATCTTCGACAGGGAGATCTTGCGGAGCCGTTCGTCGACCGTGCGGGTCACCTGGCGTACGAACGCCTGGCCGGTCTTGACGCCGCCGCGCCAGGAGGCCGAGGCGAGCCGCATCACCGCGTCGTCGAACACGGGCGCCTTGGAGCCGGTGACGGCGGCGATGACCTCGGCGTGCGTGTGGAGCTTGCGCACGCCGCTGAGGATGGTCCTGCCGAGCTCGGCCTGCTGGTCCTCCGTGCTGTAGAGCAGGTCGCGGATGACGGGCGCGCCCGGCGCCGGCTTGATCGTGTCGAGGCCCGTGAGGCGCAGCCAGGGGACGGTCGCCGCGGTCTTCAGCAGGCCCGTCACGTACGCGGGATCGGGCGTCCACAGCCGGTCGAGCGGGGCCATGACCACGGCGGGCACGCCGTCCTGGGCGAGCAGCGCCGTCTCGGCGAGGAACAGCTGCCGCTGCCGGGCGGCCGCGCCCGGCTGGGAGACGTCGGCGCTCAGCGCCCCGTCGAGGACGGGGTCGGTCAGAACGGCGGTGACCTGGCCGCCGACGGCGTCGATCGGGGCGGCGGCGGCGCCGACGCTGGAGACACGGTCGGCCGACAGCAGGACCCGATCCACCTTGTGCACCGACAGCTCGTCGAGCGCGTCGCGGTCGAGCGCGCCGCCGGCCGGCCACACCACCGACGTGCCCACCTGCCGGCCGAGCAGCGCCGTGGCGACGGACGCGCCCCGCGTGAGGGCGGCGGCGGCCGGCCCGTCGAGCCCCTTGTGGATCAGCGCCTCGATGTCCGGATCGGCGTACGGCGTGGCGATCACGGGCCGGTCGGCCAATGCCGTCTTCAGGTCGGCCAGCCACTTTCCGGCGGCCGGGTCGCCGGGCTTGGTCGTCTCCGACGAGCCCTTCCTGAGCGTGTGGGACCGGGTGAGCCGCTCGGCGTCGGCCAGCAGCGCCGGGTCGACGAACCAGGTCACCCCGTTGACGCCGTTGACGAGCGAGAGCAGCTCGGCCAGGCGGCCGGAGGAGAGCGAGGCCGGCAGGTCGTCGTCCATGAACGTGTCGTCGTCGGCCCGGTGCGGCCGCTCGATCAGCGGCAGGGCCACCGCGATCCGGGTGCGCTTGAGCTGCGCGTCCTTCGGAATGAAGGTGAGGACGGTGTGGTTGATCGCCAGCTGCTGGTCGGTCGTGCCGTCGAGGACCTCGATGCTGAGCGGATAGACCCCGAGCCGGGAGATGCCGAGCTCGTGGGGGGTCACCTGGATCTGGAACGGCAGCTTGCCGGTGCCGTCGAGCGCGGTCGCCTGGATCTTGGTGACCCAGGAGCTGGTGTAGCCCTCGCCCGCGGCGTACGAGGCGAGCTCATCGCGGCCGGACAGGGGCCTGCCGGGCGAATAGCGCAGCCTGAGCCGCACCGACGTCCCCGGCGACCCGGTGACCGAGCCCGAGATCAGCACAGGCGTCCGCGGCTCCCGGGGAACCTCGGGCGTGATCTGGTCGACGACGAGGCCGGACACGGGCGCCGCGTCGGCCGAACGCGCGCCGCCCGTGAAGACGAGGGCGGCGGCCATCAGCAGGAGCAGGAGAACCGCGCGACGCACGCCCTGAATCGTATGGCCTTCCTTGCCGTGAATGGTCTATCGCGTCATCACCGGCCGGGCGGGGGGCGAAAGGTCCACCGCCTTGCCGGACATCAAAGTGAACAGGTGAAACGCGCGTAACCGCAGTGCCGTGCGGCGCTCGCCGGTCGGCGTGTGGACGATGTCGTCCTGGCCGAAGGCGTCGAGGGCGCGTTGATCGATCAGCACGGTCAGGCCGTCCGGCAACAGCAGCGGGCACACCAGCCCGGCGGCGTAGTCGGTCACCGAATTCACCACATACGACGAGGCCGGTCGCACTCGGGTAGCGCCTACGGTCGCGCCCACCGTGACCAGCGACGGGGCGGCGCCGACCGAGCCGACCACGGCGACGGGCTCGCGGCCGGCACGCGTGGTGACCTCGAACAGCGTGACGCCGATACAGTCGCGCGCGTCCACCCCGAGCACCGCGGGAAGATCGTCGGAGCAAGTGAGGGCCCGCGGAAGACGTACGATCTCATGGTGAATCTGGTGGGCGAGGAGCCAACGGTGGATCGCGAGGGCGTCCTTCATGGCATGAGCTCCTTGCGTTGTTCCGGCGCCCCCGAACTGACCGTAACCTGGTGATCGCCACGGGTGTATAGCGCGGGAGCACCTGTTCCGTAACCGGAGGAATTACCCAGCCTTGTCCGATTCAAATCAGGTAGAGAAGGCCGTCCGCGACCTGTTCCGTCGCATCACACCGGTGGCCCACGAAGTCGGCGCGCTGTTCGCCACGCGCGGTCATGAGATCGCGCTGGTCGGCGGCCCCGTTCGCGACGTCTTCCTCGGCCGGGTCGGAAACGACCTCGACATGACGACCGAGGCGCACCCCGAGCGCGTCCTGGAGATCGTCAAGGGCTGGGCGGACGCCGTCTGGACCATCGGCATCGACTTCGGCACGGTCGGGCTGCGCAAGGGCGACTGGCAGCTCGAGATCACCACGTATCGCAGCGAGTCCTACGACCCGAAGTCCCGAAAGCCCGAGGTCGCGTACGGGCAGAGCCTTGAGGAAGACCTGGAGCGGCGCGACTTCGCGGTCAACGCGATGGCCGTGCGGCTGCCCTCGCACGAGTTCGTCGACCCCTACGGCGGCCTGCAGGATCTCACGGACAAGGTGCTGCGGACGCCCGGCCCGCCGGAGCGGTCGTTCGGTGACGACCCGCTCCGGATGCTGCGCGCGGCCCGGTTCGCCTCCCAGCTCGGCTTCTCGGTCCACCCAGAGGTGGTCAGGGCGATGACCGAGATGGCCGAGCGGATCGAGATCGTCTCGGCCGAGCGGATCCGCGACGAGCTGGACAAGCTGATCTGCGGCACCTATCCGCGCCGCGGCCTGACGCTGCTGGTGGAGACGGGGCTCGCCGCCCACGTCCTGCCCGAGCTGCCCAAGCTGCGGCTGGAGATCGACGAGCACCATCGGCACAAGGACGTCTACGAGCACACGCTGACCGTGCTCGAGCAGGCCATCGAACAGGAGCAGGCAGGTCCTGACCGGGTGCTGCGCTGGTCCGCGCTCATGCACGACATCGGCAAGCCCAAGACCCGGCGCAACGAGCCGGCCGGGCGGGTCTCCTTCCATCACCACGAGGTCGTGGGCGCCCAGCTCACCCGCAAGCGGATGCAGGAGCTGCGCTTCCCCAAGGAGGTCGTGGCCGACGTGTCCCGGCTCGTGGAGCTGCACCTGCGCTTCCACGGCTACGGCGGCGGCGAGTGGACCGACAGCGCCGTGCGCCGCTACGTCCGCGACGCCGACCACCTGCTCGACCGGCTGCACAAGCTGACCAGGGCCGACTGCACCACCCGCAACAAGCGGAAGGCGGCCGCCCTGTCGCGCACCTACGACCAGCTGGAGGAGCGGATCGCCCGGCTCGCCGAGGAGGAGGAGCTGGCCAAGATCCGGCCAGAGCTCGACGGCAACGAGATCCAGCAGATCCTCGGCATCCCGCCGGGCCCGCTGGTCGGCAAGGCCTACCGCTATCTGCTCGAGGTGCGGATGGACGAGGGCGTCATCGGCAAGGAGGCCGCGGCGCAGCGGCTGATCAACTGGTTCCAGAACTCCGAGTGATCAGGGTTCAAGTGCGCGGCGTGATTGTGATCATGAGAGTGAGTAGCGTTGGCCGACGTGGACGCTGACGAGATCCGCAAGCTCGACCAGGCGCATGTGTGGCATCCGTACGCCCCGCCCGTCGCCGAGACCCACCCGGTGGTCCGGGCCGAGGGCGTGCGGCTCACCCTGGCCGACGGCCGGGAGCTGATCGACGGCATGGCCTCGTGGTGGGCCGCGATCCACGGCTACAACCACCCGCGCCTCAACGCGGCCGTCCGCGACCAGCTTGACGACATGGCGCACGTCATGTTCGGCGGCCTGACCCACGAGCCGGCCGTGCGGCTGGCCCGCACGCTGTCCGAGCTGACCGGGCTCGACCGGGTGTTCCTTGCCGACTCCGGGTCGGTGGCGGTCGAGGTCGCCATCAAGATCGCGATTCAGCACAGCGGCCGGTCGCGGCTGTTCACCGTACGCGGGGGCTACCACGGCGACACCTTCGCCACGATGGCCGTGTGCGACCCGGTCAACGGCATGCATCACCTGTTCACCGGAGCGTTGCCGCGGCACGTGTTCGCCCCGCTTCCGCCCGCCGCCTACGACCCCGACTATCTGGACGAGCTGACCACGCTGTTCCACAGGCACGCCGACGAACTGGCCGCGGTCATCGTCGAGCCGATCGTCCAGGGCGCCGGCGGCATGCGCTTCTATCACCCGTCGGTCCTCACGCGGCTGCGCGAGCTCACCCGCGAGCACGGCGTGCTGCTGATCGCCGACGAGATCGCCACCGGCTTCGGCCGTACGGGCGAGATGTTCGGCTGCGACCACGCCGGGATCAGGCCCGACATCATGTGCCTGGGCAAGGCGATGACCGGTGGCTACATGACGATGGCGGCGACCTTGTGCACGGCCGAGGTGGCCGAGCGCGTCGGGGTGCTGATGCACGGGCCGACGTTCATGGGCAACCCGCTCGCCGCCGCGACCGCCAACGCGTCGCTGGGGCTGCTGCTGGATCGCCCGTGGCGGGAGGAGGTCAAGCGGATCGAGGCGGGCCTACGTGCCGGGCTCGAGGACGCCTGGCGGCCGGGCGTGCGCGACGTGCGGGTGCTGGGCGCGATCGGTGTCATCGAGACCGTCGATCCGGTCGACGTCACCAAGGTCCAGGACTTCGTCATGCGGCGCGGGGTGTGGCTGCGCCCCTTCGGCCGGCTGATCTACGCCATGCCCCCGTACGCCATCTCGGACGAGGATCTGGCGCAGGTGACCGGCGCGATGTCGGCGGTCACGCGGCTGCTAACCCGGCCCTGAGGCGAGGACTTCGGAGCCGGATCCGGCGCGGACGTGGAGCCGGTAGGCCACGGCCCCGAGCAGGTAGACCGCGGTGATGACGCCGAGCGCCGTATAGGACTTCCCGTTGGCCGGCAGCAGCGCGGCCGACAGCACGGCCCCGATGACGGTCATGCCGTTGAACAGCATGTCGTAGATCGAGAACACGCGGCCGAGATAGGCGTCTTCGACGTCGCGCTGGACCACGGTGTCGGTGCAGATCTTCACGCTCTGCCCGGCCACCCCCAGCACGAAGCCGGCCACGACGAACGACCACTCCTGGAAGCTCACGCAGAACGCGAACTCCAGCACGCCGCAGGTGGCGAGCATGGCCGGGATCCACGTCTCGATCCGGAACCGCTCGGTGGCCCACGGCGTGATCAGCGCGGCGACGAAGTAGCCGGCGCCGGAGGCGATCACGACCCGGGTGACGTCGCGCAGCGCCGCCTCGGTGTCGCTCGTGAAGTAATACCGATAAAGCATGACGACCAGCGCGATGGACATGCCGTACAGGAATCGGTGCACCGACAGCGCGCCGAGCGCGCCGGCCGGGCCGCGCATGCGCGCCACGTGGCGGGCGCCGTCGGAGAGCCCGCTCAACACACCGCGCACCGCGTCGCGCGCCTGCGGCCGGTCGGGGTCGTTGGCGGGCCCGAGCAGCGTGCGGTGCATGGTCCGCGCGATCAGCGCGCTGGCGCAGAAGATCAGCGCGGAGCAGACCAGCAGCAGCGCCGCGCCGCGGTCGTCGGCGCCGAGAGCCAGCCGCAGCCCGTAGCCGACGCCCGCGCCGAGGAAGGTGGCCACGGTGCCCGACGTGGGGGTCACCGCGTTGGCGATCATGAGCCGCTCGGGGGAGACCACGTGCGGCAGCGAGGCGCCGAGCGCGGCGAGGAAGAACCGGTTGACCCCGAGCACGCCGAGCGCCGCCACATAGAAGATCGGGGTCGGCGCGTGCGCGGCCAGCAGGGCCGCCGCCACCAGCAGGAGCACCCCGCGGATCACCGGCGCGATCACCAGGATCTGGCGGCGCGACCAGCGGTCGATGAACACGCCGGCGAACGGCCCGAGCAGTGAATAGGGCAGCAGCAGCACGGCCAGCCCGGCCGCGACCTCGGCCGCGGTGGTCTGCTTCTCCGGGTTGAAGAAGGCGTATCCCCCCACCGCGAACTGGAAGATCCCGTCGGAGAACTGCGAGACCAGGCGGGTGCCGAACAGTCGGCGGAAGTTCCGCTCGCGCAGGACGACCCGCAGATCTGAGACGTAGGACACGCGCAAAGCCTACGACCGACCGCCGACAAGAGACATCCGGGACATCCCTGAGCTGGGTTGGCGCGTTTGGGCCGCGACACTCCTCACGGGGCCATACATTCAATCAGTGACCAGACAAGAACGCGTTGTGTTGGTTGACCCTGAGGGAAACGCCATCGGCGAGGCTCCCAAGGCCACGGTCCACGGCCCCGACACTCCGCTGCATCTCGCCTTCTCCTCCTACGTCTTCGACGCCGGAGGACGGCTGCTGCTGAGCCGGCGGGCGCTGCACAAGGTCACCTGGCCGGGCGTGTGGACCAACAGCTGCTGCGGGCATCCGCTGCCGGGCGAGCCGCTGGCCGCGGCCGTCACCCGCCGCCTGGAGTTCGAGCTGGGCCTGGAGCTCGGCGGCGTCGACCTGCTGCTGCCGCGGTTCGCCTACCGCGCGGTCATGGACGACGGCATCGTGGAGAACGAGCTCTGCCCTGTCTACCGGGTGGTCGTCGACGTGGATCCGCGGCCCAATCCGGAGGAGGTCGACGCGGTCCGCTGGATGCCGTGGAAGCAGTTCGCCGATCTGGTCATGGACGAGCGGATGGACATCTCGCCGTGGGCCAAGGAGCAGGTGCCGCACCTGGTCCGGCTCGGGCCCGACCCGCTGGCCTGGCCGCTCGGCGACCTGGCCGAGCTGTTTCCGGCGGCCCGCTAGCAAGAACAAACCCGGCCGCGCTGGGACGGCGCGGCCGGGGTTCGACGATTCAATCAGATCGATCAGGCTCGATCAGGCTCGATCAGGCTCGGTCAGAGGCGCGTCAGCGCTCGACCTCGCCGCGGATGAACTTCTCGACGGCGTCGCGGGCGACGTCGTCGGAGTACTGCTCCGGCGGCGACTTCATGAAGTACGACGAGGGCGACAGCAGCGGGCCGCCGATGCCCCGGTCGAGGGCGATCTTGGCGGCGCGAATGGCGTCGATGATGATGCCGGCCGAGTTGGGCGAATCCCACACCTCGAGCTTGTATTCGAGGTTGAGCGGGGTGTCGCCGAAGGAGCGGCCCTCCAGCCGCACGTAGGCCCACTTGCGGTCGTCCAGCCACGGCACGTGGTCGGACGGGCCGATGTGCACATCGGCCTTGGCCATCTCGTGCGGGATCTGCGAGGTCACCGACTGCGTCTTGGAGACCTTCTTCGACTGGAGGCGCTTGCGCTCCAGCATGTTCATGAAGTCCATGTTGCCGCCGAAGTTGAGCTGATACGTGCGCAGCAGCTCGACCCCGCGGTCCTCGAAGAGCTTGGCCATGACGCGGTGCGTGATGGTGGCGCCGACCTGCGACTTGATGTCGTCGCCGACGATCGGCACGCCGGCCTCGGTGAACTTGGCGGCCCACACCGGGTCGGAGGCGATGAACACCGGCAGCGCGTTAACGAAGCCGACCTTGGCGTCGAGCGCGCACTGCGCGTAGAAGCGGTCGGCCTCTTCCGAGCCCACCGGCAGATACGACACGAGAACGTCGACCCGGGCGGCCCTGAGCGCCTGGACCACGTCGACCGGCTGCTCGTCGGACTCCTGGATGATCTCGCGGTAATACTCGCCGAGGCCGTCGAAGGTGTGGCCCCGCTGGACGATGACGCCCGTCGGCGGCACGTCGGCGAACTTGATGGTGTTGTTCTCCGAGGCGAAGATCGCCTCGGACAGATCCTGGCCCACCTTCTTCGCGTCGACGTCGAAGGCGGCGACGAACTCCACGTCGCCGACGTGGTAGTCGCCGAACTGGACATGCATCAGGCCCGGCACACGGCTTGCCGGATTCGCGTCCTTGTAGAAGTGGACGCCCTGCACCAGCGACGCGGCG
The DNA here is from genome assembly GCA_017592665.1 of Streptosporangiaceae bacterium NEAU-GS5. Taxonomy (GTDB): domain Bacteria; phylum Actinomycetota; class Actinomycetes; order Streptosporangiales; family Streptosporangiaceae; genus NEAU-GS5. The sequence continues at coordinate 104,767 of JAGFNW010000023.1, read as the reverse complement.
CAGTTGCCCACGCCGACGATGGCCACGCGCACCGAACCCATCGCATTTGCTCCTTCAGTCATCTGTTTCATCTGTTTCATCTGACTTATCTCGTACGGCCTGGGCACGCTCTGTATCGATCAACTCGTTCAGCCAGCGCACCTCGCGCTCGACCGACTCCAAGCCATGGCGCTGAAGCTCGAGGGTGTAGCTGTCGAGGCGCTCCCGCGTGCGGGTGAGCGCCGTGCGGAAGGCGTCGAGGCGCTCCTCGAGGCGGCTGCGCCGGCCCTCGAGAATGCGCAGCCGCACCTCTGCCTCCGTGTGCCGGAAGAACGCGAACCGAATGCCGAAGCTCTCGTCCTCCCAGGCGGACGGCCCCGCCTCGGTCAGCAGCTCCTCAAGCCGCTCCTTGCCCTCGGCCGTGAGCCGGTAGACGATCTTCGAGCGGCGGCCCAGGACGACGTCGGCCGCGGGCTGCTCCTCGATGATGTAACCGTCGTTGAGCAGGCCTTTCAGGCACGGATAGAGCGATCCATAGGAGAACGCGCGGAACATGCCGAGCAACGTGTTGAGCCGCTTGCGCAGCTCATAGCCGTGCAGCGGGGTCTCGTGCAACGAGCCCAGGACGGCGAGCTCCAGAACCCCGCCACGTGAGCCGGTCACTGGAACCACCTCCTCGTTTCCGCGCCAGTCGTCGTCGTTGTGTCCATGCGATGTATCGCACCGATACATCATGAGGATACGTCGCGCCGTCATATCGCGCAACGAGGTCATGGGTTGGGCACGCATCGGCAAAGGGTCGTAATCTGGGTCACATGTGGTCACAGCGGGCGGTCGTGGACTACGGCCTCGCGAAGCGGGCGACGATCCAGTCGCTCCGCTCAGGCCACCTGGAGTCGCGCGACGTCTGTGATGCGCATCCGTATCTGCTTCGTGCGGCCAAGTTCCACGGCGAGCCCACCGAGCGCGCCTGTCCCATATGCGCGCGACGGAACGTGACCAACGTCACCTATGTGTACGGGGACGAACTAGGGCGTTCCGCCGGCCGGGTAAAGACGACGTCAGACCTTCTTGAGATGGCTCAGGAATACGGGGAATTCCGGGTCTACGTGGTCGAGGTCTGTCAAGGTTGTTCTTGGAACCACTTGACGGTCTCGTACGTCCTCGGCACGGGAGACCCGCCGGAGCCCGCCGAGTAGGCCGGGAACACTCAGCTTGGCCAGGTACTATCCCCGCCGACCGGCCGACGTTCGACACCATCCGATCGACTGAACGAGGACGCGTGAGTTACAGCAGCAGCCACGGCTCGGAGCCGAGCGGACGCCCCGAGGAGGGCCCCGGCTCCGCCCGCCGCCCCGGGCGGCGCCGTCGCACGCCTTCGCACGAAGAACCCATTCAGCCGGCCCCGACCTCCTGGGGCGACCCCGCGGCCGCGCCGCCCCCTGGTCCTCCTCCCGCACGGCCCGGCCGCCGGGCCGAGGCCGCCTACGAGGACACCCAGGGCCTGCCGCCGGTCCCGCCCGCCGCCGGGCCGCCGGGCCGTCAGCCCGGCGCGCCGGCCACGCCGTACCGTCCGGACGGGCCGGTCCGCGAATACGGCCGGCCGCGGCAGGATGCCCCCACGGGCGCCTTCTCCGGCCCCGCAGGCCCCAACGGCCCCGCAGGCCCCAACGGCCCTGCCGGACCTGCCGCCCCCAACGGACCTGCCGGGCCGACCGGCCCCGCGGGTCCTCCCGGTGACGACGGCACCCGCCGGATCGGGCTGCCGCCCGGTCCGCCTTCAGCGCGCACGCAGGCCATCCGCACACAGAGCATGGGCATGCCGCCGTCCGGCCCGCCCACGGGCGGCTACCCGACCCAGAGCATGGGCGCCGGCGGGCGCCGCCGCAGGAGCCAGCTCGACCGTGGCCCGGGCGGACCCGGGGGCGCCGGAGGTCCTGGGGGTCCCGGTGGCCCGGGCGGTTCCGGCCCCGGCGGGCCGCACGGCCCGGACGACGACTTCGACGACGACGCCCCGCGCAGGGGCGGCTGGCGGCGGTTCGTCCCCAACTGGAAGGTGGTCGTCGTCGGCGTCACCGTCGTGATCGCCGGTTTCTTCGGCATGATCGCCGTGGCGTACTCCAACACGCCCGTCCCCTCGGTGACCAACGCCAACGCGCTCGCCCAGGCCAGCGTGATCTACTACAGGGACGGCAAGACCCGCATCGGCTCGGTCGGCACCGAGCGCGTGATCGTCGACATCTCCAAGATCCCGCGGCACGTGCAGGACGCGGTCATCGCCGCTGAGAACCGCTCGTTCCGCGACGACTCGGGCATCTCCTTCACCGGCTTGGTCCGCTCGGTATGGATGACCGCCACCGGACAGCAGCTGCAGGGCGCGTCCACCATCACCCAGCAGATGGCCCGCAACTACTACGACGGGCTCGGCAAGGACATCTCGCTCCAGCGCAAGCTCAAAGAGATCTTCGTCGCGATCAAGCTGAACAAGACCCTGGACAAGAACCAGATCCTCGCCCAATACCTGAACACCATCTACTTCGGCCGCGGCGCGAACGGCATCGAGGCCGCCGCTCAGGCGTACTTCGGCAAGCACGTGCAAAACCTGACCGAGGGCGAGGGCGCCTACCTCGCCGGCCGCATCCAGAACCCGGCCCGTTTCGACGAACTCGAGGCCAAGGGCGACTTCGCGGCCACGCAGGAGCGGTTCGGCTACGTCATCCAGGGCATGGCCGACGTCAACCCGACCGACTACGGCGCCCTGCCGGCCAAATACGGCGTGCAGGGCGGCGTGCTGGTCGACAAGACCAAGTTCCCCAAGCTCAAGCCCGACGACCAGAAGAACGTCATGTCCGGCCTGCGCGGCTACATGGTCACGCAGGTGCTCGAGGAGCTCAAGCAGCGCGGTATCCCGCCCAACGAGGTGCGGCGGGGCGGCTACAAGATCGTCTCCACCTTCGACCGCACCCTGATGAAGGCCGCGCAGAAGGCCGTGCGCGACAACATGAACCCGCTGAGCAAGGAGATCCACGCCGGGCTCGCCGCCGTCGACCCGCGCAACGGCCGCGTGCTGGCCTTCTACGGCGGCGACAACTTCGTCACCGACTCGTGGAACGAGCCCTTCGACTCCAAGAAGCAGGCCGCGTCCGCGTTCAAGCCGTATGTGCTGGCCGCCTGGCTCGACGCTGGATACAGCCTGAACAGCTGGCTGCCCGGCAACAAGACGGTGCCGGAGAAGCTGCCCGGCCAGGCCGCGGGCGGCATCAGGAACGGGCACTCGGTGCCCGAGGCCATCCAGGTCATCTACGCCACGGCGCACTCCATCAACACGGCGTTCGCCTCCATGGCGTACATGCTGGACGAGAAGGACGGCACGATCGGCCAGCTGAGCCGGGTCAAGCAGATCGCCGAAGAGGCGGGGCTCGGCAAGGATCGGCTCGAGGCCGACGTCAAGGACCACCAGTATCAGTTCGCCATCGGCTCCGCCCTGGTGTCGCCGGTCGAGCAGGCCGCCGGATACTCGATCTTCGCCAACGGCGGCAAGCACGTCGACTACCACGTCGTGCAGGAGGTCCTGCAGCCGACGCCGCAGGGCATCGTGCGCTGGCCCGAGCGCAAGACCTCCCGCCAGGTGATCTCCCCCGACGCGGCGGCGGACGCCGTCACCGCGATGGAGCAGGTCATCAAGGGAGGTACGGCTTCCGCGAACGGCAACATCGGACGGCCGGCGGCCGGCAAGACCGGCACGAACAACGACGAGAAGGAAGCCTGGTTCATCGGATACACCCCGCAGCTGTCCACGGCCGTCGGGATGTACCGCGAGCGGTGCACGACCAAGAGCGGCAAGGTCTACACGCCGAAGAAGATCGACGTGAACTGCCCGGACGGCACCACCCGGAGCGAGATCTCGCTGGGCTTCGAAGGCGCCGACCAGCCGACCAGGATCTGGCACGACTTCATGGTCGCGGCGCTTTCCGGCAAGCCGGTCGAGCAGTTCCCGGCCAAGGCAGGCGTGGGCACGCCGCTCGACATCGTGCCGAGCCCGACGCCGACGCCTGAGCCGAGCGACATCTTCCCGACCGACGGCGGCTGCCTGCCGTGGGACGCCAACTGCAACCCGAACGGCAACGATCCGAACGGCGACAACGGGGGCAACGGCGGGGACAACGGCGACCCCTTCAACGGTGGTGACCTGCCGTGGGCCAACGGAAACAACGCCGTCGCCCCGAACCCGCAGCCGTCAGGGGAACGCAGAACGGCTCGGCGCCGAAGGTCGCCAATCAGGCCTGCGTGATGGTGCAATATCCGCCATGACCCGGACCGACGATCCGCCGACCTCAACCGTGGCCCGCCAGGTCGTGCCCTACCTGCCCCTTGGGCTGGTGGCCGGCCTCGGCGCGGTCCTCGCGTACCTGTGGAAGGCCCCGTGCCGGTTCGGCGGCGCGTGGAACGATGGGACCCAGCAGTTCCTGAAGTTCTGCTACACCGACATTTATCCGCTGTGGTGGTCCGAGCACCTCAACGAGGGGCAGATCCCCTACAAGGACTATCCGGTCGAATATCCCGTCGGCATCGGCGGGATCATGGAGTTCGCCCGCCGGGTGGCCACGTTCCGCTTCCCGTGGTCCGATTCGCCGCTGTTCTCCGAGCCGTCGGTCCCCTTCTACGACGTGACGGTCCTGCTCATGGGCTTCTGCCTGGTCCTCGGCGTGCTCATGATGGCCGCGCTCGCCGGGCCGACCCGCCCGTGGGACGCCCTCTGGTACGCCGTCGGGCCGGCGGTCATCCTGTGCGCGTACATCAACTGGGATCTCGCGGCCGGTGCGCTGGCCCTCGGCGGCCTGGTCGCGTGGTCGCGGCAGCGGCCGGTCCTCGCGGGGGCGCTGCTGGCCCTGGCGGTGGCCACCAAGTTCTATCCGCTGATGTTCTTCGGCGCGCTGTTCCTGCTCACGGTGCGGACCGCGAAGTGGGAGCCGTTCGTGCGGACCGTGCTGGCCGGGGTCGGCACGTGGCTCCTGGTCAACGTGCCGATCATGCTGCTGAACTTCGACAACTGGAAACGCTTCTACGCCTTCAGCGACGAACGCGGGGCCGACTGGGGCGGGCTGTGGTTCTTCTTCACCAAGACCGACTGGATCATCATCGACCGGCCCGACTTCCTGGCCTTCCTCGGCGACGGCGAGCTGCTCAACAAGATGGCCATCGCCGTGCTCGCCTTGCTGCTGCTCGGGGTCGCCGCGCTCGCGCTGTTGGCCCCGCGCCGGCCGAGGCTGATGCAGCTGTGCTTCCTGGCGCTGGCCGCCTTCATGATCACCAACAAGGTGTGGTCGCCGCAGTACGTCCTCTGGCTTGTGCCTTTCGCCGTGCTGGCCCGCCCCAAGTGGGGCGCGCTCGTCGCCTGGCAGCTGGCCGAGATCTGGTACTTCTTCGCGATCTGGCTGTATCTCGTGGGGATCGATCCCCAGCACGCGGCCCAGGGCATCGGCGATACGGCCTACTTCCTGTCGGTGTGGGCCAGGTTCATTACAATCGTGGTTTTGATGGGGTTCGTGGTGCGGGACATCCTGAGACCGGAGCAGGACGTGGTCCGGCAGGCGGGGGTCGACGACCAGGCGGGTGGCGTGTTCGACGGGGCGGAAGACCGGCTGGTCCTGCTGCGCCGTCCGGTGTAGGGGAGCGGCGTGCGCGCGACATGGGTCCTTCTCGTCTGGGCGGTGACCCGGGCGCTGATGTTCCTGATGGCCATGCAGGTCATCCCGGTGGAACACCAGGGGTCGTTCGAGAACGACGTGAACCTCTACCGCGGCTGGTCGGACACGTTGATGGGCGGGTCGTTCCCCGTCGACGACGACAAGTGGCAGTATCCGCCGCTCGCCGCGCTGCCCATGCTCGTGCCCCGGCTCATTCCGGGCAGCTACAAGGTGGCGTTCTACCTCGCGGCCATCATCTTCGACCTCGCCATCCTGCTGCTGCTGTGGCGGTTCACCAACCGGACGGGCGGCAGCCGGGCGGGCATCTGGGCCTGGACGGTGGGCGCCGCGCTGCTGGGTCCGCTGCTGATCTCCCGCTACGACCTGATGGTCACCTTCGTCGCGGTCGCCGCCCTTACCGTCTCGGCGAGCGCGGCCGTACGCGGGCTGTTCATCGGGATCGGGCTGGCGATCAAGGTGTGGCCCGTGGCGCTGCTGGCCGGGCTGCGGCGCTGGCGCGAGCTGTTCACCGGCGCCGGGGTCAGCCTGGCCACCGCGCTGATCGGATGCGGGGTCGCGGCCCTGCTCCTGCCGCACGCCCTCGACTTCCTCCACGCGCAGGGGGATCGAGGGCTCCAGGTGGAGTCGATGGCCGGTGCGCCGTTCGCGCTGGCCCGCGCGCTCGGCTGGTGGGACGGGTTCCCCACCTACCAGCACGGCGCCATGGAGTTGGTCGGCGACGGAGTGGGCACGGCGACGACCATCAGCGTGGTCGCCACCCCGGTCGCGATGGCGCTGCTGCTGATCTGGTGGATCCGCGCCCGGCTGACCGAGACGGCCTACTACGACGCGGCGCTCACGACCGTGCTCTTCCTGGTCGCCACCAGCCGCGTGCTGTCGCCGCAGTACATGGTCTGGGTGCTCGGGCTCGCCGCGGTCGTGCTGATCGTGCGCGGGTCGAGCCAGTGGCCCACGGCCTGGCTGGTGCTGGTCGCCACGCTGCTGACCGGGATCACCTATCCGTGGGTGGAGGACGACTACGCCACGGACGGCAAGCTCCTGGGCACGCTCGTGCTGGTCGCCCGGAACCTGGTCTTCCTCACCGCCGCCGTGGTCTCGTTCGTACGGCTCTGGCGCAGCACCCGCCGGGACACCCCGTCAGACGAGCCGAGACCGGTAGCCGTACCCACTTCGTGAGCCCGGCAATCCATAGAAGTTATCCACAGCCTGTGGTCAAAGGTTCTTCCGCAGGTAGGCGATGTCGTCGGCCTGTCCCTCGGCCGGAGTTTCCACCACGATCGGGGCGTTCGCGGCCCGGCAGACGGCCAGGATGAGCTCGGCGTCGATCTCGCCGTTGCCGATGTTGGCATGCCGGTCGGCGCCCGAGTCGAACACGTCCCGCGAGTCGTTGCAGTGCACCAGGTCGATCCGGCCGGTGATGGCCAGCACCCGATCGACCAGCCCGAGCAGCTCCTCGCCGCCCGCGTGCGCGTGGCAGGTGTCCAGGCAGAAGCCGACGTTGGGGAACCCGCCCACGGCATCCCACAGCCGGGCGATCCGGTCGAGCCTGCGGGCCATGGCGTTGTCGCCGCCGGCCGTGTTCTCGATCAGGACGGGGATCGGGCACTCCATCCGCTCGAACACCTTGCGCCAGTTGTCGAACCCGATCTGCGGGTCGTCCTTGGCGTTCAGGTGGCCGCCGTGCACGATCAGGCCCTTCGCGCCGAGCGAGGCGGCCGCGGTGAGATGCTGCTCCAGCAGCTTGCGGCTGGGGATCCTGATCCGGTTGTTGGTGGTCGCCACGTTCACCAAATAGGGGGCGTGGATGTAGACGTCCACGTCGGCCGCCTTGATCGCATCCTGGCCGGCCGGCATGACCGGGCCCTTGTAGCCCTGCGGGTCGCCGAGGAAGAACTGCACCACGTCGGCCTCGACCGCCGCGGCGTGACCGAGGATGTCGTCCTGATGGACATGGGCTCCGATGCGCATCATGCGCCCGAGCCTAGTCCCGTCCCAGACGTGATTCCCAAGAGCGTTTCAAGGATCCGGTTACGGGCAGTTGCGGGTGCGGTCGGCCCGCCGTGACCCCGCGGGCCGTAACAAAGGAGAACGCCCGTGACAGTGAGCCGCCGAGTGGCCCTCTTCCTCGGGATGATTTACCTGCTGATCGGGATCTACGTGGCCTGGACCCACGGATACCTGACAGTCACGCTCCTCAAGCGCATCGCCGAGGCGCTGTTGGCGATCTTCCTGTGGTTCCTCGTCCTTCTCGGGGTGAATCTACATATTGGGAGATGACGCTAGATGTACCGAATAGGCAGTCTCATCGGGCTGATCTACATTCTCATCGGCCTCTATGTGGCGTGGGTGCACAACTACATCACGCCCACGCTGCTCCGGCAGGTCGCGCAGGCACTACTGGCGATCTTCCTGTGGTTCCTCGTCCTGCTCGGCGTGGACCTCCACGTCGGCGGCAAGTAGCCGGCCGTAGCGGGATCGGTTATGGGATGAAGCCGCCGTGCGCGATGCCGAGCGCTACTCCCACGAACGACGCGACCACCCCGGCGATGATCACACTTCGCTGGGGTGTCGTCGCGGAGACATACTGCGCGTACAGCCCGCCGCCGAAGCCGAGCGCGCCGAACCACGAGGCGATGACGTGGGCGCTGACGATGAAGCCTGTGATGAACGCGATGACGCCGCAGACCAAGGTCCCGATCGCGAGGACGTTCTCCACCGTGTGGGATTCGCCGTCCGTGTTCAGTGTGAACCGGAAGGGCTCGCTCTCCACAGGTTCAAGGATGTGTGGCATGGGCCGCCACCCCCTCTCACAAGAGGTGAGATGCCCACGCGCGCGGGCTGGTAATCTAAGTCGGCTGCGCGTATCTGTCACGCGCGGCGTCCTCCTGTCACGGCAAGGCGTCGTGACCGCAAGAGTCCAGAGGAGGTTGGATTCCGCATGCGTCGCTACGAGATGATGGTCATTCTCGACCCGTCCCTCGACGAGCGTACGGTGCAGCCCTCACTCGACCAGTTCCTGGCCGTCGTCCGAAATGACGGTGGCACCGTGGAGAAGGTCGACGTGTGGGGCAGGCGCCGGCTGTCCTACGACATCGACAAGAAGTCCGAAGGCATCTACGCCGTCGTCGACCTCAGCGCGGAGCCCGCGACGGTCAAGGAGCTGGATCGCCAGCTCAACCTGAACGAGGGCATCCTGCGCACCAAGGTAATCCGTCCCGAGCTGCACTAAGCTCCGGTTTTTGTCGGGCGCACGCCGTAACCTGAGCCCCTAAAGGCAGAGCTGAAGGGACGCGACCCATGGCCGCAGGCGACACAACGATCACCATCGTCGGCAACCTCGTCGACGACCCGGAGCTGCGCTTCACCCCGACGGGGCAGGCCGTGGCGCGGTTCCGCATCGCATCCACTCCGCGGTTCCTCGACAAGCAGACCAACGAGTGGAAAGACGGCGAAGGCCTGTTCCTGACCTGCAACGTGTGGCGGCAGGCGGCGGAGAACGTCGCCGAGAGCCTGCAGCGCGGCATGCGGGTCATCGTCCAGGGGCGGCTGCGCCAGCGGTCGTATGAGACCAAGGAAGGCGAGAAGCGCACGGTCTACGAGGTCGAGGTCGACGAGGTCGGCCCCTCGCTGCGCAACGCCACGGCCAAGGTCAACAAGACGGCCCGGCAAGGCGGCGGCTTCGGCGGCGGCGGCCCGCAGAGCGACCCGTGGGCGTCCGCGGCACCCGCGCCGTCAGGCGGCGGTGGCGGCGGCTTCCAGGGTGGCGGCGGCGGTGGCGGTGGCTACCAAGGCGGCGGCTCCCAGGGCGGTGGTGGGTTCGGCGGAGACTTCTCCGACGAGCCGCCGTTCTAATTCCCATTCATAACCGATATCGACCATTCCCGCCGCATGGCGGGGCTCTGAAAGGAGCACCACGATGGCGAAGCCGGCACTGCGCAAGCCCAAGAAGAAGGTTTGCCTGTTCTGCCATGACAAGATCTCCTACGTCGACTACAAGGACACGGGCCTGCTGCGGAAGTTCATCTCCGACCGCGGCAAGATCCGTGCCCGCCGGGTGACGGGCAACTGCACCCAGCACCAGCGCGACGTGGCGACCGCTATCAAGAACGCTCGTGAGATGGCGCTGCTGCCTTACACGAGCACGGCGCGCTAAGGGGGCGACCGATGAAGCTCATTCTCACCACTGAGGTGTCGGGCCTCGGCACCCCCGGCGACATCGTCGAGGTCAAGGACGGCTACGGCCGTAACTATCTGATCCCGCGCGGGTTCGCGATCCGCTGGACGCGTGGCGCGGAGACCCAGGTGTCCTCGATCAAGAAGGCGCGTGACGCCCGGGAGATCCGCGACCTGGGCCAGGCCCAGGAGGTCGCCGCCCAGCTCGGCTCGCTCAGGGTCACGCTGAAGACGAAGGCCGGCGACTCCGGCCGGCTCTTCGGCTCGATCACGACGAGCGACATCGCCGACGCGGTCAAGGCCGCCGGCGGCCCGCTGCTCGACCGGCGCCGGATCGAGATCGGCAACCCGATCAAGAGCATCGGTGCCCACAAGGTCAGCGTCAAGCTGCACCCTGAGGTGGCCGCGACCCTCGACGTCAACGTCGTAGCCGCGTAGCACGCCTCCGCTGGAGCCCCCTTCCGGATGCCGGGAGGGGGTTTTGGCTTATGTGGGGGTCGATGACGGGCCGGTGACGAGCCAGGCCGTGCCGTACGCGCGAAGGCCGAGGGTGAGCATGCGGGCCAGCATCCAGGCGCCCATGGCCACCCACAGCCCGATCAGGGTGGTCGCGGCGAGCGCCACCGGCAGGAAGGCGACTGCGGCGATCGCCTGCGCCCAGGCCAGGTAGCGCTGGTCGCCCGCGCCGATCAGCACACCGTCGAGCACGAACACGATCCCGCCGATCGGCTGCAGCAGCGCGACCGGCCAGAGGATCTCCTCCAGCTGCGCCGTCACGGCCGGGCTCGCGTCGAAGAGCCCTGGGATGACCGGGCGGAGCGCGATGATCAGGATGGCCAGGGCCACGCCGTACCAGATGCCCCAGGAGACCATGCGGCGGGTGGCGCGGCGCGTGCCCTCGACGTCGCCCGCGCCGAGCGCCCGGCCGGTGACCGCCTGGCCCGCGATGGCGATCGCGTCGAGGGCGAAGGCGAGGAACGTCCAAATGCGGGCGGCGATCGTGTACGCCTCGATCTGCACGTCGCCCATTCGCGTGGCGAGCGCGGTGGCGACCAGCAGCACGCCCTGGAGCGAGACGGTGCGCACGACCAGCGCCAGCCCTGTTGTGCCGGCCGCTTTGAGTCCGGCGAGATCGGGGTTGAGCGGGGCGCCGTGCGCGCGGGCTCCGCGCACGACCAGGACGACGTAGACCGCCGCGCTCAGGGTCTGCGCGATCACCGTGCCCCAGGCCGAGCCGGCGATCCCCCAGCCGAGCACCAGCACGAACCAGGCGTTGAGCAGGCCGTTCAGCACGAAGGACGAGACCGAGACGATCAGCGGGGTGGTCGCGTTGTGCAGCCCGCGAAGAACGCCTGTGCCGGCGAGGACCAGCAGCATGGATGGCAGGCCCAGCAGGCTCACCCGGAGGTAAGTGACGGCGAGGGTGGACAGGGAGCCGGACGCTCCGAACAAGTGTACGATTGTTGGTGTGAGCGGCCAGCAGACCAGGCTGATCGCGACCCCCACCAGGGCCGCGAGCCACAGGCCGTCCATCCCCAGGCGCATGGCCCGGCGTGGGTCGCCGGCCCCGATCTGGCGGGCCACGGTGGCCGTCGTGCCATATGCGAGGAAGATGCAGACGCCGACGAGCGCCGACAGGGCCGTGCCGGCCACCCCGAGCGCGCCGAGGGCCGGGTCGGGCAGATGTCCCACGATGATCGAGTCCGTCAGGAGGAAGACGGGCTCGGCGATGAGCGAGCCGAACGCCGGCAAAGCCAGTCGGAGGATCTCCCAGCTTCCGCCGTGCGTAAGTGGCATGGGCACATTTTGCCACTTACGTCCAGATACTCCCATCACGTGTTCGAGATGCGACGCCATGCCCCGCAGCTTTGGGGGCTCCAACTTTCTTTCCTCCACAGCCGGTGGACATCGTTTTCCCAGTTCGGCCGGGGATTCCCAACGGTGCCGCACGGTCGTCCACAGGCTGATCCACAAGCTGCCCACATACCAGGGCGCGCGATGCACACCTTATCCACAGGTCTGTCAACAGGCCGCGTTGCCTGACCTGCCGGGAGCCGAGAAACTGTCAGCCCGGTCGGATAGATGTGGGGATGGTGCGGCCGCTGATAGGGGGGTGAACGAGTGAGCGTCATCGACTTTCCCGGCGGAGAAGGCTCGGGAGGCTCGTTCGAGCGCACGCCCCCCAACAACATCGAGGCCGAGCAGTCCGTGCTGGGCGGCATGCTGCTGTCCAAGGACGCCATCGCCGACGTCGTCGAGGCGCTGCGCGGCGAAGACTTCTACCGCCCCGCCCACCAGATCGTCTTCGAGGTCATCACCGACCTCTATGGCCGCGGTGAGCCGGCCGACGCCGTCTCGGTCCTCGCCGAGCTGCAAAAGCGCGGCGAGCTGGCCCGCGTCGGCGGCGGCGCCTACCTCCACACGCTGACCGCGGTCGTCCCCACGGCCGCTAACGCCGGCTATTACGCCAAGATCGTCCGCGAGCAGGCCGTGCTGCGCCGCCTCATCGAGGCCGGCACCCGCATCGTCTCCTACGGCTACGGCGGGCAGAACGAGGAGGTCGACGACCTGGTCGACCGCGCTCAGGCCGAGATCTACAAGGTCACCGAGCGGCGCACCTCCGAGGACTATCTCCCGCTGTCCGAGATCATGCCGGGCGCGCTCGACGAGATCGAGGCCATCGGCAGCCGCGGCGGCCAGATGGTCGGCGTCCCCACCGGCTTCCAAGACCTCGACGCCCTCACCAACGGGCTTCACCCCGGCCAGATGATCGTCGTCGCCGCCCGGCCCGCCATCGGCAAGGCCCTCGCCTTGGACACGCCGTTGCCCACGCCCACAGGCTGGACCACGATGGGCGAGGTCCGCGTCGGCGATTTCCTGCTCGGGGCCGACGGCAGGCCCACTCGGGTGGTCGCCGCCACCGACGTCATGCGCCAACGGCCGTGTTTCGAGGTCGAGTTCAGCGACGGCAGCGTCATCGTGGCCGACGCCCACCATCAGTGGCTGACCGAGACCCACGCGGCGAGGAAGGCGACCGATGACCGCGGTGGGGTTGCTGCTCGCTCCGCTCCTGCACCGGTGGCCCACGCCGCGACCGTCGACCGCGATGAGGCTGCGGCCCTGGGAGACCACCGAGGTGGGGTTGCTGCTCGCTCCGCTCCTGCACCGGTGGCCCACGCCGCGACCGTCGACCGCGATGAGGCTGCGGCCCTCGGAGACCACCACCGTCGTGGCCAGCACACCTTCGGCGCCGTGGCGACGACCGAGGAGATCGCGCGGACGCTGCGCTGCGAGAGCGCCGGCCGGCGGCTCAACCACGCGGTCCCCGTCGCCGAGCCGGCCGACCTGCCGGACGCCGACCTCCCGTTCCCGCCCTATTCGCTCGGCGTCTGGCTCGGCGCCGGTCATCGCGCCGACGCCTGCTTCACCACCGACGACCCCGAGATCGTCGCCATGGTGGAAGCCGACGGCTTCCACGTCACCCGCGGAGCGGGCGACCGCGTCTACGGCCTTCGTCCGCCGGCGAGCCGCACCCACCACGCGACGGCGCAGGCAATGCTTGAGAGCATGGGGCTGCCCGAGAACAAGCACATCCCCGGGGCATATCTACGCGCTTCCGAGACGCAGCGGCGGGCCCTGCTGGCCGGATTGCTCGACACCGACGGACATGTCAATGCGAGCGGCACCGTCGTGTTCGCCGTCACGAGCGAGCGGCTCGCCATGGACGCCTGCGAGCTGATCCTCAGCCTCGGCTACCAGGCCACCCTGACCACCAAACCCGGGCAGGGCCGCTCGGAAAGCTCGTCCGCAGGCTATGCGATCACTTTCACCCCTGCCGACAAGGTCTTCCGGCTGACCCGGAAGGCGGCCCGGCAGGACACCCGCGATCGCCCGAGCACGCGTCTGCGTCACATCGTCGACGTCCGGCCGATCACGTCGGTCCCCGTCCGCTGCGTCGAGGTCGACAGCACGGATCACCTGTATCTCGCCGGACGGTCGTGGATCCCCACCCACAACTCGACCCTGGGGCTGGATTTCGCCCGATCTGCGGCGATCAAGCATGGGATGACCACTGTCGTCTTCTCGCTGGAAATGTCGCGCAACGAGATCACCATGCGTCTGCTGTCGGCCGAGGCGCGGGTCGCGCTGCACACCATGCGGTCCGGCATGATGAACGACGACGACTGGACGCGGATGGCCCGGCGAATGGGCGAGGTGGCCGAGGCGCCGCTGTTCATCGACGACTCGCCCAACATGTCGATGATGGAGATCCGGGCCAAGTGCCGCCGCCTCAAGCAGCGGCACGACCTGCGCTTCGTGATCGTCGACTACCTGCAGCTGATGAGCTCGCCGAAGAAGACCGAGAGCCGCCAGCAGGAGGTCTCGGAGATCTCCCGTGCCCTGAAGCTCCTCGCCAAGGAGCTCGAGGTCCCCGTCATCGCCATCTCCCAGCTCAACCGCGGCCCCGAACAACGAACAGACAAACGCCCCCAAGTGAGCGATCTACGTGAAAGTGGATCAATCGAGCAGGACGCCGACATGGTGATTCTGCTGCATCGTGAGGATGCGTATGAGCGGGAGTCGCCGCGGGCGGGGGAGGCGGATCTGATCGTGGCCAAGCACCGAAACGGTCCGACGGCGACGGTGACGGTGGCCTTCCAGGGGCACTACAGCCGATTCGTGGACATGGCCCACCACTAGCCTCAGCGGCCGAGGATGTCGGGGCGGTAGTGCGAGACGAATTCCAGCCAAGGTGGGGCCACGACAGTGAAGTGCTCCCAGCTTCCCGGTTCGGAGTCGAGGCGATCGCTTCCGACTTCGGACAGGAGAGTCAGGATGAAGCCCTCCTGGGTCAGACCGGTGACGATCCGGCGCAACGTCTGTCTGTACTCTCTGGGTTCGGGAATGACGCGCCCTGACGGCTTTTGGTCGTAGACCCAATCCTGGTCCGGATAGCCGGTCGCGCCCCCGTCCGTGTAGGGCTGCTTGAGCGTGTAGCCCTCTCCGTTCCATGAGTGGTGCGTGAGCCCGGAGAAGAACGGGTTGGCGCACATCAGGTAGTAGTGGCCGCCGGGCTTGACGACCCTCGCGACCTCGTGGAACACGACCCGGGCGTCCGGGACGAACGTCAGCGAATACGGGTGCCACACCAGGTCGAACGCGGAGGCGTCGAGGGCGGACAGGTCCCGCATGTCGCCTTGGACGGTGCGGATGTCGACGCCGTAGTGCTCGGCGGCGCGGCGGTCGCGCCCCAGTTGGCCGGTCGAGAGGTCGAAGACCGTCACGTCGGCTCCGAGCAGGGCGAAGGCCGCGGACTGCTGCCCGCCTCCGCCTGCCAGGCAGAGCACCTTCCGGCCGGCCAGGTCGCCTGGCAGGCCCAGCCTCTCCAGGTCGAGGTACGCCTGGGCCTTCTCCGCGTCGAGGTCGAGCATGGGCCGGGTGAACAGGGCGTCCGCCTCGACGAGGGCGTTCCAGCGTTCCTCGTTGTAGCGGTAGATGTCGTCGTGCATCGGTGAACCACTCCATGCGGGTCAGGCGTACGTGGCGATGGCGAGCTTGCCGGCGACGGCGAGGCCACAGGCGGCGGCGAGGTAGCGCAGCGACTGGCCGGGAAGCCGGCGGGCGATCTTCGGGCCGAGCCAGCCGCCGATCAGAAAGCCGGCGGCGAGCGGGGCCACGGCCCACCACACGACCGGGCCGAAGAGGGCGAAGCCGATCGCGGCGACCGCGTTGGCGAATCCGGACAGCACGTTCTTGATGGCGTTGATGCGGGCCGGGGTCTTGTCGAACATGGCCGACAGGACGGCGAGCATGAGCACGCCGCCCGCCGCGCCGAAGTAGCCGACGTAGGTGGCGACCACGAACAGGGCCGCGTAGAGAAGCCTGCCGTGCGGGCGCGGCCGGGGGCGGCGGATCAGCAGCAGGGACGCTCCGGCGATCAGCAGGGGTGCGATGCGTTCGAAGGCGCCGGCCGGGGTGAGCAGGAGCAGGGTCGCGCCGGTCGCGCCGCCGACGAGGCTGATGCCGCTGAGCCGTACGACGTGGTGGCGCTGGCCGGCCAGTTCGGGGCGGGAGCCGATGGCGGCGCCGACGCCGGTGAAGACGAGGGAGACGGTGTTGGTGACGTTGGCGGCCAGTGGCGCGATGCCGACGGCGAGCAGGGCGGGGTAGGAGACGATCGACGCGAGGCTGACGACGGTGCTGACGACGCCGGCGGCGAGACCGGCGCCGAACAGGCCGAGAATCTCCCGCACGCTCAGTGCGGGACGCGGAAGCGCAGGTCGGTGACGGGTCCCGAGTCGGTGACCGAGATCTTCTCGAGCGGCAGCCAGTCGTATCCGGATCGGTCGAACAGGCGGGTGCCCGAGCCGAGCAGCACGGGCGACAGGTGGACCAGGATCTCGTCGATCAGGTCGGCCTCAAGGGCTTGACGTGCCACGTTGGCGCCGGTGATGACGAGGTTACGGTCGCCCGCGGCGGCGGTCGCGGTGGCGACGGCGGCTTTGATGTCGCCGGACAGGATCGTGATGGACGGGTCGACGACGGCGGGCGGGCGGTGGGTGAGCACGAAGACGGGTCCGGTCCAGGCGCCGCCGTACGCCTTGCTGCCTTCGGGCGCGAGATCGAGGCTGCGGCGTCCGGCGAGGAAGGCGCCGGTGGTCCGGATGACCTCGTCGGCCGTGGTGGAGGTGCCGGGGTTGGCGAAGAGCCAGTCGACTTCGCCTTTGGGGCCGGCGATGTAGCCGTCGAGGGACATGGTGACGTGCCAGAGAACCGTCATGTGATCACATTATCCACATTGGTGAAGCATGGCCTGTTTGTCGGCTTTAGTAACTGGGAGGTCGTACTTCAGCGCCACTTGGGCGAAGCGCACCACGTACGCGCATCGGATGCTTTTGACCGGTGGGAGCCAGGATGCCGGGCCCGCCCCGCCCTTCTGCTCGTTGGCCTTGCCGTAGACGGGGAGCAGGTTGAGCGGATCGTTGGCGATGCGCAGGCGTTTGGCCATGGGCCAGCGGCCGGCGCCCATCTCCCACTCGTAGGAGAGCGGGACGACGTGGTCGACCTGGATCTCATCCGAGTGGGATTTGGTCCAGTGGATGGTCCGCCCGGTGTAGGGGTCGGTCAGCGTCATGGCGACGACCACGCAGGCCGACCCGGTCCGGTAGCGGATGTCGGCGCCGTCGCGGGCCAGCAGGTCGTCGCGGGTGCGGCAGCCGTTCTGCCCGTACGCGACGTCGTCGGCCGTGTCGGTCCACTTCTCCCCGAACCGGACCCGTTCGTAGCCGGTTTTGGGACCTTTGCCGCGTGTGCGCAGCCGGTCGATGAGCCGGCGTGCGGCGGCGCGGTCGGCGGCCGAGGTGACGGCGGCCAGGCCGGGTCGCGTGCCGTCCGGATTGTCCAGCGGATTGGCCCTGGCCTGCGCCGTCGTCGTGCTGGTGGTGTGTTGCGCGGCCATGGACACGATGACGGCGCCCGCGGCCAACGCGGTGACGGTTCCCCGAACGCTCAGCTTCGCCTCCCGCCCTGGTATACCCCGAAAATTCGGGGTTTATGGGGCGGCGACGAGGCGGGACGCGAGGATCTGCGATCGGGCCAGCTGGACCTTGCGGGCCTGGCCGGCGGCGAAGCCGAGCAGGAGCCGCGACGCGCTGACGACCAGGCGGTCGTCCAGCCGCGTGCCGCCCCCCTCCGGGGAGAGCTCGAAGCGGTAGCTCAGCCGCACGCCGCCGGGGCTCTTGACCTCGCCGAACACGCACAACTCGGACGTGTGCAGCGCGACGCGGATGGGATTCTCATAACTGAACACGAGCCAGCGGAAACGCTCGACCGACGTGTATCGGATGACTCCGGGCTCCGACCTGTCCACGTCCCGTACGGCCACCACCAGAGGTGACAGACCGACGTAGTTCTCGGGGGTGGTGAGGTGGTCGAAGA
The DNA here is from genome assembly GCA_017592665.1 of Streptosporangiaceae bacterium NEAU-GS5. Classification (GTDB taxonomy): domain Bacteria; phylum Actinomycetota; class Actinomycetes; order Streptosporangiales; family Streptosporangiaceae; genus NEAU-GS5. The sequence goes on along the minus strand of JAGFNW010000023.1, from coordinate 86,969 downwards.
CCGCTTCTGGTGATGCGTCGAGATGCGACGTGTGGGTCAGGATCGACTCCGGCACGGGGACTCCTTACTGAAGATCCCCAGAATTCTTCACGAATTCGGCCGTGGTGGCATCCGCTGGATAAAACGATTCAATGGCCAGTTCGGCGACGGTTATGTCGAGGGGCGTGCCGAAGGTGGCGACGATGCTGAAAAAGGACAGCTCTCCGGCCCCGTGCCGGATGCGCAGCGGGATCATGATGTCGCCCGGCCCCGGCAGCTCGATCTCGGGCTCGGGCTGGTCGCACGGATAGGCGGCCAGCTCCTGGTAGAGGGACTCGAGCTCGGGGTCGCCGGTGAAGGCCCGCTGCCTGCGCAGCCGCCCGAGCAGGTGGGCCCGCCATTCGCCGAGGTTGACGATGCGCGGCGCGAGGCCTTCTGGGTGCAGCGACGCGCGGAGCACGTTGTCGAGCAGGTCGGGGTCGATGCCCTCGCTGAGCAGGCCGACCGCGGCGTTGGCGTCGACCATGTTCCACACGCGGTCGACCACGAGGGCGGGATAGGGCATATGGGCGTCGAGAAGGCGCCGGATGGCCTCGAGGACCGGGGCCATCCGGGGGGTGTTGAGCGCTGACTCCGGATAAACAGGGGCATATCCGGCGGCGAGCAGGAGGTGGTTGCGCTCTCGCAGCGGCAGGTCCAGGTGCTCGGCCAGCCGCAGGACCATCTCGCGGCTGGGGTTGGACCTGCCGGTCTCCAGGAAGCTGATGTGCCGGGTGGAGATCCCCGCCTGGACCGCCAGGTCGAGCTGGCTCATCCGGCGGTGCTCGCGCCATTGCCGCAGCAACTCGCCGATCGGCCTCTGGTGGATCTGCGGGACGCTCACACCACCCATTATTGCCAGCGGAACAGGCGGACCGCGGCGCCGCCGGCCAGCGCGGCCCAGGCCACCAGCACGCCCACGTGCAGCAGCGACGGGGCGTGGCCGGCCATCGTGTCACGCAGGGCCGCGCCGTACGCGCCGGTGGGGGTGATGTCGCTGACGCGGCGCAGCACCTCCGGCATGAGGTCGCGCGGCAGCCACAGCCCGGCGAGGAACATCATCGGGAAGAACACGGCCGACCCGATGGCCTGCATGGCCCGCGCCGTCGGCACGACCGCCGTCAGGAACAGCCCGATCGCGAATAGCGCCGCCCCGCCCAGCACGAACATTCCGAGGAACGCCGCGAACATCCGCGGCACCGGCACGTCGAGCAGCACGTGCCCGACGCCGAGCGCGAGCACGGTCGCGAGCGTCGCGGTCGCGGCGTTTATGGCGAGCTGTACGGTCAAGAGCGCGGTCGGCCGCACCGGCGTGGTGGCCATCCGCCGCAGCACGCCGCGCTCGCGGTAGATCACCAGAGTGGTCGGCAGCACGCTGAACGCCAGCGTGGCCACCGACAGCAGCACGATCACCGAGGGGAAGGCCGCGTCCACGAACCGCTCGCCTCCGCGCGTCGGATCGGGGTCGCGGAAGCCGGGGATGCTCATGCCGAGCGCGAGCAGCAGGACGACCGGCAGGGCGACCGCGAAGAAGATCGCGATCGGCTCGCGCAGGAACAGCTTGGTTTCGATCAGGGCCAGCTTCTTCATGACTCTTCTCCCGTCAGGGTCAGGAACGCGTCGTCGAGGGTGGTGCGCTCGGTGCGCAGGTCGTCGATGTCGGGCACGGCCGTCACGATCGCCTTCAGCAGGCCGGCGCCGCCGGTGACGGTGACGAGCGCGCCTTCGACGCGGACCGAGGCGACTTCGGGAAGGGCCCGCAGCAGATCCGGGTAGGCCGTGCGGAAGGTCGCGGTGACCAGGCCACCGGCCCGGGCGATCAGCCCGGCGGGCGTGTCGAGCGCCGCGACCTCGCCGGCAGCGAGCACCGCGACCCGGTCGCAGAGCCGCTCGATCTCCTCCATGAAGTGGGTGACCAGCAGGACGGTGACGCCGCGCTCGCGGACCTTGGAGATCAGGTCCCAGGTGTCGCGGCGGGCCTGCGGGTCGAGACCGGTGGTCAGCTCGTCGAAGATCGCGATCTTCGGGCGGCCGACCAGGGCGAGCGCGATCGACAGCCGCTGGCGCTGGCCCCCCGAGAGCTTGGCGAACGCGACGTCGGGCGGCACGCCGACCTCGTCGAGCAGCCCTTCCGGCGAGGTGCCGTAGAAGGACGCGTAGAGGTCGATCGCCTCGCCGGCCTTGAGCTTGTCGGGGAGCGCGGCGTCCTGGAGTTGCACGCCGATCTCGGCCTTGGCGGCCGCGACGTGCACGGATCCGGAGTCGGGGGTGCGCAGCCCGGCCACGCACTCGACCGTGGTGGTCTTGCCGGCCCCGTTGCGCCCGACGATCCCGAAGATCTCGCCCTCGTCGACCGAGAAGGAGACGTCGGAGACGGCGACGCGAGAGCCGTACACCTTGTGGAGGTGCTGGACGGATATGACGGAAGTCTCAGACATGCCGATGACGCTAGAAACAGCGAGGCCGGTGGAGAATGTGGGTGAAACCCCAGCGGGGGTGGAGTTTCCCCCACCTCAAGTGGGTGTCTGAGGCCACTGCTCAGACGTCCACCGAGCACCCAAACTGGAGCGCATGAAGGCCATCGGAAGAGCGTTCGCCCTGGTCGCCCTGGCTGCGCTGGGGCTCGGCACCAGCCTGCTCGCGGTGCTCGGCTTCGGGCTCGGGTTCGGGCTCGGCATCATCATCCTGGTGCCGATGACCATACGGCTCATCCGCGCCAACGCCCGGATGCAGCGCCGCTTCGCGCTGGCCTGGTCGGGCGTGGAGATCGCCGACCCCTATCGGCCCGCCCCGCCGCCTCCCGTACGGCACCGCGACGGCTTCTACCACGAGGGCCGCCAGCGCTATCGGTCGCCGCGCGTCCCTGCCTGGAACCAGCGGTTCAACTGGCTGATCAGGGATCCCGCGACCTGGCGCGACTACGCGTTCGTGCTGCTCGACGGCTTGGCGGTGGTGGTTCCCGTACTGCTGTTCCTGATGAACCCGTGGGCGGCGCTGGCCGGGATCGCGCTGATCGCGTATTTCGCGCCGCGCCTGGTGCGCGCGCACGGCCGGGCGGCGCACGCGCTACTCGCCCCGACCCGCAAGGCGGCCCTCGAACTCCAGGTCAACAGGCTGGCCCGCACCCGGGCCGAGACCATGGACCACCAGACCGCCGAGCTGCACCGCATTGAGCGCGACCTGCACGACGGGGCCCAGGCCCGGCTGGTCGCGGTCGGCATGACGATCGGCGCCGCCGAGCAGCTCGTCGAGACCGACCCGACCGCCGCCAAGGCCCTGCTGGCCAAGGCCCGCGAGGCGTCGGCGACCGCGCTCGCCGACCTCCGCAGCCTGGTCCGCGGCATCCACCCGCCCGTGCTGGCCGAGCGCGGGCTCGGCGACGCCGTACGCGCGCTGGCCCTGGACAGCCCTCTCATCACGCACGTCACGGTCGAGCTGCCCGAACGGCCGGATGCACCGGTCGAGTCGGCCGCCTACTTCGCCATCAGCGAGCTGCTCACCAACGCCGCACGTCACGGCGGCGCCACCGAGGCCTGGATCGACATCAGCCACGCCGGCAGGGCCATGCGGGTCACGGTCACCGACGACGGGCTCGGCGGCGCCGACCCGGCCAAGGGCACCGGCCTCGCCGGGCTGGAGCGGCGGCTGGCCGCCTTCGACGGCGTGCTCGCCATCAGCAGCCCGCCCGGCGGCCCCACCATCGTGACCATCGAACTGCCGCAGGTCCTGTCGCCGCTGCCGCCCGTCCTCCCCAAGCACGCGCACCTGATCGGGTGGTTCATGGGGCTGTGCTGGATCCCGATGATCCCGCAGGGGTTCGTCGCGATGGCGTTCAAACTAAGCCATATGGAGCAGAAGTCCTGGTTCCTGGCGTTGTACCTGCCGGAGCCCTTCCAATGGCCGGTGATCGGCGCGATGATCGCCACTGGCCTGTCGATGTTCACCGTGGCTCTCGTGTTGGCGATCAAGCAGTGGCGAGGTGACAAGTGCGCGTAGTGATGGCGGAAGACCTGCACCTCCTCCGGGAGGGCATGGTCGCGCTGCTCACCGCGCACGGGTTCGAGGTGGCCGCGGCCGTCGAATCGGGCCCCGAACTGCTCCAAGCCCTGCTCGAGGAACGCCCCGACATCGCCGTCGTCGACGTACGGCTTCCGCCGACCTTCACCGACGAGGGCCTGCAGGCCGCGCTCGAGGCCCGGCGCAGAATCCCCGGCCTGCCCGTGCTGGTCCTCTCCCAGCATGTCGAGCAGCTGTACGCCAGGGAGCTGCTGGCCGACGGGACCGGCGGCGTCGGCTATCTGCTGAAGGACCGGGTGTTCAACGCCGAGCAGTTCGTGGACGCGGTGCGCCGGGTGGCCGAGGGCGGCACCGCGATGGACCCCGACGTCATCGCCAAGTTGCTGGCCAGCAACGCGCGCGACGAGCCGCTCGGCCGGCTCACCCCGCGGGAGCGCGAGGTGCTGGAGCTGATGGCCGAAGGCCGTTCGAACGCGGCCATCGGCCAGCGGCTCTATCTGAGCGAGAGCGCCGTGGGCAAGCACACGGCCAACATCTTCGGCAAACTCGACCTCGCGCCCAGCGACGACGACAACCGCCGGGTCCTCGCCGTGCTGGCGTATCTACAGGGGACGCGCCGGGCCTGAGAGACTGTCGGTGGGGAACGGTATAAGAATCTCAGAAGTCGGCATGAGATTTTCATGACACCGCCGTTGATCGAGATGGGAGGTCGGAAGATGAAGTTCCAAGTGAACCGCGACGTGCTCGCTGAGGCCGTGGCCTGGGCGGCGCGTGTGCTGCCCTCCCGTCCTGCTGTGCCCGTGCTGTCCGGCCTGCTGCTGACGGCCGACGACGGCGTGCAGGTGTCGGCGTTCGACTACGACGTCTCGGCCCGCGCCGTCATCGAGGCCGACGTGGCCGAGCCGGGGCGGGTGCTCATTCCCGGCCGGGTGCTCGCCGAGATCACCCGCAGCCTGGCCAACCAGCCGGTCGAGCTGGTCACGGGCGGCGCCGAGGCCGTGCTGACCTGCGGAAGCGCCGAGTTCGGCCTGCTCACGCTGCCCGCCGAAGATTTTCCTTCGCTCCCGCCGATGCCGCCCGTCGTGGGCACGGTCGGCGGCGGCGTGTTCGCCGACGCCGTGGGGCAGGTGGCCCCGGCCGCCAGCCGTGACGACTCGCTGCCCATGCTGACCGGCGTCCGGGTCGACATCGACGGGCCCGCCGTGTCGATGGCGACCACCGACCGCTATCGGATCGCCGCCCGCGACTTCCTGTGGCACCCCGAGCAGCCGGACTATCAGCGCGGCGTGGTGATTCCGGCCCGGGTCCTGTCCGACGTGGCCCGGTCGCTGCGCGGTGGCGAGGTGACGGTCGGGCTCGGCGACAGCGTGGCGGGGTTCGAGAGCCTCGGCCGGACGACCACCGTGCGCCTGCTCGACGACCAGTTCATCGACTACCGCGCCCGGCTGACCGGCCATTGGCCGGGACACGCCGACATCGCGGTGGCCCCGCTCGTTGAAGCGATCAAGCGCGTGGTGCTGGTGGCCGAGCGGAACACGGCCGTCCGGCTGTCGTTCACGCAGGACGGCAGCTGCCTCATCCAGGCCGGCGGAGGCGAGATCGGCCGGGGCGCCGAAGTGGTGGAAGCGGTCCTGACGGGCGAGCCGCTGCAGATCGCGTTCCAGCCGCAGTTCCTGCTCGACGGTGTCAGCGCGGTGGCCACCGACCAGTTGCGGATCTATCTGGATTCGGCGACCAAGCCCGCCCTCATCACCGACGACGCCGACGACCCCGCCTACCGCTACCTCGTCATGTCCCTCCGCGCCCTCTGACGCACGTCGCCTCAGCGACGTACCCCCGCCCGACCTTGGGCCGGGTGTCAGTCTTCGTCGGTGAGGGCGATGAGGATGTGCTCCATGCAGGCGTGGCCGGCGTGCTCGGCGGCCGTGGCGTCGCCGGCGACGATCGCACGGACGATGCCGTCGTGTGGGATGTGGTTCTGCTCGAGGCTGCCGCCGGCCGCGGCGATGCTCGCGCGGAGCGCCGCGGAGAAGTCACGATAGAGGTCGACCAGCACGCGGTTGTGCGTGGCCTCGACCACCGCCACGTGGAAGGCCAGGTCGGCCTCCACGAACACGTCCGGGTCGCCGGCGTTCCACGCCTGCTCACGCCGGGCGAGGGCGTGCTCGAGCGCGAGGATGTCGCCTTCCGTGCGCCGGGTCGCGGCCAGCCGGGCCGCCTCCACCTCAAGCGCGCGCCGCACCTCGAGGATTTCGAGCTGCTCGGCCGTACGCAACCGACGCGCCATCGCGCCCGACAGCTCGCTGGTGGCGCGGACATAGGTGCCGTCGCCCTGGCGGCATTCCAGCAGACCGGCGTGGGTCAGCGCCCGGACGGCCTCGCGGACCGTGTTGCGCCCCACGCCCAGGTGCTCGGCCAGCACGGTCTCGGTCGGGATCTTGGCATGCATCTGCCAGGAACCAGTGGTGATCTGCTCCTTGAGCTGGTCGATCACCTGGTCCACCAGGGACGCCCGCTGTGCCGTACGCAGACTCACTGCCGCCTCCTCTGGGATGCCAGTCATCCCATGATGCAATGACTGGTCGACCCTAATCATTCCAGAGGCTTGACGACAAATCGGCACCGGGTCGGAGTTTAGATGCCAGGCCGACGGGAAACCGCGCTCGGCGCGGCCCCGTCGCATGAACCTAGACCGTGCCTCCGTGGGAAAGCGTGGCCGTCGACACCGTGGCGCCAGGCATGTTGGCGTGGATGCCGACCGCCTCAAGGGCCCGGCGGTAAGCCTTGGCCTGCTCCTCGCGGACTCCGGCGCGACCCCACAGATCGCCCAGCTCACGCCAGGCCCGGGCGGCGTCGCGGTCGATCGCGCCGCGGTCGAGCAGCTCGGTCGCACGATGCAGGGATCCGGTCGCGTTCTCGGCGCGGGCCAGCGAGATCTGCGCGCGCAGCAGGTGCGCGCTCGCCGGCGTCGGCCCTGCGGCCGGGCCGAGCAACTCGATCGCGTGGTCGGCCAGGTCGCCCGCGGAGTCGAGCTTGCCGCTGCGCAGATGGACCAACGACAAAATTGTCAGGCTGCGCGCGTAGTCGGACACCTCGGACGGGAACACCGCGAAGATCTCGACGGCCGCGGACGCGCGATCATTGGCGCGATCCAAGTCCATCAGCTCGGGCGTGGCAGCGTTGATCCGGGACCAGTGCATGGCGATCCGGCCGAAGCGCAGCGCCATCCGACCGGCCCGACCGGCCGCGATGGCGTCTTCGGCGAGTTGCACGGCGAGCGCGGAATCCTCGCCCTCGGCGGCGGTGACGCTGGCCTGCCACAGCGCGAGGATCTCGGCGCTGCGGTCGATGGCGGAGGGCCGCCCCATGCCTTCCAGGACGCGCTCCACATAGGGCATCCCGGTCTCGGCCTCCACCAGCGAGGAGGCGAGGTCGGTGGCCAGCTCGCCCTGGCTGATGTCGATCCGCTCCACTTGGGCGAGGGCGGCGGCGCCGAGGTCGCGGGCGCGCAGGATGTCGCCGGCGCGGTGGTAGCAGCGGCACAGGGCGACGGTCAGCGGCAGGTCGGCCAGCCGCTCGGGGTGCGCGACGGCCTCGCGGCGCAGTCGCTCGTAGGCTTCGACGGCGCGGCCGATGCGGCCCTGCGCCTCCAGCGCCCGGGCGCGGCCGAGCCGCGCGTGGGCGGCGAGCATGGCATTGTCCTCGCCGGCGGCCTTGGCGATGTCGCCGAAGCGGTCGGCGGCCATGGCGGGGTCGCCGTGGTGCAGCTCCAGCTCAGCGTGGCGCAGCCCGAGCTCGGTGTCGATCCGCTGGCGCGGCTCGATCCCGTGCAGCAGGAACTCGGTCGTGCAACCGAGGCGCTCGGCGAGCAACCGGGCCACCACGGGCGTGGGCGTCCGCTTCCCCGACTCGATCAGAGATACGTAACTGTCGGACAGATCCGGCCCGGCCAACTGGGCCTGAGACATGCGCCTGCTCAACCGCAATCCGCGGACGCGGTCACCGATGGTTCCCTGACTCGGCATCTGGTCTCTCAGGGCGGGAAGTGGTCAATGATTCCGCCATGATGGCATGAAGCTGTCGAATCGCGTAACCCTCAGTCAAGAATCTCGATCCAGATTCATTGACAGAAAGGGACATCCGGGCCGTTAGTCGTCGCCGTCGTCCTTGCTGGGGAAAATCATCTGGCACACCTCCAGATACAGCGTCTCCGGGTAGGGGATGTATTCGACGTTCCGCAGCGCCTGGTCCTGGCCGGCCGACTCCAGCACGAACTCCCCATAGCCCAGCAGTCGCCCGAGCAAAGATCGCTGGAAGCTCATGTCGGTGACTTTTGACAGAGGCATCATCGCGACCTTGCGGGTGATCAACCCGGTTGTCAGGAGCATGCGCTGGGAGGTGACGACAAAGTAGTCAACCGACCACTCCGCCACCTTCCATACGAAGCGGATGAGAAGCAGAAGCCAGGCCCACCAGATGAGCACGAGGGCCTGGCCGCCGTTGTTGTCACCCAGCCACTTGCTGAGCAGCCCGGCCAGGATGAGGCCGCCGAAGATCTCGGCGACCGGCCTGAGCAGCACCGCAGGGTGGCGACGCACCATGATGACCTGGTGCTCGTGGGGGAGTAGGTAGCGGTTGACCGACGACGGGGCCGAATCCCCGTGGGTCACAAGCCTCATGTCAGCCTGGCGAAGAACTGGGCCACCGAGTCAGCCGCGTTGACGACGCCGGACACCGCGTTGTGCACGGTGCTGGCCGCGTCGGCCGGCCTCGACAGCAGGTAGAACGCTACCAGTGCGATGGCTCCCCATTTCAGGACCTTCTTGACCTGCACTGCCGTCACCACTCCCATGACACTTAGATTACCCAGGCGCTTGGTTCGGTAAAGCGGAAAAATATGAACATCCAGCCTCGTTATGGCCGATGGTCACGCTCTTTCCGTGGCCACCATGGCCAGTACCTGGAGATGCTTACGGGCGATCCGCTCGACCAGCCCCGGATAGGCATGGCCGGTCACCTCCACCGCGCCGTGGTGGGCCGCCTGGATGCACCGGACGACCGTGGTCTCCGGGTGCACGCCGGCGAACTCGTCCCTCAGCGCGGCCGCGACCTGCTCGTAGCGACCCCCCATGTCAGAAGGGTCGGCACGGTTGCTCATGGGCTCTCCCTGAGAACGCTGCGGACGACATGCCCATTACTCTACGTACCCAGAGAGCGACAGTGTGTAACTAGCGGCGAATTCAAACCACCCCATAGAGGCGGTCGCCCGCGTCGCCGAGGCCGGGAAGGATGTAGCCGTGCTCGTTCAGGCGTTCGTCCAGGCCGGCCGTGACGACCTTGAGCGGGCGCCCCGAACCCCTGAAGACATCGTCCAGGTGCGCCAGCCCCTCGGGGGCGGCCAGCAGGCAGATGGCCGTGACGTCGATCGCGCCACGCTGGAAGAGGAACTCGATGGCCGCCGCGAGCGTGCCTCCCGTGGCCAGCATGGGGTCCAGCACGTAGCACTGACGGCCTGAGAGGTCGTCTGGGAGCCGCGTGGCGTACGTCTCGGCCTGGAGGGTCTCCTCGTCCCGGATCATGCCCAGGAAGCCGACCTCGGCCGTCGGCAGGAGCCGTACCATCCCGTCGAGCATGCCGAGTCCGGCCCGCAGGATGGGGACGACGAGCGGCCACGGGCGGGCCAGCCGCACGCCCTGGGTCGCCATGAGCGGCGTGTCCACCGTCACGTCGGTCACGCGGACGTCGCGGGTCGCCTCGTAGGCGAGGAGGGTCACCAGTTCGTCGGCCAGCCGCCGGAAGGTGGGGGAATCGGTCCGCACATCGCGGAGCGCGGTCAGCTTGTGCGCGACCAGCGGATGATCGACGACATGGGTCTTCATGTCTAGAAAAGTTACCCCTACGCCTGATGTGAGCAGGGAGTCGGGAGACGGTTTTGATCACAATTTGGCGCGACGAGAGTACGGTGGCAGCGCGATTCTGGGACGATAACGAGACGTGAGGACCGCGTCGTGGGGATGACGATGACAGACGTAGACGCGCTCGACTTCGCCATCGTGGTCTATCGCGAAGATGACCACTGGGAAGCCGAGATGCTGCCCGTTGCGCTCACCGCCGACCTGCGCGGGCTGATCCACGCGACGCGGCAGATGCCGAGCATGGGCACCACGATTGGGCTGATCGCGGTGGGGGATGACTTCTTCGTGGCGTTACGGGTTTTCGGCGAGCGCGTCAGCGTGTTCCTGTCGGACATCACCGCCGCCTGGGACTGGCCGCTCGCGCAGCAGGTCCTGGAATATCTCGACGTGCCGATTCCCGAAGAGGAGGAGCTCGAGATGGTCCTCCCGGCCGGTGATCTGTCGATCTTCGCCGACCTCGGACTCGACGAGATGGAACTCGGCGCGCTCTCCGGCGACCTGGATCTGCTCCCCGACGAGGTGCTGTCCAGCATCGCCGCCCGGCTGGGCTTCTCCCAGCCCTTCGAACGCGCCGTCGACGCCGCCATCGGCTGACCTCGGAGCCGCGCATGTCCTCGAGACCGAATCTGTTCGCCGCCGCCTTCATGCGCTCCAATGACGGCTGGGCCGGGACCGAGGTCGACCTCGGCGAGGCCGAGATCGCCGACGACGTCGGCGACGCCGTGCAGGAGGCCCTCGGCCTCGCCGGGGACGAGCTCGTGATCCTCTGCGTCGAGGTCGAGGACGAGTGGTTCGCCGTCGTCCGATACGAGGGTGACGCTGACCCACGGGTATTTCTGTCGGACGCCCAGGCGGGCATAAACGACCCGCTGGGCGAGATCTTCGCCGAGCTGGCCGGGGTCGCCGTCGACAAGGACGCCCCCGACATCGGCGTCCGTCCGGGCGGCGACTTCGAGCTGCTCGGCGACTTCGGCGTGACCGCGGAAGAGATGCTCGAGCTGAGCATGGAAGAAGGCGTCCTCCCCGCCGACACCCTGTCGGTCATCGCCGAGCGCCTCGCCTTCGCCGACGAACTCGACCGTCTCCGCTGACCCATGGACAACGACGGCGCTCAGGGCTATCAGGGTTATGAGGGCTATGAGGAGGCGATGCGGCTCGCGCTGGCGGAAGCCGTACGGGCCGGGGGGCGCGGCGAGGTGCCGGTCGGCGCGGCCGTCGTCCTCGACGGCGTCAGACCCCTGGTGATGGCCGGCAACGACCGCGAGACCTCGGGCGACCCCACCGCGCACGCCGAGATCCTCGCTCTGCGCGCCGCCGCTCGCGAGCGCGGCGGTTGGCGGCTCGACGGCTGCACGCTCGTCGTGACCCTCGAGCCCTGCACCATGTGCGCCGGCGCGGCCGTCCAGGCCCGCGTCGACAGGGTCGTGTACGGCGCGGCCGACGAGAAGGCCGGGGCCGCAGGCTCGCTGTGGGACGTCCTTCGCGACCGCCGCCTCAACCACCGCCCGGAAGTGATCGGCGGAGTCCTGGCCGATGAGTGCGGCGCCGTCTTGACCGACTTCTTCACCCGCAAACGCATGTGACAGGCACTGGTCCGATTCCGGTAAGGTAAGCGACGGTGGTGTCGCCTAGTGGCCGAGGGCGCACGCCTCGAAAGCGTGTGATGGGGCAACTCATCCGTGGGTTCAAATCCCACCACCACCGCTCGCCAAATCAGAGCCGCTGACCTGCCTCGACGGGGTCGGCGGCTTGATTGCTTTCAGAGCCCCTGAGAGCCCGAACCCAGATCGAACGCCGGTTACTACGTATAGACCGCTCATAACATCCGTCTATGCGTAGCGCCGCCGAGCGGCTCGGCTGGGCGACTTCGATGGGGCGCGGGTGGCGGTGCGGGAGAAGGTCCGGGTTCAGCCGGCCTAGAGGTCGAGGACGCGGGCGTGGAGGACGGACCGCTGGTGGAGGGCGGCTCGGAGGGCCCGGTGCAGGCCGTCTTCGAGATAGAGCTCGCCCTCCCACTGGACCACGTGCGGAAACAGATCGCCGTAGAAGGTGGAGTCGCTGGCCAGCAACGAGTTGAGGTCGAGGACCGTCTTCGTCGTGATCAGCGAGTCCAGCCTGACCTGACGCGGTGGGATCTGCGCCCATTCGCGGTGCGACAGGCCATGCTCAGGATAGGGGCGTCCGTCGCCGACCAACTTAAAGATCACCCGACGTAGTTTAGGCGTTTTGGAGTGCTACCGCGTCTCGGCTGTCACAGAGGGCATCAGATGGATCCCGAGAAGGTGTCGCAGACTTGCTGCGGATCGCCGCTCTGCTTGTAGCCGGTCGTGAACCACTTCGTCCGCTGGGCTGACGTGCCGTGCGTGAAGGATTCCGGGTCGACCTGGCCCTGCGCCTGCTGCTGGATCCGGTCGTCGCCGACCGCGGCCGCCGCGGACAGCGCTTCCTGGATGTCCTTGTCGGTGAATTGCGTGGCGTAGAACTTCGTGTCGTACGCGTGCTTGGCCCACACGCCGGCGAAGCAGTCGGCCTGCAATTCCAGTCGCACGGATCCGCTTTCGGGTCCGGTGCCCTGGCCGACCTTGTTCATGGTCCCGTAGAGGTCCTGCGCGTGATGCCCGTATTCATGGGCGATGACGTACGCCTGCGCGAACGGGCCGCCTTCAGCGCCGAACCTGCTCTTGAGCTCGTCGAAGAAACCGAGGTCGAGATAGACGTGCTTGTCGTTCGGGCAGTAGAAGGGGCCGACCGACGAGTCGGCCTGGCCGCATCCGGTGTCGACGGCCCCGGAGAACAGGGTCGTGCGCGCCGACTCATAGTTCGGGATCTGGGTTCCCCAGTAGTCCTGAATGCTGTTGACGACGCCGACCACACGGCACTTCTCGTCCTGGTCGGCGTCGGCGCCGGTGCGGCACTTGCTGCTGAGGTCGGACGTGGGCTGCAGATTGGCGGGCTGGTCGCTGCCGCCCGTTATGTTGCCCGGATTGATTCCGAAGATCAGTGCGATGATGAGCGTGATGATGCCGGCGGCGCCGCCGCCGATCATTAATCCGCCCCGGCCACCGCCTCCGCCGCGTCCGACGTCCTCGACCTGTGACGGGTCGAGTTGCGCCCTGTCATTGAAGTCCACGCGGGGGCTATTGCCCCTAAACGGCCCCTCCGAACGTCAAATCGCTCCGCTGAACGTGTCGAGCGGCCCGTTACGTCGACGCCCGAATCACGAGCTCCACCGGCAGCACGGCCGCTGACGACGGGCCGCCGTCGATGGCCGTCAGCAGCAGTCGCACCGCGGTGGCCGCCTGGTCGGGGCAGCGCACCGTCGTGAGGGACGGGATCGTGTACGGCGCGGCGGCCACGTCGCCGAACCCGGCCACGGCCACGTCGAGCGGCACCCGCCGGCCCGCTTCCCAGAGGGCGTGCAGGGCGCCGATGGCCATCAGATCGTCCGCGGCGAACACCGCATCCAGATCGGGGTCGTCTTCCAGCAGCAGGCGCATGGCCGCCGCGCCGGAGGCGATCGTGAAATCGCCGAGCGCCACCATCGCGCGGCCCTTGACGGCCTGCCGGTAGCCCGCGAGCCGATCCTGCGCGGCAGGCGACCCCGTCGGGCCGGCGATCGTCGCGATCCGCCGCCGCCCCCGCTCCAGCAGGTGCGCCACGGCCAGCGCCGCCCCGCCCACGTCGTCAGCCGAGGCGTACGGCACGGCCGTCCCGGGCGCCCTGCCGTACGTGATGGCGGGAATGTCGTGCCGCTCGACGGCGGCGAGCAGGCGGTCGGTGCCCGGCCCGGGGACGACCAGGACGCCGTCCATGTGCTCCCAGCCAGGCGCGTCTGGGCCCATGAGCCTGACCTGGCGTCCGGCGCGCTCCAGCGCCGTGGCCGCGGCCTGCGTGAACTCGGCGTGGGTGGCGGTGACGATCGCGATCGTGTCGGTTCGGCTGGTGACGAGGCTGCGCGCGGCGCTGTTGGGCACGTATCCGAGCTCGTTGACGGCGTTCAGGACGATCTCACGGAACTCCTCCGAGACCGAGGCCTCGCCGTTGATCACTCGCGAGACGGTCGAGCGGGACACGCCCGCACGGGCCGCGACCACTTCGAGCGTCGGACGTCGCGGCCGCTCCTGGTGGAGTCCGTTGTTGCGGATGACCTGCCGGAACCACAGGGCGCTGTCCTTTGGCGTACGCCGCTGGGACGCGAAGTCGACGTGCACGATGCCGAATCTGTGGTTGTAGCCCTCGGCCCACTCGAAGTTGTCCAGCAGCGACCAGACGAGGTAGCCGTGCAGGTCGGCGCCCTCCTCGATGGCGGCGTGCGCGGCGCGCAGGTGCCCGTCGAGGAACGAGATCCGGTCGGTGTCCGCGACCCGGCCGCCGCTCACCACGTCGTCGAAGGCCGCGCCGTTCTCGGTGACGACCAGGCCGACGCCGGGGTAGTCGCGCGAGAGCCGGACCAGAAGGCGGGTGAGGCTGGACGGGTGGATGGCCCAGCCCATCGAGGTCGTCGGGCCGTGCGCGCCGCTGAAGGCGATGTCCTCCGTGCCCGGATAGGCCGAGTTGGCCGGCTCGCCGGGCTGGGACCGTACGACGAAGGGCGTGTAGTAGTTGACGCCCAGCCAGTCGAGCGGGTGGTTGATCGTCGCGAGGTCGCCGTCGTGGATGTGACCGAGGCCGGCGTGGCGCTCCACGATCGACAGGACCTCGTCTGGATAGGCGCCACGCAGGACCGGGTCCAGGAACTGCCGGTTGAGCAGGCAGTCCACCCGGTTGACCGCCTCCGCGTCGGCCGGGCCCGGCGTGACGTCCGGGTCGTTGAGCTGGCCGGGTGTGAGCACGGGCGCGAGGTTCATCGTGATCGCGATCCGGCCGCTCAGCCGGGCGGCGGCCAGTCCGTGGGCGAGCAGCATGTGGTGCGACGCCGTGAACGCGGCGGCCGGCGAGGAGACCCCGGGCGCGTGAATGCCCATGCCGTAGCCCAGGAAGGCCTGCACCCACGGCTCGTTGAAGGTCATCCAGGTGCCGACGCGGTCGCCGAGCCTTTCGTGTACGGCTGTCGCGTAGTCGGCGAACCGGTGCGCCGTGTCCCGGTTGGTCCATCCGCCGAGATCCTCCAGGGCCTGCGGGAGATCCCAGTGGTAGAGCGTGACGAACGGAGCGATGCCGGCGGCCAGCAGCTCGTCGACCAGGCGATCGTAGAAGTCGAGGCCCTTCGCGTTGTCCGGGCCCGAGCCGTACGGCTGGATGCGCGGCCAGGCGACCGAGAAGCGGTAGGCCTGCAGGCCCAGCCGTTTCATCAGGCGGACGTCCTCGCGGTAGCGGTGGTAGTGGTCGCACGCCACGTCGCCCGTGTGACCATTAGCCACGTTTCCTGGCGTGTGTGCGAAGGTGTCCCAGACCGACGCCCCGCGCCCGCCGTCGTCGACGCCTCCCTCGATCTGGTACGCCGCGGTCGCGGCCCCCCACACGAAGCCGTCGGGAAATGTCATCGTGCGCCCGCGCGCCTCGGTCGTCGCCGCCGTCATATCCGTATCATCGCGCTAAATGGGCGTTTGCGACCCTCAGGCGGGGCTGGCGGTGGATGGCGTCTCCGGCACTTCTTTTCCACCCTTACCGTCGATCTCTTCGTCTTCGTCTTCATCGCGTTTGCGGCGGAGGCTGAGCCAGGTGACGAAGCCGGTGATCACGGCGCCCACACCGGTCAGGAAGCCGCCGATGGCGGTGATGAGCCCGGCGTTGCCGCCGCCTCCGTCGCCGGACGGGGCGTCGCCCGAATCGATGGAGATGGCCAGCGACGAGGGCAATACCACGCGGATGTCCGGCCCTGCCGTCACGGTGACGGTCACGCGGGGAGTGGGTTCGTCGGTCGGCAGTTCTGTTTCCGTAGGTGCGGCGGTGATCGTTTCGGTGGCGGTAGCCGTGGGGGCCGCGGTGGAATCGGTGGGCGTCTCGGATAAATAGGCCGACCATAACGTGATCAGGGCCGCCACCAGCGTGACGAGACCGCCGATTGATGCCGCCACGACCGTGCCGGTCCGGCTCGTGGGTCGTATCGTAGATCGTCCGCTCGCCATGCCGAAGACGCTAGCCGAGCCGTCGTCTCCCGTTGCTCCCGTGATGACCTTGTGATGGAGGACGCCGGCGCCTTCTGGATGAAGGGCCGGCATCCTGGCTAATCCCAGACGCGTGTTACCAGCACTGGCGGTAATGAATGTGGCTGATGTGGATCCAGCCGGCGTTGTAACGGACCGCGGCGCCGCTTCCCGAGTACCAGTAGAAGTTGCCGCCGCGCCAGTCGCCGGAGAAATGCGTCACGTTCACGACGCCGTAGGTCGCCGTGCCCTGGCCGCCCGCGAACTGGTAGATCGGAGCGCCGTAATCGGTCCAGTACTGCCACGTCGAGCAGCCGGCGCGAGCCGGGAGCGCGCTGGTCGCGGTGTTCGCCATGGCGTTCCCGGCCGGCGAGATCAGCAGGAGCAGTCCGGCGGCGCAGGCCGCGAGCAGGGCGACCAGACGTCGCGGGCGCAGGTTCAGGTGATGCATGGGTTTTCGTCCTCCCTGTGATTCTTTCGTGATGTCTGTTCGGGTGCCGTCCGCGTTGGGCGTATTCCTTTGACCTGGCGCGGAATATCGGGAAATCGCTTGACACGCGTATCTGCGGGCGATGCAATTCCTTCCGGCACCAAATGGGCACAGTCAGTCTCCGGATGATCGATCGGATCGGACCAGAGCGTTTGCGGCATAATCCCTGCGGGACGCGTCCCGGAGGGCATTGAGCTGCGTAGATGCCGGATCCCGTACGGGAAACCCGAACCGGTCGCGTAAAGGCGGGACACTTACGATGACCGATCGTCCAAAGCATCAGCTGGTTGTTCCGGCCGGCGCCGCACGAACCGAATTCGGCTCGGAATGGCGTCGGCTGGTCACGCGAACAAGGAGGTCGCAAAGCGACGTCGCACGTCAGCTGAATATTTCGGATTCGCAGATGTCGCGATATGCCAAAGGCGAGAATCTGCCGAAGGACGTGACGTTGTCCGCGCTCTGCGAGCTGATCGACGACGTCACCACCAATGATCTGCAGCGGCTTCTGATCCTTCTCCGCCAGGCGCGCGCGGAATCGTCGACCACGCCGACGAGGAAACCGGACGAGCCGACGAAGAAGCCGGACGAAACGCCGCCAGTGGATCCGGCGCCCCTTCCACCTGCAGGCACGCGCCCGGCGCGGCGAAAGATCGCTGTGGGCCTGGGCGTGGTCGTGGCGGTCGCGACCGCGACCTTGCTCTTGTGGCCTGGCCTGCTGTGGCGATCGGGCGCCACAGCAGGAGGCACGCCGAATCAGAGTGGACCCAGCGCGGCCTCTTCAGCCCCGGCGTCCAGGACGTGCGACCGCTTCACGATCGCGGCGGCCGATCTATTCCTACGGGACGAGCACGGTGAACCGCAGACCCAGATCGAGCACGGTCGGAAGGTCACGGTGAAGAGCCGGAGCAACCCTGCCGGCCTGGCCTACTGGCAGGTGGCCGTGGACGACGGCCGCGAAGGGTGGGTCGACCCCCACTGGCTGCGCCCGGCCTGCGGTTGACAAGAGGGCGTCCACGCACGGCCGTCCGGCGCAAGGCCCGATCCCGGGAAACACGAAGGGCCCGGCTGGATCGGTCCGGGCCCTGCGTATTTGTCTGCCTCAACCAGGCGCGGAGGATAGGGGATTCGAACCCCTGATCGGTCTCCCGAAACACGATTTCCAATCGTGCGCCCTAGGCCAACTAGGCGAATCCTCCGTCGAAAAGCTTAGCGGACGCGGCGAGTGAGGTGACCCCCTGTTTCGGCCGGGTCGAGCTTGGTCGTGGCGGGGTCGGCTCGGCGGCTTCGGCATGGGCGAGGAGTGGCTAGACTGTGTGACCGGACCCCTCGCGCGGCGTCATCCTGTGAACCTCCCCAGGGCCGGAAGGCAGCAAGGATAAGCGGGCTCTGGCGGGTGTGCGGGGGGTTCTCTTCGTTAGGCCCGGTGATGCTCTCCCCGAGGAGACGGTATGAGTCTCGCGCTCTATCGGAAGTACAGGCCCGGGACATTCGCTGAGGTGAAGGGCCAGGAGCACGTCACAGAGCCCTTGCGGCAGGCGTTGCGGAGCGGTCGCATCAACCACGCTTATCTTTTCAGCGGCCCGCGAGGCTGTGGCAAGACCTCGAGCGCGCGGATCCTCGCGCGCAGCCTGAACTGCGAGAAGGGCCCGACTCCCGACCCCTGCGGTGTGTGCGACTCGTGCGTGGCGCTGGCTCCGACCGGCCCCGGGCATCTCGACGTCATCGAGATCGACGCTGCGTCGCATGGCGGTGTCGACGACGCCCGCGACCTGCGAGAGCGCGCGTTCTTCGCGCCCGTGTCGGCCCGGTTCAAGATTTACATCATCGACGAGGCGCACATGGTGACCCGCGAAGGGTTCAACGCGCTGCTCAAGCTCGTCGAGGAGCCACCGCCGCACCTGAAGTTCGTCTTCGCGACCACGGAGCCGGAGAAGGTCATCGGGACGATCAAGTCCCGCACGCACCACTATCCGTTCCGGCTGATGCCTCCCACCACGCTGCGCCAGTTGATGGAGGAGATCCTCGACTCCGAGTCCGTGCCGTACGAGCCGACGGCCCTGCCGCTGGTCGTGCGCGCCGGCGCGGGTTCGGCGCGCGACTCACTGTCGATCCTCGACCAGCTGCTGGCCGGCGCCGACGACGCGGGCATCACCTACCAGCGCGCCGTGTCGTTGCTCGGCTACACCGACGGCGACCTGCTCGACGAGGTCGTCAACGCGTTCGCGGTGCGCGACGGCGCGGCGGTGTTCCACACGGTCAACCGGGTCATCGAGGGCGGCCACGACCCACGCCGGTTCGCCGCCGACCTGCTCGAGCGCTTCCGCGACCTGGTGGTCCTCGCCAATGTGCCGGACGCCGCCGTAAACGGCCTGCTCGACCGGCCGGCCGACGAGCTGGAGCGGCTGGTCGCCCAGGCCCGGTCGATGGGTCCCGCCGAGCTGACGCGTGCCGCCGAAGTGTTCAATGCCGGGTTGACCGAGATGCGCGGCGCGATCTCTCCTCGGCTGCTGCTCGAGTTGATGTGCGCGCGTGTGCTGCTCCCGGCGGCGGAGCAGGGCGAGGCCGCGCTGATGGTGCGTCTTGAGCGCCTTGAGCGTCTTGAGCGCGGCGCCCCGCAGGCTCATGTCGCGGCCCAGCCCTCGCCGCCGCATGTCGCGCCCCAGCCCGCGGCGCCGCAGGTGGCACCTGCGGTGCCACCGATCTCCGCGGCACCTCCCGCTGCGCCGCCCCGCCAGGCGCCCGTTCCTGCTCAGGCGCAGGCTGCCGCCCCCGCAGCGCCAGAGCCCGCGGTCCAGTCGGCCGGATCGGCTTCTGCTTCTGGTACGGCTCCCGCCCCCCGGCAAGCCGACGACGACTGGCCCTCAGCCGTGAAGCCGGGTTCGGGTCAGATCCCTTCGGCGCAGCCATCAGCCCAGCAGCCATCAGCCCAGCAGTCGCCGTCCCAGCAGCCCGCAGCCCACCAGCATCCGGGCGAGCAGTCTGCGGCCCAGTCGTCGCAGGCCCCGCAGCCGCAGGTCCAGTCGTCGTCCACCTCGTCGGTCCCGCCCGCGGCGCCATCGCAGGCTTCTGGCCCAACGGGTGGCGGCCCTGGGGCTGGGCGGGTGCAGCAGGCATGGCCGCAGGTGCTCGAAGCAGTCAAACTGCGCAAGAAGGTCGCCTGGATGACCCTGCAGAATGCGCAGGTGCTCAGTGTCGACGGCTTCGTCGTGACGATCGGGTTCGAACGGCCCGGCGACGTCAAGGGCTTCCTCAACGGCAGGCGCGAGGAGGATGTCGCGTCGGTGCTCGGTGAGCTCTTCGGCGGCTCCTGGCGAGTCGAGGTCGTCCTGTCGGGTGGCGGGCCGCCCGGCGGCGGCACACGTGCGGTGCCGCCCACGCCGGGAGGCGCTGGTGGGCCTGGTGCCGCAGCCGGCCTCGGCCCAGGTTCAGGCCCAAGCTCCGGTTCAGGCCCAGCTTCAGGTTCTGGGCCCGGTTCAGGTCCAGGCGGAGTCGCAGTGGCCTCGGCGGCGTCGGGGTCCTCGGTGTCCGGCTCCTCGGTGCCGGGGTCCTCGGGCTCGGTGTCGGGTACGGGCTTGGCTTCGGGGCCGGGTTCGGCTGGTTTTGCCGCGTCGGCGGAGACCTCCAGCACGGCGGATTCCTGGGGCGTGGGCGCCCCGGACGAAGGTGCCGTGTCAGGCGCTGTGTCCGGTGAAGTGTCGGAAGGCTCTCCCGGTGGCGCGGCGGCGAGTGTCGGTATGGGCGCAGTGGCGAGCGCCGGTATGGGTGCGATGGCCACGGTTCCGTCCAGTGCCGGCGGTGCGGCGGCGAGCGCCGGTATGGGCGCAGCGGCGGGTGCCGGTATGGGCGCGGTTCCGTCCAGTGCCGGCGGTGCGGGTGCGGTTTCATCGGGCGCGGTTGCCGGGAGCGTGTCGGGCGGGCTGGCGGCGGCCGGTGCTACGGATGAGTCGTGGCCGGATGGGCCGTCAGATGAGGATGACGGCTCGCCGGAACCGCCGCAGATGTCGGGGTTCGGCAAGTCCCGGGTGGCGGTCAGTGCCCATGCCGGGTCGGCGGGGGGCTCCGGTGCTGGATCGCCGGGGAAGTCGGCGGCGATGTCCGCGGCCATGGAGGCCGCGCGGTCGGCGGCTCTGGCGGGATGGGGCGGCTCCCGGGCCGGCCAGGCGGCGGGCCCGGCGGGCGGCGCTGGCGGCATGGCAGGAGTGAGCTCCAGCCAGGCGTGGCCGGACGAGGTGCCTCGGCGCAGAGGGTCCGGAGGCGTCGGCGCAGGGGGCGCGGGAAGCAACGGAAGCATGGGTCCGGGGGGCGTGCGGTCCGGCGGCATCGCGGATGCCGATGACGTCGATCCGGAGAATGACGCCGACGCCGATGTTGACGGGCTGACGGGGATGGCGCTTATCCAGCGGGAGCTGGGCGGCCAGGTAATCCAGGAGATCGATCACTCGTAGCGCCGTTCGATCGAGGTCCGTTCGGCGCGGGTGCCCGTGATGGGCGCTCCGGTGCTGCGATGGGACTGCGGTGACCTGATGGGGCCGCGATGGGCGCTGCGGTGGTGTCATGGGTGCCGCGATGGCGGCTGGCTGGAGGGCGGCCCCGTGGTGCGGTGGGCGGCCTGGAGAGGGCGGCTGGATAGGTGCCGCAGTGGCGGCTGGAGGGGCGGGCCTGCGGTGGTTCGGTGGGTTCCGCGGTGGTTTGCGTGGCGGCGGCTGCGAGGGCGGCTGGAGGGGGCGTGGTCGGGTTAGTCGTAGTCGCCGCGGAGGCGGAGGGCGGCGGCTGTGTGGCGGTGGTCGCTGGGCGGGAGGAGGGACATGACCCGTTCCAGGATCTCGATGTCGTCGCAGCCGGTGGAGGTCTGCGCGTAAGCCCACAGGTCGGCCGGGGATCCGCGGGCCAGGAGTTCCGCCCGGACCCAGGCTTCCAGCTCGTCACGGTAGCGCCGGATCGCGGGGGCCTCTGAACGTGGCAGCAGCGGCCCCAGGTAGACGCGTGCCAAGGTCGCGAGGTCGGCGGTGGCCAGCGCCCGGCGGACCTGCAGGACGTCGGCGTCCACCTCGCAGGTGAATCGATAAGGCTTGGCCTCGATGGCGCCACCGAGTTGCGCGCGGAGCCGGAAGATCTCGGCCCGGATGGTGACCGGGTTGCCCTCGTCTCCGTACATCAGAAATGACAGCTGCTCGGCGGTGAGGCCGCGCGGGTGGAAGGCGAGCAGCAGCAGGATCTCGGCGTGCCGCAGCGACAGCGGAATGGGGGCGCCGTTGAGCAGCGCGAGCGGCTTGTCGGCGCCGAGGAGGGTGAGCTCCAGGCGGCGCGTGCCAGAGGCGCCCTCGGGGAGCAGCAGGTAGGCGTCGCCGAGCGCCTCGACGCGGGCGGTGGTGCCGTCGGAGAGCAGCAGGGGGTGGCCGGATTCGGGCAGCAGCACGCGCTGGCCGGCGAACCGGCTGCCGCTGAGCATCCGTCCCGTCAGGGAGACCAGCATGCCGGGACCGTCGAGGTGGCGCTGGTGGCGGGTGCGCACGAGTTCGTCCTGCTCGCGCATGCGCAGCGCGAGGTGGCTCTCGGCCAGGCTGGCCGCGGTGGCGACGAGGGCGAGGGTGGCCGGGTGGAGGCTCGGCGCGGTGCCGCTGATGTCGATGCAGCCGAGGACGCGCCCGGTGTCGGGGTCGACGACGGGGGCGGCCACGCAGGACCACGAGTGGAGCGCGCGGACCAGATGTTCGGCCGAGTAGACGTGCGCCGGCGCGCGGAGGGCGAGCGCGGTGCCGATGCCGTTGGTGCCGATGGCGGACTCGGTCCAGCGGAAGCCGTCGGCCAGGCCGACCATGTCTGCCCGGCGCTGCACGTCGGAATGCCCGTCGCGCCACAGCACGCTGCCGTCCGCGTCGGTGATCACCATGATGTGGGCGGCCTCGTCGGCGATCTGCAGCAGGGTGTGGCGCAGCAGCGGGAGCAGCGTCTGCAGGGGATGCGCCGAGCGCACGTCACCGAGGTCCTGGCAGCTGTAGATCAGGGGCGCCGCCTCGGCCTCCGGATCGATTCCGGCCGCCAGGGAACGCTGCCAGGACGCGGAGATCAGCTTGCGTGGGCCTGTCGCGCGCAGCCGGGCGCCGGACAGCACCGCCTCATGGACATGCTCTAGTCGCTGGCGCATAGCAGAAGCTTCCGTGGTGCTGAAATGTCCTCGCAACCGATTCTGCCAATCTCTGCCAGTAACCGATTGATCGCAACCTGTATGCAACGTTGGGGGCGCTAGGTTTGCGTGACCGGCCGGTCATTGGCCGGGTTCCGGACACTTGGAGGGGGGCCGGAACCCGGCTGGCCGCCGTCCTCAGTCGTCTTCACCCCGTCTTCACCCCGTCATCGCGCGCCATCAGCCGTCACCCGCCGTCACCTGTCGTCATCAGTCCGTCATCCGCTGACATCCGCTGACATGGCCTCGGTCATGTCCGAGACACTGCCTGGCGTCGGGGGAACACGCTGTAGCCCCGGTGTCACATCCGCGGCAAAACACCGTAGGCTCGTCAGCACGGGAAGCCGCTGACGTCAAGGAGCGCAGGATCGTGAACCCTGGGGATGTCAACCTGCAACAACTGCTGGAGCAGGCGCAGTTGATGCAGCAGCAGTTGGTCTCGGCCCAGCAGGAGCTCAGCGACGCCGAAGTCGAGGGAAGCGCGGGCGGCGGGCTCGTCGTCGCGACCGTCAACGGAAGTGGCGAGCTGCTCGAGTTGAAGATCAGTCCGAAGGCGATCGACGCGTCCGACCCTGAGGAGACCGCCGAGACCATTGCCGACCTCGTGCTCGCCGCAGTCCGTGACGCCGTCCGCGCGGCCACGGAGTTGCAGCAGGAAAAGCTCGGCCCGCTCGCCCAAGGCCTGTCCGGCGGTCAGCTGCCGGGCTTCTGACGAGGGGTAGCGGTGTACGAGGGGGTCGTCCAGAGCCTGATCGACGAGCTGGGCATGTTGCCCGGCATCGGGCCGAAGAGCGCGCAGCGGATCGCGTTCCACCTGCTTGCCGCCGACCCGGCGGACGTCAAGCGGCTGGCGCACGCGCTGCTCGAGGTCAAGGAGAAGGTCCGCTTCTGCCGGATCTGCGGCAACGTGGCCGCGGAGGACGAGTGCCGGATCTGCCGTGACCAGCGCCGCGACCCGCACGTGATCTGCGTGGTCGAAGAGCCGAAGGATGTCGTGGCGATCGAGCGGACCCGCGAGTTCCGCGGCCGCTACCACGTGCTGGGTGGCGCGATCAGCCCGATCGACGGGGTCGGCCCGGACGATCTGCGGATCCGCGAATTGATGACCCGCCTTGCCGATGGTCAGGTGACAGAGTTGATTCTCGCCACGGATCCCAACCTCGAGGGGGAGGCAACGGCGACGTATCTCGCTAGGCTCGTCAAGCCCATGGATTTGACGGTGACCCGATTGGCCAGCGGCCTTCCCGTGGGTGGCGACCTCGAGTATGCCGACGAGGTCACCCTGGGCCGCGCTTTCGAAGGACGGAGGCTGCTGGATGTCTGACGAGTGGAGCGAGCTCGCGGGGCGCATCGCCCAGCATGCGCAGAACTACCTTGACGGCCTCACCCGGCTTGCCGGCGGCGAGGGCGGCGATGCGATTCTGCCGCTGCTGCTGGTCGAGGTCGCGCAGGTCAGTCTGGCCGGTGCGCAGCTGGGTGCGGTCGAGGATGTGATCCTGCAGGGCAACTTCGAGCCCGCCCTGAGCGCCGACCCCGATATCGACCCGTTGCGTACGGCGCTGGCCCAGCAGCTGGGCCCGGTCGATGACTACGCCGAGGTGTTCGACCCCTACAAGGACACGACGGTCACGCCTTATCGCCTGTCCGACGATCTGGCGGCGGTCGCGGCCGACCTGATCCACGGGCTGCGGCATCTCCAGGCGGGGCGCACGCTTGAGGGCCTGTGGTGGTTGCAGTATTCGTACTTCAACACCTGGGGCAACCACGCCGGCGCGGCGATGCGGGCGTTGCAGGCGCTGGTGGCGCACACCCGGCTTGACGTGGTCGACGAGTCGGCGATCCAGGCCGCCGAGGAGTCCGCTGTCTGACCTGAGCCGCACCTGCGGCGACCCCAGTCGTCCGAGATCAGGGGCCCCTAACATCTTTAAGATCGTCCACATGCTGGGCTTATTCAGTGGGGTCACTGAGGCCCGCGATTAGACTGTGAGCTCCACGTCCAGATTCGTTTCGGAGAAATCCTGTGGCGCTCGTTGTCCAAAAGTACGGTGGATCGTCCGTCGCCGACGCGTCCTGCATCAAGCGGGTCGCCCAGCGGATCGTGGCGACGAAAAAAGCCGGCAACGACGTCGTCGTGGTGGTCTCCGCGATGGGCGACACGACCGACGAGCTGCTCGACCTGGCTCAGCAGGTGTCTCCGCTGCCTCCCGGCCGCGAGCTCGACATGCTGCTGACCTCGGGCGAGCGGATCTCGATGGCGCTGCTCGCCATGGCGATCGCCAACCTGGGCCACGAGGCGCGCAGCTTCACCGGCTCCCAGGCGGGCGTGATCACCGACTCGTCGCACGGCAAGGCCCGCATCATCGACGTGACCCCCGGCCGGCTGCAGACGGCGATCGCGAAGGGCTACATCGCGATCGTGGCCGGATTCCAGGGGGTCTCCCAGGACACCAAGGACATCACGACCCTCGGCCGCGGCGGCTCCGACACCACCGCCGTCGCGCTCGCCGCGGCGCTCGGCGCCGACGTGTGCGAGATCTACACCGATGTGGACGGCATCTTCACGGCCGACCCGCGCATCGTCCCCCGCGCGCGCAAGATCCACCGTCTTTCGTATGAGGAGACGCTGGAGATGGCCGCCTGCGGGGCGAAGATCCTGCACCTGCGCTGCGTGGAGTACGCTCGCCGGTTCGACCTGCCGATCCATGTGCGCAGCTCGTTCAACCAGAAGGAAGGCACGTGGGTCACCAACGACCCGGCTATTGAAGGGGAGCAGATGGAGCAGCCCATCATCTCCGGCGTGGCGCACGACCGGAGCGAGGCGAAGATCACCGTTGTCGGGGTGCCCGACAAGGTCGGGGAGGCTGCCGCCATCTTCCGCACGCTGGCCGACGCCGAGATCAACATCGACATGATCGTGCAGAACGTGTCGGCGGCGGCCACCGGCCGCACCGACATCTCCTTCACGCTTCCGTCCAGCGACAGCCAGACCGCGATGGCCGCGCTGAAGAAGATCCAGAATCAGGTCGCGTACGAGACGCTGCTCTATGACGACCAGATCGGCAAGGTGTCGCTGATCGGCGCGGGCATGCGGTCGCACCCGGGCGTCACCGCGAAGTTCTTCGGAGCCCTGGCCGACGCCGGGGTCAACATCGAGATGATCTCCACGTCGGAGATCCGGATCTCGGTGATCGTCGGGCAGGACGAGGTGGACTCCGCGGTCAACGCGGCGCACAGCGCCTTCGATCTCGACACCGACCAGGTTGAGGCCGTTGTCTACGGAGGGACCGGACGATGAGACCCACTCTTGCGCTGGTAGGCGCGACCGGTGCGGTGGGCACCGTGATGCGCGAGATCATCTCGGGCCGCGCGGACGTCTACGGAGAGATCCGTCTCGTCGCGTCGGCCCGCTCGGCCGGGAAGGTCCTTCAGGTCCGCGGCGAGGACGTCGTGGTCCAGGCGCTGACGCCCGAGGTGTTCGAGGGCGTCGACATCGCGATCTTCGATGTTCCCGACGAGGTGTCGGCCGAATGGGTGCCGCTCGCCGCGTCGAAGGGCGCCATCGTGATCGACAAGTCCGGCACGTTCCGGATGGATCCGCAGGTCCCGCTCGTGGTGCCCGAGGTGAATCCGGGCGACGCGGCCGACCGCCCGCGCGGCATCATCTCCACGCCCAACTGCACCACGCTGTCGATGATCGTCGCGCTTGGCGCGCTGCACGAGACGTATGGGCTCCGAGAGCTCGTGGTCGCCTCCTACCAGGCCGTGTCCGGCGCCGGCGTGGCCGGTCCGGCCCGGCTGTACGACGAGATCGAGGCGCTGGCGGGCGACCGCACGATCGGGTCCTCCGCGGGTGACGTGCGCAAGGCGCTGCAGAACCGGCTGGAGGGCGAGTCGCCCTTCCAGGCGCCCATCGCCTTCAACGTGATCCCGTTCGCCGGCTCGCTCAAGCAGGACGGCTGGGCCTCGGAGGAGCTCAAGCTCCGCAACGAGTCCCGGAAGATCCTCGGGATCTCCGACCTGAAGGTGTCGGCCACCTGCGTGCGGGTCCCCGTGGTGACCACGCACTCGCTCGCGGTTCACGCCACCTTCGAGCGTGAGATCACGGTGGCCGACGCGCGCCGGGTTCTCGACGCCGCGCCGACCGTCGTGGTCATGGACGACCCCGCCCACGACGTCTTCCCGATGCCGGCCGACGTCGTGGGCACCGATCCGACCTATGTGGGCCGGATCCGTCAGGCGCTCGACTTCCCCAACACGCTCGACCTGTTCGTCTGTGGGGACAACCTCCGCAAGGGCGCCGCCCTGAACGCCGCCGAGATCGCCGAGCTGGTGATCAGGACGGAGTTCCAGGGCGTCTAGCGGTAGAGGATGTCCCAGTGGTCGGGCTCGCTGGCATAGACGTCGTCGCTGTCCGATCGGTAGAGCGGGGCTCCGTCGCCGCGGATCCTGGTGTAGGTGAAGTTCCGCTTGACGTAGGAGTCGATGCAGGCGTTGTGGGCGACATCGACTTTGTAACCTTGGCTGTGGCTGTAGGGGCCGGGCGCATGCCCGGTCTCTGTGCCGCCGGTGATCGTTATTTTGCAGCCGCTGCGCCGCCGCAGCTCGATCACCTGCGCGATCGTGCCGAGCCTGATGGACTGCAGCGACGTGCACCACGGGTGCCGCGGATCGCTGCAGTGGCCGCTCGAGTGCAGGTGTAGTCCCGCGTCGAGGACCCGCGTGACGGCCGCGTCCTGTCCGATCCTGGTCGTCGCCGAGGCCTGCCACCACACGGCGCTCCGCGTCCGGCCCTTCGCGGCGGCCCGTTTGCCCCCGGTCGTGGCCCGCTTGATGGTGCGGACGGCCTGCGGTTTGGGCCCCGGGGCCGCGGCGGTCTTGACCGCCGGGGTGGCGGAGACGGGTGTGGCGGTGATCGCGGGCATCTGGGCGGTGGGCGGCTGCGTGGCCGGCGCGGCCGCCGGCTGGACGCCGGGTTCCGCGATCGGCGCGGGCGGCTGATCGGCGCCCGTCCCCGGCTGGACGTCCGGCCGGGTCGCGACCTCCACGTCGAAGGCCTCCGCGAGCGGCGTGGCCGAGACCGGTGGAACGGCCTCCGCCACGGGGACGGACGGCTCCACGAACTCCGCGTCCATCGTCCCAGCGGCCGCGGGCGGCTCGGGCGCGCCCTCCGGAACCGGTGACGGCTCGCTGAGCAGCACCGTCTGGATCGTCCCGGGCTCGGCGGCCAGGCCGGCCGTGACCATGTCCGCCTCGTCCCACAAGGTCGCCACGTCCGCGTCTCCCCAGTAGGGTCGCGCGTCCGCCTCCCCCCACAGGGTCTGGTGGACGGTCACCGTGGCCGGGGCCGGCAGCGCCTGCGGCGGCTCTGCCCGGCGTACGGCCACCGGCTCCTCATGAGGCGCCGTGGCGGGCACGGGAGCCTCCGGCGGCTTCGGCAATGGGATGGTATGGGCCACGCGTTGAGTCTCCGGTTCGGCCGGAAGAGCAAGCAAAATGGCAGTGGCCACGCCGGCAACACCCCATACAGAGGGCAGTAAACGCATTTATCACCCCGTCACTCGACTGCATCGGATGGCGGGGGAGTGCGCCAGGGGATGAATCCCACGTTCCGCGACGTGCCATCCCTAGCCGGTCGAAGGCTTTTCCGGGATCTGGGCATCATCTGACTGGTTCATGACCTAATGCGGGCTTGGGTCGTACAGTGACCACGTGGCCGGGACGAGGACAGTGCGCGGCGAGTGGGGTGAGCGGGGGCCGGGCCGCGCCACCAGAGGCCGGGCGTCGGAGCGCACGCGTGAGCGCATCGTGGAAACGGCGTTGCGCATGTTCCGCGAGCGCGGGTTCGAGGCCACCACGATGCGCGCCATCGCCGCCGAGGCCGGGGTTTCCGTGGGCAACGCCTACTACTACTTCTCCTCGAAGGAGCAGCTGGTCCAGGCCTACTACGACCGGGCGCAGCAGGAGCACGAGGCGGCCTGCGGTGAACTGCTCGCGGTGGAGCGGCGGTTCGCGGCCCGGCTCGAAGGCGTGCTCCGGGCGTGGGTCCGGGTGTCGGAGCCGTATCACGAGTTCGCGGTGAAGTTCTTCAAGCATGCGGCGGAGCCGACGAATCCGCTCAGCCCGTTCAGCTCGGAGTCGGCGCCGGCGCGCGAGTCGGCCATCGCGATCTACCGCGACGTCGTGGACGGCTGTTCCGACCGGATGGACTCCGAGCTCCGCGCGGAGCTGCCCGAGCTGCTGTGGCTGATGTCGATGGGGGTCGTGCTGTTCTGGGTGCACGACGACTCGCCGGGCTGCGCGCGCACCTATCGGCTGATCGAGCGTACGGTCCCCCTGGTGGACCGCCTGGTCGGCCTGTCTCATCTACCTGGTCTTCGAGGGGTCGTACGGGACTTCCTCGATGTTGTACGCGAACTACGAGGGTGAGGCGCGGGTGGACCGCTGGGGCATCACGATTCCGTTCGGCGACCGGACGGCGGCCGATTCCGAGGGACTGATCCGAGAGCTTGCCGGGCTGGGTTACACCGACGCCTGGTCGTCGGAGGTGAGCGGCTCGGACGGGCTCACGCCGCTGGCGCTGGCCGCGCTGTGGGCGCCCGAGCTCCGGCTGGGCAGTGCCATCGTGCCGGTTTCGACGCGTGGTCCCGGGCTGCTGGCCATGTCGGCGGCCACGCTGGCCGACCTCGCGCCGGGGCGGTTCGTGCTCGGCATCGGCGCGTCGTCACCGGTGATCGTGGAGTCGTGGAACGCCGGCGTGTTCGCCAAGCCGTACGAGCGGACCAGGGACACGCTGCGGTTCCTGCGGGCGGCGCTGGCCGGGGAGAAGGTCACGCACACCTACGAGACGTTCGACATCAGGGGGTTCCGGCTGGAGCGGGCGCCGGCCACCCCGCCGAAGATCGCGCTGGCCGCGCTGCGGCCCCGGATGCTCCGCCTGGCCAGTGCCGAGGCGGACGGGGCGATCACCAACTGGCTGTCGCCGTCCGATGTGCGCAAGGTGCGCGGGGAGATCGCGCCGGAGACCGAGCTGCTGGCCCGGCTGTTCGTGATCGTGACCCCGGACGCCGACCGGGCGCGCGACCTCGGCCGCCGGATGCTGGCGGCCTACCTGACCGTGCCGGTGTACGCGGCGTTCCACGACTGGCTTGGGCGGCGTGAGGTGCTGCGCCCGCTGCACGAGGCGTGGGCGGCCGGCGACCGCAAGGCGGCGCTGAAGGCCATCCCCGACGAGGTTGTGGACGACCTCGTCGTGCACGGCGACGCCGCGACGTGCCGCGCGCGGATCAGGCAGTACGTGGAGAACGGGCTCACCACGCCCATTCTCGCCCCGATCCCCAGCGGCGACATCCCGCTCGACCAGGCCGTTCGCGACCTCGCACCCTAGGGGGCCAGATGCGCCAGGTGCTCGTGATCCTCGGTCTCATCGTCATCGTCACCGGGTGCTCGTCCACAGCCGAGCCGCAGGCGGCGCCCTCATCCACAGCCGTTTCGCGGCCACCGCCGGTGAACTTATCCCCAGGCTGTGGAAAACCAACGCCGCCCGGCGGGCGCACGCAGGTGACCTTCCACGGCGTCAAGCTGAACTACCTGCTGACGGTCCCCGCGGGCTTCCCCAACACGATCCCCGCCCCGGTCGTGCTCAACTACCACGGGCTGGGGTCGAACGCGACGCAGCAGGACGCCTACACGCGTTTCCCGATCGCGGGCGCCAACCTCGGCTACATCATCGCCACCCCGGAGACCGTCACGGGCCTGCCCGGCTGGGTCCTGCCGGGGTTCGGCCACTCCAACGATCCGCAGATCGAGATCAGGGCGGCCACCGCGCTGCTCGACCAGGTGGAGTCGGTCCTCTGCGTGGACACCAAGCGTGAGTTCGCCGCCGGCATGTCCAACGGCGCCGGCATGGCGACCGCGCTGATCTGCGGCCTTGACGGACGGCTCGCCGCGGTCGCCCCGGTCAGCGGGATCAACCTGGCCAAGCCGTGCGCCACCCCGAGACCGACCTCGATCATCACCTTCCACGGCACGGCCGACCGGGTCGTGCCGTACGAAGGTGGCAGGATCGGACTGCCGCGGGTGATCGGCCGCTACCAGGTGCCCGCCTGGCTGCAGAACCTCAAGGTCCCCGCGGTGCAGGCGACCGTGGAGCTCTGGGCGGGCAGGATGTCCTGCGCCGGCAAGCCCGCGAGCTCGGCTCCGGCCGCCGATGTGACGTTACGCACGTATCAGGGCTGCGCGGGCGGCGCCACCGTCGAGCAGTATGTGGTGGACGGGGGAGGGCACACCTGGCCGGGCGGGGTCAGGCTCGGGGCGCTGGGCAAGACGGCCACGCTCGACGCGACCGGCCTGATCTTCCAGGCGTTCGGGCAGCATGCCGCCACCCGATGAAGGCGTTACCACGACGCGGCGGAGGGTAAAAGCACGGTCATGGTGAAGTCAGGGAAGGCGCGTCGCGCAGCGCAGGCCTACCGCGCCTACAGCGACATCGTGAAGCCGGGCACGCCCGGCCTCGGGGCGCGGTTGCGGGCCATTCCCCGGATGCTGCGCGCCGCACGGCGCGGCGAATACCCCGAAATGGGCAAGGGCAAGCTCTGGATGCTGGCCCTTTCCGTCGTCTACATCCTGTCCCCGATCGACGTGATCCCCGATTTCCTGCTGGGCATCGGCATCGTCGACGACTTCGGTGTGCTCGTGTGGCTGGCCTCCACGCTGCTCGGCGACAGCGGGCGCTACATCGAATGGCAGCGTCAGAGCCTCTCCATGCGCAGCCAGGCGCGCGACGGGAGAGGGTGACCGAACAGCCGCGCCGCGTTGGCGTAGGCGACCCGGGCGATGTCGGCCGGAGGCAGGGAGCCGAGCCGCCGGGCCACGGCCTGCTGGGTGTCCGGCCAGCTTGACTCCGAGCGCGGGTAGCCGCTTTCGAGCAGCACCCGCTCCATGCCCACCGCGAGCCGTACGGCGCTGAGCGCGCTGTCGTCGAGGGTGCCGAAGAAGAAGTTGCGCCGCAGCACCTCGCTCGGCTTCAGCCCGCCCTCCCACTCGGCCTCGCCGGCGACCGGGTGATCGAGCGCGTAGTCGGCCCGCTCGGCCAGCATCGGCAGCCAGCTGACGCCGCCTTCGACGATCAGGATGCGGAGGTTGGGGAAGCGCAGCGGGATGCCCGACCACAGCCAGTCGGCGCAGGCGAACATGGCGCTGGCCGGGATCAGCGTGGTGATCGCCTCGATGGGCGTGTCGGGCGAGGGCACGGGCGCCCATGACGACGACCCGGTGTGCAGGCAGATGACCGTGCCGGTCTCCTCGCACGCGGCGAGGAACGGATCCCAGTGACCCGTGTGGATCGACGGCAGCCGGAGCCGGGTGGGGAACTCGGGAAAGACGACCGCCTTGAAGCCGCGGGCCGCGTTGGCGCGGATCTCCTTCGCGGCGACCTCGGCGTCGGGCAGCCAGGGCAGCTGAAGCGCGATGATCCGCTCGGGGTAGGTGCCGGCCCACACGTCGACGTGCCAGTCGTTCCATGCCTTGACCAGGGCGAGGCCGAGATCCTGGTCGCGCGTCCGGGCGAACGGCATGCCCGCCTGGCTCGCCAGCATGCCGGGAAAGTTGACGGCCGCCCAGATCCCGGCACGATCCATGTCGGAGATGCGGGCCTCGATGTCGTAGGCTCCCGGGCGCATGTCCTCGAAGCGGACCGGGTCGAGCGTCCACTGCTCGCGCGGCAGCCCGGCGCCCACGTCGAGCCCGGCGCACGGGTAGGTGGCCCCGTTGTAGCGCCAGACCTGATGGCCGGCGTCGGTCTCCACCACTTTGGGGGCCAGATCCTGATATTTGGCCTGGAGGCGCCCCTCGAACAGGTCCGCCGGCTCGACGACGTGGTCGTCGGCGCTGATGATCACGTAGTCCCGCCGCCTCGGCCCTGGGTCAGGAAGCAGCTGGGTCGTCACGAGACTAAACCGTAGGGCTCGGGAGTAACACTCAACAACCTGCGAGGTCTCCGGTTGGTATCCGTTCGTTCACTGATTGAGCACCATTCCGAGCCCTCGGTAGTCGGGCACGAGTCCGTGCTGGTCGCAGCCGAGATCCGCGCCGAATCCAGCGCTCTCGTAGCGGATCCGCAGCGGGCCGAGAGGCGGATGTCACTGCTCATGCCGGATCACCTCCAGGTGCGGCGCGTGTTCCACGATAGGGCTCATCGGGCCGCTAGACCTGCGGGTTCAGCGAACAGCGACCGGTTCGCGTGGTTGCTCCCGGTCACGGGCCTCGCGACGGAGGAGAACGATCCAACCGCCCACGGCCACGCCGATGAACAACCACCACTGGATGGCGTAGGCCAGGTTGAGCCCGCCGCCTCCGCCGATGTCCGGCTCGGGCACCGGCTCCGGCGACGTCGCGGCCGGCGCGGTCAGCTCCACGAACCCCCCGTACAGCCGGTAGGGCATGGCGACGGACGGCGTGTCGATCAGCAGGATCTGCCCGTGCGGCAGGCCCGAGCGGTTGCGGATGCCCGTGTTGTCCTCGGTCTCGGCCGGGCGGAGCCGTCCCGTGACGCTCACCTCGCCGGTCGGCGGGGCGGGGACCACGGGCAGGGTGTCGGCCGTCTCTCCCGCGGGCACCCAGCCGCGGTTGACCAGGACGGCCCCGTCGGGCGTGAGCAGCGGGGTGACCACGTAGAAGCCGAGCATGCTGTTCTGCGAGCGGCGCCGCACCAGCAGCTCGTGCGCCGCGTCATACCGCCCGGTCGCCGTCACCAGGCGATATTCGTCCGCTTCCGGGACGCGTACGCCGAGGGAGTCGAGCTTGGACAGCGGGACGGGCGCGGCGGTGAGGTTGGCGCCGATGCGGTCGCTCGCGGCGGACCTCTCCTCGAACCGGCCCCACTGCCACCGCCCCAGGAACAGGAAGGCGGGGATCAGCGCCAGCACCAGCGCATGAAGCGCGAGCCAGCGACGGGTCAGCAGAAACCGGTACACCCCACAAGACTAGGTCGTCCCTTGACAACCTCCGCCCTGCTGTGCGACGCCCCTCGCGACGGGCAGTGCTTGTCAGGCACTCCTCAGGCACTCGCCGGCATGCGGTAGCCGGGGCCCTGGACGGGGGTCACCTCGCGGGGCGAGGGGATCTTGTGGTCGTCGGCGCAGCGGGCCTCGAGGTGGATGGGGGCGCCGCAGTCGCGGTGGGTGAGCACGACGGGCGCGCCTTCGGGATCGGCCATGTAGCGGTCGCCCCAGTGCATCAGGGCCACGAGGATCGGATAGAGGTCGAGGCCCTTGGCGGTCAGCCGATATTCATAGCGCTGCCGCTGACCCGGCTCCTGATAGGGGACGCGGCGCAGCAGATCCTGCTCGACGAGCTTGGCCAGCCGGGCGCTGAGGACCTGGCGTGGGGCGCCCGTGCCCGCCTGGATGTCGGCGAACCTGCGGACGCCGTTGAAGGCCTCGCGCAGGATGAGCAACGTCCATTTCTCGCCGAGGATGCCCACCGTTCGTTCGATTGAGCAGTTTTCCACAGACAGCGCCCACATGCTCTGAGTCTACTTGACATACCCAGGGTGCCGATACAAAGCTGGGTTCATGAGACGAACTCAGCTGCGCCGCGCGGCGCCGCCATCCCCGGTGCGCGCGCGGCCGGCTGTCGAGATCCGTCCGGCCCGGATGGACGACGCGGAGCGGATCCGCGACTTCGTGTGCGGCCTTTCCCTGAAGTCCCAGTCGCAGCGCTTCTTCGCGGGCGTGACCAGGCCGAGCGCGAGCCTTCTCAAATCCATGATCACAAGAGACGACCGGCGGGACGCGCTGCTCGCCGTGGTCGACGACGACGTGGTGATCGGCCACGTCATGGGCTACGTGACGGGCGACTGCGTGGAGATCGCCGTCGTGATCGCCGACGCGTGGCAGAGCGTCGGGCTCGGCGGGCGGCTCGTGCGGACGCTGCTGCGCCGCTCGTGTGCGGCGACCGTCTCCATGGACGTTCTCGGCGACAACCGGAAGGTCCTGTCCATGGTCCGGCACATCTGGCCGGACGCGACAATGCGGGTTTCGTCGGGATCTGTGGAGATCAAAGCGCGCAACCCGTTCGCGAAATTTGCAGAATAACGTTCTGTTGCGCCACCATTGACGTGTGAAGACGGCGAAGAACGGGCGGGACGGCCGATCCAGGATCATCGACGGCGCGTTGCGCAGATTCAGCCAGGATGGCGTTTCCGCCACGACCCTGGCAAGCCTGCGTGAGGAGAGCGGCGTCAGCGTCGGCAGTTTCTACCACCACTTCGCCAGCAAGGAGCACGTCTTCGGCGTCCTCTACGCCGAGACCCTGTGCATGTATCAGGACGCCTTCGTGGCGGAGCTGACCCGGCACGACGAGGCACGCGGCGGCATAGAGGCCATCGTGGCCTTCCACATGGCCTGGTGCGGTGAGCATCCCGAGCGGGCCCGGCTGCTGATCAGCGAGCGGCCGCCGCGGCGGGAGGAGCCCGGCGGGCCAGAGGTGTCCGACGCGCGCCGCACCTTCTTCCGCCAGGTCTCCGAGTGGTGGCGGGCGCACTCGACCCTGCTCCGGCCGGTCCATCCGACCATGTGTTACGTCCTCTGGCTGGGCCCGGCCCAGGAGATGTGCCGCCTCTGGTTCGCCGGGGCGCACCAGCCCACAGACGACGAGATCGGCGCGCTCGGCGAGGCCGCCTGGAACTCTCTGCGCCTCCCCTGACCCGCAGAAGCGAGCACCCCCGCTGCGATACATGAGGATCTAGAGGCTATTGTCGCAATTGTGGGGGTAAAGGCGGGTTTTCGCGAGCGGGCGCTGGTGACGGGCGCCCTGCCGGAGCGTGCGCTCTCGCGGCTGCGTGAGCTGGCCGACGTGGTCGCGGGCGAGGATCTGCCCGTACGGCCCTGGCGCGGGTTCTCCCAGGAGGACCTGGCGGATCTTGTCATCGAGACCGGGGCGACGCTGCTCGTCGTCGACGGCGACGAGGTGGGCGGGCCCGTGCTCGACCTGCCGCTGACCGCGGTGGCGTCCCTCGGCGATCCGGCCGGCATCGACCTCCGGCTCGCCGCCGAGCGCGGCGTGCCCGTGCTGCACGCTCCCGAGCGCGACGCGGACGCGGTGGCCGAGCTGACCATCGGCCTGCTGTTCGCCGTCAGCCGGCACATCGTGGTGGCCGACCGCGACGTCCGCCGGGGCCGCGCCTATCGCGGCGGCGTACGGCCGGGCCTGCGGCACCGCGGACGGCGCTTGTCCGGCCGCACGTTCGGAGTGGTCGGCCTCGGCCGCGTGGGCCGGGCCGTACGGTGGCGCGTGGAAGGGCTCGGCATGCGCGTGATCGCCGCCGACCCGTATGTGCCGGACGCCACCCACTCGCTCAACGAGCTGCTGCGCACCGCCGACGTGGTCTCGCTGCACGTGCCGGAGACGGCCGAGACCAGAGGCTTCATGGGCGACACGGAGTTCGCGCTGATGCGCCGGGGCGCCATTTACCTGAACACCTCACGTGCCGCGCTGCAGGATCTGTCGGCGCTGATCGACGCGCTGCGCCGGGGCCAGCTCGGCGGGGCGGGCCTCGACCACTTCGAGCGGGAATGGCTGGAGCCGGGGCACCCCATCACGCGTTTCCCCAATGTGGTGCTCACTCCGCATCTGGGGGAGGCCACCAGCGAGACCGAGGAGGGCCACGCCGAGCTGCTGATCGGCGACCTGGCCCGGCTCCTTCACGGCGAACAGCCCCGGTATGCCTGCCTACCGGGGCTGAGCTCGATCGGACCGGCTCCTATCGGGCCGGCGCGAAACCTCTGAGGCGCACGGGCACTCGCCAAACCTGCTGGTTGAGGGAGATGTCGAGGCGCAGGTCGTGGCGCTTGCGCCGCATCCCCGGCACCAAAATGCGGTCATGGACGTCATAGCGGCCACGTCCGGGATAGCCGAAGCCGAGCTCTCCGGGCAGCACCCGGATTTCGTCTCGGTTGCCACACTGCGGGCAGGTCCACGCCACAAGATCTTTGCCACGGTTGTAGTCATGGCAGGCCTTGAAGTACTCGTCAGGGCGGAAACGGGACTCACAGGCCATGCAAGGGATCAGCATTTCGGGTCCTAAGGGCGACAATCGTACGAATGACCCATACGTCAGGCCCCTTTCATGTCACTTGCAAGCTGCTTGCCCAGTGCCGAGTAACGCTAGATTCTTTTCGTGCGCATCCCCGCTGAGCTGCCCCTTCGGCTACGCGACCGGTTCCTGGAGCTGGGCTACACGATCGACGGCGTGCGTGAGCGGCTGGGCTCGACGGCCGCCGCCGCGCTGTCCCGCGAGGAGCTGGTGCCCGCGATGCGCGCCACCCGCGACGGCGACGCGCTCGGCACGCTGATCCGCCTGTGGTGGCTCGGCCTTCCGGTCAGCACGCCCGCCGTCGATCTGCCGGTCCGCGACCTGCTGCAGGCCGGTCTGCTGGTCAAGGTGGGCGACGCGGTCCAGGCCACGGTCCACCTGCAGCCCTGGGAGACCGGCGGCTACGTGGTGTCCGACCGCAAGGTCCGGCCGGGCGACCCGGCGCTCCGGCGCGACCACGTGGTGGGCGCGGGCGGCGCGTCGGCCAATCTCGCGCAGCTGGTCAGCCGCCGTCCCACGGGCCGCGCCCTCGACCTCGGCACCGGCTGCGGCGTGCAGGTCCTCCACCTGCACGGCAGGGCCGGCTCGGTGGTCGCCACCGACGTCAACCGGCGCGCGCTGGATCTGGCCGAGCTGAGCTGGGCGCTGTCCGGGGTCACCGGCGTGGAGACGCGGCTCGGGTCGATGTTCGAGCCGGTCGCCGGAGAGCGGTTCGACCTCGTGGTGTCCAATCCGCCGTTCGTGATCTCGCCCTCCGGGCGGCTCAC
The DNA here is from genome assembly GCA_017592665.1 of Streptosporangiaceae bacterium NEAU-GS5. GTDB lineage: Bacteria > Actinomycetota > Actinomycetes > Streptosporangiales > Streptosporangiaceae > NEAU-GS5. Next base: position 49,400 of record JAGFNW010000023.1, on the reverse strand, counting down.
CTACCGGGAGTCCGGCTTCCAGGCCGACGACTTCTGCCGCGACCTCGTACGGCAGGCCCCCCGGCACCTGAATCCCGGCGGCCGGTGTCACCTGCTGGCCAACTGGCTGCACGTCAAGGGCGAGGACTGGCGTGATCGGGTGGGCGGCTGGATGGCCGAGACCGGCCTCGACGGCTGGGCCGTCCAGCGCGACGTACAGGATCCGGCCGAATATGTGGAGTTGTGGCTGCGGGACGCGGTCGAGCAGGGCACCCCCGTCTACCGCGAGCGCTACGACGAGTGGCTGGCCTGGTTCGACTCGCTCGGGGTGGCCGGGATCGGCTTCGGCTGGCTGACGCTGGCCGACGTGGGCTCGCTCGACCCGGTGGTCCGGGTGGAGGAGCTGACCCATCAGGTCGAACTGCCGGTCGGAGCGTACGTCGACGACGTGCTCGAGGCGATCGGCCAGGCGCACCGGATTTCGGAGGAGGATCTGCTCGACGCGCGGCTGGCGCCGGCCGAGGGCGTCACCGAGGAGCGGATCGGGCCGCCCGGCGCCGAGGATCCGTCGATCATCGTGCTCCGGCAGACGCGCGGGCTGCGCCGAACGGCGACGGTCGGCACGGTGGAGGCCGCCCTCGCGGGGGTCTGTGACGGCACCCTGCCGCTCCGCCCGTTGATCGGCGCCATCGCCGAACTCACCGGCCAGTCCCCTGACCTGGGATCTCTCCGATCGCTCATCTCCCAGGGGTTCTTCGCAATTACTCGCTAATCGGCCGTTGACCGGTGTCGGCCATTCTTCGGTTGTGGGTACGGACCCCGGGGGGTTCGGGGGTCCGTATCACGTCCGGCCGGTCGTCGACAGTGAGGCGGCTAGCCGACCGGCGCTCCGGTCAATACCGGGCCCCCTATGCGCCGGGAGGCGAGGCGATCGGCCGGGCTCCCACGATTTCCACAAACCTCGATGGGAGAACCCCTGTGATCAACCACGTCCGGATGACCCGGCTCGACGACGACCTGCTCCTCGACCTAGGCGGTGACCCCGTCACGGAGGAGCGCGCGGACGTCGTCGGCCTCGGGGGAACCGAGGCGGGTGAAGATGTCCAGCGCCCTTTCGAGGGCGTCCCGGCTACGCCGGGTCTCGCCGAGCCCTCGTAACGCCTTGCCGAGCGCGGTCAGCGACAGCGCCTCGCCGTACGGGTGGGTGATCTCGCGGCTGACGGCGAGCGCCTGCTCCGCGTGGCGCACCCCGTCGGCGTAGCGGCCGGCCGCGATGAACGTGGACGCCAGCCGATAGCAGACCCGCTGCTCCCAGACTCGCTGGTTGCTGGCGCGGAAGAAGTCAAGGCACTCGGCGTGGTGGACGACGGCCTCGTTGAGCCGTCCCACGAACGACAGCACGATGCCGAGGTGATAGCGGGCCCTGGCCACTCCGGCCCCGCTGCCCATCTCGCTGAACATGGCCAATCCCTGCTCGGACGCGGCGATGGCGTCGTCGGGGTGGCCGAGGCCGAGGTGATCGCGGGCGGAGTAGCTGAGCACCAGCGCCTCGCCGGCCGGGTTGCCGACCTCGCGGTAGACCTTGGTCGCCCGGTCGAACCACTCCAGCGCCTCGGTGTGCCGGCGCTGCCGGCCGGCCACGACGGCCAGCGCGTTGAGCGTCTCGCCGAGCACGATGGTGTCCTCGACGTCCTCGGCGATGGCCCGGGCGCGCAGGAAGCAGCGCTCGGCCTCCTCCAGCTGGTTGGCGCCGAAAAGGGCGCGGCCGAGCACGTAGTGGCAGCGCAGTTCGGCGTGCCGGTCACCGGCGCGCTGCGCGCCCGCGATCAGCGCGCGGGTCCTGGTGTCGAACTCGCGCCCGCTGGTGCCCGACTCCAGCAGCGGCTCCAGCGCGAGCAGCAGGTCGGCCGCGGCGAGCAGGTTCTCGCCCGACTCGATCACCTGGCCGGTGACCGCGAACAGATCCTCGGCCTCGGCGGCCAGCCAGGCGACGGCCTCGTCCGCCGATCCGAACGTGTGCCCCTTGGTGCCGACGACCTGGAGGTTGTCGGCGATCCTGCTGCCCTCGTACGCGAGGCGGTGGGCCTCCTTGGCCGAGGCGAGGTAGTAGCCGAGCAGCCGGGTGAGCGCGCCCTGCGGGTCGTCGGCGTCGGTCACCTGCCGGCGCGCGAAAAGCCGGAGCAGGTCGTGGAAGCGGTAGCGGCCGGGGGTCGGCGCCTCGAGCAGGCTGGCGTCGACCAGCGATTCCAGCAGGTCCTCGGCGTCGAGCAGGCTAAGGTCGAGTACGGCCGCGGCGGCCAGCAGCGAGATGTCCGATCCGCTGGGCAGCGACAGCAGTCGGAACGCGCGCGCCTGGTCAGGGTCGAGCTGACCGTAGCCGAGCGCGAAGGTGGCCGAGACGGCCAGGTTGCCGATCTTCATCTCGTCCAGGCGGCGCCGCTCGTCGGCCAGCCGCGGAACCAGGGACGCCACGGTCCACGAGGGACGTGCGGCCAGCCGGGCGGCCACGATCCGCACCGCAAGGGGCAGGAAGCCGCAGGCGGCGACCACGTCCATGGCGGCGGCGTGCTCGGCCTCGATCCGCTCGGGCCCGGCGACGGCCGAGAACAGCGACAGCGCCTCGTCGGGCTCCATCACGTCGAGGTCGATGAGCCGGGCGGCCGGCAGGTCGGCGAGCTTGCCCCGGCTCGTGATGATCGCGGCGCAGCCGGCCGAGCCGGGCAGCAGGTGCTCGACCTGGTCGGCGTCGCGGGCGTTGTCGAGCAGGACCAGCATCCGCCGGTCGGCCAGCAGCGAGCGGAACAGGGCGGCCCGGTCGGCCAGGCCGTCCGGGATGACGTCGACGGGGATGCCGAGCGCGCGGAGGAACGCCACGAGCGCCGTCTCGGGCGGGGTCGGCTCCTTCAGGTAGCCGCGGAGGTCGGCGTAGAGCTGGCCGTCGGGGTACAGGTCCTGCGCCAGGTGGGCCACGTGGACGGCGAGCGTGGTCTTGCCGACGCCGCCGATGCCGGACACGGCCGCGAGCGGCACGCCGTCGCGGTCCTTCAGCAGGGTCATCAGACGGGCCACCAGGCCGCCCCGGCCGGTGAAGTCGTTGACCGCCGCCGGCAGCTGGGCCGGTTTCGGCATCTCGATGACCGGCTCGGACCGCTCCTCGGCCTCGTGCGCGGGTTCGGCGGCGGACTCGGCCGGCGGCTCCGGCGCGGCCAGGCCCGGGTCGGCGGCGAGGATCCGCTGGTGCAGTGCCGTGAGCTCGGGGCCGGGGTCGATGCCCAGCTCCTCGATCAGCGCGTTCCTGGTCTCGGAGAAGACGGCGAGGGCGTCGGCCTGCCGGCCGCAGCGGTAGAGGGCGAGCATGAGCTGGGCGCGCAGCTTCTCGCGCAGCGGATGGTCGGCGGCGAGCGCGCGGAGCTCGGCGACGATCTCGCCGTGCCTGCCGAGCTCGAGGTCGAGGTCCATGAGCGTCTCGACCACGCCCATCCGCCGCTCGGCCAGCCGGTCGCGCTGGTGGTCGGCGTACGGCCCGACGGCCCCGGCCAGCGGCTCGCCCCGCCACAGGGCGAGCGCGCCGCGCAGTCCGTCCGCGGCCGCGCGCAGCCGGCCGCCGCGCCGTGCGGTCTCGGCGTCGGCGCAGGCGCGTTCGAAGACGGCCAGGTCGAAGGCGCCCGGCGGGATGCGCAGGGCGTACCCGCGGCCCACCGAGGTGAGCAGCTGAGGCGGCGTGCGCGGGGACCTGTCCGGCTCGAGGACGGTGCGCAGCCGCGAGACGTACGTGCGGAGCGCGCCGAGCGCCCGAGGGGGCGCCTCCTCGCCCCAGACGGCGTCGATCACCTCGGTCGGTGTGACCGCGCGGCCCTCGCGGAGCAGCAACATCGCGAGGATGGAGCGTTGCAACGGCGTGCCCAGGTCGAGCTCCGCGCCACCGGCCCAGGCCTGAACAGGCCCGAGCACGGCGAACCGCGGCTCGCCTTCTTGGCCGTGACCAGCCATGACGCGAATTACTCCGGGTTATTGGGAAGTTTTCCGACCAATGATAGAACCCAGGGCGTTGGTCCAATAGAGAGCAGCGCTGGGGTTCATGCAACGTTCAAGCGCATTGATCCGGCTTTGATCGCACGTCAAGCGCCTTCGCCCATGCTTTGAGCATCGAGGCATGGCCCCAACGGGGGCGGCCATGCCCCTTCAGATATCCGAGGGAGCCACCGCAGGGGGAATCGCGGTGGCTCCCTCTCTTGTGTCTTCGCCCAGGTGGTCATAGGTGTTCAAGCGGTTTGCAAGGCGACGGCCAGGCGGGGTCAAGGCGGCTGCAGGCGGTTCCCGGCATAACTGTGTTGCGCCCCCCGAGGGGGGTGATCGTCCTCAAACGAAGCACAGGAGAAAACCGATGCGCACCTCAGTTCGCACCATGTTGGGCCTGGCCGCCGCCACCGCGATCGTCGGCCTGGGCGCCCCGCTCATGGCCGCCGCGCCCGCCAGCGCCACCACCGCGACCACCGCCAGCTCCCCGTCGTGGGACTGGGACGACTTCGACTACTCGAACCACTGGGGCCCCTACTACTCGCAGAACTACAAGGCGAAGGCCAAGGGTCACATTGACGTCAGCTACGACGGCTACCACTCGAACGAGGTCGACATCAACGGCCGCCTGTACGACTACGACCACCGCGACAGCAAGTGCGCGTACGTCAAGATCCGCTACCAGTACTGGTACGACCACCACTGGTACACGGACTACCTGTCGTACTACAACTGCGACAACCACCACCCGTACTACTTCAACACCCCGACGCTGTACGACGTCTCCAAGGTCCAGGTGAAGGTCTGCCAGGTCTACAAGTGGGACGCCTACGACAACGACGGCTACTACCACCCCTTCAAGTGCGGCGGCTGGTACGACATCTACAACGTGTGGAACAAGCACTACGACTACGACTGGGACAACGAGCACGGTCACAGCGACCACGACGACGAGGCCTGAGCCTCAGCGTCATCTAGTCCCGGCTTTACATATACGAAAGGACGGCCCGTCCCCTTCGGGGGGCGGGCCGTCGGCCGTCCGGTGTGATCAAGCCGCCGCGACGAAGCCGAGCTTCGCCGCCAGGCGTTCTCGGATGGCAGGCCATTCGGAACGCAGGATCGAGTAGTAGGCCGTATCTCGGACGGTGTCGTCGGCGCCCCGGCTGTCCGCCCGTCGCACCCCGTCGAGGTGTGCGCCGAGGGCCTCGATGGCCGCCCGAGATTTCGTGTTGCGTACGTCTGCTTTGAGGGTTATCCGGTGGACCTGCCAGGTCTCGAAGGCGAGTGAGAGCATCAGCAGTTTGCTCTCACGGTTGACACCCGTGCCCTGAGCCGACGCGCTCAGCCAGGTGTAACCGATGTCCGCCACAGACGGGACCTCTCCCACCGCGCCTTTGGTGCCTGGGGGCCAGGGCATGGGGCCCTCCCAGTACTCCAGGTGCATCAGACGGGTGGCACCGACCACTCGGTCGGTGTGCAGCCACCTGACGGCGAAGGGCAGCGTGCGGCCCTCCGCCTGCTCAGCCAGAGCGGCCTCCACGTAGGAGGCCATCTCTTCCCGGCCTTCGGGAACGCGAGTGAAGGAGTACGTAGAACGGTCTTCACACGCCGCGGCGACGAGGTCGTCGAGCACCGCGAGGCTGAGCGGTTCCAGGCGCACATAGCGCCCGGACAGGGTGACAAAAGCGGGCATGAGCACATGATGGGGGCTCACGGACAGTCCCGGTGCCAAATGACACACGACATTCTGTCGATCCCCCGGTTAAGTCCCGCGCCGATCATTAAAACCCCAGGTCAGACCCCATATTGGCGGCCCGGGGCGCGCCTCGGCGCGGGTAAAAATTCGACAAAGATCATTAACGTGCCGGATTCATAGCCGGAGACGGCTTGAGCACCGATACGCGCCTGTTCGACCTCCTTTGTGACGTGGGCCGGAGCCGGGCCAATTCGGTTTCCACATGCGTCAGTGACGCGGCGATCCAGGGGAGCGCGAGCGGGTCGTCGGCGTTGAGCGCGGCCAGTCGTTCGTCGCTCGTTTCGCCGTACAGAAGACTGGTGGCGACGCGCACGCGGGACACGCTCGGGTGATCGCCGAAGGCCGCGCCGGGAAGGACGCCGATGCCGTGCTCGTCCATCAATGCGGCGGCCAATTCGACCGACCCTGGGAATCCCGAAATTTCGGGGTATAGGTAGAACCCGCCTTGCGGAGGATCGACCATGGCGCCCGCGCGGGCGAAGCGATCGGCCACCGCCCGCGCCACGATCCCGTGCAGCCGGCGCGACCGCGTCACCCGCTCGACCAGCTCGTCCGGCTCTCCGAAGGCGTACGCGGCGGCGTGCTGGACCGGGGCGGCGGGGCTGGACCAGATCTCGCTGGCCACCGCGAGCAGCCGGGCGCGGAGACCGGGCTCGGGCAGCCGGGCCACGCCGATGCGCCAGCCGCCCACCGCGAGCGACTTGCTCAGCCCGCTGGTGATGATCGTGCGCTCGGGGGCGATGTCGGCGGGGCTGAGGAACGCGGCGACCGGGTCGTGCACGAGATCGCGGTAGATCTCGTCCGAGATGATGGTCAGATCGAGATCGCGGGCCACCTGGCAGAGCCGGGCGACGGTGTCGGGGGAGGCCAGCCGTCCCGTGGGGTTGTCGGGCAGCGTGACCAGCAGCGATCTGACCGTACGGCCCTGAGCGCGGGCGTGCAGCACGGCCTGCGCGGTGGCCACGGGGTCGGGCGCCCCGCCCTCGCCGGGGGGCGCCGCCACCAGGATGGGCCGCACGCCGACGATCTCGGCCTGGGCCGCGTAGCTCACCCAGCTCGGCATGGGCAGCACGATGTCGCCGCCGAGCGCGATCAACAGTCCGAACAGCAGCGCCTTGCTCCCCGGCCCGCACACGACAAGCTCGGGGTCGGTCGGCAGGCCGCGCCGCTCCCAGTAGCCGGCCACCGCCGCGCGCAGCTCGGGAGAGCCGGCGACCTGGCCGTAGCCGTTGCGCTCGCTCGCCTCCACGAGCCGTTCCCGCAGCGCCGGATGGACGGGCAGCCCAGCCTCACCGAAGGCGAGGTGAAGCACCCGCTCACCGGCGCGCCGTCTTCGGTCGATCTCTTCGTTCGCCGCCAATGTGGCGGACAGTGTGACATTCATTTGAATCCTCCGGTACACGGAACGTTCCCAAGCCTGGAGGGGTACAGGCATCAGCACAAGCGAAGCTTTTCGGTGGTAGGCATAAGGAGAACTGATGCTTGATCTGCGCCGTCTGACCTTGATATGCGAGTTCGCGCGACGCGGCAGCATCGCCTCCGTCGCCGCTTCGCTCGGCTACAGCGCGTCGGCCGTGTCGCAGCAGCTGGCGGCGCTCGAACGGGAGGCCGGCGTGGCGCTGATCGACCGCACCTCGCGCAGCGCCGAGCTGACCGACGCCGGGCGCCGGCTCGTCCAGCATGCCGAACGCATCATCGCGATGGTCGAGACGGCCGAATCCGACCTTTCCGCGCATGCGGAAACCCCCGCCGGTCGGGTGGTCATGACCTCGTTCCCGACCGGGGCGGTGGCCTTCGCGCCCGCGCTGGCCCGGACGCTGCGGCGGCACCGGGAGCTGTCGCTGCGGCTGCGGCAGAGCCGGTCCGGCCGTGGGCTCCGCGAGGTGGAGTCCGGAGAGGTCGACATCGCGCTCGTCGACGACTGGTGGGGGCGGCGGCCCGGTTCCTTGCGGGTGTTTCCGCTGCTGCGCGACCCGCTGGTGCTGGTCGTGCCGCGGCGGCATCGAATGGCCGACCCCGAAGTCCCGGTCGAACTGGGCGCGCTCCGCGACGAGCCCTGGATGGTCTCCCCGGACGGCGAGCCGTCCAGGACCGCCATGGACCGGCTGCTGGGGGAGGTCGGCGGCGCGCCGCCGGTGGCCTGGGAGTTCGAGGGGCTGGGAACCATCCTGAGCCTCGTGGCCAAAGGCATCGGCATCGCCGCCGTGCCCGCGCTGTCGCTGGCCGCCGGAGTGCGCGGGGTGGCCGTGCGCGAGTTCCCGGGGGACAAAATCGAGCGCAGGGTGTACGCGGTCGCCCGGGAGTCGTCCGTGCAACGGCCCTCGGTGGCCGCCACGCTCCGGGCCATCCACGTGGCCGCCCGCTATCTCGCCGCCGATCTCGGCCACCTGACCGTCGCGAACGAGTAACGTCGGGTCGCATGACCCCCACGTACGAGCTTGAACGCCTGCTCGGCGGTGGCTCCGGCCGGCTGGTGGCCGGGATCGACGAGGTCGGACGCGGCGCGTGGGCCGGACCCGTGGCCGTCTGCGCCGTGGTGACCGACCTGTCCGAGGCGCCGGAAGGGCTGACCGACTCCAAGCAGCTGACCGCGCGCAAGCGTGTCGCGCTGGCGGGACAGATCGGGGAGTGGGCCGCCGGCATCGGCTATGGCGAGGCGTCGGTCGAGGAGATCGACACACTGGGCATGACCGAAGCCCTGCGCCGAGCCGCCCGCCGAGCGCTCGAAGCGCTGCCGATCCGGCCGGACATGGTCATCCTCGACGGGAAGCACGATTATCTGGGCGCGCCATGGGCCGTGCGCTGCGAGATCAAGGGCGACATGTCCTGCGTCTCGGTGGCCGCGGCGTCCGTCGTGGCCAAGGTCAGGCGCGACGCGTTCATGGCGTCGCTGGGATTCGAGGCGTACGGCTTCGCCGACAACGCGGGCTACCCCTCGCCGGTCCACCAGCAGGCGCTGGCCGATCTCGGCCCCACCGAGCACCACCGCATGTCCTGGTCCTACCTCGACGACCTCCCGCAATGGCGCCACCTCAAACGCCACCGCGACCCCCAGGCGGGAGAGGGACAACTCTCCCTCTGGGCTTAAGGCCGTCCGTTCCTGTCGCCTTGGGTGTCGAAACGGGCGACGAACCAGGAGGCGAAGGTGGCGGTGACGACGCCGGCGAGGACGAGACTGCCGATCATGAGGAAGGCGCCGACGATCCGGCCGTACGGCGTGGTGGGGTAGGTGTCGCCGTAGCCGACGGCCGTCATGGTCGTGACGGCCCACCACAGGGCGTCGCCGAAGGTGTGGATGTTGCCGCGTGGAGCGTTCCGCTCGACGCTCAGGACGGCGAGGCCGGCCGCCAGGCCCAGCACGGTCGCCGTGGTCACCGCGTACGCCATGACCTTGGTCTGGAAGCCCATCCGCTTGCGGAACAGGCGCAGCGGCATCAGCAGGGGCAGCAGCAGGACCGCCAGGTCGAGGACGTGCGACCGGAAGAACGCGCGGCGGTCGGTGCTGGCGTGCAGCCGGAGGCCGTATTCGGCGAAGAAGACGGCCCAGCTGGCGAAGACGGTGAGGTGACAGGTGAGGACCCAGCCCTCGGGGAGGCCGGGGACGAGGATCGGCGTCGCGTAGGCGACCGCGAAGATCACACAGAACACGATCAGCGGAACGGCCGACCGCAGCGTCGGGTGGGCCGGCTCCGAACTTTGGATCATGATGGTCGCAGCCTAGGCGGCGACCGCGGGTCAGAGCTGTTGCGGCTCGTACAGCTTGAGTACCTTGACCAAAGTCGGGCGCAGCCGCGGCCAGTCGTCGGCGTTGGTGGTCCAGGTCAGCACGCTGGTGCCGGTCGAGGTCGAGATCACCCGGCGGAACTGGTGATAGGTCACCCCGGCGGCCAGGTGCGACTCGGCGGACGCCTTGCGCTGCTTCCAGGTGAACTCCCAGTCGGCGGCCGTGCCGTAGCGATAGTCGGCGACCGCCTTGAGCCGGAGCTTGCTGTAGTTCTTCACGGACGGATAGAGGATGGCCTCGGCCTCGTGGAGGGTCGCCACGGGGTCGGTGCCCGGCTGGCTGTTGACCTCCACGTTCAGCGAGGCCTTGCCCGCGGGGTCGAGCCACCAGTGCGAGTAGTCGGTCGGTTCGGCCGTCCATTCCTTCGGCACGGCCGCGCGCCAGCCCTGGCCGGCGAACCAGGTCAGCTTGAGGCGGGTCGCGACCACAGGGCTCGGGGTGGGGGTGGGCGGGGGGGAGATCACCGGTGCCGTGCTCGGGGCGGCCACCTGTGGAACACGTGTCTCGGTCACCCCCGTTCCAGGACGGAAGATCGCCCACCCGCCCACCGCTCCGGCGGCGACCACGGCGACCGCGACCCCCGCGAGCAGCCTCGTCCGGCCCCGCCGTGGTGCCGGCGCCGCGGGTGGCGGCTCGAAGTCGGCGAGCATCCGGTCGAGGATCTCCGGCGGCAGCCGCCGCTTCGGCTCGCGTACGAGGAGGCCGGCGATGACGGCCCGCAGGCTCTCCGGCACGGCCGTCAGATCGGGCTTGAGCGTGGCCGGGGGACGTCCGACCGCGGCCATGTAGAGGGTCGCCCCGAGGGACCACAGGTCGGCGGCGGGGGTGGGCGGCGCGCCTTCCAATCGTTCGGGGGCGAGGAACGCCGAGGTTTCCCGGCCGAGCGGCTCGCCGTGGGCCGGAGTGCGCACAGGCTTGGCGAAGGCGGGGTTGGCGGCGACCGCGCCGATGCCGAAGTCGGTGAGGGTGACCACGCCGGTGTGGGCGACCAGCACGTTGGCGGGGCGGACGTCGCCATGGGTCACGCCGGCCGCGTGCGCGTACTGGAGAGCGGCAAGGACGTGCCGGGCGATCGAAGCGGCACGTTCCACAGGAAGCGGTCCGTCGCTGGCGACGATGCCGTCGAGCGAGCGAGAGCGGACCAGCGCCATCACGATCCAGAGGGAGCCGTCCTGCTCGGCCACGTCGTGGACGGCCGCGATGGCGGGGTGGCGCAGCCGTTCGGCCTGCCGCGTCTCGCGCGAGACGCGCTGGGTGAGCTCCAGCCGGCGGCTGTCGCGCAGACCCGCGGGGAGCAGCACTTCGCGCAGCGCGACCGGCCGGTCGAGGAGGGTGTCGTGGCCCTCCCAGACGATGCCCATGCTGCCCTGACCGAGCGCGCGCACCAGCCGGTAGCGCTTGACGATCAGGCGCTCGGTCCCCTTGGTAGCGTTCGCCGTACCCATGAAAATGCCCTTTCGCCCGGGCAAATGCCGCTGGGACGGGAGTCTCCCATATCTATAGGGGCGGTAGTGAGCCTGTGGCGATATGCGCGAGGGTGATCTCGGTCAGCGTGGTCTGCTCCTGCTTGCGCAGGGCCGTCCAGACGTCGCCGAGCGGCTTGGCGGCGCCCGGGAAGTCCTCGGTCCCGCGTGGCACGCCTTCGATCACTGAGATGACGTCGGCGAGGCTGATCTCGGCTGCGGGGCGGGCCAGCCAGTAGCCGCCCTCGGGTCCGCGCTGGCTGTGGATCAGCCCGGCCCGGCGCAGCTGCAGCAGGATGTTGTCGAGAAACCGCCGTGGAATGTGCTGCGCTACGGCGATCCGCTGGGCCGACAGCGGCCCGCCGCCGGCCGCCGCCAGTTCGACGGCGGCCCGCAGGGCGTATTGGGTGCGGACGGACAACCGCACCGCGTCACACCAGCGCGAGCGGCTTGGCGGCCTCGCTCGGGCGGACGTGCACGGTGTCTCCTGGACGGAGCCCCAGCCGGTCGACCGTGTTCCTGGTCGCCTGCGCCCACACCTCGCCGCCGCCGACCTCCAGCTCGACCCGGACCTCGAAGCCGAGCCTGGTGATCCGGGCGACCGTCGCCGGGACCGTGCCCGGCTCGGCGGCGGAGAAGAGCTCCAGGTCGTGCGGGCGCACCAGGTGGCCGTCCAGTTCCGTGACCGGGCCGAGGAAGCGCATCACGAACGGGTTGGCCGGGTTGTCGTAAACCTCGGCGGGCGTGCCGGACTGCACGACCTCGCCGCCCGCGAGCACGACGATCGTGTCGGCCACCTCGATCGCCTCCTCCTGGTCGTGGGTGACGAACACGGTCGTCACGTGCACCTCGTCGTGCAGGCGGCGCAGCCAGGCCCGCAGCTCCTTGCGCACCTGCGCGTCGAGCGCGCCGAACGGCTCGTCGAGCAGCAGCACCTGCGGCTCCACGGCCAGGGCGCGGGCCAGGGCCATGCGCTGCCGCTGGCCGCCGGACAGCTGCGACGGGTAGCGCTCGGCGAACGACTCGAGGTGGACCAGTTCGAGCAGCTCCATCACACGCTTGCGGATCTCGGTCTTCGGGCGCTTGCGGATCTCCAGGCCGAAGGCCACGTTCCGGAACACCGACAGGTGCTTGAACGCCGCGTAGTGCTGGAAGACGAAGCCGACGTTGCGCTTCTGCGGGGCCATCCGGGTGGCGTCCACTCCAGAGATCACCACCGAGCCGGTGTCCGGCGTCTCAAGTCCGGCGATCACCCGCAGCAGCGTGGACTTGCCGCCGCCGCTCGGCCCGAGCAGCGCCGTCAGCGACCCCGACACCACGTCGACGTTGATGTCGCGGAGCACGGGTGTGACGCCGAAGGACTTGTTCACGTCGCGTACCTGGATCATGGTCAGCCCTTCGGCCGGAGGAACTTGGTCAGCAGCAGGGTGAGCACGGCGATCAGCGCGAGCGCGGTGGCGGCGGCGAACGCGGCCGGCTGGTCGAAGTTCTGGAAGCGTTCCTCGACGAAGAGGGTCAGGGTCTGCGTCTGGTCGACCAGGCGTCCGGACACGACCGCGACCGCGCCGTACTCGCCGAGGGAGCGGGCCAGGCAGAGCACCACGCCGTACGCCAGGGCCCAGCGGATCCCCGGGAGCGTGATCCGCAGGAACGTCTGCCACCGGCTCGCCCCGAGCGTGGTGGCGGCCTGTTCCTGCTCGTCTCCGAGTTCTTCGAGTACGGGGACCACGGCGCGGACCACGAGCGGGAGCGCCACGAACACGGTGGCGAGGACCATGCCCGGGGTGGAGAAGATGATCTGGATGCCGCGGCCCTCCAGCCATCCTCCGAACGGTCCGAATCGGCCGTAGACGAGGATCAGGGCCAGCCCTACGACGACCGGGGAGACCGCCATCGGCAGGTCGATGAGCGCGTTGAGCAGCCGCTTGCCGGGGAACTCGTGGCGTACCAGAAGAATGGCCGCGCCCACGCCGAAGATGGTGTTGAGCACGACCGCCCAGACCGCGACGATCAGCGTCACCTGGAAGGCGTGCAGCGCCGACGACGAGGTCAGGGCTTCGAAGAAGGCCCCGAGGCCGTCGCCGAAGGTCCGCCACGCGATCAGCCCGACCGGCAGGACCAGCAGGAAGAGCAGATAGATCAGGACGATGAGGCGCTTAACCACGGTGCCTCCCCCAGCGCTGGAGCAGATCGACGGCGATCAGCGCGACCAGCGCGACGATCAGCAGCAGGGTCGAGATGGCCGCGGCGCCGGACAGGTTGTCGCCCTCGATCTGGGAGAAGATGTTGACGGCCGCGACCTGGGTCTTGAACGGAAGGTTGCCGGAGATCAGCACGGTCGATCCGAATTCCGCGATCGACCGGGTGAAGGCCAGGGCCATGCCGGACAGCATGGCCGGCATCAGGTTCGGCAGGATGATCCGGCGGAAGGTCTGCAGGTTGCTCGCCCCGAGTGAGGCCGCCGCCTGCTCCATGTCCTGGTCGAGCTCGATCAGGACCGGCTGGACGGTGCGGACGACGAACGGCAGCGTGACGAACAGCAGCGCCAGCACCACACCAGCCCGGGTGTAGGCGAGGTTGACGCCGAGCGGGCTGTCCGGGCCATAGAGGGCGAGCAGCACCAGGCCGGCCACGATCGTCGGCAGCGCGAACGGCAGGTCGATGAGTGTGTCGACGACGCCCTTGCCGGGGAACCGGTCGCGCACCAGGACCCACGCGATCAGCGTGCCCATCACCAGGTTGATCAACGCGACCAGGATCGACGCGCCGATCGTGAGCGTGAGCGCGGCCCACGCGTCGGGGGTGGTCACCGACGCCCAGAAACCTCCGGGGCCCTCTTCGAGCGACTTCCACGCCACGAACGCCAGCGGGATCAGCACGATCAGGCTGAGGTACAGCACGGCGGAGCCGAGCCCGAGCGCGGTCCCCGTGGGGAAGCGCGTCCGGGCCCGGCCTCTTACGGCGGTTGCCGTCACTTCTGGGTCACCGTCACTTCTCGGTGGCGACGCCGAGCTTCTGCTCGATCGCCACGAGCAGGCCGGCCTTGGGGTCGAAGAACTCGGTGTTGACCTTGCTCCAGCCGCCGAGGTCGTTGATCGTGAACAGGCCGGCCGGGGTGGGGAAGTTCGCGCCGGCCACGCCGTCCAGGGTCGGGCGGTAGCCGTTCTTCACGAAGATCTCCTGCGCCGCCGACGAGTGCAGGAACTTGAGGAACGCGGCGGCCTCGGTCGGGTGCGCCGAGTTCTTGGTCACGGCGGCCGGGTTCTCGATCAGGATCGTGTCGTCCGGCACGACGTAGTCGATGGCCTGGCCGTTCTGCTGGGCGAAGATCGCCTCGTTCTCGTAGGAGAGGATGGCGTCGCCCTTGCCGCCGGTGAAGGTCTGCAGCGACTTGCGCGCGCTGTCATCCTGCACGGGCACGTTGGTGAACAGGGAGTCGAGATACTTCAGGCCGGACGCCTGGTCGGCGCCCTTGCTGGACTTGGCGCCATAGCCGGCGAGGACGTTCCAGCGCGCGCCGCCCGAGGTGAACGGGTTGGGCGTGATGACCTCGGTGCCCGGCTTGATCAGGTCGTCCCAGGTCTTGATCGCCTTCGGGTTGCCCTTGCGCACGCCGATGACCACGATCGACTTGGTCAGGATGCCCTTGTCGGCGCCCTTGTTCCAGTCGTCGGCGACCAGGCCCGCCTTGACCAGGCGGGTGACGTCGGGCTCCAGGGAGAGGTGCACGATGTCGGCTTTGAGCCCCGCGGCCACGGCGCGGCTCTGGTCGCCGGAGGCGCCGTACGACTGGGTGAAAGTGATGTTCTTGCCTTCGGGCGTCTTCTGGAACGCGGCGATGATGTCCTTGTAGGCCGCCTGTGGGGTCGAATAGGCCACCAGCGAGAGCTGGACCTTCCCGTCTCCCCCAGACGACGAGCCCCCACCCCCGCAGGCGGCGGCCAGGGCGGCGACCGCCACCGCGGCTGTGACCGCCAGACTCCTGCGAACGCGCATCGCTTCTCCTCGATTCCTACTTAATAAGTCGGTTTAATCGATATTGAAACTGATCCATGGATTCCCGTCAAGTTTGATAGGTATTTGATCACTCTTTGAGACAGAGTTGTCACCCGTTTTGTCAACCCGCTCGCGCTGATCGGGCGGGCGGCCGGGAGGGCGTCAGTCGCAGATCGCGTCGAGGGAGACGGCGTCGCTCGGCGACGGCGTCGCGCGCGCCGGACGGCCCGGCTCGTCGCGGGCCGCGGCCACCCGGTCGGCCTTGATCGCGTCGGAGACCTTGTGCTTGATCAGCTCCCAGTCCGGATAGACCGTGCTGATCAGCGGCGGCACGAACTGGACGCTCTTGACGGAGGTGGCCTTGACCTTGTCCGACAGCTCGACGAGGGCCGGCAGCAGGCGCTGCGGCACGTCCGTCGACACGTAGCGCTTGGCCGCGTCCGCGATCCGGTCGAAGCCGCGCAGCACGTTGACCGGCTCGGCCTGCTTGGCGATCGCGTTGAGCAGGCACTTCTGGCGGCCCATCCGGACGTAGTCGTCGCTGTCGGTGCGCGACCTGCCGTACCAGAGGGCCTCCTCGCCGGACAGGCGGCGGGTGCCCGCGGGGAGCAGCCCCTCGCGGTATCGCCCGAAGACGATCGGCTCCCGCACGGTCACCGTCACGCCGCCGATGGCGTCGATGATCTGGGCGAAGCCGCGCATGTCGACCATGGCGTAGTAGTCGACGTCGATGCCGAGGATGCCGCCGATGGTCTGCTTGAGCAGCGTGATCCCGCGCTGCCGCGGGTCGGCCACGCCGGGCACCATGTCGGGGTGGTCGGCGCCCCACTCGTAGACCTCGTTCAGCAGGCCGGGCGAGGTCGCGTCGTGGTTGCCCGTAAAGCCGTACGGGAAGGCCAGGCTGGCCGGGCCGGGCGGCATCGGCACGTGCTCGAGGTTGCGCGGCAGGCTGAACAGCACGGTACGGCCGGAGTGCGTGTCGACGCTGGCCACCGTCATGCTGTCGGTCCGCGCTCCCGGCCGGTTCTTGGCCGCGTCGGCACCGACCAGCAGGATGTTCAGGCGCGGCTTGCCGGCCCACGCGTCTTTGTCGGACCGTACGGAGCCTGGCTCGGACGCGGAGAAGACCGTGTTGACGACGTCCTGCGAGACGTGCGCCAGCCGTGCCGCGTACGCCATGGGGGTGGCCACGACGAGGCAGAGCAGGCCGACGAGCGCCGAGGCGAAGTGGCGCCGCGCGCCCCACATGCCGCGAGGCCGGGTGACCCGATAGGACGAGACGATGACGGCGATCCACAGGGCCGCGATGGCGACCACGGCCACGGTGATCCGGTCCAGCCAGACGGGCTGGAGGACGAGCGAGAGCAACTGCGGCCGCAGGGCGGTGATGGCTGTCATGACCACGCCGAGGACGAACACGTAGAGCGCGGCCAACACGACGCCGGTCTTCGTCCGGCCGGCCCAAAGGTGGGCGATTCCCCAAACCAATGCCGATGCGACCGTCAGGTACAGCGCCAGTCGCAGGCGTCTATGGTCGCTGCTTTGCTCGCTGCCCATCCCGCACCCCAAGTCCGAGCTATGCCTGTCTATGCCCTTTCACCAGGCGTCATAACAGGTTAGTAACGTCTTGCTTCGAGCTTTGCGCGGCGCAAGCGACTTTGCCGAACGCGTTCCGAGGTCGGTGGGTGACCCAAACTTTATGTAGTGAGATTTCCGGACAAGATGTGTCGACTGGTGTTAGATGGGTCCTCGTCCGAATTCCTGAGGAAAGGCTGCCCGGAATGGACGCGGCACCCGGCGACCGCACGCACGCGGCCCCTGACTCACCCGGTGACCGCACGCACGCCGGCCCCGGTTCTCCCGGTGACCGCACATATGCGGGCGCCGACTCTCCCGGCGACTCGACCCCGGTCCCCATGGTCCGGCCGTATGTGCCCCGCGAGGCCCCTTACTACCTCCCCGAACCCGCCCCATCCCGGCCCCCGGCCCGCCGAACCCACCCCTCCCCCCTCGACGGCCCCGCGTTTGCCGACGGCGCGATCTCCCATCTCGGCCACCAGTCTTTCGAGCCTCTCGACCACCCCTCCTACGTCGACGACCCCCTCGGCCCCGCCGACCGCCTGACCCACGCGAATCCAGGCGCCGAAGACGTGGTCCTCCTCGACGAGACCACGCTCGCCGACGGCCCGTCCGCGCCATGGGATGTCCTCAGCGACCCCGCCCCGGCCATGCCGTACACCGAAGCGGGCCCAGGGGACGCCCGGGACGACACGCACCAACTCCTGGACCTGGCCTCAGACGCCTGGGACGACCAGGACACCCCCCGCGACGACCCCTCCGGGAACCCCACGCGCCAAGCCATAGGCGACGCCGCCTGGGACGGCACGCGCCCGACCGCGGACACCGACGCCACAGATCGGGACGCCGCAGATTGGGACGTCACAGATCGGGACGCCGCGGAGCGAGCAGCCGCCGATGCCGCCCGGCGTCGCACCCTGCGCCGCGCCGCCCTCGTGGCCGGCGCCGTCGTCGCCGGCACCTGCGCCGCCACCTTCGTGATCGGCTCCCAGACGTCCTGTACGGCACGCACCTGCACGGCGGCCGAAGCCTCCCGCCCGAGCGGCCTCACCATCCCCTCCGGCGACGGACGGCCCACCACCGGCAGCACCGCCCCCTCCGCCTCCACATCCGCCAAGGCGGTAGCCCCCGACTCCACGGCGCCCTCGGTGACCCCGACCCCAGCCGCTACGGCCACCCCCGATGCCGGCAGACGCTCGACCGCGCGCCCAACGCCGCAGCGCACCACCACCAACCCCGTTCCGAGCTCCAACCCGACGACCATCTCCGACGCCCCCACCACCAACCCCAGCCCCCGCCCGTCGGCGGCCACGACCACGACCGCCCCTCCGCAGCCGTCACCCCCGCCCCCCACCCGCTCCAACCCCCTCGGCAAGTTCGTCGACTGGCTCTTCTAATCCCCGTGCTTCCCAGCTCATACGTATTGCTCTTGCGTCGTGACGATCTGTAAGCCAAAATGAATATGGCCGTGCCCCTGGGAGTACGGAAGTGAGGCCGGGACTACCGAGGGATATCGGGTGCCCGGCCTTCGCGCTGTCTCGTCACGGTGTTCTCTGTCACTGCTGCATCAATGCAGGCACTCCACACGGACCTGGTCGGCTAGCAGGTCGAAGTAGCGCCGGTCTCCATCAAGCCACCACGTCGTCGCGCTCGCCACCGCGTCTGCCGCCCACAGAATCGGCTCGTCGAACGACTGCTGCCAGCTCACATGAGTGTCCTTGTGGATCGTCCGAGACCGGCGCAGGGCGGTGAGCAGCCGTCGGTCCTGTAGGTCCATGGTCGGCGATCGGCTTTCGACGACGACCGTCTCGACGCCTGCCTGTTCGAGTTCAACGAGGAGCCGCTCGAAGCAGCGGCGGCGCGCCCGCTCCGTCCTGGTGGCGCCGTCATAGAAGAGGACCACGACGACACCCGATATCGGCAGGCCGGCCAGTTGCTGTGCGATGACGAGCCGGTGCGCGGACGACTCATCGCGCCAATGCAGGCGCGGCTTCTTGCCGAGCCGAAGGGACTCGAGGGTGACACGGACGGTGTCGTGGTGGGCCGACTCGAGCACGACCGCGCCCATCGCGTAAACGCTGTGGTCTGCCGGGCGACGGCGGAGACTCTCGTCGGCAAACGAGGTAAGCACTGAGTAAATATATCGTCACTCAGGGTTAAATCGAGCCATGGTGGCGGGGTGGGTCAGTTGGCGGTGCAGGTGTCTTGGGTGGCGTCGATGCCTTCGACGTCGTCGAGGGTGCGGGGCGGGTGGAGGCCCTGCCAGTCGGCGCCGAGGACGAGGACGAGGGTTTGGGTCTGGGAGGCGGTCACCTCGAAGGTCGTGGTCTTGACGAGCTCGTGGAAGAGGCGGGGCGCGCGCGAGGCGCCGGAGGGGGCGTATTTGATGACCGTGTTCGGATAGGCCTTGGGGGCCTGCTCGACGCGGACGATGTGATAGCCGCGCTGCTCGAGGTCGGCGGCGACGTTCGAGCCGAGGCGGGCGTTGCCGGAGCCGTTCTGGATGACGATGTGGATCTGCGACTTCGGCACCTTCTGCTGGCCGCTGTTGACCTGCTTGTCGACCTCGTCGGCGGCGACCATGTGGAACAGGCGGCCGGCCTGGGGCTCGACCCATTCGACCCGGCCGGGCTGGGCCAGCGAGTAGCGCCACGGGGTGGTGACGAAGCGGATCCGGCCGGCGCTCAGGCCCTTCGCGCTCGTCGCGAGGTCTTTGAGCACGCCCACGGTGAGGTCGGGGTCGGTGGTGATGGACTTGGTCACCGCGTCGAGGAAACCGAACAGCCGGGCCGGGTCGGTCAGGGTTTCGCCGCTCATGGCCTTCTTGGCCATGGACGCGAGGAACATCTGCTGCCGCTGGATGCGCCCGATGTCGGAGCCGTCGCCGAGGCTGTAGCGAGCCCGGACGTAGCCGAGGGCCTGCTCGCCGCGCAGGATCTGGCGGCCGGGCGGCAGGTGGAGCAGCGCCTTGCGGTCGTCGATCCCCGGCTCGGGGACGCAGACGGGCACGCCGCCGAGCGAGTCGACCATCTGCTTGAAGCCGGTGAAGTCGACTTTGACGAAGTGATCGATGTGGATGCCGGTCAGCGACTCGATCGTCT
This sequence comes from Streptosporangiaceae bacterium NEAU-GS5, assembly GCA_017592665.1. GTDB lineage: Bacteria > Actinomycetota > Actinomycetes > Streptosporangiales > Streptosporangiaceae > NEAU-GS5. The sequence continues at coordinate 29,726 of JAGFNW010000023.1, read as the reverse complement.
TCCAGGTGCAGGCGATGCCGCCCGAGTTGAACGATTCATTGATCATGCCGACGTGGGCCCGCTGGTTGCGGCAGTTGGGCAGATGGACCAGTGAGTCGCGCGGAAAGCTGATGAGCAGGGCCCCGTCCCGCTTGGGGGAGATGTGGGCCAGGATGATCGTGTCGGTCCGCTCGCCGGCGATCAGGTGGCCGTATTTGGCGTTGGCGCCGTCGCGCTGGTCGGAGCCGACGATGAGCACGTTCATGGCCCGGGTCGCGATTTTGGCGGGGCGCACACCCAGGTCTTGGCTGGACACCGCCTCGTGGCGCACGTTGTGCGACAGCTTGAAGACCCCGGCGACGAGGAAGGTGACGGCCCCGACGACGACGCCGGTGACCGCGGCGAGCGTCACCCAGAGCCAGGCGCGCCATTTGGGCGGGTCACGGCGCGCGGGAGGAGCCTCGTCGGGAGGCACGGGCGGCGCGGGAGGCGATATGCGCACGTCGACATGGCCCACTGTCGGGACTCCTGGAAATGAACGCGATGAACCTGTGCGGGTGGTGAATGGGTGGTGGCCCGCCGGCGCCGCCAGCGCTGCCGGAAGGCAAACCGTCGGCAAGTTTATCGAGGCCGCGTTAACGGCAGGGTAAAAGGGTCTTTCGTCCAGTCTGCCTCGGCGGTGATCCGGCCTCCCGGCCTCCCGGCCTCCCGGTCAGAAGGTCAGAAGCTCAGAAGGGTGGGGGCGCGGTGCTGCCGCGGGGGGTCAGACGCGGGGGCTGGTCTTCGTGGCCGTCTTTGGCGGGGGTCTCGGCGCCGTCGATGAGGGCGAGGAGGGTCTGCGCCGCGTGGGCGCCGTACGCGGGGATGTCTCTGGTGAGCGCGGTGAGCGGCGGGCGGACGACCTGGGCGAGCGGGGAGTCGTCCCAGGCGACGATGGACAGGTCGGCGGGGACGTTCAGCCGCATTTCCTGGGCCACGGAGAGGCCGGCGACGGCCATGATGTCGTTGTCGTAGATGATCGCGGTGGGCCGGGCCTCCGAGCTGAGCAGGCGGCGGGTGGCCCGCGCGCCTTCCTCGCCCGTGTAGTCGGTGTGCACGATCGGGCACTCGCCCAGCCCACCGCCGGCCTCGGTGAAGGCGCGGTCTCTGATGGCCGTGTGGACGAGCCGGGGCAGCCCGGCCACGCGGGCGATCCGGCGGTGGCCGAGGGCGGCCAGGTAGGCGACGGTTTCCCGGACGGCGACCACCTCGTCGGACCAGACGGGGGCGAGCCGGCCCGCTGAGGAGGGGTCGCCGACCACGACGACCGGCATGGCGAGCGATTCGAGCACGGGCACGCGCGGGTCGTCGATGTGCAGGTCGACGAGGAAGGCGCCGTCGATGCGGCCCTCACCCCACCATCTGCGGTGCACGGCGATCTCGGCGTCGTGGTCGCGGACGACCTGCAGCATGAGGGCGCAGCCGCGGGCGGCGAGCTCGGCCTCGATGCCGCTGATCAGCTCCATGAAGAACGGTTCCATGCCGAGGATCCGGGCCGGGCGGCACAGGGCCAGGCCGACGGCGTCGGCGCGGGCGCCGTTGAGGGCGCGGGCGGCGCTGTTGGGCTGCCAGCCGATCTGCTCGGCGATGGCGAGGATCCGGCGCCGGGTGGACTCGGACACCCCGGGCTGGCCGTTCAGCGCGTACGACACGGCCCCCTTCGACACCCCCGCCTCACGCGCGATGTCCGCGATCGTCGGTCGTTTCACCTGCGTGCCCCCACTGAACCGGTCTAGTCAGCCGCACTCTACTACGCATTATGTTTCGGACGGATCACACCTATTGACAGCGAAGTCGCCGGAATTTACGTTCACCGTACTTATCCGGTTCAGCTACAGGGTCGGAGACGCTACATCGTTCAAGCGGGGAGCGAGTCTGCGTGGCAGGCGTTGGGAGCGCTCCCAGGGCCCGGAGGGCGGCCGCTCTCCGGGCCACCACCCACCCCCCAAATCCGGGGCCTGACAGTTGTTCGGACCTCCGCGTCGCCGCGGGGGAAGGAGACACACCATGCGAAACCGGCTCAGAGTTCTGATTCCGGTCGTCGCGGTAGGGCTTGTTGTAACTGCGTGTTCGAGCGGCGGCACCCCTGCCTCGTCGCAGCCCGCGCAGCCGAACACGGCCCAGCCGCCAGCCGCCGCCAACGGCGAGTTCCCACGGAACGAGACCCTCTACACCAGCGGCACCCAGTGGGGTCCGCCGGCCAACATGAACCCCATCCGTGAGTGGGACTCGGCCACGGGCATCAAGGGCCTGGTCTACGAGACGCTGTTCCACTACGACACCGTCAACCTGAAGCTCGTGCCGTGGCTGGCGGAGAGCGGCAGCTGGACGGACGACAAGACGTACACGCTGAAGATCCGCCAGGGCATCAAGTGGTCCGACGGTCAGCCCTTCACCGCCAAGGACGTGAAGCTCACCTTCGACCTCGGCAAGATGAAGACCATCCCGTATCACAACATCTGGGACTGGCTGACCGACATCAAGGCCGTCGACGACACGACCGTGACCTTCACCTTCTCCACCCCGAACTACCAGGAGTGGGACTTCCAGCTCTACAGCCGGGCCATCGTGCCCGAGCACCTGTGGGGCAGCATGACCGAAGACCAGGTGCTCAACGGCGTCAACGACAACCCGGTCGGCACGGGGGCGTACAAGTTCGTCAGCAAGGACCAGGACCGCGTGGCCTACCAGCGGCGTGACGACTGGTGGGGCAAGACCGTGCTGAACATGGACCCCAAGCCCAAGTACATCGTGGACATCGTCAACTCCTCCAACGAGGTGGCGATGGGCCTGCTGCTGCAGAAGGGCATGGACCTCAGCAACAACTTCCTGCCGGGCGCCGCCAACCTGGTCAAGGGCAACTTCGGCATCTCGACCTACTACCCGGAGCCGCCGTACATGCTGTCGGCGAACACGGCGTGGCTGGTGCCGAACAACACCAAGAAGCCGCTCAGCGACCCGGCCTTCAGGCGCGCGCTCGCCACGTCGATCGACACCAAGCAGATCGTCGAGGGCGTCTACGGCAACCTGGTCAAGGCGGCCAGCCCGACCGGCCTGCTGCCGCAGTGGGACCAGTTCGTGGACCAGAGCGTGATCTCCAAGTACGGCTTCGCCTTCGACACCGAGAAGGCCAAGAAGATGCTGTCGGACGCCGGATACAAGGACACCGACGGCGACGGCATGGTCGAGAACAAGGACGGCTCCAAGCTCAACCTGAGCCTGATCGTGCCGTCCGGCTGGACCGACTGGATGGAGGCCATCCGCTCGATCTCGGCCAGCGCCAAGAAGTCCGGCATCCAGATCACGCCCGACTTCCCCGACTACAACGCCCTTGTCGAAAAGCGCGGCAAGGGGGACTTCGACCTGGTCATCAACAACGAGCGCCAGCTGTCGAACAGCCCGTGGACGTACTACGACTACGTCTTCAACATGCCGGTCAACAAGATCCAGAACACGGTCAACTTCGCCCGCTACGAGAACGAGAAGGGGTGGAAGCTGGTCCAGGAACTGGACAACACCAAGACCGACGACGTGGCGGGCATGAAGTCCAAGCTGTCGCAGATCGAGGAGATCTTCCTGGAGGATCTGCCGGTGATCCCGCTCTGGTACAACGGCCTGTGGGCCCAGGTGTCCAGCGGGGTGTGGAAGAACTGGCCGACCGGGGTCGGCGACACTCCCAAGACGCCCGCCGTGATGTGGCGCAACTGGATGGAGTTGGGCGGCTTCGAGACGCTCACGACGCTGCAGCCGGCCGGCACCTGACCGGATGAGCGAGCCCCCCTCCCCACCTTGACAGTCACAGGGGAGGGGGGCCTTCCTTGGGAGAATCTCCGTGCGTCGATATTTCGGCAGGAAACTGCTCATCTACGGCCTGACGTTCTTCGTCGCGGTGACCATCAACTGGATGATCCCGCGGTTCATGCCGGGCGATCCGGTGGCCAGCATGCTGGCCCGGGCCAACGTGACCCAGCCCGCGGCGTATGAGGCCATGCGGTCCTACTACACCGGGCTCTTCGGGCTCGATCAGCCGATCTGGCAGCAGTATCTCAACTTCTGGGGACGTCTGCTGCGCGGCGACTTCGGCACCAGCATCTACCTGTTCCCCACTCCGGTGAGCACGGTCATCAAGGGCGCCGTGCCGTACTCGATCGGGCTGGTGATGCCGTCGGTGCTGCTCAGCTGGGTCGTCGGCAACTGGGCCGGGGCCATCGCGGCGCGCCGGAAGGTGCTGGACAACACGGCACTGCCGATCGGCTACGTGCTGACGGCCATGCCGCACATGTGGCTCGGGGTGCTGATGGCCTGGGGGTTCGGAGTGATCCTCGGCTGGCTGCCGATCGCCGGTGGCTACAGCTTCTCGATGCGGCCCAGCCTGACGTGGGCGTTCGCCTGGGATCTCGTCGTGCACTGGTTCCTGCCGTTCCTGTCGCTCTTCCTCATCGCGCTCGGCGGATGGGCGATCGGCATGCGCAACATGATCATTTATGAGCTGGAGTCGGACTACTCCAACTACCTGTCGGCGCTCGGCGCGCCGCAGCGGCTGATCCGCAGGTACGCCTTCAGGAACGCGGTCCTGCCGCAGATCACCGGCCTGGCGCTGCAACTCGGCGTGATCGTCGCGGGGGCGCTGGTGACCGAGATCGTGTTCTCGTATCCGGGGCTCGGCAGCCTCATCCTCAATGCGATCAAGAACAAGGACTTCTTCCTGATCCAGGGGGCGTTCCTGTTCATCGTCCTCGGCGTGCTGATCGCCAACTTCATCATCGACATCGTGTACGTGGTGGTCGACCCGCGTACGAGGGCCGGAATGGTGGCGGGCACATGACCGAGCAACGCGAGGGCATCAGTAAACACAGCACGACTGTCGTTATGCGGCCGACGAAGGAGGACGCATGACGACCTTGCAGACGGCGCCGGAGAAGGCCGAGACGGTGGTCCGGCGGGAGGCGCTCTACTTCGCCTTCCGCAACCCCAAGCTGCTGGGCGGGCTGGCCGTCGTGCTGATCCTGCTCGCGGTGGGGATCTTCGGGCCGATCCTGGACAGCGGCGATCCGTTCGCGTACTCCTTCACCGACGCGATCCAGTCGCCGTCGGGAAAGCACTGGTTCGGCACCACGACCTTCGGCCAGGACGTATTCACCCAGTTCGTGGCCGGGTTGCGGACGACCTTCGAGGTGGGCGCGCTGGGCGGCGGGCTGACCGCGATCATCGGGATGGTCATCGGCTTCGTGGCTGGTTACCGGGGCGGGATGATCGACGAGATCCTCAACATGCTGACCAACATCGTCCTCGTGCTCCCGGCGCTGGCCGTGCTACTGATCGTCAACGCCTATCTCGGTGTGCGCAGCGTGGGCATGCAGGCGCTGTTCATCGGGCTGACGTCGTGGCCGTGGGTGGCGCGGGCCGTACGGGCGCAGACGTTCTCGCTGCGCACCCGCGACTTCGTGGACCTTGCCCGGTTAAGCGCGGTGCCCACTCGGAAGATCATCCTGCGGGAGATCGCGCCGAACATGAGCTCCTACCTCTTCATGACGTTCATCCTGTGCTTCGGCGGCTCGATCCTGATCGCGTCGTCGCTGGACTTCATCGGGCTCGGCCCGACCCAGGGCGTCTCGCTCGGGCTGATGCTGCAGAACGCGCATCAGTGGAGCGCGCTGACGCTCGGCATGTGGTGGTGGTTCATCCCGCCCGGCGCCGGCATCACCCTGATCGTGGGCGCGCTGTACGTCGCGAACGTCGGCCTTGACGAGGTCTTCAACCCGAAGCTGAGGGAAACGTGATCACAGTCGACGGGCTCCGGGTCTACTACCGGACGCTGAAGGGCGACGTCCGGGCGCTCGACGGGGTGACCTTCGACGTGCGCGACGGGGAGATCCTCGGCCTGGCCGGCGAATCGGGGTGCGGCAAGACGACCCTCGGCAAGAGCCTGATCCGGATGGACGGCCGGATGAAGCACGTGGCCGGCACGGTCACGCTGGACGGCCGGTCGCTGCCGATCGCCGACGACGCGGCCATGGTGCCGTTCCGGTTCCATGAGGTCTCGCTCATTCCGCAGTACTCGATGAGCGCGCTCAACCCGACGCGCAAGATCGGCCGGATGATCCGCGAGCTGCTCAAGGCGCGCCAGGCGCCGTACGACGAGCAGGAGCTGCACAAGCGGCTGGAGCTTGTCGGGCTGGGCGTGGAGACGCTCGAGCGCTATCCGATCGAGCTGTCGGGCGGCATGAAGCAGCGCATGGTCATGGTGATCTCGACCCTGTTGAACCCGTCGCTGCTGATCGCCGACGAGATCACCTCGGCGCTCGACGTGTCCACGCAGAAGGCCGTGGCGACCGCGCTGGCCGGTTTCCGGGACGCCGGGTTCTTGAAGAGCATGATCTTCATCACCCACGACATCTCGCTGACCTACCAGATCGCCGACACGATCATGGTCATGTACGCGGGCAAGCTCGCCGAGAAGGCCCCCGCCAAGACCATGGTCACCGCGCCCAGGCATCCTTATACACAGCTGCTGCTCAACTCGCTTCCCGAGGTGGGCGTCCGCTACGGCCAGCGGCGGCTCGCCGGCATCCCCGGCAGCCCGCCGTCCCTGCTCAACCCGCCCGACGGCTGCCGCTTCCGGGATCGGTGCCCCCTGGCGTACGGCAAGTGCGCCGAGGAGCCGCCCCCGGTCGAGGTCGAACCCGGTCATTTCGTCGCCTGCTGGAAGGCCTGACATGCTCTCGCTTGCTGACGTGTCGAAGGTCTATCGCGTGGGCGCCTTCGGCGGGAAGACCATGACGGCGGTCGACGGGGTCACCTTCGACGTGGATCAGGGGCAGGTCGTGTCGCTGATCGGGGAGAGCGGCAGCGGCAAGAGCACGATCGGCCGGATGATCCTGGGTCTGACCGCGATCACCAAGGGGTCGATCACGTTCGACGGCGCGCCGGTCCGGCCGGGCGCCGATTACTACCGCAAGGTCCAGGGCGTCTTCCAGGACCCGTTCAGCTGCTACAACCCGGTCTTCAAGATCGACCACATGTTCCAGCTGATCCGCCAGATCCGGCCGTACACGCAGGAGAAGCTGGAGGAGTCGATCTCGTCGGTGCGGCTGGAGCCGGGCCAGGTGCTCGGCAAATATCCGCACCAGCTCAGCGGTGGCCAGCTGCAGCGGCTCCTGATCGCGCGGGCGCTGCTGCTGGACATCCGGCTGCTGGTGGCCGACGAGATCACCAGCATGCTCGACGCGTCGACCCGGATCGACGTGCTCAACCTGCTGGTCGACCTGAAGGCGCGCGGTCTCGGCGTGCTGTACATCACGCACGACCTTTCGCTCGGCAACTACCTGGCCGAGCGGACCGTGGTGCTGCGGCGCGGCGTCGTCGTCGAGATGGGGCCGACGGAGAAGGTGTTCGAGGATCCGCTTCATCCGTATACGCGGCAGTTGCTCGCCGCGGTGCCGCGCCTGCACGCGCCCTGGGAGGACGCTCGGCCTGCGGGCTGCGGAGTCCACAGCGATGTTCAGCCTGACCCTGACCACTATGTGGCCTGTTCGTGCGAAAAGGAGCCGGAGTGAGTGTCTTTCGTCCGCTGCATGACGGCTGGACCGTGACCGCCATGTCCGCGACCCGCCAGTTGAGGCCGGTCGTCGCGGAGTTGCCGGCCAGGATTCCCGGGTGCGTGCACACGGACCTGCTCGAGGCCGGGATCATCGACGATCCCTTCCTCGACGACAACGAGAAAAGGCTCACCTGGATCGGGCGCACCGACTGGGCGTACGAGACCGACTTCTACTGGTCGGACACCGGCCACGACCGCACCGACCTGGTCTGCGACGGCCTCGACACGGTGGCCACGGTCATCCTCAACGGTGTCCAGGTCGGCGGCACGGCCAACATGCACCGCTCATATCGGTTCGCCGTACGCCACCTGCTCCGCGACGGCCGCAACACCCTGCGCGTGCTGTTCTCCAGCCCGTACGGCTACGCCGAGGAGCAGCGGACCGCCCTCGGCGACCGGCCCGGGGCCTACGACGAGCCGTATCAGTTCATCCGGAAGATGGCCTGCAACTTCGGCTGGGATTGGGGGCCCACGGTCGTCACATCCGGCATCTGGCGGCCCATCGGCCTGCACGCCTGGTCGACCGCGCGGATTTGCGAGGTCCGCCCGCTGGTCACCGTGGCCGACGGGACGGGCCGGGTCGACGCGCACGTGACCGTCGACCGCGCCGCCCAGGTCCCGCTCACCGTGACCGCGTCCATCGCGGGGATCACCGAGTCCGTACGGCTCGCGCCCGGCCAGCGGACGGCCGTGGTCACCGTGACCGTGCCGGATCCGGAGCTGTGGTGGCCGGTGGGCTACGGCGCGCAGCCCCTGTATCCGCTGACCGTGACTGTGGACGACGACGTGTGGACGCGCGAGGTCGGCTTCCGGTCGATCGAGCTGGCCGACCCGTTCTCGCTGGTCGTGAACGATGTGCCGGTGTTCGTGAAAGGCTTCAACTGGATCCCCGACGACGCCTTTCCGACCCGGGTGACCCCGGAGCGGCTGGCCGAGCGCTTCGAGCAGGCACTCGGTGCCGGGGCCAACCTGCTGCGCGTGTGGGGCGGCGGGATCTACGAGAGCGATGACTTCTACGCGCTCGCCGACGCGTACGGGCTGATGGTGTGGCAGGACTTCCCGTTCGCGTGCGCGGCCTACCCGGAGGAGGGGCCGTTCGCGGCCGAGGTGGAGGCCGAGGCGAGGCAGCAGGTGGCGCGGCTCAGCTCGCATCCGAGCCTGGTCATCTGGTGCGGCAACAACGAGAACATCGAAGGGCACGCCGACTGGGGCTGGCAGGCCGAGCTGGGCGGGCGCAGCTGGGGGGCGGCGTTCTACTTCGATCTGCTGCCGAAGATCGTCGCCGAGCTCGACCCGACCCGGCCGTATTGGCCCGGCAGCCCCTACTCGGGCTCGCCCGAGCTGCCGCCGAACGACCCCGCCTTCGGGACGACGCACATCTGGACCGTGTGGAACGCGCAGGACTACGCGTTCTACGGGACCTACGAGCCGCGGTTCGCGGCCGAGTTCGGCTTCCAGGGGCCTCCGACGTACGCGACCCTGCGGGGGTCGGTGACGGCCGGCGGCCTGACCCCGGATTCGTCGCACCAGAAGGCGGCCGACGGCCAGGGCAAGCTGCTGCGGGGCCTGGGTAACCATCTGCGGCAGCCCTCGAACTTCGACGACTGGCACTATTTGACGCAGCTCAACCAGGCTCGTGCGGTGACGTTCGCGGTCGAGCGCTTTCGTGCGCTGATGCCCTACTGCATGGGCTCGATCGTCTGGCAGCTCAACGACTGCTGGCCGGTGACCTCGTGGGCCGCCGTCGACGGCGAGGGGCGTCGAAAGCCCCTCTGGTACGCCATGCGGCGCGCGTACGCCGACCGGATCCTGACATTTCAAGAATCCGACGTGGTCGCGGTGAACGACACGGACGAACCGTGGACCGGAACGCTGGCCGTACGGCGGCTGGGGGTAGACGGGGCGGTGCTGGCCGAGGAGACCATGGCGGTGCGGGTGCCGCCGCGCGGCACCCATCGCCTTCACCTCGGCGCGGACCTGGCCACCCCCGGGGACGCGCGGCGCGAGCTGCTGCGCGCCGCGCTCGGCCCGGTCCAGGCGCTTCGCATGTGCGAGGAGGACCTGGCCATGGAGTATCCGCCGGCCGAGTTCGAGGCCGAAGTCGCCGGCGAGGACGACGACGGAAAGGACGGCGGATACCGCGTCACGATCACGGCCCGTACGCTGGTGCGCGAGCTCGCACTCCACCCCGACCGGCTCGACCCGGCCGCCATCGTGGACGACCAGCTGGTCACGCTGCTGCCGGGGGAGAGCGCGACCTTCCACGTCCGCACGACGCGGCGGCTCAATCCGCGGGCGCTCACCGCCTATCCGGTCCTCCGCTGCGTCAACGAGGTCCAGGCAGGCTGCTGATGACATTTCCGAACGGCGCGTCTCCTACCAGTGCCGAGCCGGTGCTCGCGATCGACATCGGCGCGACCAAGTTCGCGGCCGCGCTGGTCGACGCCGACGGGAGGATGACGCGTCGTCAGGAGCTCCCGGTCGGCTCTGATCCAGACGCGACCCTGGCCAGGCTGGTGGGCGAGGTGACCGAGGCCGGCGACGTGCCGGTGGCGGGCGTCGGGATCGGGTCGGCCGGGCCGCTCGACGCGCTGGCCGGCACGGTCAGCCCCGTCAACATCGCGGCCTGGCGAGGGTTCCCGCTGGTGGCCGCGGTCGCCGACCTGTTGCCGGGAGCGGCCGACCGGCCCGTGCGGCTGGCGGGGGACGCCCAGTGCATGGCTCTCGGCGAGTGGTGGCGCGGGCAGTACGGCACGGCGTGCATGCTCGGGATGGTGGTCTCGACGGGGGTGGGCGGGGGGATCGTCGTGGACGGCGTGCCCTATTTGGGGCCTACGGGCAACGCCGGGCACATCGGCCACATCACGGTCGACCGCGATGGCGAGCGCTGCCCCTGCGGCGGAATCGGCTGCGTCGAGACCATGGCCAGCGGCCCCAACATGGTCCGCTGGGCCCTCTCCAACGGCTGGCAGCCGGCCCACGCCGACGCCGGTGCGGTGGCGCCGCCTCTCGCCGATGCGAAGGAGCTGGCGGCGGACGCGCGGCGGGGAGTCGTCGTGGCGCAGGCGGCGTTCCGGCGCGCGGCCGATGCGCTGGCCACGGCGATCTTGACAACGGCCGCCCTTTTTGATCTTGACAACGTTGTCATCGGTGGTGGCGTAGCGGCTTCCGGGGAGACGCTGCTCGGTCCCGTACGGCAGGCCGTCAAACGACAGGCCGGGATGGGGTATCTTCAACGACTCCGCGTCGACCCGACCGCGCTCGGCCGGGACGCCGGCCTCTACGGCGCGGCCGCGCTCGTCCTGCCCGCGGCGAGCCGGCAGGCCGGTTACACGCGGATCACCCGACGTTGACAGGATGACCCCATGGATCTGCTGACCAACCCGATCAAGGACTACGACTGGGGGTCGCGCACGCACATCGCCGGGCTGACCGGCCGGGCCGCGGCCGGTCCGGAAGCCGAGATGTGGCTGGGCGCCCACCCGTCGGGCCCGTCCATCCTGGTCAGGGATGGCCTCGCGCAGCCACTGCACGACGTGGTCGCCGCCGATCCGCGGGGTGAGCTGGGGGAGGCCGTGGTCGGCCGGTTCGGGCCGCGTCTGCCGTACCTCCTGAAGTTGATCGCGGTTGACCGGCCGCTCTCGCTGCAGGTGCACCCGACCGCCGAGCAGGCGGCCGACGGGCACGGGCGGGGCGACGCCAACTACTCCGATCCGTGGCCGAAGCCCGAGATGATCTGCGCGCTGACGCCGTTCACGGCGCTGGCTGGATTCCGTGAGCCGGCGCAGGCGGCCATGCTCATCGGGCGGCTCTGCGTCGAGCCCCTCGCGCCGATCGTGGAGCGGCTGACCGACGGCGACATCCTGGGCGCGCTCGAGGCGCTGCTGGCCACCCCCATCCCGGTCGAGAAGATCGCCTGGGCCGCCTCGTCGGTCCATCACCCCGACTATGAGCTGGTCGTACGGCTGGCGCGGCTGTTCCCCGAGGATCCGGCCGTCCTGGCGCCACTCCTGCTCCGCCGCCACGAGCTGCGCCGCGGTGAGGCGCTCTTCCTCGGCGCCGGAGTGCTGCACTGCTATGTGAGCGGCTTCGGCGTGGAGATCATGGGCAGCTCGGACAACGTGCTGCGGGCCGGGCTCACGTCCAAGCCCATCGACGTGCCCGAGCTGCTCCGCGTCACCGATGGTGCGGCCCAGCCGCTGCCGGTCGTCCCCGTCGATGGGGTCTACGCGCCGCCGACACCGGAATTCCTGCTGCGCCGCCTGACCAATGGCGGCACGCTCGCGTCCGCGGCCCCGCGGGTCGCCGTGTGCACGGAGGGTTCGGTCACGGTCGGCCACGAGCTGAAGCTGCTCGCCGGCGAGTCGGTCTACCTGCCCGCCTCCGACGGCCCCACCGAGATCTCCACCGGCGGCACCCTGTTCGTCGCCGAGCCCCAGATCTAGGTTGTGCCGGCGCCTAACCGGCCTCGGGCGCTTGGGCAAGGCCCACGGGGAAGGTGTCGAAGTGGATGACGACCCTGGCCGTCGCTGGATCGGGGTCGCCGGGTGAGTCGCGCTCGCGGCTGTCCGACAGCTCTCGGTAGGTCGCCAGCACCTCATGCACCTGCTCGGACAGCGACGCCAGCTCTTCCACCGTCAGCCGCAGCGAGGTGTTCGCCGACACCTCCGCGCAGTCGCTGCTGCCCATGGTGGTGCCACGCGAGCGGCTGGCCGCCGCCAACGGCAGGATCGTGGGCGCCCAGACGATCGGCAACGATTTCCTGGGCGGTCCGGCGGCCGGGGTCCTGGCCGGCATCTGCACCGCGGCCCTCTTCGGCGTGTCCGCCCTGCTGTACGCGGCGGCCGGGATGCTGCTGCTGGGCATGCACGGGCGCTTCCGCCCCGACAACGCCTCCGTCCGCACCCTCGGCGCCGACATCGGCGAGGGCTTGCGCTACTTACGCGACCACCGCGTGCTGCGCGTGGTCGCCATCTCCGCGGGCCTGTTCAACGCCGCCAACGCCGCCTACTGGGCCGTCTTCGTCCTGTGGGCCGTCGGCGAGCAATCCCGCATCGGCCTGACGCCAGGCGCCTACGGCTTGCTGATGACCGCCATCGCCACGGGTGGGCTGCTGGGCTCGCTGATGGCCGGACGCGTCATGGATCTGTTCGGAGAGAAACACACTCTGGTCAGCGCGTGGCTGATCGACAGCCTGCTGCTGGCCGTGCCAGTGCTGGTGCCACTCACCTGGCCCACTTACGTCGCCGCCGCACTCATAGGCGTGGTCGGGGCGGCCGCCAACGTCATCATCATCTCGCTGCGCCAGCGCCTCATCCCCGAGCACCTGCTCGGCCGCGTCAACTCCGCCTACCGGCTCATCGGCATGGGCGGCATGCCGATCGGGGCGGCATTGGGCGGCGCCCTGGGGGATCTCGCCGGGTTACCGGCCGTCTTCATGACCGCCGTCGCCGTTTGCGCGCTGAGCACCGCGCTGATCGCACGGGCCGTCCCTGGCCCGGTGTCCGCGGGTCAGCTGAAGGTCAGGTAGCCGGCGAGGGCGGCGAGGATGCCGAGGGTCACGCTGCCGGCCACGTTGAGGGCGGCCTGCTTCAGCGCGCCCTGCTCCAGCAGTTGCACGGTCTCCCAGCCGAACGTGCTGAACGTGGTCAGGGCGCCGCAGAAGCCCGTGCCGAGCAGGGTCAGCGCCTGCTCGGACAGGTGGAGCGCGGCCAGCGACCCCAGGACGAACGACCCCGAGACGTTGATCACCAGGGTGCCCCACGGGAACACGCTGTCGTACCAGCGGTGGATGAGCCGGTCGACGACGTACCGCGTGGGCGCTCCGACCGCGCCTCCGGCGAACACGAGCAGCAGGTTCATCCGCGGGCGAGCCTCCTGGCGAGGAATATCCCGCACGAGACCGCCACCAGCCCGGCCAGCAGGCTGTCGAGCGCGTACGCGTTGGCCACCGTCCACTCGCCGCTCCGCGCCAGCGCGACGATCTCGAGGGTGAACGTGGAGAACGTCGTGTAACCACCCAGGAACCCGACGCCGAGGAACGGCCGGACGTACCGCGTGGGCGGCCACACCCGCAGGACGAGGATCATGACGACCCCGAGCGCGAAACACCCGGTGACATTGATCAGGAAGGTGGCCCACGGAAACCCCGCGGGCGGGGTCGGGACGGCCTGGGACACCAGAGCGCGCGCCACACTCCCGAGCCCCCCGCCCACCCCCACCGCCGCCAGCACGACGACCCGATGCCATCGGTGGTCGCGCGAGATCATGCGCCCAAGTTTCGCAGATACTCGGCGACCGCGTTCTTGCCCCCGTATTCGGCCCAGCCGAGCGGGGTCGCCTGGTGGAACCGGTCCGTAAGCGACGGGTCGGCGCCGAGTTCGATCAGGAGCCGGGCCATGGGCACGTCGTCGTTCCACGCGGCCTCGTGCAGAGGCGTGGACCGGTAGAGGTGGTTGACGTCGAATCCGAGCTCGGCCAGCAGCCGCACGGCGGCCGGCTTGCGATCTTCGGCTGCCACGTTGATGAGATTCGGCCGAGCGCCCCGCATTCGCTCCAGGAGCCCGAGGTCGGGGCGTTCGCCACGCATGCACGCGGCCACGAAGGCGTCGGTTTCGTTCAGTGTGGCCGTCGCGCCGGCCGCGGCCAGCATCTCGGCCACGTCGGTGTGCCCGTGCACGAGCGCGAACTCGTACGCCGATCGGCCCCGATAGGCGGGATGCAGGCCCCGGGCGTCCGCGGGCGCTCCATGGTCCAGCAGGAGCCGCATGCGGCGCGGCCCGCCGCGGAGGGCGGCGGTCATGACCTCTTCGCTGACCATCTCGGCGGGGCTTTGCTGCGCGTGGCCGAGGCGTGCCTTCCACGGGCCGCCGTCGCCTTGGCCGAGGCCGTACGCGAGGAGCAGCTCCAGATGCGTGGTGTCGTCGTTCCAGGATCCGCCGAGGCCGCGGTTGTAGAGCGTCTGGCAGTCGTTCGGGTCGGCGCCGCGGTCGAGCAGCAGCCGCGCGAGGGCCAGGCCGTCCGGGTGGGCCGGCTGGTCGCCTTCTCCGCCGCCGAACGCCCCGGTCAGGGCCGTGAACGGCGGGACCAGGCCCTCCCACAGGTAGCCGGCGTTCGGGTCGGCGCCCCGATCGAGCAGCACGCGCGCCGCCTCCACGTGCCCTTCGCCCACCCGCGAGTAGGCGAGATAGAGCAGCGGCTCCCAGGCGTACGGCCCGCCCTGCCGGTCGACCAGCTCTGGCTCGCGGTCGAGCAGATCGCGCAGGGCGTCCGCGCGGCCGGTGGCGGCCATGGTGAAGACGTTCGCGGTCGCCAGCTCGGGCTCGTCCGCCAGCATCCGGCGAGCGTCCGGAATGCGGTTGGGGGTGTCGGCGCCGTACGTGAGACAGGCCAGCCGCAGGAACTCCTGCGGGCCTGAGGCCGGGCCGACCTCGTGCGGTCTGCGGGCGTAGGCGGTGAGCGTCTCGACGTACACGCGGAGCCTGGGCCAGCTGGCGAAGCCATAGCGGCGGGCCGTGACGAGTTGCGCGTCGGACAGCGTGAACGACTCGGGCCCAGCGAAGCGCGGGTGGAACTCGGCGGCCGTCACCAGGGCCTCCGGCGCCTCGGCGTGGACGTCGCGCTGCAGGGTGCGGGCCTGCTTGCGAAGGTGCTCGAGGCTGGCGTTGTCGGGCAGGTCGTCGACAGGCACAGTGGCCTCCCTCTCGTGAGCGCCCGGCGTTCGCATGATCGGGCCGAAAAGGAGGTTGCGATGGTGGTGCGGTCACTCTGCCAGGTGGGTTCAACCCTTCCCGCGAACCGGATGCGTCCTGTACGCCGTCTTCACACTACCCTCTGATCATGGATCTCGGATTGCGGGGGAAGAAGGCGTTCGTCACAGGAGGAACGCACGGGATCGGGCTGGCCGTCGCGACTCAACTCGCGGATGAAGGCGTGGCGGTGGCCGTCTGCGGAAGAGACTCCGAACGGCTCGACGCGGCCGTCGCCTCTCTCGGCCCGCAGGCGTACGGCGTGAAAGTGGATGTGACCGACCCGGCCGCGCTGGGCGCCGCCATCGACGAGGCGGCCACCCGGCTGGACGGCCTCGACCTGCTCGTCGCCAACGTCGGCGGCGGCTTCGGCCGCAGCCTGCTGGACTCCACGCCCGAAGACTGGACCCGCACGTTCGAGGTCAACGTCCTGCACGCGGCCAACGCCATCCGCTCCGCCGTGCCGCACCTGTCCGACGGCGGCGGCAGCGCGGTGATCGTGTCCTCCATCACCGGGTGGAAGCCCGGTCCCTCCCCTTCGTACGCCTCGGCCAAGGCCGCCGAGATCCACCTCGCCGCCGTCCTCGGCCGCGAACTCGGGCCGCGCGGGATCCGCGTCAACGCCCTCAGCCCCGGGTCCGTCCTCTTCGAAGGCGGCGGCTGGGCCAACATGGCCAAGAACGACCCCGACCGCTACGCCACCTTCGCCCGCGAGGACTTCCCCCGTGGCCGCCTGGTCGAGCTGCGCGAAGTCGCCGACGTGGCCTGCTTCCTGCTCTCCGACCGCGCCAGCGGCATCAACGGCGCCAACATCTGCGTCGACGCCGCGCAAGACCACCCCACCGCCGGCCGCCTCTACTGAACCGCGCTTTGGAGGAGCCGTACGTCAATACGGGGCCGTCCTGGTTCTGATGTAGAGAATCGGGGCGTGGTTACGACCTGGGCGTGTATGAGGTCTCGAGAAGGGGAGCTTTCATGGACGCCAAGGTCGTTGTCGCCTCTGATCCGGGTGTCAGGCCGGTCGCGGGGCGCCGGGAGTGGATCGGGCTCGCCGTGCTGGCGCTGCCCACGCTGCTGGTCTCCATCGACGTGTTCGTCATGCTGCTGGCGCTGCCGCACCTGGCGCAGGCGCTCGGGGCGGGCAGCACGCAGCAGCTGTGGATCATGGACATGTACGGCTTCATGCTGTCCGGGTTCATGATCACGATGGGCACGCTCGGGGATCGGATCGGACGCCGGAAGCTGCTGCTGATCGGGGGCGCGGCGTTCGGGCTGGCCTCGATCCTCGCGGCGTACTCGACCAGCGCCGGCATGCTCATCGCGGCCCGCGCGCTGCTGGGGATCGCCGGGGCCACGCTGGCGCCGTCGGCGCTGGCTCTGATCACCAACATGTTCCGCGACCCGAAGCAGCGCGGCCTGGCCATCGGCGTCTGGCTCGTCTGCTTCATGGGCGGCGCGGCGCTGGGCCCGATCGTGGGCGGGGCGCTGCTGGAGCACTTCTGGTGGGGTTCGGTCTTCCTGGTCGGCGTGCCGGCGATGGCGCTGCTGCTGGTGCTCGGCCCGGTGCTGCTGCCCGAATACCGCGACGCGTCGGCCGGGCGTCTCGACCTGGTCAGCGTGGGGCTGTCGCTGGTCACCATTCTGCCGATCATCTACGGGATCAAGGAGCTGGCCAGGAACGGCTGGGACACGCTGCCGCTGGTGGCGATCGCGGCCGGCGCCGCCGGCGGGGTGGTCTTCGTACGGCGGCAGGCCCGGCTGGCCGACCCGCTGCTCGATCTGCGCCTGTTCCGTGGCCGCACGTTCAGCACGGCGCTCGGCAGCATGATGCTCAACACGATGCTGATGGGCGCGCTGATGATGTTCTCCACGCAGCACCTGCAGCTGGTGCAGGGGCTGTCGCCGCTGGCCACGGGGCTCTGGATGCTGCCGGTGATGGCCGCTTCCGGCGTCACGTTCCTCGCGTCGCCGCTGCTGGCCCGGCGGTTCCGGCCGGCCTATCTGATCGGTGGCGGCATCCTCGTCTCGATCGTGGGGCTGGTGCTGTTCACGCAGGTCGGCGACGAGTACGGCCCGGCTCTGCTGGTGACCGGATGGTCCATCGTCAACCTGGGCGCCGGGCCGTTCGTGACCCTGGGGACCGACATCATCGTCGGCTCGGTGCCGGTGGAGAAGGCCGGATCGGCGGCGGCGCTGAACCAGACCAGCGGCGAGTTCGGTTTCGCGCTCGGCATCGCCATCCTCGGCAGTATCGGCACGGCCGTTTACCGTACGCGGATCTCGGTGCCGGCGGGCGTGCCCGACGGGGCGGCGGCGGCCGGGCGGGACACGATCGCGGGGGCCACGGCGGCGGCCGGGCACCTGCCGCACGACCTCGGCGCGGCGCTGCTGGGATCGGCTCGCGCGGCCTATACGGCGGGCTTCCACACGGTGTCGGCGGTGGCCGCCGTGCTGCTCGTGGGGGTCGCGGTGACGGTGCTGACCATGCTCCGCCACATCCGCCCGACCGCGTAGAGGCTTGAACGGCGCACGCGGCGCCTGCCATCGTGTGTCAGTGATCTGGTACGACGAGCCGGCCGACGACTGGGAGCGGCACGCGCTTCCCATCGGCAACGGGACGCTGGGCGGCATGGTCTTCGGCCGGATCCGCGACGAACGGGTCGCCCTCAACCACAGCACGCTGTGGACGGGCGGCCCGGGCAGCGCCGGAGGCGGCGTCGCGGGCAGCACGGGAGGCTACGCCGGCAACTGGCGCGAGCCACGGCCGGGCGTGCTCGACCAGGTGCGCCGGACCATCGCGGCCGAGGGCTCGATGGAGCCGGGCGCCGTGGCCCGGCTGCTCGGCAACCCCGCCTACGCGACGACCGGCTCCATCCCCGGCTTCGGCGCCTATCAGCCCCTCGGCGACCTGCTGCTGGTCATCCCGGACGCGGGCCCCGTGAGCGGCTATCGGCGCACGCTCGACCTGCGTCAGGGGATCGCCGGGGTCAGCTATGTCGCCGACGGCGTCACCTTCACCCGCGAGTGCTTCGCCAGCAACCCGGCCGGCGTCCTGGTCCTCCGGCTGGCCGCCGACCGGCCCGGTCGTATTTCGGCGACCATCCGGCTGGCCTGCCCGTATGGAGATATCTCCATAAACGACGGGAAGATCGTCGTGCGGGGCGTGCTGCCGGACAACGGGCTGCGAGTCGAGGCGGTGGCGCACGTGTCGGCGGCGGGCGGGATCCTGTCCGAGGAGACCGACCGGATCAGCGTGTCGGATGCCGACGCGGTGACCGTGATCGTCGCGGCGGGCACCGACTACGCGCTCGCCTTTCCGACCTACCGCGGCCCCGACCCGCACGAGGAGGTCGCGAAGCGGATCGCCGCCGCGCACGAGCACGCCGACCTGCGCGCCGAGCACGTGGCCGACTTCGCCGACCGCTTCGACCGGGTGCGGCTTGATCTCGGCCCGCTCCCCGAGGCCCCCACCAGCCAGGCGCTGGCGACCTACACAGGTGAGAGGCCGGAAGATCGGGGGCTGGAGGCCCTCTACTTTCAATATGGGCGTTATCTGCTGATCTCCTCGTCACGGGAGAACTCCCCGCTGCCCGCCAACCTGCAGGGGATCTGGAATGACAGCTCCTCCCCGCCCTGGGATTGCGACTGGCATGCCAACATCAATGTGCAGATGAACTACTGGCCGGCCGAGGTGACCAACCTTGCCGAGTCGGTGGCGCCGCTGCTGCGGTTCATCGAGTCCCTGCGCGCTCCCGGGCGGATCACGGCGCGCGAGATGTTCGGCGCGCCCGGCTGGGTGGTCGGCCCGAACACCAACGCGTTCGGATTCACCGGCGTCCACGACTGGCCCACGTCATTCTGGTTTCCCGAGGCGGGGGCGTGGCTGGCCCGGCACGCCTACGAGCGCTACCGGTTCTCCGGCGACGAGGCCTACCTGCGCGAGCACGTCTATCCGCTGCTCAAGGAGACGGCCGAGTTCTGGCTGGCCAACCTGGTCGCCGACGCGCGCGACGGCGCGCTCGTGGTGAGCCCGAGCTATTCGCCGGAGCACGGGCTGTTCACGGCCGGGGCCGCCATGTCGCAGCAGATCGTCGCGGAGTTGCTGAGCTGCACGCTCGCCGTGGCGCAGCAGTTGAGGGCCGACATCGTCTGGCAGAGCTCGCTGGCCCGCGCCCTCGGCCGGCTCGACCGGGGGCTGCGGGTGGGCTCGTGGGGGCAGCTCCAGGAGTGGAAGGACGACCTGGACGACCCGGACGACACCCACCGGCACGTCTCCCAGCTGTACGCCCTCTATCCGGGCGACGGGCCCGTGCCGGCCGACGCGGCGCGCACGACGCTCGATCACCGCGGCGACCGCGGCACCGGCTGGAGCCAGGCCTGGAAGATCAACTTCTGGGCGCGGCTGCTCGACGGCGACCGCGCGCACAAGCTCCTGTCGAACCAGCTCCAGGAGAGCACGCTGCCCAACCTGCTGGACACGCATCCGCCGTTCCAGATCGACGGCAACTTCGGCGCGGCCGCAGGCATCGCGGAGATGCTGCTGCAAAGTCACGCCGGGGAGATCCACGTGCTGCCGGCGCTGCCCGCCGCCTGGGCCGACGGCTCCTTCGACGGCCTTCGCGCGCGCGGCGGCCACACGGTCGGCGCGACGTGGTCCGGCGGCCGCGCCACCGAGGTGCGGATCCGGGCCGACCGCGACGGCCGGGCGACCGTACGCGCCGGCGACGTCGTGGTCCACCTCGACCTCCGCGCGGGGGTGGAGATCAGGCAAAACGTACGGTGATCTGGGATGAGCCCGGCCCGGGCCGCCCGAACACGTGCCGTCCCGGCCGGGCCGCCAGCGGCCGATCCCAGCTCAGCGTCAGCTCGTCCAGGTCATCGCGCGGGTCGGAGACCGTGATCGTGGCGGTGCCGTCGCCGTTCTCCCGTACGAGGACGGCGCACGGCGCGGACGCGGAGAGACCGGCCACCGCTCCCGCGTTCCAGAAGTTGACCATGGTCATCCGCAGCGAAGGGACGTGCACCCCCTGCTGCCGGGCCGTGTTGCCGAGCACTTCGACCCACCCCAGGTCGGCCCGCGCCTCCGTGTCCGCCCGGCTCGCCCCTGGCAGCAGTGCGTACGCATATGACGCCCCGCCCGGGTCCACCCCATGGTCGAACCAGATCGTCGTGAAGTCGCCTGCTTGGAGTGTCTGGACCGAGCCTGGGTGGACATAGCCCCCGTGGCCCTCGACATGCGTCCAGCCGTCGCCCTTCGTAAGAAGACCCCCGGTGCGCCGGTTGTCGACGATGGTCTCCACGGGCACGCCGTCAGCCGACGTGATCCCGGCTCCGAGGCACACCACGGCCTCGTCGAGGAAGAACCACGACTTGAAGGCCTCCATCGTGCTTTCCAGGCCGTTCAGGTGCTGGCCCACGGTCGCGTACGTCCCGTCGGTGGCGCCGCCGACCCAGCGCCCCGGCGGGCAGGTGTCACCCCAGGCTCCGCCCGCGCCGTCGGGCAGCCGCTTGGCCGAGACGGTCGTGCCGGGTAGCCGGTAGGGGTCGACGGCCGGCCAGAAGCCCTCGGAGTAGTGATCGGCGTGGCCCGCGGCCCACCAGTAGAGCATTCCTGAGCCGGTGTGCCAGCCGCGCAGGTTCTCGCCGTTGCCGTGCTCGTAGTGTCCGACCCGGTGGGAGGCCATGCTGAGGGCGGCGCACCAGCCGGGCCGCCGGTGGACGGCGCGTGCGCTCATCGGCAGCAGCCGATGCCCCATCGGTTCGGGTGCGGCCGGGATCGCCGGGTCGTCGAGGACGGACGCGAGGCGGGCGTGGGAGGCCGGGTCGAACGGATGGTTCTGGTAGTCGTCCCGCCGCACCCATCCCTTGACCATGCTCTGCCAGCGCCGCCGCTCGTCGCCGGACGCCCCTTCGCCGAGCAGCAGGATCGTGGCCGCGATGGCCCGTCCTCGCAGATGATCCCCGTACGGCTCCCGGCCGACGGCCCGCCCGCTGACCAGATCCATGCAGGACCCGTCGTGGACGAAGGGCGCGAACGACCGCTCCACCGCGTCCCGCACGTGCCGGCTCGCGAGGCCGCCGACCTCCCACGGCGTGCCACGCAGGACCGCGAACAGGGTCGCGAGGCCCGACAGCAGCGACTGCCCATAGGTGCCCTGATAGGGGACGGTCGTGTGCTGGATGAACGATCCGTCCTCATAGAGGCCGTCGCCTTCGGTGACGTACGGGAAGACGGGCGACAGCGCCGACACGGCCAGCGCGGCCTTGGCCGGGTTGGCCCCGACGATGCCGCGCAGCAGCATGACCGTGCACAGGTCGACCCGGTTGGCGCCGGTGCTGGTCCCGTCGTAGCCGTAGAAGACCGATTCCGGCACGAAGTGATCGACGGCCGCGCACAGCTCCGAGCCGGGCGACCCATTGGGCCCGGTCAGCCCGGTCAGCCCGGTCAGCCCGGTGAGCAGGGTGGCTTCGAGCAGCGCTCGCGGGGCGCCGATCTGCCAGTTCCACCAGTTGCCGTCGGGGTCGGCGCCGGGCGCGTACACCTGCTGGATGAAATGCCCGATCCCGGCCGCGACGGCCGCCGCCGTCGCGTGATCGCCGGTGAGCCCCGTGCCCGGCAGCGCGTACGCCTGGGCGAGCGTGAGCAGCCTCCGCGGCGTGGCGGCGAGCGAGGGGAAGGGCAGGCCGGGCCAGAGGGACCGCTCGGATGGAGCCATCGCGTCCCGGTGCCGGGCGGCGGTGGCGCCCAGCCGGGCCAGCCATCCCCGGTAGGGCTCGGCGGCCGGGTCGTATCCCGATCCCAGCGTCACCTCCCGCCAGCGCCGCGCCAGGAGCGGGAGGATCCCGGCGTCCCGGCGCGCCGGGCCGGCCGCGCACGCCGACAGCAGCCCGGCTACGCCGAGCTGCACGAACACTCGCCTGGACGGCCGGATCACGCATGAATTGTCGCCTATGCGGGAAGGATCGAGCACGACCGCGATCCCCCCGACGGCTGGGGGGAGCACGCATGCGGGAGTCATCGTTTCCGAAGATGTGCCTCGGCGTCGCCGTGCTCATGGAGCGCCAGGTGCGCCGGACGCTCGGCGCGGAGCCTGAGCGTGTGGGCGAGGTGACCGCGCTCGCGATCGGCCTGGCCGACCGTACTGCTGCCGCGGCGCGTCATGCCATGGCCATGGGTAAGAAGGCCGTCGGCGACGGGGTGAAGACCATCAGCGATCCGGTCGCGACCGGCCGGGCCGTGGCCGGCTCCGCGCCCGTGGCCTGGGTCACCGGCCCGATGCGGCGGATGGTGACGCGGGCCGGCGACGGCGTCGAAGACCTGGTCGCGCACGGCCGCGCGGTGGCCGACTCGGTCAGTGAGGACGCGGCGGCGCTGCTGAAGGCCGAGTCGGATCGGGCCATCGCCTGGGCCCGGGTCAACGTGGTCCCGCCGCTCATCGAGGATCTTGCGCACGACGACGCCATCCGCGACCTGGTGTTCGACCAGGTCTACGGGGCTGTGTCGGACGCGGGCCGGGCGGCCGAAGGCGTCGCGCGTGAGGCCGACTCCCGCGTGGAGGCCGGATTCCAGCGCCTGCTGCGTCGCGGCGAGCCCCCGGCCTCCAGCGGCGCTTGAGCGCCGGAACACCCCCGCCCGAAAGGCCGCGGCCGCAAGAGCCGGCAGCCCAGGAGCCGCCCGGCATGCCGTCGGCCGCGCGGGTGCCGCGCGCGCCGACGCAGGACGGCGGGCCGCCGGCGCACGGCGCCTTCGCCGGGCTGGTGTCGCGGGTGGCGGCGTTGCTGATCGACGTTCTGGTCCTGGTCGTCGCCTCGGCCGCGGTCTACGCCGTGCTCGTCGGCGGCGCGAGCCTGACCTTCGACGGGATCCCGTCGTGGATCCACTCCGTCACCCAGGCCGTCGTGTCGGCGCTGCCCACGGTCTATTTCACGGTCGCCTGGTGGCTGACCGGACAGACCGTCGGCGACGCCGTCATGGGGGTCGCGGTCCGCGACAGAGCCCTGCGCCGCCTCGGCTTCGTCCGGGCACTCCTGCGGGCGGTGGTGGGCCTCGCGCTCGCGCCCGTCTGGCTGGTGGGCCTCGTGTCCGTGCTGCTCGACGCCCGCCGCCGGTCCCTGCTCGACATGGTCTTCGGCACGGTCGTCGTGTACGCGCCGGCTAGGCGCAGGCGACCAGTTCGAGCAGGCCGAGAGCGACCAGGGTGAGCAGGGCGATCACGAGGACGACCAGCCCCGTGGGGCGGTCCCAGAAGACGAAGACGAGCACCGCGACGGCGACCACGGCGATCCGGGCCAGCACGATGTTGAGGTGCAACCAGGCGCCGACGCGGCCGGTCTCCAGGTGACTGAGCCGTCGCAGGCGGACGATGCCGCTGGTCACCGCGGCCCGCGTGTTCACCGCCGTGACGGAAGGACCCGCCATGAAGGCCGCCGCCGCCACCACCAGCCCGAGGACCAGGATCGTCCGGAGGCCCGACCGCAGGAACCTGACGAGCGTGTCGAACACGTCGGCCCCGGCCACCGTCTTCAGGCCGTGCTCGCCGATCGACGTCAGATAGGCGCTGCGGCCGAGGGTGAGCCCGACGGCCACGGCGAACATGGCGACGCCCACGCCGAGGCCCGCGCCGACCAGGACGCGGCGATGGCTGGGCGCCACGTAGACGCCCAGCACGATCAGCACCAGCGCCACGATCGGCAGCACCCACCGGAGCGTGGTCAGCCACTGGTAGGCGGTCTGCCACTTGACCAGGTCGGGCGAGCTGAACAGCTTGATCGTGGGGTGGATGTCCGGGATGTTGGCGGCCACGCCGAGCCCGGCGGCGACCAGCCGCTGCTTCACCCGGTTGATGATCGGTCCGAGATCCAGGTTGACCGTGTTGCCCGACAGCTTGATCGCCTGGCTGCCGTGTCCCGAGAGCACGGCCTGCAGCTGGGTGTGGGCGACCTTGTTGACCTCGATCCACACCCGCCGGAACGCGTCGCTGCGGACCACGTCGCCGATCTTGTCGTGGAGGAAGCCCCGTACCCCTCCGGCCAGCGGCCCGGCCAGGCCCTCGAGCCGGTCGCCGACCTTCGGGGGCAGGCCCTTGCCCTCCAGCGCCGTGACGACGTCGTTCAGGATCGCCGGCACGTTCAGATACTTCATGATCTCGTTGGTGACGCGGTCGGTCACCGCGGCCTGGATCTGCGGGTCGCTCGCCAGCGGCGCGACGTTCTCGACGTAGCGGCTCGTGTCGGAGACCTGCGCGGCCGCCCAGACGCCGGTCAGCGCGAACGGCAGGACCAGGCAGCCGAGCACCACCAGGATGACGCCGGTCACATTCCGCCAGCGCCGGTTCGGCCGGCGCAGGCGGGCGACCTCCGCTCGCAGCCGTACGAGCTCGGATCGCTCATCGTCGGACAACCCCTCCACCATGATCGGCAAATGCCCCGATTTGGGGGGTGGGAAGTGGGTTGTCCGGTAAAGGTCCTTTTATGCCGCTGATGTCGAGGGCTATCGGAGCCCGGCGAAAAGGTCGTCCTCGTGGTCGGGCGCCTGGACCTTGCACAGCTGCCGGGTGTACGCCTCGCCCGAGAAGAACAGGCGCTGCACCTCGTCGGGCATGCCGAGGATGAACGCGCTGTCGCCCTGGCTGCCGTGCGCCTCGATGGCCTTCAGCTTGCGCTCCGAGTACAGGGACACGTCGAGGATCGTGGTGACCAGCTCGTCCGGCGTGCCGTACTCGTCGGGGATCTCCCAGTCTTCGGCGTCCTGGACGCCGGCCTCGCGCATGTAGTCGGACATGGTCCGCATCCAGCTGCGCGGGATGGCGGTGTAGTAGAGCTTGTCGGGGATGCCGGAGAGCTCGACGGCCGCGACCGCGACCCGGTGGGCCTGCACGTGGTCGGGATGCCCGTAGCCGCCCTTCTCGTCGTACGTCACGACGACCTGCGGCCGGTAGCGCTCGATCAGCACGGCCAGCTTCGCCGCGGCGACGTCGACCGGGGTGTTCGCGAACGCCTCCGGATGCTTGTTGGCGTTCCAGCCTTCCATGCCGCTGTCGCGGTAGCCGAGCAGCTCCACGTCGGAGATCCCGAGGTGCCCGGCCGACTCGCGGAGCTCCGCCAGGCGCACCTGGGAGACCGCGGCCTCGTCGTGCCCGGGCTCGCCCGGCTTCACGCCGTCCGGGCCGTCGCCCTGCTCGCCGTTGGTGCAGGTCACCAGCACGGTACGGATACCCTCATCGGAATATCGGGCCAGCATTCCGCCGGTCCCGATCACCTCGTCGTCGGGATGGGCGTGCACGGCCATCACGGTCAAGTCCATAACGCCATTAAACGTCCGTCATTCAATGAAACATTCCTACGGCCGGACGTAGTCTGATCGTTCACGCCCGGCTCGCGGAAGGGAACGCGCATGATCCACCCCGTGGCGACCCAGGTCCACATTCCTGCCGGGATGGTCGGCCCCGATCCCATGGACTACGAGGTCCGCTGCTTCCTGATCGACCATCGCGACGGCCTGCTCCTGGTCGACACGGGACTGGCCGAGACCCCGCCCCTGATCACCGCGAAGCTCGCGGCCATCGGCGCGACCTGGTCCGATGTCACCGACGTCGTCCTCACCCACGAGCATCCCGACCACGTGGGCGGGCTGGCCGACGTCCGCTCGCTGGCGTCGCGGGCGACGGTCTGGGCCAGCGCCCACGACCGCTACGAGGGCGAGATCCGGCCCGTCGAGGAAGGCCAGGGCATCCGCGGGCTGAGCGTGCTCGAGACGCCTGGGCACACGCCGGGCCACCTCTGCCTGATCTTCGATGACGAGGACATCCTGCTGGTCGGCGACGCCCTCGGCACCATGCACGGCGAGCTCTACCGCGCGCCGGCCGTCTTCACGGCCGACCCCGTGACGGCCGAGAAGTCGCTGCACCGGATCGCCCAATATGCCACCGGCCGCGTCGTCTTCTCGCACGGCGCCGAGATCGCCGATCCGGGCGCCGCGATCAGGACACTCCTGGGCTGACGTTTGTGCGAGAATACGCGCGGCATGCGCGCGAACCTACCCTTGAGGGTCATCAGGGCGGCCGCCTTCGCGGTCGTCTGCGTGCTGCTGGCCGTGGTGGCGCACCGGTTCGCCGGAGGCGCCGGGCCGACGGCCAACGCGATGCTCGTGGGCGGGCTCGCGGTCATGGCGGCCGCGGCGGCGCTCGCCGGGCGTGAGCGGTCACCCGCGACCGTGGTCGGGTTGCTCGTCTCGGCCCAGGTCCTGCTCCACTTCCTGCTCGGATCGAGCCTCGCGCCGGCCTTCCACGTGCACGACGTGAAGGGCGGTCTCGGCGCCGCCGTCGGCATGATCGCCGCGCACGGCACGGCGTCCCTGCTCACCGGCTGGTGGGTGGCCCAGGGCGAGGCGGCCCTGTGGGCCGTGCTCCGCCGCGCCTACGGCCGGGCTCTGCGCCTGCTCCTTCCCGTCTCCACCGTCTTCGAGCCGGTCGGTGCGGCGTCCGCGCCCGTGTGGGCCGAGGCGCCGCGCCCGCGCCGGCTGATTCTGCGGCACGCCATTCCCCGTCGAGGTCCTCCCGTTCTGTCTGCCTTCTGATTCCCCCTTAAAGCAGACGACAGGAGTTCTTTCGAATGACCACGATCACCGGCCGTGTCAGCGCGGTCGCAGCGGGCGCGCTCGCGCTCGTCATCGGCCTGGCCATCCCGGCCCTCGCCCACGTCACCATCAACCCGAGCGTCGCCGAGCAGGGCGGCTTCACCAAGATCGCGTTCCGGGTGCCCAACGAGCGCGACAACGCCGACACCACCAAGGTCGAGGTGACCTTCCCCACGGACAACCCGCTGCCCTTCGTGTCCGTGCGGCCCGTCCCCGGCTGGAAGGTCAAGATCCTCAACGGCAAGCTGCCCCAGCCCGTCGTCATGGACGACGGCGACAAGGTGACCGATTCCGTCCTGAAGATCACCTGGTCCGGCGGCGCGATCCAGCCGGGCCAGTTCCAGGAGTTCGAGGTGTCGGTCGGCCCCCTGCCCAAGGTCGACTCGCTGGCCTTCCCGACCGACCAGACGTACTCCAACGGCGAGGTCGTCAAGTGGGCCGACCCGGCCAAGTCGGACGGCTCGGAGGCCGAGCACCCCACCCCCACGCTGAAGCTCGTGCCGGCGACCGGTGATGAGACGGGTCACGCGGCAAGCCCCGCCGCCAGCGCGGCCGCGACCCCGGCCGCCGCCCCGTCGAGCACGATCGTGGCCGCCCAGCCCGCCGCCACCTCGTCGTCCTCCTCGGACGGCACGGCCCGGCTCCTCGGCGCCATCGGCATCGTCGTGGGCGTTGTGGGCGCCGGGGTCGGCATCGCCGGCATGCGCCGCTCGCGAGCCTGACACCTACCTCCGTGACGGGCGCGCCGGGACATTCCTGGCGCGCCCGCCGCGTAATCGGTCCCGATTCTGGCAGGATCGGTGGACGTGATCGATGTCTCGACGACCCCGGAATGGGCCGCGCTGGCCGAGCACCACCAGGCCATCCGCGACCTCCACCTGCGCGAGCTGCTCGCGGCCGACCCCGAGCGCGCCGCGCGCATGACGGTCACCGCGGGCGATCTCTATCTCGACTACGCCAAGCACCGGGCCACCGCCGACACGCTCGAACTGCTCGTGGCCCTGGCCGAGAAGGCGGGCCTTCGCGAGCGGATCGACGCCATGTTCGCGGGCGAGCACATCAACAGCACCGAAGATCGGGCCGTGCTGCACACGGCGCTGCGCGCGCCGCGCAGTCTCGCGCTCAGCGTCGACGGCCAGGACGTCATCGGCGACGTCTACACGGTGCTCCAGCGGATGGCCGTCTTCGCCGACGAGATCCGGACGGGCGCGTGGCACGGTCACACCGGCAAGCCCATCACCACGGTCGTCAACATCGGCATCGGCGGCTCCGACCTCGGGCCCGCCATGGCCTACCAGGCCCTCTACGACTACGTGGACGCGGGCGTCAGCTGCCGGTTCGTCTCCAACATCGACCCGGCCGACATCCACACGCAGCTGAGCGGGCTCGATCCGGCCGAGACCATGGTCATCGTCGTGTCCAAGACGTTCAGCACGCTGGAGACGCTGACCAACGCCAGGGTGGCCCGGCAGTGGCTGGTCGACGGGCTGGGCGGCGCCGAAGAGGCGGTGGCCAAGCACTTCGCCGCCGTGTCCACCAACGCCGAGCGGGTGGCCGCCTTCGGCATCGACACCCACAACATGTTCGGCTTCTGGGATTGGGTGGGCGGCCGCTACTCCTTCGACAGCGCGGTCGGTCTGTCGCTGATGGTCGCCATCGGCCCGGAGCGCTTCGGTGAGATGCTGGCGGGCTTCCACGCGATCGACGAGCACTTCCGCACGGCCCCGTTCGCCGACAACATGCCGGTCGTCATGGGCCTGCTCGGCTTCTGGTACAACGAGTTCTTCGGCGCGCAGACCCGGGCCGTCCTGCCGTACAGCCAGCGTCTGGCCCGCTTCCCCGCCTACCTGCAGCAGCTCACGATGGAGAGCAACGGCAAGTCCGTACGCCTCGACGGCACCCCGGTCAGGATCGAGACCGGCGAGATCTTCTGGGGCGAGCCGGGCACCAACGGCCAGCACGCCTTCTTCCAGCTGCTCCACCAGGGCACCCGGCTCGTGCCCGCCGACTTCATCGGGTTCGCCGAGCCGCATGTCGACTACGCGCCCGACGGTGCCGGCATGCACGACCTGTTCATGGCCAACCTGTTCGCGCAGACCTCGGTGCTGGCCCTGGGCAAGACCGAGGAGCAGATCATCGCCGAGGGGGTCTCCACCGACGTGGCCCCGCACAAGGTCATGCCCGGAAACCGGCCCACCTCGACCATCCTCGCGCCGAAGCTGACGCCGACGGTCCTCGGCCAGCTGGTCGCGCTCTACGAGCACATCGTCTTCACCGAGGGCGTGCTGTTCGGCATCGACTCCTTCGACCAGTGGGGGGTCGAGCTCGGCAAGGCCATGGCCAACGAGCTGACGCCCGCCCTGACGGGAGCCGAGCCGCCGCGCTCCGCGCCCGACCCGTCGACCGGCGCCCTCGTCGAGCTTTACCGCCGCCTCCGAGGACGCGCCACCCTCTAACAGGCGTCTGACAATGATTCGGTGTGGTTCGCGGCATTCGTGACCGGTCCGATGTGCGCCAATAGCGGGGAATGCATGTCTTGAGACACGGCTGCTGCAGGCGTCGCGTTGTCGTTTGGTCCGACGAACGGCCCCACAGTCAGTCTGATCTCGAACTGGCCGGGAACCGCCCACTTCCTGAGATGCGCGGCCTCACGTGCGCGTTGGGTTAGCAGAGAGCCATGACCCCCCGTCGCCCGTACCCCTCGGACCTGTCCGATGCCCGCTGG
>JAGFNW010000022.1 GCA_017592665.1 Streptosporangiaceae bacterium NEAU-GS5 | reverse complement strand
CGACGAGCTGGGCGTCCAGGTCGAGTTTGCCGTCGGGCGGCGGGTCGGTGATGCGCTTGTAGGAGTTGGAGCCGGCGGCCTGGCAGATGCGCTTGCCGGCCAGGTCGGTGGCCTTGGTGATGTCGGCGGAGTCGCTGCGGACCATGGTGTCCTGGTGGGCGACGATGTACGGCCCGCCGAAGGTGACCTTCTGCTTGCGGCTGTCGGTGATGGAGTAGGTGGCGAAGATGATGTCGACGGTGCCGTTGGCCAGGAAGGCCTCGCGGTTGGAGGAGGCCGATTCCTTCCAGGTGATGTTGACGTCCTGGCCACCGGCCAGTTGTTTGACGACGTATTGGGCGACGTCGACGTCGAAGCCCTCGGGGGCGGCGCCCTTCTTCAGGCCGAGGGACGGCTGGTCCCATTTGGTGCCGATGGTGATGGTCTTGCTGTCTTTGACCTTGTCGACCACGGATGAGTAGGTCTTGTCGCCACCGCAAGCGGCCAGGCTTGCGGCGCTGACCGCCGCGAGGACAAGGATAGGAAGTTTTCGCATGTGTGCCCGTCGTTTCGGAGCCGCGCCGGCAGACCGGCGCGGTCAAGTGACTGCGCTATATGAGTCATGCGTTCCATCGCGTGACACTCAGCAGTCACGCTCGAAAACGAGGGCCTTGACGGTGGCGGCCCACTGGTAGGGGATGGCGCGAAACCAGTCGAGCGGAGGCAGCGGTGACGGCGACACGTAGATGTCGCCGGGGAAGCAGCGCGAGACGCGCAACGTGGCGCGCCAGACGTGATCCCGCGAGGTCACGAGGATTACGGACTTCCAGTTGCGCTGCCGGGCGAGCTCGCCGATGCGTCTCGCCTCGCCGCGCGTGGTCTCCGGATCGGGGTGGAAGCAGATGGTGGTCACCCCGGGCACCTGCGGGAGGCATTGCCCAGCGCGTTCGTCGTCGAGCGTGGTCGACTGCGCGAGATCGCCGGCCCGATGCGCGCGTGCCAGGGCCAGCGCGGTCGGGTCGCGCTCGCCCGGCCCGGCCAGTTCGATGATCGCGTCTACTCGGGCGGGCGCGACCGGCATGTCAGGCCACACGAACAGCCGCAGCGTCGCCGCGACGAACGCGCCGAGGGCCACCGCCAGCGCGATCAACGCCCATCGTCGGCGTGGCGTGCGGCATCGCTGTCTGAACACCCTCGTCGACCTCCCCCGTGAGCCGGGTCAGCCCGAGGCGCCCGCAGCTACCAATGGTGACAGGGTCTCCACGGTTCCTCCTCAAATCCTCCTCGAAATCGTCGGGGCGGCTGCACAGGCCAGGCCTACCGTCGTCGGCGTGAGGCCACCGACCCGCGTTCCGCTGCTGCTCCTGGCGACGGCGGCGCTGGCGATCCTGCTGGCCCTGGCGTCCGACGCCGAGCTGCGGCTGATCGCGCGGTGCGCGCTCGCGTACCCGCCGCTACGGGAAGTGGTCCAGTTGGTGTGGATGGACACCGCTTACGCGTGGGAACGAGGATGCCCTCGGGAGGCATCACCTCATGAGCCAGATCAACACGGTCCGGGGCCCGATCGACAGCGCCGACCTTGGCCGCACCTACATGCATGAGCACGTGTTCGTGCTCACCTCCGACGTACAGCAGAACTATCCGGGCGAGTGGGGCGGCGAGGACGCCCGCGTCGCCGACGCCGTGGCCAAGCTCAAAGCCTTGGCCGCCCAAGGGGTACGGACCATCGTCGATCCCACGGTCGTCGGCCTGGGCCGCTACATCCCGCGGATCCAGACAATCGCCGAACAGGTCCCCGAGCTCACGATCGTCGTGGCGACCGGGGTCTACACCTACGACGTGGTGCCCTTCTTCTTCCGTTACCGAGGCCCGGCGCTGAGCGCGGATTTCCCCGACCCGATGGTCGACATGTTCGTGGGCGACATCACTGAGGGGATCGCGGGCACCGGGGTGCGCGCGGCCATGCTCAAGTGCGCGATCGACGAGGAGGGCCTCACCCCGGACATCGAGCGGGTGATGCGCGCCGTCGCCCGCGCCCACCAGCGGACCGGCGCGCCGATCACCGTGCACACGCATCCCGCCTCGCGGAACGGCCTGCTGGTGAAGCGGGTCATGTGCGACGAGGAAGGCGTCGACCCGGCCCGGATCGTGCTCGGGCACAGCGGCGACACGACCGACTGCGACCACCTCGCCGAGGTGGCCGACCTGGGGTTCGTCCTCGGGATGGACCGCTTCGGCCTGCACACCACGGGCTCGTTCGAGTCGCGGGCCGATACGCTCGTGGAGATGTGCCGGCGTGGCTACGCCGAGCGGATGGTCCTGTCCCACGACGCCGCCTGCTACATCGACTGGATCGACCCCAACGCCATGGCCGTCCTGCCGCAGTGGCACTACCTCCACCTGCACGACGAGGTCCTCCCGTACGCCCGTGACCATGGAGTGACCGAGCCGCAGATCGACCAGATGCTGGTCCACAATCCCCGCCGCTTCTTCGAAGGCGGATAAAAGGCGGCCAACCGCTGCGCCGCTCATGTCACGCCGCGGTCGGCCGGCTGCGTCCAGGGGGCATGAGCGAAAACAGGATTCTCGTACTGGGCGCCGGTTACGCCGGCATGACAGTCGCCATCGGCATCGCCGGGCGGCTCAAGAAGCGGGCCGACGTGACTTTGGTGAATCCGGTCAGCCGGTTCACCGAGCGGTTGCGCCTGCACCAGACGGTCGCCGGGCAGGAGCTCGCCGACCTGCAGATCCCCGCGATGCTTCAGGGCACCGGGATTCGGTTCGTCCAGGGTTGGGTCACCGGCATCGACCTGGACACGCGCAGGGTCCGCCTCGCCGACGGGCCGGAGCTCGGCTTCGACACCCTTGTGTACGCGCTGGGCGGCGTCGCCGACACCGCGACGATCCCCGGGGCGGCCGAGAACGCGTACACGTTGAACAGCGCCGCCGACGCCCGCAGCCTGGCGGCGCGGCTGACCTCGCTCCACGAGGGGACCGTGGTGGTGGCCGGCGGCGGGCTGACCGGCGTCGAGTCGGCCGCCGAGATCGCCGAGTCGCGTCCCGGCCTGCGGGTCGTGCTGCTCAGCGCCGGCGTCCCGGGGTCGATGATGGGGCCGAAGGCCCGTGCGTATCTGCACGGCGCGCTCGACCGGCTCGGCGTCGACGTCGTGTCCGGCGTGGAGATCGCCAAGATCCTGCCGGACGCCGTCGAGACGGCCGACGGTAGCCGGATCGAGGCCGGGGCCGTGCTGTGGACGGCCGGCGTCCGCGTGTCGCCGATGGCGGCCCAGGCGGGCCTCGACGTCGACGACCAGGGCCGGATCGTGGTCGATGAGACCCTGCGCTCGGTGTCGCACCCGTTTGTGTATGCGGTCGGCGACGCGGCCGCGGTGCGACAGCCGTACGGGACGATCCACGGCACCTGCCAGAGCGGCATCCCGACCGCGGCGCACGCCGCCGCCTCGATCGTGCGCGTGAGCCGCGGCCGCCCGGCCCGCCCGTTCCGCTTCGGCTACATCCACCAGCCGGTGAGCCTCGGCCGCCGGGATGGGGTCATCCAGTTCACGTACGCCGACGACACCCCGCGCCGGATCTTCCTGACCGGCCGGGCGGCTGTGATCTACAAGGAGTTCGTCAGCTCCAGCCCATGGAAGAGCTGGAAGCTGCTCAAGCACTACGGCGGAGCCGTCTTCTGGCCCCACGGCCCGAAGCGCTGAGTCAGTCGATGACGAGCTCGGCCAGCAGGGAGCGTACGGTCCGCTCGGTGAAGTCAGCTGGGGACCAGCCGCGCATGCCGACCAGATGCGCCCAGGCGCCCGGCTGCACCCGGGCGGTCGCCCAGTCGGCGGCCGTGCCGACGGACCAGCCGGGGGCCAGGCGCGCGTCCTCGTCGACGCGTTCGAGCGCGATCCGGAACGCCTCCCGCAGGTCGTCCATCCGATCCTGCAGGGCGGCCCCGCCGCCCTCGTCGCCCGTGATGAGGGACGCCTCGAGGGCGCGCGCCACCGGAAGCAGCTCGGGCAGGTAGCCGCACCACTCTCGGATCAGCGCCACGAACCCGTCGACGGACGGCAGCTCGCGCGTGGCCGCGACCCGGCTCCGGAAGCCGCTGAGGTGATCCTGGTGCCGGGCCATGGCCAGCAGCAGACCCGCCCGGTTGCGGCAGTGGAAGTAGACGAGCCGGCGCGACACCTGGGCGGCCGCCGCCACCTCTTTGACCGACACGGCGCTCGTGCCGTGCGCGCCGACGAGCCGCCAGGCGCTCGTGGATGCCGCGACGGGCACGGCGGTCTCGTACGCGACGCTGCTCGCGCGCATGGATCGGGTGGCGGCCGGCCTCGCCGCGCGCGGGTTCCAGCCGGGAGACGTGCTGGCGCTGCAGGCGCCCAACATGGCGCCCTGGGCCGACGTGGCGCTGGGGACGATGGCGGCCGGAGGCGTGGTCACCGGCGTCAGCCCGCTCGCCACCGAGCGGGAGATCACCGCTCAGCTGTCGGACTCCGGCGCGGCCGTGGTCCCGCGCGCGGACGCCGGCACCGGTCAGACGCCCGTTGCCTTCGTGGTCGCGGCCGGGCCGCTCGACCCGTCGCGGCTCATGGCCTGGGTCGCCGAACGGGTGTCTCCCCACAAACGCCTGACCGCCGTGTATCTCGTGGACGCGATCCCTCGTACGCCTTCCGGGAAAATTCTCCGCCGCCACCTGACCGAAACTGGACGCCTAAATCCAGATAAGGAGGATTAATAGCCTAATTCTCGAGAATTTCCCGATTTCAACCGAATTGACTTTCTCCTGGGAGGGTCGTAGCTTGGCGTTCCTTTTCCGAGGAGGAAATCCCGGTGATGGA
Source organism: Streptosporangiaceae bacterium NEAU-GS5 (assembly GCA_017592665.1). Classification (GTDB taxonomy): domain Bacteria; phylum Actinomycetota; class Actinomycetes; order Streptosporangiales; family Streptosporangiaceae; genus NEAU-GS5. Next base: position 163,746 of record JAGFNW010000022.1, on the reverse strand, counting down.
GAAACGGCTGCGGCGCGTACACGAGGTGTTGCAGCGGTATGCGGCGTGTGAGGCGGACGAGGACGTTCGCGAAGAGCTGGACGACGCGCTGAAGGATGCCCGATGGCTGGCCGAGCGGGAGCCCGGTCCGCGGATGTGGCTGCTTCTCGGCCATGTCATGCGGGCCCGGTGGGATTTGCTCGACGACGCCGACGCTCTTGATGGCGCGATCGCCAACTATTCCCGGGCCGGCGGATCATCGGACGCCGAGGACGAATTCGACTGGACCGACCATTTGTCGTTCGGCCAGTTGCTGCTCAGCCGTTTCGAGCTGCTGGAAGACCTGGCCGATCTCGATCTGGGGATCGACCGGCTCCGAATGGCGACCGGAGGGCTCGAAGGACTCCTGTCGCGGATGCGGATCAAGCTCGCCGACGCGCTGGCGACCCGTTTCGCGTACGCCGGCGGGGGCGCGGACCGGGTGGAGGCGCTGGTCATCCTCGACGGTGTCGTGGAACGCGCCAACGGCGATCCGGAGGACGTCGTCCTGGCGGCGGATGCCTACAGCCGGCTTGGCGAGGTCCCTCGAGGGATGGCGCTCCTCGCCGAGGTGAGCTCGGCCGACGACGGGCCGATCGGCGCCGAGGCCGCGTGGGATCTGGCGCTGGCTCACGCAGGCCGCTACGAGCGCTCGGAGGGGTCGCTCGACGACGTCGAGGCCGCCATCGGCCTGCTCTCCGGCCTGCTGTCCGACGCGCGGCTCGCGGGCCGGGAGCTTTCGCCCACCGAGGCGAGCTGCCATGCGATGCTCGGCCTGCTCCTGACGTGGCGGAGCGGGATCGGGCTGAGCGCCTTCCCGGACGAGTACGACCTTTTCGTCGCGCTGCAGATGGGCCAGGAGCCGATCGCCCACGACGACCTCGACGCGGCGATAGGGCATCTCACCTTCGCGGTGGAGCGGCTTCCGGAAGACCTCGACTCGGCGCTCCTGCTCGGGGTCCTGATGCTGGCGACCGGAGTGGGTCCGAATGACCCGGCGCTCGATCTGCTCGGCAGGACCTTGAGCGTCGCGTCGGAGGAGCAGCCGCCGTGGCCGCGTCTGCGGGTGGTGACGGCGCTGCTTCGATACACCCCCGGGCCGGACGTGCCGCGCGGCGACGAGCGGATCATCCGGCAACTGGAGAGTCTGGGCGACGCGGCGTTGGCCGGCGCCTCGCTACGGGCCGCGCGTTCGGCCTTCCTGGGTGTCGCCCTCGCGTCGCGGGCCGTCGACACCGGTGACGAAGAGATGGGCGGCCGAGGCGTCGCCGCGTTCTGCGACGCCCTGCAGGATCTGGAACCCGGCGAGCCCCTCCGGGCGATCATCGTCGTCCGCCTGATCTACGCCATGATCAGTATGCGCGTCTACGACCTGGAGGCGGTCTCCCTCGACCGGGTCGCCTCGATCATGGGTGGCGGCCCAGGTCGCGCCGACCCCATCGACCTGGTCGCCCTCGAGCTGGCCCGGGGCCGGCAGGACACCACCGACGCGGTCCTGACCCGGACCGCGGCGCGGGTCGCCGAAGCGCTGGCGGCGGCTGTGCCGGAGGATCCCGCCTACGCGCTGCTCGCGATCGCCGTGCTGCCACTCTTCTTCGAGCGCTACGCCGCCACGCAGAGCCTCGACTACCTCGACCTGGTTCAGCGGTGCGCCGACCTGGCGCGGACGCTGCAGCCGGGGCGGTCTCTCCTCGACAGATCCTTCGCCGGCATGGCGGCGTTCGGCGAGGTCATCCAGGCGGTGGTCCGGCGCGACGGGAGAGGCGCCATCGCCGCGGCCGAACGGTTCCGCCTGCTCATGAGCGACGAGTATCCCCGGGAGGCCGGTCTGTTCGCCGCCTTCGCGGCCGCGATCGCCGGAAACGCCGACGGCATCTCCGCCGGCCTCGGCCTCGCCCTCGACGCGCGTACGGGCGCGCCTCCCCAGGACGCGGTGAACACGGGGCAGCTGGCGGCCATGGAGATCATCCAGGGTGTCGCCACGCACGACCCCGACCTGTTGTCCCGCGGGATCGAGCGGGCGCGCGAGATGATCTCCGGTCCGCGGTTCCACATCGGCTCGCTCACGTCGGGCCAGGCGATCCTGGGCAAGGCGCTGGCCTTCCGGCACGGGCTCGGCGGCGCATCCGACGATGATCTGGCCGAGGCGCTGGCGAACCTCGAGGAGGCCGCCTCCGACCGGCGCACCAACCCAGGGGCCCCATACGCGGCGCAGATCTTCGCCGACCTGTCCGAAGCCCATCGGGCCGAGAGCGAAGGCGTGGGACCGGCCGTCGACATCGCCCTCGAAGGGCTGCGCGCCCGGCTCCGCGAGGTGCAGTTGCAGAGCGGCAGCGAGCACATGCTCGCCATATCGAAGGCGGGTGAGGGTGAGGCCGTACGCGTGGCCGGGTGGTGCGTCGCGGACGACCGCCCCGGCGCTCTGGTCGAGGCCCTCGAGCTGGGCCGCGGGCTCGTCCTTCAGGCGTCGATCTCGGTCAGGAGCGTGCCCGATCTGCTACGCGCGGAGGGCGCCGACGCCCTCGCCGCGATCTGGGAGGTCGAGGCGACGCTCAAACCCGAGCACCGGACCCGTGCTCTGACCGTGCTGGGAGACTCGGCGCTGCAGCGTCCGGCGACGGCCGCCGAGATAGGCGCCGGGCTGCGGGCCACCGGCGCCGACGCGCTCGCCTACCTGCTGCCCGGGGCGACGGCGACCGGAGGTGTCGCCGTGCTCGTCAGGGCCGCAGGCACGACGTCGATCGTCCACCTGCCGGGTTTCCATCAAGACGGCCCGGTGCGCCGCTACGCGGCGATCCATGAGGCGTATCTCGCGGCCTATCGCACGCCTGAGGAGCAGCAGGCGCGGCGGGATTGGTCGCGGGCGCTCGACGAGGTGTGCGGCTGGGCCGGTCCGGCGGTCATGGCGCCGCTGCTCGAGCAGTTCACCGGCACATCTGGTCTGCCGAGGCTGGTGCTGGTGCCCGTGGGCGCCGCCGGAGTCGTCCCGTGGCATGCCGCGCGGCTGGGTGAGGTCCGGGTGTGCGAGCGTTCGGTCATCTCGTACGCCGCCTCGGGGCGCCAGCTGATCGACGCGGCGGGCAGGCCCTGCCGGCCGTTGCTCGGATACCCCGTCATCGTGGCCGACCCGGTCGGCGAGGTCATGCTGAACAGCCGTCGCGAGTGCGCGGAGATCGCGCGGCTGTGGTATCCGGAGGCCGTACGGCTGGGGCGGTGGCGGAACGAGCAGGCGCGCCCGGCGACCGTCCCCGAGGTGATGTCCGTGCTGTTCGAGGCGTCCATGCTGCACTACAGCGGGCACGCGTCCTCGGCGGCCTGGGCGGCCGACTCCTTCCTGCATCTGGCCGGACGGGACGGCGCGCCGGACGGGGAGCGACTGGCGATCAAGGACATCCTCCGTTCGGCCGCGGAGCCGGCCGGGCCAGGCGCCGTGGTGGTCCTGACGGCCTGCCTGTCCGACCTCACGCGGGAAAGCCACGACGAGGCGCTGACCCTGTCGACGGCCCTGCTCGCGACGGTGGCGGTCGCGGTGGTCGGATCGCGCTGGCTGGTCGCGGACGACCCGCGTACGGCGGCGATGATGGCCATGTTCCATCGTCATCTCGCGCTGACACCGGAGGATCCCGCCCTCGCGCTGCATCGCACGCAGCGGTGGATGCTCGATCCGGCCCGGGAGATGCCGGGCGAGATCAGCGACCGCCTGCGCAAGGTGACCGAGGGCCTCGACTTCGCCGACCCGCGCATCTGGGCGGCCTTCACCCACCAGGGCAGGTGAGAGGCGTGCTCCTCGGACAATGGCGGCGCAAGCGGCGACTGAGCAAGGTCCTTGACCCCTACTGGGACGGGGCGCCGGACTCGAGCGCCCGGCAAGACCTGGACGAAGCGCTGGAAATCGCCCGTTGGCTGGTCCGGAAGAAACCGCGTCTCGGCACATGGATGTTCCTCAGCCATGTCCAGCGAACACGATGGCAGGTCCTGGGCGGCCAGGACGACCGTACGGAGGCGCTCGGCATCCTCGACCGGGTCCTGGCGGAGGACACCCAGGAGCCCGAGACCATCGCCGAAGCGGCCCAGATCTATCTCGCGCTCGGAGAGGAGGCCACGGCGGTGGCGCTGCTGTCCGAGGTGCGCGCGACCGCGCCGGATCCGGTCGGGGCGGAGGCCGACTGGGCGCTGGCGATGATCTATGCCCTTCGCTACTGGACGCCGGCCGGCACGGTCGACGACCTGGAGTCGGCCACCGGCATGATCTCCGGCCTGCTCGAAGGATCGCGGCTCGCGAGCTCCGAGTTGCTGACCGAAGAGCTGGCCCACCGCGTGCTGGGCCCCCTCTTGACCCTGCGCAGCGGGATGGGGCTGTCGCAGAACCCGGAGGAGGACGACGTGTTCCTCGCCCTTCGGCGAGGACAGGATCCGGCGGGCCACCCTGACATCGACGCGGCCATGCGGCACCTCGCCCTTGCGGTGTCCTCGAATGTGGCGGACGCCGATTCCGCGGTCCTGCTGGGCACCCTGCTGCTGACCACCGCGGCGGACCAGGCGGATCCAGGTTGGGCACTGCTACAACGGGCCTTCGACGCGCTTGCCCCGCAGCATCCCCAGCACTCTCGGCTGGACGCGGTGCTCGGGGCGTTCCGCTGCGCGCCCGGGCCTGATGTGCCACCGGGCGACGACCGGTTCATCCGGCATATGGAGGCCTTCCTACTCGACCGGGCGGCGACGGACACGGTGGTGCGGGTGAACGCGCTCACCTTCCTCGGGGAGTCGCTGTGCCACCGCGGCGCCGAATTGGGCGACACGACGATGTGCGACCGGAGCATCGACGCGTTCTGCGAGGCCATGGCGGCGATGGAGCCTGGGCACCGGTTCTGGACGCGTACCGTCGGCCGGCTCGGGCTCGTCCTCTGCTCCCTGCGCGTCAACGACCAGAACACGGTCGACCTCGATCGGGTGGCCGAGCGTCTCGCCGGCCGGACTTCTCCCGTCGACCTGTTCGCCATCGAGTTCGCGCATGGCTGGCGCGACCCCACGGGCACTGTCTTCTTCAGGGCCACCGACCGCCTCGCCGGCGCCATGGCGGCCGCTGATCCGGACGACCAGGGACACAAGTTTCTTTTGCGGGCCGTGATGGGGCTCGGCTTCGAGAGATACATTGCCACACAGGACCTCGGCTACCTCGACCTGGCCCAGCGCTGCGCCGACGGCCTGCGCGTGCAGCACGCATGGGACAAGCCCCATCCGTCCGACCCAATGGAAGGCATGAGTGCCCTGGTCGACGTCTTGAAAGCGCTCCACCGCCGCGATCCGTCGGCCGCCGCCGAGGCGGCCGAGCGGTTGCGCCGGTTCGAGGGCGACTGGGGTGCCGAGATGGTCGGGGTGTGGTCCTCGATCGCCGCCGCCCTCAACCAGGATGACGCTGGAGTGCTCGCGGGGCTGGACCTCGCCGGTGACGGTCCGGAGAGCCGGGGCATGGCAGCGATGCTCAGAGGCCTGGCAGATCGGGATCCCGACGCGATCTCCCGCAGCATCGACATGCAGCGCCGCGCGGGTGGTCCGCCCGCCGGTTCGCACTTTGCCGGCTTGTGGTCGCTCGAAATGCTCCTGGGGATGGCGTTCTGCCACCTGTACGAGCTCACGGGCGCGCGCGGTGACCTGGAGGAGGCGATCCGCAATCTCGAGGCCTCCGTCGCCCAGCGGGACTCCAATCCTCTGGTCCCCCATACCGCGCAGATGCTCACGTATCTGGCCGTGTCGCACCGCAACCACAGCCTCGGCGAGGGCCCGGCGATCGACCTCGGTCTCGAGGCGCTGCGCGCCCGCCTTCGGGAGGTGCAACTGCAGAGCGGGCCCGAGACCATGCTCGCCATGTCGAAGGCAGCCGCCGGCGAGGCCGTGCGCGTCGCGAGTTGGTGCATCACCGACGGTCGTCTCGACGATCTGGTGAAGGCTTTGGAGCTGGGCCGAGGTCTGGTCCTTCAGGCGGCGAACTCGGTTCTGACCGTGCCGGATCTGCTGCGTGAGGCGGGGGCCGACGACCTGGCCGCAGTCTGGGAGGCCGCGGCGGAGACCACCACCGAGCAACGACTGCGCGCGCTGACCGTGCTGGGTGACTCCTCGCTCCAGCGTCCCGCGACGGCGGGCGAGATAGCCGGCGCGTTACGCGCCACCGGTGCGGACGCGCTCGTCTATCTGGTGCCCGGCATCCAGGGCGCCACCGGCGGCGCGGTTCTCGTACGGCCGGACGCGACGGTCTCGGTGCTCACGATGATGAGCTTTCACCAGGACGACGGTCCCATCAAGGATTACGCGGCGGCACATGCCGCCTACCTCGAGGCCTATGGCACGGCCGCCGAAGAGGCCGCGAGCGACGAATGGGCGCGGGCCCTCGGCGGCCTGTGCGACTGGGCGGGCCCTACGGTCATGGAGCCGGTGCTCGAGGAGTTCGCCGATGCGCCCGGTCCGCTCCGGCTGGTTTTGGTGCCGTGGGGGTTCGGCGGGATCGTTCCGTGGCATGCCGCCCGCCTTGGAGACGAGCATCTGTGCACGCGGGCCGTCGTTTCCTATGCGGCTTCGGGGCGGCAGCTGATCGACGCCGTGGCCCGGCCATATCGTCCGCTGCATGCCAAGCCGGTCATCGTCGCCGACCCCATGGGCGAGGTGGTGCCGAACAGCCGGCGGGAGTGCGCGGAGATCGGGCGCGCGTCATATCCGTACGCGACGCGCCTTGGGAGGTGGACCAAGGAGGAGACCCGTCCCGCGACGGCCGACGCGTTGATGGCGGTGCTGCCGGAGGTGTCGATGCTGCACTACAGCGGGCACGCCTTCTCGGCGGCCTGGGCCGCGGACTCCTACCTGCACGTCGCCGCCTCCGATGGCGTACGGGAAGGGGCGAAGCTGGCGGTCAAGGACATTCTGCGCTTCGCCCCGCAGAGGCAGGAGCCGGGGGCGGTGGTGGTCCTGACGGCGTGCCTGTCCGACGTCGCCAGGGAGAGCCATGACGAGGCGCTCACGTTGTCGACCGCGCTGCTGGCGACGGTCGCGGCGGGCGTCGTCGGCGCGCGCTGGCTGGTGGCCGACGATCCGCGTACGGCGACGATGATGGCCATGTTCCACCGTCACCTCGATCTGACACCGGAGGATCCGGCGCTGGCGCTACGGCGCACTCAGGCGTGGATGCTCGATCCGGGTCGTCGACTGCCGGCGGACTTCAGCCCTCAGTTGCGCAGGCTGACCGAGGGACTCGACTTCGCCGATGCCCGCATCTGGGCGGCCTTCACCTATCAGGGCAGGTGACCGGGGCGCGCAGGGGTGAGCACGCAGGCGGCGGCCAGGTCTTCGAGCGAGATGCCGAGGGCGGACGCGAGCGCCGCGACCGTGAAGAACGCCGGGGTCGGCGCGCGGCCGGTCTCGATCTTGCGCAGGGTCTCGGCGGACAGCCCGGCGACCGCGGCGACCTCGACCATGCTGCGGTCGCCACGGGCCTCGCGCAGCAGCGCGCCCAGGCGCTCGCCGCGTTCGTGCTCTTGCGGGCTCAACGGTGGCCTCACCATGAGTGTGATAGTAATACCGGTATAAGTATTGGGTCGACCGGGGGTGTGCCATGGTGGAAATCAAGACGGACGGCGAGTTGGACGCCATGCGCGAGGCCGGCCGGGTCGTGGCCAATGCTCTGGCCGCCGTGCGGAAGGCCGCCGCCGTCGGCGTGTCGCTGCGCGAGCTGGATCAGGTGGCCCGGGCCGTGCTCGACGAGGCCGGGGCGGCCTCGCCGTTCCTCGGCTACCTGCCGCGGTTCGCGCCGACCCCGTTTCCCGCGGTGATCTGCACGTCCGTGAACGACGCCATCGTCCACGGCATCCCGACCGGCTACCGGCTCCGCGACGGCGACCTGGTCAGCATCGACTGCGGCGCCACGCTCGACGGCTGGACGGGCGACGCGGCCGTCAGCTTCATCGTCGGCATGCCCCGCCCGGCCGACCTCGCCCTGATCGACGCCGCCACGGGCGCGCTCGAGGCCGGGATCGCCGCCGCCGTCGCGGGCAACCGGATGGGCGACGTGTCCAGCGCCATCGGGGCGGCCGCGGCGGCCGCCGGGTGCGGCCTGCCCGCCGACTTCGGCGGCCACGGCATCGGGCGGCGCATGCACGAAGATCCGCACGTCCCCAACCGCGGCCGCGCAGGCCGGGGTCTCGTCCTTCGTCCCGGCCTGGCGTTGGCGATCGAGCCGATGCTGCTGTCCGGCGGCCGCGACGACTACGTCACCGACCCCGACGGCTGGACCCTCCGCACGGCAGACCACTCCCAAGCCGCCCACATGGAACACACGATCGCCATCACCCCCGCAGGCCCCCGCATCCTCACCCTCCCCTAACCCCGGGGGAGGGGGGAGGGGGAATGTGAGGGGGGCTTGGGGGATGGAACGGCACGGAACGCCCAAGGGGTATCCAGCAATGATGGGTTATGCCGCCCCCCATGTCCGCGATCGGATGCACGGCTGCTCAGGTCGGGACGGGCCCGCCCGTCCTGATACCTAGGGAGTGCCATGCCCGAGCCGTCGGCGGCTCTTCCGGAGACCAGAGGCCGGTCGAGCGGCGTCGCCTGGTGGGTGGCACGGCTGGCGGGGTTCGGCGGGGTCGTCGACCTGCCGCGGGATCGCGCCCGGCCGCCGGTGCAGGGTGGGCTTCGGGTGGAAGCGCGCCGGGATGTCCCGGCGGAGCTCGCGGGGGCCGTTCGGCGGATGGCCGCGGATCTGGGTGTGGGGCCGCGGATGCCGCTGCTGGCCGCGTTCGCCGTCCTGCTGCGCCGGCTGACGGGGGATGCCGACCTGGTGATCGGGGTGCCCGGGCCGGTCGGGGTGCTGCCGGTGCGGTTGCTCGCCGCCGACGACACGGACTTCGCCTCCCTCGTACGAGCCGCTCACGCCGCCGTCTCGGAGGCCATGGACCACCACGACGTGCCCGTCGAGCGGATCGCCGAGATCCTCCGGCTGCCGCGCGACCTGTCCCGGGCCCCGCTGGTCCAGGTCGTCTTCGGCGATGATGCGGGCCACCCGTACGACCTGGTCCTTCGCGTGGATGAGCACGACGACGGCACGCTCGCGCTGGGAACGATCCATGATCCAGAGCTCTACGACACGGCCCGCGTCGAGGCGCTCCTGGCGAGCCTGGTCACTTTGCTCTCTGGTCTGCTCGCGCGGCCGGCTGGGCCGACCGCGGCCGTGACGGCCCGGCCGGAGGGGGCCGGCCGGCTTCCCGATCCGGTGGCCGCGCTCGATCCGGTGCCCGCTCCCGGGCCCATCGGCCTGGTCGAGAAGGTACGCCGCTGGGCGGCCCTGCGGCCGGAGGCCGTGGCGGTGCGAGGCCACAGCAGAACGCTGACGTACGCGCAGCTGGACCGGTTACGGGCCTGCGTCACGGCGGCCGTGCGCGCGGCGGGGGCACGGCCGGGTGATGCGGTCGGCGTGCTGGCGGATCGGACGGACCTGCTGCCGGGGATCCTGCTGGGGGTGCTCGGCAGCGGCGCGCGCTGGCTGCTCCTGGATCCGGCGCAGCCGCCCGCACGGCTGGCCCGGCAGGCCGCCGCGGCGGGTGTCCAGGTCCTGCTGCCCTGTCCCGGCGTCCCCGTGCCGGCCGAGTTGGCCGCGCTGATCCGCGCGCCTGGCGGGGAGCAGGGGCCCGGGCCGATCATGCCGCCGGAGCGGCGCGGATACCTCATGGCCACGTCCGGCACCACGGGGGAGCCGGCGATCGTGGTCAACAAGGAGGGGCCGCTCGACCGTTTCCTCCACTGGTATACGGGCCGGTTCCGGATCGGCCCCGCGGACGCCACGGCGATGCTCGCCGGCCTGGCACACGACGCGCTGCTGCGGGACGTCTTCGCGCCGCTGACGGTCGGCGGGCGGGTGCACATCCCGCACCCGGCTCTGCTGCGCGACCCGGAAGGGCTGGCCGCGTGGCTGGCCGCCGAAGAGGTGACCGTACTGCACAGCACGCCGCAGCTGGCCCGGCTGCTGACCCGGGCGGGCGGGGAGTTGCCGTGGCTGCGGCTGGTCGTGCTGGCCGGTGATGGGCTTACTGATGCGGACGTGCGGGAGCTGGCCGCGATGGCGCCCCGCGCCGCGATCGTCAACGGATACGGCGCGACCGAGACGCCCCAGGTGCATGCGTACGCCGTGATGTCACTCTGCGCGGAGGCCGGCACAGGGCATGAGGGTGGGCCGCATCCGGCGCCGGTCGGGCACGGCGTGCCCGGCAGCCGCCTGCTGATCGCCGGGCCGGGCGGGACGCCGGCCGCCGTCGGTGAGCTGGGCGAGGTGCTGATCCGCAGCGTCAACCTGGCCGACGGCTATCTCGACCCGGCGGTGCGGCCCGGCCGCTTCGACGGCAACCCGTTCACAGACGACCCCGGCGACCGGATCTATCGGACCGGCGATCTCGGCCGCTACGACGCCGATGGGGCCGTGGTGCTGGCAGGCCGGGCCGATGACCAGGTCAAGGTCCGGGGACACCGGGTCGAGCTGGGCGAGGTGCGGCTGGCGCTCTGCGCGCATCCCGATGTCGCCTCGGCCGCCGTCGTGGCCCGGGCGGACGCCACCGGCGAGGTGGGCCTGATCGGATACGCCGTGCCGCGGCATGCGGGCGTCTCGGCGCGGTCGATCCGGGAGTCGCTGGCGGCCCGGCTGCCGGAGTACGCCCGTCCGGCCGCCCTGATCCTGGTCCCCGGGCTGCCGCTCACGCCCAACGGCAAGGTCGACGTGGCCGCGCTGCCCGGGCCGCCCGCCGGGGGCGCCGCCGAGCCGATCACGCCGACGGAACGCCTGATCAGCGGGGTCTGGCGGGAGGTGCTCGGGCTGCCGCGCATCGGGGTCACCGACAACTTCTTCGAGATCGGCGGCCACTCGATGTCGATCGTGGCGGTCCACGCCAAGCTCGCCGGTCAGGCCGAGGGGGGCCTGCATCTGGTCGACCTGTTCCGCTTTCCGACCGTACGGACGCTGGCCGCCCATCTCGACGGGGCGCGCCATGGCCTGGGCGCCGATCGCGCGGCCCGCAGGCTCGCGGCGAGAGGACGCCGCTCATCCAGGCCCGGAGCCCGGGCGATCAATCAGGGGGATTCATGACAAACGGGGTGCACCCATTGGAGCCGATCGCCGTCGTGGGCATGGCGGTCCGGCTGCCCGGCGCCGACTCGGTCGAGGAGTACTGGCGGAACCTCGCCGACGGGGTCGAATCGGTCCGTTTCTTCACCCGGGAGGAGCAGGCCGCCCTCGGCGTTCCGGCCTCCCGGCTCGACGATCCCGGCTTCGTGCCCGCGGCCGCCATGATCGACGACATCGACTACTTCGACGCCGGGTTCTTCGGTATGACGCCCCGGGAGGCCGAGGTCCGGGATCCGCAGCAGCGGCTGTTCCTCGAGCTGGCGCACCGGGCGCTCGAGGACGCGGGGCACGACCCGTCCCGCTACCCCGGTGAGATCGGTGTCTACGCGGGCACCGGCGCGGACGAGTATCAGTGGCACAACATCCGCCGCAATCCGTCCGTCCTGGCCGGCACGGGGAGCTTCGGCATCTCGGTCGCCAATCATCCGGCCTATCTGTCCACGTTCGCCTCGTACAAGCTGAACCTGCGCGGGCCGAGCCTGACGCTCCACACGGCGTGCTCGACCTCCCTGGTCGCCGCCCACCTGGCCTGCGAGGCGCTGCGCAACGGCGAGTGCGAGATGGCGCTGGCCGGCGCCGCCTCGATCGACCTGCCGCACGGCTGGGGATATGTGTACGCCGAAGGCGGCGTCACCTCCCCGGACGGTCACTGCCGCGCCTTCGACGCCCGCTCGGCCGGCATGATCTGGGGCAGCGGCGGCGGCGTCGTGGTCCTGAAACGGCTGTCGGACGCCTTGGCCGACGGCGACACGGTTCGCGCGGTCATCCTCGGCAACGCCGTCAACAACGACGGGTCGGACAAGGTCGGCTTCTCCGCGCCGAGCGTGGCGGGCCAGGCCGCGGTGATCAGCCAGGCCCTCGGCGTGGCCGGGGTCGACCCGCGCACCATCGGCTACGTGGAGGCGCACGGCACCGGCACGGCCCTCGGCGACCCGATCGAGGTCGCCGCGCTCACGTCGGCGTTCGGCGTGGATCACGACCGGCCCCGATGGTGCGCGCTCGGTTCGGTCAAGACCAACATCGGCCACCTGGCCTCCGCCGCGGGCGTCGCCGGCCTGGTCAAGGCCGTGCTGGCGCTGGAACACGCGATGATCCCGCCGAGCCTGCACTACGACACGCCGCACCCGAAGATCGACTTCGAGTCCGGTCCGTTCTACGTCAACACGGCCCTGTCGCCGTGGCCGTCGAGCCTCGGGCCGCGCCGGGCCGGAGTCAGCTCGTTCGGCGTCGGCGGCACCAACGCGCACCTCGTGCTCCAGCAGGCGCCGCCGATCGTGGCCGAGCGCCGGGACGGCCCGGTCCTGCTCCAGGTCAGCGCCCGTACGCCGACGGCGCTCGGCACGCTCGCCGAACGGCTGGCCGACCACATCGAGGCCAACCCCGGCGTCGACCTGGCCGCGGCCGCCTACACGCTGCGCCGGGGCCGGCGGGCCCACCAGCACCGCATGTACGTGGTCGCCGAGCACCCGTCCGACGCGGCGGCGGCCCTCGTGGACCCCGAGAGGCGACGTCTCGCCCCGGTGGCCGGGCAGCCGCCGCGCGTGGCGTTCCTGTTCGCCGGGCAGGGCTCCCAGTACCCCGGGATGGGCGCCGGGCTCTACCGGGCCGAGCCGGTCTATCGGGACGCGGTCGACGAGTGCGCCGGCCACCTCAACGACCAGCTCGGCCTGGACGTCCGCGACCTGCTGCACGCCTCACGCGGCGACGAGGTCGCGGGGGAACGGCTGGCCCGCACGGCGTTCACCCAGCCCGCGCTGTTCACCGTCGAGTACGCGCTGGCGGCGCTGTGGGCGTCGTGGGGCGTCGAACCGGCCGCGATGATCGGGCACAGCGTGGGCGAGTACGTGGCCGCCACGCTGGCCGGGGTGTTCCCGCTGCCGGACGCCCTGCGGCTGGTCGCTCGGCGCGGCCGGCTGATGCGGTCGCTGCCGCCCGGCGCGATGCTGTCCGTGGCGCTGGGCGAGGCCGAGGTCCGCCGATCGCTGCCGGACGGCCTGTCGGTCGCCGCCGTCAACGGCCCGGCCAACTGCGTGGTCTCCGGGCCGGTCGAGCGGATCGACGCGTACGCGGCCGAGTCGCGCGACCGGGGGGTCGGAGTCACCCGTCTGCGCACGTCGCACGCCTTCCACTCGGCCATGATGGAGCCGATCCTGGCGGACTTCCGGGACGAGGTGGCCGCGGCGACCCGCCGGGCCCCCGAGCGCGCCATGCTGTCCAACCTCACGGGCGGCTGGGCGACCGCCGCCGAGCTGACCGACCCCTCTTATTGGGCCCGGCACCTGCGCGAAACGGTCCGCTTCGGCGACGGCGCGGCGACCCTGCTCGCCGAGGGCGACTGGGCGCTGGTCGAGGTGGGCCCGGGACGTCAGCTGTCCGCGCTGGCCAGGCCGTACGCGGCGAAATCCGCTGTGGTGGCGAGCCTGCCCGCGCCGGACGACCCGACCGGCGACCTGACGGCCCTGCTGAACGCCGCCGGGCGGTTATGGGCGGCCGGGGTGGACGTCGACGCGGGGCCGCCGACCGGCCGCCGGGTGCCCCTCCCCACCTACCCCTTCGAGCGCAAGCGCTACTGGGTCACCCCGACCGAGGAGGCGGACGCGCCGCCGCAGCAGAAGTCCGGGCAGCTGCCGATGGACGACTGGTACGCCGTCCCGGCCTGGCGGCAGATCCCCGCGGTCGGGCGGATCGACAGTCGCCGCGAGCGGATCGTGGTCATCGGGGCCGGTCTGGCCGCCACGGAGCTGGCCGGACGGCTGCGCGCCGGCGGAGCGGACGTGCACCTGGCCGCGCCGGGGCTGTGGTGCGCGCACGGGGAGCTGCCGACCAGAATCGTGCACGTCACGGCCTGGCGTGCCGAGCCTGCCGGTCCCGACCCGGACGCGGCCTGGGCCGCGCAGGAGACGGGCTTCTTCGGCGTGCTATCGCTGGTGCAGAAGCTGGCCGCCGCCCAGCCCGAGCAGCCGGTCCACCTCGACATCGTGACCGCGGGCACCCAGTCCGTGCTCGGCGACGACCTGCGCTCGCCCGAGCACGCCACGATGGCGGGTCACGCGCTGGTCCTGCCGCTGGAGCTGCCCTGGCTCACGGTCCGGCACGTGGACGCCGCCGCCGGTCCGGCGCAGACCGACGTCGTGGTCGCCGAACTGCTGCGCCCGCCGCCGGAAGGCGCGGCCACCGTGGCGCTCCGCGGCGGGCGCCGCTGGGTGCGCGACTGGGAGCCCGTACGGCTGCCGGCCGTCTCCGCCGAGCCCGGCGGCATCCGGCAGGAAGCCGTCTGCCTGATCACAGGCGGCCTCGGCGGCATCGGGATCAGCGTCGCGGAGGACCTGGCCGCCCGGCTCGGCGCCCGGCTGGTCCTGCTCGGCCGTACGGGACTGCCCGGCCAGGCCGAATGGGATCGGCACCTGGCGATCCACGGGACCAGCGACCGGGCGGGCCGCGCCATCGCGGCCATCCGCCGGATGGAGCGCGACGGCGGCGAGGTGATGGTCCTCGACGCCGACGTCACGGACGTCGCGGCGCTGCTGCGGGTCCGCGCGCGCATCATCGAGCGGTTCGGCCGGCTCGACGCCATCGTGCACGCGGCCGGTGTGCCGGGCGGCGGGATGGCCGAGGTCAAGGAGCGAGCCCAGGCCGAGGCCGTGCTCGCCCCGAAGATCCGCGGCACGCTCGCCCTCGCCAAGGTCTTCGGCGACCTGCCCCTGGACGCGGTCGTGCTGTGCGGGTCGGTGACCGGCATCGCGGGCGGGTTCGGGCAGGTCGACTACTGCGGCGCCAACGCGTTCATGGACGCCGTGGCGCAGGCGGGCACCGCGTCCGGGCTGTTCCGGGGCCGGGCCGTCGCGATCGACTGGGGCGGCTGGCTGGACGTCGGCATGGCCGCCGAAGTGGTGGCGCCCAGCGCGTTCCGCGCCCTGCAGCGCGGGCTGGTGAGCACGCCCATGGGCCATCCCGTGCTGACGACGGCACACCGGGACCCGACCGGCGATGTGGCGTGGTGCACGGGCGTCGTCGGCCCGCGCACCCACTGGGTGCTGGACGAGCACCGCATCGGCGGGCACGCCATGATGTCGGGCACCGGCCACGTGGCGACCGTGCTCGCCGCCGCCCGCGCCGCGCTCGACGCCGGTGACCGGCCGATCGAGCTGCGCGACGTGATGCTGGTCGAGCCGTTCGCGGTGGACGACGACGGGCAGGCCGAATACCGCGTGGCGTTCGCCGAGGGCGCCGACGACGTCGACTTCCAGGTGACCAGCCGTGCGGCCGGCCTGGAGCGCGCGCACGTCCGGGGCACGGTGGTCATCCTCGGCGACGGGACGGAGGACGATCCGCCGCCGATCCACGACCTGGCCGCGATCCGGGAGCGATGCCGGGTCCCGGTCCTTGCGGCCGACCGGGCCGCCTGGCCCGGCGGGGACCTGGCCACGCTCGGGCCGCGCTGGTCGAGCCTGCGCCAGATCGAGGCCGGCGTCCAGGAGGAGATCGCGCTGTTCGAGGCCGGCGACCTGGTCGCCGCCGAGCTCGACCAGTGGGGCGTGCATCCCGGGCTGCTCGACGAGGCCATCACGTACGGCATCGGCCAGGTCGAAGGCGACCACCTGCCCATGGGCTACGGCCGGATCCGCTTCCGCGGCCCGCTGCCGGCCCGCTTCTGGAGCCATGTGCGCTACCGCGACCAGGACGCGTCCGGCATCGTGGAAACCACGGTCACCCTCTTCGACGACGCGGGCGTGGAGATCGCCTCGATCGGCGAGTTCGTCTTCCGGAAGATCGACTTCACCACGTTCGATGCCGGGCTGTCGGCCCGCGCCGCCCCTTCCACGGCCTTCACCAGGGCCGGCGCGGTGGGGATCGCCCCGGCCGACGGAGCCGAGGCCCTGCGCCGCGTCCTCGCCACCGACCTCGGCGCCCAGGTGTCGGTGACCGCCACGGGCGTGCGCGCCGCGCTCGCCGCCGCCCAGGCCGTGACGCAGCAGACCGTCGCGTCCACCACGGGGGCGTCCGGCATGGGCGACGCGGCCGGGCCGGCGGCCGACCTCCTCGACGGCGACCACACGCCGCCCGGCACCGAGCTGGAGCGCGTGCTGTCCGGGCTGTGGCAGGACGTGCTCGGCGTCGAGCGGATCGGCGTCCACGACGACTTCTTCGAGCTCGGCGGCAACTCGCTGGTCGCGGTGCAGCTGCTGGCCAGGATCCGCAAGGAGGCGGGACGGAAGATCCCGATGCGGACCCTCTTCGAAGAGCCCACGGTCGCCCGCATGGCGGCCGCCATCACCGGGTTGAGCAATCCCGGCATTCCCGACGAACCCATCACCGCCCTGCCGCGCGCATGACCGAGGAGTCCACATTGAACGAGTGGGAGTTCCCCGCCTCGTACGGCCAGGAGCGGCTGTGGCTCGCCAGCCGGCTGCAGCCCGACTCTCCGGCCTACAACCTGGTCGTGCCCCTGCAGCTGCCGCCCGGCGTCGGCGCCGGGGTCGCGGCCGAAGCTCTGGCCGAGGTCGTGCGGAGGCACGAGGCGCTACGGACCTGCTTCCGGGTCGGCCCGGACGGCCTGCGCCAGGTGGTGCGTCAGGACATCCCGATCAAGGTGCCGGTGGCCGACCTGAGCGGCCTGCCGAAGGAGCACGTCGAGGCGCCGTTCGAGGAGTTGTGCCGGGCCGACGGGCTCATCCCGTTCGCGCTCGACCGGGCGCCGCTGTGGCGGGCCCGGTTGATCCAGACGGCCAGGAACCACACCTGGCTGGTGATCGTGGCCCATCACACGATCTGCGATGGCGCGTCGGTCGGAATTCTGCGGGCCGAGCTCACCGAGCTCTGCGCGGCGGCCGCCGAGCGGCGCTTGGCCCGCCTTCCCGAACTGCCCATCCAATACGCCGACTGGACCGTGTGGCAGCGCGACAAGCAGCTCACCCCCGAGCGGCTCCGCCTGGAGGTGGCCTACTGGCGGACCCGGCTCGCCGGGATCCCGGCCGTCCACTCGGTGCCCATGGACCGCCCACGCCCGGCCGCCCAGAGCTACGCGGGCGGCGAATCCCGCTTCAAGATCTATCCGGAGCTGGCCGATCGGCTGGCCGGGCTGGCCCGGCGGCTTCGCGTCACCCCGTTCAGCGTGATGCTCGCCGCGTACGCCGCCCTGCTGGCCCGGCTCGGCGGCCAGCCGGACGTGGTCGTGGGCATCCCGGTCGCCGGCCGGGACACCGAGCAGGTGGCCCCGCTGATCGGGATGTTCGTCAACACGCTTCCCGTACGCGTCGACACCTCGGCCGATCCGTCGTTCGAGGAACTGGTCGCCCAGGTGGCCGGCGCCACGGCCGAGGCGCTCGACCACTCCGCGGTGCCGCTGCAGCACCTGGTGGACGAGCTGGCCCCGCGGCGCGACCTGGCCGTGCCGCCCCTGTATCAGCTCGGCTTCAATCACCCGGAAGCCGTACAGACCTCCGCGTACGGCACCTCGCGGGACGAACTGTGCATGGTCGTGCACGGCCGCGAGGGCCGCCTGGAGTATCGCTCGGATCTGTTCGACGCCCGGACCGCCGACACCATCGTCGCCCGCTACCTGCGGGTCCTCGACGAGGCGGCGCGCCGTCCCGGCACCCGGGTGAGCAGGCTCTCGCTGATGGACGCCGAAGAGCGGGCACTGGTCCTCAACCGGTGGAACGGCGTCGAGCCGCCGCTGCCCGACGGGGTGACCGTACCGGCCCTGATCCTCGAACAGGCGACGCGGCGGCCGGAGGCGGTCGCCGTGGACGCGCCCGGCGGCTCGCTCACCTACGCCGAGCTGGTCCGGCGGGCCGGCGTGCTGGCCGCGATGCTGCGCGAGCAGGGGGCGGGCCCCGAACGGCTGGTCGCCATCGCGCTGCCGCGCTCGGCCGACCTGATCGTCGCGATGCTGGCGACCCTGCTGTCCGGCGCCGCGTACGTGCCGCTCGACCTGGCGCTGCCGGCGGACCGGCTGGCGTTCATGCTCGCCGACAGCGGCGCGGCCGTCGTCCTCACCACGGCCGTCCATCGCGGCCGCCTGCCGGAAACCGACGCGCCCGTGCTCGACGTCGCGGCCGTCTCCGCGACCGGAGGCGCGTCCCAAGCGCGAAGCTCGGCCCGGCCGTCCGACCTCGCGTACGTGATCTACACCTCGGGCTCGACCGGCCGGCCGAAGGGGGTGGAGATCGAGCACCGGTCGCTGTCGAACTACGTGCGCTGGTTCGTCCGCCGATTCGGGCTCGACTCCGGCGACCGGTCGCTGGCGCAGACCTCGCCGGGGTTCGACGCGTCCGGGATCGAACTGTGGCCGGTGCTGGCGTCGGGCGGCGCCATCGTGATCGCGACCGAGTCGGCCGGGCTCAGGCCCGACGCCGTGCTCACGGTCGCCGCCGAACACGGCGTCACCCTGATCGCCACGGTGCCGACCGTGCTGCGGCTCTTCGTCGACTCGCCGGTGCTGTCCCGGTGCACGACCCTGCGCCGCGTGGTCTGCGGCGGCGAGCAGCTGTCCGGCGACCTCGCCCGGCGGTTCGCCGAACGCCTCCCCGTACCGCTGCACAACCTCTACGGCCCCACCGAGGCCACCATCGACGTCACCGTGCAGACCTGCTATCCCACCGACCACTTCACCGGGCCGGTGCCGATCGGCCGGCCCATCGCCAACACCACGCTGTACGTCCTGGACTCCCACATGGAGCCGGTGCCGCCGGGAGTGAGCGGGCACCTGCACATAGGCGGCCTGCAGGTGGCGCGCGGCTACCTCGGCAGGCCGGACCTGACCGCGGAGCGCTTCGTGCCCGATCCGTTCGGCCCGCCGGGATCGCGGCTCTACCGCACGGGCGACCTGGCCCACTGGACCCCGCGCGGCGCGCTGGTCTTCGAGGGCCGGATAGATGCGCAGATCAAGATCCGCGGGCTGCGCATCGAGCCCGGCGAGATCGAGGCGGCGCTGACGGCGCAGCCCGGTGTGCGCGCCGCCGCCGTCCTCGTGCGTGAGGACGTGCCCGGTGACGAACGGCTCGTCGCGTACGTGGTCGGCGAGGTCGCGGACACCGCCACGTTACGGGCCGAGCTCCGGCGATCCCTGCCCGACTACATGGTTCCGGCCGCGGTCGTCGCGCTGCCGGACTTCCCGGCCACCTCGAACGGCAAGCTGGACACCGAGGCGCTGCCCGCGCCCGACTACGGCGCCGCACGCGGCCGGGCCTACGTCGCGCCGCGCACCGACGCCGAGGAACTGGTCGCCGACGTCTGGGCGCAGGTGCTCGGCGTCGAACGGGTCGGCGCCGACGACGACTTCTTCGACCTCGGCGGCCACTCGCTGCTGGCCGCCCAGATAGCGGTACGGCTCTCGGACGCCCTCGGCGTCGACGTGCCCATCCACCTGTTCTTCAGCCACGTTTCCGTGGCCGCCCTGGCCCAGGCGGTCGAGGATCTGGCGGCCGGCGAGATCGACCGGCTGTCGGACGACGAGGTCGAACGGCAGCTGGCCGCTCAGGGAGGCGAAGGGTGACGATCGAGCGGCCCGCCCTGTCGGAGAGCAAGCGGGCCCTGCTCGAACAGCGCCTGCGCCGCCGCCCCGCCGACGGGCCGCCGCGCATCCCGCGCCGCCCGGCCGGCGCCGCGCCGCCCCTGTCGTTCGCGCAGGAGCGGGTCTGGTTCATGGAGCAGTACGCCCCGGGCACCGCGGCCTACGCCGTCCCCATCGCCGTACGGCTGCGCGGACCACTCGACACCGAGGCGCTGCGGCGCGCCCTGGACGGGGTGACGGACCGGCACGAGACCCTCCGGATGTCCTTTCCCGCCGGGCCGGACGGGAGCCCCGAGGTCCGGGTCGCCGATGCCGTACGGATCCCTCTCGAGGTGGTGGACGCGCCCGCGGACGAGGTCCGCGAGCTGCTGCGGACGCGGGCCGCCGAGCCCTTCGACCTCGCGCGCGGCCCGCTGCTGCGGGCCCTGCTCGCAGTGCTCGGCGAGGACGACCACCTGCTCGTCCTCGCCGGTCACCACATCGCGGGCGACGGCTGGTCGAGCGACGTGCTGCTCGGCGACCTCATCGCGCTCTACCGGGCCGAGTCGACCGGCGTGCCCGCAGCCCTGCCGGAGCCGCCCGTCCAATACGGCGATTTCGCCCGCTGGCAGCGCGAGCAGCTGGCCGGTCCGGGCTTCGAGCGGCATCGGCGCTACTGGGCCGGACGGCTGGCCGACGTGCCCGCGCTCGAACTGCCGGCCGACCACCCGCGCCCCAAAGCGCAGCGCTTCGAGGGCGCCACCCACCGTTTCGACCTGGACCCGGAGCTCGGGGGCGCGCTCGGGCGGCTGAGCCGGGTGCACGGCGCCACGCTCTTCATGACGTTGCTGGCCGCCTACCAGACCCTGCTCGCCCGGCACTGCGGCCAGGACGACTTCGCGGTCGGCACCCCGGTCGCCGGCCGGTCGCGGCCCGAGGTCGAGGGGCTCGTCGGCATGTTCGTGAACATGCTGGCGCTCCGCGCCGAGCTGTCGGGCGATCCTTCGTTCGCCGAGCTGCTGGCCCGGACCCGGCCGGCCGTGCTCGACGCGCTGGATCACCAGGAGCTTCCGTTCGAGCACATCGTGAACGAGCTCGGCGTGGCCCGCGACGTCAGCCGGTCGCCGCTGTTCCAGGTGACGTTCGCGATGCACAACTTCGCGATGCGCACACGTACCGCCGGAGACGGCGGGCTGACCGCCGGATGGGAGCCGCTCGACCTCCCGGCCACCCGCTTCGACCTCGAACTGCACGTCGTGGCTGGTAAGGGCGGTGGCCTGCGCTGCGCGTTCACCTACAGCACGGCCCTGTTCGAGGCGGCCACGATCATCCGGCTCGCGGAGCGCTTCGGCGTCCTGCTCGCCTCGATCGCCGCCGCCCCCGAGACACCGCTGTCCCGGCTCGCGCTGTTGCCTGCCGCGGAGCGGACGACCCTGATCGAGGAGTGGAACGACACGGCCGTCGCCGTGCCGCCCGACGCCACGCTGCACGGCTTGGTCGAAGCCCAGGCCGCCCGTACGCCGACGGCGGTCGCCGTCGTTTCCGAGCAGGGCGCTTTGACGTACGCAGAGCTGAATCGCCGAGCCAATCGGATCGCCCATCGGTTGCGTGATCTCGGCGCGGGGCCGGAGACCTTGGTCGCCGTGTGCGCGGAGCGCTCGGCCGACCTCGTGGCCGGGCTGCTGGGCGTGCTCAAATCCGGCGCCGCGTACGTGCCGCTCGATCCCGGCTATCCGCCTGACCGGCTGGCGTACATGATCGACGACTCGGCGGCGCCGATCCTGCTCACCCAGCGCGCCTTGGCGCCTCCGGAGACCCCGGCCCACGTCCTCGCCCTGGACGAGCCGGCCGAGTGGACCGGTTTTCCCGACACCGATCCAGAGTTGGCCGCGGGCCCCGTCAATCCCGCGTACGTCATCTACACCTCGGGGTCCACCGGCCGCCCCAAAGGCGTGCCCAACACCCACGCCGGCATCTGCAACCGGCTGGACTGGATGCAGCGCACCTACAGTCTGACCAGCGACGACGCCGTGCTGCAGAAGACGCCGGCCGGGTTCGACGTCTCGGTGTGGGAGTTCTTCTGGCCCCTGCTCGCCGGGGCGCGCCTGGTCCTGGCCCGTCCCGGCGGCCAGAAGGACCCGGCGTACCTGCGGGATCTGATCATCGCCGAGGGCGTGACCACCGCGCACTTCGTGCCGTCCATGCTGGCCGCCTTCACCGCCGAGCCGGGGGTCGCGGACTGCCGGTCGCTGCGCCGAGTCATCTGCAGCGGAGAGGAGCTGCCGCCGCAGGCCGCGGCCCGGTTCATGGCGCTGCTGCCGGACTGCGAGCTGCACAATCTCTACGGCCCCACCGAGGCCGCCGTCGACGTCAGCGCGTGGCGCTGCGACCCATCGATGCCGGCGTCCGCGTCCACGGTCCCGATCGGGCGGCCCATCCAGAACATCCGGCTGTACGTCCTGGACTCCAGCATGGAACCGGCGCCGATCGGCGTGGCGGGCGAGCTCCACATCGGCGGCGTGGGCGTGGCCCGGGGCTACTGGCGGCGGCCGGCGCTGACCGCGGAGCGGTTCGTTCCTGATCCGTACGGCCCGCCGGGCTCGCGGCTCTACCGCACGGGCGACCTGGCCCGCTGGACCCCGGGTGGCGTCCTGGAGTTCCTCGGCCGCGGCGACGGCCAGATCAAGCTCCGCGGCCTGCGGATCGAACTCGGAGAGATCGAGTCACGCCTGCGCGAGCAACCCGGGATCCAGGACGCCGTCGTGGTCGTCCGCGACGACCCGCCCCTCGGCAAGCGGCTCGTGGCGTACGTCGTGCCCGAGGCCGTGCACGTCGACGCCGTCGGGGCCGAGCTGAAGCGGACACTGCCCGACTACATGGTCCCCGCCGCCTTCGTCGAACTCCCGGCGCTGCCGCTCACCCCCAACGGCAAACTCAACCGCGCCGCCCTCCCCACCCCCATGGCAGCCCCCGGCGTATACACGCCGCCACAAGGCCCCGCCCAAGAACTGGTCGCCCGCATCTGGGCCGACGTCCTCGGCGTCGACCAGGTCGGCGCCCACGACGACTTCTTCGACCTCGGCGGCCACTCGATGCTCGCCATGCAGGTCGTCGTCCGGCTGCGGACCGCGCTGGAGGGGACCGGCCGGTCGGTCGGCGTGATGGACCTGTTCACCCACCGGACCGTGGCCGAACTCGGCGCGTACATCGAGGGCCCGGCCCCACAGGGCCCACGCCGCCTGCTGTACGAGCTCACGCCCCCGGTGCCGCCCCCGGCGCGCGTGCGCAGCTACATCTGCCTGCCGTACGGAGGCGGCAGCGCGGCCGTCTACCAGCCCCTGGCCGACGCGCTCCCGGCCGGCCACTCCCTCTACGCTCTGGCCATCCCCGGCCACGACGTGGGCCTCGACGAGGCGGCGCTGCCCTTCGACGAGCTGGCCGAACGTACGACAGCGGAAGTGCTCCGGACGACCGAAGGCCCGCTCGTCCTCTACGGGCACTGCGGGGTCGGCGGGGCGCTGGTCGTCGAACTGGCGCGACGGCTGGAGGACGCCGGACGCGAACTGGAGGCCGTCTACGTCGGCGCGATCTTCCCTTTCGCCCGTACGAACGGGCCGCTGAGCCGTGTGCTTGCCTGGCTCGACCGCAGGGCCAGCGGCCGGCACTACGCGGCCTGGCTGACGTCGATGGGCGTCGACATGGGCGAACTGGATCCCGCCCAGGCGGACCGGATCATCGCCAACATGCGCGCCGACGGCCGCCGCGCCGAGGCGTACTTCGGTGATCTGCTCGACCGGCAGGTCGACCGGTTGCACGCCCCCGTGATCTCGGTGGTCGGCGAGCGCGACCCGGCCACCGACTACTACCAGGAACGCCACCGCGAATGGCGCTTCCTGACCGACACCTCAGCCGTGGTCGTACTGGACGAGGCCGGCCACTTCTTCCTCCGCTACCGCGCCGAGGAACTAGCCGAAATCATCACCACCACTCACTTGCATCTGACCGACTCCCCACCCCATCCCGCCCCCGGCGCCACCTGGTGGCTCCACCCCGACCACGAACCACACCCCAAGCGCCCCGAAGAGCGCCTCAACGACCAACACACCGAGCGGCCTAACGACCGCCCCGACGGGCGGCGCCGTGACGAGCGATGGCCTGACAAGCGGCCTAACGAGCGACGCACCGAGGGACCCACCGAACGGCCTGACGAGCGACGGCCTGATGGATCTACCGAACGGCCTGACGAGCTGCGACGCATCAAGGGACCTATCAAGGGCCGGATCGAGCGACCTGCCGAAAGGCCTGATGAGAAGCGACGCATCGAGGGACCTGTCAAGGGCCGGATCGAGCGACCCATCAACGGACGTATCGAGCGAGCCATTGATGCGCGGCCACCGATCCGGCCCACCATGCGCCGGTTCTCAGTCGTGGCCTCCGGCCAGCTGATCTCCATGGCTGGCTCCGCCCTCACCGCCTGGGCGATCCCCGTGTGGATCTACCTGAGGACCGGATCGCTCGTCGACTTCACCCTGTTCGCGGTGTCGGGGCTGGTGCCGGCGCTGCTGGTCGGGCCTCTGGCCGGTGCCGTCGTCGACCGGGCCGACCGCCGCGTGGTCATGATGGCCGCCGGCGCTGTCGCGGGCGGCTGTGAGCTCGCCCTCGGCCTGCTGTACTGGTCCGGGCGGCTGCAGCCCTGGCACATCTACCTGACCGTCGCCGGGGTCGCCTCGGCGCTGGCCTTCCAGCGGCTGGCCTTCACGTCGGCCATTCCACAGCTGGTCCCCAAACGCTTCCTCGGCAACGCCAACGGCGTCGCCCAGATGTCGAGCGGCTTCGCCACCCTCCTGGTCCCGCTGGTCGCGGCCGGTCTGCTGGCGACCATCGGTCTCGGCTGGATCCTGATCCTCGACGTGGTCAGCTACGCGGCTGCGATCGGCGTTCTCACCTTCGTACGCTTCCCCGACACCATGGGCAAGAAAGCCCGAGAACCTCTGCTGACCGAGATCGCCAACGGCTTCCGCTACTCCTGGGGCAACCCCGCGCTGCGGGCCATGCTGCTGTTCTCCGCGATGATCAACGTCTTCCTCGGTCCGGCGCTGATCCTCGTCTCCCCGCTCGTACTCGGATTCGGCACGCTCACCCAAGTCGGGCAGGTCTCTTTCGCCGAGGCGATCGGAGCGCTGATCGGCGGCGTGGTATTCACGATCTGGGGCGGCCCTGCGCGGCGGATGCGCGGCCTGCTGCTCGCCACCTTCGCCCTGGCCGCCTGCTGCATGGTCACCGGCCTCCGCCCGGCCGTAGCCGTGGTGGCCGCCGGCGTCTTCGGCACCGCCTTCACACTGGCCGTCATCCAGTCCATTTATGCCACGATCGTGCAGGTCAAGGTGCCACAGCGATTCCACGGCCGGGTCTTCGCCCTCAACCAGATGATCGCCTGGTCCACCCTGCCCCTCGGCTTCGCCGTCATCGCACCCCTGGCCTCAGCCACCTTCGAGCCACTCCTCCGCCCATCCGGCCCGCTGGCCGGCACGCTCGGCACAGTGATCGGCACCGGCCCTGGCCGCGGCATCGCCTTGGTCTATCTCGCCGTAGCCCTGACCATCGCCGCCCTCACAGCCCTCGGCCTCCGCACCCGCATCCTCTCCACCTTCGACTCCCAAGTCCCCGACGCCCAACCCGACGACCTAATCGGCCTCCAATCCCTCCCCACCCACAACCCATCCCCCTAACCCCACCCCCGTTCCAACCCACCCGCTTTAACCCACTCTTCCCTCGCCCCACCCATCCCTAGCCCTCGCCCCCACCCGCCTGCCCTGGCCCCCACCCATCCCCCACCCTCAACCCTCGCCCCACCCGGTCTGCCTCACCTCCCGCCCGCCCTGCCCTCACCCGCCCCTCCCGCGCCCCACCCGCCCTGCCCCCACCCGCCCTGTCCTCGTCTCGCCCGCCCCATCTGCGGCCCACGCCCCGACGCGGACGCTGTCACCCTCCCCGCCGTGCGCGTAACTTCTCGGCGCGCGCAAACGGGGAAACTGCCCCCGCACCCGAAGGGCCCAGGGCAGCCCGGGACGCGCAGGATGGCCGCCTGACCTGCAGAGCCGTTGCTGCACGGGACTGGAACGGCTACCGCCTGCACGCTCTCTTACAGAGATGCCGCCTCCGGCGGGGGCGCTCCGACTCCGGGATGGAGTCGCCCCCTTCCCGTCCGCCCCCGACCCCTGGGCGAGCTCAGCAGACCGTCTCCTACGGCTCAAGCCCGGCCGTGCGGGTTGGCGTCCGCGTGCTGTGGAAGGTGCCCGTGTTGATGGACACGCGAGGCCGGGCTTGCCCCTTCGTCACCGGCCCGCTTCTGCTTCGCTCCGGGTCGACGACGGACGGGAAGGGGCTTTGGGGGACGCGCGCGTGTCGCGCGTTCGTGGCCTCAGGGCAGCGCCTATTTCAACGGCGCTGCTCACGCCTCCGTGTCGATCCCGAGGGGTCGCGCGCGGGCTGGTCCCCGTTTATGCGCGCCAGGGGAGTACGCGAACGGCGGGGAGGGCGACAGCGTCCGCGTCGGGGCGTGGGCTGGGGGAAGGACGACATGATCCCGCGAGAGCGTGGAGCTGCGGGGGAGGGGCCGTGATCGTGGAGGGGTGTGGTGGTGGGCATGGTCGTGGTGGGGGGGGCGCGGTCATGGAGGGGGATGCGGAGCTTGAGGGGAGGGCTTGCGGCCGGGGAGGACGGCCGGGGCGGAGATGGTGAGAAGGATGGCGGTCGCGGCGACTGCGCCGAGGGCGGCTCGGAGGCCGAGGTGGCCTGCGACCAGGCCGACGGCGGCTGGGCCAGCGGCGAAGCCCAGGTAGGCGACCGTCATCACTGTGGAGATGGCAGCGCCACGCCGTTCGCCGGGGACTGACCCTCCGGCCGCACCGAGGATGGCCGGCACGCAGACGCCCGTGCCCAGACCGGCGATCGCGACTCCGACCAGGCAGATCCACGCGCTTGGAGCGAGGGCGGTAGTGGCGGTCCCCGCAGCCGCGAGCAGGCCTCCGGTTGCGAGCACGAGCCGCGGGGAGATCTGGCGCTGGGCCGCGGCCTGGCCGAGCAGTCGTGCCGTGACGGTGGCCAGCGCGAAGACCGACGGGCCGAGCCCGCTGATCTGCGGTGGCATGCGCAGTGTGACTTCCAGGTGGCGCGCGCTCCAGCTCTGTTGGGCGTTCTCGACCAGGTTCGCCACCGCTCCCATCGCCCCGAAGACCAGCAGCTGGATGGGCATCCGCCCCCGCCCTCGCCCTCTTGCCGAGTGGCCGCTTGCGGGTCCACGGGATGCGGTGCGGCGAATGGCGGCGGCTCGACGCAGCACGAGGCCATGTACGGCGGGCCGCTTGGGTCGGGGGTCGCGTGTGGTGGCGGGCTTGGATCCCGCATCGCGTATGGCGGTGGGCTCTGTGGGCCCGGTGTCGTGCGCGATGGCGAGTTGAGGGGGTGCGGGGTTGTGGGTGGCGGGCGTCGTGGGTCCGGTGTCGTGTGTGGCGGTGAGTGGGGGCAGGTCGGGGTTGTGGGTGGCGGTGGGAGGGGGTGTGATGCCGCGTACGGCGAAGGTGGTGGCGCACAGGACGGTGGCCACGGCGGCGAAGATGATGAGCGGGGTGGCTCCGGCAGAGCGGGCCAGGCCGGTGAGGGCGCTGGCAGCGACCACCGCGGCCGAGAAAGCGGCGTGCGCGGCGGAGACCAGCGGCCTGCTCGTCGCTGACTCATATCCCACGGCGGCGGTATTGATGACGACGTCGAATGCCCCCGACATGGCCCCCAATGCGAACAGCGTCACGGCGAGCGCGGGCGCCGAGCCCGCCGATCCGGCGGCGAGCGCGCAGGCGGCGAACAGTACGACCACCACGGGTGTCACCGCGCGGCCGTAACGGTCGAGGAGCAGGCCTGTGAGGCGCATGGACGCGAGCGCCCCCACGCCGATCAGCAGTAACGCTCCGCCGAAGGTCGCGTCGTCGGCGTTCGCCTGAGCTTGTACGGCAGGTAGCGCCGCACCCCAGGCTCCCCAGAAGACTCCGAACAACGCGAATCCGAGCAACACCCCGAGTTTCACTTCGCCATAACTAACATATTTCTCCCATATCTAACACCTGTCGTGTAAGAATGAAGTCTGTAGCCGTCTCTTGGGGGAAGCGCATGGGCAGTCCACCGATGATGATCCTGATCGCCGGGCCTTACCGGTCGGGCACTGGCGACGACCCCGTCAAACTCGCGGCCAACGTACGTGCGATGAACGCCGCGGCGCTCAGCCTCTATCGCACCGGCCACCTGCCGGTCACCGGCGAGGCGCTCGCGCTGCCCCTGATAGAGCTTGCTGGATCCATCCGCGTCGGCGACACCGCCTTCGACGAGATCTTCCATCCCATCGCTGAGCGGCTGCTGTCGCGCTGCGACGCCGTGCTCCGTCTCGGCGGCCCCTCGGCTGGTGCCGACGCCATGGTCGATCAAGCCCGCGATCAGGGTAAACACGTCTATACCAACATCGACGACGTCCCGCCTGTCATGGATTGATGAGTTCGGCGCCTCGCGTGGATCACTTTGGTCGGGCCGCGGCTCGTGAGGCGGGCTTGGGGTCGGGCGTGCGGTCGGCGTGGGGCGTATGCCGCGCGGGCTGCGCTGCGAAAACGGTTGGATCCTTCGCGAGAGTGTCTTTGGAGAGGTTCGTCCGGGGCGAGACGGATTAGGCTCGGGGCGTGTGGAGCGTGCAGCTGCGCCCGGCCGATCGGATTTCGCCGCGGCTTGGGGGACGGCTGTGCCTCGCCGTGGTAAACAGCGTCCTTTGGCGGCGCAGTGCCGAGCCGACCGACCTTGTCGGCGACTACACCGGCCTCATCACGTACATGGAAGATATCGGCGGCCTCGCGGTGGGCGTCGCGGCCGATCTCATGGTCGAGGCGGACGCGCATCCGGATCAGGCGCGTGAGGAGTTCGGGCGGGTCATCGCCCTGCGTGAGGATCTGTACGACGTGATGTCGGCGACGGCGCACGGAGACTGCGCGGACCTCACGCTCCTGAACGCCGTCTTCAGCGAAGGCATGGCCAACCTGACCCTCAACGGCGGGCTGGTTTGGGCGGGGCTGCGGGTGCCGGCCTGGGAGACGGGCGCCTCGGCGGTCGCGCTGCTGACCGGGCCCGATCTGGCGCAGCTCAAGCAGTGCCCGGGTGAAAAGTGCGGGTGGCTGTTCGTCGACCAGACCCGCAACAAGAGCCGCACGTGGTGTGACAGCCGCATGTGCGGCAACCGCGACCGGGTGCGCCGCCACTATCAACGGTCCCGTTGACCCCGAGTTGGTCGGCGACCTCCTAGCGAGCCGGCGGGTGGGCGCGGAGCCAGTCGGATCTGCGGCGTGCCGACGCGCGGGAGAGCCATGCGTCGGCGACCAGTTCGGCCAGCTCGCCGCGGGTCAGCTCGCCGATCCTGCTGCCGCGCAGCAGGACCGAGAGATGGCCGTTGAAGTGCGGAGTCGTGAAGTACGGCGTGGCCTCGTCCTGCACCAGCGCCTGCTTGTCCGCCTCGGACTCGACCCAGAAGACGATGACGTCGGGGTACCGCTCACGGGTGGCGGGGTCGACGGCGTCCGGCCGAGGATTGCGGAAGAAGACGAACGACTTTCCGCCCACCTGATAGACCGGGTTTTCGCCGGACCCAAATACGACCGTGACGTGCGGCATCGCCTGCGCCAGCTCGTGCACGTCCTCGATCACGGCGGGTCTGAGGTCGCTCTGATCGGACACGACATACAGCGTAGGCGCAGGAAAGAGTGTGTCTCAGGGCAAGATGGCGTATACGATCCGCGATTAGCACGGTTTTACGGCGCGGCCCCTTGCGTCGGGTGAGAGGTGTTGGCGATGAGTGATCCTGATCCACCTATTGTGATCGATCCGACCATCCCGAGCACCGCCCGCATGTACGACTACATGCTTGGGGGCAAGGACAACTTCCCGGCCGACCGCGAGGCGGCCGAGCAGATCATCGAGTTGGGACGCCAGGCCGGTTTCGATTTACGTGACATCACCCGGGCCAACCGCGCCTTCCTGGTCCGCGTCGTACGCACCCTCGCCGAATCCGGCGTGCGCCAGTTCCTCGACATCGGCACCGGCCTGCCCACCCAGCAGAATGTGCACCAGGTCGCCCAATCCGTCGCCCCCGACGCCCGTACGGTCTACGTCGACAACGACCCCATCGTCCTCACACACGCCCGCGCTCTGCTCGCCGACAGCCCGCAAACCATTGCGATGGCGGGTGACCTGCGCGAGCCCGCGAAGATCCTCGCCGACCCGGCGATCCGCGCCCATCTCGACTTCGACCAGCCGTTCGCCATCATCGCGTTCGCCATCCTCGATCTCATCGTCGACGACGATCTGGCCGCGCACATTATGGCTACGCTGCGCGGCGAACTTCCGTCCGGCGGCTACCTGGCGATATCCCACGGCTACGCGCGGATCCTCGGCGTCAACAAGATGGACGAGGCGCACGAGCTCTTCCAGTCGAGGAGGGTGGGGGATTTCGCGCACCGCCCGCCCGCGATGGTCGCCACCTACTTCAAAGATCTGGAGCTGCTCGAGCCCGGCGTCGTGCCGGTCGAGCTCTGGCGCCCCACGTACGACCAGTGGCCGGGCGACCCCGACAACAGCGGCTTCATCGGCGCGGTCGGCCGCAAGCCTTAACGGCTCTCACTCGATCAGCGAAACCGTGTGGGCGTGTTCGAAGCGGGCGTCGATGCGCTCCCAGCCTTGGATCGATCTAGCGAACGCCTCCGCGTGGAGCCGGCCCTCGGCCCGGGCCAGACAGGCGGCCGCCCACTCGTTCTCCGTCCCGGCGTGCGCCGCGGCCGCCAGACGATCTGCGGCGTCCGGAAGGCCGGCGACGACGGCAAGTTCAGCCGCGGCCGCCTGCGCGTAGCCGGCAAACGGGTCTCCTGGTACGGCGGCGGCGAACGCCCGCTCGACGAGGATCGGGGCCTCGGTGAGGCTGCTCGTGTGAATGGCCAGCCGGGCGTCGACGAAGGCGGCGACCGCCGGGCGTGGGTCGATCGCGCCGGAAGCACCGGCAGAGCCCGCGACCTGCGCCGTCCGGGCTTGCCATAGCGCGAGCGCTGCCGAGTCGCCGAGCAGTCCGCAGGCGAGGGCGGTCGTGGCGACCGCAGGCGCCATCCAGCGCGGGCTCAGCCGGCCGGCCCGCTCCCACTCGGCCCACATCCGGACGGCGTTCTCAATCGCCTCCTCCAACCGCCCGGTGAGCACGAGCGAGGGGACCAGCCGGCTGACCGTGACGTAGGAGTGGCTGAGCAGGT
Organism: Streptosporangiaceae bacterium NEAU-GS5; assembly: GCA_017592665.1. GTDB lineage: Bacteria > Actinomycetota > Actinomycetes > Streptosporangiales > Streptosporangiaceae > NEAU-GS5. Next base: position 132,758 of record JAGFNW010000022.1, on the reverse strand, counting down.
CGTCGTTCAACCCGGCGAGCGCCGCTGACCTTGCCTCGGGCAGATCACCGGCCATGATCGCGTAGAGGTAGGCGCGGCCGAAGGTGTTGCAGATCTCGGGGGCGTAGTAGGGGTCGTCGCGGTCCATCTGCGGCAGTACGGCGAGGCGCTGCTGGGTGACGCGGTGCGCCTCGCGCAAGCGCCCGGCGTGCAGCGCAGCCGTCCCTACCGCGCACAGCGCCGCGCTGATCGCCGCCGGGTCGCCGGTCGCGCGCGCCAACTCGACCGCGACTTCCGCCAGCCGCGCATCGGGGCCGGCGTCCGGCCGCGTGTCGGGTCGTTCGCTGGGTCCGTCGGTGGGGGCGGCTGTCCAGGCTGTCGCGATCGCGATCGCGGCGGCCACGGCGGGATGTGACCGGTCGCCTGACTCCTCGGCTTCTGCGAGCAGTGCGGCCAGCTGCTCGCGGGGGACCACGTCGTCGAAGGCGTCGGGATAGCGCCAGCCCGTCTCCACGGCTCTGGCCAGGTCGATGGCCCGGCCGTCGCCGTCGCCGGCCTGCCGGGCCAGTTCGGCCGCGGCGATCAGCAGGTTGAACACCTGCTGGTTCGACATGGTTGCCACGTGCGCGCATCCGGCCGCCGCCCGCAGGTCCACAGCGGCGTCCGCGGGCGTGGTCGCATGCGTGGCGGCGCGCTCATAGTGCTGGAAGGACTCCATCAGATAGCGCCGCGCGTACGTGAGACGCGCCAGCGCGCGGGCCAGCCGATGGGCCGTCTCGTCGGGGCCGGGCGGAGCCGCGGCCAGCGCCGCGCGGAAGTCGTCCAGGGCCATGTCGGCGTCCTGCCGTTCCTCCACCGCGGTGGCGGCGGCCCACCGCAGGTGGCGGGCATGCGCGGCGTCCAGTTCGCCGGCCAGCTCCATCTGCTCGATCGCGTACGCGCGTACGGTCGACAACAGCCGCCACCGATCCGGCTCGCCCTTCAAGTGAACGACGAGGCTCTTGTCGACGAGCCGTCCGAGCACGTCGGCCACGACCTCGGGCCGCTCGCCGGTGACCTCGTTCGCCGCGGCCAGGTCGAAACGCCCGACGAACACGCCGAGCCGCCGGAACAGCCGCTTCTCGTCCTCCTCCAACAGGCTGTGACTCCAGCCGATCACGCCGCGGAGCGAGCGGTGCCGCTCGTCGCCGCCGCGCCGGCCCGACAACAGCCGCAGAGCGTCGTCCAGAGCCGCGAGCAGCCCGCTCACGCCGAGGGACGCGCTGCGCGCGGCGGCGAGTTCGATGGCGAGCGGCATGCCGTCGAGCCGGGCGCACAGTTCGGCGACCACCTCGGGGTCGGCCGTGAAATCAGGGTCGGCGGCCCGCGCGCGCTCCAGGAAAAGCCGCTCGGCGTCCGGCGCGAGCGGAAGCGGCGCCACCGGCACCGTACGCTCGCCGGGAACCCCCAGGCGCTCGCGGCTTGTCACCAGAATCCGCGCGCCCGGGCAGGTCGCGAGGATGCGCTCGGCGAATCCGGCGACGCCGTCGATGACGTGCTCGCAGTTGTCGAGGACGAGCAATGACCGGCGGTCGCCGAGATACGCCGCGATCGCCTCCTCCAGCGGCTGGTGCGATCCCTCGGTCACGCCGAGAACGGTCGCGACGGCCCGCGCCACGAACCCGTCCCGCACCGGCACGAGATCCACGAACGCCCCACCGGAGGGGAAGGCCGGGCCGGCCGCTTCGGCGGCCTCCACGGCCAGCCGCGTCTTGCCCACGCCGCCCGGCCCCAGCAGCGTCACCAGCCGCGCCTGGTCGAGGGCCGCGAGCACCGACTCACGCTCCCCGCCCCGCCCCACGAAGCTCGTACGGCGCGTCGGAAGCCCGGCGAAGCGCCCTGGCTCGGGGCCGCCGGCCCAGGTATCGGCCAGCGCCGCCCGGTCGGCCACGCCGTACTTGCGCAGCAGAGACGAGACGTGGCTCTCGACCGTGCGCACGGAGATGTGCAGGCGGCGCGCGATCTGGGCGTTGGTCAGGCGCGCCGCGAGCGCGGCGTGCACCTCGGCCTCCCGCTCGGAGATCCGGCCCGCGCCGGGCGCCTGCGACACCGTCGCCCTCACCCCGTTTCGTGTCTCAGTCAGTGGCCGGTCCGTGGTGGACGCGGGTGCGATCCGTGGCCGCCACGGATCACCGCGATCCGGCCACGCCGGAAGCTGGCAGTAGAAGCCAGCCACTCGATGAGGAGACCGTCATGACCACCCTAGTCGCGCGACCCGAACACCACCGGTCCGCCGCCGAGCTCCAGCCGCTTGTCACCGCCGTGCGCGGCGCGGTCGGCCGCGGCGCCACCTGGCAGGACACGTCCCGGTACGTGGCCGACGAGCTCCGCCGCCACCTGCCCTCGCCCGGCGTGCTCACCGCGCGGCAGCAGGAGGGCGAGCCGGACGCGTTCGGCAGCCACCTGCTGCACGTCGAGCCCGACGGCACGTTCTCGATGCTGGCCATCGTGTGGCGTCCCGGCCAGGAGACCCGCATTCACGACCACATCACCTGGTGTGTGTTCGGGGTGCTCCAGGGTGTGGAGCACGAGGACCTCTACACCCTCTCCGAGGACGGCACGCACCTGGTCGATGCCGGCGTCAACGCCAACCTCACGGGCGAGGTCAGCGGATTCGCCCCGCCCGGTGACATTCATCGGGTACGCAACGTGACCGGCCAGACCGCCATCTCCCTGCACATCTACGGGACCGACCTGGCCCGGATCGGTTCCAGCGTCCGCCGCTACTACGACCTGCCCATACGATCCGGCGCGTCGGCGGGGTAGATTCCTTCTCAGTCCGGTGGAGCGGGCGATGGAGCGGACATGCCGGGTGATGAGCCTGCCGAGCCTGAGGAGTCCGCCGGCGACGCGGGATCGCGCGCTCGCCGGGGAGCTCGCGCGTGGTTCGCCGCGCTGGGCCGCCGTTCGGCGCGAGAGGTGGCGCGGGCCACTCCGCGCGTTCTGTATACGGGCCTGTGCGCCGGCTCGATCGCCCCACTCGCTGTGGCGGGGGCCGATCTGCCGGCCGGGGCGACGAGCGGATCCTGGTGGAGTTGGCGCTGGGATTCGCCGAAATGGGCGGGCGGCTGGCGGCGTTCGAGCCGCTCCTGGCGTCTACAGGGCGGATCGAACACGCGGTCGCCCTACTGGGCGAGGAGCACCGCCAAGATCGCGACCTGCTGGTGTCGCTGCTCATGTCGGTGCGCGAACAGCTCACGGTGCAGGCCACGGCCCCCGGGCCGGCCACGCGCCAGGCTGACCGGCCGTCGTGGGACGGCAGGAGCCCCTACCAGGGGCTGGTCCCGTTCGGCCCCAATCAGGCCGAGGTCTTCTACGGCCGGGGCGAGGCCACCAGCCGCCTGGTGGCGATGCTGACCGAACGGCTGGAGCGGCCGGGGCCGATCCTCGTCATCGGAGCCTCGGGAGCGGGCAAGTCGTCCCTGTTACGCGCGGGTCTGCTGCCCGGCCTGGCCGCGGGCCTGGGTCCGGGCATCCCGTCCGCGCGGTGCTGGCCGGTGCTCGACTTCACCGCGACCGCGAACCCGTTACCGGAGCTGGCCGTACAGCTGGCGGCCCGCTGGGGCGCCGACTCGACGGCCCTGCTGGCTCAGCTGCGTACCGACCCCGGGATCGCGGCCACGCGCGCCCGCGAGATCCTGCTGGCGGACGCCGCGCGGCGGCGTGAGCGGGGCGAGTCGTTGCCGGACGGCCCCCGGCGGCTGGTCGTCGTCGTGGATCAGCTCGAGGAGATGTTCGACGCCACGCCGGAGGCCGGCGAGCGCGAGGCGTTCCTGGCGGCGCTGGAGGCGATCGCCACCGATCGAGTGGGCCCGGGCGACGGCCCGGCCGGGATCGTCGTGGCCGCCGTACGCGGCGACTATGTCGACCGGTGCGCGGCGCATCCGGTGCTCGCCCGCGCGCTGGAGGAGCGCGGGTTCGTGCTCGGCCCGATGAGCGCCGACGAGCTGTCGCGGGCCATCACCGGCCCCGCCGCGACCGCCGGGCTCGGCGTCGAGGAAGGACTGGCCGAGCAGGTCGTACGCGAGTTGGTCGGCCACACGCGCAACGCGCCGGAAGCCGGCGCCCTACCCCTGCTGTCGATGGCCATGCTGCGCACCTGGGAGCGGCTCGAGGACGGCCGACTGACGCGGGCCGGATACGACCGCGCCGGGGGTGTGGCCAACGTCGTGCGCAACGCGGCGGAAGACGCCTTCCAAAGCCTCGACGAAGCCGATCGCCAGGTGGCCGAGCGCGTCCTCGTACTGCTGACCAGTCCAGGACCGGGCCGGCAGGAGACCCGGCGTCGCGTGCCGTACCAGGAGGTGGTGCGGGCCTGCCGCCCGGCCGCGCCGGGCCAGGTGATGCGGGTCGTGGAGGTGTTCACCCGGGGCCGCCTGATGGTGATCGGCCGGCATGCGCCCGACACGGCGGCCGACCTCGAGCTGGCGCACGACGTGTTGCTCACCGCCTGGCCGCGGCTGCGGGAGTGGCTCGACGCCGATCACGCCGACCGCAAGGCGTACGCGGATCTGCTGCGGGACGCGCACGAGTGGGTCGAGACCGGGCGTGACCGTTCCTTCCTCTACGCCGGGGGCCGGCTGAGCGCGGCGCGCGCGGCGTACGACCGGTGGCGCGACGATGACCGTCTCCCGGCCGTGCCCGAGGAGGCCGCCGGATTCCTGCGTGCGGGGGAGCAGGCCGCCACCCGTGGACGGCGGTTGCGCACCGGCGCGGTCACCCTGCTGGCCGGGTTGCTGGCCGCGGCGCTGGTCGCCGCGCTGCTGGCGGTCGGCTCAGGGGAGGAGGCGCGCCGCCAGCTGAGTGTCGCCCTGTCGCGCCAGCTGGCCGCGCAGATCGCGGCCACCGACGATCCGATCAGGAAGCGCCATCTGGCCCTGGCGGCCTGGTCGATCAGCCCGACCGACGAGGCCGCGGAAGCGCTGACGTCGCTGGTGGCAGAGCAGCGTACGACGCTCGTCGGGCACATGTCCGACGTGAACGACGTGGCCTACAGCCCGGATGGGCGGCTGCTGGCGTCGGCGGGTTACGACAACACGGTCCGGCTGTGGGATCCGGCGACCGGCTACCCGGTCGGATCTCCGCTGGCCCCCGAGACCCACCGCCCCGACGACATCACCGCTCCTGTGTCGGTGGCCTTCAGCCCGGACGGCCGGGAGCTGGCGACGGGCGGCGCCGACAAGACCGTCCGGCTGTGGGATGTGCGGTCGGGCCGCCAGATCGGCGCCACCATGTGGCAGTCGGTGCAGGTGAACCGGGTGCGGTTCGCGCGCGACGGGATGCTGGCCGTGGTGGGCGACTACGGCATGGTCGAGCTGCTGGATCCGCGAACGGGCCGGATCGTGGCCCGCGTGCCCGGCCACGGCGGCAGGGTCCGGGTCGTCGACTTCAGCCCCGACGGCCGCCTGATGGCCACCGGCGGCTTCGACGAGGAGGTGCGCGTCTGGGACCGCCGCCGCGAACGTCCTCACATTCACCCCTTGGCCGGTCACCGGGGCGGCGCGACCGGCGTGGCGTTCAGCCCGGACGGGCGGTTCCTGGCGACCAGCAGCTACCAGGGGGTGGTGCGGTTGTGGGATCCGGCCGATGGCAGGCTGCTGCGCACGCTGGCGACCGCGCCCTACGGCCTGACACTCAGCGTGGCGTTCAGCCCGGATGGACGGCTCCTCGCCACCGGCCACGGCGACGGCACGGCCCGCCTGTGGGACCCGATGACCGGCCGGCAGATGCCCTCGCCGCTGACCGGCCACACCGGCATACGCGAACGCAGCCCCGGCTACGGCGCGCCGGACGTGCATGCGGTGGCCTTCAGTCCGGACGGCCGTCAACTGGCCACCGGCGGTCTGGACGGCACGGTTCGCCTCTGGGATCCGCAGACCGACCGGCCGTACGGCAGTGTGCCGCCCCGGGCGGGCCGGGCGTTCGCGGTCGCGTTCAGCCCGGACGGCGGCCGCCTCGCGATATCCCAGGACAGCGTGTTCCAACTGTGGGATCCGCGCACGTCCCACCCCCTCAGCGGACGCCTGGGCAAGGACACGGCCAACGTGCTGTCGCTGGCCTTCAGCCCCGATGGCCAGGTGCTCGCAAGCGGCGACTACGACGGCCACGTGCGACTGTGGGAGACCCGTACGGGCACCGATCTCGGGCGCCTCACCAGCGACCTCACCGACACCAGCGGCGCGCTGGCGTTCAGCCCGGTCGAGCCGCTGCTGGCCACGGCGCTTTGGAACGACACGGTCGTGCTGTGGGACGTCCGCACCCACAAGGCGGTGCGCGCGCTGCCCGCCGTCGACTACCTGGTGACGGCGGTCGCCTTCAGCCCCGACGGCCGGTTGCTTGCCGTCGCCAACCGGGACAATGAATCCCCGCCGCGCAATACCGTCCGGCTCTGGGATCCGCACACCGGCGCAGAGGTGGCCGTGCTGACGGTGACCGCCGGACGGGGCACGACCGGGATCGCCTTCAGCCCCGACGGCCGATATCTGGCCGTCGCCGCCTCCCGCACCGAGATCTGGGATGTGCGTACGCGCCGGCGGATCCAGATCCTGGACGCGGATGAAAGCCGGGATCTCGCAAGCGTCCGGGTGCCCGCGTTCAGCCCGACCGGTGGGCTGCTGGCCATCGGCGACGCGACCGGCACCCTCAGGCTGTGGGACACCACGACCTGGCGGCGACTGGGTGCGCCGATGCACGGTCACGTCTCCGGCGTGCTCGCCGTCGCGTTCAGCCCGGACGGGCGTCTCCTGGTCTCCTCGAGTTGGGAGAGCAGTGTCCGCCGGTGGGATCCCCTGCCACACCGCGATCCGGTGGCCACCCTCTGCGCCCGGGTCGGGCCGCCGTCGTCGCGAGAATGGGCCGCCTACGGCACAGGCCTTCCCATGCCCGGCATCTGCCCGGCCTCACGCTAGGCGGCACCTGCGTGCTGGGCGTGCTGGGCGGCCAGGCGGACGGGGGCGTTGGCGGCGCCGTAGCCGTCGTAGCCGCCGATCCGCTGCACGATCTCGAAGAAGACCCGGCCGATGGTGACGGTGTAGAGGTGCAGGAACTCGCCGTGCTCGTCGCGGTCGTACAGGATGTCCAGCTCGCGGAGCTGCCCCAGCGCGGGGCCGATGTCGTAGCGGGCCGCGAGGTCGTCGTAGTAGTTGCCCGGGATGGGTAGCACGATGTCACCGGCCCCGCCGAGCCCCTCCCTGAGGCGGCGCGCGACGGCCATGATGTCGCCGGTCGCGAGCGCGACGTGCTGCCAGGGCACGTCGAGGGCGCCCACGTTCGCCACGTTGAGCACCATGCGTACGGCTCCGCCGGGACTGGACATGGCGCGGCTGCGCACGAGGCCGTAGGGGTCGGGCATGTCGAGGCGTTCGTGGGGGCGCAGGCAGAGGACGGTCCGGTAGAAGAGTTCGGCCTCGTCGAAGTAGTGCAGGGGCTGGGTGAGCGCGACGTGGTCGATGTGGGTGATGACCCCGGGCGCCGAGCCCGCCGGGGAGAACGGGGAGAATTCGGCCAGCCATTCGGGGGGTTCCTCGGTCCCGCAGAAGAACATCTGGGCGCCGTCGGGTGCGGCCACCGCGTCGAGGCGGGCATCCTCGGGGTCGCGTTCGCGGGGGAGCACGGGCGACAGCAGCGCCTCGGCCCGCTTCACCGAACTCGCCGGGTCGGCGACCTGCAGCCCGATAGCCGACAGCTCGGCCTCGTCGCCGATCGCGTTGAGCAGGATCCGGGCCCCGCCCTGCGCCCACAGCTCGACCGGCTTGGAGTGATGGGTCCCGGCGTGCGTGAAGCCGAGGGCGCGCAACAGCTCGCCGACAGGTCGAAGGTCGGCCATGGTCAGCTCGGCGAAGGCGAAGCCCTCGGGCGGCGGAGGCAGGGCCGTACGGCCGTCCAGAGCCTCTTCCAGCGCGATCAGCGATCGCATGCCGTCCACGGCCGTACGTGCCGCGTCGGCCTGCCGGAACACGTCGTTGAACACTTCGAGCGACAGCGGGCCGGTGTAGCCGGCGTTGAGCGCGTGGATCGTCAGACCGGCCAGGTCGAAGCTCCCCTGGCCGGGAAAGCACCGGTAGTGCCGGCTCCACTGCAGCACGTCCATCGCCAGCGGCGGGGCGTCCGACAGCTGCACGAAGAAGATCTTCTGGCCGGGGATGGCCTCGATGCCGATCGGGTCGGAGCCGCGCGACAGGATGTGGAAGCTGTCGAGGCAGACGCCGAGGTTCGGGTGGTCGGCCGTCCGCACGATCCGCCATGCGTGCAGGTATTCGCTCACGTGCCGGCCCCAGGCCAGCGCCTCGTAGGCGACGCGGATCCCGTGCTCGGCGGCGCGTACGGCCAGCTGCCGCAGATGCTCGGCGGCCAGGTCGTCGTCGCCGATCGCGCGGGGGGAGACGTTGGAGCAGACGAGCAGCAGGTCGGCGCCGAGCCGCTCCATGAGCTGGAACTTGTGCTCGGCCCGCCGGAGGTTGGCGGCCAGCCGTTCGTCCGGCACCGCTTCGAAGTCGCGGAACGGCTGGTAGAGGTCGATCAGCAGCCCCAGGTCGCGGACGCGCTCGCGGATCTCCTCCGGCGGCAGCGGGCAGGCCAGCAGGTCGTTCTCGAACAGCTCGATCCCGTCGAATCCGGCCGCGGCGATCGCACTAAGCTTCTCCGGCAGCGTCCCGCTCACGGAAACCGTGGCGATGCACTTGCGCATGCGTTCCTCCTCAAGCGGCCACGAGGTCGGCCAGGTGGGCGTACATCCGTTCCATGTCGGGCTCGACGCCGGTGAACAGCCGGAACGCGTGCGCCGCCTGGAAGACGACCATGCCGCCGCCGTGGAGGGTGCGGCAGCCGAGCGCCTCGGCCTCGCGCAGCAGCGCCGTACGCAGCGGCGAATAGACGATGTCGGCCACCCAGAGATCCGGATGCAGCAACTCGCTGGACAGCGGCAGCCCCGGATGGCCGACCATGCCCGTGGGCGTCGCGTTGACCAGGCCGTCGGCCGCCGCGAGCGAGTCGATCCGTACGGCATGGCCGGCCCGCCCGGCCCCGAACCGGCCGCACAGTTCGGCGGCCAGCAGTTCGGCACGCGCGGGATCGGCGTCGACGAGCGTGATCTGGTCGGCCCCGAGCGTGAGCAGCGCGTGAGCCACGGCGGCCCCGGCCCCGCCCGCCCCCAGCTGGACGATCCGCCGGGTCGGCGCGTCGGGCAGGCCTCGCGTGAACGCCTGGGCGAACCCGGTCCAGTCGGTGTTGTGCCCGATGGCCCGATCGCCCTCGAACACGACAGTGTTGACGGCCCCCAGCGTGGCCGCGTCGCCGGACAGCGCGTCGAGGTGCGGGATGACCGTCTGCTTGCAGGGATAGGTGACGTTGAGACCGTCGTATCCGACCCGGCGCGCCGTGCGCACGAGATCTCCCGCCGCGTCGGCCGGCAGGCCGAGCGCGGCGATGTCGATCAGCCGGTAGACCAGGCGCAGATCCTGCAGTTCGGCCTCGCGCTCGTGCAGCGCGGGACTGAGCGATGCCCCGATACCGGCGCCGATCAACCCGACCAGGTAGGAGGTCATCACGTCTCCCCGTGAATGTACGAACTAGTACGTTAGTTTATAGACCGCCAGACCTCCAAGGGGAAGGCGCAGAACCTTAGGATGAGGCATGACCATCCCCGCGTCAGTGGAGCGCCAGCGCGACGCCGACCGCACCAAGGCCGAGATCCTCGAGGTCGCCCAGCGGGAGTTCGCCCGCAAGGGGTATGCGGGTGCCAGGGTCGACGAGATCGCCGCGCTCACGCGCACGACCAAGCGGATGATCTACTACTACTTCTCCGGCAAGGAGCAGCTCTACATCGCCGTGCTCGAGAAAGCCTATTCCGAGGTCAGGTCGGTCGAGCGGGCGCTCGACGTCGAGCACCTGGCGCCGGTCCAGGCCATCCGCACGCTCGCGGAGCTGACCTTCGACCATCACGACGCGCATCGCGACTTCATCAAGCTCGTCAGCATCGAGAACATCCACCAGGCCGAGCACATCCGCAAGTCCGACATGCTGGCCAACCTCGGCGGCCCAGTGCTCGGCGTCATCTCGCGCATCCTCGCCGCGGGCCGCGCGAGCGGCGACTTCACGGTCGAGGCCGATCCGATCGACATCCACATGATGATCAGCGCGTTCTGCTTCTTCCGCGTCGCCAACCAGCACACCTTCGAGGCGCTGTTCGGGCGCGACATGGCCGCGCCCGAGCATCGCGCCCGGCTCCGCCGCATGGTCGGCGACATGGTGGTGGCCTACCTGACGGGCACGGCTCCCGCAGGCGCGGCAGGGCCTACAGCTGGGTCGGCATGATCGTGGGGGGCATGGGGCCCTTGTTCCTGCGCCCCTGCTGAGTCTCCTCCCAGGCGTGCGCGAGAATGCCCACGCTCCTGCTCAGCACGAACAACCCCCTCGCCAGCGGCGCCGCAAAGCCGAGCTCGGCGTAGACGACCGCGGTCACGCCGTCGATGTTCATCGGGACGGGCGCGATGGCCGCTTCCACCTCGTGTGCGGCGGCGAGGTGCAGGCCCGGCACGACGCCGTCGGCCACCGCCGCCTCGACCAGGGCGAGCAGCGGATCCCGGCGCGGATCGCGGGTGTGGAGGCGGTGCCCGAATCCAGGCAGATAGCGGCTCCTGGTCCGCCAGGCGGCCAGCGCCTGGTCCACGCCCAGGCCTATGACGTCGTCGAGCAGCTCCACGCACTGCTGGCCGGCCCCGCCGTGGGAGTCGCCGAGCACGTTGACCCCGGACGCGATGGCGTTGTTCAGTCCGACACCGCAGGTCGCCGCCATGCGCGCCACCGCGATCGAGGGCGCGTGCGGACCATGGTCGACCGCGGCCACCAGCGCCGCCTCCAGGAGCGCCGCCCTTCGCGGCGAGGGCAGCTCTCCGCGCACCATCAGCCAGAGCACTTCGGCGAAGCCGATCCGCCCGATCAGCTCCTGGACGGGATGGCCGCGCAGCTCGATGACGTCGGGTGCGATCCGGGACACGCCGGTCGCCCACCAGTCGGCGACCTCGTTCACACGTCCTCCAGCAAATGGTCGTCGTTGTGCTGCCCCAAGAGCGGCGGCGGCGACGCCGGGCGCAGCGGCCTGCCGTCGATCCGCACGCCGTTGCCCACGACGCCGAGCTCGCGGCCGGACCCGTCGGGGAAGTCGAGGCGGGTGACGAACCCTCGGTGGCGGAGCTGATCCAGCGCCAGCGCCTGCGGCACCGTGAGGATCCGGGCGGCCGGCACCCCCGCTCGGGAGAGCAACCCCTCCCATTCGTACGCGGTCCGGGTGCGCAACACCCGGTTGAGCTCCTCGTTGAGCGCGTCACGGTGGCGTTTTCGCGCCTCACGGTCGGCGAAGCGGGGATCCTGGACGAGGTCGGGCCGCGCCAGCACGGCGCACAGGGCCTCGAACTGCTTCTGGCGGTTGGCCGCGATGTTCACGGGACCGTCTGAGGCCTCGAAGACGCCCGAGGGTGCCGCCGTGGCGTTCTGGTCGCCCATCGCCTCCGGCTCCACGCCGGCGACGAGGTAGTTGGAGACGGGCCAGCCCATGGCCGACATCGACGCCTCCAGCATCGACAGGTCCAGGAAGCAGCCACGGCCGGTGCGGCCGCGCCCGGCGAGCGCCGCGGTGATCGCCACCGCCGCGACCAGCCCGCCCACGGTGTCGCAGACCGGGAACCCGACCCGCAGCGGGGCCGTGTCCTTGGTGCCGGTGATGCTCATCATCCCGGAGAGCCCTTGGATGATCTGGTCGTACGCCGGAGCGGCGCTCATGGGCCCCGTCTGCCCGAATCCGGAGATGGCGCAATAGACGAGCCGTGGATTCAGCTCGCGCAACCGATCCCAGCCGTAGCCGATCCGGGCCAGCACCCCGGCCCGGAAGTTCTCCAGCAGCACGTCGGCGCCCTTGACGAGCTGCTCGAAGGCCGGCCGGTCGGCCGGGTCCTTCAGGTCGAGTTCGACGGACTTCTTCCCGGCGTTCTGCGCGAGGAACGACGCGCCCAGGCCGGCCGCGTTGAGCTCCGGATCGGCGCCGAGGCGGCGGGCCAGGTCGCCGCGTCCCGGTCGTTCCACCTTGACCACCTCGGCGCCGAACAGGCCGAGTTGGTAGGCGCAGTAGGGGCCGGCCAGGACGTTCGTCAGGTCGACGACCCTGATCCCCGACAGGGGAAGCTCCTCCATGGGCACTCCAGATCAGAGGGCGTTCGAATCAGGCGAGCGGGTGCTCGAACCCGCGCTCCGACATGCGTCCGGCGACCTGGCGGAGGTCGGCGGCGAACTCCTGGACGCGGTCGGCGCCGAAGCGCAGGGTCGGCCCACTCAGGGTCAGGGCCGCGATCACCGTTCCGCCGGCCCCGGCGGCCGCTGTGCTGGGAGCTGTGATGGGAGCCGCGACCGCGGACAGCCCGGGCTCGCGCTCGCCGTGGCTGACCGCGAATCCGTCGTGCGCCGCCTGCGCGATCCACTCCCGCATGGTCGCGGCATGCGCCTCGCCGTACGGTGAGGTGCGGGCGATCCGGACGAGCAGCGCGTCGGACGCATCCCGCAGCAGGACCTTGGACGACGCGCCGCCCCACATGGGGAGCTCGTCACCGATCTGGACGACGTGCCGCAGCGGCTGCGGGCTCTCCTGCTGGGCCACGCACACCCGGAAGATGTCGCGGGGCAGGTAGAGGTTGACCGTCTCCCGCTGCCGCGCCGCCAGGTCGCGCATCAACTCCCGGGTCTCCGGCGGCAGCTCCCACGCCCGGCGCGCCAGGTGGGCCCACCTCCACAGAGCCGGCCCGGCCGAATAGCCCTTGGCCGTGGCCCACAGCAGGCCCATCTCCTCGAGCGTGTGCAGCAGGCGGATCGCCGTGGTCTTGGCCAGGCCCGTCGCCTCGACCACGTCGCGGATCGTCACGGCCGGCCGCTCGGGCGTGAGCAGCGAAAGGATGTCGAACGCGCGATGCACGCTGCGGACACCGCCGGGCTCGCCGGATTCGGATGCAGCCACAGACACTCCTCGCCCGAACCGGGTGTTGCCAGAACCGGCAGGCCCCCGTACGTTAACACCACGTCCACACCACGGTCCATAAGGACCACTAGGTGGACCACAAAGCAGACCTGATGGAAGGATCGCCTCTTGATCGCCATCAACCAGGCCGGTTGCCTGATCGCCGGCGAATGGATGACCGACGGCCCCGCGGCCGAGCGCGTCGGTCCTTACCTCGGCCGCCCCGTGAGCCGGGCCCGCGTCGCGCAGGCGGAGGACGTCGCGGCGGCCCTGTCCTACGCGCGCCGAGCAGCCCGGCAGGTCGCCCGGACCACGCCGGCCGCCCGCGCCGCGGTCCTGGAGAAGGCCGCGGCCGCAGTCCTTGACCGTGCTGCCGAGTTCACCCGGCTGCTCGCACTGGAGCTGGGCAAACCCATGAAGGACGGCCAGGGGGAGATGCTCCGCGTCGCCGACACGCTCGCCGTCTGCGCCGCGGAGGCGCGCCGGCTCGGCGGTGAGGTGCTGCCCACCGAGGGGTGGGAGCGGGGGATCGGGACCGTGGCGCTGTGCCACCGGGCCCCGGCCGGGGTCGCCCTCGCGATCACGCCGTTCAACGCGCCGGCCAACCTGCTGGCCCACAAGCTGGGCGCCTCTTTCGCGGCCGGCAACACCACGCTGGTCAAGCCGCCGCCGCAGGCTCCGGCCGTGTCGGCGCTGCTGGTCGACGTGCTGCTGGAGGCCGGCATGCCGGCCGAGGCCGTGCAGGTGCTGCACGGAGACGGCCGTGTCGGTGCGGCGTTGTGCGCGGCGCCCGAGGTGTCGGTGATCAGCTTCACCGGCAGCGCGGCGTCAGGAGCGGCCGTCGCCCGGGCGGCCGGGCCGAAGCGCCTGGTGCTGGAGCTGGGCGGCAACGCGGCCACCATCGTCTGTGAGGACGCCGACATCGAGGAGGCGGCCCGGATCTGCGCCCGCACGGGATACAGCAATTCGGGGCAGAGTTGCATCTCCGTGCAGCGGGTCTACGTACAGCGCGGCCGGTTCGAGGAGTTCGTGGCGGAGCTGACGGGCCAGGCGAAGGCGCTGGTCGTCGGCGATCCGCTCGACCCGCTCACCGATGTCGGCTCGATGGTCGACGAGGTCGCCGCCGAGCGCGTGGTCCAGTGGACCGCCGAGGCGCGGGACCAGGGCGCATCGGTCACCACCGGCGGCAGCAGAACCGGGGCCGTCGCGATGCCCACGGTCGTCGCCGATCCGCCGTCCCATGCCACCCTCGTCCGTGAGGAAGTGTTCGGCGCGCTTGTCGCGGTCCTGCCGTACGACGACTTCGGCGAGGTGCTGCAGGTGTGCAATCAGAGCCGCTACGGCCTGCAGGCCGGGCTGTTCACTCAGGACATCGGGCGGATCGTCACCGCCTGGCGAGAGCTGGAGGTGGGCGGTCTGGTGATCAACGGGTCCTCCAACTTCCGGCTGGATCACGTGCCGTTCGGCGGGGTCAAGGACTCGGGCATGGGCCGGGAGTCGCCGCGCTGGATGATCGAGGACTTCACCGTCGTCAAGACCCTCGTGCTGCGAGGGCTGTCGCTGTGGAGCGACGCATGACGACCGCGGCCCAGGCCCTGGTGGCCCAATTGGAGGCGCTGGGCGTCGACCATGTCTTCGGCACCTGCGGCCACACCACCATCGCCGTGCTCGACGCGCTGGCCGACAGCCCGATCCGGTTCGTGATCGCCCGCCATGAGCAGGCCGCCGCGCACGCCGCCGATGGCTACGCGCGAGTGTCGGGCAAGCCGGGCGTGGTGCTGGTCCACGTCGGGCCTGGAATGACCAATGCGGTCACGGGGGTGATGACGGCGGCCCTGGACTCCGTGCCGTTGGTGGTGATCGCGGGGGACGTGCCCTCGTACTATCACGGCCGCCATCCGCATCAGGAGATCAACCTGCACGCCGACGCCGACCAGGCCGCGATCTACCGGCCGTTCGTCAAGCGGGCCTGGCGGCTGCACCGGGCCGGCGACCTCGTCCATGCCGTGGAGCGCGCGTTCTGGACGGCGACCTCGGGACGGCCGGGCGCGGTGCTGGTCAACGTGCCGATGGACCTGTTCTCCCGCGAGGTCGAGCCGGCCGTCCATCGTCCGGCGTCCCCGGCACCGCCCGACCTGCCGGCCGCCGTCGCCGAACGGATCGCCGATGTGCTCGCCAAAGCGGAGCGGCCGCTGGTCTATCTCGGCGGCGGCGCCCGGGATCCCGACGGGCACGCGGCGCTGCTGTCGATCATCGAGCATCTCGACATCCCGCTCGCCCACTCGCTCATGGCGAAGGGCGTGATTCCGGACGAGCACCCGCTCGTCCTCGGAATGACCGGTTTCTGGGGCCTTGAGCTGACCAATGCGTACGCGCGCGAGGCCGACGTCGTGCTCGCCTTGGCGACCCGGTTCGCCGAGACGGACGCCAGCTCATGGGACCCGCGCCACACGTGGGCGGTCCCGCCCGGGCGGCTCATCCAGATCGACATCGACCCCGCCGAAATCGGGCGCAACTACCCGGCCGAGATCGGCGCGGTCGCCGACGTCACGGCGGCGTTGTCGGCGATCGCCGGAGCGGTCCGGACGCGTCCGCCCGCGCACCGGCTCGAGCTGCGCGAACGGATCCGCGAAGCGCGGACGGACCTGTTCGCGGCGAGCCGGGAGCGCGGGCGGAGCGCGGCCTTCCCGCTCCGGCCGGAGCGCATCCTCGCCGACCTTCGCGCGGCCGTCCCGCCTGATGCCGTCCTGGTGACGGACGTCGGGTGGAACAAGAACGGCGTCGCCCAGTGCTACGCGCTACCCCCGGAAGGGCGCTTCATCACTCCCGGCGGCGCGTCCACGATGGGATTCGGCCCGGCGGCCGCGGTCGGCGTCCAGCTCGCCGCCCCGGATCGCACGGTCGTGGCGCTGGTCGGCGACGGCGGCATGAGCGCGCAGCTGCCCGCCGTGCCGCTGGCGGTCGAGCAGGGGGCGCCGGTCGTCTTCGTCGTGATGAACAACCGATCCCACGGCACGATCTCCGACCTGCAGGCCGCGAGCTTCGGCCGCAGTCACGGCTGCGACTTCCGAGATCCGGATGGTGGGGCCTACAGCCCCGACTTCGCCGCGTTGGGCCGCGCCTGCGGGGCCGACGGTTATCGCGTCGGCGCCGCCGCCGATCTCCGCGACGCGCTCCGCAAGGCGGTCGCCAACCGCCGCCCGGCGGTCGTCGACGTGCCCATGGTCAATGAACCGGTGCCGACGCCCGGCCACTGGAACATCAAGGACATCTACGCCGGAATCTTCCCTGATTGATCTCCGCGCGGCGCTGCCAACCGTTGTGCTTTCGAGATTCCCACGGGTAAGGCAGCGGCATATAACTAACGTACTTGTTCGTACATTACGGACCCGCCCCCCAAGAGGTGATCCATGTCCCCCCACAAACCGCACCGAAGATCGCACCGGGTCTGGGCCGCGACCGCGGCCTGCCTGGCCCTCGGCGTCCTGGCCGCCTGCTCGGCGCCCGGGGACACCGGCGGCGGCGCGAGCGACACGGGCCCCATCAAGATCGCGAATGTGAACGCGCAGAGCGGGCAGCTCAGCTCGCTCGGCCAGTGGGAGACCAAGGGCGTCAAACTCGCCATCGAGGAGGTCAACAAGGCGGGCGGCATCAACGGCCGCACGATCCAGCTCGACGTCCTCGACGACCAGGGCGACCCCACCGTCGGCACCAACCTGGCCAGGAAGATCGCCAGCGAGGGCTACGTCGCCATGCTCGGCACCGCCGAGAGCGCCGTCACCCTCGCCATGGCCCCCATACTCAAGGACGCCAAGATCCCCAACATCACCTCGGGGCAGTCACCCAAGCTGGCCGCGCTCAAGAGCCCGTTCCTGTTCCTCAACGCGCCCACGAGCGTGACGTACGACGAGACCCTCGCCAAGTACCTGGTCGACACCAAGGGCTACAAGAAGATCGCGATGATCTCCAACAACGGCACGTACGGCACGGGCGAACACGACGCGTTCAAGGCCTCCCTGCAGACCCGCAACGTGACGCCGCTGGCGGACGAGGTCGTCACGCCCGACCAGAAGGACTTCAGCGCCAACCTCACCGCCATCCGGCAGCAGGACCCCGAGGTGCTGTTCATCGGCGCCGAAGAGGTCGAATCCGGGCTGATCGTCAAGCAGGCGCGGGAGTTGGGCGTCAAGGCCGTGATCGCCGGAGGCGCCCCGCTGGGCACGCCCGTCTACGTGACGACCGCGGGCGCCGACAACGCCGAAGGCAGCGTGGTCAGCTCGCCGTACCTCGGCAACGACGTCAACGACGCGACCAAGGCGTTCGCCGCCGCGTACAAGGCCGCCTACAACGAGGAGGCCGAACTGCACGGTGCGAAGGCGTACGACGGCGCCAAGATCCTGCTCGAAGCGCTCAAGAAGACCGGCGGCGCCGGCGGCCAGGCCCTGGCCGACGCCATTCGCGGAGTCGGGCGCAACGGCCTGCTCGGCCAGTTCGCCTACGACGACTCCGGCGTCGGCGTGCACGCCACCCAGATCGGGCTCATCAAGGCGGGCGGCCTTGTGGCCGAACCCACGAGCTGAGCGGCATGCAGGTCTTTCTGCAGACCCTCGTCGGAGGGATCGGCTTCGGGGCCGTCTACGCCCTGGTCGCGATGGGATTCTCGATCGTCTACCGGACGATGGGGCTGGTCAACTTCGCGCACGGCAGCGTCGTGATGATCGGGGCGTACACCGCCTCGACCTTCTCCATGGCGGGCCGGTTGCCGTTCCCCCTGGCGATCGCGGTCGCCATCGTCGTGACGGGCCTGGTCGGGCTGATCATCGAGCGGGTCCTGCGCCCGCTCGAAGGCCGCGACTTCGACCTGATGCTGATCGGCACCATCGGCTTCGGCACGGTGCTCGAAGCCCTGGCCATCCTCATCTGGGGGGCCACGGGCCACGCGGTGCCCTCGCCCGTCGCCGCCGCGCCCGTCGACATCCTCGGCATCCGGATCAGGACGTACAGCCTCGTGGTGATCGTCGTCGCGGCCGCCGCCACCGTGCTGCTCGCCCTGTTCCTGCAGCGCACGAAACGCGGCGTCGCCATGCAGGCCGCCGCCATGGATCCGCAGGCCGCCACCGCCGTGGGCATCCACGTCGGGCGGAGCAACGCGATCGCCTTCGCCATCGGCGCGGGCCTCGCGGCGCTCGCCGGCGGCCTGATCGGGCCCATGCTGTACGTCAGCCCCACGATGGGAGGCTCGCTCGGCATCAAAGGCTTCGCCGCGGCCATCATCGGCGGGTTCGGCAACATCCCCGGCGCCATCCTTGGCGGCCTGGCCTTCGGGATCCTCGACTCCTTCGCGGCCGGGACCTTCCAGGGCTACTCCGAACTGGTCGTCTTCGTGGTCTTCGCGGTCGCGATCATGATCAGGCCCACCGGCATCTTCGGCGAGAGGACGGTGAACCGGGCATGAAACGGCTGCTTCCGCTCGGGCTGGGCCTCGGGATCGCGGCCTGGCTGCTGCCGTACGGCCTCGACGGCTACGCCATGCACGTCGTCGACGTGGCCGTCGTCTTCGCCCTGCTCGGCATCGGGCTCGGCCTTGTCATGGGGGTGGCCGGGCAGGTCAACCTGGCCCAGGTGGCCTTCTTCGGCATCGGCGCGTACACCTGCGCCATCCTCACCACGCGGGCCGGCCTCGGATTCTGGGTCGCCGCCGCGCTCGCGCTGCTCGCCGCCGTGCTGATCGGCCTGATCGTGAGCATCCCGGCGCTGCGCGTGCAGTCCCACTACCTCGGCATCGTCACGCTCGGCCTGGCGCTCGCCTTCCTCAACTGGGTCACCAACGCGGGCGTGGCCGGCAAGTCGGAGGGGATCAGCGACCTGCCGGTCCCGCCGATGTTCGGCATCGACCTGTCCAGCGACTACCTCTTCTACTACGTCGAGATCATCGTCTTCGCGATCGCCCTGGCGTTCGCGCTGTTCGTGGTCAGGGCGCCGCTGGGGCGGCGGCTTCGGGCCATGCGCGACGACAGCCTGGCCGCCGCCGCCCTCGGCGCCGAGATCCCGCTGCTGCGGATCACCGCCTTCGTCCTGTCCGGCCTGTACGGCGGCGTGGCCGGAGTCCTCTACGCGGGGCTCATTCGCTATGTCGCGCCGGAGACCTTCAGCATCGCCAACATGTTCCTGCTGCTCGCCATGGTCATCATCGGCGGGCGGCAGAGCATCGTCGGCTGCGTGCTCGGGGCCGTCGTGCTGTCGCTGATCCGGGAGGTCCTTGTCGACTTCTCGGTTTATGCGCAACTCGGATATGGCACGGTCGTGGTGCTGATGGTCGTGTTCGCCCCGACCGGCCTCGCGGGCCTGCCGGCTTTGTGGCTGCGGCGTTTCCGGGCTTCTCAGGGCCGCGCGGAGTTGCACTCCTTCGTCCCGTACGGCGAGGCCCGCGCCCCCGAGCCCGGCCGCGTCGCGCTGGAGATCCGCGAGGTGAGCAAGCGTTTCAAAGGCCTGCTCGCGCTCGACCGCGTCTCCATGACCGTGACGGACGGCGAGATCCGCGGCGTCGTCGGCCCGAACGGCTCCGGCAAGACCACCCTTTTCAACATCGTCAGCGGCTTCTACGCCTGTGAGGTGGGGCGGGTGCTGCTTTCGGGCGAGGACGTCACCGGTTTCCGGCCATATCGCTTGTCGCAGGCCGGTGTGGCCCGCACCTTCCAGAACCTGCGGCTGTTCGGCGACCTCACCGTCCGCGAGAACATCCTGGTGGCCCTCGACCGCACCCGGACGGCCTGGATCTGGCGTTACCTCGTACGGCCGCTGGCCGTGGTCCGGCAATCGCGTGACCTGGGGCGACAGGCTGACGAGTTGCTCGAGCGGTTCGGACTGGCGGAATTCGCGGCGGCGCAGCCGCGGGCCCTGCCGTACGGGATCCAGCGCAGGGTCGAGATCGCCCGAGCCATGGCCATGGGGCCGCGGCTGCTCCTCCTGGACGAGCCCGCGGCCGGTCTCAACGGCGAGGAGGTGCGCCGGCTCGCCGAAATCGTGCGCGCCCTGCGCGACTCCGGCGTGACCGTCGTCATCATCGAACACAACATGGGGCTGGTCATGTCGCTCTGCGACCGGGTGACCGTCCTGTCCAGCGGCCGGGTGATCGCCGACGGGCCACCTCGCGAAGTCGCCGCCGTACCCGAGGTCATCGAGGCCTATTTAGGCGAATCCACATACCTGTCGCTGCCCGGCGACGTCTCCCAGGAGGCCGGCCGATGAGCACGCTGACCGTGGAAGGGCTCGGGCTACGCTACGGAGGCGTGCGCGCCGTGCACGACGTCGCGTTCAGCGTGGCCGCCGGGGAGGCGGTCGGCATCATCGGGGCCAACGGCGCCGGCAAGACGTCGACGCTGAAGGCCATCATGGGGCTCGCGCCACGAACTGCCGCCGTCCTACGCTACGGGGAGCGCGACCTCAATCGGACTCCAGCCCACCAGGTCGTTCGCGCCGGGATCGGCTACGTGCCGGAAGGCCGGCATGTCTTCCCGGGTCTGTCCGTGGAGAACAACCTTTTGCTCGGCGCATACACCCGGTCGTGGCGCCGGATCTCCTTTGATCAGGTTTACGGGTTGTTTCCAGTGCTGGCCGAGATGAGGCACCGCCTCGCGGGCGCCCTGTCGGGCGGGCAGCAGCAAATGCTCGCCATCGGCCGGGCGCTGATGTCCCAGCCACGATTGATTTTGCTGGACGAGCCTTCGATGGGACTGTCACCCAAGCTCGTCGAAGACATCCTGGCCGTGCTGAAACGCCTCAACGAAGACGGCACGGCCATCCTGCTGGTCGAACAGAACGCCAAGCTCACCTTCGAAGTGACCACGCGGTCCCTGGTGATGGAAAACGGCGAAATCGCCATGACCGGCACCTCCCAAGCCCTCCGCGGCGACCCCAAAGTCCGCCGCATCTACCTCGGCCTCTAACCCCACCCCCCGCCCTGCACTTCGCCCCCTTACCTCGCCCTCGCGCCGTGAAGGGTTAGGGGTGGGGGAGATGGCGGAGGTAGGTGGCGATGGCGGACATGTCGTGGTCGGCGAGGCCGGCCTCGATGGCTGCGTCGATGACCTGGAGGTTGGTGGTCGCTTGTGGGATGGGGACTCCGAGGTCGGCGGCTAGCGTGGTGATGAGGCGGAGGTCCTTGGCGGCCAGGCGCAGGGCGAAGGCGGCCGGTGTGTCGTCCGGGCGCAGGAACGCGTCGTGCCGGTATTTCACCATCGGGGCCGCGACGGCGCTGTTCTCGAAGACGTCGTAGGCGAGGGCGCGGTCGATGCCGGCCCGTTCGGCCAGTACGAGGGCTTCGGAGACGGCCTGGCCGAGCGCGAAGATGACGGCGTTCACGGCCAGCTTCATGGCCGATCCTGAGCCGACGGGGCCGAGGTGGTAGACCGTTCGGCCGACGGCTTGGAGCACTGGGCGGACCCGATCCACGGCGGCAGGCGCGCCTCCGGCCATGACCGTGAGGGCGGCGGCCTCGGCCGCGGCCGTGCTGCCGGAGACGGGGGCGTCGATCAGGTCGCCGCCGCGGGCGGCCACGGCGGTGGCGAGCCGGGCGACGCCGATGGGGCCTGTAGTGCCCATGTCGACCGCGACGCTGCCGGGGCGCAGCCCGGCGAGCACGCCGTCCGGGCCGTCGTAGGCGGCACGCAGGGCTGCCTCGTCGGCCAGCATGGTGAGCACGATTTCGGCCGCCGCGGCGGCCTCGCGCGCGGTGCCGGCGGTGGTCGCGTCCAGCTGCGTGGCGAGGGCTTCCGCCTTGGCGTGGGTGCGATTGTGCAGCACGAGCGGGAATCCGGCCTTGGCGAGGTTGGTGGCCATGGGCGTGCCCATCCGGCCGAGGCCCAGGAATGCGATGGCGGGTTGTGGGCTCATCGGGACCTGATCAGGCGTTGAGCGGCGGGATGATCCGCTGCGTGCGCAAGGTGTCGAACAGGTCGAGGAAGGATCGGGACGAGTCCTGGTATTCGAGGAAACCCAGGCGGCGGCTCTTGGACATGTCGGCGAAGGTTTCGGTGGTGCGGCCGAGGTCGCCGTCGGTGTGCCACCACGAGGCGAGCGTGCCGAGCGGATAGGGCTGGAGGTTGTGCCGCTTGACGATCCGATCCCACACGTCCTGCGCGTCGTGGAAGCGCGGTTCGAGCGGGTCGGGATGGCCGGGATAGGGGGCTGGTTCGAGGCCGAGGCCGTCGGCGACGACCGTCCACATGCGACGCCAGCGGAACAGGTCGCCGTTGACGGTGTTCATGGCCTGATCGGCCGCTTCCGGGGTGGTGGCGGCCCAGTCGAGCTGGCGGGCCAGCAGCCGGGCGTCGGTGATGTCGGTGACGCCCTCGTACTGCTGCGGCGACCCGGGGAACACGAACGGCTGCCCGGTCTCCCGGCACAGCGCCCCGTAAACAGCGAGCGTGACGCCCATGTTCATGACGTTGCCCAGGGCCCACCCGATCATCGTGTGCGGCCGGTGCACCGACCAGGTGAAGCCGTGCCGTTCAGACTCTTCGAAGAGGATGTCTTCTTGGTCGTAGTAGAAGTTCTGGTACGGCAGGCGCGGCTGCTCCTCGCGGAACGGGGTCTCCATGGGCGTCTTCGCGTACGCCTCGAACGGTCCGAGATAGTGCTTGAGCCCGGTGACCAGCGCTACATGTTGCAGCCGGCCGCCCGCGGCGGCGCGCAGCACGTTGCGGAGCATGGCCCCGTTGACGGCGCAGTTGGCCGCTTCGTCGGACTGCCGCGACCAGGTGCAGTAGAAGACGTGAGTGACGTCGAGCGGCGCGAGGGCAAGGGCCGTCGCCTCGGCGTCGGTGACGTCCGCCTGGATCGGGGTCACGCCTTCGGCGGCGCAGGTCCCCGACCGCGACAGGCCGTAGACGGTCCAGCCTGATCTGGTCAGCCGCTCGGCCGCGTTGTGCCCCGAGATCCCGGTCACACCGACCACCAGCGCGTTGCCTCGCCCCATCGCCGCCGCCTCGCTCTCTGCGTCGGATCATTCAGTCTCGCTAGCGTGGACCAGCGGTTGACTGTCGTCAAGTAACAGTGAACGATAATGGCGGTAGGCGCCAGCATGCCGGTCGATATGTCGAAAGGGTGAGTTCGTTGGCGGCACTGCCGAACGGGACGAGGGGGACTGGCGCACGGCAAGGCGCGGCCAGGCCGGCCGGCGACGACGAGGCCGCGGCGAGCGCGGAGGCTCGCGAGGTGGTCGGCAACGTGGGCGCGCGGCTGCGCACCAAGCGGGAGAGTCTCGGCATGTCTCTCCGGCGGCTCGGCCGCGAACTGGGGGTCTCCGCCTCGTTCCTGTCCCAGATCGAGCTGGGCAAGGGCCGGCCATCGGTGGCCACGCTCTACATGATCTGCACGGCGCTCGACCTGTCCCTCGACGAGCTGTTCAGCAACGGCGAGCCCGCGCCGGTCGCGCCGGTGCCTCCGGTCGCGCCCGCGCCCGCCGCGCCGCAGCGGGCGGACCACCCGCATTCGCCAGTCGTGGCGCCCTCGATGCGGCGGCGCCTCGTGCTCGACTCGGGCGTCGTGTGGGAGCAGCTGTCGTCCATGCACGACGCCTCGATCGACTTCCTGTACGTGACGTACGACGTGGGCGGCAGCTCGACCCCTGATGACCGGCTGACCAGGCACAGCGGGATCGAGCACGGCTACATCATCTCCGGCACGCTGGAGGTGACGCTGGGCTTCGAGTCGTTCCGGCTGCACCCGGGCGACGCCATCTCCTTCGACTCGGCCACCCCCCACCGGCTGGCCAACGTCGGCGAGGTGCCGGTCGAGGCGATCTGGTTCGTACGCGACAGGCACACAGGCCTGCACTGAGGTAGTACGGTCATTATTGACGGCTGTTCACCATAGGCGTACGTTTTGCGGCTGTGAAGGCGCTCCAGTTCGTCGGCGACTCCGCGTCACGTGTCGTCGATCTGCCCACTCCCACAATCGGGCCGGACGAGGTGCTCGTCGCCGCCCGCGCCGTCGGCATCTGCCACTCGGACATCGAGTTGCTCGAAGGCCGCTACATCATCCCGTTCAGTTATCCCGTTATTCCTGGCCACGAGTGGTCCGGCGAGATCGTGGACGTGGGCAAGGAAGTCCGCGGCCTTGCGCCGGGCGACCGCGTGGTGGGCGAGTGCGTCATCGGCGCCGACCACTTCGGCTTCAGCATCAGCGGTGCCGCGGCCGAATACTTCGTGGCCAGACCCGAGTGGCTGCACCACCTGCCGGACAACCTGAGCTGGCGGCAGGGCGCTCTGGTCGAGCCGTTCAGCTGCGGCTACTACGCCACGCTGCGGGCCGACGACCTGGACGCCGGCGACACGGTCGCGGTTTTCGGCGCCGGGCCGATCGGCCTCGGCGTGGTCGCCGCGGCCGCCGCCAAGGGCGCCCGGGTGATCGTGCTGGAGCCGGCGCCGCAACGTGCCGAACTGGCTTTGCGTCTGGGCGCCGAAGTGCATCTCGATCCGGCGGCTGACGGCTTCGCGGACGCGTTCATGGCGGCGACCGGTGGCCGCGGCGCCGACGTGGTGTTCGAGGCGACCGGCAACCCGCAGGCCATGGCCGCCGCGCTGGAGGCGGCCGGCTTCCGTGCCCGGCTGGTGTACATCGGCATCAACGTCGGCGATCGGGCCCCGGCCGCGCTCGGCCTCATTCAGTCCAAGGAGCTGCAGATCCGCGGCATCATCGGCTCTCCCGGGGTCTGGCCGCGCACGCTGCGCTTCCTCGACCGGACGGGCCTGGACCTGTCGCCTCTGGTGACGAGCGCGGTGCCGCTGGCGGAGGCGTCGTCGGCGGTCGAGGCGGCCCGGGAGGGGCGGCACGTCAAGATCCACCTCGAGTCGGCCGCTCGATGACGTACGGCATGCGCGCGGCCGTTTACTACGGGCCGGGTGATGTTCGCGTCGAGTCGCGGCCCGTGCCCGAGCCTGGTGACGGCGCCGTGCTGATCCGGGTGACCAGGGCCGGGATCTGCGGCACCGACGCGTCCGAGTACGCGCGCGGCCCCGGCATGATCCCCCTGCGCGAACGGCACCCGCACAGCGGCCACCTCGGCCCGATGATCCTCGGGCATGAGTTCGCCGGTGAGGTGGTGGCCGTCGGCCCGGGCACACCTGACCTGACAGGGACCAGGGTGGCCTGCGGCGCGGGCGTGTCCTGCGGCCGCTGCCGCTGGTGCGCGAAGGGACGCACCAACCTGTGCGCGCGCTATTGGACGCTCGGCCTGAACGCCGACGGCGGGCTCGCCGAATACGTGGCCGCTCCGGCCGCGACCTGCGTGCCGATCCCGGCCGGATGCGGCGACGACGCGGCCGGCCTGGCCCAGCCGCTGGCCGTCGGCCTGCACGCGGTGCGCCGCGCGTCACCAGGGCCAGACGACGTGGTGGTCCTCATCGGCGCCGGCGCGATCGGCTCGTTCATCCTCTGCGGCCTGCGCGCCCGGCCGCCTGCCAGGGTCGTCGCGGTGGACGTGGACGACGGACGGCTCGCCACGGCCCGCGCGCTTGGTGCCACCGACACGCTCAACACGCGGGACGTGCCTGTGGTGGACGCCGTGCTCGCGCTGATCGGCCCCGAGGGCGCCGACGTCGTCATCGAGGCGACCGGCGTCGCGGGGGGCGCCCAGAACGCGCTGCTGATGGCCGCGCGCGGTGGCCGGATTCTGCAGGTCGGGCTCCCGCACGGGGCTCAGCCGCTGGAACTCGCCCAGGCCACGCTGCGCGAGGTCGACCTGGCCACGACCGTCGCGCACGTCTGCGCCGACGACCTCCCCGAGGCGCTGCGCCTGCTCGAGGGCGACGGGCCGGCCGGGCTCATCCTGGACCGTGTGATCGGGCTGGACGACCTGGTGAGCGACGGCCTCGAAGCCCTGCTGCACGGGCGGGCGAGCGGCAAGATCCTGGTCGATCCCGCACGCTGAGACTGGACCACTGTACGGTCCTGGTCCACGGTATGGCCCTCCAAGCAACATTCCGTTAACCGAACGTGCTCTATCTATTGACGCCGTACTGCTCAGCGTCCAGCATTACTAAACACCTGAGGCCGAGCAATGTGAGACACGGCTGGAGGCGGTTAGCCGATGGGTTCGAGTGTGGACCAGGACAGCGCGGTCGACGTTACCGACGCCGATGTGACTGACAGGCCCGCGCGGCCCGGGCCCGGCCGGGCCCGTCCGTCGCGTGGGCTGCTCACCATCGTCGTGGCCACCGGCCTGCTCTTCCTGGTCAGCCTCGCGTTACAGCCGGAAAGCCTGAGCCGCAGCTCGTTCCTCGGCATGCTGCCGTTCGCGGCGGTGCTCGCGGTGATCGCGGTCGGCCAGACGCTGGTCGTCCAGCAGGGCGGCATCGACCTGTCGGTGCCCGGCATGATCTCCATCAGCGTCGTCGTGGCCACCCACGAGCCGAACGGCGACAACGCGAAGCTGCCGGCGGCGATCCTGCTGGCGTACGGCATCGCGCTCGCCGCCGGTCTGCTCATCGGATTCCTGGTCAGCCGGCTCGGCATGTCGCCCATCGTCACCACGCTCGGCGCCAACGCCCTGCTGTACGCCGGGGTCCTCGGCATCTCGGGCGGCACGCCGCGCAACACCACCTCGGTGCTGCACGACATCGCGACCGGGACATTCCTGTCGCTCCCGCACGCCGTCTACTTCGCCGTCCTGATCACGGCGGCGGTCGGCTTCGTCATCAAGCAGTCGGTCATCGGCCGGCGGTTCGAGGCGGTCGGCGCGAACGCCGCCGCCGCCCGGGCCACCGGGCTCGCGGTCCGGCGCCACCAACTCGCCGCGTACGTCTGGGCGTCGCTGCTGTACTGCACGGCGGGGATCCTGCTCGCCGGCATCGTCACGGCGCCGAGCGCGTTCCAGGGCGAGACCTACCTCCTTCCATCGGTCGCCGCCGTCGTGCTCGGCGGGACCTCGCTACTGGGCGGCAAGGGCAGCCCGGTGGCGAGCGCGTTGGCCGCCCTCTTCCTCAGCCAGCTCGACCAGTTCGTGTTGACCCTCGGGGTGAATGCGGCGGTCAAGAACCTCGTCGAAGCGGCCGCCCTGGCGCTGGGCGTCGCCGTCTACACCGTCAACTGGCGCCGGTTGCGGGATTGGGTCAGGCCCGCCGCGCCTCAGGCATCCCCCTCATAGCCCGATCACAGCGATATCCCCGGACACGCCATCCCTGGGCGCGGACCTGATCTCCGCATGCCCGGCGTGGCCGTCCGCTGCTCAGAAAGGATTGACGCACATGGCATCCACGCACGTGCGCCGTAACCTGGTCGCCGCCTTAGGCGTGGCCGCCGTACTCGTCGCGGGCTGCGGCTCCTCGGGATCCGGGTCGGGATCCGGCGATCAGCCGGCCGCCGCCGGCAACCCGCCTGCCGGCGCCCCCTCCTGGTGCGGGCCAAAGAAGATCAGCCTCGCCCTCACCGACGGATTCGGCGGCAACAACTGGCGGCGGGTGACCACCGCGGAGGCCAAGGACGAGGTGGCCAAGTGCCCGAACGTCACGGCCTTCTCCTACGCCGACGGGCAGGGCAACACCCAGAAGGCCATCTCCGATGTGCAGGGCTTCGTGGCCAAGGGCGTGGACGCCCTGGTCGTCTTCCCCGACGCCGGGCCGGCCATGCTGCCGGCGTTGCGCAGCGCGTACAAGGCGGGCGTGGTGACCGTGCCCTACCGGGTCAACCCGGGCGGCAAGGCGGGCACGGACTACGACTACTTCATCGACACCGACTTCAAGCAGGCCGGCGTGCTGTGGGCGCAGTGGGTCGCGAAGGCGTTGAACGGCAAGGGCAACATCCTCAACCTGGGCGGCCCGGCGGCCAACTCGCAGAGCCTCGACGAGTACAACGGCATGCTGAGCGTCTTCAAGGACTACCCGGACATCAAGTTCGTGGGGCAGACCCCGTTCGAGGTGACCAACTGGGATCCGGCGCAGACGCAGAAGGTCATCACCGCGGCGCTGGCCAAGTATCCGCAGATCGACGCGATCACCACGGACTTCGGCGCGGCGCTGGCCAGCTCCTTCCCCGCCTTCGACCAGGCGCAGCGGAAGATCCCGGCGGTGGCCACCGAGGACGCCAACCTGCTGGCCTGCGAGTACGACAAGCGCAAGGCGAGCAACCCGCAGTTCAAGCTGTTCACGGTCTCCTCGCAGAACGCCATGTCCCGGCTGGCCGTCGACTTCGCCGTGGCGAAGGCGACCGGCGGGCAGGTCCCGTCCTCCAACATCTATCCGCAGTCGGCGTTCGAGGACTCCATCGGCGGCAGCCCGAATCAGGTGACCTGCGACCAGACGCTTCCCATGGACGCGTTCCTGTCCAGTTCGCTCTCCCACGACCAGCAGGCCACGGCGCTCAAATGACGGCCACCCCCGAGCCGTCCGCCCCGCCGCTGCTGCGGCTGGTCGAGGTGGGCAAGAGCTATGCCGGCGTGCCCGCGCTCACCGACGTGTCCCTGGACGCGCCGGCGGGCGTGGTGCACGCGCTGCTCGGTGAGAACGGCGCCGGCAAGTCCACCCTGATGGCGGTCGCCTCCGGAACCACTCAGCCGGACGGCGGCCACATCGAGGTGGCGGGGGAGACCATGGCCGCGCTGACCCCGGCCCTGGCCACCCGGCTCGGCATCGCCATCGTGCACCAGCACCCGGCCGTCCTGCCTGACCTGACGGTCGAGGAGAACATCCGGCTCGCCTTGCCGCCCGGCCGCATCGCCGGCCCCGGCGGTGCGAAGGCCTGGATGCTGGGCCTGCTGCGGCGGGTGGGCGCCAGGCTGCGCCTCGGCGACCGGGTGGACGAGCTCGGCGTGGCCGACAAGCAACTGCTCGAGGTGGCGAAGGCGGTCGCGCTCGAGCCGCGCGTGCTCATCTTGGACGAGCCGACCGCGCCGCTCGGCGCGGATCAGGTGCGGGTGCTGTTCGACCAGGTGCGGCAGGCCGCCGAGCGTGGCACGGCGGTCATCTACATCACGCACCGGCTGGCCGAGGTGCGGGAGATCGCCGACCAGGTGACCGTGCTGCGCGACGGCCGGGTGCAGGGCAGCGGGCCGGTCGCCGGGTTCTCCGACGAGGACCTGCTGCGGATGATCGTCGGGCGTGGAGTGGCCTCCGCGTTCCCGCCGAAGAATGCCGGCGGTGCCGACGGCCCGGTCGCACTGCAGGTGTCCGGGTGCGGCGGCACGGGGTTCCACGACGTGGCACTGACGGCGCACCACGGCGAGATCGTCGGGCTGGCCGGCATCGTGGGCAACGGGCAGAGCGCGTTCCTGCGCGCACTGGCCGGGCTCGGCACGCGGAGCGGAGAGGTGCGGCTCGACGGCGTCGCGCTGTCAGGCCGTGCTCCAGCTGACCGCATCGCGTACATGCCCGCCGATCGGCACGCCGAAGGCCTGATGGGCGCGATGTCGGTGCGGGAGAACGCCGCCGTCGCCGCCCTGCCCGGCCTTGCGCGCCACGGGGTCGTCGCGCGTGAGCGTGAGCGTGCCGCCGTCGAGGCCGAGGTGGGCAATCTCGCCGTACGGACCAGGTCCATCGAGAGCAACGTGATGTCCCTGTCCGGTGGAAACCAGCAAAAGGTGGTGATGGCACGGGCGCTGCTGGCCGCGCCCCGGCTGCTGCTGGCCGACGAACCGACCCAGGGCGTCGACGTCGGCGCCCGGGCCGAGATCTACCGCATCCTGCGCGACGTCGCGTCCGGCGGTGTGCCGGTCGTCGTGGCCTCCTCCGACGCCAAGGAGCTGGAAGGGCTCTGCGACCGGGTGCTGGTGTTCTCGCGGGGCGCGGTCGTCGAGGAGCTCACCGGTGACGCGGTCACCGAGGAGGCCATCACGGCGGCCGCCGTCGGCGCCAACGTCCACCGGCGCGCCGAGGACGAGCGGCGCGTGCGGCCATGGCTGCCGGGGCTGCGCCGTTTCGCGGTCGGCGACTACGCGCCGAGCGTCATCCTCGCGCTCGTGATCCTCACCCTGGGCGCGTACACCTACGGCCAGAACACCCGCTACCTGGCCGCGTTCAACATCACCTCGGTGCTGACCCTGCTGGCCGCGCTCGCGTTCATCAGCATGGGCCAGACCGTGGTCATCATGACCGGCGGCATCGACCTGTCCGTCGGCCCGCTGGCAGGTCTGCTCGTCGTGGTCGCCTCGTTCTTCGTCAACGACGGCAGCTCGGGAGTGATGATGCTCGGCGCGCTGGCGCTGACGCTGCTCACCGCGCTCGCGGTCGGCGGGCTCAACGGCGCGCTCGTGCGCTACGGCGGGTTCACCGCGGTGGCCGCGACGCTCACGCTCTACATCGCGCTGCAGGGGATCTCGCTGCTGCTGCGGCCGTTCCAAGGCGGATACATCAACTCGGACGTGAGCGCCCTGGTCACCGCACAGGTCGGCCCGGTGCCGATCGCGTTCCTGGTGGCGGTGGCCATCGCGGCCGGGCTGGAGCTGCGGCTGCGGTTCACCGGGTGGGGGCGGCGGCTGCGCGCGGTCGGCTCGGACGAGCAGGCGGCGCACCGGCTCGGCGTGCGGGTGAACCGGACCTACATCCTCGCGTACGTGACCTGCTCGGGGCTGACGTTCCTCGGCGCGGTGATGCTGATGGCCCAGATCGGCGTCGGCGACCCGGTGCAGGGCGTCGGCTACACCCTGTCCAGCATCACGGCCGTCGTGCTCGGCGGAGCCAGCCTGCTCGGCGGCCGCGGCTCGTTCGCCGGCACCCTGCTCGGCGCCGCGCTGATCCAGCAGATCCTCAACGCCACCACCTTCCTCAACCTCAGCCAGACCTGGCAGTACTTCTTCCAGGGTGCGCTGATCCTGGTCGCCGCCGCGGCCTACACCCAGGCGCGGCGCCGCTCGCGAGTCAGTTAGGAGTACGACATGCGCGCCGCGCGCTACTACGGCCGGCACGACATCAGAGTCGAGGAGACCGCCGAACCTACGCTCCACGAGCCCGACGAGGTGCTCGTCGAGGTGTCCCACTGCGGCATCTGCGGCACCGACCTGCACGAATACGAAGTCGGCCCGATCGTCACCCGGACCGAGCCGCACCCGCTGACCGGGGCCACGCTGCCGCAGACGCTCGGGCACGAGTTCGCCGGCCGCGTGGTCGCCACCGGCGACCTGATCCGGGACGTGGCCGTCGGCGACCGGGTCTCCGTCATGCCGGCCATCGTCTGCGGCCGATGCCCGTACTGCAGGCGCGGCATGGGCAACCTGTGCCTGAACTTCGCCTGCACCGGGCTGAGCGCGGCGACCGGCGGCCTGGCCCGCTACGCCGTGCTGAAGGATTATCAGGTCTTCCGGGTGCCGGACGCGGTGTCCGACGTGGCCGCCGCGGTGGTCGAACCGGCCGCGGTCGCCGCGTACGGGGTGGATCGGGCCGTGGTGCGCGGCGGGGACGTCGTGCTCGTCACGGGCGCCGGGCCGGTCGGCGCGTTGTCGGCCCTGTACGCGAGCGCCATCGGCGCCGGCCTCGTGATCGTGGCCGAGCCCAACCCGAAGCGGGCCGCGCTGGCCCGGACGCTCGACGTAGGCCCCGTGCTCGACCCTGCCGAGGAGTCCTTCGCGGGCACGATCGCCGAGCTGACCGAAGGGCTGGGCGTCGACGTGGCGGTCGAATGCTCCGGGACCACCGCAGGCCTGGCCGCCTGCGTGACGCATACGCGGCGCGCCGGCACGGTCGTGCAGACCGGGCTGCACACCAAACCGGCCACCGTGGACGCGATGGCGCTGTCGGAGAAGGACCTGTCGCTGCTCGGATCCTGGTGCTACCGCCTCACAGACTGGCCGCGGGTCATGCGGCTGGTCGCCACCGGCCGCTATCCCATCGAGCGGGTCGTCACCTCCCACATCGGCCTCGAGGACGTCGTGCCGAAGGGCTTCGACGTGCTTGTCGACCCGGCGGGCGACGAGCTGAAGGTCCTGGTGAGCGCGGCATGAGCGGCTCCTCCGGCGGCCGGGAGCCGGTGCGCGAGCATCCGATGAAGGTGACCGTCGAGGGCGTGACCGCCGACGGGGCGCTGCGCGCCGAGGACGGCTGGGTCAACATGAACGTCAAATGGCTGATCACCGCCGACACCGTGGGCTCGGCCAGCACGGTCTTCGGCATCACGGTCTTCCCACCGGGCGCCAGGCATGAGATCCACCGGCACCCGCACGCCGAGGAGACCGAGTACATCGTCGAGGGCCACGGCATCGCCAGGGTCGGCGACGACGACGTGATCATGGGCCCGGGCGACATCGTCTTCGTGCCACGCGACGACTACCACGGCTTCGTCAACACCTCCGAGACCGAGCGCGCCGTCATGGTCTGGTGCTACGGCGGCGCGGCCAGCCTGGAAGCGGCGGGTTACGAGCGTGAGTGAACTTATAGCGAGAGGGAGACCGGCATGGGTATCGCGACGTTCGGCCTGAACGCGGTCGACTGGGAGGAGCGGGTCGACCTCGCGCGGCTGCGCGCGCAACGGCTGGCCCGCCTGAAGTCCGCCCTCGACGGGTCGTCCGTCGGCGCGCTGCTGAGCTTCGACTTCCACAACATCCGCTACATGACCGCCACCCACATCGGCACCTGGGCGATGGACAAGCTCATCCGCTTCGCGCTGCTGCCGCGCGGCGGCGAGCCGGTGCTGTGGGACTTCGGCTCGGCCGCACGCCACCACCAGCTGTACGACCCGTGGCTGGACTACCGCACGGCGACCGACGTGGCCGAGCCGGCCAGGGGGACCAGCGGGGCGAGGGCCGGCATCTCGGTGCTGCGCGGCGCGTTCCATCCCGACGCCGGCATCGCCGACGACGTCGCCGCGAAGATCTACGCCGAGTTGGAGCGGTACGGCCTGCACCGGGAGCCGATCGGGGTGGACCTGATCGAGATGCCGGTGCTGACCGCGCTCCGCGCCAAAGGCTTAGAGGTGGTCGACGGGCAGCAGGTGTTCCTCGAGGCCCGCCGGATCAAGACGGCCGACGAGATCTCCCTGCTCACCACGGCCGCGTCCATGGTGGACGCCGCCTACGACGAGCTGTACGGCGCGCTGCGTCCCGGCATGCGCGAGAACGAGGCGGTCGGGCTGGTCAGCAAGGTCCTCTACGACCTCGGCTCGGAGCAGGTCGAAGGGGTCAACGCGATCTCCGGGGAGCGCTGCTCGCCGCATCCGCACGTCTACAGCGACCGGCTGATCCGCCCGGGCGATCCAGCGTTCTTCGACATCCTGCACAGCTTCATGGGCTACCGCACCTGCTACTACCGCACGTTCGCGGTGGGCAGCGCGTCGCGGGCCCAGGTCGAGGCTTATCGGCGCTGCCGCGCGTACATGGACCAGGCGATCGCGCTGGTGAAGCCGGGGGCCACCACCGCGGACATCGTCAGCGTCTGGCCGGCCGCGCAGGAGTTCGGTTTCGCCGACGAGGAGGCCGCGTTCGCCCTGCAGTACGGGCACGGGGTCGGGCTGTCCATCTGGGAGAAGCCGATCTTCAGCCGGCTGGTCTCGCTGGACCATCCGGAGACGCTGGAGGAGGGAATGGTCTTCGCGCTCGAGACGTACTGGCCGGCCAGCGACGGGTGGGGGGCCGCCCGAATCGAGGAGGAGCTGGTCGTCACGTCCGACGGCTGCGAGGTCATCACCAAGTTCCCGGCCGAGGAGCTGCTGGTGGCCGGGCGGCGCTATCACACGACGGGCGGCCCGCTGCCGCTGCAGCGCGACAGCCAGTCGCACCTGAACACCGCCCCCGCGATCCCGGGAGACGCCGCATGACGGGCCGCATGTCACTGCCGCTGGCCACCCACGCGTACGGCGATCACCCGCCGACCATGCCACCGGCCGACCCGGCCCGGGGCGACGCCGCCGCCGTCGACCCGGCGACCCGGCTGGCCATGTATCGGATGCTGCAGCGGACCCGGCAGTTCGAGAAGCGGGCGTACGACCTGTTCATGCGCCGGCTCGTGAAGGGGACCACGCATCTGTCGCTGGGCATGGAGGCGGTCGCCACCGGCTTCGGCACGGCCATGCGCGCCGACGACTACACCTTCGCCACCTACCGAGGGCACGCGCACACGCTGGCCCGCGGCGTGCCGATGACGCCGATCCTCGCCGAGCTGCTCGGCCGGGCCAACGGGCTGCTCGGCGGCAAGGGCGGATCCATGCACCTGACCAGCGTGGCGCATGGCGTGATGGGCTCGTACGCGATCATCGGCGCCCACCTGACCATTGCCAACGGCGCCGCGTGGTCGGCGCAGTATCGCGGCTCCGGCCAGGTGGCGGTCTGCTTCTTCGGCGACGGCACGACCAACATCGGCGCCTTCCACGAGGCACTCAACTACGCGTCCATCTTCCGGCTGCCGGTCGTGTTCGTGTGCGAGAACAACCTGTACATGGAGTACACGGCCATCGGCGACGTGACGGCGGTGCCCCGGCCGGCCGCCGACCGGGCCGCCGCGTATCGGCTCGAACCCCAGGTCATCGACGGCAACGACGCCGACGCCTGCTATCTCGCGGCCCTTGACGCGCTGGAGCGGGCCCGATCCGGCGGCGGGCCGTCCCTGGTGGAGGCCGTGACGTACCGGCACGGCGGGCACTCACGGGCCGACCCCGGCAAATACCGGCCGCCCGGCGAGATCGAGGCGTGGCTCGGGTACGACCCGGTCACGCTGTACCGCGATCGGCTCCTCCGGCTAGGCGTCGAGGACGCCGTGCTGGGCGGCGTCGAGCGGGAGGTGGCCGCCGAAGTGGAACAGGCGACCAGGGAGGCCATCGACGGACCGCTGCCGTCACCGGACAGCGCGCTGACCCAGCTGTGGGCGGACGGAGGCTCGCAATGGCGGAACTGACCTATCGGGCCGCGGTGGCCCACGGCATCGCCCAGGAGATGGCCCGGGACGAGCGGGTGGTGCTGGTCGGCGAGGACGTGGCCGGAGCGGGCGGGGTGTTCAAGACGACCGTGGGCCTGCTCGACAGGTTCGGGCCCAACCGGGTCATCGACACGCCGATCGCCGAGCAGGCCATCCTGGGCGCGGCCATGGGCGCCGCGATGACCGGGCTCCGGCCGGTCGCGGAGATCATGTTCTCGGACTTCTTCGCGGTCTGCTGGGACCTGGTCGCCAACGAGATGGCCAAGACCCGCTACATGACCGACGGGCAGGTGAGCCTGCCGCTGGTGGTGAAGACCGGCAACGGGGGCGGCCTGCGGTTCGGGGCGCAGCACTCGCAGTCGGTGGAGAACTGGGCGATGGCGGTGCCCGGCCTCAAGGTGGTCACCCCGTCGACGCCGCGCGACGTGGTGGGGCTGATGGCCGCGGCCGTGCGCTGCGACGACCCGGTGCTCTTCTTCGAGCACAAGGGCCTCTACGCGATGAAGGGCGAGGTGCCGGACGGCGAGGTGGTCGACGAACTGGGGACCGCGGTGGTACGCCGGACCGGGGCCGACGCCACGATCCTGGCGCTCGGGCTGATGGTGCCGCGCGCGCTGGCCGCCGCCGACGAGCTCGCGGCGCGCGGGATCGACGCCGAGGTGATCGATGTGCGCTCCCTCGTGCCACTCGACACCCGGACCATCCTGGCCTCCGTCGCCAAGACCGGCCACCTGTTCACGGTCGAGGAGAACCCGCGCCTGCTGGGCTGGGGAGCCGAGATCGCCTCGATCGTGGCCGACGAGGGGTTCTGGACGCTCGACGGCCCGATCCAGCGGATCACCACGCCGCACATCCCGCTGCCCGCCGCCGACAGCCTGGAGGACCTGGTCCTGCCGTCCGCGGACCGTATCGCCGCGACGGTCGAGAAGTCGCTGCAGACCTAACCGCCGACGATGGGGACGACGTGGGGCTTGGCGAGGCGGATGTAGTCGTCGGTGGCCAGGGCGAGGGACCGGTCGAGGCGTGCGGCGTTGAAGAAGATCTCCGGCACCGCGAGCAGGGCCGGGTCGGCGATCAGCTCCAGCTCCGGGTGATAGCTGAACGGCAGGACGGTGCCGCTCTCGCTGCCGGCCAGTTCCTCGGCCTTGTCCTTGCCGGCGAAGCTCACGTACGTCCCCGCGTGGCGGTCCTTGATGGCCTGCAGGTCGAGGCGGGCATCACCGGGGACGACGGCGAGCACGTAGCGGGTCTGCTTCTTGCCGATCTTCACCATGACGACCAGGCATTTGGCCGCGTGGGCGACGTCGTTTCCGCGCAGGGCGCTGACCAGGTCGGTGCGGCCCTCCGGCGGATGCTCGATGATCCGGTAGCGGGCGCCGCCCGCGTCCAGGTCGGCGAGCAGTCGCTCGTACATCTTCAGATCCGTCTCATCAGCGGTCACCCTTCCAGCCTAGGGCGAGCCGAGGACGGTGAGGTTCGTGGTTCCGCGTCCGGCGAGGAGCGGGTGCTTAACCCCACCAGGGTGGTCGGGGCAACCCCCGGCCGGGCTTCCGGGCGACTTAGGGGTCGGCTCGGGGGTGCCCCGGATGTCCGTGATCGGACATCTGTCGCAATCTGGGAGTAAGCAGAGCCCCCCGGCCGAAGGTACGGTGACAAGAGTGGCGGTCTACGAGTTACCTCAATCTCAGTTCGACGGCATGGTCAGCGTCCTGCCCGCGAACCTCCTCGCTGAAGTCCTGTTCTGCAGCATCCTGCAGCCTTCCGACCAGCCCACGCCGCAGCAGGTGCGCGCGGCCGTGCTGGCCGCCTGGCACGCCCACCACGATGAGCCGCTGGAGTGCACGGCCCAGCTCGCCGCCGACTACGGCGACAACCCCGAGCTCGCGTGCGCGCGGATGCGCTGGTGCATTCAGATGGTCGCTCTCGCCGCCTGAGCCGCGGGCGTGGCTCGCACATCGAGCCCTAGGCTGATCATCGGCGCGGCCGTACGGCCGCCATGGCCGGTGAAGGGGCGTCGATGTCACTCGAAATGATCAACCCCGAGGATCTTCCCATCCCGGAGAGCTACACCCACGTCGCGGTCGCGAGAGGCAGCCGCCTGGTGTTCGTCGCCGGGCAGGTGGCCGAAGACCAGCAGGGCGATCTCGTTGGAGAAGGCGACTTCGGAGCGCAGGCCAGGCAGGCGTTCGCCAATGTCGGCCGCACTCTGGCCGCGGCCTCGGTCAGGCCCGATCAGGTCGCGCGGATCACGATCTACGTAGTCGGCCACCGCCAGGAATATCTGCCGCTCATTTCCGCGGCCAGGATCGCGGTGTTCGGCGACCACAAGCCGGCCGACACGATCCTCGGCGTGGCGACGCTGGCCGAGCCGGGCCGGCTGATCGAGGTGGAAGCGATCGCCGTCGGCGATTAGCCGACCTGTGACGGAGCGTTACTTGAGCGGCCGCAGGGAACACCATCCACGTCTTGGGTGCTGATGTCTCGGGGGTGTGATGGAACCGTTTTCTGGACACACGGCATGGGTTCGCCGGTTCGACACGCCGGTGCGCGAGTTTCTGCGCACCGAGACGGCGAGCGCCGTCTTCGTGGTGGGGGCGACCGTGGCCGCGCTGGTGTGGGCCAACGTCGGTCCGGGCTCGTACGCCAAGGTCTGGGAAACGTCGTTCAGCCTCCAGCTGGGCCACGCCGGGATCTCCCACGACCTGCGGACCTGGGTTAACACGGGCCTGATGGCGTTCTTCTTCTTCGTCGTCGGGCTGGAGGCGCGCCGCGAGTTCGACATGGGGGAGCTGCGCGAACGCCGCAGGGTGCTGCTTCCCGTGGCGGCCGGCCTGGGCGGGATGATCGTCCCGATCGTGATCTATCTGGTGGTCAACGGGCGCAGCCCCGCCGGATACGGCTGGGGCGTGGTCATGTCGACGGACACGGCGTTCGCGCTCGGGGTGCTCGCGCTGGTGGCCCGGCGGCTCCCGGCCAGGGCCCGCACGTACATGCTCACCGTCGCCGTGGTCGACGACCTGGTGGCGCTCCTCGTGATCGCCGTCTTCTACAGCGGGGAGATCGTGATGACGGCGCTTGTCGCCGCCGTCCTGATCTTCGCGGCCATGATGGTGCTCAATCGGCTCGGCGTCCGGCGTGGCGTGGTCTACGTGCTGTTCGGCTTGGCGACCTGGGTGGCCATGTCGCAGTCGGGGGTCGAACCGGTCGTGGTGGGCCTCGGCATGGGATTGCTCACCTACGCCTCGCCGGCCGCGCGCGAGGACCTCGAACGGGCGACGGATCTGTTCGTGCTGTTCCGCGAGCAGCCGACCGCCGAATACGCCCGGTCGGCCCGTGCGGGGCTCACCTACGCCATCTCGCCCAACCACCGGCTGCTGCAGCTGTACCACCCGTGGACGAGCTACGTGATCGTCCCGCTGTTCGCACTGGCCAACGCCGGCATCGTGATCAACGGCGAGTTCCTGCGGCGGGCCGTCACCTCGCCCATCACGCTGGCCATCG
Source organism: Streptosporangiaceae bacterium NEAU-GS5 (assembly GCA_017592665.1). Taxonomy (GTDB): domain Bacteria; phylum Actinomycetota; class Actinomycetes; order Streptosporangiales; family Streptosporangiaceae; genus NEAU-GS5. Next base: position 94,412 of record JAGFNW010000022.1, on the reverse strand, counting down.
TGGTCGCGTACGTCGTGGGCAAGCCGCTGGGCATCGCCGGCTCCAGCTGGCTGGTCACCCGGCTGAGCAGGGGATCGGTGCGGCCACCGGTCGGCTGGGCCGCGATCACCGGCACCGGCATGATCGCCGGCATCGGCTTCACCGTGGCGCTGCTGATCGCCACGATCGCCTTCCACGGTACGCAGCTGGACGAGGCCAAGTTCGGCATCCTGGCGGCCGGCGTCTGCGCCGCCCTGCTCACCTGGACGCTCGCCCGGGCGACCGCCCTGCTGCCACCTCGGATGCGCATCCGCGCCCTGTTCGGCACCTCGGAGACGGTCGTCGACCTCGCCATGCCGGTGGACGACGAACGCGACCATGTGCGCGGCCCGATTGAGGCGCCGGTGACCGTGGTCGAATACGGCGACTTCCAGTGTCCCTACTGCGGCCAGGCCGAGCCGGTGGTGCGCGAACTGCTGGCCGACCATGGCGACATCCGCTACGTCTGGCGGCACCTTCCCCTGCGCGACGTGCATCCGGCCGCTCAGCGGGCCGCCGAGGTGGCGGAGGCGGCTGCTGAGCAGGGGGCGTTCTGGGAGATGCACGACCTGCTGCTGGCCTGCCAGCACGAGCTCGACACGGCCGACTACGAGAGCTACGCGCGGTCGATCGGCCTCGACGTGGAGAAGTTCCGCACGGCGCTCGGCGAGCGTGACGGGGCCGTGCATATCGACGAGGACATCGAGTCGGCCGACCTCAGCGGCGTGTCGGGGACGCCGACCTTCTTCATCAACGGCCGCCGCCACAACGGCGCCTACGACATCGCCACCCTGTCAGCCGCCGTCAAGCTGGCCCGCGTCACCCGCGCGGCCACCTCCTGACCCTTCGCGGAGCTCGATGGCGTCGAGCTGCTCGACGGCCCAGTCGGCCCAGTCCTTGGCCGCCCGCGTGGCGCGCAGGCCCCATTCGAGAGCCAGCAGGCCGTGCGTGGTGAGCCCGTCCGGGTCCTTGCCGCCGTCCTTGCCGCTCCCTCGTTCGCCGTCCTCGTCGCAGGCGTCCTTCTCGCTGGTGACCTCCTCGCGGAGCTTCAGCAGCACGTCGTGCTCGCGCGCGGCGAGGTCGCCCTCACGCCGCAGGTATGCGGCGGCCTCCGCACGGCTGAGCTGACCGAGGAAGAACACCCGGAGCAGCAGGTCGCTGCGCTGGACGCGGTTGGGCTCGACGTCGATCATCCAGTGGCGCAGCTCGGCCCGGCCGGCGTCGGTGACGGCGTACTCCTTGCGGCCGCGTGGGCCCTCGTCGGCGACCTCGACCAGCCCGGCCTCGGCCAGGCGGTTGAGCTCGCCATACACCTGGCTCTGCGTGGCAGGCCAGACGTTGGCGAGCGACAGGTTGAACACCCGCATCAGGTCGTATCCGCTGCCGGGGGCCTCGGCCAGCAGCCCCAGCACCGCATGCCGCAAGCTCATGCCGGCCATTCTACCTTCCAATGTTGACATGTCAGGATGCGACGTTCTACTTTCGACATGTCGAAGTTGGAATGTGGGAGGCGTCATGAAGGATTACCTCACGGGCTATCTGGCCCCTGTGCCGGACGAGATCGAGGCGCTTGACCTGCCGGTCACCGGCGCCCTGCCGCCGGAGCTGACCGGCCGCTACTTCCGCAACGGGCCCAACCCCCGGCCCGGCGAGGATCCAGGGCACTGGTTCACCGGGCCCGGCATGATCCACGGGATCCGGCTGCGTTCGGGGCGCGCCGAGTGGTATCGCAATCGTTGGGTCAGGACGTCGGAGTTCACCGACAACGCGCCGTACGTCTCGGAGGAGGGCGTGGTCGATCTGGCCGCCAACCCGGCCAACACCAACGTCATCCGGCACGCCGGGCGGATCTACGCGCTGGTCGAGGCCGGTCTTCCGTACGAGATGAGCCCCGACCTCGAAACGCTCGGCGCGCGCGACTTCGGGCGCAGGCTGACGACGGCGATGACGGCCCACCCGAAGGAGGATCCGGTCACCGGTGATCTGCACTTCTTCGGATACGGGTTCTTCGCGCCCTATCTGACGTACCACCGGCTGTCGAAGAGCGGTGAGCTGGTCGAGAGCCGGGAGATCCCGGTGCCGGGGCCGACCATGATGCACGACTTCGCGGTCACCGCCAATCACGTGGTGTGGCTCGACCTGCCGGTGGTGTTCGACCTCGACCTCGCGGTGACCGGCGGCATGCCCTACCGGTGGGACGACGGCTACGGGGCACGCATCGGCGTCATGCCGAAGGCCGGCGGCCCGGTCCGCTGGACCGAGGTCGACCCCTGCTACGTCTTCCACGTCGGAAACGCACACGAAGACGCGCAGGGGCGGGTCGTGATCGACGCCGTGCGTTATACGGCCGGCGACTTCGCGGGGCTCTGGGGCCGGATCGGCGGCAGCACTAATCCCGCGGCCGAGACCGGTGGGTCGGTCCTGCACCGCTGGACGATCGACGGCGCCGCGGTCAAGGAGGAGGCCCTCGACGACCGCCACATCGAGTTCCCGACCATCAACGACGCGCACACCGGCCTCGACGGCCGCTACGTCTACACGGTCGGCGAATCCGTGGTCGTGAAATATGACACGAAGTCGGGGCAGTCCTGGGCCCGTCAGACCGCCGGCCACACGGGCGAAGCCGTCTTCGTGCCGCGCGAGCCGGACAGCGCGGGCTCCGAGGACGACGGCTGGCTGTTGTCGATCGTCTCCACCCTCGACGGCTCCGACCTGGTCGTCCTCGACGCCGCCGATCTGTCATCGGTCGCGTCGGTGCGGCTGCCGCGCCGGGTTCCGGCCGGCTTCCACGGCCACTGGCTCGCCGACGAGTAGGAGCGGGATCAGGGTGTCGCGCGGATGAGAACGAGCGAGCCTTCGTAGGCGGGCTGGGCGCGGTGGGCGCCGTGGCGGGCGTCCCAGGTGCCGTCGGCCAGGTCGCGGGCCAGGTGCTCGACGTACGCCGCGACGGTTTCGGCGGGGACGAAGCTCCATGCCGAACAGGCCAGCCGGGCCCCGGGATCGAGCAGCATCTCGGGACGGGCGAAGTAGGCCTCGTTGAAGCCGTCGGTGCAGTCGGCGGGGATCGGGATCCGCGTGACCGTGACCTCCCCGCCGAGCAGGCCGGCGATCTCGGCGACCGGCGGATAACGGCGGACCTCGGTCTCGAGGACCTGCGGGGCGTAGTCGTACAGCCAGAACTTGCGGACCGCGTCGGGGTCGCCGGTCAGCACGATGACCGGGCCGCGGGTCACCCGGCGCATCTCGCGGAGCCCGGCGGCGAGGTCGCTCCACTGGTGCACGCTGGACGAGCTCATCGACGCGTCGAAGGAGTCGTCGGCGAACGGCAGATTCTCGGCGACCGCGTCGATCGCCTCCGCGAGGTGGGCCGGCCGCTGCGCCCGCATGGATGCCGACGGCTCCACGGCCGTGATCTCGTAGTCCGCCGACTCGTACGAGCCCGTCCCCGCGCCGACGTTCAGGACGGTCCGGGCGTCGCCCAGCGCCTCGGCCACAGCCCGCGCGATCCGGGGATCGGGCCGCCGATAGCGCGAATAGCCGCCCCCGATCGCGCCGTAGTCCGCGTCGCCTGCGCTGCCGTCAACCGCCCTTACCGCCATGAATGTGATCGTACGATGCCTGCCCGTCCGGGCGGCCGCCCGCGCATCCGGCCCGGCGGATGCGCGGGCGATCCTGGTCAGCGCGGGTTGTTGTAGCGGGTGACCACGTTCATGGCGGCCCAGCGGGTGGTCACCTCGGTGCGTACGGCGGCGAGGGAGATGCCGAGGGCGCCGAGGACCTGGCAGGCGCGGCTGTCCGGTAGGGCCAGCAGGGCGAGCAGGATGTGCTCGGACCCGATGTGGAGCACCCCGGTCCGGTCGGCCTGCCGGTGGACGCCCTTGGCGAGGGCGATCGCGGCGTGGTCGGTGAAGGGGATCTGGGGCGGGGGTGCCGTGGACGCCGCCGCGGGCAGCGTGGCGGCGAGCGCCGCTTCGACGACCGGCAGGCCGCCCGCCAGGTCTTCGAGGATCTCGGAGGCCAGACCGCCGGCGCGGTCGTCGAGCAGGGCGACCAGCAGGTGTTCGGTGCCGACCGCGCTGTGCCACTGAGCCCGCGCATACTGCTGGGCCAGTTTGACCACATCCAGCGCCTGGCTGGAGAACAGGTCGAAACTCACCCGTACTTGCACGTGCGGTTGGGGTTGCGGCCGCGGCTCGGGTTGCGCCTGCACCTGCGGCTCTGGCCGGGCCTGCGGCTCGGGTTGCGCCCGCACCTGCGGCTCTGGCCGGGCGTGCGCCTGCGGCTCGGGTTGCGCCTGCACCTGCGGCTCTGGCCGGGCGTGCGCCTGCGGCTCGGGTTGCGCCCGCACCTGCGGCTCCGACTGCAGGTCCGGCTCGGGTCGCGGCTCTGGCTTTAGCGCGGTCGCGGCGGCCTCAGCAGGTTGGGCGGCGGGCTCGGCAGGTCGAGCGGCGGCCTCAGCGGGTTGGGCGGCGGGCTCGGCAGGTCGAGCGGCGGCCTCAGCAGGTTGGGCGGCGGGTTGGGCGGCTGCCTCTTCGGTCAGTTCGCGGGCGGCGGCTTCTTCGGTCAGTTCGCGGGCGGCGTCGGCGTAGCTTTTGCCCGTTTGGGCCATGCGCTCTCTGATGGCGTTCTTGCGCGCCGAGTCCTTGACCATGTCTTCGTCCTCTCGGGCGGCGTCCTACGCCCTCCGCCGGGAACGTTTCCGCAAGGAAGACACACGGCCGGGAGTGAAACGCTGATCCGATGGACCTTGTCCTCGTCGCCCGGGCGGCGTAGGCACCTGGGCTCGGAGCGGGCGGGACGTCGGCCGCCACTGACTCGCAGCCTAATCGCTCCCCGAGCGCCGCGCGCGTCAGGAAGCCGGGGCCGGTTGCCAACCTTTCGCGGCCGATCCGCGTTAGGGCCATGTGAGCGAATCAGCGGACGCCGCCGACGCGGAATTCGTCGCCTTCGTCGAGGCGGCCTGGGGCCGGCATCTGGCCACCGCCATACTCCTCACCGGCGACCGTGACCGGGGCGAGGAGCTGCTCCAGGACTGCCTGGTGCGGCTGTACGCGCGATGGCGCCGGGTCGCCGCCACCGAACCGCACGCTTACCTGCGGCGCATGCTGGCCAACGGCAACGTCAGCCGGTGGCGGCGCAGCCGGCGGGAGCAGCCGACCGCGGAGCCGCCCGACCACGCCGATCCGCGGGCCGCGCCGCGAGAGCCGTACGAGGATCTGAGCCGCGCACTGCACGCCCTGTCCCGTCAGCAGCGCGCGATCGTCATCCTGCGCCACTTCGAGGACCTGACGGAGAAGGCGGTCGCGGAGATCCTCGGCTGCTCGGTCGGCACGGTCAAAAGTCAGCATTTCAGAGCCATGGCGCAGTTGCGGACCGCGCTACGCGAGAGCCAGGAGGCGGCACGATGAACGACGAACACGAGGATCTCGCCAATGCGTTGCGGACGCTGGCCCGCCGCGAGCCCATACCCCCCGCGCCCGTCGCGGACCTGGTACGCCGGGGGCGGCGCGCCCGCAGAACCCGCGCCGTGACGCGCGCCGCGGCCGCGGTCACCGGCCTCGCCGCCGCCGCGCTCGGCGTGGTGGTCACTCTCGGCAGCCATCCTGCGTCGCCGTCCGGCCGGGTGGCGGCGCCTTCCTCGGCCAACGCCCCGACGTCGGCGACGACGCCGTCCGCGACGCCGTTGGACGCCCGATCCATCCTCCTCGCCGCTTCGGAGACGGCCGCCCGTCAGCCGGCCACGACCGGCCGCTACTGGTACTCGAAGGAGCGCGTCTGGTCCCCGGCCGTGCGGTTCAACGCCATCATGGCCGGCACGCATGAGCGCTGGGACGCGACGAAGAAGGGCGCGCGCAGCCGTTTCACCGGCGACACGGACGTGGAGTTCATCTTCGCCAACCCGGCCGACAAGGCGAAATGGCGGCGGGAGGGCTCCCCCTTCATCGGGCGCCGAACGCGATCGATCGACTACTACCGCCAGCCCCTCTTCGTTCTCGGCACGCACATGCTCACGATTTCCAAGCTGCAGCGGCTGCCGGGGGAGAAGGACGCGCTCGCCGCCGAACTGCGGCGGCTGTTCCGCCAGGAGCGGTCGAGCTACTGGCACGCCAAGGGCAGATTCACGCAATATGTCTGGGATGCGGCCGAGAGCATGTTGAGCGGCCCGACCAAGCCCGCGACCCGCGCCGCCCTCTACAAGTTGCTCGCGGAGCAGCCGGGAATCGCCTCCCTCGGCAAAGTGAAGGACCCGCTCGGGCGCACCGGCGTCGCCCTGGGCAACACCGTGCGGTCCGGGGGCTGGAAGGAGGAAACCCGGCTGATCGTGGACGACGACTCCGCCGCCCTGCTCGCCTATCAGGTCTGGCCCGGCAAACGGCCCACCCTCCAGGTCGCCTACATCGCCCAAGGCTGGGTCGACCACCTGGGCGACCGCGTGGACGGCGGCTGACCCCGCCGGATCCCGCCGGATCCCGCCTGATCCCGGCGCGTCATCGTGAGCGCGTCCGGCCCGTTCGCTGAGCTCCTCGTACGCGACTGACCACGGCCTGGGCCTGCTGATCCACGAGCCGGGTGAAGACCTGCTGAGACGATCCGAACAGCACGGCCCAGGCGATGATCTGGGCCGAGCTGTCGAGCGCGCTGAGCCCCGGCACGAACTGGCCGCGCATCAGCAGCAGCCCGACGAACGCGGTCAGCGCGCCGAACGGCAGCTTCAGCATGGCCAGCGCCACCGGCAGGCCGAGCGAGCCGGAATTGACCCGCAGTCGTTGCAGGGAAACGGCGCCGGCGACCGCACCCGACACCGCGCCGAGCAGCTCCAGGATGAGCAGATCCTGCGGATGGGCGGTCGATTTGATCGCTTCGTTCATATTGAGCTGAGCCGGCTTGCCGTTGACCTGAAGCACCTGTTCCCCGGTGGGACAGACCAGCATGAGATCGGTGCCACGCTGCGGCGTGAAGCAGATCGGCACCCAGTCGGCGGCGAATAGTCCGACGGCCGCCACGAGGACCGCGATCGTGGTGAGCGCCATGGCCACGACCATGAGCACGTTGCGGAACTGCCGGACCGCCATGATCTCCCGGCTCGCCTCGGAACTCGCCGCCCGCACCACCGCGATCAATTGGGTCCGTGCCGCGTCGGTGCACTTGGCCGGGTCCTTCAATTCCCGCAGCAGCGCGTGGAACTCCTGCAGACGCGGATCGTTGGCCGGCAGATGCCGGTTGACGTGCACGATCAGGCTGGGCAACTGCCCGATGAGATAATCCTTGGGAGCCATCCGCAGAAGATTGGCCTCGGCCGCGTCGATGTTGCTGTCGGCCGACTCGAGCAGGGTGCCGTTGAAGGAGAGATAGCGAGACCTGGTCTTCTGGACGGCGTCGCGGGCCCGATCCAGATGCCTGTGGGTGGCGTGGTAAATGCTCTCCCACTTCGCCGCCTGGTCGCTCTCTTTATACGCCCATTCGCTCAGCGCCCGGAGCTCGTTAATCCGGGTGAGGGTGCATTCCTGCCACGGCCCGCGCAATATCGTCTTCGGCAACGTCTGCTCGGGAGTCATCACACTGGTTGCCATGGGCGCATTATAAATCCCCGAGGGAAAGTCCCTCGGGGATTCTGGGATTCCATGATAAATGGCGAAATAAGAGAATACTTCGCGGGGATTCAGGGGGATTAGTCGTGGAGGCTCATGCCGCCGTCGATGGCCCAGACCTGGCCGTTGATCCATTCGGCGTCGTCGGAGAAGAGGAAGGCGACGACGTTGCCGAGGTCGCCCGGCAGGCCGAGTCGCGGGCTGCGGGCGATCGACAGGGCGTATTTCTCCAGGCGCTCGTCGTTGGCCGCGCGCACGCCCTCGGTCATCACCAGGCCGGGGGCCACGGCGTTGCAGCGGATCCCCTCCTTGCCCCAGCGTGAGGCGATGTGGCGGGTCAGCGCGTTGACGCCCGCCTTGGAGGCCGCGTACGCGGGACGGGTGGGCTCGCCGGCCCCGACCGCGCCCGAGGAGGTGTTGACGATGACGCCGCCGCCGCGCTCAAGCAGCAGCGGGATGACCGACCGGCAGGTCAGGGCGTAGCCGAGGAGGTTGACCTCGAAGGTGCGGCGCCAGACGGCCGGGTCCATGCCGAGCAGGTCGACGTCGTTCGAGACGAGGGAGGGGGACAGGTCGGCCCCCACGTTGTAGAGCCCGTCGACGCCGCCCAACGCGGTCACCGCCTGGTCGAACAGCCCCTGCACGGAGGCCTCGTCGGACAGGTCGAAAGCGACGGCGGAGGCCGTGCCTCCGGCTTTGACGATGCGCTCGGCCGTCTGCTGCGCGCCCTCGAGGTTGATGTCGCCGACAACGACCGCGGCCCCGTCGGCGGCGAGTCGCTCGGCGGTCGCGGCTCCGATGCCGGTCGCGCCGCCTGCGATGACGATCCTCTTGCCGTCCAGGCCTGTCATGGTTTCCTCCACGGGTTCACATACGGCCACGGGGTTCAGGGTCAGCGGTTGCTCGTGGAGCGGGGCACACCGAAACCTGGTAGGTCGACCACGGTGCGTCCGGCGAATGTCGTTCGAGTGTACGCCGGGCCGGATCCCTCAGCGATCTCGTCTTGGGCGAGTTCGGCTAGGTCCGTCCGCTCTTCATCAGTGGCCGCCACCGGGGCGGGGGCGGCCCGGCACCTCGGCGCTCCGGATCCGGTAGACCTGCAGGTTGAGGCCGTAGTACTTGGAGGTCTCGCCGACCCACTGCATGCCGAGGCGCTCGGCGGTGGCGATGGCGCGCTGATTGGCCGGCCGGGCGACCGCGAACAGCTCGTCGATCTCCTGGGTGAACGCCCAGGAGATCAGGGCGCTCGCCGCTTCGACCGCGTAGCCCTGCCCCCACGAGTCCCGGTTGAGCTGCCAGCTCAGCTCCAGGTCGTCCTCGTACGGCGGGAGCAGCCGGATGCCCAGCCCGCCGACCACGACGCCGTCATCACGCCGCTGAACGGCCCACCGCCCGCGCGGCTTGGGCAGGTTGGGCTGCGCCTCCTGCCAGGCGTCCAGCACCGCGCGCATGGCCGCCAGATCCGAGATCTGCAGCATCGCGGGGGTGAGCCAGTGCGTGACCTCTTCGGACCCGTAGATGGCCAGCGCCGCGTCGGCGTCGTCGGCCGTCCACTCACGGACGACGAGCCGGTCGGTGATCAGTGGCATGCCCATGAAATATGTCCTTTCAGGCCTCCGGAGCCTCCGGGGACGCCATTAGGTCGCGTACGCGCGGGATGACCTGGCTCCCGTACAGCTCGATGGAGGTCATCAGCTTCTCGTGGGCCAAGCCGCCCATACCGTACTTGAGGTCGAACCTGGTGGCGCCAAGCCGGGTCATGTTTACGGCGATCTTCTGGGCGACGGTCTCGGGAGAGCCGACGTACAGCGCGCCGTGCGGGCCGATCTCGCGGCGGAACGACGCCTCGTTCGGCACGGCGAAGCCGCGGATCCTGCTGTAGTGGCGCAGGACCTTGAGGTAGTACGGCCAGAACTCGGCGCGGGCCTGCTCGTCGGTGGCGGCCACGTGTCCGGGGGCGTGCACGCCGACCGGCAGCGGGTCGCGGCCGAACCGCTGCAGCGCCTTCTGGAACAGGTCGGAGAACGGGGTGAAGCGGGCGGGGTCGCCGCCGATGATGGCCAGCATCAGCGACATGCCGTGCCGGGCCGCCCGGATCACCGACTGCGGGCTGCCGCCCACGCCGATCCACACGGGGAAGGCCCCGTTTTCCGCGTACGGCACGACGTCCTGCTCGTACAGCGCGGCCCGGGTCTTGCCCTGCCAGGTGACCGGCCCGCCCTTGAGGAGTTCGGCGAACAGCGCGGTCTTCTCCTCGAAGAGGTCTTCGTAGTCGGCCAGGTCGTATCCGAACAGGGGGAAGGAGTCGACGCTCGACCCGCGGCCGAGGATGACCTCGGCGCGGCCGCCCGAGATGGCGTTGAGCGTCGAGAACCGCTGGAACACGCGGACGGGGTCGTCGGAGCTCAGCACGGTGACGGCGGAGCCCAGCCGGATGCGGGACGTGCGGGCCGCGATCGCGGACAGCACGACGTCGGCGGCCGGCATGGGCATGTCGGGAGTGTGGTGCTCGCCGATCCCGATGTGGTCGACGCCGACATGGTCGGCCAGCACGCCCTGCTCGACCACGTCGCGGATCGACTGGGCGTGCGAGAGCGGGCGGCCCTGGGCGTCGTCGGTGGTGTCGCCGAAGGTGTCGAGGCCGAGTACGAGCGGGAACGTGGTCATGTCGGATCTCCTTTGGTGTGGTTTTCAGGTGGTGTGGTTTTCAGGCGGCTTGGCGGACGCCGACGGCGTCTTCGAAGGCGGCGCGTTCGAGGGCCGCGCCGAAGACGGGACCGCCGGGCTGGAGAAGGCGGCCGGCCCGCAGGCTCGGCAGGCGTACGGCGTCGTAGCCGATGCGCTCGACGACCTCGGCGACCAGGGCCGCGGCGGCGGGGTCGTCGGCGGCGACGCCGAGCGCCCGCCGGTCGGCCGCGTCCGCCGGCCTGCGGTCGTCCTCGAGTTCGTGGTAGCCGAGGTGGTTGAGGGTCTTGACGACGGTGGCTCCGGCGAGCCGGCGCGCGACGATCTCGCTGCTGCCGTACGCCGGGTCCTCGAACATCGCCACGTGGCCGTCGATCGGAGCCCAGTGGTTCATGACGTCGACGACCAGGCGGCCCGCCACCAGCGCCGGATCGAAAACCGGGAAGCGGTGCAACGGGATGGCCAGCACGACCAGATCCGCGCCGGCGACCGCGTCGGCGGCCCACAGCGGCGTCGCGCCGGGAACCAGAACCCCGGTGATCAGCTCGATGTCGGCGGGATCGCCGGAGGCGGCGATGGCCACCTCATACCCAGCGTCGATGGCCACCCGCGCGATGGCCGGTCCGACGTGTCCCGCGCCCAGCACGGCGATGCGCTCGATGGACATCACGGTTCGCTTCCTTCCAAGTGATCGCGTAGCGCCTGCAGAATCTCGGCGAGCGCGGTGAGCTGGCCGCCGGTCAGCGCGTCGGCGAAGCGTGCCTTGACCGCGCGCAGGTGGAGCACGCTGGCCTGCCGGAACAGGCTCGCGCCGGCGGTGGTCATGACGACCTCGGCGCCGCGGTTGTCGGTGACGCAGCTCTCCCGCCGGATCAGGCCGCGCCGGTTCATCCGCCCGAGGTGGTGGGAGAGCCGGCTGCGCTCCCAGTCGATCTCGGTGGCCAGCGCCGAGGAGCGCAGCCGCCGCCCGGGCGCCTCGCTCAGCGCCAGCAGGACCGCGTAGTCGCCCGGCGACAGCCCCGATTCCTGCAGTTCGGCGCCGAGCACCCGGCGCAGGTCGGTCGTCGTGTCCATCAGCGACCGCCACACGGCCAGCTCGCGCGACGTCATCGTGCGCCGCGCCGTCGTCTCCTGGGCCATCGGGTCTCCACCATTTCGTTGACGTGTCAACCACATAGCACTGATTGACGTGTCAACTATTCCTGGCATTTGACGCAACCGATCGGTTGCCATAATATCGCAACCAGTCAGTTGCGACATCTGAGGAGGATGGCATGGCCGTCACGATCGACACCGCTCCCGCTCCCGTTTCCGCGCGTTTCACGGCCCGCCAACGGGTGATCCTGTTAGTGCTGCTCGGCGCCGGATTCATGCTGGCTGTCGACTTTTCGATCCTGAACGTCGCGCTGCCGGAGGCCGGCGCCGGCGTGGGTCTGAGCCCGGCCGGGTTCCCGTGGATCACCTCGGCGTACGCGCTCCCCGCGGCCGGCTTCACCCTCCTGTTCGGGCGGCTGGCCGACTTCTTCGGCCGCCGGAGGCTGTTCCTGACCGGCGTGATCCTGCTGACCGGGGCCTCTCTGCTGGGCGGCTTCGCCTCCAGTCCGGAGGTGCTGCTGACCGCACGCGCGCTGCAGGGCCTGGCCACCGCGATGGCGACCCCGGCGTCGTTGTCGCTGCTCACGACCACCTTCACGGAAGGCGGGCTACGTGAGCGCGTCCTCGGGCTCAACGGCGCCCTGCTGTCGGGCGGCTTCACCGCCGGCGCTCTGGTCGGCGGAGCGCTGGTCAGCCTGCTGGGCTGGCGGGCCGCGTTCTTCATCAACGTCCCGGTCGCCGTGGCCATCCTGCTGGTCGCGCCGTTCGTGGTCGGTGAGAGCCGGGTGCCGAACCGGGTGCGGCTGGATGTGCCGGGCGCGGTGACCGTGACCGGCGGTCTCCTCGCCGTCATCTACGCGATCATCGAGAAGAACGTCCTGGCGGCCGTCGCCGGCGTCGCGCTGCTGGCCGCCTTCTGGGTGATCGAGCTGCGTTCACCGGCCCCGCTCGCCCCCGTCCGCATCCTCGCGCGGCCCTCGGTGAAGTGGGGGAACCTCGGCGGGTTCGTGATCTTCGTGATGGAGCCCGCCATCATCTTCCTGGTGACGCTCTACCTGCAGCGGGTCCTGGGTCTGTCCCCGCTGGCCACCGGCCTGATCTACGGCCTGCCGGGCCTGGCGTCCGTGTTCGCCGGCGTCGTGGCCGGCCGCTTCATCGGCCGATTCGGCAGCCGTACGGTCCTCGTCGCGGGCATGACGGTGCAGGCGCTAGCGACGCTGCCGCTGCTGCTGCTCGGCCCTGACCGGATGGCGCTCGCGATCCTCGTCCCCGCGCTGTTCGTCGGGTTCTTCGGGCACGTGGCGGCCATCGTGGCGTACACCGTGACCGGCACCTCCGGCGTGGCCGACCACGAGCAGGGCCTGGCGACCGGCCTGACCTCGATGACCCAGCAGGTCGCCATCACCGTCGGCATCCCTGTCTTGGGCTCGATCGCCGCGACGCAGAGCGCCCAGCTGACCGGCATCCACCTCGCAGTGGTGGTGGATGTGGCCGTGACGCTGGCCGCCGTCGTGCTGATCTGGCTCCGGTTGCGCCCACGCGGCGCGTAGTTCGCGGCGAAGCCGCAGTCCACGAGAAACTAGTGTTGGAGGTTGTCATGGGTTTCCCTGATCGAATCGAGCGGACCGTCGAGATCGCGCATCCGCCCGTCAAGGTGTGGTCGGCGCTCACCACGGCCGAAGGGCTCGGCGCCTGGTTCGGCAACGAGGCGACGATCGACCTGCGCCCGGGCGGCGCGGCCCAGCTGCGCTGGAGCGACGGGTCGAGCGTCGACATGCGGGTCGAGCGGGTCCAGGAGCCGACCGTGTTCGGCTTCACCTGGCATCTCTACGAGCTGCCGAAGGACGACCCGCGCCGGACCTACGTCGAGTTCACCCTCGAGCCGACCGACACGGGCACGCTGCTCCGGGTCGTCGAAACCGGCTTCGCCCAGCTGTCCGACGAGTCCTACACCAAGGCGTACGACGCGCACGGCCAAGGCTGGATCAGCGAGCTGGGCGAGCTGTGCGACTACCTCGATGTGGCCTGACCCGAGACCCGCCGACATAGGGCCCGACGACGTCGAGGCCATCGCGGAGCAGGTCTTCACGGCCCTCGCCGACCCGAGCCGGCGCGGCATCCTTGCCGCGCTGGCTTCGGCCGGTCCGGCCACCGCGACCGACCTGGCCGCCCGGCTGCCGATCACCCGGCAGGCGATCGCCAAGCACCTGGCCCTGCTGGCCGAGGCCGGCCTGGTGACCGCCGAGCCGGGGGAGCGGCGCCGCGTGCGCTACCGCCTCCGATCCGCCCCCATGCGCGTGGCGCAGCAGTTCCTCGCCGCCCTGGCCCGCGACTGGGACAGCCCGCTCGACGCCCTGAAGTCCCACCTCGACCGCTGACCCACGAAGCCCCCGCGCGCGAAGGACCTCGCCCGCGGACCCGGCCCGCGGTTCCGCAGCGAGGTCCCCGCGCTCAGGGACCCCGCCCAGGGAGCCGGAGTGCGGGCTCGGCGGACGGTCCTGGTGCACAGGGAAGGTTGTCCCGTTCCGTTGGGACTCGGGGCGGGAGAGCATCAGTGCATGCGGAACGCCTGGGGCTGGCTGGTGTTCGGTGTGGCGTGCGCGCTGGTCACCGGCGGCGCCCAGGTCCGCGTCCACCTGATCGTCAGGGAGCCCGCATGATCCGCCTGCTGATCGCGGACGATCATCCCGTCGTGCGCAGCGGGCTGCTGGCGCTGTTCGCGACCGTCGAGGGCTACACCGTGGTGGGCGAGGCGGCCGACGGGGCCGAGGCCGTCGCGATGGCCGCCGAGCACCGGCCGGACGTCGTGCTGATGGATCTCGCCATGCCGCGCGTGGGCGGCGTCGAGGCTCCTATTCGGCCGCCACGTGGCTCTCGATCGTGGCGATCGTCGTCCTCGACCGCGTCCACCGCACGTCGCCGACCTGGGGCCGGTTCGCTCGCGTCGCGGCCGTGGTCTACGCCGCCGGCCAGGCTCTGCTGGGCCTCGCCGGCGGCGCGACCTTCGTCGCCAGCGACAACCGGCTGGACCCGCTGTTCCTGCCCGGCATCGCGCTGTGGCTGCTCGGCGGCGTCGGGCTCGGCGTTGCCATGTTCCGCGCCGGCCGCGTCCCCCGCACGCTCGCCGTGGCCTTCGCCGCGGCCCTGCCCCTCACCATGGCCGTCGGCCAGGCCGGCCCCCTGATCGAAGGCGCCGTCTGGCTCACCCTCGCCGTGGCGGTGCTGCGATCGCGGGGGCGGGCTTGTCCGGCGAAGACGGGACAGGGCGTGTCGGGCACATAGCCGACACGACGCCGGGTCCCGCGTCCCGGTATTGACGGCTACTGTGGCGGCGACGGCGAGATGGAGCGATGCAGATGATCCGGGTAGCGATTGTGGACGATCATCCGATCGCCCGCCGCGGGCTCGCCGCCTTCCTGGCGGAGGCGGGCGACGTCACCGTCACCGAGTCGGTCGCCACCCCCTTCGACCTTGCCGTCTGGCCGTCCAACGAGGTGCCCGACCTGGTCCTGCTCGACCTGTATCCGGGCGGCGGGCAGCAGCCCTGCCTCACGGTCATCGAGGCGCTGCGGCTGACGACGAAGGTGCTGATCGTCTCCGCCTCGGGACGACCGACCGACGTCGTCGACGCGATCCGCGCCGGGGCCTGCGGCTATGTGACCAAGGACGCCGATCCCGCCATGCTCGTGGCGGCGGTCCGCACGGTCGCGGCCGGCGGCTTCGCCCTGTCGCCGTCGCTCGCCGACATCCTGCAGAGCCGGCTGCCCGAGCCGCAGGTCGTGCCGCTGTCGGTGCGTGAGGAGCAGACCCTGGAGCTGATCGCGCAGGGCCTCACTCACACGCAGGTGGCCACCCGGATGGGGGTGAGCAAGGCGACCGTCGACACCTATCTGGAGCGGATCCGGTCGAAGCTGCAGGTCGGCAACAAGGCCGAGCTCACCCGCGCGGCCCTCGAACGCCTGGGCCACGACCGGCGGACGCCGCCCGTCTGAGGCTCACAGCGGCACGGACAGGGTCCACTGCGTCCCCTCCCCGGGCGCGCTGGTGACCTCCGCCGATCCGCCGGCCTGCCGCAGCCGTCCCACGATCGACTCCCGGATCCCGAAGCCGGCGCCGGGCTCCGACGCGTCGAAGCCGCCGCCGTGGTCGGTCACGGTCACCACGATGTGGTCGGTGGCCGACTTGGCCCACACGGTCGCGCGTGTCACCCCCGCGTGCTTGCGCACGTTGGTCAGCGCCTCGTGTACGGCTCCCGCGAGCGCATGGACGACGTCGTGGGCGGCTCCTCACGGCCCAGCCCGGCGAGGTTCGAGGCGATCATCATGCCCACGGCCGTCTGCTGGACGATGACCGCGGACAGCGCGGCGCGCAGCTCCGTCGTCGTCGACGGGTCGTCCCCGCGGATGAAGCCCCGCAGCCACTCGGCCTCCCTGGCCACGTGGGCGCGCACGTCGCCGTCGCCGATCCACGGGCCCGCCGCCAGGAACTCCATCGTCTGCAGCACGCGGTCGTGCAGCTCGAGGGCGTAGCGCCCGCGTTCCCGCTCGGCCGTCAGGAGGCGCTCCTGCTCGATGGCGCTCGCCCTGGCCTGCTGCAGGTCGCCGAACAGCCGGGCGTACACCCGCGCCTGGACCCACCCCACCAGCGCGAACGCCCAATAGGTGATCGAGTTCTGGAGCAGCGTCCAGGAGGCGCCACGGCTGACGACGGTCAGCGTCACGTACAGCGTGGTCGCGATGATGGGCGCGACCAGGGCCGGGACGAGCGAGCGCGACGCGAGCCCCGCGGCCGCCATCACCCCGACGGTGTACGGATAGAACGCGTTGTCCGTGGCGGGATCGGTGCCCGGCGGCAGCAGCCATGACCCGGCCGCGAGGGCCGCCATGGCGAGCCCGACGTCGATCGCGACCGCCACGGGGCCGCCTAATCGGCCGCGCCGATAGCTGCGCCACACCGCGACCGCCGTACTGGCGACCAGCACGGCCAGCGTGACGACCAGCACGGCGGGACGGGTCGCGCGGCTCCACGCGCTCGGCACGCTGAAGGCGACCTGCACGAGCATCGCGACGCGCAGCAGGAGGTGGACGCGGATCACCAGCCGGTCGTACGGCGGCTGCCCGGCGCGATGGTCGACCATGACCGGGAACCTATGGCCTGGCAGGCCGGTAGGACAGGTATGACGGGCATCGGCAGAGCGATCACGTCGGCGGCTCTCACCGGGATGGCGCTGCTGGCCGTGGGCTGTACGGCCACGAATTCGGCGGCCGGCCCGTCACCGGCCCCTGCCTCACCCGTGCCTTCGTCGCCCGTGCCTTCGTCGCCTGTGCCGGTCCCGTCGGCATCCGGCGCGTCCGCGTCCGCGCCCGCCGGGTGCCCCGTGACGCTGCCGGGGAAGGTGCCGCCGTCGATCGCGGACGAGTCGATGTTCGGCTCGGGGAGCGCGTACGGCGACGAGCGCCTCATCGTGGGCGGCATATGGCCGGGCGGCGTCATCAAGGCCGGGCCGGAGTTCATCCGCGAAGACGGTTCGATCGGCATGAAGTTCGGCTGGTGGCGCGGCGTCCCCGGGCAGCTGCGCATCACGGGCCGCCGGATCGACGGGACGGCCGCGCCGCTGCGCGCCGACATCCCCACCGGCTACGGCGACCGTGGTTTCCAGGCCACCGGCGTCTACTTCCCGGCCGCCGGCTGCTGGCAGATCACCGGCTCGGTCGGCTCGGCCCGGCTGACCTTCGTCACCTACGTGATCAAGCTCGCCGCGTAGAGTCCCAGACGGGATCGGCCTCAGTTTTCGGACGACGATGTGCTCTGCCGGAGGCGGTGGGCCGTGGCCGCGGCCTTCGACCGATTGGGGACGTTCATTTTCGCGAGGATCCGTGAGACGTGAATGCTGACCGTCTTCTCGCTGATGAACAGTTTCCGGGCGATCTGCCGATTGGTGTGGCCCTCGCCCAGCAGGTCGAGCACCTCGGCCTCGCGGGGGGTGAGGCCGAACGGGCCGTCCGGCTCGCCGGATTTCGGCGCCGTGTCGTCGCCTTCCGCGAGGTCGAATCGCGCCCGTTTGGCGAGCGCCTCGATCTCGCCGGCCAGCGGGGCCGCGCCGAGCCGTACGGCCTCGCCGTGCGCGGTCCGCAACGCGCGGGCCGCGGTCTCGCGCCGGCCGCCCTCGGCCAGCATCGATTCGGTCAGCCGCCACCGGGTGTAGGCGGCGTAGTAGGGCGCCTCCAGATCCGCCCAGTCGGCGACGGCCTCCGTCCATGACGCGGTCCGGCCGTCGCCGGTGATACGCGCCAGCTCGGCGTCGGCCACACGCAGATGGGCGGCCGCCAGCCGGGTCAGGGGCAACCGCCCAAGCCAGGCGATCCGCTCCTGGTGAGGGGTGATGTCGGGGACCTGCCGCGGGTCGCGCTGCGCCGAATCGGCGAGCAGCCGTACGGCGATCGCCTCCGCCCGGGCCATGAGCGGGACGTGGTCGCTGCGTTCGAGCGCCTTCGCCGCGCGGGCCGCCGAGTCGCGCGCGGACTCGAGGTCGCCCCGCCACACCGCGAGCTCCGCGCTTTCCACGTGGAACAGCGCCGACAACTCGGTGAATACGCAGTCCACGAGATCGTGGCAGTGGTCGAGCGCGGCCCGCGCCCAGTCGTGCTCGCCACGTGCGACGAGGACAGACGTGCTGGTCAGCCAGAGATTGAGGTGGATCTTGTTGTTGGCGGGCCGGCTGTCCGGCTCGGGAATGTGCGGCCGCATCTCGTCCCAGCGGCCGAGATAGAACAGCGACTGCATGAGGTTGCCCAGCAGGCACGCCCGTTGGGTGCGGAAGTGGCCGGAGTCGTAGTCGGCCGCGCCGAGCCGGTCGAGCCGCTCGATGCCGTCGGTCGCGACCTCGACGGACTCCCGTAGCAGCCCGTTGTAGTGCAGCACGTCCGACAGATTGAGGTGGGCCCGCCAGAGCGCGTCGAACCCGCCGATCTGGATGGCCAGCCGGCGCGCCCCGCGCAGGTGCTTCAGACCTTCGTCGGTGCGGCCGAGCATGGCCTGCGACGCGCCCTGAGTGCCGAGCGCGCTCGCCTCGTGCTCGCGTGCCGCGCCCAGCCGGCCCGCGACCTCCACGGCGTCGGCCGCGCACGACTCGGCCTCGGCGTAGCGCGTGTCCATCATCAGGACGCCGGCGAGACCCGCGAGCACCTGGGCGCGTGCGAGGCTCGGCTCGGGCGGCGTCAGCCGTACGGCGGCCTGGTATTCGGCGAGGACGGCCGGGCGCGCGTCGCCGCGGCCGAGCATGTAACGGCCGCGGCGTTCGTGCAGCAGGCCCGCGCGGCCCTTGTCGCGGTGCGCGTCGAGGTGCGTGAAGGCCTGGCCGATCAGCTCGAGCGCGCCGTCGATGTCGTCCATCTGGTACGCCACCTCGGCCGCGTGCTCGCACAGGCCGGCCAGGTCGAGCCGGGACTCGGCGCGGGCCCGCCGCACGTCCGGCCAGAGCGCGAGCGCGTGCTGGTAGTGCAGCTGGGCCTGCGGAAACGCCATGATCTCCTCGGCCGCGAGCGCCGCCTCGACCGCGGCCGAGAGCGCCTGTTCGGCGTCCCGTCCCGCGTACCAGTGATGCGCGATCTGCGCCAGCCGCGACGCCCGTACGGAAGATCGCGGCGTCACCTCGCCCGGCAGCCCCGCCGCCAGCGCCCGCGCCACGCACCGGTGCAGGTGCCGCCGGTCGGCGGGGAGCATGTCCTGGGCGACGGCCTCGGCCACCAGGGCGTGCCGGAAGGCGTACGCGTCGGCGTCATGCACCAGGACGTGCCGGTCGACGGCGGCCGCCAGCCCGGCCGACAGCTCCTCTGTCGAACAAGTCGTCACCTGCTCCAGCAGGCCGTGCCCCGTGCCGGTGCCGGCCAGGGCCACCACGTGCCCGGCCTGCTGGGCGGCGGCGGGCAGCTCGTGGAAACGCAGCAGCAGCAAGTCTTTCAGGTCTTCGGTGATCGCGGTGCGGCCCTCGGCCGCCACCAGTTCCTCGGCCAGGAATGGATTGCCGCCGGACCGCGCGTACAGCCGGTCGGCCATGGCGGGGTCGACCGTGCGGCCGAGGATCCCGGAGATCTGCTGGGCGGTCGCCGCGCGATCCAGCCGGCGCAGGGCGATGCGCTCGACGCCGCAGCGCTGCCACTCGGCGAGCATGGTCCGTACGGGATGGCCGCGGCGCAGCTCGTCGTCGCGGAACGTGCACACGATGAGCAGCCGGCCCCGCCTGCGCGCCCGCACCAGCAGGCCGAGCAGGTCGAGCGTGCCCTGGTCGGCCCAGTGCAGGTCTTCGACCACGATCAGGGCGGGCTCGTGGGCGAGCCGGTCGAGCAGGTAGGACAGGCTGGTCAGCTGATGCGCCTGCGGCTCCGTCCGGCCCGGCGTCGCGTCCCACCCCAGCTCGGGCACGAGCGCGGCCAGCCAGCTCCCGCCCGGCCCGGCGAGCTCGCGCATCCGCTCCGCGCCGAGCTCGCTCGCCGCCTCGCCCAGGATCTCCAGCAGCGGCGCGTACGGCAGGGCGGCGTCGCCGATCGGCACGCAGTGTCCCACCCACGCGCGCACCCGCTGATCCCGCGCGGACCACAGGAAATGCCGCAGCAGGCGGCTCTTCCCGATGCCGGCTTCACCGGACACCACGACGGCCGGCGCCCCGCCGTCGAGCATTCTGCGTAAGGCCCCCTCGAGCAGGCCCAGTTCGCCGGCCCGGCCGATCAGCCGCGGGCACGACACGGTCCGCTTCATGCCAGGAGTATGGCTCGACTCCCGGTCCTGTCGCGGCCCCTCGAATACGTACTTCTCCGTATGGCGCGCCCGACTGATACATTGCGGGCGAAATTCGCGGACCCCACCCCGTATCCAACGCCGGACGTGGCTCTCTGGTGGAACGCAAGGATTTCGCGGACGGATGCGAGGGAGCCACGATGTACGCCATCGGCTGGGCATGGGGGATTTCCGCTGCGGTTCTCGTGGCCGCGGCCGGGTTGATCGGCTGGCGCCGGGTCGCCGCCGAAGCGGGTCTTCACGGGCCGGCGAAGTCGCTCGGCATTCTCATCGACGACCGGGGGAGGTTCAGCCTCACCCGATTCCAGATCACGTTATGGACGATCCTCGTCCTGTCTCTGCTGTCCGGACTCGTCGTCGGCCGGTTGCTCGGCGGCTCCGCCGCGACGGCCATGTCGTTCCCCATCCCGCCCGAGCTGCTCGGGGCGATGGGCATCAGCGCCGGATCCGCCGCCCTGGCCACCGCGGTGAAGTCGGGTAACGACGCCACCCGCGGAGAACAGGTCGCCGCCAGTGGAATCGGCAACCCGCCCCGTGTCAGCCAGATGCTGATGCGCGAAGAAGGCGCCATGGCCGACAAGATCGTCGACGTGGGCAAGTTCCAGAACTTCTGGATCACCCTGTTCCTCGTCGGCGCGTACGCCGTCCTGTTCGGCAACGCCGTCGCCAACGCGAAGACGGCCGCCGACGTGGCGCTGCCCGGCTTCTCGCCCGGCTTTCTCACCCTCTTCGGGATCAGCCACGCCGGCTACATCGCCGCGAAATTCCCCACCCCCACCGGCACGCCCGCCACGCCCCTCGAAGCCAAGCGGAAGCTCGACCTTCCGGGGTGACGGCCTGACGCGTGACTCAGGTCAGGGATTCTTGAGGTAGGCGAGGGAGGGCATGAAGAAGTACTCGCCGCCCTTCATCGTCACCGTCTGAGGGACCTGGACCTGCGACGGGCTGAGCTTGGTCGCGCCCCAGGACTCGGGGAAGCGCACCTTGCCGGTCCGCTTGCCCTGGCCGATCACGGGGTCGTGCCCCGTGCCGTCCGCGGGGAAGCCCGGGGTGTTGGCCCAGGCCGACTGCATGAACTCGAACTGGTTCTGCAGGCTCGAATTGAACGCCATGAACAGCAGGCCCACCCCGCCGGTCGGCCGCGTCTCCGGCGGCGCGTCGTCCCACGGGTGATCGGCGCGCGTGCCGTACGTCTGACCGCGCCTGGCCATCATGACGCCGAGCGAGCGCTCCAGGCCGCCGTCGCGGGAGTCACGGGGGTTGGTCTTGCGGATGTGCGCGCTGACAGGGCATTTCGCGCCCGTGTCGTCGCGGTAGCTGAAGTCGTTCTGCACGGGGAAGGTGTCCGCGCTGGCCTTGCCGTGCAGGCGCAGCGGCGTCCCGTTGCGGAAGCGGCCGACG
Source organism: Streptosporangiaceae bacterium NEAU-GS5 (assembly GCA_017592665.1). GTDB lineage: Bacteria > Actinomycetota > Actinomycetes > Streptosporangiales > Streptosporangiaceae > NEAU-GS5. The sequence continues at coordinate 72,831 of JAGFNW010000022.1, read as the reverse complement.
AGCATGGCGCCGGCGCGCTTGCGGTCGTCGCCCTTCAGCCCCAGATGGTCGGCGAGATCCTGCTCGGCCTGCCGGAAGGCCCGCACGTTCTGCTCAAGCTTGCGGAAGACCAGGTAGCTGCCGAAGTGCTGCTTCGGCTTGGGCGCCAGCGGGTCGGCTTCCAGCACGTGGCTGAGCGGGAAGAACGGGTTCCAGTTGGTGCCCTTCCCCTCTTCCGTGACCTGGTCGGCGAGGAACAGCGGCTGGCTGCGCCCGTCCACGTACCCGAAATGCTCGATGCCCTTGCCCTGCGCGTCGCGCTGGCCGAGCCCCGTCTCCTCGCCGACCACCTTGACGCTCGCCGGCAACAGCCCAAGGACCTTGGCGCGGGTCGCGGCGACCACGGGCTCGGTGGCGTCGCCGATCAGGACGACGGCGTGGATCTCCTCCTGGAAGTGCTTGTCCCAGCTGCTGACGGCCGGGTCGCTGAGCGTGTCCTTGCGGTGCTTCATCCCCGACTTGAACGCGTTGTCGGAGAACGCGTTCGTCGCGTGGCCCAGCTTGAGGTAGCCCGGTTTGCTGATCCCCACCCCGACGTACGGCGTGCCGGCCGCCTGCGACTGCCGGAACGCGCGCACCTCCTCCAGGTGCTTCCTGGCCGACTTCATCAGCGGGACCAGCGCCTTGAGCAGCCGCTTGCCGTCAGCCGCGTCGCCGAAGTGCAGGAACAGCACGGACAGGTGCTCACGGACATGCGGCTGCAGAATGTTGGGTTGCAGGTTGTCGAGCATGGCCTTGGTGTCGGCGTCCAGGTTCGCCGAATCCCAGGCGAGCGGCTGGGTGTTGGTCAGGTTGACCGGCATTAACGATCCTCCCGCGGCGGATCAGGCCCGGCTGGACCCGATCATGCAAGAGTAGTCATCAACCCCCACATCAACCTGAATTGCGAAAAGTACGACTCACCCGTAGACCCAGAGATACCAGTGGTACTGGTTGTCGCCTGCGTAGTAGTCGTAGTAGCAGTTGTAGTACTGCCACATGTGCGCGGCGATGAGGCTGTCGCCGTACATGTGGCAGACCTGCTCGGTGTAGTAGATGCCGAACACCCGCCACTCGGCGGCGGAGGCGGCCGGTGCTGTGGCTCCGATGCCGGCCAGCAACCCGGCGGCTCGCTGATCAGGCCCTCGGAGGCCGGCGGGACCCTGAAAACCTCAGCCACGCGACGTCGCCGGCGACCGGCTCCGCTGATGAAGTAAGACTGTAGGCGTGGAGCTCTTCGCACTTCTGCCCGATGACCGGGATGCCGCCACGCTCGTGGGCCGCGTGGTCGATCCGGCCGACGGTGGTCCCAGCGTCGTCGTCGTACGCGGCGACGAGCTCGCCGACATCACGCCGGCCTTCCCCACGGTGTCGGATCTTTTCGAGGAGCCCGATCCACTCGCGGCGGCCCGCGCGGCGGCGGGGGAGCGCGCCTGGCCGCTGTGCCAGGTGCTGGCGGCGACGCTCGCGCGAGACCCCGATGCGGTGCGGCTCGTCGCTCCCGTCGACCTACAGGTGATCAAGGCCGCTGGGGTGACGTTCGCGAAGAGCATGGTCGAGCGGGTCATCGAGGAGCGCGCGGCGGGCGACCCCGAGCGGGCCGAGGCGATCCGCGCGCGGATTGACGCCGCCGTCGGCCGTGCGATCTCCGGCGTACGGCCCGGCAGCCCCGAGGCCGCCGAGGTCAAGCGGATCCTCATCGCCGAGGGGCTGTGGTCGCAATACCTCGAGGTCGGCATCGGCCCCGACCCGGAGATCTTCACGAAGGCGCCCGTGCTGTCCGCGGTCGGCGTGGGGGCCGAGGTCGGCGTCCTCGCCCGGTCCATCTGGAACAACCCTGAGCCAGAGGTCGTCCTGGTGGTCTCGTCGGCGGGCCGGATCGGCGGGGTGACCCTCGGCAACGACGTCAACCTCCGCGACTTCGAGGGGCGCAGCGCCCTGCTGCTCGGCGAGGCGAAGGACAACAACGCCTCCTGCGCCATCGGGCCGTTCATCCGGCTGCTCGACGACCACTTCACCCTCGACCACGTGCGGCGGCTCGAGCTCGCCCTGACCGTGACCGGCGACGACGGCTACGTGTTGCGTGAGCGCAGCCTGGTCGCCGAGATGAGCCGCGAGTTCGAAGACCTGGTCGGCCACGCGGTCGGGCCGCACCACCGCTATCCGGACGGGTTCGCCCTGTTCACCGGCACCCTGTTCGCGCCGACTCACGACCGTGACACGCCCGGCATGGGCTTCACGCACAAGCGCGGCGACGTCGTCGAGATCTCGGCGCCCGCCCTCGGCACGCTGCTCAACACCGTGACCACCGCAGAGGACGCCCCCGACTGGCGCTTCGGCATCCGCGACCTCATGCGCAACCTCCACGCCCGCGGCCTCCTCTAGCGACCCCCTTCCCCCCGCCCGCCCACGCCACGTCAGACGGCGTGGTGCACGGCCTGGAGGATTTCGACGGCCGACTCTTCGAGCGCCAGCGCCCTGGCCGCATGCCCGGCCATGGTGTCGAGCAGGGCGCGCCGCTCCGGCTCGTCCAGCGGTCCGGCCGCGTAGGCCTCGCCCAGGCCGTTCGCCTCGGCGGCGAGCGCCGCGAGCCGGTCGGCGCCGGCCGCGCCTTCGGTCAGCTGCACGGCGAGGGCCTGCTCGGTCAGCTCGTCGTAGCGGGCCATCAGATGCGTGCTCACGGCGGCGGAAGCGAGGGCTGACCAGCTCTCGCCCGCGTCCCGATACAGCTCGGCCGCCCTGGTCAGCCCGCCGTCCACGAGCGGCGCCACCTCGTCCAGGAACCGGGCGTAGAGGGGGCGCATGGCGCCCGGCGCGCCGTACTCGATCTCGAGGCAGTGATGGATCCGGGTCAGCGTGGAGAAGAAGGTGCGCGGGTCCATCAGCCGCTTGTTCTTTGGATCGGACAGGTCGCGGACGAGCTTGCGCATGCCGGACAGGCCGAAGTTCACGTCGAACGCGTGCCCGAGCACCGGGCCGGTGAGGTGCGCGGCCGTGGTCGCGATGGCGTCGCGGGCGGCCGCGGCGAGGTCGTACCCCGGTGCCTGCGTGCCGGTCACGGTGATCTGGTGGTGCCTGCCCTTCTTGTGCGCCGCCCAGGCCGCCTCGAGGGCGTCCAGGGCGATCGGGTTGGGACGGCCGCATTCGTCGTCGACGTACGCCGTCGCGCCGTCCAGCCCCATCACGGCCACCTCGTACGCGTCGCCGAACGGCAGGCCCGGATGCCACGGCAGCGCGAAGCGGTCCACCCGCAGGATCGGGGCGCGCCCCCGGTCGATCGCCGCGCGCAGGTTCTTCTCGGCGACCGCGGCGCTGCCGGTGTTCTTCACCTCGTACGGCACGGCCAGCCGGGCCAGCGCGGCCGGGATGAACGGCTCCGGATGATGCTGGGTGACGATCGTCGTCGTGGTGACCGTGGCGTACTCGAACACGGCGTACATGAACCCGATCCCGCCACCGAGGCCCGCCACCACGGCCTCGCCGACTGCGACCCCGGCCTGCTGGAGGACGTGGCCGAGCAGGGCCGAGTCGTGGTGCTCGCCGCCGCCGGGAGCGGGATAGCCGGGCAGGACGGTGATCGGTTGCTCCGCCGGCCGCCGGCCGGACTTGGCGAGGACGTGCCGCCGGGCCGTCGTGTAGGACTCGCCCGTACGTGCCATGCGCTCGCGGACCCTGCGCTTGAACGCCTTGTTGTCAGTCATCGAACTGCGTCCGTCCCAAGACGTGCGCGCGACCGGCTCCACGCGCCGCCGCGGCCGTCTGGTCTGACGTCTGCGCAGCCGACATCTCCGGCCCCGAGAACACGAGTCCCCTTTGCCCCCGCGACGCCGGCGGGCGTGGACCGCCGATCAGGAGGTTGGGCGCAGGGCGGCACCCTGCCCGCAGCGTACTAGCCGCCGGGTCACTGGGCGAGGCGGCGCAGGGATTGGATGCAGCGGTCGGTGATGTAGCGCTGCGTCAGCCGGGTCAGCGGGCCGCCCGCGCGCGCCATGAGGGTCGCGGGCCGCGAGAACGCCCGGATGTGGAGCAGCACGTCGCCGTCGCCCGTCATCCGCACGACGAAGGCCTCTTCTCCTCGCTCGGGGTGCCCGGGCAGCGTGCCGTACGCGAAGCCCTGACGGTCGTCGGTGTCCACGACGTACACGACGCGGCAGGGGACGGTCATGCGCAGCGGGCCCACGCCGGGGCGGAGGATCACGACGACGTCAGGGGCCGCGCGGCCGGCGCCGGCGACGACCTTGAGCCCGGCGCCGCGGTGCATCTCCCAGCCGAGCAGCCCCTCGGCGGCGCGCTCGAAGGCCTCGCGTCCGTGGCCGATCGGCACCTCGCGGTCGAGGTGGTCATAGCCGGCGGGCAGCGTGCCGTCACGGGTGGCGCCCGGCCGCTCGTAGGTCAGATCGGCCTTGGCCAGCGCCGCCAGTGTGCGTGTCGCGTCGAATCCCACTCCAGCACGCTATCCATCCTCGGCCGGAGAAAACCGTTCGAGAATGCCGGAAACGCCGCTTTGGCATCGCCGCAGGGGCGATCTGGCGATCGACGCGGCCGTGGCGGGCGCGGACGGGGTCTACACCGCGGCGCTGTCGCCGGAGTGGGCGGCCTGGGGCCAACGGCGGCGAGGGCAATAGCGGACTTATCGTGATATTTGGCGTCAGGGTTTCGGGTGCGACTCCGGGGGGCCGATGGCATTCTGGCCTTTTGGGTGACTTCGGGCGGGGGGTCATCACTTCACTCACTTGACGGGGAGACACCATGTCCCGATCGACCAGCGCCCGGTCCGCCGCCACCTTCCGTGAACGGCTGCGTTACTGGTTCGACAACTCCATGTCCAAGGGGACGCCCGCGCTGATCGGCTGGCTGGGCCTGGTGTCCGCGTTGCTGGTGGTGGTCTTCGGCCTCCTGGTGCTGGCGCTCACCCATGACAGCCTGCCGGACGGCGAGCAGAACTTCGTCGGTGCCATGTGGACCGCCCTCATGCACGCCATGGACGCCGGCACGGTCGCCGGCGACGGCGCCGACAGTCCCTTGTATTTGGTGCTCGGTTTCGGTGTCACGCTCGGCGGCCTGTTCATCGTGAGTGCCCTGGTCGGTGTGCTCACCACGGGACTGGACAACAAGCTGCAGGATCTGCGCAAGGGCCGGTCGAAGGTGGTGGAGAACGGGCACACGGCCGTGATCGGCTGGTCCGACCAGATCTTCACGATCATCCCGGAGCTCGTCGAGGCCAACGCCAGCGAGCGGGACTCCTGCATCGCCATCCTGGCCGACCGGGACAAGGTCGAGATGGAGGAGGAGCTGCGCTCACGGCTGGGCGACACCGGCAAGACCCGGATCGTCTGCCGGACCGGCAGCCCCATCGAGCCGACCGACATGGACATCCTGAGCCTCGACACCGCGCGTTCGATCATGGTGCTGACCCCGTCCGGCGAGGACCCGGACGCCCACGTGGTGAAGACCCTCCTCGCGCTCAGCAACCGCACCTGGCGGCGGCGCCGCCCGCCGATCGTGGCCTCCGTCGTCGACACCGCCAACCTCGCCGCGGCCCGGCTCGCCGGCGGCCAGCAGACCCAGGTGGTCGACGCCGACGACATCACCGCGCGGCTCGTCGTGCAGTCCTCACGCCAGTCGGGGCTGTCGGTCGTCTGCACGGACCTGCTCGACTTCGGCGGCGATGAGATCTATCTGCACGCCGAGCCGCGGCTTACCGGTTTCCCGTACGGCGAGGCCCTGTTCGCGTTCGAGACCGCTTCGCTGATCGGGCTGCAGCGGCCCGACGGCTCGGTGATTCTGAACCCGCCCATGGAGACCGAGATCGTGCAGGGCGACAACCTCATCGTGCTCGCCGAGGACGACTCGAAGATCTCGCTGGTCCGCCGCAAGCCGTCCGTCGTGGGGCACGCCATCGCGCGGCCCTACCGGCGGCCCGAGGCCCCCGAGCGCACGCTGCTGCTGGGCTGGAACAACCGGGCCGCGCGGATCGTGCGGGAGCTGGACAACTACGTGGCGCCCGGCTCGGTGCTGCAGGCGGTCGCGCGGCGCGAGGACGGGCAGGAGCGGATCGACGAGGCCGCGGTGGGGCTGCGCGCGCTGACGGTGAATTTCAAGGAATGCGACACGACCGATCGGTTCGCCCTGGAGTCGTTGGACATCGGGACATACGACCACATCGTGGTGCTCGCCGACAGCGACCTCGAGCCGCAGCATGCCGACTCCCGGACGCTGGTGACCCTGCTGCACCTCCGCGACATGGAGGCGCGGTCGGGGCACCGGTTCTCCATCGTCAGCGAGATGAACGACGACAGGAACCGGCGGCTGGCCCAGGTCACCAAGGCCGACGACTTCGTGGTCGGCGACAAGCTGATCAGCCTGCTGATGACCCAGCTGTCCGAGAACCAGCACCTCGGGCTGGTGTTCCAGCAACTCTTCGAGGCCGAGGGATCGGAGATCTATCTCAAGCCGGCCGTCGAGTACATCCAGGCCGGGCAGACGGTCAACTTCGCCACCGTCATCGAGTCGGCGCGGATCCGCGGCGAGAGCGCCATCGGATATCGGCTGCAGGCGGGCGCCAAGGAGCCGCCGGCGTACGGCGTCGTGCTCAACCCGGGCAAGGACGACCAGGTGACCTTCGGCCCGCTGGACCGGGTCATCGTCCTCGCCGAAGACTGACCATTCCCCGGCATATTCGGCTGAAATTTTCAAATAATGTCCGCGAATAAACGCGCGGTTTCACGGTCGGCCGGCGGCAAAAAATATCAGCGATATTGTCAGGGCGCGGACGGCGGCACACACTCGGGAGAAGTAGGCCTGACCCCTGCGAACGGAGGTATTGTGAACCGACCGTTAATAACCATTCATGGGGCGAGAAAATCGATTCTCCGGCGGTTGTCCTCGGCCGTGCTCGGAGTGCTCGCCATCGCGTTCCTCTGCGCGCCGCCCGCCGCCGCCGTCACACTGCCGACGCCGAAGGACCTGACCGCGTTCCTCGATCTGGAATGCTTCCGGACCAATCCGTATCAGCCGCCGGCCGTCTCGCTCACCATCCGGCACCTCAACCCGGTGCTCGCGAACCTGCCGATCGAAACGGTCACCCTCGGCCAGCGCGAGCAGCTGTGCGTCCCGGTCGCCAAGAACAACCAGGTGCCCCCGTCGCCCGCGCTCGACTTCCTGAGGTTCATCGACCTGTCCTGCTACAAGATCTCCGGCATCACCGTGAACACGGGCCTGGTGCTGAGCCACCTCAACCCGCTCTTCGCGCCGCTGCCGCGCACGCAGGTCGGCATGACCACGCCACAGCAGCTCTGCGTGCCGGTCATCAAGAACAACGTGGTTCCGCCGCCCGAGGTGCTGGATCTGGTCAGGCACATCGACCTCAAGTGCTACGCCATCACGCCCAACAACCCGTTGAACCAGGCGGTGGCGCTGCGCCAGCTCAACCCGGTGCTGACGCCGCTGATCCCGACGCACGGCGTGCAGGTCCTCTACGCACGCCAGCTGTGCGTCCCGGTCCAGAAGGCCGGAGACACCTTCTCGGCCGCGGTGTTCAACATCATCCGGTGGATCGACCTGGAGAAGTTCGACCAGGTCACCACCTCCGCCCTGCCGACGGTCTCGCTCGTGCTGCGGCACATCAACCCGGTGCTCGCCGGGCTGCCGCCGGAGCAGGCCGTGCTGTCCGGCGCCACCCAGCTGGCGCTGCCGGTCGCCAAGAACGGTCAGTTCCCGCCGAGCTGACGCGCCGACCCCCGAGTCCCTCCACCGCGCGCGGGTGGGGGGACTCCCGGCGTCAAAGGGGGCCTTTCGTCAAAGGGGGGCTTTCGTCAAAGGGCAGCGCGCCGTTCGTAGCGGGCGCGGGCAAGGTCATGGGCCGTACGGAGCAGCTCGCGGACCGTGGCCTCGGTGCCACCGCCCGGGTTCACCACGGCCAGCCACCCGGCCGAGCCGTAGACCGGATGCGCGATCACGGTGTCGTCGGAAGCGGCCTCGACGGCCGTCGTCTCGCCGGGCGCGTGACCGGTCCACCGGATGAACTCCTGCCTCCCGGGGGCGAGGTTCACGCGGAAGGCGCCCGGCCGGTCGAGGCGCGAGGTCTCGTCGCCGGGATAGTCCTTGGTCACGACGGTCGCGAAGGGTTGGGTCGTCGCCGGGACGACGCCGTCGGGCGCGTAGTAGAAGAACACGTCGCTCCAGGCGATCTCCGGAGTCCCGTCGCCGGGCCCCGGTCTGAGGGTGAGGACGCCGTCGAGGCCGTCCACAAATCCGATGATCTCGTCTACGGTCATGTGTTCAAGCGTTTCATTCAAGTCCTTGTGGAGGCTTTGGAGCTGATGCGCACGGGCGACGTGGCGCGGCGGGCCGGATACTCCGTGCAGCAGGTGCGCAACCTCGAGCGTGACGGCGTGCTGCCGCCGGCGACGCGTACGGGCTCGGGTTATCGCGTCTACGGCGAGCCGCACCTCCAGTCGGCGCTTGCCTATCGGGCGCTCGCCGCGGGCGCGGGACCGATCGAGGCCAAGGAGATCCTCCGGGCCTTTCATCGATTCCCAGCCGCACGTGCGCTCGCCCTTTTCGACGCGGCCCATGCCCGCCTTGACGCCGAGCGCCGGGACCTGCGGCAGGCGCAGGAGGCCGTCCGTGCCATCGCCGGAGAGCCGATCGAAGACGTGCGCGCCTCGGACGCGATGGCCGTCTCCGAACTGGCGGCCGCCCTCGGCGTACGCGCTTCGACGTTGCGGCACTGGGATGCGGAGGGCCTTGTCGTCCCCGACCGCGACCCGGCGCGGGGAGCGCGGCGCTACACACCGGCCCAGGTCCGGGACGCGCGGATCGTCCACCAGCTGCGCAAGGCCGGCTACGGCCTGGCCCCGCTGCGGGCCCTCATGCCGCAGCTGCGGGGCGCCCGCCGGCTCGACGACGTCGCCGCGGCGCTGGCCGCGCGGGACGCCGCCATCGCGGCCCGATCGAGGGCCCTGCTCGACGGCGCGGCCGCGCTGAGCGCCCTGCTCGCGCACGCCGAGGCCGCGCTGGCCGCCGAGATGAACATTTGACCGCCTGCCGGCGGCCCCGATCAGCCGAGCATGTCCAACCTCACGCTTGTGCTCATCCGGGTCGAGAACGACGGCACGGGCAGCATCACCGACACCGACTACACCAACCCGGACAAGACCACGGCCTCAACGTGCTCTTCACCGACCGCGTGGTGTGGGCCGTCGAGGTCATCGCCGACCCGAAGGCGCCGCATCTGCTGCCGCACTTCGACCCGGTCGACGGCACGGGCGGCACGCAGTACAAGGACCACGTCATCCGCCTGCCGCGCGTGCCGATGAACGAGGACGAGCACTTCAAGCTGCTCGTGCTGCTCAGCGGCGGCCTCGCCCTCCGCCTGTTCGTGCTGGCCGGCATCATCGTCTTCCGGCCCACGGCCCCCATGGGCTGCGCCACGGGCGAGCTGCGGGTGATCGGCTCCACCGCCTTCGCCCCGGCCTGACCCTCGACCAGATCCGCCGGATCTACCGGGGCGACGTCGTCAACTGGAAGGATCTCGGCGGCCCTGACCTGCCGGTCCGGCTGGTGAGCCGGGATGCCAACTCGGGCACCCGCGACCTGTTCCGCCGCCGCATTCTCGACGGGCCGGGAGAGCCCGCCTTCACCTCACGCGACTGTGTCGACAAGAACGCCCCGCAGGACGTGGTCAGGGGCGGCGGCCAGGACGTGCTGAAGGCCTTCGGGCATCTGCCCTGCTACACGCCCGACGGCCTCAAGCGCTGCCGCTCGTGACCGGCCGCGCGCATGTCGGGGTTCCCGGGGCTAATCCTGCAGCGGCCACACGTCGACCACGCCGTGCGCGACGGCGCAGGGCGTACGCGACACGATGTCGATGGCTTCCTCAAGCGTCGCCGCCTCGATGACGGCGAACCCGGCCACGGGCAGCGACGCCGACATGAACGAGCCGCGCTCCGTGGTCACCTCGGCCGCGTCGTGGTTGCGCACCTGCACGGGCGGACCGGCGATGCCCATTTCGACCCCACGCTCGCGCAGCCGGGCGTCATGCTCGTGCGCCGCGTCCCGTACCGCCTGGTTCGTGCGCTCGTAGCCGGCCTGGTCTCCGTATCCAATGGTCATGAACTTCGCCATTGCCGTTCCCTCTCGGTCTCATCGTCACTGGCCTGGCCGAACTGCCTCCGTTCCGCTCTGCCCCCCGGTGGTCCAATGAATCGGCCGCGCCACAGCCGGCTACGGCGCGGGGGTGCCGAGGATCTGGGCCAGGAGGGCGGTGAGGGCGTCTTGCTGGGGGGCCGTGAGGGGGGCGGTCAGGGCGGCGATCTGGGCTCTTATGCGGCGTTCGCCGTCGGCGACGAGGTCGCGGCCGTGGGCGGTGAGGGTGACCAGGGTCGCGCGGCGGTCGCGGGGGGAGGGCAGGCGTCGCAGCAGGTCGCGGCGCTCGGCGCGGGTGACCAGGCCGGTGACGCTCGACTTGTCCAGGCCGAGGTAGGCGGCGAGCTGCAGCATCTCGGCGTCCCGGTCGCGGAGGATGCCCAGCAGGCGCAGCTGGGTCATCGACAGGTCATGCTCGGCGCCCGTCTCGGCCAGGATCTCCTGCACCCGGAACGACAACTGCACGATCCCGTCGACGATGTCCAGCCCGGGGCCGGGGGAGCCTGGTTGCGCGGTCATGGCGGCAGTCTAGTTGACATGGTTGGTGCCACAAACTAATTTGGTTTGTGTCACCAACTATTCTGTTCTCTGGAGGCCGCCATGTCCCCCACCACCTATGCCGCCGTCGTCAGCGCCTTTGACACGCCGCCGCGCTACGAGACCATCGAGCTGCCCGAGGCCACCGGCCACCATGCCGTGGTGGTCGACGTGGTCGCCGCGGGTCTGCACCCCCGGGTCCGCTCGTCGGCGAATGGGTCGCACTACACCTCGGCCGGAGTGCTCCCGCTGGTCCCCGGCATCGACGGCGTCGGCCGTACGCCCGCAGGAGACCTGATCTACTTCGCGCTCCCGGACACCGACTTCGGATCCATGGCCCGGCAGACCGTGATCGACGGGCGGCGCGCCATCAGGCTGCCCGAGGGGACCGACCCCCTGGCGGTCGCGGCGGGGATGAATCCGGCCATGTCCAGCTGGGTCGCGCTGCGCCGGCGCATCACGTTCCAGCCGGGGAGCGGTGTGCTGATCCTCGGCGCGACCGGCAACGCCGGGCAGCTGGCCGTGCAGATCGCCCGCCGCCTGGGCGCCGGCCGCATCGTCGGAGCGGGCCGCGACGCCGGCCGTCTCGCCCTGCTCGAAGGCCTCGGCGCCGATGAGGTGGTGTCCCTGGACGGCTCCGCCGACCAGGCCGCCGACCGTCTCGGCCGGGCCGCCGCCGACGTCGACGTGGTCATCGACTACCTGTGGGGTCTTCCGGCCGAGCAGGCCATGCCGGCCCTGGCGCAGGCCCGCGCCGACCGGTCGAGGCCGCTGACCTGGATCCAGATCGGCTCGGTGGCCGGTCCCGACATCACCCTGAGGTCGGCGCTGCTGCGGGCCGCCAATTTCCAGATCCTCGGCAGCGGGCAGGGCTCGGTCGGCACCGCGCACATCCTGGCCGAGTTGCCCGCCCTCGCCGCCGACATCTCCGCCCGCGCCCTCGCCGTCAACGCCGAGGCCGTCCCGCTCGCCGACGTCGAGCACGCCTGGGCCGCTCATCCCGCGCCCGGCGCCCGTACGGTTCTCACCACCGGACACGAATAATTTCGCTCGCCGTCATCGGCGCCAGCCTGGGAGCGCATTCCGCCCGGCGGTCCTCGCGACGATTTCAGGGGACGCGAAAACGCCGGCGGAATTCACTGGGAATTTCCGCCGGACGTTTTACTGGGATCAGATGACGATCTGCGTGGTGGCCCCGTCGCTCATGGCGCCGCCGCCGCCACTGGCCGAGCCGACGCCGCTCAGCTGCGACGGATTGGCGCCCGGCTTGACGACCGTGGCCTGGACGTTGGCCGTGCCGACCACGAACTTGCCGTTCTTGAGCAGCCGGGCGAAGACCAGCTGGTGGCGGACCACGCCGGCCGCGTCCATCTGGTATTTGATCTCCATCTGGCCGGTGAACACGCCGTTCTTCACCTCCAGGTCCCGGAGCACGGGGGTCGTGCCGGTCAGCACGACCGTCGTGTTGGTGAGATTGCCGCACGCGGTCGAACTGCCGGCGGTGACGCAGATGTTGGCCAGCGCCTTCAGCGTGTGCGAGGTGTCGGCGTGGGCGGCGCCCGCCGCCCCGGCGAGAATGGCTCCCGCGGTGGCGGTGGTTCCGGCGAGCAGCAGGACGCGGCGCTTAATAGACATGACGATTATTTCCCTTCGTTTCAGTCATGACCCGGTTTGATGTATAGAAAGATATGCGCCGCAGTGAGAGCGCTCTCAGCATAAATGCACGCTCATTCCGTGACCTGAATCACGTTCTGATATCGGGCCGCGCCGGACACGCATGATCTTGTGGGAACAGAGACGGACATTTAGGGTCACGGGCAGGCACGGCAAGGATCTGTCCACCCCTCCGTTCGGAGATCACCATGACGCCAGCCCTGGACATCAGCGGGCTGACCAAGAGATTCGGCGACAACCTCGCCGTCGACGCCATCGACCTCAGCGTTCCCCAGGGCTCGTTCTTCGGCCTGGTCGGCCAGAACGGCGCCGGAAAGACCACGACGTTGTCCATGGCCGTCGGCCTGCTGCGGCCGGACGGCGGCAGCGCCAGGATCTTCGGCGCGGACGTCTGGTCGGATCCGGAGCAGGCCAAGGCCGCGGTCGGGGTGCTGCCCGACGGCCTGGCCATGCCCGAGCGGCTGACCGGCCGCGAGGCGCTCACCTTCCTCGGCCTGCTACGCGGCCTTTCCAAAGACGTGGTGGCCCGGCGGGCCGGCGAGCTCCTCAGCGTCCTGGAGCTGGACGACGCGGAGAAGACGCTCGTCATCGAATACTCGACCGGCATGCGCAAGAAGATCGGGCTGGCCACGGCGCTGCTGCATGCGCCGCGCCTGCTGGTGCTGGACGAGCCGTTCGAAGCGGTCGACCCGGTGTCGGCCGCCACGATCAAGACGATCCTCCGCGGCTTCGTGGCGGGCGGCGGCTCGATCGTGCTGTCCAGCCACGTGATGGCCCTGGTCGAGCAGCTGTGCGACCGCGTCGCGGTGATCGACAAAGGCCGGGTGGCCGCCGTCGGCACCCTCGACGAGGTGCGCGGCGAGCGCTCGCTCGAGGACACCTTCGTCGAGCTCGTCGGCGACCAGGACGACGGGATCAAGGAGCTGTCGTGGCTGTCGCGCTGACCGCGCCCTCGACCGTTCCCTGGACGATGGCCCAGATGAAGGTCGCGATGCTCCGCCACGCCTTCCACGGCCGGCGCGCACAGACGGCCGGCACGGGCGCGGCGCTGGGCGCGCTGTTCGCGGCCGGCACGATCTACCTGGCCTTCGTCGACACCGACCTGCTGGCGGCCGGCTACGCCGTCTGGTTGCTCGGCTGGATGCTCGGCCCCGTCTTCATGGGCGGCGGCGACGAGACGCTGCGCCCCGAATACTTCGCGCTGCTCGGCCTGCCGCCGCGCCGCCTGGCGGCCGGCCTGCTGGTGGCGGCCTTCGTCGGCGTGGCGCCGCTGGTCAGCCTGTGCGCGCTGCTCGGTCTTCTGGTCGTGGGGGTACGGCTCGGCGTCGCCAACGCCCTCGTGGCGGTCCCCGCGATCGTGCTGCAGCTGGCCGTGTTCGTCCTGCTGTCGAAGGTCTCGGTGGCCCTGGTCGGGCTGGCGCTGCGCACGCGGCTGGGCGCGATCGCCTCCGGCCTGCTCAACGGCGCGATTCTGGCGGCGCTCGGGCAGATCTGGGTGTTCTTCTGGGCCTTCGGCGAGACGGGCGTCCCGGACGCGGTGTGGTATCTCCCGTCCGGCTGGGGTCTGCTGGCCGTACGGGGGGATTGGTGGGCCCTGGCGGCCCTGGCCGCACTGGTGCTCCTGCTCCAGGGAGCCTGGGCGGCGCTGCTCACCAGGCGCGTGGGCGCCACCCGGCCGTCCGCGCGGAGCAGGCGCCCCATCACGGCGGCCACCGCCAACGGCGCGATCGTCGCCAAGGAGCTGCGCACCTGGTCGCGCGACCTGGTCCGCAACCACCAGCTGATGTTCGCCCTCTCCTACGGCGTCTGCTTCGCGGCCAGCCCGCTGATCCTCGGCTGGGACGGCATGCTGCCGTACGCCGGGCCGATCTTCATCGTGATGGCCGCGGCCATGGCGTCCAACCTGTACGGGACCGACGGCACGGCGCTGTGGCTGACCCTGATGACCCCCGGCGCGAGCGACGTGCGCGGCCGGCAGCTGGCCTGGCTGTCGGCGCAGGCGCCGGTGGCCGTACTGCTGACCGTCGGATTCACCGCGATCACGGGCGGGCCCTGGCCGCTGATCCTGGCCCTGCTGGCCGCGCTGCTCGGCGGCGCGGCCGGCCTGGTGCCGCTGATCTCGGTTTACGGCCTGATACCTGGCACCGACCCGCACCGCCGCGCGGGCAACCCGCTGCGCACGAGCGAGGACGACGGCGGCCTGACCGGGCTGGCCTACGTGGCGCTCGCGCTCGTGCTGGTCACGGGCGCGCCCGCGGCCCTGGTGGCGATCTGGTACGGCTGGGCGGGCGTGGCCGTCGGCGTCGTGACCGGCGTCCTGTGTTACTGGGGCTTCGGCCTGCTGGCCGCGCGGCGGCTGCGCTCGCACGGCCCCGAACTGCTGCAGACCATGCGGACCGGGCGCAAGCCGGAGACGACCGTGGCCTCCCGCTTCGCCCAGCTGCCGAAGGGGAGGCAGACGCTCGCCTGGTACTGCTTCGGCCTCGGCGCCATCCCGCTGGTGCCGCAGGGCATCGTGGCCGCCGTCTTCGTGGCCAACGGCATGCTGCGGCACACGTGGTTCCTGGCCACGTACATGCCGCCCGGCCTCCGCTATCCGGTCGCGGCCGCGTTCATGGTGCTCGGCGTGGCCATGTACGCCACCGGCGTGTGGATCGTCAAACCCGGCAAGTCATAGCCGCGCCGCGGAGGCGGGCGTCCTATGCTGCTCGCATGTCGACGCCGGTGTTGGCGACCAAGCTGCAGATACCGGCGTCGCGTCCGGAGATGGTCGTCCGATCCAGGCTGATGGCGGCGCTGGACCGCGGTCTCGGCCCCGGACGCAAGCTGACGCTCGTCTCGGCGCCCGCCGGATTCGGCAAGACGACCCTGCTGTGCGGCTGGCTCTCGCGGACCGAGCACGCCCGGGTCGCGTGGCTGTCGCTGGACGAGCGCGACAACGACCCCTCCCGGTTCCTCACCTACCTCATCGCCGCGCTGCGCCGGGCGCGGGAGGACATCGGCGCCGACGCGCTGGCCCTGCTGCACGCCGGCGCCGCGCCGCAGGCCGAGGCGATCCTGACGGCCCTCATCAACGATGTGGCGCGGGCCGGCGCGGAGATCGTCCTGGCCCTCGACGACTACCACGTGATCGACGCGCCGGCCGTGCACGAGGCCGTGACGTTCCTGCTCGATCACCTCCCGTCCCAGCTGAGCCTGGCGATCGCCGGTCGCGCCGACCCGCCGCTGGCGCTGTCACGCCTGCGCAGCCGCGGCGAGCTGACCGAGCTACGCGCCGCGGACCTGCGCTTCACGCCCGAGGAGGCCGGCGACTTCCTGAACCAGGTCATGGGCCTCCGGCTGGCGGCCGCCGACGTCGCCGCCCTCGAGACCCGGACCGAAGGCTGGATCGCGGGCCTCCAGCTGGCCGCGCTGTCCATGCGCGGACGCGACGACATCCCCGGATTCATCCGGGCGTTCACCGGCAGCCACCGGTTCGTGATCGACTACCTGGCGGAGGAGGTCCTGCGGGGACAGCCCGAGGAGGTCCGCGGCTTCCTGCTCCGCACGGCCGTGCTCGACCGCCTGACCGGCCCCCTGTGCGATCGCCTGACCGGCCGGGACGACGGCGGGGCCACGCTCAGGGCGCTCGAACAGGCCAACCTGTTCGTCGTGCCGCTGGACGACCGGCGCGAGTGGTACCGGTATCACCCCCTGTTCGCCGACGTGCTCCGCTCGCGCCTGCTGAGCGAGCAGCCGGCCCTCGTGCCCGGCCTGCATCGCACCGCCGGCGAATGGTACGAGAGCGCCGGCCTCACGGAGGACGCGGTGGGCCACGCCCTCGCCGGGGCGGACTTCGAGCGCGCGGCCACCCTCATCGAGCTCGCCATGCCCGGCCTGCGCCGCGACCGGCAGGACGCGCTGCTCCTCGGCTGGCTGCAGGCCGTGCCCGAAGAGGTGGTCCGCCGCAGGCCCGTCATCAGCGTCTTCTACGCCTGGCGGATGCTGGTCGCCGGTGATCTCGACGCCGTCGACGCCCACCTACGCGACGCCGAAGAGAGCCTGGAGACGGCGACCGGCGTGTCGGCGCAGGGCGAGGAACTGCGGACGCTGCCCGCGACGATCGCCGTCCACCGCGCCTCCCTGGCACAGGCGCTGGGCGACGTGGCGGAGACGGAACGGCACGCCCGGCGCGCGCTCACGCTGGCGCGGCCGGAGGATCATCTCGCGCGCGGCGCGGCGTCCGGATTCCTCGGGCTGACCGCATGGGCGTCGGGCGACCTCGAAACCGCGGTGCAGACGTTCTCGGACGCGGTGGCGAGCCTGCACGCGGCCGGCAATGTCGCCGACGAGCTGAGCGGCAGCCTGGTGCTCGCGGACATGTGGCTGGCGCGCGGCCGGCCGAGCCAGGCGCGGCTGCTGTACGAGCGTTCGCTCGCCACCATCGCGGCCCACGGCCGGGAGGTCGCGCGGTCGGCCGCCGACGTGCACGTGGGGATGGGCGAACTCCAGCGCGAGCTCGGCGACCTGGACGCCGCGGTCCGGCATCTGGAGACGGCCAGGGAGCTGGGGGAGCGGGCCTCGCTGACCGAGAACCGCTATCGGTGGTTCGCCGCCATGGCGGGTGTGCGCGAGAGCGAGGGCGACCTCGACGGCGCCGTCGCCCTGCTGGACCAGGCCGAGCGGCTCTACCTGCGCGGCTTCTTCCCCGAGGTGCGTCCGATCGCGGCCATGAAGGCCCGCGTCTGGATCAGGCGGGGTCGGTTGCCCGAGGCCGAGGGCTGGGCCCGCCGCAGGGGCGTGTCGGCCGGCGACGAGCTCACCTATCTCCGTGAGTACGATCACCTCACGCTGGCCCGGCTGCTGATCGCGCAGGAGCGCGGGCGCGACGCGCTCGGGTTGCTCGACCGGTTGCTCACCGCGGCTTCGGGACGTGCCGGCAGCGTGAACGAGGTCCTCGTTCTCACCGCCCTGGCGCACCGGGCGGACGGCGACCACCCGCGAGCCGTGGCCGCCCTGGAGCGCGCCCTGGCCGCGACCGAGCCCGAGGGCTACGTCCGGCTCTTCCTCGATGAGGGCGAGCCGATGGCGGCGCTGCTCGGGCAGGTGGATCTGCGCCGGCTGGCCCCGGCCCGCGCGGGCCGCCTGCTGCCGTCTCCCGTACGCGTGGCTGGACCGGACGCGCTCGCCGAGCCGCTGAGCGAGCGCGAGGCGCAGGTCCTGCGGCTGCTGCGCACCGACCTCAGCGGCCCGGAGATCGCCCGCGAACTCTCGGTCTCGCTCAACACCGTGCGGACCCACACCAAGCACATCTTCACCAAACTCGGCGTCAACAGCCGCCGCGCCGCCATCCGCCAAGCCGAGCGACGCGGCCTCCTCTAGACGCCGCCGCCTTCCCTCCATATGCGGATCACCCGGTGGAATCACATCATGTGGTGACGCCCGCTCACCCTGCTCCTGCCTACGTTCAGGGTCACAGCCCGAACGGAAGATCAAAGGAGCGCGTCATGTCCGTCAGCATCACCCCCGCCACGCTGACCCGGGCGGCCGGGATCGCCGCCGTCATCGCTGGATTCCTGTTCATCTTCGTGCAGTTCATCCACCCCGTGGAGATCGTCTCGGAGGTCGTCGGCACGAGGTGGGCCGTCACCCATTACCTGACCATCGCGATGGGCCTGCTCTCGCTGATCGGGGTGACCGGCATGTACCTGCGGCAGGTCGGCCAGTCAGGCCTGCTGGGCCTGCTCGGATACATCCTGTTCGGCCTGTTCATGGTGATGACCATGTGCTGGGCGTTCGTCGAGGCCTTCATCCTGCCGGTCCTCGCCCCGAAGGATCCGGAGTTCGTCACCGACTTCCTGGGGATCTTCACGGGCGTCTCCAGCGACGGGAGTCTGGGGATCCTCGAGTCGGTCTCCCCGGTCGCGGGCGCCCTCTATCTCATCGGCGGCCTGGTGTTCGGCATCGGCCTGTTCCGCGCGCGGGTGCTGGCCCGCTGGGCCGCCGTCCTGCTCGCCGCCGGGACCGTGTCGACTCTGTTCCTGTCGCTGGTGCCGCACTCGGTCGGCCGCATGGCCGCCATCCCGACCGGGGTCGCGCTGGCCGGGCTCGGCTACTCGCTCTGGCGCGGGCAGCGCACGGCCGCCGCGCCTGCGGGGATCGTCCAGCCGCAGGACGCGTAGGCCCTCGGCCATGCGCGAGCCGTTCCCCGGCGACCACGAGCCCACGCGCTACGACCTGCGGATCAGCGGCCATCTCGAGGACCACTGGTCCGCTTGGCTCGCGGGGTCGATCCTCATCCGCGAGGACGACGGCACGACGACCCTGCGGGCTCCCGCCGTCGACCAGGCCGCGCTGCACGGCCTGCTGGGCCGGATCCGCGACCTGGGCCTGAAGCTGATCTCCGTGTACGCCGTCGACGATCCGAGGTCGAGGTCAGGCCCACAGGACCCAGTGGGCGGCGTTCGGAATATCGCATCGGCGATAACCCCCGGCCGGCGGCCGGGCGCGCGTCCCCGCCGCGACGGGAGATGACCTGGGCCGGGGAATCGGCCCGGTCCAGGTCAAGGTGAAACGTTCACCATGACGTTCACCATGAGGGCGCCGCGGGCAGGACCCCGTCGTACGCGATCATGAGGTGGCGCGGCCCGCGCAAGGTCGAGCTGGGCCGATAGGGCGGCGGGTCGGACAGCAGGCGCGGATTGCGCAGCCTGGCCACGAGCTGGCCGATCGCGAACTGCGCCTCCAGCCGCGCGAGCGGCGCGCCGAAACAGTAGTGGACGCCGCCGCCGAAACCGAGGTGCTCGTTGTACGGCCGGTCGGGGTCGAAGTCGTCGGGGTTCGGCGTGTGGGCCGGGTCGCGGCTGCCCGCGGCGAGGGCGAGCACGATGGGTGATCCAGCGGGGATGGTGACGCCGCCGATCTCGATGTCGGCCAGGGCGACCCGCGACGACAGGAAGTGCACGGGCGGGTCGAATCGGAGCAGCTCCTCGACCGTCTTGATGATCATGTCGGGTTCCGCGCGCAGCCGTTCGAGCATCTCGGGGTTGCGCAGCAGGGTGAGCATGCCGTTCGTGATCAGGTTGACCGTGGTCTCGTGCCCGGCGATCAGCAGCAGCCCGGCCGTCCTGACGATCTCCTCCGGCGTCATCCTGCCGTCCGGGCCCTCGTACGTCACGAGGCCGGTCAGCAGGTCGTCGTTGGGCGTACTGCGCCGGGCGTCGACCAGCCCTTTCAGGTATTCGCTCAGCTGCAGCCCCGTCTCCACCCGCCTCTTTTCACGAGCGGCCCGATCCACCTCGCCGGGGCCGAGCGTCTCGACGATCGCCTCGGCCCAAACGCGAAAGCGCGGCTCGTCCTCGTGGGGCACGCCGAGGATCCGGCAGATCACGCCCACCGGCAGCGGATAGGCGATGTCGTCGACGACGTCGATCCGGTCGCGATCGGCGATGCCGTCGATCAGCTCGGTGACGATCCGCTTCATCTCCGGGATCAGGCCGGTGACCCGGCCGGGCGTGTGCGGCGGCCCGAAGTGGCGCATGGTCAGGCGGCGCAGCCGGTCGTGCTCGGGCGAGTCGAGCCCGATGAAGGACAGCGAGGGCATCACGTCGGCCTCGTCCTCGCCGGGCGCCGGCCGCGCCAGGTTGCGCCGGTCAGAGCTGATCCGCGGGTCGTGCAGCAGGTCGACGATCTCGCGGTACGTGCTGACGACGTACGTGCCGTCGTCCTCGCGCCGCACCGGCATCTCCCGCAGTTCCGAGTAGAACTGGTACGGGTCGGCGCGGCTGTCCGGATCGATGATCTGCTTGAAGACGCTCTGCGGCGCCATTGAGCCTCCTGGGAATGGTCAGGGCGAGATCCGCATGAACGACACGCGGCGTTCGGCTGGGTCGTGGCCCGTCACCACGACCGTGGCGCCCGCGGCGGGCATGATCCGCTCCGGCGTCTGGGCCGCCACGGGCTTGTCGTTGGCGGCCTGGTCGGCGTGCCGGAAGTCCACGGGGAACGGCGCGGCCCGCTCGATGAGGCGCTGGTAGAAGTCCAGCCAGATGCCGTGGTCGAACATGACGGCGGCGGTGATCCGGCCCTGGTAGCCGTAGACGGCGACGAACCTGCGCTCGGCCGGCGACCCCTGCGCGATCATGACCTGGTCGGCGAAGGTGGGCACGCCCACGGACTTGATGTTGACGCCGAACTGCGTGGACCAGAACACCGGCATGGACAGGTGCGGCCAGCGCCGGGCCTGGTCGCTGACCATGTTGTGGGCGGCGATCTCGGCCTGGTTCAGGGCGTTGCCCCAGTGCTCCAAGGACATGAACTGGTAGCCGAAGGCGGGGTGCGGGAAGCGCGCGATGTCGCCCGCCACGAACACGTCGTCGGTGACCAGGCCGTTGACGTCGACGGCGCGGCAGCCGGCGTCGCAGGCCACCCCCCACATGCTGGCCGCGAGGCCCGAGTCGTGCAGCCACTCCACGTTGCGGATCGCGCCGAGCGCGACCACCGCGACCTCGGCCTCGACCGTGGCGCCGTCGGACAGGACCGCGCCGCGCAGGCGTCCGTCCGCGTCGCCCTGGAGCTCGGTGACGCTGACGCCGCAGCGCAGGTCGACGCCGTTCTCCCGCTGCAGGTCGGCGGCGATCTTGCCGATCACGCCGCCCAGCGCGCCGGACAGCGGGGCGCTGCCGCGCTCGATGACGGTGACCGGGAGGTCCAGCTCGCGGCAGACCGAGGCCACCTCCGAGCCGGTGAACCCGCCGCCGATGACCAGGACCCGGTTCGGTCGCCGGGCCAGCGCCTGGCGCAGCGCGTCGGAGTCCTCCATCGAGCGGAGCAGGTGCACGCCCTCCAGGGCGGCCTGATCCGCGTGCGGCCACGGCCGGGCGCGGGTGCCCGTGGCGATCAGCACCTTGTCGAAGGGGACCTCGCGCCCGTCGGCCAGCCGTACGACCTTGCGGGCCAGGTCGAGGCCGGACGCCGGGGCGCCGAGCAGCCACTCGCCCTCGATCTGCTTCTTCAGGCGCGGCAGCGTCGTGTGCTCGGCCGGCACTCCGCCCGTCAGGACCCGCTTGGACAGCGGAGGCCGGTCGTACGGCGCGTGCGCCTCGTCGCCGATCACCGTCAGCGAGCCGGTGAAGCCCTCGCGCCGGAGCACGGAGGCGGCCCGCGCACCCGCCAGGGACGCCCCGACGATGACGATGCGGCCGTCGCGCTTGAAGGCCGCCGCGCCCTGTGAGTCGGGGCCCGGTGTGTGGCGGTGCTGCACGATCATCCGGTCGACGTGCATGGCCTGGACCGGGCAGGCGGCCGCCGCGCGCAGGATGTTCTCGCGCTGTGAGTCGTCCGGATCGGGATCGTAGAGGACGGCCTCGTTGCCGTGCATCGTGAACAAGTCCGGCGCGAGGAAGGCGCATTGGCCGTACCCCTGGCAGCGCGTGAGATCGATGAGCACTCTCACCGGCGACCCCCTGTCGAGTGTGCGAGCCGTGATGAGAGGCGTACCCGCAGGTCAGAGCGGCAGCTGAAGGTGAGCGGGCAAGAGTTGGCAAATCATCGCGACATGGTCCGATATCGGCGTACGGCCAGCGGCAGGAAGACCACGACGATCGCCACCGACCACAGCAGGCTCGCGGTGACCGGATGCCGCAGCGGCCAGGCGCTGGAGACCGAGGTGGGGTTGCCGAAGAGGTCGCGGGCCGCGGCGACGACGGCGCTCATCGGATTCCAGTCGGCGATCGGCTTGAGCCACGCCGGCAGCCCCTCGGTCGGCACGAACGTGTTGGCCAGGAACGTCATGGGGAACAGCCAGCCGAACGTGGCCGCGTCCGCCTGCGCGCCGCTCTTGATCCACAGCCCGATGTACGTGCCCACCCAGATCATCGCGAACCCGAAAAGGGCCAGCAGGGCGAACCCCGCCGCGGTCGCCCCGGCGTCGCCGCGGGCACGCCAGCCGGCCAGCACGATCCCGGCCAGCACCATTGCGGCCAGCGACAGCAGGTGCATGGACAGGTCGGCCACGCTCCGCCCGACCAGCACGGCGCTTCGCGCGATGGGCTGGGAGCGGAATCTGTCGATGATCCCGCGCGCCATGTCCTCGCCGACCGTGGTGGCGGACGAGGTCGCGGTCATGGCCATGACCTGCATGAAGATGCCCGGCATGAGGTAGTCCCGGTAGTCGCCGCCGTTCGGCAGGGTGATCGCGCTGCCGAAGACGTAACCGAACAGGACCGTCATGATCACGGGGAAGACCAGGAATCCGGCGATCTCGGCCGGCTGGGCCTTCAGCCGCGAGTAGGTGCGCCCGGCGATCGTGAGGGAGTCGAGCACGGTCCAGCGCAGCGTCTCGTACATCCAGGGCTCCTTGTCAGGACGTCAGGTGGAGATAGACCTCGTCGAGGCTGGGGCGCCGCAGCGCCAGATCCTCGACGGGGATGCCGGCCGCGTCCAGCGCACCGGCGATGCGGATGAGCGACTGCGCGCCGTCCGGTGCCGGCACGCTCACCTCCCGGCCGGTGGCGCCGAGGTCGGCCTCGTCGGGCCGGGGGAGCAGCCGAAGTCCCGCCGCCACATCGGCCGCCTCGCGGAAGACGACCCGCACGCGGTCGCCGCCGATCTGCCGCTTCAGGTCGGCCGGAGATCCAGCGGCGGCCACGACGCCCTCGCGCAGCACCACGATCTGATCCGCCAGCTGGTCGGCCTCGTCCAGATATTGGGTGGTCAGCAGCAGCGTCGTGCCCTCTTTGACCAGGTCGCGGAGCAGATCCCAGAGCTGCATCCGGCTGCGCGGATCGAGCCCGGTCGTCGGCTCGTCCATGAAGAGCACGGGCGGCGACACGATCAGGCTGGCGGCCAGGTCGAGCCGCCGCCGCATGCCACCCGAATACTCCCTGACGGGCCGCCGGCCGGCCTCCGCGAGCCCGAACCGCTCCAGCAGCTCGTCCGCCCTGCTCCGGGCCGCGGCTCGGGGCAGGTGATAGAGGCGTCCGAACAGCTCCAGGTTGCGCCGCCCCGTCAGCAGCTCGTCGACCGCGGCGTGCTGCCCGGCCAGCCCGATGCGGAAGCGCAGCCGGGCCGCGTCCCGCACCACGTCCAGCCCGGCGACCTCGGCGCGCCCCTCGTCCGGCCGCAGCAGGGTGGCCAGGATGCGGATCGCCGTCGTCTTGCCGGCTCCATTGGGCCCGAGCAGCCCGCAGACCGTGCCCGCCGGCACGTCCAGATCGATGCCGTCGAGCGCCTGCTGAGCCGCGTAGCGCTTGCGCAATCCTCGTACGCAGATCACGGCCATCTCCTTAACGCCGTTAAATCTAACAGCGTTAAGGATGGATTGAACGTTGTTAAGCTGTCAAGCGTGGCTCTGGAAAAAGGCACCATCGTCGCGGCGGCGCTGCGGCTGCTCAACGAAGTGGGGCTGGACGGGCTGACGCTGCGCCGGCTCGCCACCGAGCTCGGCGTGCAGGCCCCCGCCCTCTACTGGCACTTCGCGAACAAGCAGGCGCTGCTCGACGCCATGGCGGCGGCGATGATGTCCGGGCACATGTCACGCCCCCAGCTGAGCGACCCCGCCAAGTGGCGGCAGTGGGTCGCCGACTTCGCCCACGCCGACCGCGAGATGCTCAACGCCTACCGCGACGGCGCCAAGCTGGCGGCCGGCACCCGGCCGTCGCCGGAGCTGTTCACCGTCGTCGAGCGGATGGTGACAGGGCTGGAGTCGGCGGGCTTCACCGTCAGGGATGCCATGCAGGGCATCTCCGCGATGAGCGCGTACGTCGCCGGGTTCGTGCTCGAAGAGCAGGCCGACAAGGCGCGCACCAGCACGGGCGAGGAGATGCCCGACATAGCGGCGCTCCAGGCCGCCTACCCACGGGTCATGGCGGGCGTCACGGAGATGGGCGGTCCGCAGGGCGACCGGTCGTTCGACGGCGGGCTTCAGCTCATTCTCGACGGCATGGAGCTGGCCGCCGCCCGATCCGCCGGGCGCTGACCACCGGTCCGTACGACCTCGACGACCAGGTGTTTCATGAGCGGCTGTTCGCTCTGCGCGCTGAAGTCGCCGAGCGGGCACAGAGCGTTCAGCTCGGGCATGTATCCCGCCGCGCACCCGGCCGGAATGTCGTAGGCGATCGCGTGATAGCCGTACACCGTGCGGCGCGAGCCGTCCTTGGCGATGCTCGTGACGTCGACCAGGTCGTATTCGGCGATCCCGCGGGCGCGCATGTCGGCCCGGTTCATGAACAGCACCGTGCGCATGTTCTTGACGCCGCGATAGCGGTCGTCGTTGGAGTAGATGGTCGTGTTGAACTGGTCGTGCGACCGCATGGTGCTCAAGGTCAGACGGCCCTCGCCGGGAATGACGTCGGGAAGCGGCGCCGCGGAGAATTCGGCGCGGCCCGACGGGGTGAGGAACATGCCCTCCCGCGCCGGCTGCCGGATGCGGAATCCGAGCGGGCGGCGGGCACGGCGGTTGTAGTCCTCCACGCCGTCGACGACCTTGGCGATCGTGTCGCGGATCCGGTCGTAGTCCTCCACGTACGCCTTCCAGGGCGTCCTGCTGCCGGGAAGGGTCGCCCGTGCGAGGCCGGCGATGATCGCGGGCTCGGAGCGCAGCTGCCGCGAGGCCGGCCGCTTCATCCCGTACGACATGTGGACCATGGCCATGCTGTCCTCGACCGAGACGCCCTGCAGACCGCCGCGCTGGTAGTCCTTCTCCGTGCGCGCGAGGCAGGGGAGGATGAGCGCCCGCTTGCCGTGCACGATGTGGCTGCGGTTGAGCTTGGTGCTGACCTGGACCGTGAGCTCGCAGCGGCGCAGCGCCGTGAAGATCGTGGCCGTGTCGGGGCCGGCCAGCGCGAAGTTGCCGCCCATGGCGACGAACACCTTCACCTGACCGCGGAGCATCGCCTCGATCGTGCCGACCGTGTCCAGCCCGTCCTGCCGCGGCGGGTCGATGCCGCACACTTCCGCCAGCCGGTCGAGCAGCTCCTGCGGCGGCCGGTTGGCGATCCCGAACGTGCGGTTGCCCTGGACGTTGCTGTGCCCGCGCACGGGCGAGGGACCGCAGCCCTCGCGGGCGATGTTGCCGCGCAGGAGCAGCAAATTGACGATCTCCCTGATCGTGTCCACGCCGTGCTCCTGCTGGGTGATGCCGAGGCACCAGGCGATGATCGTGCGCTTGGACTCCACGTAGAGCTCGGCCATCCGGCGGATGGTGCGCTCGCTCACGCCCGACTGATGGGTGAGGTCGTCCCACGAGGTGGCGGCGCACACGTCGCGGTACTCCTCGAAGCCCGTGGTGCAGTGGGTGAGGAACTCGGTGGAGATCGCCGCCGGGTCGCTCTTCGCCCGCTCCAGTACGGCCTTCGACACGCCCCGGATCAGGGCCAGGTCGCCGCCGATCCGCGGCTGGACGTTCAGCGTGCTGAGAGCCGTCGATTTGAACGTCGCCATGGCGAGATAGTCATGCGGCACGATCGTGCGTGTGGCCGCGGCCTCGACCAGTGGGTTGACGTGCACGATCCGGGCCCCGCGGCGGTGGGCCTTGGCGAGGTAGGTGAGCATCCGCGGCGCGTTCGTGGCCGCGTTGACGCCGATCACGAAGATCAGTTCGGCGTCGTCCCAGTCGGCGAGGTCGCAGGTGCCCTTGCCGGTGCCGATCGAGGCCTGCAGCGCCCGCCCGCTCGCCTCGTGGCACATGTTCGAGCAGTCCGGCAGGTTGTTGGTGCCGAATTCGCGCACCCACAGCGAGTAGAGGAACGAGCCCTCGTTGCTGAGCCGCCCCGAGGTGTAGAACGACGCCTGGTGCGGGCTGTCCAGACGGTTCAGCTCGGTGGCCACCATGGTGAAGGCCTCGTTCCAGGAGATCGGGACATAGCGGTCGGTCTCCGCGTCGTAGCGCATGGGCTCGGTGAGCCGGCCCTGATCCTCGAGCGCGAAGTCGCTCCAGCCCGCCAGCTCGGTCACCGTGTGCGTGGCGAAGAACGCCCGATCGGCGCGTTTGTGGGTCAGCTCCCACATCACGTGCTTGATACCGTTTTCGCAGAGGTCGAGCCGCAGCCCCTTCGTGTCGTCGGGCCACGCGCACCCGGGGCAGTCGAACCCGCCGTCCTCGTGGTTCATCCGCTTGATCGCGCGCATGGCCTCGATCGGGTCGCCGGACTTGGCGACCACCCGCGCGACGCTCCGCGCCGCACCCCATCCCGCGGCGGGGTGGTGGTAGTCGCTCTGCTCGAACTCGTCCGCGTCTCCGTCGACAGGACCGCGGCCGAGCGCCGGCTCATCCGGCATCCCGCCGAGCATGCGTCCTTCCGACCCCGCCGGTTCTGGAGCGTTCCCGTTCGTGTCCGAGGACATAGGTCCTCCTCCTCGCTCGTACGGCTCCAAGCGAGTCTTACACGGCTATTCGCCCCAATTTGTCAGCGATATCCCATTTCTACGTAGATCGGCCGTCCGTCCGGTGTGGGCGCTAGTTTTTGACGCCGATGAGGTCGATTTGTTTGATCTCGGGAGGCGAGGCGAGCATGGTCTCGGCGGCGCCCATGAGGGTTTGGGCGATCTTGCCCTCCATGTGGCTGGTCCGGCCGGACTCGTCGGCGAACGTGTCGAAGATGCCGAACACCGTCTCGCTTTCCCGGAAGGCGTACCAGGTGACGGTGAAGTCCTCCTCGTGGGCGAGGTCCACCGCGTCGTGCAGGAGCTTGGCGACATGCTCGGCGTGCTCCGGCTTGGCCTCGATTCGGGCTAGCAGACCGATCTTGGACATCGGACTCTCCTTGGCTGATGCCGGTTGAACGGTCATGAATCTACCCGTCAAGGGACGTCATCATCAGGCTCAAACACGCGTCAATTGGATCCAGTCGAGATACCAGCCGCCGCCGTTGGGCGGTGGCGACAGGCTGAGGGTCTGGAGGCCGGCGGGCAGCGGGACGTCGCGCGGGTCGGTCGGCTGCCAGCCGGTCTTGACCGGTGAGATGTAGGTGTTCGCGCCGACGCCGAGCTGGATGGCGGCGTTCGGGGTGTTGGACAGCCGCGTCGCCTGATAGACGATCCGGTAGGTCCCGGCCTCCGGCACGTAGACCTGATAGCGGACCGTGCCACTGAGATGTCCGAAGCCGGTGTTGTCGGCGAGGATGAAGCCCAGCCCGCCCGGGGCCTTCTTCAGGTAGGCGTCGGAGTCCACGGCGATGATCTCAGTGGTCGACTTCGTCGTGGTCATGGTCGTGTTGTTCTCGGCCTGCACGATCGCCGACTGGCCGGTCGCGGCGGGCAGCGCGACCGGAGGCGGCTCGAACAGCCTCGGCACGTCGACGTCGATCACCCAGTGATCCAGGGGCTGGGTGTACGGCGTCGCGTCCTGCGGCGGCCAGTGATGGATCACGAACCAGAGCCGCCCGTTGGCGTCGAAGACGCCCGGCCGCTGCTCGAAGGAGCCGACCGCCATGGGCAGCAGGTTGCGGCCGGTGTCGGTCAGGTTTCCGATGGTGAACGTCTTGTCCCGGCCGGTGCCGGTGTGCCGGATCGCGATCGTGTTGGCCGTGTTCCAGGTGTCGATCCCCACCATGGTGTGGCTGGCCGGATCCTCGCTGAGCTGGAGCATCCCTCCGCCGAACGGGCCGCCGACGTCCTGGCGCTGCAGGATGTCGTAGTCCGGCTGACAGGTCTGGCCCCAGTCGTTTCCAGTCCGGTAGAAGGTCGGATCGGCCGTCCACTGGGCCAGGCTGAACGGGCAGTCCGGCCCGCCAAGCGTGCCTTTGACGGTCACGGTGAGCTTGGGCCCGCTGCCCCACAGGTTGCCCTGATAGTCGTAGATGCCTTCGCCGAGATTGTTGATGGGCGCGGAGGTCGGCTTGATCTCGCCGGTGGCCGAGTCGTACGAGAACTCCTGGACGATGCCCTTCTGCAGCGGGACGGGGGTGGCGCCGCTCTCGGCGTGGAAGATGTCGAACCCGACGATGAACCGCTCGTCGCCGGGCGCGCTCGTCGGATCCGGCATCGCCGTCTTGGGAAGGATGACCAGGTCGCCCGCGGGGCCCGGCGGATTGATGTCGGGGACCCGTGGATACTTGTAGAAACCGCTGACCCGGACGTCATACCGGCCGGCCGAGTCCGGCCCGGTGACGTGGAGGGCCATCAGGCCGCCGAAATACTGGGTGACGATCAGGTCCTTGGATCGGGGGAGCTCGCTCACCTCGTTGGGGCCGCCACAGAAGCTCTCGGCGGGGTCGAACGCGACCGGCTCGCACGCCCGCTCGCTGATCGACGGGTCGCTGGGATGCGCGGGGGAGCGCGGCACCGACCGCGCCAGTTGCCCTCCCGTCCACTGGTTCTTCCACCCGCTGCCCGAGGCGACCTGCCAGGTGTTGTTCACCTTGGTGAGGAGGCCGAACGCGGGCCACACGCCCTCCGCTGGTATGGCCTGCTCCTGGTAGTGATCCCAGGGGAAGCCGAAGAGGTCGGTGAAGGCGACGGCGCTCCCGTTGCGGATCGCCTGGGCGTCCCACGCCGACCCACCGGCCCGCTTGCCCGCCGGGCTGGGCGAGATGGTGGCGCTCCCGGTGCTCGACGTGATCGGGATGTTGGACCAGGCGCTGGATCTGGGGTCGTACGCGCCCATCACGAAATCGTCGGCGTTGTAGCTGCCGCCCTGGACGATCAGCGTCCCGTCACCGGCCATCGCGTTGAAGATCCCGTGGTGCCCGTTGGGCCAGCCCCACCCGCGCACGGCTCGCGTGGACAGCGACTGCCCGCTCGGGGTGGTGGCCGCTGTGGCCCCGCCGAAGGCGCCGCTCTTGCCGTGGATGGTGACGATGTCCGACTCGAACAGCGCGGGCACCGTCCACGACGTGTCCAGCCGGAAGACGAACTGGGTCCGCAATTGTGCGGCTCCGCCCCAGTACATCTGGCCGGTGGCGTACACAGGCTGTGGACCGGTCGCCGTCGGGTCGGCGGTGGCGAGCGACATGCCGCCGAAGCCGGGCAGGTCGGGGAAGCCGAGGTACGGCTTGGCGTTGGCGCCCGCGCGCTGGCTCCAGCCCCAGGTCGGCCGGTTGCGCCCGGCCGGGTCGAAGGCGCTGAGCAGCCCGCAGTCGGCGGTCGCCACGGCGGTGCCGCACAGCGCCCATCCGGTCGCGTAGTCGGTCGAGGTCTTGCTGTTGGCGGAGAAGAAGAGCCACAGCTGGTTGTCGGCCGCGCGCACCATGGCGGGGCTCTCGATGAGATGCCGTACGCCGCCGGGGCAGGCGGACACGCCGCTGATCTCGTCGAAACCGAGCGCGGCGGCCGACGAGCGCAGAATGATCCGGTCGTCCTGCGTGTCGATCGCCCGTACGTGGATGTCCGTCTGGCACCTCTGGGCGTCGGTGTCCTGCCGCCACAGCAGGAACCAGGCCGAGGTCTGGCGGTCGTAGAACAGGTCGGGGTCCACCGCGGACAGCCCGCCCGCCGGGCAGACGACCGCCGCCGTCCCCGGCAGGAACGGCCCGGTCGACGCGCCGCTGGTGGCCATGCCGACGCAGCGCTGCTGTGAACCCGCCACGCGGGCCGCGTAGTAGAGCCGCCAGGTGGAGCCGACGCGGGCGATCGCGGGGGAGCCGACCGATCCCGCCGCCGCGTCCGCCCAGGCGCCCGGGCCGCCAGGCATGGCGTCACCCGTCCAGCAGTCGGCCAGCTGGTCGGGTGTGGGCCCGATGCGGTACGGCACGTGCGCGAAGCCCTTCTGCCACACCGCGTCGCCGGGCTTGCACGCCTTGGTCCCCTGGTCGGACAGCGACTCGCCGCCCGACAGCGAGACCCACCGCTGGTCGTCGCGGACCAGCGCCGCGTCGCTGGAGCGCAGCCCCGCCTGCGCGCCGCCGAGCGCACGCTCGGATGGCAGTACGGCGAGACCGGACACCACCAGGCCTGCGATGATCACACCTCTGAGCACGTGCATGGTGACTCCAAGCGCGCCCTAGGCCGGACCGGCGGCTAGACGGTATGCCGACCCGCGCGACTCGACAAGGGCCGTGGCCGAGTTCGTTCGGGAATAGGGTGACGGCCGCCATGGTCATCCAGTGCAGACCTCCGCATAACCAAAGGGCTGGAGTAGTGATGGGCAGCGCTGACACGAACATTTCCGCATTGCGCACGGGATACGACGACCTCGCCGGGCTGGTGTCGGGGCTGGGCATCGACGATCTCGAGCGGTCGTCGGGCTCCTCCGAGTGGGACATCTCGCAGGTGCTCAGCCATCTCGGCAGCGGCGCCGAGATCGGCCGGGCGGTCGTCGAGGCCGCGCTGGACGGCAAGCCGGCTCCGGGCGGCGACTTCAACCACTCGGTCTGGGATCGGTGGAACGCCATGACGCGCCGCGAGCGCGCCGACGGCTTCATCGAGGCGAACGAGATCCTCGTGCGGCTCTATGAGTCGCTCGACGCCGCCACCCGCGAGAGCCTCCGCATCGACATGGGCTTCCTGCCCGCGCCGATCGACGTGGCGACGGCGGCGCGGATGCGCCTCAACGAGTTCACCCTGCACGCCTGGGACGTGCACGTCAGCTTCGACGAGCAGGCCACCCTGCGGCCGGACGCCACGGCGATCCTGCTGCACGGGGATACCAGCATGCTGTCCTGGATCGCCAAGCCGGACGCGCTGGACGGCCGGCGTCTGGTGATCAAGGTCACCACGACCGACCCCGCATCGGTCATCGCGCTGCGCCTCCAGGAGCCGATCGGCATCGACTTCGACGCGCCGGAACAGGCGGACGGCACGCTCACCCTCCCGGCCGAAGCCTGGCTGCGCCTGCTCGCCGGCCGCCTCAAGCCCCCCTACATCCCGGACGCCCTCATACTCACCGAGGGCGCCGCCGACCTAGCCCTCCTCCGCCGCGTCTTCCCCGGCTTCTAACAGACCCGCCAGGGGCCGCCCGCCCCGAACCCCCTCCGCCGCGCCGCCGGCATGCGTTGGCGGCGAAGGGGCGGGGTGGGTGGGGGTGGTCAGTTGGTGGTGGCTTCTTGGAACCACCAGGTGGGGGGATACCAGTTGCCGCCGGGGCTGGATTGCCACTTCGAGTATGAGATGCAGTCGTCTCCGCGGGCGTGGATGACGATCTTCTTGTCCGAGCGGAAGCGGCCGGATTCGGAGCGCACCAGGGTGTCGGTGAAGTCGCCGCCGAAGGATCCCCAGTCGGGGTTCCAGTTGTAGTTCAAATACTGCCAGCGGTGGTAAATCTGGCTGTCGATGCCCCGGACGAACACTTCGATGCGGCCGTCGTAGTTCTGGGTGGCTTCGGGGTTGCTGCCGCCAACGCCGCCGAGGGTGATCCAGCCTGACCAGTCGCCCTGCCCTGGATTCAGCTCATACTTGAAGTAGATCTCCCCGTTGCCGGCGGTGTAGTAGTCGGTCGTGATGAACACGACCATTCGGCCGTCGCGGTTCTGGATGGCGCTCGGCGCGCCCTGCATCTGGATTCCATCTCCGATGAGCCGCCAGTTGGTCATCGAGTTGGGGTCTCCCGCGACGGTCTGCCGCTGGTATTCCAGCTGGCCGGCTCCGGCCCCGCTGTCCCTCCGGCGGAACACGTGCTTGTATTTGAACACCTTTCCTTCGGACTCGACGATGTAGTCCGCGACGTCGGCCTCGGGGTTGAACCGGTTCCACGATGGATTGGTGCACGCGACCGCCGACGCCGTCGTCCACGATGCCGCGACCTGTGCCGCCGCGACCACTGTGAGGGCCGTGGCGATTCGTAACAGCCCGTTTCTCGTTCTGCCATGCATGACTGCCTCCTGTCTGGACAAGCGGATCAGAGAAGAACCCCGTTGAGAGCAGCGGCGTAGAGGGCGGCGCCCTGCATGTTGGGGTGGAAGGATTGCTGGGAGCCCGATCCCGATGGCTCGCCCGCGGTTCGCTTGATGATTCCCCGGTGGATGCTCTCCGGGTTTCCGCAGACGGCCTTGCCCTCGAATTGCGGGCGCGGGTCGGCGAAGACGACCGGGGTGCCGAGTTCGACGGTGAGCCGGGTGGTGAGCGCCATCTGTTTCATGGCGAACAGGTCGGCCATTTCGTTGAGCCAGCTCGCCTCGCCTGTCGTGAGGCCGTAGTCGATCTCCCGCCAGATGCCGTCGATCGGCAGCCAGAACTTCCCGTTGCCCACGGCCGCGCACTGGCCGCCGTTCGAAATCAGCCGGGGGTAGCCCATCAAGATGATCGACGCGTTGGGAGCCCGCTTGTTGACGGCCTTGATGACGGTCTCGATGGAAGGGATGACCTTCAGATCCAGATCACGCGGCACCGATTGGCTCAGCGGCTGCGGATCGCCGCTGAAATTGGTGTTCTGGCAATCCGGGATCGGGCTGACGAGGTTGACGCCGGCGCATATCTGCACCACCTCGCCCCAGCGGGCGTCGTTGGCCCCAACGGTGAGCACGACCTGCGTGGTCTCCTCGTCGAGGAATCCCTGGTCCAGCTGCGACGGCTCGCGGAACCGGCCGGCCGCGCCGTTGCCCCACTCGTCGACGATTTTCTCGCCGGCGACGGCCGTGCTGGGCAGCACGTTTCTCGTACGGGCGCCGCTGCAGGCGTGCAGTTGCAGATCCATGTCCGGATCCCAGCGATCCTGACGTGCCCCCATGGCCTCGCCGGGATTGTCGGCGGCCTTGGCCAGCCGCGACCAGGCGAATTTGGATCGGTGGCAGGCATTGCCGTACGCCCAGTTGTAACCGCCGCCGCCGGTCGTGATTCCGCCGCCGTTGTTGTTGGCTTCCTTGTAATAGTGGTTGGCCTCGTCGGTGGACGCGCCTTCGCCGGCGGCGATGGAGTCGCCGAGCACCACGATCATGTTGAACGGCTTGTGCGGCAACCGCTGGAAGGCGATGGCGTCCCACGCCACGTCCTCGTTTCCGTCGCCGTGGCCGGTCATGTTCGACAGCGACACCGACGGCGTGCCGTCGAAGAGGAACGCGCCGAGTGAGACCCACCGGTTTTCCTGGGTGCGCTGCTGGAGGTAACGCTCCTTGATCTGGCCGTTGCCGAGGTCGATCCGGTATTTCGCCTCCTGCGTCTCGGCGCCGTGGTCCGGCATGTGCACCAGGACGCGGGCCCATTCGTGGAGGCTTTCATTCAGGGTCCACGTGCCGGTCACCTTCATCGGGTGATAGCCGGCGCCGTCCGGCCGATAGGCGTGCGCGAACCAGAAATGGCCGCCCATGCCGCCGCCGATCTGATGGAAGTCGATTTTCGACCGGTAAGCGCCTTCCTGGTCGGCGGCGAAGTCCAGCGAGAACGCGCCGCTGTTCTGCCATTCGCGGCCACACCCGGGCCGGGGCGAGACGACCTCTCGTGACACGTCGTCGACGATCAGGGCGCCGGGTGGCAGCGCGTTGGCGGCTCCGTCCAGCGTGTCGTACGGCCTGCAGTTGGGCTTGAAATGCGCGGTCGGCATTTTCGCCTGCTCCACGTCGGCTTCGGTCAGCGCGAACTGTGGTTCCGGATAAGTGGTGGGGAACCGTATGTTCTCGTTGCCGCACTCGCCGATGGTGCAGTCCTTCCAGAGCGCGTTGCGGTTCCACCAGCAGTGGTCCTCGTACGGCGCCTGGCGCAGCTGGCAGGGACTCGCGCTGGTCGGGTCGCAGTGATTGCTCGCGTCGCAGAAAAGCGCGACCGGAGGCTTGGCCGAGATACGCGCGGCGCCGCTGATCCACCAGGCCTGGTTGTAGGCGGCATACCAGTTGTTCGGCTTGCGGAAGTCGTACTTGATGATCGGGTGGGCGGCCCAGCCGATGACCTTCTCGGGATAGGGCCACCGCTGCGGATTGCGGGCGTCGTCCTGCGTGTATTCGAGGAAGGGCGCCCGGTTGATCGGATAGCTCGGGTTGATCGGGTTGTTGACCCACCCCAGCCCCCAGTTCCCGGCCGGATCGGTGCAGTTGGGGCCGGGCGCGCAGCCGGGGTTCCCGAAGGAGGCGTC
Organism: Streptosporangiaceae bacterium NEAU-GS5; assembly: GCA_017592665.1. GTDB lineage: Bacteria > Actinomycetota > Actinomycetes > Streptosporangiales > Streptosporangiaceae > NEAU-GS5. Next base: position 38,540 of record JAGFNW010000022.1, on the reverse strand, counting down.
CCTGGGCTGGATGCCGGTGTTGTAGGCCCACAGCGCCGCGAACCAGTTCTCGATCTTGGCGGCGTCGCCGTTGTTCATCTTCATGTGGTCGTAGAGCGCGTTCCACTTCTCGCGCAGGATCTGCAGGCCCGCGGCGATGTTGGTGGCGTAGTCGGCGGCGATCCGCTTCTGATCGGTCTCGTTCCGGTCGCCGCGGCGCATGCGGTCGGTGACCTGCGCCACGCCGTACCCGCAGTCGGCCTTGTCCCAGCGGACGCCCCAGCCGTCGGGAGAGTCCCGCCGCCCGTAGTAGTCGCCGATCAGGGGGTTGCCGAACTCGCCTTCCAGCGCGTGGCCGGACGCCTGCCACAGGTTGGACTCCTGCGCGAGCACGCCCAGCAGGACCTGGGCCGGCACCCGCCCGCCCCCGGCGAGCCGTTCGGACGGGAACAGCCCCTGCGGGGTCCATGGCGGCAGGCCGGTTTCGTTCCAGTTGTAGGGGCGCTGCACGGTCAGGGCTCCGACGACCGCGAGGTCGGCGGCCCACTCGACCTGCTTCCACTGCGGCTGCAGCACCTGCAGGTCCGGGTCGTTGCGGGCGACGCCGCAGGTCCGCTCGTCCTCGACGGGGTTGCTCGGCGAGGCGGCGGTCAGGGACTCCACGTTCATCCGGAGGGCGGTGGTCTGGCCCGTCACCTGGTTGCGCACGCTCAGGGACACCTCGTCCTCGGCGGCGGTCGCGTGCGTCAGCGCCAGCCGCCCCTCGGTGGACATCTCGGCGTTGGCCGGCGCCTGGACGCGGCTCACCGACGCCGGGAGCGGAGCCACGGACGTGGGCGTCCCGGTGAGGAACACGCGGCCCTGGGCGCCGGACGCGATGCCGATCCCGGTCAGCGGCCCGCGCGCGAGCTCGGCGACCGCGCCGTTCAGGTAGCGCCTGGCCACGCCGGTGGTCTGGCCGTGCGCCTCGAGGAAGTCGACGCCGCCCCCGGCGTCCGCTCGCACGTACGCGGCCGGGCCCTCGGTCTTGGCCAGGAGGCGGGTGCCGCCTTGCGTAGTGATCTCGGTCAGGCCGTCCTTGTAGGAGGCGACGATCCGATCGCCGACCGGCACGGCCGAGCTGACCTGACCCGGCAGCTCCACGTGGCGCACCAGCCGTCCGCCGGCCGCGTCCAGCACGGACAGCCGGGTCCGGCCGAGGTCGGTGCCGCCCTGGTTGAGCACGGCGGTCTCCCCGGTGCCGCATCCGGGGTTGTGGTAGGCGAGGCTGCTCTGGATGCCGAGTCTGGTCACGGCGCCCGAGGACAGGTCCACGACGGCGGTGAATCCGCCGCGCTCGAACAGCAGGTCGCGGTTGGTGAACTGGCGTGGCGCGTACACCACCACGGCCCGCTTGCCCGAGCCGGTCAGGCACACGTTGCCGATCCATCGATCGGTCTCGAAGCCAGGTTCCTTCAGCGTGGCGACGGTGCGCCAGGCGTAGCCGGCCCCGGCCTCGGCGGTGAGCAGGTGGAAGCCCGTCTCGTCGCCCGCGGTGGTCCAGGCCACGTCTTTCGACGAGAGCGCTTTTCCCGCGGGCGCCGGGTCGGCGAATGCCAAGGGCATAGGCAGTAAGGCGAGTGCCGCGACGATGCAGGCGAGCTGTCGCAGCCGGAAAGAGAGTCTTGTGCGCACGGGTGTGCCTCCCCAAACAAATGCATGCGCCGGGCCGAGTGCCGTGCTGCCTGCATTGTTTGGAGAGGCGGTACATCAGCGGTATGGCCGCCGTACACCACGCATAGTCATCATCCTGGGCAGATGGGCTGATAGGGGGCGTCAGAGACGAGCTCCTGCAGCTCCGATCGGGTCAGGGGGTCGCCGGCGCCGGCGCAGATCTGCGTGGCGGTCCGCTCGGGATCCGGATCCCACAGGCGCACGTCGCCGCCGGCGCTGGCGAGCGTGCGCCCGTCAGGGCTGAAGGCCAGGATCGAGCTGGATCCGCCGGGAGTGTGCAGGAAGATCTGGGTCTCTGGCTTGCTGGAGTCGGTGACGTCCCACGTCCAGACCTGTCCCGCGCCGGTGCCTGCCGCGAGGGTCCGGCCGTCGGGAGCGTACGCGAGGGTGAAGATCCGCCCGTCAGGACCGGCGAGCGGCTGGCCGAGCAGGCGCGGATGGGATCGGTCGGCGATGTCCCAGAACCGCACGGTCCCGGAGCCGCTGCCGCTGGCGAAGACGGTGCCCTTGGGGTCGAAGGCCAGCGAGTACACGTCGTCGTCGCGCGCCGGCATGATCGTCTTGAGGAGCGCGGGCCGGGTCGGCTCGCTGATGTCCCACACCGGGATCGCGCCGTCCTGCGTGCCGGCGACCAGCGTGCGGCCGTCGGGACTGAACGCGACCGTGAACACGTTTCCGGCCCGCGGGGTCAGGACCGCGACCAGCTTCGGCGAGCGAAGGTCACGCACGTCCCACAGCCATACGAACTCGTCGTCGCTCCCGGCGGCCAGCAGTTTCCCGTCGGGACTGAACTTGATCAGCTCGATGAGCTCCTTGGGCTCGGTCAGCGGGAGACCGAGCTGGACCGGGTGGCTCGGGTCGGAGATGTCCCAGAGCAGGATGTCGCTGTCGAGGCGGGTGCCGGTCGCCACCGTGCGGCCGTCCGGGCTGAGCGCCATGATCCCGCTGAGCCGGTCGTACGGCGGCGGCGCGGTAAGCGGGGGACCGGCCAGGCGGGGTCCCTGGCGGTTGGTCACGTCCCACAGACGGGCGTCGGATCCCGCGGTGACCAGGAGTGGGCGGGTGGGATGGAAAGCCACGGTCCAGATGGGCTGATCCGCGGAGAGGATCTTCGGCCCGGGCATGGTCCAGACGCGGGCCACGCCCTCCGCGCTGTTTGTGACGATCATCTGGTCGCCGTGCCGGAACGCCACCGCGGTCACCGGCTCGGGGTGCGACAGGGCCACCACTTTCTTGCGCGTGGCGAGATCCCACAGGCGTGCCGTGTTGTCGGCGCTGCCCACGGCCAGGATCGTGCCGTCGGAGTTGAAGGCCAGCACGTTGATCCACTCGCTGAGCGCGTTGATCAACGGTTCGCCGAGCGCGCGCACATGTTCCGGATCAGCGGTGTCCCACTGCCGGACCGAGCCGTCGTTGGAGCCGGCCACCAGCACGTCGCTGCGCGGGTTGAAGATGACGGCGTTCACCCGGCTGGGGACGGGCAGCGGCTTACCTATCGGGCGCGGCGCGGCGGGCGTGCCGACGTCCCAGAGCTGTACGGCGCCGTCGGTCGCGGTGCCGATCCCGGCCGCCAGGACACGGCTGTCCGACCGGAACGCCAGGGCACGGACCCCGCCCTCCGGCACCGTGAGCGGCCGTCCGATCGGGACCGCCTGCCCAGGGACGGCCACGCTCCACAGGTGGACCACCCCGTTCTGGTCGCCCGCGGCGAGCATGGCGCCGTCCGGGCTGAAGTCGAGCGCGTTCACCTGTTCCCCCGGGCCGGTCAGGGGGGCGCCCAGCGGCTTGGGGTGGGCTGGATCGGTGAGATCCCAGAGGCGTACGACCTTGTCCACGCCGGCGGTGGCGAGGACGTGGCCGTCCGGACTGAAGGCGATCGCGTAGATGGGCCCGGTGTGACCGGTGATCGGCGCGCCGACGCGGACCGGCCGGTGCGGATCCTCGAGGGACCACAGCAGGATGTTCATGTCGGACATGGCCGCGCCCGCGGCGGCCATCAGGTGGCCGGAGGGGGAGACCGCGACGGCCTGCAGGGCCTTGCCGGGCCGTACGATCCGGGTCGCCACGGGCTCGCCCGAGACGTCCATGAGGGCAGACCGGGCCTCGAGCGTCGGGGCGATGCGGTAGGCGGCGAGGGTCAGCTGCGCCGCCAGGGCCGGATCGCTGTCCTTCAGCCGGTTGGCCGTGGCCGCCACATGCCGCGAGATCGCCAGGTCGCGGGACTCGTCGGCCTCGACGCGCTTCCACTGCGAGTAGCCCGCCAGGCCGGCGGCGAGCAGGGCCAGCACGGCCAGCGCGCCGAGCAGCTGGTAGAGGCGGCGGGCACGGCGTAGCTCCGTGGCCTGTTCGCTGCGGCGTTGTTCGAGGCTGGCGTCGAGGAACTTGCGTTCCAGCAGGTTGAGGTCGGTGCCGTGGACGGGATCGGCGGCCCATTCGCCGGCCGTCACCAGCCGCCCGCCGCGATAAAGCACGCCGCCGTCGTAGTCGCTCGCCTGCCAGGAATGGGCGGCCTCGGTGAGCTGGCGATGCACGCGAAGCCCCACCCGGTCGGTGTCGATCCACGACCGGAGCCGCGGCCAGGCGAGCAGCAGCGCCTCGTGGCTGATCTGCACGCTGGTCGCGTCGGACGTGAGTAGGCGCCGCTCGACGAACCGGTCGAGCACGTGATCTATCTGGTCCTTCTGGTCGTCGTCGGCGGCGCTGAACAACTCGTCGCGCTCGACCCTGCGGCGGGTGTCGGCCGTGTCCACGCCGACGTGGATCATCCGGATGAGCAGCCGCCGGGCCAGAGTCTTCTGGGCGTCGGTGAGCTCGGCGTACACCGCCTCGGCGGAGCGGGCGACGGCCCCCTCCAGCCCGCCGCTCGCCCGGTAGTGCTCGATGCCCATCCTGTGGCCGCGGCAGTGCTCCCACGTCGTCAGCAGCGTGTGGGACAGCAGCGGCAGCGCGCCGGACGAGGGAGCGATCTCCCGCATGATCAGTTCGACCAGGCCGTCGTCGATGTCGAGCTTGGCGCGGCGGGCGGGGCCCTCGATCGCCTCGCGTAACTCCGGCTCGGTCATCGGGCCGACGACCACCTGACGGGTCTGCAGCGTGGCCGCGAGCGCCGGATAGCGCAGCGCGTGCGGATAGAAGTCGGCCCGCATGCCGACGAAGACCGAGATGGTGCTCGGCAACGCGTAGAGGGCGTCGATGAATTCGAGCCGGTCCGATTCGGTGGCCGAAGTGAAGATCTCCTCGAACTGGTCGACGACGATGACCAGCCGATCGCCCTCGTCCATTCGGCGTTCGCCCAGCACCGTTTCGAATTCACGTAACGGGTTGGACCCTGGAATCACCAGCAGCCAGGGCCTCGACGGCGTCCCGGAAAGGCTCGCGATGAGCCCGGCGCGCAATAACGAGGATTTCCCCGAACCGGACGGCCCGACCACCATGATGAGGCCGCCCTCGTCCAGGTGGCCGAGCAGGGAACCGGTCAGCGCGTCGCGGCCGAAGAACCAGTCGGCGTCCTCCGGCTGGAAGCATTCCAGCCCGCGGAAAGGAGGCGTGCCGCCGGCCGCCCGGCGCCCCGGCAACCGCCGTACGCGGAGCATGGCCTGGACCCACGCATCGCGTGCCGCGGGATCGGTGACGCCGCATTGGGCGAGCACCTTCTCGAACAGGTCGGCCTGCGAGGCCATCGGCAGATAGGCGCCCCGGAACCAGCCGCCCAACGTGCCGAAAGGAACGCCCACGGACTTGCCGAGTTCGCGAATGGATTTCCGTGACTGCGCGCGCAGCAGGCTCAGCTCGCGCGCGAGATCCTCGCGGCTGACGATGCGCTCCGGATCCGGAAGATGAGCATTTTGATCGAGCATGCGCAACCAGCCCCTCCCCGTGACTCCCCCCTGTTGCCGACAAGTGTGCTGCTTTGTGCGGACGTTTGCGCGGCCCCTGGCGAACCTGCCGGGCCTCTTCTTGACTTGCCGTGGCGGGGGGCTCAAGACAGGGGGATCGCGGTATGGAGTTCCAGGTATTGGGGCCGCTGCGGGTGCGGTCGAATGAGTGTGTTTATCTCGGCACGGCCTACAAGCCGCGGCTGGTGCTCGCGCTGTTGCTGGCGCGCGCCAACCGCACGGCGTCGCTGGACTGGCTGATCGGCGGTGTCTGGGGGGACCGGCCGCCCACGTCCGCGTACGACAATCTCCGGGGATACGTTCACCGGCTGCGCAAAGCCGTCGGGCGCGCGCGACTGCTGCGCGAATCCGATGGCTACGTGCTCTGCGTCGGCGACGCGCTCGACAGCCTCCTGTTCGAGCGGCTCACCGCACGCGGGACGGCCGCGTTCGACCAAGGGGAGATGGTCGACGCCGGCCGGCTGCTGCGGGCCGCGCTCGATCTGTGGCACGGCTCGGCGTTCGGCGAATTCACCGACTGCCACACGATCGCCGCCGTCTCGGAACGGCTGGAGCAATTGCGGCTGACCGCCTATGAATGCTGGGTCGAGACCGAGCTCGCCCTCGGCCGCCACACCCGGCTGGTCGGAGAACTGTACGAGGCGGTCGCCGCGCAGCCCTATCGGGAAAGCCTGCGCAGCCATCTCATGCTCGCCCTCTATCGCGCCAACCGCCGAGCCGACGCGCTCGCCGTTTACCGGGAGGGGCGAGCCATTCTGGCGACGGATCTGGGTCTCGAGCCGGACGCACGTCTCCAGGACTTACATGAACGCATTCTCGGCGGCGAACCCGCCCTGAGCCTCCGGCCGGGGTGATTCAGGAATGGCCGGGCTGGGAAACGGCGTCGCTCGCGGATCGGATCACGGCCGTGACGGCGTCCGGGTGCGAGATGAGGGTCAGGTGGGAGCCGCCCGCGAACTTGGTGATCCTTGCGCGGGCGCGCTGGGCCATGGCGAGTTCGGAGGCCGGGGTGATGATCCGGTCGCCGGTGCTGATGAAGTACCACGACGGGACGGTCTTCCACGCCGCGGACCCGGACGGGGTCATGAAGGCGCTGGTCGACGCGGGCCGCTGGGTGGCCCACAGGCGCGCGGCGGTCTCCGGTGGCAGGTCGTTGGCGAAGGAGCCGACGAAGACGTTCTGCTTGAGATACAGGTCGACGGCTCCGGTCGGCGCCCCCGGGTAGGAGACCTTGTCGTAGAGCGTGGCCGGATCGGCGCTGAGCGCGGAGTCCTTGCCGCTGAGCGCGGCGGTGGTCTCGCCGACGTCCGGCGCGGCGGCGTCGACGAAGACGAGCGCCTTCACGTTCGGTACGCCCGCGGCCGCGTTGGTGATCACCGATCCGCCGTACGAGTGCCCCACGAGCACGATCGGGCCGGAGATGGTCTTCAGGAAGGCGGTGACGGTCGCGGAGTCGCTGGTGAGGTTGCGGAGCGGGTTGGCGACGGCCCGGGCGTCGTAGCCCGCCTTGCGCAGGGCCTCCACCTCGCCGTTCCAGCTGGAGGTGTCGGCCCAGGCCCCGTGGACCAGCACGATGGTCGGCCGCACCCCCGCGCCCGGAGACGGCGACGCCTGCGCGGTGGGATCGCTCGCCGCCTGCGCCGCGCCGATGGACATCGTGACGGCGCCGATCGCGGCCATGAAGGCGGCCGTACGCCCCGGTAGAAGCCTCATCCGTACCTCCAAGCCCAATGCGGGGAGCCCGGAGGTGATACCGCTAATTGCCTATAAATAACCTAAACCGACATAAAAGGTGCATCGTGCCCTGATCCCGTCCCATCCCTGCGTCGGGACGGGATCAGGGCGACGACGATTCGGACGACGGTTACGGCGGTCAGCTGTCGCCGAGGTCCAGGTCGGTCAGTTCGGCCACCAGATCGGCCGCCGGCGCCTTGATGGAGACCTTGCCGCCCCAGCCCGTGAAGTGGGTGTCGACGGTGACCGTCTCCGACTTCGACAGGCCTTCGAGAGCGGCGCCGTTGTACTTGCTGACGATCCGGGTCGGTACGCCCTTGGCCGTCACGTACAGCTGCCAGGCGATCTTGACCTTCTTCTGCGCGGCCGTCGGCTTGTCACCGAAGCGGATGTTGCGGAACCACGGCGAGATCTTCCACAGGTCGCCGATGGTCGTGGTGCCCGAGTAGGCCCGTGCGCCCTTGCGTGTGGCCGTGGTCACCAGCCGCTTGAGCGTGGCCGGTTCGGCGATGTCGATGATCTGGCCGAAGCTGCCCGTGACCCCGCCGCTGGGACCGCCGGGGAACCGCAGCCAGGTCTTTCCGTCCGGCAGTTTGTCGCCGTAGAAGCCGCCGTTGATGTAGGCCGTGGTGCCGACGCGGATGGTCCGCTCCGGCTTGAAGATGGCCTGCAGGTTCTCCGGCAGCAGCGCGCGGTCGGCCGAGGTCATGTTGAACTTCGCCGTGATGTCCGACGAGCGGACGCCGGCCTTGGCGAACTCGAACTTTCCGGATCGCCGGACGAAGACGCTGGACTTCCCCTTCTCGGTGAGGATGGTCCGTTCGGTGAACTTGACGCCGTGACCTGTCACGAACTGCTTCTTCAGCGCGGCCACCGGGTCGGCCGGGCGCGCCTGCGCGAGGGCAGGCGTGGCGAGCGCGGGCGCCAGCAGACCAGCTGACGCAGCGCATGCCAAAGTGGCGATAATTCGCCTCATAGGGTGAGTCCTCCCTTAAGTGCCCCGTTGGAACCCCTCACCCCGTTTTGGAGGGGTTCGAGGATCCTGGCAGGGAGAGATCACGACGTCATCACGAGTTCCAGGCGGTCAGGATCAGGGTTTCCTTGTCGGGGGCGATGCCGTGCTGGACCTGTTCGGTGCCGAAGCTGCGTTCGTCCTCGGGGATCTCGCGCAGCCATTCCCAGGTGTCCCGTACGGTCTGCTCGATGGGACGGCAGACCAGGCCGGCGGCCAGCGCCTTGGCGGGCGAAGTGCGCCAGGCCGCGGCCGACGCCGGGGTGTCGGCGAGCCAGAGCGGAAGTTCATACAACTGACGCACGCCGTTCTTCAGCAGGACATGATCGTCGACCCACACCAGCTCCGCGTCCGAGCCCGTCACGGCCACGCACGCGGCGAGCCAGCTGCCGAACGTGACGCTCCCGCGTGTGCCACAGGTCACGAACCGCTTGGCGCTTCGGCGGGCGGCCCTGGCCAGGACGAACGCGGCGATGTCGCGGGCGTCGATGAGCTGCATCTCCCGGTGTGGGTCGCCGGGAGCCAGGACGCGCCCGCCCCTGGCGATCCGGGTGAGCCACCACGGCAGCCGGCCGACGTGTTCGTGCGGGCCGATGATCACGCCTGGCTGGATGATCAGCGCGCCGCCGTCGAAGAACTGCTCCACGGCGCGTTCGCAGCCGGCCTTGAGCACCTCGTATTCGCCGTCCTCGGCGTCGGGCGGGCAGGCGTGGAGCGCGGAGCTCTCGTCGACCTCCTTCTCCGGCCAGTCGGACAGCGCGCGGATGGTCGAAATGAACGTGTAGTGCCCGGCGTGACCGGACAGCGTGCGCGCGGTTTCCCGGACGTTCTTCGGTATGAACCCGCACACGTCGATCACGGTGTCCCACTCGCGCCCGCGGACCAGGCGCCGCAGATCCGCCGGCACCCCGCGATCGCCGTGCACGGCCTCCACGCCAGGCAGGTCGGGCCGGCTCCGGCCCCGGTTGAACGTCGTCACCTCATCGCCGCGCCGCAGCGCCTCCTCGACGACCGCTCGCCCGAGGAACATGGACCCGCCGATGACCAGCACTCTCATGCGATCCGTCCTAGTGCGAACCGCCCGCCGCCGGATCCGGTACGGCTACCCAAATCGCCCGGGCCGGCCACCGATAACGGCCCGGTCGATCCGGAGACCCGCATGCGGATGGGCCGGAGCCGCGAGGGCTCCGGCCCATCCGGCCGAGTCGGGGATTACGGTGCCGGGTAGTCGTTGATGTAGACCGGGCCGCCGATCCTGGTGGTGTCGGCCGGGTCGCCGACGCCGTTGACGACGTGGTCGATGGTGCCGGCGCTGAGGTTGACCGTCATGATGTGGTGCAGCTTCACACCGGGCGTCTGCGGTACCTCGAAGCCGTTCTCCGTGTGGATCGACGGGTTGTTCTGGTTGAACACGTAGACGCCTGCGCCGTACAGATTGTGCGTCTTCACCTTGCTGCCGACCTTGTAGCCGGCGAAGCCCTCGACGGAGCCGTTCATCCAGTCGGCCTGCGTCGGCGGGTCGTAGGGCAGCTCGTTCTGGTAGAGGATGGTCGTGCCGCCGTTGCCGTTCCAGGTGGTGTTGTACCGCTGGAAGTGCTCGACGAACAGGCCCGTCGCGGTCACGTGGTCGCCGTTGACGACCAGGCCTTGGCGACCGGTGTTGGTGTTCCAGCGCTGGGTGTCGGTGAAGCCCTCGACGCCGTGGTCGCCGCGCCACACCCAGGTGTGGTCGATGAGCACGTTGTCGCTGTTGACCTCGAGCGCGGTGTCGGTCTTGCCGATGTGCGGGCCGCCGACGCGGAAGTACACGTCGGACAGCGTCACCGGGTTGCGCGGGTCGCTGAGGTTCAGGCCGAGCTTGTTGCCGACGCGGAGGAGGACCTTCGACTCCTTCGTCCCGGCGTCGATCGTGACTCCAGCGACGATGACGCCGGGCACGCCGGCGACCGAGAGCGGCGTCGAGCCGTTGACCGCGGTGAGCGTGGCGTGTCCGATGCCGAGGACCACGGTGTTCGGCCGCCAGACCTCGATGCTCCGGGCGATGTCATATACGCCTGGGGTGAGCAGCAGGTTCTTGCCGAGCGCCAGTGCCAGGTTGATGGTCTGCACCGAGTCGGTCGGCTTGGCCACGTAGAAGTCGGAAAGCGGGATGGTGCGGCCCGGCGTCAGGCCGGCCCCCCACGTGATGCCTGAGGTGTTCTTCTTCGCCTCCGGCACGCGGACGTTGTACTTGCCCTTCGCGTCGAGGAAGAGGTACGGCTTCTCTCGGCTGAGCGGCGTCGTCGCGAGCGTCGTGTAGGGCGGGGCCGGGAATCCCGACTCGTCCGGCGCCCCGACGACACCCGAGAAGACCTGGTTCCATACGCCGTTGGACCAGCCGCCGATCTCGCTGTTACGGGTCAGCCACTGCTGCTGCGACCCGTTGACGATCGAGGGCAGCTTCGAGTCGGCGATGAAGCCGCCGCTGGCGTACTGCGGGCCGGCGGTGCAGTAGTCCATCAGCGAGAGCGTGCCACCGCTGATGTTGAGGCGGCGCATGGACACGGCCTGCGAGACGGCCCAGAAGTTCGCCGACGAGCGGCAGCCGTCCTGGCCGGCCGCGTTGATGTTGAGCGACAGGTTGGACAGGGTCCGCCAGAAGTTGACAAGGGCGAGGCAGTTGCTGGTGCCGCCGCCCTCCAGGCAGCGGTTGTAGACCTCGATCTTGCCGTTGATGACCACGTCGGTCGGGGATGCGCCCAGCCCGGCGATCTCGGTGTAGTAGCCGACCTTGATCTGCAGCGGGTGCTCGGTCGTGCCGTACGTGCCGGGCTTGAAGAGGTACGCGTACCGCTGGGTGCCCATCTCGTTGTCGACCTGGGCGGCGTGGGTGGCGTCGAGGGCGGCCTGGATGTCGGCGACCGGCATGCTCGGGTCGAAGACGGTGACGTTGGGCCCGAGGTCGGGGCCGGCGGGGCGGGGCGCGGCGGCGCTGGCGGGCGTTCCGATGGTCATGGCTGCGGCGGTGGTGAGCGCGAGGGCAAGTACTAACGTCCGGCCGAGTCGCCGGCGACTCGCGGGCGGCCCGTGTAAGGGCTGGGTCGTCATGCGGTTCGTCCTTTCCGCTGGATGGCGCGGCGGTGGTGCGTAGAGTAGCTGTGAGAGCGCTCTCTCGCTTGACGGAACTTGTATTAAGTCGCGTTGGAAGTGGGTGCTTCTTTCTACCGCGTTCGCCCGTCGCGCGCTATATCCGCGCCGCCCCTGATTTTCCCGACCACGACCGCACGAGCCGCTCGACCATCGCCGCCCGTTCGGCGACCTCGCCCGGCGGGACGTCGACCAGCTCGAACCCGTGGGCGCGGTATACCTCCTCGTGGATCCGCTCGAACTCCACGGACTCCGCCAGCGTGATCCGGCGGGCCGCGGTGGGCGTGATGAACCCCAGGGGGCGTACGAAGAAGACCTGCCGCTCGTAGACGCGTTCGCGGAGAATCCGCTCGACCTCCGCCGCGAGGGTGTCGGTGGCGGACTGCCCGCCGTAGTGGGCCAGCGCGAGCGTGCAGATGGGCGAGCGGTCGAAAATCTGAACCCCGACCGGTTGAACCCCGGCGGCAGGGGCCTGGCACTGGCGCTCCCGCTGGACCGCGACGATCGCGTCGAGAAACCCCGGATCCCGCCACGGCTCGTCGACCCCACGAGCCTGCAATTCCGCGATCACGTCCGTCGCCGCCTCGGCGACCACCGCATATCCGCGGGCCCGCAACTCTTCGACGAGCACCGTCTTCCCCGCCCCCGGGGTCCCCGAGACGATATAGCGCCGCACCTTCACACGCCTCCCTGCAAAAGCCGGACCGTGGCCTCGGCGCACGCCGTCGAGGCCACGGTCTGTGGTGTTGGTCAGATGGTGTTCCAGTAGCCGGCGCCGATGGGGTCGATCTCACTGGAGTAGGGGAAGCATTCGTATTGCACGAGCTGCGCTCCAGGCTGCATGCTCTCCGACTGAATCGTCACGCACTTCCCGCTGTGCCGGGCGACCAGCTGATAATAGCCGCCCCCGACGGGCGCGGCCACCTTGAGGAACTGTTGTTCCGGGGCGCCGGTGCAGCCCGTTGCGTATCGCGTGGTAGGTGTAGCCGACCGGCGCCGCGGCACTGGCCGCGGTCGAAGTGATCAGGCTGAGGCAACTCAGGATGAGCGCCAGGCCGAGCGCGGCGATCGCCCCCCGTTTGCTGAGCTTCACTACCGTTCCGAACGGTGCGCGGGGGGCAGAAGAGATGTGACTCGCGTCCGATGAGTTTCGGCACCCGGAGACGTTAGATCGCCATGACAACGCACACACTGCAGACCCTCGAGGCCGACATCGTCTATGACGTCCACGGCCCGCTCCCCACGGCTGACGGCCGCCCGCCGCTGTTGATGATCGCCCAGCCCATGGACGCGAGCGGGTTCACGACGTTGGCGTCGTACTTCCCCGACCGCACGGTGGTCACCTACGATCCCCGCGGGCTCGGTCGCAGCAGGCGCAAGGACGGCCGGATCGACCACGCGCCCGAGACACAGGCGCAGGACGTGCACGCTCTCATCGAGGCGCTGGGCGCCGGCCCGGTCGAGATGTTCGCCAGCAGCGGTGGCGGGGTGACCGCGCTCGCGCTCGTGGCGGCCTATCCCGGCGACGTGACCACGTTGGTGGCGCACGAGCCGCCGCTGATTCCGGTGTTGCCCGACGCCGCGGCCGCCGAGCGCGCCCGTGCGGGCATTCGCGACGTTTATGAGGCGAGAGGCTCCAATGCCGGCATGGCGGCGTTCATCGCGATGACGTCGTGGCGCGGCGAGTTCACCGACGACTACTTCGCTCAGCCCACGCCCGATCCCGCCCAGTTCGGGATGCCGGACCAGGACGACGGCTCCCGCGACGATCCGCTGCTGTCCGACCGGTCGTGGGCGGTCAGTGGTTACCACCCCGACGTCGACCGGCTGGCCGGGGCGCCGACGCGCATCGTGATCGCCGTGGGCGAGGAGTCTGCGGACACCTTCACCTGGCGTACGGCGGTGGCCGCGGCCGACCTGCTGGGCCAGAAGGCGACCGTGTTCCCCAGCCACCACGGCGGCTTCCTCGGCGGCGATTTCGGATATGCCGGTCAGCCCGCGGCCTTCGCCCGCAAGCTGCGCGACGTGCTCGACGACAACTAGCGGCGTATGTCTTGCCTACGCGTCGTGTGGCGTGCTTTGAGCCTCTGATCTCGCCTCGTGCCGGCGTTCGGTCAGCCGGTCCCATGCTGTCGCGGCCGCGATGGCGGCCGCGAACAGTACGACGCTCCCGGCGACGTCGAGCACATAGTGGTTGCCCGTGGTGAACACGACCGCGGTCATTCCCAGCGGGAAGATCCACGCCAACAGCGCCAGCCGGGGGTGAGAGCCCCGCAGCGCGTACCAGACGGCGTACGCGCACCATAGAGACCATCCCACGTGCATGCTGGGCATGGCCGTGAGGTTCTGGCCGCTTGGGATCTCCTGCGAGGTGTGGGCTCCGAAGATGTCGTGGGCGGCGACGATGTCGACGACACCCGGCAGGGCGAATCGCGGCGGCGACATGGGCACGGCCCAGTAAACGGGCAGCACGAGGATGGTCAGCGCGACCAGCACCCGGCGGACTTTGACATAGACGTCGCCATGCCGGATCCACGTCCACAGCAGCACACCGAGAATCACGGCGTAGTAGGCGCGGTAGTAGTACACGGCCGGTTGGATGAAGGCCGGATGTTCGGTGAGCCACCGGTTCGCCGCCAGCGCGATGTCCACATGGAGGACGCGTTCCACGGACTGCAGGGTCGCGGCGTTGTCGGTGGCGGCCACCGTGTCCTTGCCGACCATCGCATGAAGGCGTGCGAAAACAAGAATCACCAGCAGCAGAAAGGCCGCTTCGACGAGCGCGGCGGGCCGCCCGCCCACGCGTCCGGCAAGCGCCCCCGACCGGGCCTTGGCATCCATTGGTGGATCATCGCGGACATAAGGCCATGAAGCCAGCGCGTACGGCGGCTGACCGGGGTAGGGCATGCGACATGAGCACACCAGATGAGAACCGTGAGAAGACCGGCACCGAGCCTCTGCTGGATGCGGCCATGGCGGAGGCCCAGGACGCCGGGGAGCCGCGCACCACGGGCAGGCGGGCCATGGAGGAGGCCCTCGAACGATCAGGCCAGACCTACGAGGACCTGACCCGCGACGAGGACGCGGACCGTCGCGCCCACTCCGGCAGGCGATCTGAGCCGGAAGACGCCACGTCGGTCGAGCCCGACGGCGAACGATACGGCTTCGCCTTCGACGATCTCTTCCGGCTTCCTCTGTCGCTGATGGGGGTCCGGCCCGAGTCGTGTCATCTCACCATCTCGTCTCAGGATCTGACCGTGCGCTTCGGGCCGTGGGTGGTGCGCTCGCCGCTGTCCAACGTGGCCGCCGCGGAAGTCACCGGCCCATACTCCGCGATCAAGGCCATCGGCATGCACGTGTCGCTGGCCGATCGCGGGCTGACGTTCGGCACCACCACCGAGCGTGGCGTCTGCGTCCGCTTCCATCAGCCGATACGCGGCGCCGACCCGGTCGGCCTCATTCGCCACCCCGGACTCACAGTGACCGTCGATGATGCGGCGACGGTGGCGACGCGACTGCGGGAACTTTCGGACGCCGGCCCCGCGCGCGCCGAGCCGTAGGTTGCGGCCGAAAGTCGAGGTGCGCGACGCTCGCGACATGCGCATGCACGCCGACCAGTTGACCGTGTCGCCCGAGACGGTGCGCACGCTGGTGGATGAGCAGTTTCCCCAATGGCGGAGCCTGCCCATCGAAAGCATCGCCTCGCAGGGCACGGTCAACGCCATCTTCCGCGTCGGCGACCGGTTCGCGGCCCGGTTTCCCTTGCAACCGCGAAGCGTCGAGTCGATGCGGCGCTGGCTGGAGTCCGAAGCGGATGCGGCCCGCCGATTGGTGGGCCGCACGCGCTTCCGTACGCCCGAGCCGGCGGCTGCTGGACGTTCCGCGGCTTCGCGCCATGTGGGATGCGATGCGGACTCTGCCGCGCGGGTCCGCCAAGGATGTGATGAGCCACGGCGATCTGATTCCCGGCAACGTCGTGGTTTCCGGCGGGCGGTTGGCCGGGATCCTCGACGTGGGCGGTCTGGGGCCGGCCGATCCCGCGCTGGACCTCGTAAGCGCCTGGCATCTGCTCGAGGCCGGACCGCGCCAGGTGCTGCGGCTGGGCCTCGGGTGCGGCGACGCCGAATGGGAGCGCGGAAAGGCGTGGGCCTTCCAACAGGCGATGGGGGTGGTCTGGTATTACGTCGACAGCAATCCGGCCATGAGCCTGATGGGCAGACGCACCCTGGAACGCATCACGGCGACGACGCCGACGTAGGCGTCCGCCGGCCGATGCGGAGGACGGTCAGATAGCGGCGGGAGACGCGGTCGTTCATCCGCGTCCGGATGCGCTCGGCGACGGCGTCGAGCAAGGGCTCGCGGATGCTTGGGTCGAGCCGGCGGTATATCGAGAGCGACCGCATGAGATCGGCGTAGCCGTCCCCGGTGAGCCACTGGACGGTCGGATACCAGCGCACGATCGTGGGGCCGAACAAGGGGCCGGGGTCTTCCACCCGTCCCCAGCCCTCGTCGGTCGACCGGACGTCGTCTTCCAGCGGAGGGTGACCCCAGTCGGAGTTGCCGGGGGAGAAGTGTTCGTGCAGGTCGGCGGTCTCGGCGTACACCTCGGACTCTCCCGGGCGGCGGACGACGACGTTGCCGATCAATGCCATCCAGCCACCCGGGTTGAGCACGTCATGCGCCTTCCGCCAGCCGATCGACGGGTCGACCCAGTGCCAGGACGATGCGGCCACCAGGACGTCGAACCGCGCGCCGCGCGGGTCCCACTCCTCGAACGTGGAGATCTCGATGTCGACGTTGGGGAGATCGGCGAGCCTTCGGCGGGCGAGCGCGGCCATGTCCGCGCCCGGTTCGACGGCGGTCACGGGGCGGCCGAGCGCGGCCAGCGGGCGCGTCGCCTGGCCGCTGCCGCAGCCCACCTCGAGCACTGGAGATCGCTCGTCCAGGCCGGTGATGGCGACGAGATCCGCGAAGAGTTCGCCGGGGTATGCCGGCCGGACCCGGTCGTAGAGTTCCGGCACCTCGTTGAACACCCCGCCGAGATGGCGTCGATTCTGGTCTGCCATCGCACCATCCTGCCGGAAAACCTTGGCCGACGTCCTAGCCCAGCGGGAGGTGGGCCGGTGGCGGGTTGGGGAGCGGGCGGAGATGGCCGCCGCCATGCGCACGCTGCAGCCGGAGGACATCGCCGACGCCGTCCTGTACGCGATCACTCAGCCGGCGCACGTCGCGGTCAACGAGATCCTCATCCGGCCGGCCGGCCGACCAGACCCGGTGATCCGGGCGGCGAGGGCGGCCGCGGCCTCATGGGTGAGCCGGCCGTCGGCGACGACGGTGACGACCCGTCGCGTGAGAGTGTCCTGGACGAGCAGCGGGCGGTCCCACGCCAGGGCCTGGCCCACCCCCGGATACTCCTCGACCCGGACGAACCACGCGTCGCCGTCGTCCTGTACGAACACCAGCGTCCAGTCTCGCCCCTCGGGATCGGTCCCCGACATGGCGATCCACCGGTCACGGCAGCCGTGCACGGCCGCCTCGTCTCCGGGCAAGGTCGTCCTGGCCGTGGAGGCACCGGGCCCGCGCCAGAAGAAGCCCCCGTAGCCCGCGCCCGTGCGCCCCTTGGTCGCCGAGCTGTTGATCTCCACGGGCGCGCCGGTCAGGTTGGTGAGCCGGAAGCGGAAGTCCAGCGCCCACGCCTCGCCGAGCGGCAGGGCCGTGACCGTGCGTTCCTCCCGCGCCATGAGCCGCCCGTCCGGCCCGATCCACTCCAGCTCCTCGACGAAGCCGTCGTCGCTCAGGAAGGGGAAGGCCCGGTGCCGCTGGCCGCCGTGGTCGTCGAGCCAGGTCGGCCCCTGGTCCTTCACGTACGTGCGGCCGCCCCAGAAGTTGACCCCGCCCAGGTCGGAGATGGCCACGCTCACCCCGAGGTGGTGCACGTGGTCATCGGGCCGGACCTCGGTGACCTCGACGCCGCCGAGGGTGCGCACGTCATGCACGTACGGCCGGGGCGACTCGGTGGCCGGCAGATCTGGCCGTAACTCATAGGCCGCCACGGGCCGGTCGGAGACCAGGAGCCGCACCTGCGACCAGGGCGCGCCGAGCTCCGAGTACAGCGCGAGCTCGTCGGCGCTGCGGGCCGTCAGGCCGTCGATGCCGGGCAGGAACCGGTGGGTGACCTCGCCGAAGTCGCGCTCGATGATCTGGTGGCGGTCGAGGATGGGCAATGGCTCGGGCGCGAGCCGTACGGCATCGAGGACCTGCGTGAACGGCTCAGTCGCGGCGAGCGGTACGAGCAGATCCGCGCCCGTGCGAATGTGGTCGATCAGGTTCTCCAGCAGGTCGGCGCGCTCATAGACGGTCGTCGTGACAGAGCCGTCCGGGAGTTCGACCTTGAGGCGATCCTCCGTGTAGATGAGCGTGGCGCGTCCCGCGTCGCCGTGCGCCACCAAATAAGGTTCGTGCCGCTCGGTCGCGCACAGGGACACGGCGATCGTGATCTCCAGGCCGTCGTCCATCCTGATCCGCACGCACGAGGTGTCGTCCGACTCGATCGGATGGGCGCGGTAGAGCTCGGTCTCGATCCCGGCGATCGGCCCGTCCACCACGGCCAGGGCCGTGGCCACGGCGTGCGCGAAGGGGTTGGTCAGCGCGCCGTCCACCACCTGCACCCGGCCGAGGCGGCGCCGGCCGGACCAGGCGGAACGGGTGAAGTACGCCGAGGGGCGCTCCCACGCGCCCGCGCCGCCGATGCCCCGCACCCGGCCGATGGCGCCCGACGCGATCACCTCACGCAGCGCGGGGACCGCCGCCGACCCGAGCGACTGGAAGCCGACCTGGCAGACCAGGCCCGTCTCCGCCATCGCCGCGGCGATCCGCCGCTGCTCCGCGGGCGTGGCCGCGGGCGGCTTCTCCAGCAGTACGTGCGACCCCGCGCGGAGGGCGGTCACGGCGAGGTCGGCATGCGTGTGGATGGGCGTGCAGATGATCGTGATCTCCGCGCCGGTCTTCTCCAGCAGTGGACCCAGATCGGGCGACTGAAGAGGGGAGGCGAAGTCGGTCTCCACGCGGCGCAGGTCGCAGACGCCGACCAGCTCGATCAATCCCTGGCTCGTCAGCCTGCGCAGGTTGGCCAGGTGATGACGTCCGTGCCCGTGGGCTCCGGCGAGAACGACCTTCGTCACGCCAGTGATTCTCCTCCGCCTTGCGATGCACGCACCTGACCGCCGCTCGCGACGGGCAGCATTTGTCAGACATCCCCAGGCCGCGGCCTGCCGCAGCACTGCAATCGGTTGTACTATCTGCGCAATAATACATCCGACGTCTAAACAAACTAACTCAGCCACCTGGGAAATACCGCCTCCGGCAGGTGGGTCACGGCGATGTGACGGCTGCAAAGGGTTGACGTAACTTTCCGGACGGCTATAGGAAAGCGCTATCCGTCCACGATCGCGGAGGGTCCCCCCGTGACGATGAATGACTGCGGCAATGGCTGACACGGTCGCCGTGAAGCCGCGGCACGCGGAGGCCGCGCCGGTGCGCGGCGGTCCGCGGCGCACGCTGCGCTCACGCCGGGAGGCGCGGGCCGCCTACCTGTTCCTCGCGCCCTGGTTCCTCGGCCTGCTCTTCATCACGATCGGCCCGATCTTCGCCTCGCTCTACCTGTCCTTCACCGACTACAGCCTCCTCCAGGAGGCCAAGTGGGTCGGCTTCGACAACTACGTCACGATGTTCACCGGGGATCCGCGATTCCTTGCCTCGCTGAAGGTGACCACGGTCTACGTGGTCGTGTCGGTCCCGTTGCAGCTGGCCTTCGCCCTGGGGCTGGCTCTGGTGCTCGACCGGGGCCTGCGCGGCCTGACCTTCTACCGGTCGATCTTCTACTTGCCCTCGCTGCTCGGCGGCAGCGTGGCGATCGCGATCCTGTGGCGCAAGGTCTTCGGCGCCGACGGGCTGGTCAACGCCGTGCTCTCGATCTTCGGGATCCAGGGGCCGGCCTGGGTGGGCGACCCCGACACCGCGCTCGGGACGCTGATCCTGCTGCACGTCTGGACGTTCGGCGCCCCGATGATCATCTTCCTGGCCGGGCTGCGGCAGATCCCGGCCGGCTACTACGAGGCGGCGTCCGTCGACGGCGCCGGGCCGTTGCGCCGGTTCCGCTCGATCACGCTGCCGCTGCTGACCCCGATCATCTTCTTCAACCTGGTGCTGGAGGTCATCAAGTCGTTCCAGTCGTTCACGCAGGCCTTCATCGTGAGCAACGGCAAGGGCGGGCCGGCCGACTCCACCCTCTTCTACACGCTCTACCTCTACCTGAAGGGGTTCAAGAGCTACGACATGGGCTACGCGGCCGCCATGGCCTGGGTCCTGCTCCTGCTCATCGCCGGCCTCACCGGCGTGAACTTCCTGGCCTCCAAGTACTGGGTCTTCTATGGCGACACAAAGTAGACCGCTGCCCGTGCTGTTCCGGCCCTTTAAGGGGGGACGGGTGGCCAAGCACATCCTGCTGATCGGCTTCGGCCTGGTGATGCTCTATCCACTGCTGTGGATGATCTCCTCCTCGCTCAAGCCGGAGGAGCTGATCTTCCGGGAGCCGGGGCTGTGGCCGAGCCAGATCACGTTCAAGAACTACAGCGAGGGCTGGACGGCGCTGAAGCATCCGTTCGGCTACTACCTGTGGAACTCCGCGGTCGTCACGGCCCTTTCGGTGGTGGCCAACCTGGCCGCCTGCTCGCTTGCCGCGTACGCCTTCGCGCGGCTGAACTTCCCGCTCAAGTCGTTCTGGTTCGCGATCATGCTGGGCACCATCATGCTGCCGCAGCACGTGGTGATCGTGCCGCAGTACATCATGTTCTCCAAGCTCGGCCTGATCAACACGATCTGGCCGCTGGTCATGCCGAAGGTGCTGGCGACCGACGCGTTCTTCGTGTTCCTCATGGTCCAGTTCATCCGTACGCTGCCGAGGGAGCTGGACGAGGCCGCGGAGATCGACGGCGCGGGCTACTGGCGGATCTTCATGCGGGTCGTCATGCCGCTCTGCCTTCCGGCCCTCGCCACGACGGCGATCTTCACCTTCATCTGGACCTGGAACGACTTCCTGAGCCAGCTGCTCTATCTCAACAACCCGGACAACTTCACCGTCCCGGTCGCGCTGCGCACCTTCCTCGACGCGAGCAGCGACTCGTCATGGGGACCCATGTTCGCCATGTCGATCATCGCGCTCGGTCCCATCTTCGGCTTCTTCCTGGCCGGACAGAAATACCTGATCCGTGGCGTGGCCACGACAGGCCTGAAGTGACTCCTCACCCCCTGACGAAGGAGGAGGTCCCGTGAGGTCAATCAAGAAGATGTGGTCGGCGGCGCTGCTGGCCACGGCGGTGCTCGCGGGCACCGCTGCCTGCGGTGGTGGCAGCGGTGGCGGCGAAAGCGCCGACGGCAAGGTCAAGCTGCGCTTCTCCTACTGGGGCAGCGACGCTCGGCAGAAGATGACAGAGGAGGCCATCAAGAAATTCGAGGCCAAGAATCCCAATATCGACGTCCAGGGCGAGTTCTCGGACTTCGACAGCTACTACGAGACGCTCTCCACGAAGGTCGCCGCCGGCGACCCGCCGGACGTCATCACCATCGAGATCCGCGGCCTGCGTGAATACGCCGATCGCGGGACGCTGGCCGACCTGTCGGGCAAGGTCGGCACGGCCGACATCGATCCCAAGGTGCTGGGCAGCGGCGCGCTCGACGGCAAGCAGTTCGCCATCCCGACCGGCGTCAACGCCTTCTCTCTGGTCGTCAACCCGTCGCTGGTCGAGGGCAGCGGGCAGAAGCTGCCCGACGACACCGCGTGGACCTGGGACGACTACGTCAACCTGGCCTCCAAGGTCACCAGCGGGAGCAGCGGCAAGGTCACCGGCACCCAGCTCAGCTGGAACCCGGCCTACCTGCAGATCTACGCCGAGTAGAAGGGCGAGCCCTTCTACTCGGGCAACAAGCTCGGCCTGACCCCCCAGACGATCAAGGACTGGTGGGCCATCATGCAGAACCTGATCAAGACAAAGGGTTCCCCGGACGCGTCGAAGAGCTCCGAGATCGGCGCGACCAGCGTCGACCAGTCGCTGCTCGGCACCAACACGGGCGCCATGGGCATGTGGTGGAGCAACCAGCTCGGCGCGGTCTCCAAGGCCTCCGGCCAGCAGATGGACCTGCTGCGGATGCCGAAGTTGCAGGGCGCCGCGAACGGCGGCATGTTCCTGCAGCCCGCCATGTTCTACACGGCCTCGGCCTCGTCGAAGCACGCGGCCGAGGCGGACAAGTTCATCGACTTCATGATCAACGATCCCGAGGCCGGGCAGATCATCCTCAGCGACCGCGGCCTGCCGGCCAGCTCGAAGGTGCTGGCGGCGGTCAAGGACAAGCTGCCGGACGCCGACAAGAAGACGCTGGCCTTCATCGACGAGGTCAAGGGCGAACTGGCGGAGACGCCCGCCGCCCCGCCGAAGGGCGCCAGCGCCATGGAGGACATCCTCACCCGCTACTCCGAAGAGGTCATGTTCGGCCGGATGAGCCCCGATGAGGCCGCGCAGAAGTTCATCGACGAGGCCAACGCCTCGATCGCGGGCTGAGGAGGAGCATGAAGTACGCGTTCGTCGGGCTCGGGCACCGCGCACAGATGTACGTCGACGCGCTGCTCGGGGAATGGCGCGACGCGGGCGCCATCGTCGCCCTGTGCGACCCCAACCGGACCCGCATGGCCTATTACGCCGAGCGGATCGGTGCCGGGGTGCCCTGTTTCGCGCCCGCGGAGTTCGGCAAGGTGCTCGAGCTCGCCGACGCCGTCATCGTCACGTCCGTCGACGCCACGCACGCGCGTTACGTGTGCGCGGCGCTCGACGCCGGCCGCGACGTCATCGTGGAGAAGCCGCTCACGGTCGACGCCGAAAGCTGCCCCGCGATCGCCGAATCGGCCGAGCGCAGCCCGGGCAGGCTGATCGTCACGTTCAACTATCGCTACTCGCCGCGCAACTCGGCCGTGCGCCGGCTGCTCATGGAGGGGTCGATCGGCGAGATCACCTCCGTGCACTTCGAATGGACCCTCGACACCATCCACGGCGCCGACTACTTCCGCCGCTGGCACCGCGACCGGGCCCGCTCAGGCGGGCTCCTGGTGCACAAGTCGAGCCACCACTTCGATCTCGTCAACTGGTGGCTGGGTACCGCGCCCGAGCTCGTCTTCGCCCAGACCGACCTCCGCTTCTACGGCGCCGGGAACGCGAGAGAACGCGGCCTCGAAGCGCGTCCCGCGCGCGGACAGGGCGCCCCCGGGCTCGGCGCCGACCCGTTCATCCTGGACGTCTCCGCCGATCCCCGGCTCAAGCGGCTCTATCTGGACGCCGAGCACGAGGACGGCTACATCCGGGACCAGGACGTCTTCGGCGACGGCGTCACCATCGACGACAACATGTCGGTCCTCGTCCGCTACGCCAACCGGACGATCCTCACCTACTCCCTGCACGCCCACGCGCCGGTGGAGGGCTACCGGGTGGCCTTCAACGGCACGGCGGGGCGGCTGGAGCTGGACGTGGTCGAGCGGGAGTGGACGCCGCCCCACGCCGCCGTCGACCCGAGCGCGGCCTCCAAACAGAACGCCACCGGATGGTCCGAACGGCTCACGCTCCGCCGGCACTGGAGGATGCCGGAGGAAGTGCCGATCGAGAGTGGCGCGGGAGGCCACGGCGGCGGCGACCGCCTCCTGCTCGACGACGTCTTCCGCGGGCCGGCCGGCGACCCGCTGGCGCGGCAGGCCGGCTACCGCGACGGCATCCGCAGCGTGCTCACGGGCGTCGCCGCCACCATGTCGGCCGCCTCAGGCGCTGCCGTCCGCCTCGTTGACGAGGGGACCCGCATCGGCGACGCGCTCTGAGGCCGGAAGCGCCCTCGCGCCCACGACCAGCAGGACCAGGCCGACGAAGGTGACGGCCAGGCTCTGGCCGAGCATGACCGCGTTCACCGCACGGGTGATCGCGTCGTCGGAGGAGAAGTTGAGACCGGCCACCCGGGCGCACAGCACGGGCGCCGCCAGGATCGCCAGGGCGAGCGGCCAGGCCGGCGTGCGGCGGTCCGGCGCGTACGCGTGCACGCCCAGATAGGCGGCGCCCGCAATCACGATCATCGGGCCGGCGAGCCCCGGCGCGTCGAACCAGGCCCACGACCACGGCCGGCGATCGAGCTGGACGCCCGCCACGCCCACCGCCACCGACAGCAGCGCGCCCGCCCCGAGGGCCGGCTCCGAGAGCCATCCTCCCCGGCGGACAGGCGGGGCGTCGCGGTGGAACCCCGCCGTCAGGGCCGTGATCGACACCAGGGACAGCAGCGCGTAGGAGCCCTTGCGCTGGAGCGTCTCCCACCAGTAGGGGTCGTTCGCGACGATGGCGGCGACGAAGTAGAGCTGAAGCGCGACCGCGATCAAGGCGACCACCTTGGCGGCGTGGACACGCCCGTAGAGCAGCGCCGCCAGCGCCGCGATCCACAGGCCTCCGGCGAGGGTCTGCGCGATGTCGCCGATCGGCCCCACCGCCCCGCCCGGCCCGGTGTCCGGCTCATAGTGGGCGCCGGGGGAGTGGACCTTGGCATACAGCAGGAGCAGGCCTCCGGCGTACACACAGCTGATCACCGTCTGGAAGACCAGCCCGAGCAGCGCCACCAGCCGGACCGTCTCACCCCAGGCGAACCACCGCGGCGCCGCGCCGACCCCGCCGAGCCGGATCCGCACCGACAGCGCGGCCACGCTGGCGATCTCCGCCCAGCTCGGTTTGAGCACGTCGGGGTCGTCGGCGTCGCCGACGCTCTCCATGAACGCCGAGACCATCTCCTCTTCGCGCTGCGCGCGGTAGGCGGCCGGCAGCAGCCGGAGCACGCTGCGATAGTTGTCCTCGAGCAGGCTCATGCCGATCCTCCCGCCGTGGCGGCGCGTCCGTGGCGTGCGCTGAGGCGATCCTTGGCGCTTCTGACGTTTTCGGCCAGCCGTACGGCCTCGGCTTCCAGCGCCGCCGCACCGGAGTCGGTCAGCCGGTAGTAGCGGCGCAGCCGGCCCTGCCACACCTCTTCCCGGTTGAGCACCACCAGCCCATCGGCGGCCAGCCGGTCGAGCACGCCGTAGAGGGTGCCGACCTTGAGCCGCACCCGGCCGCCGGACAGCTCGTCGACCTCCCGCACGATCCCGTAGCCGTGCCGCGGCTCGTCGGCGAGCGCGGTGAGCACAAAGAACGCCTGCTCCGTCATCACCCGTCTTGCCATGCGTTCAAGGATATATCGGAAAGCAGGCTATAGCGCACTGCCGGGGCCGGTGTGATGGGGTTGAGGGGTGGAAACGACCTTCGAGGGGCTCGACCCGCGAACGCCGGTGATCGTCGGGGTCGGGCAGTCGTCGGAGCGGATCGGCGATCCCGGCTACCAGCGCCGGTCGGCCGTCGAACTCGCCGCAGCCGCGGCGCGTGAGGCGATCACCGACACGGGCGCGGATGCCGCCGCCATATCGGCCGCGATCGACACGGTGGCCGGCGTGCGCCAGTTCGAGATCTCCGTGCCCGGCGTGCCGGCGCCTCTCGGCAGATCCACCAACTATCCCCGCTCGGTCGCCGTGCGCGTCGGCGCCGCCCCGAAGCGGGCCATCCTCGAGGTCGTCGGGGGCCAGGGGCCGCAGCACCTGGTCAACGAGCTGGCGGCGACCATCGCCGGCGGGGGTTGCCGGGCGGCCCTGATCTTCGGATCCGAGGCCATCTCGACCATGCGGCTTCTCCTGGAAGGCGCCGACCGGCCCGATTTCAGCGAGACCGTCGAGGGCGACCTCGAAGACCGCGGCCACGGCCTCGACGGCCTGGTCTCCCAGCACCAGATCGCCCATGGGCTGACCAGCGCGGCCAGCCAATACGCGCTGTTCGACAACGCCCGGCGCGCCCGCCTCGGGCAGACCCGGCAGGAGTACGCGGCGGGCATGGGCGCGCTGTTCGCGCCGTTCACGAAGGTCGCCGCGGCCAATCGGCACGCCGCGGCCCCCGTCGAGCGCACGGCCGAGGAGCTCGTCACCCCGAGCGAGCGGAACCGGCTGATCGCCGAGCCATATACGCGGTATGTCGTGGCACGCGAGAAGGTCAACCAGGGTGCGGCCGTATTGCTCATGTCCGTGGCCGAGGCCGCGCGGCTGGGCGTGCCGAGGGACCGGTGGGTCTTCCTGCACGGCCACGCCGACCTGCGCGAACGCGACCTGCTCGACCGGGCCGACCTCAGCACGTCACCCGCCTCGGTCATGGCGGCACGCCACGCGCTGGAGCTGGCCGAAGTCGCCGCCGGCGACCTGGCCACGATCGACCTGTACAGCTGCTTCCCGATCGCCGTCTCGAACATCTGCGACGGCCTCGGCCTGCCCGCCGACGGCTCGCGCGAGCTCACGGTCACCGGCGGGCTGCCGTTCTTCGGTGGCGCGGGCAACAACTACTCCATGCACGCCATCGCCGAGACGGTCCAGCGGCTGCGCGCCCAGCCCGGGGCGTACGGGATGGTCGGCGCCAACGGCGGCTCGCTGAGCAAATACTCGGTCGGGGTCTACTCGACCCGCCCGGCGCCGTGGCGGGCCGACGACAGCGCCGCGCTGCAGGCGGAGATCGACTCCTGGCCCGCTGTGGAGCAGGCGATCCAGGCCGACGGCCGGGCAGTGATCGAGACCTACACCGTCAAGCACGGCCGCAACGGAAAGCGGACCGGGATCGTGATCGGCCGCCTCGAAGGCGACGGCCGCCGCTTCATCGCCCGGACCACCGACGGCGACGAGCGGATGCTCGCCCTGCTCGGCACGGGCGAGCCGATCGGCCGGCCGGTGTACGTGCGATCCTCCGAGTTCGGCAACCGGGTGACGGCCGAATAGCGGAAGTGCGCTGAAGATCTTGCGCGGTGGCCCGCCCGGGCACAAGCGAAGCCACCGCACAAGATCATCAACGCGCTTCCGGTCCTGAACCGTCCCGCCTTTGCCTGCCGGCGGATCGTCCCGCGCTCATCCGACACGCTCCCAAGGGTCTGTCTGCGTCCTACAGAGCCAACGGCCCGCGAGCACGCGGACGGTCTTCACCGCCGGCAGGCTGCGCACAAATGTGCCCGCGCGGTGTGGAAGCGGTGTGGAAGCGGGTGGAACGACCGTGGATTGAGCCCGTCGCACCGCCCCTAACCAGGCATGGACAGATAGCGCGGGTTGGCGACCGTCAGCTTGTCGACGACGCAGGCGCGGACCACCTCGACGACCTCGTTCATGCGGTTGTCGAACGCGCCGGCGCGGATGCCCTGGGCCAGGTCCGCGTCGTCGGCGCAGCCCACGCTGCTCAGGCGCGCGCGGTGCGCGGCCTGGTGCGCCTCGCCGAGCAGCAGCTCACGCCGGGCGACCCGCAGGGCGGCCGCGGCGACCCGGGCATGGAAGCGCAGCCGCTCGTCGGGCTGGGCCGCGCTCTCCAGGAACGCGCCGACCGCCTCGATCAGCTCGGCCGCGTTCGGCCGGTCGTGCGGAGCGGACGCCTCGCCGGAGGTGGCGGCGTCGAGCGGGTCGGGGACGGTGATCGGGGCGGTCAGTCCCAGGGCGAGCAGGAGGTCGTGCTCCTGTTCACAGACCCGGCGGCCGAGCATGGCGTACTCGATCGAGCGGTCGGAGCCGTCGAGATAGCGGCCGGCCTGGTGGCGGCAGAGCACGGCCCACCGGAGCGTGCCGTAGACCTCCCACCAGCGCAGCACGTCGGGCTCCGGCGGGGTGCCGCCGCCCGCGGCGTACCCCTCGAGCAACTCCTGCCGCGAGCCGAACCCGCCGACCGGGTGCGGGGCGCCGAACCGCCACGATTTCACGCACAGCCAGCCGAGGTCCTCGTAGGGGTCGCCGGCGTGGGCCAGCTCCCAATCCAGCACGCCCCGCACGCCCGCCGGGTCGATCATCAGGTTGCCGTTGCGGAAGTCGCCGTGCACGAGCGCGCGGCGTCCGGCCGAGGCTGGACGGTGCCGCGCCAGCCAGCGCAGGGCCAGCTCAACGGCGGGCCGGGGCTCGGCGAAGGCCTCATAGGCCGCGGCGATGCCGTCGAGTGGGTCGCCGCCCGGCAGTCCGGGCACAGCCTCGGGCGGGATGGTGTGCAGCCGCGCCAGGATCGTGCCGAGCTCCCGGGCCAGCCGCGGCCGGATCCCGGCGAACCGCTCGTCGCGAAGCAGCCGCCGCGGGATGGTCTCGCCGTCCAGCCATTCCATGATCAGGTACGCCGTGCCGAGCAGCGACGGGCCGTGGTCCACGAGCCGGGGGACGGGCACGCCCGCCTGCGCCGCGGCCGACAGGAGGGCGGCCTCACGCGCCATGGCCGTCGGGTCGAGAGGAGCAGGCGGATCGCGGCGCACGATCAGGGCACGGCCGTCGGCGTCGAACGCCCACGTCTCGCGGCTCGCCCCGCCCGACAGCCGGCGGAGGCCGGTCACCGTCTCCGATCCCACGAGGTCGGCCAGTTGGCCGGCCAGTTGGTCGGCGAGTGGCGTGGTCTCCGGCATTCCGAGGGCCTCCTCGAGGTCAGGCGTCCGGGGGCAGGCCGAGGGCGCGGAGGTTGAGCGTGTCGAGGGTGTCGAGGAGCCGCTCGATGCCGGGCGGGTCGTCGCCTTGGACGAGCCAGAGGTAGAGGGTGTGGTCGACCATCGCGGCGAGGGCGCGGGCCGTCATCTCGGGGTCGAGGTCGTCGGCGACCAGCCCGGCCCGCTGCCACCGCTCGATGGCCGCCGCGGACCGTCCGATCAGAAGGGCGCGGTGCTTGCGCCGCATCTCCTGGAACTCCTCGTTGAACGTGGCGACCTGCTCGATGATCGCCATCATCTTCGCGTTGCGCAGGTAGGCCTCGTAGTAGGCGCGGTTGGCGCGGCGGATCCGCGCGGCCGGCGAGAGCCCGGCCCCGGAGAACGCCTGGGCCTGCCGCGTCATCTCGTTGAAGAGGCGGTCGGCGATCTCCAGGAAGATCGCGTCCTTGGACGGGAAGTAGGTGTAGAAGGACCCGTACGCCACCATGGCGTGCCTGGTGATGTGCGCGATCCGGGTGTCGATGAAGCCGCGCTCCTCGAACACCTCCCGCGCGGCGGTGATGAGGCGCTCCCTCGTCCGGGCCCCGCGCTCGGTGAGCGGCGGCGGCTGCATGCCCCTCCCGTTGACATCCGACGGTGTCAGGAACAGGATCTGAGCATCGATCAAGTTGATATGACTGTCAAGTCAACTCCAGGGAGGCCCGCTCCCGAGGAGGTCTCATGGGTGTCACCAACCCCGAGTTCGAGCTCGGCGGCATCAACCACCTGGCGCTCGTGTCGTCCGACATGCGGCGCACCATCGACTTCTACTCCGGCCTGCTCGGCATGCCGCTGATCAAGACCCTGGATCTGCCGGGCGGCATGGGCCAGCACTTCTTCTTCGACTGCGGTGGCGGCGACTGCCTCGCCTTCTTCTGGTTCCCCGACGCGCCCGACGCGATGCCCGGCATCTCCGCGCCGAAGACCCGCCCCGAGCAGGGCGAGCTGCTCAGCGCCGTCGGCTCGATGAACCACGTCGCCTTCCACGTGCCCGCCGACAGGTTCGAGGACTACCGGCGGCGGATCAAGGCCAAGGGCATCGAGGTCAGCCCGATCCTCAACCACGACGACAGTGCGTACGGCGTGGCCCGCGACATGCACGACGGCGTGTTCGTCCGGTCCTTCTACTTCCAGGATCCAGACGGGATCCTGCTGGAGTTCGCCTGCTGGACGCGGGCGTTCACGGCCGCCGACGTGTCGCACACACCGAAAACGGCAGCCGATCGCACCATGTCGGCCGACAGATCCTCGGTTGAGGAGGGGGAACATGCCTCGCCTGCGTGAAGTCCCGCGCGCGGAGGTCGGCGATGAGCGGATCCTCTACTTCTACGATCACCTGTTCGCCCCCGACCGCGACCCGGCCGTGGACCACGGCACGGCGACCGGCTCCCCGGGCGACTGGTGGACGGTGTTCGCCCAGTCGCCGGACGTCTTCCGCCATGCCGTACGCGGCTTCGCCCTCTACCGCAACGCCACGCTCGACCCGGCCCTCCGCGAGCTCGGCCAGTGCCGGGCCGGCTGGGCGCGCGGCAGCCAGTTCGTCTTCTCGCAGCACTGCAAGCAGATGCGCGCGCTCGGCATGCCGGAGGAGAAGATCCAGGCGATCCCGCACTGGCAGGTCGCCGACTGCTACTCGCGGCTGGAGCGGACCGTGCTCGCCTACACCGACGGCCTTGTCCTCAGCGGCGGGCGCGTGCCCGACGAGGTGTTCGACGCGCTCAAAGAGCACCTGTCCGACCAGGAGATCCTGCAGCTCACCTACATCACCTGCATGTACGACATGCACGCCACGATGGCGAAGGCGCTCCGCCTGGAGTTCGACGACCGTCCTGAGGCCGTGGTGGAGGTGGCCGCGCCCGAAGGCTACGGCAACCGCGACATCGCCGCCGACCTGGCAGGGGAGGGCTGATGCTGTTCCCGGTTCCTGACCGGATCCGCAAGATCCGCGACGAGGTGCACGCCTTCATGACCGAGCGCGTCGAGCCGGCCGAAGCCGTGCTCAACGCCGGCGGCGAGCAGTCCCGCGACACCCTGCTCGAGCTGCGCCGCGAGGCCAAGGCGGCCGGGCTGTGGGCGCTCGGCCACCCCGCCGAGCTGGGCGGCGGCGGGCTGCCCTTCCTCGACTACGTCTACGTCAACGAGGTCCAGGGCCGCAGCGAATGGGGGCAGCTCGCCCTCGGCACGTTCACCTTGCAGGACTCGCTGATGCTGCACAAATACGCTCCTCAGCACCTGCGCGAGCGCTATCTGACCCCGATGGTCGCGGGCGAGCTGTCGCCGAGCTTCGCCATGACCGAGCCCGAGGTCGCCGGATCCGACCCGACCGGGCTCCGCACCACCGCCGAGCTCGACGGCGACCACTGGGTCATCCGCGGCCGCAAATGGTTCACGACGGGGGCGGCGGTCGCCGCGTACACGACCGTGATGTGCCGCACCGAGCCGGACGACGTGGCCGCGCACCACGCCTTCAGCATGATCATCGTCCCGACGGACACGCCCGGCTACCGGATCGTCCGCGAGACCCCGGTGCTCGGCCTGCACGGCGGCCACTGCGAGGTCGCCTACGAGGACGTCCACGTCCCGGCCGACAACCTGCTCGGCCCGCGCGGCCTCGGCTTCGTCATCGCGCAGGATCGGCTCGGCCCCGGGCGGATCTTCCACTGCATGCGCTGGCTCGGCCAGGCCCAGCGGGCGTTCGAGCTGATGTGCGCGCGCCTCGAGTCCCGCGTCGCGTTCGGCGAGCCGCTCTCGGCGAAACAGCTCATGCAGCAGCACGTGTTCGACTCGTACGTGGAGATCCAGGCCGCCCGCCAGCTCACGCTCCAGGCCGCCGAACGGATCGACGCGGGCGACCAGGCCCGGATCGAGATCGGCGCGATCAAGGTCGTCGGCGCCCGGATGCTGCACAACGTCATCGACCGCGCCATCCAGGTCCACGGGGCGGCCGGCCTCACCGACGACCTGCCGCTGTCGCGGATGTACCGGCACGCCCGCGAGGCCCGCCTCTACGACGGGCCGGACGAAGTGCACATCCAGAGCACCGCTCGCCGCATCCTCCGCAGGGTCGTCGGTTAACTGGTGAGGATGACCAGCTGCTGGGTCGCTCGCGTCATCGCGACGTAGCGGTCGACGGCCCCCTCGATGCCCTTGCCGTACGCCTCCGGGTCGATGAGGACGACCAGGTCGAACTCGAGCCCCTTCGCCAGCTCCGGAGAGAGCGACTGGACGCGGGGCCGCGCCGCGAACGCGGGATCGCCGATGACGCACGCGACCCCTTCGTCGTGCTCGGCGAGCCAGGCCTCGAGGATGGCGCCCAGATCCGAGGTGGCGCCGTGGGCGACCGGAATGCCGCTGCTGCGGATGGAGGTCGGCACATTGGCATCCGGAAGCTCGGCGCGGATGACCGGCTCGGCCTCCACCATGATCTCCTCAGGCGTCCGGTAGTTGATGCTGAGCGAGGCCAGGTTGACCCGGTCGAGCCCGATCCGCTCCAGCCGTTCCTGCCACGACTCGGTGAACCCGTGCCTGGCCTGGGCGCGGTCGCCGACGATCGTGAAGCTCCGGGACGGGCACCGCAGGAGCAGCATCTGCCATTCCGCGTCGGTGAGCTCCTGCGCCTCGTCCACGACGATGTGCGCGAACGGCCCGGCGAGCCGGTCCGGCTCGGCGCCGGGCAGCGCGGCCTCGTCGACCAGGGCGTCCCGCAGGTCCTGGTGATGCAGCATGACCAGCACGCCTTCGCCGTCGTCATAGGTGTGGGCCTCGAGCAGGTCGTCGACGACCCGCTCCATGCGCTCGCGCTCGACGGCGACCGCGGCGGCATGCCGGCGCTTGCGCGCCGACGACTCCGGATCCCCGAGCCGTTGCCGTGCCGCGTCCAGAAGCGGCAGGTCGGACAAGGTCCAGGCCTGCGGGTCGTCGGCGCGCTGCAGCCTCCGTACGTCGTCCGGGCCCAGCCAGGGGGCGCACAGCCGCAGATACGCCGGGACCGACCACAGGTCTGCGACCAGATCGGCCGCCTCGACCAGCGGCCACGCCTTGTTGAGCGCGACGAGCAGCTCCCGGTTGCGGTGCAGCGCCCTGCGGAGCAGATTGCCCGGCACCTCGGGGTCGTGCCTGTCCACCAGGATCGTGACCAGCTCCTCCAGGATCCGGTCGCGTGCCTCGTTGTGCGGGGTGCCGGGCTCCGGCGTGCCGAACGCCTCGGCCCAGTCGTCGGCGCTCAGCCATACCTCGGACCACTGCGTTGTGACGGTCATTCCCTTGGCCGGCGGTTTCTCGTAGAACCTGACGGCCGGCTCGATCGCCTTCACCATGTCCGCCGACGACTTCAGCCGGGCCACCTCGGGATCGGTCTCGACGGCCGCCGCGGCGCCTTCGACGACGAGGTCGCGCAGGGTGCACAGCTGCACACCCTCCTCTCCGAGGCTGGGCAGGACGTCGGCGACGTACGCCAGATAGGGCTGATGCGGGCCGACGAACAGCACCCCGCCCCGGTGGCGATCAAGACGGGGGTCGGAGTAGACGAGGTAGGCGGAGCGGTGCAGCGCGACGACCGTCTTTCCGGTGCCCGGGCCGCCGTCAACGATGAGCGCGCCGCGCGAGCCCGCGCGGATGATGGCGTCCTGGTCGGATTGGATGGTGCCGAGCACGTCCCGCATCCGCGCCGACCGGCTGCCGCCCAGGCTGGCGATGAAGGCGGACTGGTCGTCGAGCGCGGCCGCGTGCCCCTCGAAGCCGTCGGAGGTGAACACCTCGTCCCAGTAGTCGCTGATCCGGCCGCGGGTCCAGCGGTATCGGCGGCGGCTGGCCAGCCCCATCGGGTTGGCGTGGGTCGCACCGAAGAACGGCTCGGCCGCGGGGGAGCGCCAGTCGATCAGCAGCCGTCGGCCGGCGCTGTCGGTGAGGCCGAGCCGTCCGACGTAGACGGGCTCGGCGTCGTCGGCGCCGACCATGTGCCCGAGGCACAGGTCGAGGCCGAAGCGGCGCAGCGCGCGCAGGCGGGCGGTCGTCCGGTGGATCTCCAGATCCCGCTCCAGTGCCTGCCGGCCGTGGACGCCGGGCGCCTTGCGGGTTGCGTCGAGGCGGTCGGACAACTCGGCGATCGTCTGCTCGAGGCTCTCCGCGATGGCCGCGAAGTGCCTCTCATCGGCCGCGATCAGCGCCGGGTCGGCCTTGCGCGACAGGCGCTCGGGCAGGTCGAACGCGCTGGTGGTCGGCAATCTCACGTGATCAGCTCCCTTCCCGGCTCGCCGAGCCGACAAGTGATTTCGCGGGCGCGGCCACCCCGATGCCCGGCTCCAGCGGTGCGCATACCCGCGCCTCCGCGCCGCGCTTCCGCGACCGGACCGCGAGTCGCCTCAGCGGTTCGACATGTCCTCGCGACCCATAGGTCGACACCATCACGCGCACTCCGTGCCCCCGATTTCCACAGGCTCCGCCCTCGGCCGTCGATTCTGCGCCATCCCCCGGGCCTTGCCGCAAGCCCCCCACTCCGCTATACGTTGAAAGTGGAGGGGTGCGGCCCTTCTGCTAAGAAAGTGCCATGGGCATGTGGGACGTAGGGCCGTTCGACAACGATTCGGCCGCCGACTGGTGTGGCGATCTCGACGACGCGGAGGCGGCAGAGCGCCCCGAGCTGATCCGCGACGCGCTGACGGCCGCCGCCGATGAGCAAGGCTACCTGGACAGTCATGAAGCCTGCGCCGCCATCGCCGCGGCCGCGATCGTCGCGGCCCAGCACGGCGGGCCCGCGATCACCTCGCCCTACGCGCCGGATTTCATGCTCAACGGCGGGACGGTCCAGCTGCCGGCCGATGTCGCGGCCCTGGCGCTGCGCGCGCTCGATCGCGTCGTCGCGGCCGAATCCGAGTGGCGCGCCCTGTGGGAGGAGGCCGACGGGTTCGCGGCCGCCACGGGATCTTTGACGACGATCCGCGAGGCTCTCACCTAAGCGCTGGTGTGCTCGGCGCACAGGCAGGCCACGCCGCGTTCGATCCACTCGCGGCCCCGCCAGTCGGGATGCCGCTCGATCATCAGTGCGCTGACTTCTTCGGCGATGGTGGCCTCGTCGGCCTGCGAGTCGCGGCGGCGCCAGGTCTCATCGCGTAGTTCGCGCAGGTAGTCTCGTATGTCGGTGAGCAGCCGCGCGTCGCCTGTCGCGCCGTGACCGGGCACGACGACCCGCGGCGCCTCGGCCTCGAGCTTCTCCATCACCGCGATCCAGCGCAGGCCCGAGACGTCGACGTCGTACGGCGGGAACCACGGGAAGATCGCGAATTGCCCGGCCTCCGTGAGGTCGCCCGTGAACAGCACACCCGCGTCGGGGACGCTGATGACCTGGTCGCCCTTGGTGTGCCCGCGGCCGGTGGGCCGCAGTTCGACGACCCGGCCGCCGAGGTCGAGTCCGAAGGCGCCGTCGTAGACCTCGTCCGGTGTGGGCAGTTCGGCGCCCTCGAGCTGGCGTGCGACCGGCTCGCCGAGCTGCCGGAACATCGCCAGGTATCCCTCGCCCTTGTGCGCCAGGTCCTCGGCCTGCGCCCGGTTGACCAGGTAGGTCGCCTCGCCGGCGAACGTGGCCGCGCCGAACGCGTGCTCGGGGTGGAAGTGCGTGGTGGTCAGGTAGATCCGGCGGCCCTTGGCGTATTCGGCCGCGAACGCGAGCACCTTCTCGGCGTTGAGCGGACCCATGCCGGTCTCCACGACCAGCACCGACTGCGTGCCGCCGATCACGCCGATGTTGGGCACGAGGTCCACGTCGCGGTCGGGAACGACGACGAGGTCGCGGCCGAGCTCCCGTACGTCCGCGATCTCGACGATCGGGTCGGGGCCGGTGAATCGGGGCTCGGACATGGATCTCCTCAGGGTCGGTTGCCGGCCTCAGTCCAGCACCGGTCTTCAGGAGCTGTCCAAGATGGGTTGAGCATCGGCGATACCGTACGGGTATCGTCGGACATCGATGGACCTGCGCCTGCTCCGCTATTTCCTGGCCGTCGCCGAGGAGCTCCACTTCGGCCGCGCCGCGGCCCGGCTGCACATGAGTCAGCCGCCGCTCAGCCGCGCGATCAAGCAACTCGAGTCCGATCTCGGCACGCTCCTGTTCCGCCGTTCGGCGTCCGGGGTCTCACTCACTCCGGCCGGTGAGATCCTCTACGACGAGGCCCGGGTGCTCCTGGAACAGGCGGAGCTGGTCCGGGTCCGCGTCGTGGCGGCGGCAGGCACGGTCACGCTGACGGTCGGCATCCTTTTGGGCAGCTTCGGCAACTTTGGCAGCTTCGGCAGCTTCGGCGGCTTTGGCGGTGCCGACTTCGGCGGTGCCGACGAGGAAGCACCGCGTCTGGTGGCGGCCTTCCGCGAGCGGCACCCGGCCGTCCACGTACGCATCCGAGAGGCGGATCTGACCGACCCCACCGCCGGTCTGCGGGCCGGCCTCACGGACGTCGCGCTCACGCGCGCACCCTTCGAAGACGAGGGCGCCGGCATCCGCACCCATGTGCTGCGCCACGAGCCGGTCGGTGCGGTCCTCCGCGCCGACGACCCGCTCGCCGGCCGGGAGGTCCTGCGCGTGCGCGACATCGAGGACCGCCCGTGGTTCCAGTTTCCGGACGGTACGGACCCTGTCTGGCGCGCCTTCTGGAACGCCACCACACCTGGCGGCCCGCATCGCACCGGGCCCGAGGTGCGCACCATTCATGAATGCCTGCAGGCCGTCCTATGGAACGGAACGATCGGCCTCGCCCCTCTCGGTCACACCCTGCCTGACGGCCTGGTGACGGTCCCGATCGCCGACATGCCGCCGAGCCCGGTGGTCATCGCCTGGGCCGCGGCCAACGACGACCCCCTGATCCGCTCCTTCATTCACATCGCGGCCGAGTGCCTCTGATCGACGCCGAGGCGGCGCAACACGTCGGCGAGGGTGCGCCGAGGATCGGCCGGCGGGTCTGTGGCGCGCCAGGCGATGACGCCGTCCGGACGCACGATGACGGCGCCGGCTGATCCGATCCCGAAGGCGCGCGTGAACTGGTCTTCCCGGTCTGTGAGGCCGTCCGCGCCGACGCGGTGGACGCGCAGCGGAAGATCCTTGGCCGCGGTCGTCCAGGCATCGCCGTCCGGCCCGGTGAGCAGCACGAACTCCTCTCCGAACAGGTCGTGCGTGGAGATCTCGGCGCCGTCGCGGTC
Source organism: Streptosporangiaceae bacterium NEAU-GS5 (assembly GCA_017592665.1). GTDB lineage: Bacteria > Actinomycetota > Actinomycetes > Streptosporangiales > Streptosporangiaceae > NEAU-GS5. The sequence continues at coordinate 2,297 of JAGFNW010000022.1, read as the reverse complement.
CAGCGTGAGGTGCGGGGCCCGTGTGCCGGGACGGCCCGTCGGATTCCGCGGGTCCTCCAGGGGCGCTTCGGCGTCGGCGGGATCCACGACCCCCGCGCTCCGGTAGAGCGTGCCCAGCTCGATGATCGCGTCGTCGATGGGCGGCATCAGGTCGTCCTTGGGCAGGGTGGAGTCGACCCGGAGCACGTAACGGGTGTAAGCCTGCTCGACGGTCAGGTGGCCGACCGGGCCGCGCTCGGCGTCGTAGGTGTCGAGGAGCGACGGCGCAGCCGTACCGTGGTGGACCATCGCCAGCTTCCACGCGAGGTTGTGCGCGTCCGCGATGCCGGTGTTGCCGCCGAAGCCGCCGGTGGGCGGCATGACGTGCGCCGCGTCCCCGGCGAGGAAGACCCGCCCGTGCCGCATGCGCGCGGCCCGGGCGGCCGACGCGGTCCAGCGCTGCACGTTGTTGATCTCGACGGGGAAGCCGGCGGGGGCGCCCAGCGCCGTACGGACATAATCGGCGCACTGGGCGGCGTCGATGTGCTCGCCGACCTTCTTGTCGCGGGTGCCGTCGGGACTGATGGTGGCGAAGACGGCCAGGAAGCCGGAGTCGCCGGCGAACGAGAAGCGGAAGAACCCGAGCAATTCGGGGTGATTGACGTACACGACGCTGAGGGCGCGGTCGCCGAGCATGGCCTTTACGTCGGCCTTGAAATAGATCGTCACGCAGTCCGCGAAGGCGCCGCGGCCGATCATGTCGATGCCCAGTTGCTCGCGTACGCGGCTGTGCGCGCCGTCGGCCGCGACCAGGTAGCTGGAGCGCACGGTCTGCTCCGCGCCGCCGTCACGTGCCCGGATGACCGAGGTCACACCAGTGTCGTCTTGCTCGAAGCCGATGAACTCGGTGGCGTAGCGGTGCTCGGCCCCGAGCTCCCGCGCGCGGTCGCGCAGCAGCGGCTCCAAGCCGACCTGCGTGATGAACAGCCGCGACGTGGGGCTGAGCCCTTCGACCCCGTCGTTGTACGACCGGTAGAAATACTGCAGCTCCTTGCCGGTCAGGCTCTCCACCGCGATGATCGCGCCGTTCTGCGTGAACTCCTGGGCGGCCGAAGCCTCGACGGCCTGCTGCATGCCCGCGCCGCGGAAGACCTCCATGGTCCCCTGGTGGAACGAGGCCGCCCGGGGATGGATGGCCGTGCCCCGGTGGCGTTCGACCAGTAAGTGAGGCACACCGCGAGCCGCCAGCAGCAACGAGACCGACAGCCCGACCAGGCTGCCTCCCACTATGAGCACCGGCACCTGACGATCAGTCATTGGACCGCCTCCCTTGTGTGGGACCGCACACCACACTGGCACCGGTTGTTGGCCGCATCCAGGGGCCTGCCATGGTGTGCGCCGGCATGTAGGTCACCCGTTCTGCATCGTTTTCGGCGGGCAGGGTGCGATCGGCAACCAATGACGCGCGCATGGCATCAAAGCAAGTATGAATCCGCGTTATGTGTCTTCGGCGCTGCTGATGGTGCTGCCGATGGTGCTGTGCATGTCGCTGATGACTCCGGCCGCGGCGCATGAGCGTGAGGCCGCCGTGCCGCTCAAGGGCGCGTTGCTCGTGCCGAAGGATCTGGGGAGCGAGTTCGCTCATCGCGGCTATCTCACTGACGGTCTACGGCAGCCGACCTTCAAGCACACGAAGGCGTGTGGTGCGGCGGCCAAGGCGGCCGCCGGGGTCTATCGGACCAAAGTGACGACGGCGATCAAGCACAAGGAGCGGTGGGAGGGGATCAGCGAATACATCGTCAGCGGCACCCGCCACAAGATCTCCACCTTGGAGCGCGCGGCCAAGGACGTGGTCCGTCATTGCCAGAAGATCACCATCAAGACGTGGGGCTCGCAGGACATCATCCGCAAGCTGTCGATCGGACGGCTCGGCGACGCCACATACGGGATCAAATTCCGCAGCGGATTCCCCGACGGCGACCTGGAGCGCGACAGCGAACTCCCGGCGGAGATGATGGTCGCGATCGACATCGTCATCATCCGAGTCGGAAACACCCTGATCGTGTTGGAACACGACGGCAACGTCGGCCAGTTCGACCCCAAGCTCACCAAATCCGCCGCCAAGACAGCCGTAGCACGGCTCAAAAACCAGCACCCCCACTAGAGCCTGTCTCGAAGTGTGCGGTGGGGCGTGTCGTAGCCGGTAATGCAGCGAGGTCTCCGGTAAAGGGTTCAACGACCAAGAAGAACCAGACCCGGAGACCTCGTGGCCACCTTAGCGGTGACGCGGCGGTTTGATCTGTCCGATGCGCAGTGGG
>JAGFNW010000021.1 GCA_017592665.1 Streptosporangiaceae bacterium NEAU-GS5 | reverse complement strand
TCATTCGGGAGCGGATCGAGGCGGTGGCGGCCGGCGGTGGCCCACCCGGGCGCTACCAGCTGCAGGCCGCGATCAACGCGGTCCACACGGAGGCCCCGTCCGCCCGAGACACCAACTGGTCTGCGATCGTCGCCCTCTACGACTACATGGTGCTGATCGACCCCTCGCCGATCGTGTGGCTCAACCGCGCCGTCGCGGTCGCCGAGGTCGACGGCTCCAGGGCCGGGCTGGCCGAGATCGACCGGCTCGCCGAGGTCCTCGACGGCTACCACGCCTTCCACGCCGCGCGCGGCGACCTGCTGCGGCGACTCGGGTGCGGCGGCGAGTCGCGGGCGGCGTACGACCGGGCCATCGCTCTCGCCGGCAACCCCGCAGAGCGGGCCTACCTCACCCGCCGCCGCGACCAGCTCGCCTGCTGACCGACACGTCTAACCAGCCCGTTCCAGCACCGTTCGCGGCAGGCGCAGGCACTTCCAGACCATGTGTTCGGGTCGGCGCGGCGGCCAAGACGTTCAAACCGAACAGCACCCTGATCGGGCTTTGCGAGCACTTGAACGCTCTGAAACCGTCGTCTGCTGAACAAACGACAGCCAGTCCGTTGTCGATCATCCCAGGCCTTCTGGAGGAGGCCGTCCGCGAGCAACGTCGCCTTGGATGCTGTCTCCAAAGCCCAAGGCCGAGAACCAGCTCCAGGCGACGCCGGATATCCGCTTCTCGGCGCATCAGGATACGGCGGCCGAGGGATCATCCTCCGGCCGCCGGTCATACGCATATCTGCCCGCCGCGATTTGCGCGCAGTGCTAGGGGTCTCGGCCGTACTGGGCGTCCGCGCAGTGCGCGGCACTCGTCAGAAGGGTTACTGCCACTGTCCTGGCCTAACTGCAGCCGCCTGCGCTCAACCGCGAGCGGTGGTTCGCGCCCGGCGGGGAGGTGCGCCCAGAAGTTAACGAGCCCGGGGAGTGGCGCGTGTCGCGTGGCCATCTGACGATGGACCCGTGGGATGGCGTCCTTCGCGATTGAGGTGGTTGGACAGGTCGTGGCGCGTCCGCGTGGGCGTGATCCTGCTCGCGGGAAGCCTCGTCGTGGTGGGCGCGGCGCTGCCCTTGTGGGCGCTGACCGCGGGGGATATCAACGAGGTCGCCGGATGGGCGAACATCCTCGCATTGCCGGTGACCATGCTGGGCTTGGTTCTGGTGCTCGCGGACCACGACCGGGTGCCACCGACGGCGGCGTCCGTGGTGTGCTGGAGGGCCACACCGGCAGCGTGACCACTTGTGCGTTCTCCCCAGACGGCGAACTGCTCGCGACCACCGGCAGCGACCGGACGGCCCGCCTATGGCGAGTCGCCGACGGCACCGAGTGGGCGGTGCTCACTGGTCACACCAACTGGCCGAGAGACTGCGCGTTCTCCCCCGACGGCAGCTTGCTGGCCACCGTGAGCCGCGACGGGACCCTGCGGCTGCGGCACGTGCGACCCGGCGTTGTCACTGTGCACTGCGCCTCGGCCCCAGTCTCGGCGGCGTCACCTGGCATCCCGACGGCGCCATGATCTGCGTGACCGGCGGAGCCGGCGCGTACCTGCTCAGCTATCAGCCACACTGACCGCACAGGTGGTTCGGCCCGCACAATGGGAACACGGCAGCCGTAATCTAACGGACCGAGCCGACCGCCCGCACTGCGAGTCCTGGTCCAGCGGTCAGGCTGGACAATGGCGGTGGCTTCCTTCCGGCGTGTGGCTCCGTTTCACGTCAGCTGGCTTGACGCCATTCACCCGGGGAGCGACCCACGAGATTGGCCAAGGCCTACGTCGGGACCTTGGAGTGGCCCGCTTCATGCTGACTGCCCGTGGCCGTCAGCGGATGGCGCGGAGATCAATAATGATCATTTTGCCGTCCTGTTTGTAGTGGTAGAGCTCGGTGTCGTGAAAGATCCGCTGGTGGGCTAGGCCGTCGTCCACGCCGAGCCGGCCCACCAGGCCGGCTGCGCCGGTTTTCAGGTCCACCAGGCTGACGGCCACGGCGTGGTGCTGCGGCCGATACACCGTCAGCACCGTGAAACGGTCCTGAGCGATGCCTTCGCCCTCCATGGACGGGAGCAGCCGGTAGGCCGAGCCGTTCCGCGCCTGGCCGGCCGCGTCGTCGACCTTGTAGCTGCTGGACATCTGGCCCAGGCAGCGCGTGAGACTGCAGGTCCAGGAGCGTTTGTCGGCGGGGATGACGGCGGTCCTGGTCTCGCCGGTCTCCATGTTGCGCAGGTCGCGGAAGCCGGTCTGGGAGCGGCCCTGTTCGCTGGGCAATCCCACCCAGGGATAGGAGAACAGTGTGTATCCGGCGGTGCCGGGGACCTGGGCCGCAGGCGCGCCGCCGGTCAGCGGGAGCCGCCAGAGGCCGGTGCCCGGCGTGGTCCAGTAGATGTTCTCTCCTGACACGGATAACCCGGAGAACTCGCTGCCCGGATAGAACGCCGAGGATGAGGCGTGAAGCGCGTCGGTGGAGATTACGTCCAGGGGGAGGCTCGCGCGGAGGGTCGCCGCTCCGCCAGCGACCGGGGCCGTCCAGATGTCGGTCGAGTAGTTGCCCGGCCCGTGGTGCCGCGTCCGCCAGACCATGGTTCCGGATCCGATCGCGAAGTCCGTGGCCGCCAATTCGAGCGGGACGGCGAGGCGGACCAGGTCCTTCACGTCGCCGTCTCGCAGGTCGTACGAGGCCAGCAGATCGGCCGCGTCGGCTTTCGACTGCGTTTTGATCAGCATCCTGTCCTGGTCCAGGAACAGGATCGGGTGGTATCGCTTGCCATTCGGGAGCAACCAGGGGAGTTGGTGGATCGCCTCCGGCCAGATCTCCGTCGCAGGAGGCGGCAACGCCGCGTGCGGGCCGCCGACGTACGGGACGACGCGGGCGCGGCCGTCCCGCATCACCTGTAACGACACGGCCAGCGCGATCGCCGCGACGCCCGCGACGACACTCGTCAGCAGGAGCCGCCGGCCGCGCCGCCGGGCGTCGACAGGGGTTTCCTCGGGTTGGGGATCCACGATCTTTCAGACGTCGGAAGACGGCGATTTGTTGCCTCCGGATGCTCAGGTGCAGCGCATGCCGTTGTCGGGGACTGTTCCGAATCATCACGTTCGTCATCAACTGTGGGCGGCTCCCGCCGAAACGCTGTCCGCCCGTCGAAACTCCCGACGATGCGCCATCCAGCCGGCCAGGCGCTCGCGAATGCGCCAGGCTGCACAAGAGCACCGCGGAACTGGGCCTCGCCGTTGAAGGCCTGCGCCGCCGCACCTCCTTGCTGCGCGAAGGTTGGTGGGCCTCGAAGGCGGTCAGATGGCGTGTCGATCGATGATCGGTTGAACGCGGCCACGAGCGAGGCGGTCCGCCCTGGCCAGCAAGGCGGGGATCCGATTTGGCCCCGCCATCGCAGCCACGATCCGCGCCGCTTCGGCGGTCTCGAACCCTCCAGCGGCTGTGACGTACAGAGGTCGTGTCGCGGCGCCGCGGATTACCTCGGCTGCGTGTGTTGCGGTGCGAAATGGCGTCTTTGCGACACCGATAACCGGGACGCCGATCGCGTCCGCGACATGCGCTCCGAGCCCTGAGCGGCCCTGGGGATCAAGGGTGGCGTACCCATCGACGACCAGGAGCTCAAGGCGCGGGCCGAGTGCCAGGACCGCACGGATGCATGGGAGTTCCCGCTTGAAAAGCGCGCCCGGTTCGTATGGCGCTGTCCGGGCGATGTCGGCAACGTGCTCGGACTCGACCGTTGAGAAGGTGAGCTCTCGGCAAACGACCAGCGCCGCCTTCGCTTTTCCCAGGTCGTCGTAGTGAACGTCCACGACGCCGACGGTCGTTGCGTGGCCCATGAGACGGACTCAGCTGACGTTGGGATGGCGGGCGTGGTGGCGTAGTAGTGAGCCTTCGATCATGGCGGGGACGGCTGCGTGTTCGTCGGGGTCGAACAGGAGCGAGTCCGCGCTGGTGTTCAGCGCGAGGATGAGATTGCGCAGGACGTCCAGGATGGGCCGGCTGGTGCCGGCTTCGTAGCGGCGGATCTGGGTGACGTGGGCGCCGGAGGCGTCGGCGAGGGCCTGCTCGGTGAGGCCGCGCCCTTTCCGCCGAGCGGACATGCGGTTGCCGAATCTGGTGTCGGTCACGGGTTCGCTTCCGGGTCCATGCAGGGGCGTGATGTCGCTGCCGATTATAGGAGCCGCCTCCTGGCGCACCGCTTGACAGCACCGCACGGGGCGATGCGCTCGATCGGCCCGCGCCCAGCCATCCACCTCGGATGAGCCCATACGCGATGCGACGACGTACGGGCCAAGGATCGCCGGCACGAGGACGAAGACGGCGAGGAACAGTCACTGCGCCCACGGCCTGTCTTTTCAAGAAACGTCACATGCGCGACGGACGAGCGCCGGTTTGGCGGGCGCATCGGCTCGCCGGCTACCGCCGTTTGGAGGCGGGCAGCGATGATCCCGTCGGGCGTCAGCTCCGGTAAATACGTTGCGGCGTCCGAAACTGGCGGGGCATGCTGGATCGATCGAGCGGCGGAGAGCGCTGCCTGGACTAAGGAGGGCTGACGGATGGCCATCACTGTGCTGCGGCATGTCCGCATCAGTCCCACCTCTTTGTTCAGGAGCACACCCGTTGTCTTTCGAGTACGAACTTTCTGATACCAACGTCGACTCCGGCAGGTCCGAATTCATCGGTGACGAGTCCCAACCGGATCCGGAAGCGGCCTTCGTCTTCAATTTCCATTCGGTCGAGGAGGAGCTGGGCCCGGATCAGCGGTGGTCCACCTGGCTGGAGGTCGAGCGCGGTTGTCGCGGCCCAGAACCACGCCCCTCGTGGGTTGTGACGGAACAGGCTGCGATCGACACCGAGCTCGGCGTCCTCAAAACCGGCAAGGAAGCCGACGTCTTCCTGCTCGAACGGGCCGTCGAAGCCATCGGCGACAACCCGGCGAAGTCCTCGCTGCTGGCCGCGAAACGGTACCGCACCGAGGAGCACCGGTCCTTCCACCGCAGTGCGTCGTACGTCGAAGGCCGCCGTACCCGCAACAGCCGCGACAGCCGGGCGATGGCGAAGAAGACCTCGCACGGTCGCAGTGTCGCGGCCGGTCAATGGGCATACGCCGAATGGGACGCCCTCAACCGGTTGTGGAAGGCCGGCGTCCCGGTGCCGTATCCCGTGCAGGTGGACGGCACCGAACTGCTGATGGAGTTCATCGACGACGGCGAGGGCGGTGCCGCGCCCCGGCTCGCCCAAGTGCGGCCGTCGAAGGAACTGCTCGGTGTGTATTTCGAGCAACTCCGCAACGGCATGCGTGAACTGGCCCGCGCGGGGCTCGCACACGGCGACCTTTCGCCGTACAACGTCCTCGCGCAGACCGAGCGAATCGTGATGATCGACCTGCCCCAGGTCGTCGACATCGTCGGCAACCCGAAGGGCATGGATTTCCTGATGCGCGATTGCCACAACATGGCCACGTGGTTCACGAGCCGCGGGCTCGAGATCGACGAACAGGAGCTGTTCGCCGACCTGCTCATGATGGTGTTCTGATCGCCTTTCTCGACGCCGCTGATCATGCTGGTCACCCCGGCGGACTCCACCAGATGCGCCACCCGACTGGTGGCCGGCCGGCTTCGCCGCCGCCACCATCGAGCGGCGCGATGGAATCTGGCGGCGCTTCTGGTTCAAGCAGAAGTATCCAACGCCTATGCGCCCGGGATCCCCGCGCCGAAGGCCTCACACCGGGCACGCGGTCTCCGGACGGCCCGACGATCACGCTTTGTCGTCCGCCAGGCACATCACAGCCGCCGGGAACGCCTACCGTGTCCGTCAGGGACGACAAGCGAGACCGGCATACGAGGTCGCCGGCGACACATCCGAACCCCAGCCCGCTCCATCCGGCTACGAACTCCGATCAGCCGCGAGCGCCAGACCTGCGACATGAGCGGGGACGCCTGGCCGCACTCACGCCCGTGGAATGTCTCTCCCCGTCGGTCGGTACTCCACCAGGAGCACCCGACCGTCCAAGACCCGGTGGTCGATCAATTCCAGGTCAGCAGAATCCACGCCCTGGAAGGCCGCCTCGCGTCCGTCCGGACCGGCCAGGAGCGGAAAAATCATCAGCCGCAGCCGGTCGACCAAACCAGCCCCGAGGAGCTGGCGAGCCAGGGAAATACTGCCCATCGTGCGGAGCGGGACATCGCTGTCGGCTTTCATCGCCCGAATCTCACCGACCAGATCGCCGCTGCAGATCCGAGTGTTCGGCCAGCTCACATGCGTGAGGGTGCGGGAGAACACCACTTTCTCCAGTTGCTTCATGCGGTCCCAGCCCTCGTCACGGACCTCCTCCGGTAGCCCCGCCAGCGCCTCGTACGTACGCCGGCCCATAATCACCACCTGCGCCGCGGCACCCTCAGCCGCAATCCATTCCTCCAGCTGTGGACCCAGGTAACCGAAGTAGCCCGGAAGCCCGTCCGAGCCGGCCCAGCCGTCCATCGAAAGGAAGACGTCGACCATCAAGATGTTCGTCATGCCGCTCCTTCCATCGCCCCGCGGACTGTCTGCCTATGGTTCGACGCAATAGGACTGCCCGCCGATCGAACTGCCAATCGACAGCGAATCGAAGGACCATGACATGCCGCTGAGCCTCGTGCCAGCCCCACCCCACGGGGATCATCCCTTCCTCAATCCGCTTCTCCAGCTGACGGTGCTGGCTGCGTATGGGAGTGCTCGACACGGTCAGTGACACGGTGGTCATCATGATGGCGATCGTCACCTCGCTGATGGCGCCACCCCTGCTGCGTTACGCGATGGCGCAGGTGCCCGTCACTGAGGCCGAGCGCGAGGGAGGCTGCCGCGGCCGAGTGGGAGTCGCCACACGGGGAGGAGAACAACACCAGGTCGGAGGTAATCCGCGCATGAGCCCACGCCCGTCACAGAACGGACGTGGTCGGGTCGTACGCCACCTCGATTTTAATGCGATCCGGATCCTCGAAGTAGACCGCGAAATAGCCTTCCGCATATTTCGGATACTCCTTCGCCCCACCATAGAGCGGTTCGATGTCGCGGGGGACGAGATATTCTGCGACGAACCGCTCCACCGCTTCGGCCGACGGCACCTGGAACGCGATATGGTTCATACCGATCCTCCGCCGATGAAAGGCAGGCTGCTGGTACTCCGGCTTGGTCACAGAGACGCACAGGTAACTTCGGCCGTCGGTGGCGTCGAAGTGATTACCGTCAGGCAGGATAATGAAACCGAGATAGGCGAGCAGGTCTTGCCAGAAGGGAAACGACGTCTCCTCGTTAGACAAATTGATGCCGAGGTGGCCGATCACGGCCTTTACTCCTGGGTTGGTCATCGTATTATCTCTCTGGTCGGCTCGCCCAAATTCTTCAAAGCAACCATACGCTGCGCCGGGCTGACGCCGGGGGCCGTCGCCGTGCTCAACCGGTTCGAGTTGGTCGTCGATGGGATCGAGGTCGCCCACGGCTACGAGGACGAGACGGACCGCGCCGAATTCCTGGCCCGGGCGACGCAAGTCGGTCTGCTAGATGTGGGGCAGGGACGAGTCCCTGCCGCCAGTGTCGGTCTGCGCATCGGCATCGAGCGACTGTGCGCGGCCGCGACCAACCTCCGGGACATGTCCGCGTTCCGGAATTCGGTGGCCTTTTAGCCTCAGGCCTGCTGCTGGTGGTAGCCGCCGCGGCCGAGGTAGCGAGCGGTGAGCAGGTGGTGCAATTCGGCCTGGGCCCGCCCGGTCGCGGGATCGGCGGCCAGCACCTGGCTTCCGACCTTGACGTCTTCGATGGCCTTCGACGATCCGTCGGCCACGAGAACGCGAGTGCCGGCGACAAGCTGTTGGAGGGCGCGCATTCGCCCTGGCCGGGCAGGACGTCCGGCGGCAGGTTACGCGTTGCGTCGTCGATGATGTCGTCGACGACGTCGGAGTCGGCGCCGTTCTCCACGGTGTCGGAATTGCAGCTCCAGCCGTAGCCGATAGCGTTACCGCAGCCGTCCGACTCCACCGGGCTGTAGCCGCCCCCGAGTCGGATCCAGAGTCGGCGCAGAGAACGTCCGGAGTGTTCTCCTCGCAGGGAATGCGCATGACCGGCTCGATGGACTTCTTGAGTGTGGCCTTCCACCGGGGACGACCAGTCGCATGAAGTCGTACTCGAAGTGGCCCTGGTGGGCCGTGCACTTGCCGCGCCTCTCCGTCTCCCGGATTGTCGCGACTCCCGCTAATCTATTGGGCCATTACCTGGCCCCATTGGCAATGCATCCCATGAATCATCGATACATCCCTCCTCATAGTCCCACCATCCCTCGTCAAAGCCTCGGGCCAGAAGCCGTTTGACCTTTTCGGTCTGAGCTTCCGGCGGAACATCCAGTGCGACCAAGCCAAACCGCTCAATACCCTCACCGGTGACGCCGAATGGCACGAACATATCTAGAAGTGCAGGTAGATTGCCGTAAAACCGGCTCCCCGCAAAGGGCGCTACGCGTATTGTGCGATGCCCGGCCCAGGAAATCTTCGCACCGGGCGTAAGATTTCCCGCAGCATCGACCTGGGCCCGGACCCGGTCCGCCACCGCTATATCCTTGATGAACCAGGGAACGTTGTCGATGGCCACGACATCTTCGTCGACGTAAGTCACCCAGATCGATTCGGCACCGACCGGCGGCCAGCCATTGGCCGAATCGAGCTCAAATGTCATCTTCGCCCGGCGAGGCTCGCCGACGTCTCCTGGTTTGTTGCCGGACATCAGAAATATCTTCCTTGCCCCAGAATTCGTTGAACACGCCGGCCGAGTCTAGCATAGGCAGGAGTGTTCATTTATTCGACTTTTCCGATCGCAGTCCTGCCAGAGCAACTGCCTGCCCTTCGTCGGCGGGCGGCGTTACTCCACTCTTGGATTTCACCGGCTTGAGTCCGCTTTCCGGCTGAAGTGAAGTCCTTTCCCGGACGGCTACCCGGTGTTTACGCCACTGCAGCGCCAACAGCGGCAACCACGACGACTCCGACCCCAACGACCGCGACCACGGGCAGCGCTTCGCGGCGATAACGGAGTGCTGATCGCCGTCGCCAATGGGACGATCATTGGCATGGACGGGAGGCCGCTGACTCAGCGAGAGCGAGCGGTGCTTGAGGCGCTGCTGGCCGTTGATTTTCAGGACGTCGAACCCCTGCGCCACCAGGCGGCGGAAGTGGTCGTCGTCGGTACGTGCGGCTGCGGGTGCCCATCCATCGATTTCCAGCACGGTCGCGGCCTCGGGATGGCTATACGAGTCAATGCGGGCGTTCGAGACTCCCATAACGGTCTGTTCCTTTACACGATCGAAGACCCTCAGGGTGGGGAGGTCCTCGGCGGCATCGACTGGGTCGGCGTCGAGGAGACGGACCCAGATGAACTGCCATCGCCCGAACGCCTCGACATCCGGGCTACTTGATTCGCCCACCCACCGCTCGCTCATCGGCAGAAGAACGTGCCGCGAGAGGATGTCTTCCTGACACAGACGTTGCGGGGGTGCATGAGCTTGTTGCTGATGGGCGTACTCACGGGGGGAAGGGTAGGAGCGGCGCTGTTGACCCACTGGCTCTGCATCTTGCGCTCGCAGAAACCGCATCTTGGTGTTCGCGCCGTTGCTGACGGTTTCCGGGGTTCGGGGGGCGTCGATCGATCGGACGGCGTACCCCCAGGTTCACGCGTGCGGTGTCGGCGCGGGGGGCTGGCGGAGGTGTTCATTCCGTCGGTTGGCGAGGTGGGGTGGGACCTGCGGGAAAGCGCAGGATGACCAGCACTTGCCGGCGTTGCTCGTTTGGTTGAAGTCATACCAGCGTCAATGTTGGCCAGGATCCGGCGCGATTTTCGGGACGTCCGGGTCGGTGTTGACACGTGCTCGCGGCACATTTACCGTCCGGGTGCTCATGTCGTGAGATCACAGGCGTCGCCGAGATCCCGCGGTCAGGCGTACGCCGCGAAACAGGGGGACACGCATGCGTGCTCGTTTACGGGGCCGAATGCCCGGACGCGCCGTTCGCACCGCCGGAGTCCGGGCGTTACCGGTCGTCCTCGCCGTCCTCGTGATGGCCGGCGGTGGTCAGGTCGCACCCAGTATGGCGGTGGCCGGGGCGCCTGCCGAGGCGCGCGGTTCGTCCTCCGGCCCTCCGGTCGTGCTGCCGAAGACCGACTGCGCGGCCCTCGCCGAGCAGGACCTGTCGGGGACGCCTGACGCTCCGGCGGTCATTGGGTCCGCGACCGAGACGACCTCGCCGGACGGCTGGGCGGCCTGCGAAGTCAAGGGAACCGTGGCGCCGCAGATCCAGTTCGACGTGCTCCTCCCCACCACGACGTGGCGGCAGCGGTATCTGCAGACCGGGTGCGGGGCCTTCTGCGGGAGCGTCGACTTCTTCGCCGACGCGACGGACGGGTGTGTGCCGCTGACCCGCGGCGATTTCGTCATAGCCACGAACAACGAGGGGCACGTCGGCGTCTCCGGCTTCGACGGCACGTTCGGTGCCGACCCGCAGCTCCGGGTCGACTTCGGCTACCGGTCCGACCACGTCGTCGCGCTCGTCGCCAAGCGGCTCATTACGCTCTACTACGGACAAGGCCCGCGCTACTCCTACTTCGACGGCTGCTCACAGGGCGGTCATCAGGGGATGACCGAGGCGCAGCGCTACCCGCGTGACTTCGACGGCATCATCGCCGGCGCGCCGGCATCGTTGCTCACGTCGCTCATCGTGTGGTCGGCGGGCTGGCACGCCACGGCCAACACCGACGCGCAGGGCCGGCCCATCCTGACCGCCGCCAAGCTTCCCGCGCTGCACGCCGCTGTCTTGCGTGAGTGCGACGCGCGGGACGGCCTGGCCGACGGCCAGATCGACGACCCGCGTGCCTGCGCGTTCGATCCGCAGGTCCTGCGCTGCGCCACGGGAACCGACAGTGCGGACTGCCTCACCGACGTGCAGATCGGTGCCGTACGCAAGCTGTACGACGGGCCACGCGACGAGCGGGGCCGGCGGATGTATCCGGGGGGTGAGCCCGTGGGCTCGGAAGCGAACTGGGCCCGCTGGGTCACCCCGACCGCCACCGGCGCCCCCGCGGTGGCCGAGGGCAACGCGACGAACGCGCTGAAGTACCTCGCCTACCCGTCCGCCCGGCCGGCGGCGACACTGCACGACCTGCACTACGACTCGGCGACGTTTCGCGAGATCTACCAGCAGGCCGGCATCTACGACGCGAGCGACCCCGACCTGACGGCCTTCCGCGCCGCGGGCGGCAAGCTCGTCCTCTGGCACGGCTGGGCAGACCAGGCAATCTCGCCGTACGGGACGATCGCCTATTACCACGCCCTCACCGAGCGCATGGGCGGGGCGGACCCCACGCGGCGGTTCGCCCGCCTGTTCATGCTGCCGGGCGTCGCCCACTGCGGTGACGGTCAGGGACCGGACGCGATCGACGCGCTCACCCCCACCCTCGCCTGGGTCGAGAACGGCGTCGCACCCGACCGGCTCGTCGCCACGAAGCGCCAGGACGACACCGTCGTACGGACCCGGCCGGTCTACCCCTATCCGACCGTCGCACGCTACGACGGGAGCGGCAACATCGACGAAGCGGCGAACTTCACGCCGACACCGCCGCCCACGCGCTACGAGGACGACATCCCCTGGCTCGGGTCGTTCCGCTCCGGCTACGAGCAGACCTGCGGCTGGCACGACGGCCGCTGGTCCTGCACCCCGGCGCGACCGCCGAGCTGAGCCGAGCTTGGGAGGCTTGGCGTCCTACTCCCGAACCGCGGCCAGGGCAGGGTCACGCCGGTCCTGAGTCCGTCAGCCGGGTGGCACTACAGGGCGGCCATCGCGGCGAGGTCGAGGCTCGCGAGAGACGCCTCCAGGTCATCGACCGTGAGCTTGTCCATGACCGTGCCGCCATTCCACCGCAGCACCGTTTGCCTCCTTGGCATCACGCGACACTGGTCGCCATCGCGAGACGCACTACGGCGCCTCTACTCAACCCGACGCGCGGTGCCGTCCGGCCGCAGCCACGCTGGCGTCGACAAGGACTCCTCGGGATCAGTACCGCCTACTGAGTTCACTCCCACTCATTGCTGATACCGACGGATGGCCGCCGGTAGCCGGTGGCACGCCCCGCTCGGTCAACCGGCGCGCGATCGCCGCGAACCCTTCCCAGCCCGCCGCACCGGGAAGATCCACCTGACAATGGTCGGCCGTCGCAGGATCGGATTCGAGCCGGCGGAGGCGTCGCCCCTCGCGCGCCGGGCCGCGGGATCGCCGCGGCCGATCGGCCACACCCGGCCCTATACCCGACGCGCCAACCTCGGAATCGCCAAATATTCACAATGAGTCCGGAAATGCCGGATTACTCAATTTTGCCACATGTTCCGGTTTCGCTTTCCTCGTATCGGTCGTGAAGATTCGCTGTGTCCCTTTCGGGTATCTCTGCGTCACATCGCCCCGCGATGTACGCAAATGATCAACTTAGAGGGGATATGTATGATTTCGCAATGGAAAGGGATGGCTGACAGGACGGCTCGCCGCTTCCTGAAATACGCAGCCGCCATCACCACGGTGGCGGGCCTGGCGCTGGGGATTCAGTCGCCGTCCATGGCCGACGCCCGTACGCAGCACGCGTCCGCCATCACCACGCACCAGAGCGACGCTCGCTCCGCCGCGTATCAGCTGTGGGGCCACCGACCTCACCGGCCGCAGGGCTACTCCATCTACGGGCATCCCAACTATCGCCACTCCTGGCACTACGGCCGGCACAACCTCCCCGGCTTGAGGCACCACGGCTATCGGCAGCACGGCGGCCACTTCAGGTAAGGAGGCCGCGATTTCGGGGCCGCCGCACTCCGCGTCGGCCCCGAAATCACAAGCATAATCATGATGAACCGAAGAATTCCCGACCAATCGATTTCGTCGCAAGCATTTGCTTGCTTTTCGCCGGGGGTACCCACTGCGAAAGGTCATGCAATCGGGCGCTGCACTGGATTCCCTCTGATCCGATGGGGCGAGGACCAGCGAGACTGGCTCGGTGTAGTCGTTATAGGCATCAGAGTCGAAGACGCCCAGGTTGGGAGCATCGCCGAAGCGAGGGGAACTTAAATCTCCAGATCGAAGTTCCGGCTGACCGGAGCATGTGAAACGGGACGGTCTGGAGCTACCCGGATATGAGCCGATGCGGGCAGCACTTCCCACCATGTAAAACTGTAGGGCTCGACTCCCTGGGAGGGGCTGAATGGACGGCAGGACGCTACTCGCACAGGCAGGTTGGTTTGCGGATAGGGACGTCGGGGAGCGGGCAAGCGGCATCGCCTCACTACGCGAGGCGGGATACGTCGTTGGCGACGCTGTAGAGAAGCTGCTTCGCGAGTATTCGGGCCTCACTATGCAAGAGGCGCACGGTCCCAGCAGCGTATGGATTGACGGGGCCTATGCCGCTCGCATGTCAGATCCGGGTGGGCGGAAGCCTACTCACAGGGGTCAGGCCACACTCTTGTGCCCATCGGCGGTTACTCCCATATGACGATCCTCGCCGACGAAGCAGGGCAGATCTGGGGAGGCTTTGACTACGAGTTCGGCCTGCTGGGGGACTCCCTGAACAACGTGATCCAGAATCTGCTCGTGGACCAAGGCCCCCCAACGCCTCTTGATCGTCGCGTCCCCCGCGGTTAGCACTGTCAGACCTGGTCGCGGCAGACGAGGACGCCCTCGACCGGGCACAAAAACACTGAGACGGCGTTGAATGGCGGCGTGTACGAGACCGAACGGGCCACCGATGTTGATCTTTCGAACGTCACGACGCGGGATGACGTGATCGCAGCTGTCACAACGATGCGCCAGGACCTCCGCCGCAACCGGACGCCTGGGAGAATCCGACGCTGGATCGCTTCCTGGAAGCTCTCGCCGCAGTATTGGACGACGTGGAGTCGGCGTATCGCCAGCGAGGCGAGACGTTGCCACCGGAGCCGACCTGGCCCCTTCTCTGAGATCCTTGTCGCCGCAAGCGGATACGAATAGCCGGTCCGCGTGCGCCGCGTGAGGAAGGCAGAGTCTCATTTCCTTGTGACTCGTAGGGTGGTGAGGGTTGGGTCGGCCGCGTACGCGATTCTGACCCCGGCGAGCCGGGCTTGGTCGAGGGCGGCGAGGGCTTGGGCTGTGACCTGTTCACCGGGCGCGAGGATAGGGATGCCGGGTGGATAGGGCGCTACGAGCTCGGCGCAGATCCGCCCGACGGCTCGTTCGATCGGCAGCGTCTGGGTGGCGGCGAAGAACGCCTGCCGGGGCGGCATCGACGCGACCGGTTCGACCTGGTACGCGGCGGGTCCGGCGACCGGCCGCGGTGCGCCACGGTGCCGCTGCACCGACTCCGCCAGGGCCGTTGTCAGCCTGGCGAGAGAATCAGGGGTGTCGGCGAGTGAGACGACGGCGACGAGGACGTCGCGGTCGGCCGACTCGATCGGCAGCCCGGCGGCTAGCAGGTCCTGCTCGACGAGGTTGCCGTCGGCGCCGGTCGCGAACAGCAGCAGCGTCAGTTTGAGCGGGTCGAGCGCGGGACCGTCCAGGACGGCGAGGCCGTCGACGGCGCGCAGCAGATCACGAGCGTTGCGTGTGGCGGCGATGGCGTCGGCGAGCAGGGCATGGCCGTCCCGTTGGAGCAGTGCGCGGGCGGCATCGGTGCTGGCGAGGATGGCCCCGGCCGGGCTGGTGGTCGCGGTCGCCTCGATGCCGGCGTCGAGGCGCGCCGGGTCGACGCGGTCGGTGCGGGCCAGCACGAGCGCGGCCTGGCTCCAGGCGGGCAGCGTCTTGTGGGCGCTGGTCACCATGACGTCGGCCCCGAGTTGGAGCGGGTGGCGCGGCAGCGCGGGATGGAAGCCGAAGTGGGCGGCCCACGCCGCGTCGACCACGAGGGGTACGCCGTGCTCGTGTGCCGCGTCGGCCAGGCCGGCGATGTCGCCGACGGTCCCGACGTAGGACGGGTCGCCTACGAACACCGCCCGTACGTCGGGGTGTGCGGACAGGGCACGCCGCAGGGTCATTGGTGCGACGCCTTGTGGCAGGCCTGTGCCGCGGTCGATCTCAGGGCGTACCCAGACGGGCGTCAGGCCGGCCAGCGCCAGCCCGAGCAGGAGCGAGCGGTGCAGGGTGCGGCTGACGACGACCCGGTCGCCGTCGCCTGCGACCGCCAGGGCGACGGCCTGGTTGGCGTGGGTCGCGCCGCCGGTGGAGAACCGGCAGTAGTCCGCGCCCCACAGCCGCGCCGCGCGGGCCTCGGCCTCGGCGAGGACGCCGGTGCTCAGTTTCATGGTGTCCAGGCCGGCGTAGAGCGGGACGTCGCCGGCGACCACATCGCCGACGAGGTCGCTGCGCTGCTTGTGGCCAGGGATGGTGAAAGGCGTCGGCGGGCTCTCACCGAAGCGCAGCCAGGCATCCAGCAGTGGCGCATCGCCGCGCAACCCGCGCGGGTCAGTCGGCATCGGGCCGCCAGCCGGACAGTACGGTGATCAGTGCGCGGACCAGGGCGCGGACCTGATGCAGGTCGACCCACTCATCGACCGCGTGCAACCCGCCGCCGGATGGACCGCACACCAGGGTGGGGCAGACCTGCTGCCACAGCGGCGCCTCCATCCAGTACGGGGCGTCGAAGGTCGGGCCGGTCCCCAGTTCCTCCCCGAGCCGGCGGGAAAGGTCGGCGGCCGGCCCGGTGTCATCAAGCTGCCAGCCATCGCGAGAAGCGACCAGCTCGACGGTGGCGCGCCACTGCGGCTCCAGCAGCAGGCGCACCTCGTCCAGAGCCGCGGCGCTCGAGCAGCCCGCCGGCGTGCGGAGCTCGACCAGGCACTCGGCGTGGTCGGGCACCACGAACGGGGACTGCCCGCCCTGCGCGAGCGTCACCATCAGGTCACCGCCGCCGGCTCGTACGGCCACGGCTCGTTCGTCGACGGCACACACCAACCGGCCCAGATGCGTGATGGCGTTGACGCCCAGGTCTGCCTGCGAGCTGTGCGCGGCGCGGCCCGGGAAGCTCACCCGCACGACGGCGAATCCGCGCAGCGACCGGCACAGTGCCAGGTCGGTCGGCTCTGCGATCAGGCAGACGTCCGGCCGGATACCAAGACCGGGCAGCGCGTCGATCACCGCCTCGCAGCCCAGACTGGCGTCCTCCTCATCGGCCACCAGCGCGAGCACCGGCCGCACCGGCGCCTTACTCGCCACTAGATGCTCCGCGGCGGCAACGACCGCGGCCACGCCGCCCTTCATGTCCGCGGCGCCGCGGCCGAAGAGCCGGTCCCCGTCGAGCCGAGGTGTGAACGGCTCGGGCATCCCCGCCACGCCCACGGTGTCGAGGTGGCCGTTGAGCACCACGGTCGGCCACTCGGCCGGCCCCGGCGCGACCGCCACCAGGCTGGGACGATCGGCATGGCCAGGCGCCGGTACGACTGTGGTGATAAAGCCCGAACCCTGCAGCCGCGACCGGAGGCGCTCGACGATCTCCGCCTCCCCCGCCGCAGCCGGGACCAGGCCCGGATTGACACTGTCGATGCCGACAAGTTCGTACAGCAACGCCAGCGCCTCTGCCTCCACGTCTCGCATGGCCAGAGCCTAGACAGACCACACTGGCATCGCCGACCAGGCCGGGCACGCGCCACGCCCATCCCACGATGTGATATCTGATGAGGTCGAGCACAGCCGCACCTTGCCGCGCCTGGGACAACCCGGCGCAACACCTGACGGCCGACCAAGACACTGTCGTCGATGCGCCTGACTATCCGATCGTTGGAATTAGGGTGATACGTCGTGATCAGTCCAGAGGAATTCGTCTTGCCCGAGCGCATCGGGCGTTGGGTCGGCGATCGCCATCAGGCGGTCCTGATCACCCTTCGCTCCGATGGCTCCCCGCAGAGCTCAAACGTCCTGTTCGCGTTCGATGGCGGGCGGTTCCGCGTGTCGGTGACGGCCGATCGTGCCAAGACCCGCAACCTGCGCCGCGACACGCGGGCGGTGCTGCACATCCTCGGCACTGAATTCGGCAGCTACATCTCGATCGGCGTCGTCGCGGCCGTTGGACCACAGTCGATGGCTCCCGGCGATGCGGCTGGAGTTCAGCTCCTTGACGTCTATGAACGAATCAGGGGGACGCCTCACCCCGATCCGGACGAGTTCTTCCGCGCCATGGTGGATGAGCGGCGCCTGCTGCTCACCCTCAGCCCCGTCTCCTCCACCAGCTGGGGCCTGCCTCAGTAACCCCCAATCGGGGACAGGACATAGTGGTTGCGGTGGTTCGGCGGCGTAGGCGAAACTCATCGGCGATCGCGCGGAAGGCGGAGGGGATGATGAGCGTCGCCGACAAGGGCAATGCCTACCTGGAACAGGTCGTCGCACAGCAGGCGGTGCTCGAGGACGACCTCAAGGCGCGCCGCGGCGCCCCTCCACCCGGCGTGGCCGCGCCCGCACGGCAGCCCAGCCCGCTGGCAAGGCGCGACCGGGCGCCGGGCGGGACGGCGGCCGAGAGGCTGACTCCCGGGCCGGTGGATGTGCGGATCACGGGTTTCTGGCGCTGGAAGAACGTGCTGGTGCCGCCCAACGCGTTCGTGGTGCACACCCGGCGCGGCCGGGACAAGCCGCTGCACATCGGACTCGGCGTGTCGTTCCGGTTCAACCCCGCCATCGACTCGTTCCTGGTGGTGCCCGGCGCCACCCAGACCATCTTGATCAACGCGTACTGCATCTGCCAGGAGCTGCAGGGCGTGCTGGTGCAGGGCTACGTCCAGTGGATCATCCAGGACTTCGGCACCGCCTACCGCAAGCTGGACTTCGGTGACTCGGAGGATCCGATGCGGCTGGTCAACCTCCAACTGCGGGAGCAGGCGGAGGCGGCGATCAAGGACAAGGTCGCGACCATGGGCGTACACGACGTGCTCAGCGACAAGCAGCCCATCATCGAAGAGCTGACCGCCCGGCTGCGCGCGGTGGCCGAGGGCGCGGACAACAGCGACCAGGGGCTCGGCCTGCGCATCGTCACCGTCCAGATCAAGGAGGCCGTGGTCAGCTCGTCACGGCTCTGGGAGAACCTGCAGAAGCCCTATCGGGCCGTGCAGAGTCAGATCGCCCGGCTGGCCGAGCTGCAGGCCGAGGAGGCCATCGCACAGCGCGAGATGGCGACCGAGCGGCTCAAGGAGACCCAGCGCCTCGAGTACGAGCGAGAACTCGCTGAGCTGCGGGCCCGCAACGAGGCGTGGCAGTTCGACACCGAGGCGGCCGAGCGGCTGCGGCGCACCCAGCGGTCGCATGACGACACCCGGGCGGTGGCGGAGCTGGAGACCGAGACCACCCTGCACGCGTTGCGGATGGAGCGCGACCGGCACGCCGAGGAGGCCGAGACCGGCCGGCTCCGCATCGAGCGGGAGCAGGAGCTCGAGCGCCTGGCGCTCGGCGGTGAGCTGGAGCAGGCCCGTTCCCGGGCGCAGTCCGGCCACGAGCAGGCCCTGCTCGACCTGGAGCGTGAGCGGATGAGGGCCGACATCGCGAACCAGCAGACCCCCGCGAGTCTGCAGGCCACACTCATCGGCTCACTGCCGGAGATCATGGCGAAGCTGCCCAAGCCGGCGGAACTGCGCACGGTGTCGATCAACGGCGGCAACCAGACCACGGTGTCGGGGCTGCTGGCGGAGCTTGCCACCGTGGTCGGCGCGCTGCGCTCCGCGGTCGACACCGACCGGACGAATCCCTGATCGACGCGGCTGATCGACGCGGCTATGAGTACGGGCTACTCATGCCGTACGCCCTGTCCCGTCCTACGTTCGGTATTGCCACCGACAGGGGATCTCGGGAGGGACGCGGGCATGTTGCAGGCACCGATCGTCGTCGTACAGCATCACTGGGCCGACCAGCCGCGAGGTCCGCATGATGCGGCGATGCGGGAGATCTTCCTCAGCGACGCCGGCCACAGTCTCGGGCGCTATTGGCGGGAATGCACCTTCGGGATGATCGACCCGCAGACCGGTGGCCAGATCTTCCCGATCACGCCGCTCGGGCTGACGCACGACACCTTCTTCGACAAGCACGGCGACCTGCAGAGCCACCGCACCCGTGACGAGGTGGTCGCCACCGCCATCGCGCAGGCGCCCGGGCTGGTGGCCGGCTACCACCCGAAGATCGTGTTCATGTTCGACAATCCATCTCCTGCCGGGGCGACCGACCACGTTCTCGGCGCGTTCGCGGTGCTCGACTTCGGGGGCAGTCACACCTTCATGGCCCACGAGATCGGGCACACCCTCGGCTTCGACCACTCCTTCGGCGGCGAGGTCGAATACGGCGACCCGTACTGCATCATGAGCGCGCGGACGTTCGGCAACACCAGCCCGACGCACGCGCGGCCACGTCCCGCCGGTTCGGCCGTACCGGAGACCGTCTTCCCGCAGGACATGCGCTTCTGGGACGAGTTCGGGCCGATGCCGGCGGCCGCGACACTGTTCCATACGCTTCCGGAGTTCGCGGCCTCGTCCATGGTGATCCGCGTGGGCCTGGAGCAGCCGATCGTGCTGGACGCGCTCAGCGAGGCCACGCCCGGGCAACCGGTGATCGCGGTCTGCGAGGTTGACGGCATCGTCTGGACGGCCGAACTCCGTGTGGCGACCAACTGGGATGCCGGCCTGGACCGGCCCGGCGGCCCGGGCTCCGGTGTGGTCCTGCACGGCATCCTGCCCACGCCGCGCCCCGGCCAGCCGAAGCTGCCCAGCTATCAGGGCCGCATCCCGCTCTACTCCCCGAAGGGGATCATCGACGTCCAGCCCGGCTACACCCAGCCGAGCGGCGTGGCCGCCAACGTACGCCTGGTCATCGAGGACTATCAGCTCACGACGCACACCGCGAAGATCAGATTCACCCGGCGGCAGCCGCGCGCGGTCCGTCTCCAACTCGACCATCAGACGCCCGGCCGCGTGGTCACGGCCACCGGCCGTGCGAGCTTCCCGGTGCTACCGTGCGGATCCCGCGAGCTGGATTATCAGCGCGTCGAGCAGAACGAGCTTGTCGTCGCCACCGCCTACCTCAGCGGCGGTTACATCGACCCCGACTTCACCTGGCGGATCAACGACGTCATGGTCCAGCCGTCCGGTCAGCCCACCGTCATCACCGCGTCCACGGTGATCGAGGACACGCCGCAGCCGGCCCCGCCCGCCGACCGGCAGGTCACGGTCGTGACGGTCCAGGAAGGCGAGGGCAGGCGCCTGCGCATCAGCAATACGCCGGGCGACGGCACGTACGAGATCCGGATCGAAGTGTCCTGCTCCGAGCCCAGCAGCGCGGGAGTGACCACCGCACATGCCGACGCCACCGACCGGTTCACCGGCGTCCACCTGGACGTCCCGGGGTTGGCGCAGGCGATCGCCGATTGTCGCAAGCGGCTGCGGGCCAGATCCCTCATCGATGACAGCGCCAACCTGCGAGCCACCGACGTACGCGCCGCCGTTCAGGCAGGCACCGACGGCGTACGCCTGTATATGGAGCTGGCCGGAATCAGCGACTTCACCGCTCTCGCCACGCTCAGCCCCAACGAGGATTGGCCGGCTCTCGGCGGTGGGCTCTACATGCTGGCCTACGCCCAATGGGACGCCACCGACCGAGCCGACGCCGTCACCTCAATGCGGCACCGCGTCAGCCTGTACGAACGGCTGGCGAACACAGACCCGTCGGCCTATCGCCCGAGCCTCGCCCAGGCACTGGTCGACGAATGCTCCTTCCGCCGCATCGAAGACATTCCCGCACCCCAGCGAGCCGGCGAACGCGCCGTGACCATTCTTCAAGAACTCGCGGGAATCACCGACTACGACGACCTCGATGACCTGACACCCAACCCGCACTGGAATTCCCTGGCGGGCGCGCTCTACATGCTGGCCTACGCCCAATGGGACGCCACCGACCGAGCCGACGCCGTCACCTCAATGCGGCACCGCGTCAGCCTGTACGAACGGCTGGCAAACACAGACCCGTCGGCCTATCGCCCAAGCCTCGCCCAGGCACTGGTCGACGAATGCTCCTTCCGCCGCATCGAAGACATCCCCGCACCCCAGCAAGCCGGCGAACGCGCCGTGACCATCCTCCAGGAACTGGCCGGAATCACCGACTACGACAACCTCGATGACCTGACACCCAACCCGCACTGGGACTCGCTGGCCGGAGCCCTCTACATGCTGGCGTACGCGCACTCGGATGCCGCATCCCACGCCGCGGCGGGACTGGCGATGCACCAGCGCGTGAAAATCTACGAACGTCGCACCGAACTCGATCCCGGCACCTACGCTCCCCTGCTGACCGCGGCCCAAGCCGACGAGAAGGCCTTCTCGGCTTGACCGACCAGGTCGTCCGCGTCTGGCCATCTATCGTGCTTTCCGTCGCGCAAGCACCGGGAAGGTGGCCCACATGGCTCGTACGCAGCTGTACCTCGTCCGCCACGGCGAGCAAGATCCGGCGTCCGGTCACGCCCCGGACGGAGGCCTTTCGCAACTCGGTTGCGAGCAGGCCGACCGGCTGGGTCGACGGCTGCGTACAGTGCCCTTTTCGGCCATCCACCACAGCCCACTGGCCAGGGCGGCCCAGACCGCCGACATCGTCGCCGGCCATCTGCCGACCGTGCCGCGACACGACTGCCATTTTGTCGCGGACCGAACGCCGGTGCCCTCCGCCGGGCAACGCGGCCGATACCCAGACCGGTGGCACGCCTGGCTCGACGGCGTGCCCGACGACGAACGCGACGAAGACGCGACGGCCCTGCAGGCTGCTGTCGCGCACTTCGGTGTCACCGGCGACAACGACCGACAGGAACTGCTGATCACGCACAACTTCGTCATCGGGTGGTTCGTCCGCCACATGCTCGACGCCCCGGAATGGCGGTGGATTGGCCTGAATCAGGCCAACTGTGCGATCACCATCGTGCAGTGGGATTCCGACCGACCACCGACCTTGGTCAGCTTCAACGACACTGGCCACCTTTAGCGGTACGCCATCCACTCAGCATCAGCCGCTGGACCCCACCCAGTCCTCCCGGCGCCCAGCTGCGGATGAGGTTGCGTGGGGTGGTGAATGATGGAGGCGTGTTAGGCGACCGGTGGGGCGTGACCGACAGCGACGTGCTGCGCTCCTATCCGTGCGACGACTTCGTCGCCTCACCCACGCTGCAGGCATGGCGCGGTGTGCGCATCGAGGCCTCCACCGAAGCGGTGTGGCCGTGGGTGGCACAAGTGCGGCTCGCCCCCTACTCCTACGACTGGATCGACAATCGTGGCCGCCGCTCGCCGCGAAAGCTGGTAGGCCTTCCCGAGCCTCGGGCCGGGGAAAGGTTCACCACGGCCGGCGGCCGGCAGCGGGGCCGGATCGTCTCGGTCGACGTGGGGAAGCAGCTGACGGGCTCCATCATGGGCGCCTTCATGTCGTACGTCCTCGTGCCCCAGGGGCACGATGCGACGCGCCTGTTGCTCAAGGTCGTCATGCAGACCGCCCGCTGGGCCGCGCTCGGCGTGTCCGTCGGCGACCTCATCATGGCCCGAAGGCAGCTACTGAACCTGAAGCACCTCGCTGAGCGCACACCAGCACCGGGCACCGCCACGGACTGAAGATCAGCGCATTCGTCGACGGCCACGCCACGCCCACTGGCGGGGAGCAGGAGCACACGCAAGATTGGTCAGGCGCAGGAGCCTTTGCGGGTGAGGCGGCCACCGCCCACCATCGTGTTGTCACAGGCAATGCTGTTGCCGCCGGCCGTGTCGTTGATGCCGACGCCCTTGCCCCCGTTGAGGTCGATGGTGTTCCTGCGGAACGTGTTGCCCGTTCCCCAGCCGTCGATGATCTGGTGGGTCTGGAAGCCGTCCTGAGGCGTGGTCTTCCCGATGTTGCCCTCGATCAGGTAGCCGTTGCCCTTGACGTCGACCCACGAGTCGCCGCCCTCCCGGGTCAGCGCCGACCCATCGAAGACGTTGCCGACGATCCGCCCGCCACGGGTGCCCTCCTTGACGTCGACGGCCTCGGCCGTCGACCGGATCACGTTGCCCCGCACCAGGTTGCCGTCACTGCGGTCCATCCGGCCGCCGGAGTAGCGGCCCCAGTTCGACTTGGCCGAGCCGAGATAGACGCCCTCGCCGAACTTCGCACGACGCTGGCCGGTGTCGTGGATCCGGTTGTACTGGACCCAGTTGCCGGAGCTGAAAGCGCGCAGGTGGATGCCCTCGTCACCGATCTCGTGCACGGTCAGGCCCTGAATGACCGACGCCCGAGTCCGGTCGGCGACCACGCCCTTCTGGCTGCCGACGACGCTGAAGCCCACCAGCCGCCAGTAGCTCACGCGGTCGAGGTGAAGACCGTAGCCGCTCCTGACGCCCTTGCCCCGCAGCACAGCGCCCGCGCCACCGCACAGGAAGATCGGCTTGTTCCGCGTGCCGGACGAGCGGGCGACGAAAGCACCTCGGTAGGTGCCAGGCCGTAGCCGGATGACGTCCCCCGCGCGAGCCGAGGCCAGCGCCCGCCGCAGCGCGTCGGCGGTGCCGACGGTCTTGGTCGCCGCCGGGCACGTGACCATGCCCGGCCCTCTGAGCGGCGTGGAATCCGACGCCGCCATCATTCGCACGTTCACGAGGTCATGTACGCCACTGTCCGTCAGCCCGACACCTGCCATGGCGACGAGTGATCCGACCAGTCCGGCGACAGTCCGGCGCTTACCCATGGTGACGTGTCTCCCGCCCGAATTCGCCGTTGCAGGCAAGCAGCCTGGCAGCCCGGCTGATATCCAGGCAAGATCCCGGTCACGCCCCCTGTTGATCCCGGCCATCGTCACGACAACGGCCGGGGATCAAACATCGCTGGGAGCCGTCGAGGCGAAGGCGATCACCGCGCGATCACGCCGCGCGCCGCTTGACCGCCTTCTCAAGGTTGTCGAGTTCGTCGGCGCGATGGGCGTGATGCTGCCGCGTCCAGATCTCGTCATGGAGCGGGTCCAGTGTCATGACCACGTTCGTGCGGTCGCCCGCGGGCTCGATGTCTATGGTCGTCAGGTGCTCGTACGGCGCACGATCGGGCACGAAGTCGATCACCGTCAGGTAGGCGAGCCGGGTGGGGGACGTGACCTCGGTGAACGTCTTCTGGAATGCGGTCGACAGCGGCGCGCCGATACTCCGCATGAACGCGACCTGTTTCGGCGCGACCGCGGTCATGGTGTAGCGCACCTCACCTCCGGGGCTGAGCTCGATCTCGCTCACCCGGGTTTCGAAGCCGTCGGGGGCCCACCACTCGTCGAGGCCGTCGGCTGTGGTGAGCAGCTCCCAGATCAGGTTCGCCGGGGCATCGTAGGTGCGCTCGAGCCGCGCGGCGTCCGGGCTGGGCGTGGGTTCGGTAGTCATCGATTTCCCCTCGGTCAGTTGAAGGTGATTCAGTTGACGTGATTCAGTCCCAGCGGCTGACTTCGCCGGCCGGGTAGGCGGCGAACGCGTCGTTTTCGGCACCGCCCTTGAGGCTCGTCAGGTAGGCGCCCCAGTTGGTGCTGCAGCCGCTCATGAACTCCCCGGCCTGCTGCCAGTCGGCGTGGGTGAACAGAAGGGTGGTGCCTGCCTGGCCGCGAGGCCGCAGGGCGAAGGTGATCGTGGTGTCGATCCAGGTGTCGGGCCCGTCGGTGACCCGCCACATCACGTGGTCCGGGGCGTCGGTCACGACCTCCATGACCGCGGCGGGCCGCTGACTGTCACCGAAGTAGACACCGAAGCTCGAGCCGATGGCGTGCTCGCCCGTGAGCGGCCGCCCGGTCCACCAGCGGGCGATCCCGTCG
Source organism: Streptosporangiaceae bacterium NEAU-GS5 (assembly GCA_017592665.1). Classification (GTDB taxonomy): domain Bacteria; phylum Actinomycetota; class Actinomycetes; order Streptosporangiales; family Streptosporangiaceae; genus NEAU-GS5. Next base: position 157,143 of record JAGFNW010000021.1, on the reverse strand, counting down.
GTGCTGGCGATGAGGTCGTGCACCCGCTGTGGCGGGGCGTCGATGCTGATGCGGTGCAGGATGTCGGGCATTGGGGCTCCTCCGTCGCGTACGTCCCTGCCGCCCCTGTCGGGGCGGATCTGCAGCAGTTACGAACGGCCGCGCGCCGGACGGACACCAGCGTTGGAAAATCTTCCGGCGGTCGCCGTCCGTCCGCGGCGGCGCCGTCCGTCTGATACTTGACGCGGCATCGACCCGTGACTGGAGGACTCATGCAGTACGCGTTGCTGGCCTACTCCCCGCCGGAGAACACGGACCGGGCGGCCCGCCCGATTCCAGGTGATCTCGCCGGCCTGCTCGACCGGCCGGAGGTCACCGGGTGGGCCCGGCTCCATGCCGACGAGTCGGCGACGACGCTGCACAACGACGAAGGGCGGATGCTGCTGACCGACGGGCCGTTCGTCGACAGCAAGGAGTATCTCGCCGGGCTGATCCTGATCGAGGCGGACACCCTGGACGGCGCGCTCGCCCTCGCCCGGGAGATGCTCCGCGAGACGAGACCTGGCACGGCGATCGAGGTGCGGCCCATCCTCGACGGGCGCTTCCGTGGCGCTTGACGCCATCTTCCGCGACCAGTGGGGGCGGGTGCTGGCCACGCTGGTCGGGATCCTCGGCGACCTCGAACTCGCCGAAGACGCGGCCGCCGAGGCGTTCGCCATCGCCGCCGAACGCTGGGCGCGCGACGGTGAGCCGGCCAACCCCACGGGCTGGCTCATCACGACCGCACGCAACCGCGCCATCGACCATCTACGCCGTCGGCGCGTCCTCGCCGACAAGACGAAGCTGCTCGCCCGCGACCTCGAGACGGGGCCGCAGCCACCGGAGGCACTCATGGATGACGCCGCCACCATTCCGGACGAGCGGCTAGAGCTGATCTTCGCCTGCTGTCACCCGGCACTCGCCCTGGAGGCGCAGGTCGCGCTCACCCTGCGCACCCTCGGCGGCCTGTCCACCGACGAGATCGCGCTGGCGTTCCTCGTCCCGTTCGAGACCATGAGCAAGCGGCTGACCCGGGCCAAACACAAGATCCGCGATGCCGGCATCCCGTTCGCCGTGCCGCCTGATCATCAGCTGCCCGACCGGCTGGCGGCCGTACTGTCCGTGGTCTACCTGATCTTCAATCATGGCTGGGGCGGCGGCCGCGTCGACCTCGCCGCGCAGGCGATCCACCTCGGCCGGGCACTCGCCGACCTCATGCCGGACGAACCTGAAGTATTCGCGCTGCTGGCACTGATGTTGCTGCACGACGCACGCAAAGCGGCCCGCCTGCGGGACGGGCAGGTCGTCCCCCTCGACGACCAGGACCGCGCCCTGTGGGACAGCCGGCAGATCGACGAGGGCCGAGAGCTGCTGCAGCGGGCTCTCGTACGCGGGCGCACCGGACCCTACCTGGTCCAGGCGGCCATCGCCGACCTCCATCTGCACAAGCCCCGCGACTGGCAGCAGATCGCCGCGCTGTACGAGACGCTCGCCCGGCAGACCGGCTCGTCGATCGTCGAGATGAACCGGGCCATCGCCGTGGCCGAGATCGACGGGCCCGAAGCCGGCCTGGCCATTCTCGACCGCCTCGACCTCGGCCACTACCGCTACTTCCACTCCACCCGCGCCGAGCTCCTTCGTCGCGCCGGCCGCGACAAGGAGGCCCACAACGCCTACCGCCGGGCGCTGGATCTCGCGCAGACCGAGCCGGAACAGCGCTACCTCGCCAACCGGCTGGCCGAGACAGCCGACAGTTGATTAGATAGATACCTAATTTGACATCCCTCGAATCAGTGTCGCATCATGGAGCCTGATTCGACAGACTTCTAATCAGGGAGCGACTTCATGAGCAGTGGATGCTGCGGCACCGGGATCGTGGAACTGGGGCAGGACGGACCCGTCATGGCCGATGTCGCGGATCTGCCGGTGGTGGTGATCGGCGCCGGGCCGGTCGGGCTGGCCGCGGGGGCGCATCTGGTCGAGCGCGGCCTCGATGTCGTCGTCCTGGAGGCAGGCGATCGGGTCGCCGCTTCGGTGGCGCAGTGGGCGCACGTCCGCGTCTTCAGCCCGTGGCGCTACAACATCGACGGCGCCGCCCGGCGGCTGCTGGAGGACGACGGCTGGACGGCTCCCGACTCCGATTGGCTGCCCACCGGCGCGGAGCTCATCGACGACTACCTGGCCCCGCTGGCCAAGCTCCTCGGTTCCCGCGTACGGCTCAATGCCAAGGTCACCGCGATCAGCCGCCTCGGCTACGACCGGGTGCGCACCAACGGCCGCGAGGGCGTTCCGTTCCTGATCCGTCTCGCCGATGGCCAGGAAATCCTGGCACGCGCGGTCATCGACGCCTCGGGCACCTACGCGACGCCGAACGTGCTGGGCGCCAACGGCCTGCCCGCCCACAGCGAGGACAGCGTTCACGTCGACCACGCCCTGCCTGACGTGCTGGGCGCAGGCCGGGAGACGTACGCGGGCAAGCGGGTCCTGGTGGTCGGCGCCGGCCATTCGGCGGCCACGACGCTGCTCGCCCTGGCCCGGCTCGACGACACCCCGATCACGTGGGCCATCCGCGCCGGCAGCGCGACCCGCAGCTACGGCGGCGGCACCGCCGACGCCCTGCCGGCCCGCGGTGCGCTCGGCTCGCGCCTGCACGCTCTGGTCGAGTCGGGCCGGATCCGCCTGCTGACCGGTTTCTTCACCCACACCGTCATCCCTGGCCCTGACGGAGTGACCGTGGTCAGCCGCGATCCTTCCGGCCACGAGCAGCAGGTGGTGGCCGACCGGATCGTGGCCGCGACCGGCTACCGTCCGGACCATTCGGTCGCCGCCGAGCTGCGCCTGGATCTGGATCCGATCCTTGGCTCCACCCGCGCGCTGGCCCCGCTGATCGACCCCAACCAGCACTCCTGCGGGACCGTGCCGCCGCACGGGGTGGACGAACTGGCCCATCCCGAACCGGGCTACTACGCCGTGGGAGTGAAGAGCTACGGCCGCGCCCCGACGTTCCTGATGGCGACCGGTTACGAGCAGGTGCGCTCGGTCGTCGCCGCCTTGGCCGGCGATTGGGAGGCGGCTCGCGATGTCCAGCTGGATCTCCCGGAGACCGGGGTGTGCTCCTCGAGTCTGGCCGAGGCCCAGGAGCAGCGGGTGGGTCTGGCCACCGGGATCAGTGGCGGCCTGCTCACGACCCCGCTGCCGTTGGTCTCGGTAGCGTCCGGCGACGGCGCCGGCTGCTGCGGTTGATGCCGGGAGGGCATGTCATGTCCGACGGCCATCCCACTGCTGCGCAACGAGAAGCGCTCCGTCTCATCTGCCATCACGAGCCGCTGGATGCCGAGCGGCTCGGGCGATATCTGGCCGCAGCCCGGCGGCCCAGCACGAATCCGGGTTTCGCTTCGGCGATCGCCCGGGCGGCCGGTCCGCTGGCCTGGCGGCTGTGGGCACAGGGTTTCGCCGTCGAGACTCGTGACGGCTGGACGGCCACGCCCAACGGCCGTGCGCTGATCGACTGCGATCGATGAGCGGCTCACCCGTGTCGGCCGCCGCGCTCGAAGCCGAGGGCGGCGGTCGATCGGCTGTCCGGCGGGGCCGGTGGATCGTCGCGGTGTTCGCCGTTACGCAGACCATCGGATACGGCGTGCTCTACTACGCCTTCTCGGTCATCTTGCCCCCGATGATCCGCGACCTGCACGCTTCCAGCGCACAGGTGACCGCGGCCCTGACGGTGTCGGTGCTGATCGCCGCCGTGTGCGCGCCGCTGGTCGGCCGATGGCTGGACGGACGCGGTGGACGCGCCCTGATGACCGTCGGCTCGGTTATCGGCACGGTGGCCGCGCTGGCCTGGTCGCGGGTGGAGAACGTGGGCCAGTTGTACGCGGTGTTCGCCGCGCTCGGCGTCGCCTGCGCGATGGTCTTGTACGAACCCGCCTTCGCCGTCGTGGTCAGCTGGTTCACCGGGACGAGCCGGACCAACGCGCTGCTCGCGGTGACCGTGGCGGCCGGGTTCGCCTCCTCGATCTTTCTCCCGCTGACCGGACTTCTGGTCGACCGGTACGGCTGGCGCACCGCCGTACAGATTCTCGCCCTCATCTACGGTGCGACCGCCATACCACTGCACCTGACAGTCCTGCGGCGGCATAGCCGCAGCGAAGACGGGTCCATCGCCGGTGATGAGCGTGCGGCGGTCGCCAGAGCGGCAGTGCGGCGGCGGCCGTTCTGGCTGCTGGTGGCCGCGTTCACGGCCAATGGCGGCGCGGTCTCGGTGATGGCCGTCGTCCTGGTGTCCTACCTGATCCATCTCGGGCATCCGCCGGTGGTCGCGGCCACGGTCGCCGGAGTGCTCGGCGTCCTGTCGGTGACCGGGCGAGTGATCACCACCGGGCTGCAGCGGCGTATCTCCGCGGCCGTCGTGGCCGCTGTCGTGTTCGCCCTGCAGGCCGTCGCGGCTGTGCTGCTGCCGGTGGCCGGGCATACGACGGCCGGAGCGGTCGGCTGTGTGCTGCTGTTCGGGCTCGGCTTCGGGATCGCGTCGATCACACTGCCGCACTTGCTGACCGAGCGGTACGGCACGATCGCCTACGCCACGCTGTCCGGCCGGATCGCGATCTTCTCCGTCGCCGACAAGGCTCTGGCGCCGCTGGGGGCGGTGGCATTGGCGCAGACGGCCGGATACGGCTGGGTGATGGGCCTGGTGGCCGCGGCCTCGGTGATCGCGGCATTGGCCCTGCTCGCTTACCATCGCCTATAATTTCGATGAATGTCGAAGTAGGGAGTCGGTCATGACCACCGCCAGCGCCCAGTGCTGCGCGCCGATCGCCCGCGCGCCGCTGTCGGAGTCCGAGGCGGCCGAGCTCGCGGTGCTGCTCAAGGCGGTCGCCGATCCGGTGCGGCTGCGGCTGCTGTCGATGATCGGCTCACACGCGGGCGGCGAGACGTGCGTGTGCGATCTGACCGACGCCTTCGACCTGACCGCCCCCACGATCTCCCATCACCTCAAAGTGCTCCGTACGGCCGGGCTCATCGGCAGCGAACGCCGCGGCACCTGGGTCTACTACTGGATCATCCCCGACGTGGTGAACAAGCTCGGAGCCCTGTTCACCCCCATGGCTCACGATGCGACAGTGCAGCCGGTCGACCTGGAGCTCACCAGGGTGTGAGCCAGGTTCTCCTCCAGCCTCGGCGTGGTCAGGCGGTGGTGACGTTGAGGTCGCCGAGTAGCGCGCGGACGCGGCGTTCGGTCTCGTCGCGGATCGGGCGGACATCGTCTGCGGACAGCCCGGCCGGGTCGTCGAGCTCCCAGTCCAGGTAGCGCTTGCCGGGGAAGACGGGGCAGGCGTCGCCGCAGCCCATGGTGACGACGACGTCGGCGGCGCGGACGATCTCCTCGGTCCATGGCTTCGGGAATTCCTGGGAGATGTCGATGCCGCGCTCGGCCATCGATGCGACGGCCGCTGGATTGATCTGCTCGGCGAACTCCGAACCGCCGGACCAGGCAAGCGCATTGTCCCCGGCCAGGTGCTGGAAGAAGCCCATGGCCATCTGGGAGCGGCCGGCGTTGTGCACGCACAGGAACAGCACGATGGGGCGACCGTCGTCGGACGCTCCCTCGACGCGGGCCAGAGCGACGAGCCGTTGGCGGGCGAACCGCTCGGCCAGCAGCGGAAGATAGTTGACGATCTTGCTCTTGATGGCGAACTGGTCGTAGCTGGTGTGCAGGAACCGCTCGATGGTCTCGGTGCCGAAGGTGCCGGTGAAATCGTCGGCCAGCCGGCGGGCGGCGGTCAGCAGGGCGTGCTGCTGGTCGATGGTCAGATCCTCACGACGGTAGGTCTGCGGCATGGTCACTCCTGGGCGGCGTCGGTGGCCGGCTGGATGGTGGGTTGGATGGCGAGGGCGAGCCGGTCGATCCGGCCGGAGATGTCGGCGTAGGCGCTTTCGAAGGCGTCGTCGGTGTCGACCGGCACGGGGTCGGGGACCGACCAGTGCAGCCGCTCACGCGCATCCATGTCTTCATGCGCTGAATCGCAGACCGCCACGACCAGGTCGTCGGGGCGGAGCACCTGGTCCAGGCGCGTGGTCTGGGAATGGTCGATGTGCAGGCCATGGCGACGGGCGACGGCGACGGCGCGGGGGTGGACGCGTGCCGCCGGACGTGTTCCTGCGCAGGCGGCGGGAACGCTGCTCGTGCTTGTCCACAGCGCGGCCGCGAGCTGCGAGCGCGCGGAGTTGTGCGTGCACACGAACACCACACGCGGAGCGTGCCGCAGTGGCATCGGCAGCAGCCGGTCCAAGGTCGTGGGAAGCAGCCGCAGATAAGTGCGCCGTCGATCGGCCTCCGACCGGCGCCGATCGATGAGGCCGACGTCCTGGAGGATCTTCACGTGGTGGGCCATGAGGTTGGTGGGCAGGCCGAGGTCGTGGCCGATCTCTCCGGGCGAGGCGTCACCCAGGGTCAGCCGGTCCACGATCGCCAGTCGCACCGGATCGCCCAGCGCCGCATGGACCCGCGCACGCCATTCAATCGAGTCAGCATTCATTGACTCAAATGTATGTGACCTATCTAGTGCAGTGGATGGCTTGGAGGTGAACATCTTGCGGACAGGTGGGGCTGCTTGGACACCTCCCTGGAGACCTCCAGCGTTCGGCGACTATCTCCTGGATGAACCGGTAGTACGCCCAGGAGGTCCGTCGCTCAGCCTCATCGATGACTTGTGGCAGACCATCGTTTGCAAGGCGCGAAGGCGGCGGTAGATCGCATGCGGCCCCCCTTGCCGCCCGCGTGGCTGCGCACCACCGCGCCGGCCTCCCTGGATCGGCCGGACGCTGAGCGATCTCTGCCGACTGCCCGCTGCTCTCTGCGGCGAGGAGCGCGACACGTCACCCGTCGCAGGAGCACGGGCAGGGGCCCGCCGCGTGCACGTCGGACACGTCGCCGCGTACATCCACGGAGACCTGGCAGCATGCCAGCAGAAGCGTGCGCAACCGGGCACGGGCGCGCTGGATCCGTGACTTCATCCCCGGCACCGACAGGCCGAGCCGTTGGGCGGCCTCGGTCTGGGTCAGGCCGTCGTAGTCGACCAGATCGATTGCCCGACGGTCACGATCCGACAGTTGGCCCAGCATCGGCGCCAGGCACCCGGCCATCACCGCCAGCTCCCCGGGATCTGTTGCGCCATCGTCCAAGCTGCGATCGAAGGCAACCTGAGCGTACGCCCGTCCGGTCCGGGTGGCCTTGCGCTGGTAGTCGATGATCGCATTCCGGGTGATCTGGTAGACCCACGCCTCCAGCCGCTCGATGTCGCGCAATGTTTCCGCGCTGCGGCCGATGCGCATCAACACGTCCTGCACGATGTCCTCGGCGTCGTCGGGCCGGTCGATGCGCCGGGCGACGAAGGCGACCAGCCGGGTGCGCACCTGTGCGACGACCGTCGCGACATCGAGCGCCGACGGGGCGTAGGTCATGAACCTTCTCCTTTCGGCTTCGGGGCCGGTCGGGACCATAGCGGGCCTGAGTCGAGAGCTACTGGCAGCCACAGCTACCGGCCGCCTTGACGGCCTCGCTGGTCGCCCCCGCCGGGGTGCCGCAGCAGGCGCCTTTGTCCTCAGGTGCGCAGCAGGACTGCAGGGTGGTGGCCGAACAGCAGGCCTCAACGGTGGTGGCGGCTTCGGCGCCGGTGGTCTCGGCGCCGGTGGTCTCGGCGCCGGTGGTCTCGGCGGTGGTGTCGGTCGCGGACATGGCAGATCCTCCGTTTCAGGAAACAACTCGTCCAGGTAGACGCCGCTGCCTGGAGATGGATGCAGTCCGCGGTTAGGCCATGTCTAATTTGACGTTTCTCTGTCAGGAGATTGGGATAAGTCTACTTAGACATCCTTCGAAGCACGAGATGCGAGTTTCGCTCTGCTCGTCGCCGGGTCGACCGTCTCCTTGGCGACGCCACCGATCATGTTTGCGACTGGGCTGACGGGCCGACGCCATGATCGATCTCGTCTGCAGCCGGCGTTGACGGCTGGCTGAGCACGACGACATTTGTTTCTGGACGAGAGATCGTGCGGGGATTGCGATCCGGTGGCCGCTTCGCTGCGCAGGGCGCGCGGCACGTACAAGCCCACATCCCCAGCCTTAGGTCCTCAGGCCCAATCGGGGAGGTGTCCGGTCGCGGCGATCGGCACCGGGTCGATGGGCCTGGCCGCCAGTCATCTGGCCCGCCGTCCTGCTGGAGGTAGAAGTCTGGACGGTGCCCGGTCCTGGCTGGCCGCCCTAGGCAATCTTCAACCGGGTCGGCCTCATTCCACGTCAAGCTCGGCGATCAGCTTCTGGATGCGGTCGCGGATCTCATCGCGAATCGGTCGGACCGCCTCGATGCCCTGTCCTGCGGGGTCCTCCAGCGCCCAGTCCTCATACCGCTTGCCGGGAAAGATCGGGCAGGCGTCGCCGCAGCCCATGGTGATCACTACATCGGACGCCTGCACCGCGTCCACGGACAAGATCTTTGGTCTCTGGCCGGTGATATCGATGCCGACCTCGGCCATCGCCCGTACGGCGACCGGGTTGATGGCCTCGGCGGGCGCGGATCCGGCCGAACGGACCTCGATCCGGTCACCGGCAAGATGGGCCAGCCAACCGGCGGCCATCTGGGAACGACCCGCGTTATGGACGCAAACGAACAGTACGCTCGGCTTGCCGCTCATCTATCGATTCTCCACTGTGTCATCCACCAGGACTCGATCCGGCTCGGGCCGGCTCCGCCCGCCGTACAGGCCGGCCACCCACACCAAGCCCACCAGGCCGCCGATCAGTTGAGCGGCGACGAACGCGGGCACAGAGGCGGGAGCGATGCCGGCGAACGTGTCGGAGAAGGCGCGCGCGATCGTGACGGCTGGGTTGGCGAAGCTGGTCGAGGAGGTGAACCAGTACGCGGCGCCGATGTAGGAAGCGACAACGATCGGTGCGAGATTCAGCCGATCGGCCCGGGCCAGCGAGAAGATCACCAGGATCAGGCCCGCAGTGGCCACGACCTCGCCGAGCAACAGGTGAGGTGCGGAACGATCGTGCGTCGACCAGGTGACCGCCGGCTTGGCGAACATCAGATTGGCCAGCATCGCGCCGACGATTCCCCCGGTCACCTGAGCCGCCAGATAGCCGCCGACCTCTCGCCGGGACAGGTGGCGGTGGACCCACCAGTCGGACAGCGTGACCACTGGATTGAAGTGTGCTCCCGAGACCGGGCCCAGCACCGCGATCAGGACGCCGAGGCCGAAGACCGTGGCCGTGGAGTTCTCCAGCAGTTGCAACCCGACATTGCCGGGAGACAGCTCCTGGGCCATGATGCCCGAGCCGATCACCACCATGATCAGCAACCCGGTCCCGAGGAACTCTGCGAGCAGCCGACGCGGGATCACCGGGAAATCTCGCCGACGCCGCCGGGCGTCTGCAGCAGTGCCGACAGATCGGCCAGCAGTTCCGGGACGATCCGGTAGTACACCCAGGACGCGCGCCTTTCCGAGGTGAGCAGGCCGACCTCTTTGAGGACCTTGAGGTGATGGCTGATCGTCGGCTGCGACAGCGCGAAGGCGGCAGTCAGGTCGCACACGCACGCCTCGCCGCCCGCGTGACTGGCCACGATCGACACGATCCGCAGCCGGACCGGGTCGCCGAGCGCCTTGAACACCCGGGCCAGCCCGGCCGCCTGCTCCTCGTCCAGCGGTTCCCGCGCCAGCGGTGAGCAACAGTCCAGCAGTTCCAGCGACTCCACCCGTAGCGCTCCACTCTCGACGACTTCCATACATGTCTATATTGACACAGGTCAATAAATGCAGGTTGACTGCTTCGATGTCTATCTATTTAGATGGAGATGACATCAGGAGGCGTGCCATGAGCCAGCCAGCCGATCTACGCGAAGAAGTCAGAGCGCGATACGCCGCCAGCGCCCGCGCCGTCAGCAGCGGCGAGGTGTCGGGCGGCTGCTGCTCCACCAGCGACGGGTGCGGCTGCGGGCCGGTCGATGTGGTGTTCGGCAACGGCCTGTACGACGTGGCCGACCGGGAAAGCCTGCCTGCCGACGCGGTCACCGCAAGTCTGGGCTGCGGCAATCCCGTCGCCGTCGCCGAACTCCGCAACGGCGACACCGTTCTCGATCTCGGCTCGGGCGGCGGCATCGACGTCCTGCTGTCAGCGCGCCGGGTCGGCCCCACCGGCCGGGCCTACGGCCTGGACATGACCGACGAGATGCTGTCGCTGGCCGGGGCCAACGCACAGCGGGCCGGCGTCGCCAACGTCGAGTTCCTCAAAGGCACGATCGAGGACATCCCCCTGCCCGACGCGACGATCGATGTGGTGATCTCCAACTGCGTGATCAACCTGTCGATCGACAAGCCCGCCGTCTTCGCCGAGACCTTCCGCGTCCTCCGCTCCGGAGGCCGGCTCGGAGTCTCCGACGTCGTCGCCGAGGATCGGCTCACACCCGAGCAGCGTGCCGAGCGCGGCACCTACGCGGGGTGCATCGCGGGCGCGTTGTCCATCTCCGAATACCGCGACGGCCTGGCCGCGGCTGGATTCACCGAGGTGGAGATCACGGTGACGCACGCGGTGGCCGACGGCATGCACTCGGCGATCATCAAAGCCGTCAAGCCCTGACCCGTCCGTGCCGTCGGCAGGCCGGTCAGGAAGGCGACGTCCGATAGAGCGCCGGCAGCGCTCGCACTACCAGCACGGCTCTTGTCGCGCTGGCGGTAAAGGCCAGCAGGGCCGGCCAGGATGGCTGGGTCAGCAAGAACGCGGCCGTGACGAGCATCGCGGTGTCGGCGATCAGCATGCCGGATGCGGCGGTGCCTGCCGCCCGCCGTACAGCCTGGTAGTTGTGCCGCTCCCGTACGGCGAGCAGCAGCGCGACCACGCTCCCCACCAGCAGGACGCCGAAAAGCGCCCGAGCGCCCGACGGGATCGGCCACATCCAGGCATGGTCGAGGATCAGCGTCGTCCCCCAGATCAAACCGACGAGCGGGCCGGTGAACAGCAAGCGGAGCGCGGTGTTTCGCCCGGGTGAGCCGTGGACGAAAGCGGTGACGATGCCGTCCACGTCACCGAAGTCGGTGAGCGCGGCGCGAGCGGCCGCGTCGGGGTCCCCGAGGCGGCTCAGCCGGTCCTGGTAGCAGGCGGTCAGCCCGTCGGCGAGCTCATCGACGACCGGCTCGGGCAGCCGGGCGGCCAGAGCCCGTATGTGGTGGTCGATCAGCGGGTGGTCGGTCATGATCTGCCTCGCAATGCCGCCGAGATGGTCGTGACGGTCTCAGAGATGGGACTCGTCGACCACTCCCATATATAGGAACGCTATATCGGGCCTTCCGCTCTCGCCACTCGTAAGCTAGCGTTCCTATATATAGCAATCCTATATATAGGGGGATCGATGGACGAGATCAACGTCTTCGGCCTGCTGATCCCGAACGCGGGACCGCTCTTCTTCGCAGCGCTCGTCGCGCACGTCATAGCCGGAATGACCTGCGTTGCGTGTGGTGCCGTGGCCGGGTTCTCCCGCAAGGGCTCGGGGCGGCACCTGCGATTCGGCCGGATCTACCTCTGGGGCCTGATCGTCGTTTTCACCACGATGACCATCATGGCGGCGATCCGCTGGCGCGAGAACGCGCATCTGTTCGCCGTGGGATCGGTCGCTCTCGTCACCGGCCTGCTCGGCTATGCCAATCGCCGCCGTAGCCAGATCGTGCACCTCAGCGGCATGGGGGCGTCGTACGTCGCACTGCTGACAGGCTTCTACGTCGACAACGGTCCACACCTGCCGGTCTGGAACCTGCTTCCAAACTGGGCCTTTTGGACACTGCCGTCGATGGTGGGCCTCCCGATCATCCTGCGGGCGATCAGCCACCGGCGCGCCGCCGCACTCCGAGCGCGGCATTAGCCGAATCGACAATCCCCGACCCTTGCCCACCCAAGATTAATCGATTATCGTCGATTTTCGATGAATGCGAAGGATGGACCGCTCGGTCGTGACGAGGCCGAGGAGTACGCGTCGTGGTTCAAGGCGCTGGCCGACGCCACGCGGATCCAGATCGTGTCGTTGCTGGCCAGGCGACGCGCGCCGATGAGTGTCGGTGAGATCGTCGCCGCTTCAGGGGTCGGGCAGTCCACCGTGTCCCACCACCTGAAGATCCTGGCCGACGTACGGTTCGTCCTCGTCGAACGGCAGGGGACGTCGGCGTTCTACCGGATCAACGACGCGTGCGTGACCTGCTTCCCGACGGCCGCGGACGTGGTCATGGGAAATCCGGCGCCGGAGACCCCGGTCTGCGAGTGAAGGGAAGGGCGATGGCACACGAGGAGATCGTCCAGCGCTATTCGGAGCTGGCGCGGCATGCGCTCGACGGCGAGCCCATCGTCGACTGCGAGCCAGGCGAATTCACCGACGGGCGCTTCGGTCGGGCCGGCTACCTGGAGCTCGACGGCCTTCCCGCCGCCGCCATCCAGGCCAGTCTCGGTTGCGGCAACCCCGTCGCCGTCGCCGACCTGCGCCCAGGCGAGACCGTTCTCGATCTCGGCTCAGGCGGTGGCATCGACGTCCTGCTCTCCGCTCGGCGGGTGGGCCCGTCCGGGAAGGCGTTCGGCGTGGACGGCAGCCCCGACATGCTGCGGCTGGCCCGCCGCAACGCCGCCGAGGCCGGGGCGGGAAACGTCGAATTCCTGCACGGCACGATCGAGGCCATCCCGCTGCCGGACCTGTCGGTCGACGTCGTCATCTCCAACTGTGTGATCAACCTGTCCGACGACAAGGCCGGCGTGCTCCGGGAGATGTTCCGCGTGCTGCGCCCTTGCGGGCGGATCGGGATCAGCGACGTCATAGCCGAGGACGGCAGCGATCCCACCCGGCGGGCTGCGGTCGAGCGGCGTGTCGGCTGCGCAGCGGGGGTGATCACGGTAAGCACGTATCGCGATCTGCTGCTGACCGCCGGGTTCGTGGGAACGTCGATCGAGCTGACCGTCGACCACGGAGAAGGCGTCCACTCGGCGATCATCAAATCGCGCACGCCTCGCACCACCGGCGATCAGCGGCTCCGGTTCTGAAGCGGGCCAGGCTGGGGCGCACACCGGCGGCGGTTCAGCGGGGTGCGCGTCTGGCCTCGATCAGAGTCCTGCTGGAGTGGGCCACGAAGGCGCCATGCGTGCGGATGTGGGCATCGAGCCGTTCGAGCCGGCGGCGGTAGCGCTCGACGTCGAAATCGGGCACCCACCAAACGCATTTGCGCAGGATATAGACGACCGCGCCGATGTCGAAGAACTCCATCCGGCACCGAACGGTGCGCAGGTCCACGATCCGCAGCCCTGCCGCCTGCGCGGCGGCGGCCTCCCGATCGGGATCACGAGCGGCCGGCCCATCCGGCAGCGGGCCGAGGAAATACTCGATGAGCTCGAACGCGGAGCGGGGTCCCACGTGCTGGGCAAGGTAGCCGCCGCCGTCGGCCAGCACACGGGCGATCTCCGGCCAGTCAGGAGCAATGGGATGGCGGCTGGTCACCAGTTGGAATCCGGCGTCGGGAAACGGCAACGGCCGCCCCGGCGCGACCGATACGACCTCGACACCCCGGGGGCTCAGCAAGGCACGGGCACGTTCCACGTTCGGCGGCCACCCCTCGCTGACCACCATCCGCGGCGGCAGCCGCGGCACCTCGGCGATGACCTCACCACCGCCGGCGTCGATGTCCAACGCGGCGGCGACGTGGGGCAGGCGCGACGCGAGCAGACGCGAATACCCCCACGGCGGTCGCTCTTCAGTGGCCCGGCCGTCGAGCCAGTCGAAGCTCCACCCGGACACGTCCACCGCGGCAGCCTCATCGACCAGTTCCTTGAACGTACGCACCCCCACATCCTCCCGCTGCGGTCAACTGGCTTTTCGCCCCCGATCACCGCGCCGCCCGTATCGTGAGGCGTTTGGAAGGGGGTGGTGACGATGGAACCGACGCTGTTCCTGACCGTTGGACTCCCCTGCACCGGGAAGACCACTGCCGCCCGACTGATCGAGATCGAGCAGAAGGCCCTTCGTCTCACGAAGGACGAATGGGTGAAGGCTCTCTACGGGCACGAGAATCCGCCGTCGGCTCAGGACGTGATCGAAGGACGGCTCATCCAGATCGGGCTGCGCGCCCTCGAACTCGGCACCAACGTCGTGATCGACTACGGCCTCTGGAGTCGCGACGAGCGCTCCGCGCTACGGCAGGCGGCAGCAGACCTGGGCGCCACGGTGGAGCTGCGCTACTTCGAGCTCACCCCGGCCGAGCAGCGCAGACGACTTGATCAGCGCCAAGCCGAAGCGCCCCACACGACGTGGCCCATGTCCGACGAAGAACTCGCCGCGTGGGCTGCCGCCATCGACATCCCAACGCCCGGTGAACTCGACGGCAGTGAGCCCATCGATGACCCACCGGCCGGTTTCGCGACATGGGACGAGTGGCGCAGCCACCGCTGGCCACCGTCGGTCTCCTGACGCCTGCTCGGACCGCCGATCGACATTGCCAGGGTCAACGTCCGCGAGGCCTCACGCATGGGTTTCCTGGGCCGCTGGAAGGCGCTCCAATTCCGTCCGCGCCGATCTGCTCAGTGAATGCTCGGGTCCCAAGGTCGCCTCGAAGCCCGTGACGGCCCGGCCGTACTCGGCGATCGCGTCCTCGATCCTTCCCGCTGCCTGGTAGGCCGCGGCCAGGCCGTGCCGGGTGATCATCGTGTCCGGATGTTCGGCACCGATAATGCGTTCCTGATCGACGATGACCCGCTCGTACAGCGCGATCGCCTCATCGGGCCGCCCGGCCGCCACGTACGCCCGCGCGACATGCCCGCGGATGACCTGCACGTCGGGATCGTCGGGGCCGAACAAGCGCTCCTGATCGGCGGCCAGCCGCGCGAATCGAGTGGCGCCGAGGTCCGCGTCTCCTGCGTCGATCGTGAGCGCCGCTTGGGAGAAACGCGTCTGCATGAGCGCCGGATGGTCGGCCGGGAGCAGCCGTTCCTGGTCGGCGACGACCAGTTCCAGCAGGTCCAGCGCCTGGCCGATGCGGCCTGCCCGGCCGTGGGCCGCTGCCGCCGCGCCACGCGACCACAATGTGTCCAGGTGATCGTCTCCGAGAACCCGGATGCGTTCGGCCAGTACATGCTCATGCAGTTCGAGGCTCCTGGCCACGTCGGTCGTCTCGTAGGTGCGCGCCAGGGTGATCAGAGCGCTGAGCGTGCCAGGATCATCGGGTCCAAAACGTTCGGCATATCCGGCGGCGAGCGCCTCGGCTATCGGGATGGCGCGCAGATCGTCGTTCAGGTAGAGCAGATGACGGGCCACCGCGTGCTGAACGCGGAGCACGAGTTCGGCCACAGCCTGGGCGGCCGGCTGGTCGGGAAGCTGTTCCACCGCCTGCCACAGGGCCGCCGCGTGGTCGGCTGTCGCCATGATCGTGGGAAACTCCCGCCAGGTGTCCTTGTCCGCGATGGCGTGGATGCTCACCCCCAGCCGGTCGGCCGCCGCCTCGATCAACCCGGCCAGTGTGCCGTCCCGTGCCGCCTGGTCCCGTACGGCCCGGCGGACCAGCCGGTGCACGTACACGGTGGTGTTGTCACGGCTGAACGTCACCAGTGACCCGGTGGCGAGCTCGGACAAGGCGCCGCTCGTATCGAGGTCCGTGCCGAACAGGTTGAGGGCGACGCCGGATGCCGACAACAGCGACAACTCGCCGAGCAGGCGACGTGCCGCCACGTCGGCCCGCCCGGCCGACAGCATGATCGCTTGGCCGACCCCCGTGGGATACGGCTCACCCTGCGGCCGCTCCAACAGCACATCGATCGAGGTGGCCCGGAGCCGCAGGAGATAGGACGCCATGGACGACCGGGGAGGGCCGATGAGCGCGGCGGCGGCGATCGACAGGGCCAGCGGCAGCCGGTCGAGTTCTTCCACGAGCCGTCCGGCGTCGGCGTCGTCCCAATCGACGTCCCGATCGAGCCGGCCCCGCATGTAGGCCAGCGCCTCCCGTGTGGTGAAGCGGTCGACAGGGATCAGGGTCGCGACGCGTTCGAAGGAGTGGTAGTTGGTGGTGATCAGTACGCGGGCGGGACCGTGAGCGGGCAGCACGGGAGCGAGCGCGTCGGGGTCGACGGCGTTGTCGAACACGACCAGGCAGGGATCCGGCCGCTGACCCAGCCAGATCCTTATCTTGCGGGCGACCGCGTCGGCGTCGTCGGTGTCGCTGCGTAACCCCAGCTCCGCGGCCATCAGGTCGAGCGAGCCACGCAGTTGCTCAGGGGTCTCGGCGTGCAGCCAGGCCACCGGGATCCGGCGAGCCAGGTAGTCAAGGGCGCAGGCCGCGGCCAGGTGGGTCTTGCCGACCCCGCGTCCGCCTGCCAGTGCGCAGACCGCGGGCCGGGTGTCGGCCAGCGCCTTCTCGATGCGATCGTGCAGGTCCCGGCGCGGCTGGTATGCCCTCGGGGCACGCGGCAGATCGCCGATAAGCGCGGGAGCGGCAGGTGACGCAGGCGGCGCGATGGTGCGGGCATCAGCGCCGGGTTGCGCCTGGCTGGCCCAGATGCCCAGTGGGGTCGCGGGGAGCAGCACGATCAAGCCCACAACGATGCTCGTCACATCGAGGCCGAGCCCCCGTGTCGCGCATATCCACCAGGCCAACGCCCCGGCCACTGACGGCACCACGGCGGCGATCGCCAGCTTCACCCAGCGCGGCATTCCACCCGCCTTGATTCAGGAGATCGATGCCCTCAGTGTCGCACCGACACCGCCCACTCATCAGACCAAAGGCCCGGCCGTGCTGCTTCGGACCACGAGTTCGGTGGCGAATTCGATGCGGTTCTGGGCGAGCGGTTCGCCGTTGATGAGAGTGATCAGCATGGCGGTTGCCGCCGCCGCCATCTCGCTGAGGGGCTGACGGACCGTGGTCAGCGGCGGAATGAGCCAGCGCACCGGAGGCATGTCGTCGAACCCGACGACGCTCAGATCATCCGGGATGCGTACGCCGAGCTCGTGGGCGGCGCGATAGACGCCGATCGCCTCGCCGTCGTTGCAGGCGAAGATGGCGGTGGGCGGGTCGGGAAGGGCGAGTAGCCGGCGTGTGTGGGTGAGGCCGTCTTCAATCTGGAAGTCGCCCTGGCAGATGAGAGCCGGATCGACGGGGACACCGGCCGTGTCCAGGGCCGCGCGGTAGCCGTCGAGCCGGGCGCGGCTGGACATGGCGTCGGCGGAGCCGGTGATGATGGCGATCCGGCGGTGCCCGAGGTCCAGCAGGTGATGGGCGGCCGCGAGGCCGCCGTTCCAGTTGCCGGCCCCCACAGAGGGAACGCCGCGGCCGGGCTCGCCGGTCGGATCCAGGACGACGAGCGCGATCTCGCGGTGCGCGAGCCGTTCACGCTGGTCGGGGGTGAGGCCGGAGAAGACCGTGATGACGCCTGCGGGGCGGCGGCGGAGCAGGTCTTCGATCCAGTCGCTGCCGGGCGTGTGACGGCCTTGGAGTTCGGAGACCATGAGGGCCATGTGGTGGTCGCGGACGACCTGGCCGGCGCCTCTGATGATCTCCACGGGATAGTCGCCGGCCAGTTCGTGGAAGACCACTTCGACGGCGGCCGCAGGTGTGATGCGGCGTCGTTGCCGGCGGTATCCGTGTTCGCGGATGAGGCCTTCGATCATGGCGCGGGTCTCCGGCGCCACCTGGGACCGGCCGTTCACTACTTTCGAGACGGTCGCCATGGACACCCCGGCCAGTTCGGCGAGCTGCGCGATGGTCGGCGGCATCTCACCGGAAGGGGAGCTTTCCCCCATGACGGTCATAGGCGCAGTTTAGCGATGCGGCCTCCATCAAGGATCAGCTGAAGAATCGGCGCGAACGTGCCGCCGAAGGCATGCCGCGCCGCGGCCTCCGGCGCCTGCCATGGATACCGGCCATCTGTCGCACGGTAGTTGAGAAAGCTCACCACCCGCAGATCGGGCACGACCAGCCACGCGTATGCCAGATCCGGCTCGTCCTGCGGATTGCGGATCACCAGCCCCGAGCCGTTGAGCGGCTCGTACGGACCGGTCAGGCCGGCCGCGGCGAAGCCGTACAGGCCGGTGGGGGCGCTGTCCGGGGGGTGGAAGGATTGCCGCTGCGTCGTGAAGAACAGGTAGTACGAGCCGTTGTGCACGACGATGTGCGGCCGTTCGATTTCGTGGTTGACACCGTCGGCCACCACCAGCGGAGGCTGCAGCGCCCAGCCGTCACCCGCCGCCCCGGCCAGGGCGACGGCGCCCATGAAACGGTCCCGCCATGGGACGGATGCGGCGACGAGCAGGTATTCGCGCCCGTCGGCCGGGTCGCGGAACCAGCCGGGATCGCGAAAAGCCCGGATCCGCCCCGGTCCCCCGTCGACTTCGTCCGCGAGCAGATACGTCCCTCCGTCCGAACGCAGCACCTCCCGATGGTCGGCGTGCTGATCCAGCTGGGGACCGCCGTCACCGGCGACGAGTTTCAGCTGTGCCTCGGCGACGCGCTGGACGAATGTCCTGCGCGCCTCGCCGCGGTGACCGGCGGCCGTGTAGAACACCGACACCGTGCCGTCCGGGCGGCGCACGGCCGAGCCGGACCATTCGCGACTGCCCAGCGAGACGCCGTCGGCGAACACGGGTCCCCGGTCCTTCCAGCCGTGGCCGTCCGTCGTGAGCAGCCGGATCCTGGCCACGTCGTGGCGCTCCTCGGGATGGCCGACGGCCGGTGCCGCCAGGGCCATCCACAGCTCCTGGCCGCAGAGCACGGCCACTGATCCGTCTTCGTCCTGGATGGGCCACATGTCCCAGACATCGTCGTCCGCGAGCACGCGACCCACAGGACCGGCGAGCGGCGCCGTCGTGGTGGGCTCCTCAATGAGCAGGTCGAGGTGGCGCTGTGTCCACAGCGTTGTCATGTCAGCCTTTCAGCGAGCCCTGAAGCAGGGCCGTGACGAACCTGCGCTGGAAGATGAGGAAGATGACGAGCGTGGGCGCGAGGATCAGCAGCGACCCGGCGCACAGCAGGGGGATGTCGGTGCCCCACTGCCCCTGGAAGGCCCCGAGCGCGCCGGACATGGTGCGTTTCAACGGGTCGTCGACCAGCACGATGGCCAGCAGGAACTGGTTCCACGTCCACAGGAACAGCAGGATGGCCAGCGACGAGATGGCCGGCATGGCAAGGGGGACGTGGATGCGCCAGAACAGCTGCCACACGTTCGCGCCGTCCATCCGGGCGCTCTCCGACAGCTCTTCGGGCATGTTCACGAAGTGGGCGCGCATCCAGAAGACCGAGAACGGCATGAAGAGCCCGATGAGCGGCAGGATGATGGCCCACCGCGTGTTCAGCAGGCCCATGTCGCGCACCTGGTAGTACAGCGGGGTGATGATGCCCTCGAACGGCAGCGTCAGGCCGAGCACGAAGACCAGGAACACGAGGTTCCGGCCGGCCATCCGCAGGTGTCCGATGGCGAAGCCGGCCATGGTCGCGAGCACCAGCGACAGCGGCACCACGCCGAGCACGATGAGCGTGCTCGACTTCAGCAACTCCCCCATCCGTGCCGATTGGAAGGCGTCGGCGAAGTTGCCCCAGCGGGGCTGGGCCGGCCAGTCGAGGCCGGGCGGATAGGTGCCGGAGGGGTGCAGGGCTGTGACGAACAGGCTGACGAACGGCAGCAAAGTGACGGCCATCAGCAGGATGAGCAGCACTCGGCCGGTCCAGGCCTCACGGCGTCCGACGATCATGAGGACCGGTCCCTGGTCAGCCACTGGATGGGAAGCGAGCAGGCGAGCACGAGCACCATGAGCACGACGGCGAGCGCCGAGGCCATGCCCACCTCGCGTTCGGAGAAGGCCAGATAGTAGATCTCGAGGCCGGGCACCATGGTCGCGTTGCCCGGGCCGCCCTGCGTCGCGATGTAGACGATGTCGAACGTCGCCAGGGCCGCGATCACCGTCACCGTGACGCACACCCCGATCTCCTGGCGCAGGCTGGGCACGGTGATCGAGACGAACTCGCGGATCGGGCCGGCCCCGTCCATCCGCGCGGCCTCATAGAGGGCGGGGTCGATTTTGCTCATGCCCGCCAGCAGGAGCAGCGTGCACAGGCCCAGCAGGACCCATGCGCCGATCACGCCGACCGCGGGCAGCGCAGTGGAGAAGTCGCCCAGCCAGGCGCGGGTCACGCCACCGAGACCGAGTCGCGTGAGCAACTGGTTGATCACCCCGGTCGACGACAGCAGCCAGCTCCACGCGATGCCGGCCGCGACCAGCGGGATGACCTGCGGCAGGAAGATGACGGTCCGGGCCACCAGGGCGAGCCTGCTGGCCGCGATCCGCCGGATGGTCGAGGCGATCGCCAGGCCCAGCAGCACCGGGATCGCGCTGAAGAACGCGATCAGCTTGACCGCGTTGAGCACGGCGTCGAACAGGTCGGGATCGGTGAACACCGCGCCGTAGTTGCCGAGCCCGACCCAGCTGGACGGGCCGATGCCGTCCCATTCGTACAGCGAATACTGGAGCGTCAGCAGGATCGGCCGCAGCACGAAGACCGCGTAGAAGGCGAGCGCTGGAGCGACGAAGAGCCAGCCGACCAGGCGGGACGTGCGCAGTCCCGCCCGGGCCGGCCGGCGCTCGCGCCGGGAGCGGCCGGCAGTCGGCTGTGCCGCCAAGGCTCAGCTCCCTCCGACCTGGCTCTGGTAGTCGGTCTGCACGGACTTCAGCAGCCCCTCGGGCGTCTGCTGGCCGGCGACCAGCTTCTGCAGCTGCGGGGTCCAGCTCTTGGCGTAGATGGCGCCGGTCGCGTTGGCGATGAAGTCCATGGCGCCGTTGTCCTTGCCGATCTGCGCGCCGGCCGCGAGCGTGCTCTCGGTGACGGTGCCCGGCTGTACGGCCGGCATGTGCGCGTCGGCCAGCCCCATCGGGTGTGACCCGCCGACTTCGACCGCGATGTCGCGGGCCTTGTCGTTGGTCGCGACCCAGTTGAGGAAGAACGCGGCGCAGTCGGCGTTCTTGGCCTTGGCGCTGATGCCGTACGTGAGAGGGGCCGACATGGCGGCCCGCTTGCCGCCCTGCTGAGCCGGGGGCATCAGGAAGAAGCCGGCGTTTCCGGCCATCTGCTTGTCGAGGTTGCCCGACTCCCAGTCGCCGTCGAACATGAACAGGCCGTCGCCGCCGATGAACCGGCTCATCATCGTGGCGTAGTCGACCGCGTTGACGTCCTTCTGGAAGTAGCCGGCCTTGATCCACTTTTCGAGGTGCTGGGTCGCGGTGAGGTTCGTGGCGGTGTCGATCGTGGCGCCCTGCTTCTGGAAGATCCAGTCGTTGATGGGGGCGGCCGGACCGTAGGAGGCCATCAGGTCTTGCAGCGGGAAGGCAAGGCCACCGGTGGCGCCGCCGTTGAACTGCATGATCGGGGTGATGCCCGCCTGCTTGGCCTTGGCCAGCGCGTCGTCGAGCTCGGCCAACGTGGCGGGCGGCGCCGACATGCCGATCTTCGCGGCGAGCTTCTTGTTGTAGAAGACGCCGGTCATGCTGAAGTTGAGACCCATGGCGTACAGGGAGCCTTCGCCGCGGGGCCGGCCGCCAGGGCCGAGGCGGAGCTGCTGGAGCTGGGAGGGCGGCCACTTGTCCCAGCCGAACGCGGTGGCGTAGCCGTCGAGGTTCTTCAGCAGGTTGTCTTTGACCAGCTCGGAGACCTGGGGAAGACGCATGAGGTCGGGCGGGTCGTCGGCGAGGACGCGCGGCGCGTTCTGGGTGATCACCGCGAACTGGTCCTCGCGGATGTTCCACTTGACGTTCGGATACTGTTTTGCGAACTCTGTGGTCAGCGCCTTCGGCATCGGGAAGCCGGTCTCGAAGTAGGCGTTGACCGTGATGGGCGCCGTGCCGCAGGTGGGCGCGGCCGAGAGGGATGTGGTCGTGGTCCCCGTCTGTGGCGCTGTCTGCGAGGTGTCGGTCCCGGGGCCGCCGCATGCGGCGGCCAGTGCCCCTCCCGCCATGATGACGAGCAGTTTCCCAGGCCGGCGGTGGCGAACTCGACGAGACATCCGCGTCTCCTCCCATGAGGGGCAGGTTGCTAAATCGTATTAGCAATGCGATAGTCTCACCATCCGTCTCCTTGGTGTCAACCCCCCGTAACACTGCTGAGATATGGAGGTTCGGTGAGCCCACGACGGGTCACCCTGGCCGACGTCGCCAAGATCGCCGGCGTTTCCTCGACCACCGCATCCCTCGTGCTGTCCGGGCGCGGGCGAGAGCTGCGGATCTCCGACGACGTGGCGCAGCGCGTCCTCAAGGCCGCCGACGACCTGCAGTACCGTCCCAACATCGTCTCTGTGGGCCTGCGTACGGGCACGACCCGGACGATCGGCTTCGTGTCCGACACCGTCGCGACGTCCCGGCTGGCCGGCGACATGATCAAGGGCGCCCTGGAGGCGGCGCGAGCGCGCGGCGTGATGCTGTTCATCGGTGAGACCGAGGGCGACCCCGACCTCGAGCGCGGCCTGCTGCAGGCCATGCACGACCGCCAGGTCGACGGGATCATCCTGGCCGCCATGTTCACCCGGACCATCAAGGTGCCCAAGACGATCACCACGGCACCCGCCGTGCTGCTCAACGCCCTGCCGAGACAGCCCTCCCCCCTGCCGTCCGTGGTGCCGGACGAGGTCGAGGCCGGCCGCACCGCCGCGCGCGCCCTGCTCGACGCCGGGCATCGCGACGGCATCCACCTGATCGGCGCGGGCCCCGGCAGGCGCGACATCCCCCCCGGCAGCGTCGCGGCCGTCGAGCGGCTCCTCGGCATCCGCGAGGAGCTGAACGCGGCCGGAGTCAAGATCGCGAGCGCCCGGGTCTGCCGCGACTGGCAGCCCGAATACGGCCTCGCCGCTACGCGCGAGCTGCTGGAGACGGCCCGGCCGAAGGCGCTGATCTGCTTCAACGACCGGATCGCGCTCGGGGCCTACCAGGTGCTCGACGACTATGGGCTGAAGGTGCCCGATGACGTCTCGGTCGTCTCGTTCGACGATCACCCGCTGGCCGACTGGATGCGCCCCAAGCTGACCACCGTGGCGCTCCCCCACTACGACCTCGGCCGTACGGCGGTCGACGTCCTGTTCGCGGAGATGGAGCGGCGCGAGGAGGAAACCGATCACCAGGGCGAGATCCACCGGGTCCCGATGCCCCTACGCGTCCGCGAGTCGATCTCACGACCGGCGTCCGCCGGCGACCCGATGGAGGCGCAGCACGTCAGTGGAGCCGGTCTCCGGGAAAGCCGCGGACGGGATGGACGGTGAAGGTGAAGACCCCCGCTTTGACGCCGGGATCGTCGGCCATGAGGGCGCGGACGGTTTCCGGATCGGCGTTGAATATGCCGATGCCGCAGACCTCACTGTCGTCCATGACGGGGCAGACGACGTCGAGCAGTCCGTCGGCGCGCAGGCCGAAGTTGCGGCGGGCGTGCTCCCGGATGATCGGCGCGGCCTCAGGGGTGGCGTATCGCGGGCCGGCCTTGAGAATCACCGCGCTGTAGTCCTTGGCGGCGGCCATGCCGGCGCGCATCTCATCGTCGCTGACGTAGGTGGTCATGCGGTGCTCCCATTCGCGGCGAGCTGCCGGGCGAGATCCGTGTGGTTGAGATAGACGACGATCTCATAACCACCCCCTTCGCGGCGGAGAAGAAAGGTCGTGGCCAGCACGATCTGGCCGCCCGGCCGGTGGGCCTGCCAGTCGGCTCGCACGAGGACGTGCCGCTCATCCAGTCGCAGCTGCCAAGCCGCCACGCGGACGAGCTCTGTGACACCGGCCTCGGCGAACATCCGCCGGCGGGCCGGCAACACCGCCGCCAGCTGCTCCGGGGTCAGCGCGAGCGCCCGGTGCGGATCCAGCGCCAGGAACGTCGAAGCGAAAACTCCTGCCTGGCTGTCATCGGTGTCGACGTGTCGGCCGCGCAGATCGAAGTCGTCGAGGAACGCCGCGATGTCGTCCGTCAGGGGCGTCCAGCCCGAGTCGGCCCCCTCGATCGTCGTGGGTGAGGTCATAGCAGTCCCGCCATCCTCTCTAGCGCGGGGACGGCCTCGGTGAGGCGTCGTCGTTCGTCATCGGTAAGTCCGGCGAGCGCTGCGTGCACGCGGGCGATATTGGCCACCTCGCGGGCGCGGAGCGCGTTCCGTCCGGCCGAGCTGATGGTCACGATGGCGCGCCGCCGGTCGCCGAGATCGGAGTCGCGCTCGACCAGCCCGCCCGACAGGAGTCCGGCGATCGCGGTGGCGATCGCCGGCGAGGAGACGGCCTCGGCCGCGGCCAGGGCTCCCGGCGAGGCCGGGCCGCTCCGGTCGAGCCGCTGAAGGACGGCCAGCTGCAGGAACGGCAGCTGGTCTCCCGAGTCGGCGTACAGCTGACGCAGCCGGCGCGCCACGCGTCCGATCGCCAGGCGCAGGTCACGCGCGAGCCGCTCATCGTCATCGGCCATTCAGTTAATCTAGCTTAACTAATCTGGGTGAGCAATAATTCGCGGAGTCAGTCGAGGACCCACTCGGCCGGATGGCGAGGATCCGGCTGATAAACGCAGGTAAGGCCGGTGTGGAGGGACGGGCGGAGATGATCCGCAAGGGTCTCGTCGACGGCGGAAAGACGGTCGACGGCCGCGCTGATGGCCTTCTTCACCGCGATCCGCGCCCGCTCCCGGCTGGACCCTGCCGAACGCGGGCGACCGCCGAGGCCGATGTCACGCGCGAGCTCTCCCAAGAGCGCGTCGCGCTCCTCGCGCAGGCCGTCCAGACGGCCCAGATCAGCCCACTCCTCGGCTTCGGCGAGCTCACGCTCGAGGTCCCCGAGCCGCTCCCGATAGGCGGCCAGCGCCTGGCGGTCGGCGATCGGCCCGAGCGACGACTCATCGGCGACCGGCCCGGTGGCGCCCACCAGGTCGAGCGCGCTGATCGGCTGGTTCGGCCGGCGTAGCAGCTCTCGCAGGTAGGCGTAGCCGCGCAACGCACGCACGGGAGTCGTCGCGCCATCCGTGCCGACCACCCACAGCCCGTCCGGGGCCGGGCGCAGGTGCAGGCGTACCACAGCGGGCTCGGGCTGGTCATCGGCCGGCGGCCCCCAGGAGGCCAGGCGGTCACGCCACCACCGCGCGCCGACGCGGTCATAGACCGCCAAAGCCTCGGCACGCAACGACTCGGCCGCCTCGCTGTCGCCGAGCAGCCGCGCCGCCCTGGCCAGGGTGTCGCTGGTCAGGCCGTGGAACATGACGGCCCCCGCGTTGATCACCGCCCGCCCGCGGTAGGGGCCGAGCAGCGCGGCCGCCTCGCCCACGACATCCAGGTCACCGACCGCGAGCGCGGCCTCCAGCACGCACTGCAGTGTCAGCAGCCAATTCATGTCACGCGGCAGGTCACCGAGCACGCGACCGTGGAAGGTGTTGACCAGGGCGCGGGCCCGATCCAGATCACCGGCGCAGGTCCACAGGAACGCCGCCTCGGCGCACAGCACGGAGATGCCTTCAGCGAGGGCGAACTTCTCGCATTCCGCCGCTCCGGCCGCGCAGGTCGCACGGTCGCCGGACTGTGCCGCGGCGTAGGAGCCCATCGCCGAGACCACCATCCACGCGTCGGCAAGGCCCGCTTGCTCGGCCGCCTCGGCGGCCATGCCCTTCAGCCGGGCTGCGGAGTCGGTACGCCCCAGCAGCAGGTCGAGCATCAAACGGCGGGACGCCGCGAAGAACCGCGCCCGCGCCCAATCCTCGCCGAGCCGCTCCAGCGCGCGCATCTGCCGATGGATCGCTTGAACATCGAGCACCTCACACGCCGCCTGCAGACTCCACAGGCGGGCTCGCAGCCGCGCGTCACCATCGAGCACGTGAGCGGTGACCTCGTCGAGGCGCGCGGCCAGCGATCGGCGGGCGTCCAGGTCGTCCGGACCCCAGTGCACGGCCAGGGCCGCGTCCAGGCAATCGGCGATCAACGCGGGATCGCCGGCCCGCTCGGCCCGCCGCACCGCCTCATCGG
The DNA here is from genome assembly GCA_017592665.1 of Streptosporangiaceae bacterium NEAU-GS5. GTDB lineage: Bacteria > Actinomycetota > Actinomycetes > Streptosporangiales > Streptosporangiaceae > NEAU-GS5. The sequence goes on along the minus strand of JAGFNW010000021.1, from coordinate 131,117 downwards.
CGAACCGGACGCCGCGCTCGGCGTTTCCCGCATACGCCCAGCAGCGCGCGAGCGCCGCTTCCAGGCGCGCGCGGGTGAGGTCGTCGGTCGTGCGAGCAAGCACGTCGTACAACTCGGCGGGCAACCTGCCCGGCTCGGTGCCGAACAGGTGGACCGAGGCCGCGCCCAGCACGGCCCGAGTCCAGCCGTCGAGATCGTCCGCGGCCCGGCACACGACCGCCGCCCGCTCGTAGAGGCGTGCCGCGACCTCTCCCCGGCCGGCGGCGCGGGCGGCGTCGGCCTGGCCGAGGAGCGTGTCGGCTTCGCTGGGCTCAATCACCGCGACCAATCGTAGGCTCAGGGACGCGACAGGGTCACGGCGCGGGCGTGCTCGTTCTGCTTGGCCTCGTCCCAGTCCCCCGTGCAATAGATCGACATCTCGACGATCGCGCCGTCCCGCACATCGGCCCTGATCATCTCGCGGCAGTACCAGCGCTGCCCCTGGTCGTGCCAGCGCTCCGCGAACTCGATGGTGAAGCCGTGCCCGGTCTGCTCGACGCGTTCCACGTGCACCTCGCCCGTCACGGGGTGGCCCTGGATCCGTACGGCGGCGATGTCCTCGGCGGTCGACGTCTGGATCCGCCACAGCGGCAGCGACAGATCGGCGAACACGTCGGGCGTGAACAGGCCGTCGGGGGCCGTGCCCGTCTCCAAGAATCGGATCAGCCGGGCGACCGCCACCTCGGTGCCGGGCGCCGATGTCATGGCGCTCATGATTGCTCCTTCCTCGGGGAGATCAGATGCGGACACCCACAAGGCGTGACGGCGCAGGTAACACCGTGACCCGCGGCATCACACCCCAGGAACGCGCTTCTGGAAGTGTTCTCGGGCCACGAGTTCGAGCGTGAGGAGTACGGCCACCGCTTCGGCGGCAAGGAGGGCGACCAGGACGACAAGCTGGACGATGCCAGCGTGGAGGGGGTCGGCGCCGCCGAGCAGCATGCCGACGAACGCGCCCGGCAGCGTGACCAGACCGACCGTACGGGTCTGATCGAGAGCGGGAACCAGTGCCCGCGCGGCGGCCGGGCGGCAGATCTCCAGGTTGGCCTCACGAGGCAGAAAGCCGAGGGAGAGGGCCGCCTCGACTTCTCCGCGCCGATGAGTGAGCTCTTCCATGGCCCGGGCGCCGGACAGGGCGGTCGCGGTCAGGCAGCCGCCGAGCAGGATCCCCACGATGGGGATGACCACGACGCCTTTCAAAGGTGCGACGCCGGCGCCGAACAGCAGGGCCGCGACAGGCAGCGTGCCGGCTGCTATGGGCAGGGCGGCCGGCCAGGGGTTCGTGCGGCTGATCCGGCGTCCCGCGGTCACGGCGGCCACCCCGTACATGATCAGTAGGAACGCGGCCGTGCCCGCCGCCGCGCCGACGACCCACGTGATCACCAGCGAGATGACGCCCAGCTGGACGGTGGCGCGCACGGAAGCGGTGAGGATGTCCCGCGCGTGCCCCAGGTGGCCGAGCCACGCGACGGCGGCCCCGCCCACCGCGAGGAACACGACGATCAGGCCAAGGGCAGGAGTGACATTCAGCAATGAACCCACGGTGACGATCCTCAGCCGAGAGCGGTGCGACAAGCCGCGCGGCGCGCAGGACGGTCAGAGAGCGGCCGGCAGCCCGATGCCGAGCCCGCCACACCCTATCTGGCCACTCCCCGTGAGGGCCGACGACCTACGATCGACTCATGGCAGGCATGCGCGTCCTGGTGGTCGAGGACGACCCGGTGATCGGCGCGGAGCTGACGGAGGCGCTCGACGTAAACGGCTACACCGCCGTTCTCGCGGCCTCCGGCCGGGCGGCGGTCGAGACCGTTCAGGCGGCGGCCCCCGACCTCGTGTTGCTGGATCTGGGCCTGCCCGATGTGGACGGCGTCGTCGTGTGCCGAAGGCTCCGTCTCGCGCTCCCGGACGCGGTGATCGTCGTGCTGACGGCGCGCACCGAAGAACTGGACGTCGTGGTGGCGTTGGAGGCGGGCGCGGACGACTATCTGACCAAGCCGTTCCGGCTGACCGAGCTGATGGCCCGGCTCCGCGCGCACCTGCGCAGGCAGCAGGTGAGCCTGCAGGAGGAGCGCATGCTGAACGTCGGGCCGCTCCGCATCGACCTGGCGGCCAGACGGGCGTTTCTGGAGAACGCGGAGCTGCCGTTGCGGCCCAAGGAGTTCGACCTGTTGTCCGTCCTGGCCGGCAAGGCGGGCGAGGTCGTCACCCGGGAGGAGCTGATGGACCGGGTGTGGGACGAAAACTGGTTCGGCTCGACCAAGACGCTCGACGTGCACGTCTTCGCGCTGCGCCGCAAGCTCGAAGAGCCTTTGGGCGCCGACGGCGCGCCCCGGATCACGACGATTCGCGGACGTGGCTACCGCTTCGAAGAATGATCGAGAGCTCGCAGCAGAAGGCAGAACACCGGAGGGCGCTCACGCTGCAGCAGCAACCGGCCGCCTTCCGCCTCGGCCAGTGACCGGGCGAGCCCGAGGCCGATGCCGTGGCCGTCGCGAGGCCGCCGGCCGAAGACATCCTGTCCCTCGGCGATGCCGTCGCCCTGGTCGCCGACGGTGATGGCGACCCCGGGCCCCACGTCGGTGACCGTGAGATCGACCTCACCCGCGCCGTGCGAGGTCGCGTTGTCGAGCAGGACGAGCAGGATCTGGCGTACGGCCGCCGATGACGCGGTCACCACGGGCAGGTCGGCGTCCAGCCGGATCGTCAGGCGCCGGCCCTGCTCGGCGAGCGGCCCGTGCCAGTCCTGGCGCATCTCCTCGATCAGAGAGGGCAGGTCGAGCGGGCCTCCTGCGCCCTGGGTGTCGCGGGCCAGGGTGACCAGGTCGCTGATGATCGTCTGGATGCGCTCGCCGCGTGCCAGCGCATTCCTGATGGCCTCCGTCTTGTCGGCGGCGGGATTGATGAGCGCCGACTCCAGGCCCAGCATGAGCCCCGTCAGTCCGGTGCGCAGCTGGTGCGAGACATTGGAGCTGAACGCCCGTTCCCGGGCCAGCACGTCGCCCAGGCGCCGTGCCGTCGCCCCGAGCGCTTCTCCGGCCTGGTCCGCCTCCAGCACGCCTGACCTGGGCGCCCGTACGGTGAAGTCGCCGTCGCCCAGCGCCTGCGCGGCCACGGTCAGCCGTTCGAGCGGCGTCGCCAGGCGGCGGGCCAGGTAGATGGCGATGGCCGCGGCCAGGCCGAGCACGACGACGGCGAGGCCGCCGAGCGCCAGCCACGTCTGGTGAATCCGCTCCGACACCTCCTCGTAGGGTGCGGCGACGCGGACGGTGACAGCGATGCCCTCGTCGGACGGGATGGGAGCGGTGACGGCGAGCTGGCCGTCTTCGATCGTCTGATGGGTGTGCCCATCCCGGCTCAGCGCCGCGAACGCCGAGGTCGCCGGTCCCGCGCCGAACATGCGCTTCCCCTGGATGGTGTACGCGCCCACGGTCAGGTCGGCCGAGATGTCGGCCGGCAGCACTGCCGGTTGGTCCGGCGTGGTGCCCACGTCGTCGGGTACGGCCGCGGCGATCCACACCGCGTCCCGCTGGAGAGCGGAGACCGCCTGATCCTCATAGAGGCGGCTCACAGCTATCGCGAGCGGCGCGGCGAACAGCAGCACCGCCAGCGCCGTCACGGCGACGATCGCCACCAACGCCCGGCGCCGCAAAGGAGTGCCCTGCTGCCTCATGTTCGCATCGTCGCAGGTCGTAGGTTAGCGCTCCGATAACCTCCGGCTGATCGCCCACTCATCGGACGCTACGTAGCGTCGCCGTCACTATGAGCGATACGAGGGCGGCGGCGACGCGGCGGCTTCTGCTGGTCAACCAGTTCGCGGTCAAGCTGGGCTTCAACCTGCTGATGCCGTTTCTGGCCGATCACCTGGCCCGGGATCTCGGCTGCCCGGCGTGGGCCGTCGGCCTGATCCTGGGCTTGCGCAATGTCGGGCAGCGCGGGTTGTGCCTGGTGGGCGGGGCGATGGCGGACAGGTTCGGATGCAAGCCGCCGATCGTGGCCGGCTGCGCGATGCGCACGGGCGCATTCGCGCTGCTGGGGTGGGCGACGGATCTGCCGGTGCTCATGATCGCGTCGACGCTCACCGGTTTCGCGGGCGCGCTGTTCGATCCGGGCGTCCGCGCCTATCTTGCCGCCGAGGCCGACACGGAGCGGGGGACGGGGGTCGCCGCGGCGTTCGGGCGGTTCACCGCGGCTGGGCAGGCCGGACTGCTGATCGGGCCGATCGTGGGAGCGGCGCTCGTCCAGGTAGGTTTCCAGCTCGCCGCCGTCACGGCCGGGGGTGTTTTCGCGCTGCTGACCGTTCTGCAGGCATGGCGGCTGCCCGCCGTGCGGCCTGCCGCCACGGCGCGGGTCCGCGACCGGGGATTCCTCGCCGATCGGCGGTTTCTCGCGCTCTGCGCCGTCATGAGCATCGCGTACGTCCTGAGCTTCCAGGTCTACACCACGATCCCACTCGCCCTGGGAGAGACCGGCATGACGTGGATCTTCATGCTGTCCGCCGTTGCCGGGATCGCGGCCCAGCCGGTCGTGTCGGCCCTGCGGCTGCCGCCCGCGCGTGGCCTGGTCGTGGCCCTGGCGCTGTCCGGAAGCGCTTTCGCGCCGATGCTCGTGGGCCCGCGAGGCGCTCCCTTCACGGCAGTGCTGCTCGCGGTCGCGACCTGCCTGGTCGGCACGTACGAGATGGACCTGATCGTACGGATGGCACGGGGCCGCAGGGTGGCGACGCACTACGGGTTGTACGCGACCGCGTCAGGCGTGGCGACCGCGGCCGGAAGTTGCCTGACCGGGTGGCTGTGGGACGCCGGCTCGCCCCGGCTTGTCTGGCTCGTCCTGCACACGGCCGGACTGCTGGCCGCGTGCGGCCTGACGGTCCTCCTCCCACGGCTTGACCGGCAGTGAGCCGACCGTGGAATCACGTGCGGGCCGGGGGTCGATACAGATACCAGTGCGTGCCGCCGGGGACGGCGATCGGGGTCGTGGTCCAGGTCGCCAGGTAACGGGCCGGGAGCTTCTTGTGGTTGGTGATCACCCCGATCCAGGCGCCCTGGCGTTGGGCGACGGAAATGGATTTCGGTGGTTTGTTCCCGCCGTACTTGCTGAACACGCCCTTGGACGAGCAATGCGTGAGGTAGCCGACTTCGACGGCGTGATGGCCATATACGAGGCACGGCGACGTCAGGCCGGCGGACCTGAGCGCGTCGGCGACGACAGGGTCGGCCGCGCGCGACGTCGCCGAGGCGGTCAGCTGATGCTGCAAGGTGATCGCCTGCAGGAGGAGAAAGGCGCCGGCGGCGGCCACCATGAGCACCGCTCCGACCGGCCTGACCTGCGTCCACAACCAGCCGGCCCCGGCGGCGACCGGTAGCGAGAGCAGCGCGTAGGCGGGCATCAGAAAGCGCGGCGCCGCGTAGCCGACCGTGAAGACGTAGCCGGCGGCCACCGCGAGACCGCAGGCCGCCGCCAGTGCGAGCGGCGCGTGCCGGGTCGCCCACAGGCCGAGGGCGGCAAGCAGCGGAACCGCGGCGAACCAGGCGATGTGCGGCAGCGGGTAGCCGCCGCACGGGGAGGTGTAGCGACACAAGAGCGGCCCGTCGAGCGCGCGCAGATGCTGCGGCAGGCTGAAGTGCAGGCCGGTCTCGTTGTCGGTCCCGGCCGCGCTCAGCCGGGCGAGCGGACCTCCGAAATGCATCACCGCCTCGATCAGCCAGGCGCCCCAGCCGATGGCCAGGCCGCCGAGCACACCGCCCAGCGTGGCCGGGCGCCGCCAGCGCCGCACGCTCACGGCCGCCACCACAAGCGGCGCCGCCGCCCACAGCGCATCGGTTGGGCGGACCAGAGCCGCAAGCGCGTACGCGCCCAACACGCCGAACCCGGCGACGGGCGTCCGTACGGCCAGGAAGAACAGCCCGGTCCCGGCGACCGCGGCGAGCGCGACCCACAGGTTGGGCATCGCCTCGTTGCCGTAGAACAGGCTGGTCCACAGCCCGGCGAACAGCCCGGCCGCCACCGGAACCAGCGGTCCGTTCCGCAGCTTGAGCCAGGGCAGGTACGCCAGGTACAGACCGGCGCCCGACAAGACGCTCAGATAGCCGCGGATCGCTTCCGGCGAGGAAGTGAAGATCGCGATCGGGGCGACAAGCAGCGGCACGCCACGCGCCCGGGGCGCGCTGAACTCCGCGGCGGGGACACCCGTGGCCACCTGACTGACATAGACGGTCTCATCCCAGCCCAGCCCGACGCGCAACGTGAAGATGAGCTGCACGAGGGTGTAGACGAGCGCGACCGCGCCGAGGGCGAGATGCCACACCGGCCGCTGGAGGATCCTCGCGGGCGATCGCGGCGGAAGGGTCGCGGTGTCGATCGACATGGGAAGCCTCACAGGTCGCGCAGGACGGTCGGTGGCGAGCGGCGGGACCGGCCGACAGCCGTTCCTGCTGGTGATCCAGAACACGATCAGGGACCCGGCGAGCAGCCAGAGGTCGAACCCGTGGCACAAGGGGAGTAACAATGCGCGAAGGTTCGGCTGCTCGCCGGGCCGTCATGACGCTCGCCGGGCGGAGCGCGGGGGCCGGTGCGGCTCCACACGCGGCGAGCAAGCCGAGTCCTGCGACCCAGGCCGTGGTGGCGGTCAGTAAGGCCGGGTCGTCCCGGGCGATCATTTCCATGTGAACGAATCCGAGATCGTCCGCCACGGGTCGACGTTGTCGGCGCCGACGGGTCCGGTCAGGACGAGGATGCCCTTGTGTCCGGCGCGGTAGAACTCGTACCGCTCCACCTCGTCGAGGATCACCTTGCCGGTGACCGGGTCGGGCGAGCTGTTGGCCCGGTAGACGGCGCGGACCGCGCTGCCTCCCTTGCGGGACACCGTGTCGACCTTGCGGATCTCCTGGCCGGCCGGGACCTCGGCGCGGATGGACGCCTCGGTCGGCGCCACCGCCGTGGCCAGCGCTTCCACGTGGACGCTGTTGAGCTTGTCGGTGAAACGCGCCCCGGTCGGCAGGTTGGTGCGGGCCCAGCCTTCAGGCACCTTGATCTCGTACGGCTGGCCGGGAGGCCGGTAAGCAATGAAGACGGTGTTGTCGGGAATGTCGCCCGGCGGGTTGGACTCGGTCGGCTCCGTGGAAGGAGCCGGCGAGGCGGCGGATACGTCGCTGGGGCCTGCGGGGGCGGGAGCCTCTGCCGGTGCGGCCGTCGCGCAGGCCGCGGCCAGGACCGTTACCGCGGCCACCGCCGGCACAAGGCGCACATGCATGCTTTCAGGCTAAAAAACCGCAGTTCAGAGCCGGATTAGGGAAAAGTGAACGCGGCGCTTACCTAAACGGGACCAGTTCCGGCGCGATGGCTCAATGAGGGCGTGCTGACGGTCCAGGGCACCGGGGCCGAATAGTCCTGCGTGCCGGGGCAGTACCCAAAGGCATGAACAAACTCGCAGTTAGGGGCGCGAGCGCGCTCAGCGGCATGCTCGGCGGCATCGTCGCGAGCGTGGTCTTCAAGCAGGTGTGGAAATTGACTTCCGGCCAGAAAGACGCCCCGCAGGCGACCTCTCCCGAATACGGCTGGGGTGAGGTCCTGGTGGCCGCCGCCCTGCAAGGAGCGATCTTCGCTGTCGTGAAGGCGGCGATCGACCGGGGAGGCGCCGAGGCCTACAAACGGCGCAGCGGCGAATGGGTCACCGACTGACCTGGTTCTCCGCCGGGCGCCAGGTCTTGCGGCATTTGGACGGGAGCGCGTGGTGTTAACGTCGTTTTGTGCCGATCATCCGCGTTCCCTACCATCTCGATGAATCGCTGCCCGACCTCCACGTCCCGCCCTCTGCGGGGTCCGTCACCGACGTCAACGTCGAACTCCCCGATGCGGATGTCTGGTCTCGCCTGGCGGCGCTGTACGAGGCGGTGGCCGGCGCAGTCGAGGCGGAACCGTCGATGCCCGTGGTCGTGTCCGGTGACTGCACCGTATCGATGGGCATCGCGTGTGGGCTGCAGCGGGCAGGCCGCGAGCCCTCGATCGTCTGGATCGACGCGCACGGCGACGTACAGACGCTTGAGACGACCACCTCGGGTTACCTCGGCGGCATGGCCTTGCGGCTCCTCGTCGGCTACCGTCCCGAGCTGATCGCCGAGCGTCTGGGCTTTCGCGCGGTGCCCGAGGAGCGCGTGCTGCTCGTCGACGCCCGCGATCTCGACCCTCCCGAGGTGGAATATCTCGCGGCCGCGGCCGTGCGGCGGTCATCCGTCATCGACCTGTCAGCGGAGACCCTGCCGGACGGGCCGCTGCTCGTGAATGTCGACCTCGACGTCGTCGACTCCGCTCTCCTGCCAGGACTGCGATATCCGGCGCCTGATGGGCCGGACGTGCCCACAGTGCTCCGGGCCGCGCGCGCCGTCCTCGACAGCGGGCGGGTCGCCGCGATCAACATCGCCTGCACGTGGCACCCGGACGTCAATGGCACTCGAGGCGTACACGAGCAGGTCGTGTCGTCGCTTCTCGCGGATGCCGTACGGCGCGATCGCTGAAAGAAGCGGCTCACGGTCGGGCCGGGCTGGACCCTCCGGCGGGAACGTAGGACCAAACCTCGCTGTGCACTCCGACCGGCGGCGGCGCGGGCTCGCCCCCACGCTCGGCTGCCGAGCGGTGCCCGTGCGCGAACGCCGGTGAGGTGACCCACGCCTGGAATGCCTCCTCGTCACGCCAACGGGTGACGACGAGCCAGGTCGTCCGCTCGTCGACGGGCCGGAGCAACTCGAAGCCCTCGAAGCCGTCCTGGTCGTCGACGGCGCCGGCCCGCGCGGCGAAACGACGCGCCAGTTCGTCACCGCTGTCGCCCGCCACAGTGATGGCATTGATCTTGACAATGGTCATCTCACCATTCTCGCAGGCCGCCCGGCGGCCAGGCCGCGGCGGCGTGGCCGCCATTTCAGTCAGATCTTGGCCGCGTTTTTGCCGAGGGTGTCATCTTCACCCTTGCGGATATGACGCCGCAGTCTCCCACCCATGGCCCGAGGTTTCCGTCTCCTGAGGAGCACCATGATCAAACGTATTGCCGCGGTCGCACTGGCCGGCGCCATGGCCGTGCAGGCGCTGGCGGTTCCGGGGACCGCGCAAGCCAACACGGCCTCGGCCGTGTGCGCGCTCAGCGCCGACGCACTTTCCGTGTATCGGTACGACGGCGCCTCCTGGGTCCGGATCGGCGGCCAGTTCACCCGCCTGTACAGCGGCGGATTCGGCCTGTTCGCCACCACTTCGTTCGGCAACCTCGTACGCTACTCCGGCACGCCCTTCAGCTGGCAGAACATCGGCGGCCCGCGCGGCACCTGGGCGGTGACCGACGACGCGATCTACGCCCTTCCCTCAGACCACAGCGGGGTGTGGAAGTGGACCGGCTCCGGCACCACCTGGACCCAGGTCGGCGGCCCGGCAGCACGGCTGTACGGCGGAGGTTACGGCCTGTTCGCCACCATTCCCGACGGCACAGGCATATCGCAATACCTGGGCACACCCTTCAACTGGCGTTTCCTCGGCAGAGCCAATCACGAGCACGACAGCGACATCACCTACGCCGTGACCAGCCAGAACCTCTTCGCGCTCGACGCAGTCCATGAGCCGTACAGGTGGAACGCAGCCATGGGGGTGTTCGATCCAGAAATACCCGCAGACGGCGGCATTCGCGTCTCTCTCGACTCGCTGTTCGGGGGCGCCTTCGCGATGGGCCTCGACCAGGAGCGCAGGCTGGCCACAACCCACGGCTCAATCATCATGATCAGGCCAGACTCGCCTTTCCCGATCACCGACGCGAATATGGACGTAGCGATCCCCCCCAGCTCTGTATTCATTTCCTCACCGCAACGCGACTCGGTCTGGAAGTACGACGGCGGCCTGTCCTGGTCCAAGGTCGGTGCCGTCGCCACCAGGCAACTCGTCCCCTGCCTGTAACACACGCGCCACCGCCGACCGGCTTGAGACCGCACTAAGGTGATCAGGTGGAGCGAGATCGCACGTCCACTCCGAGTGCGGCCAAGCCGGCGCAGGTGATAGAGAACGAGAACCGGCCGTCGGACTCGGCGTACATCGAGCGCGTCTACCGCAGCGAAGGCGTCACCAGGCCGACGCGCATGCGCTCCGTGGCGAGCGCCAACTGGGAGCTGGCGGTCTGGACGTATTGCGGCCAGGTGCACGTCGCGGTTCGCGGGCCGGAGACCAGGCCGTCGACGGTGACGGTCACCCCGGAGGCGTCCTCCTTCGGGATCGTCTTCGCCCATGGGGCGGCCATGCCGCACCTGCCGGTCTCGCGCCTTGTCGACTCGGCCGTACTGGCCCCGCATGTGACCTCGGACGCGCTCGTCCTACGCGGAGAGGAGTGGGAGCTGCCGAGTTTCGACAACGCCGAGGATTTTGTAAATCGGCTCGTCGGCGCCGGCATCCTGGTGCGCGACCCGCTGGTGACCGATGTCGTCGCGGGCGACGACGCCCCGCGGCTGAGCGCCCGATCGGTGCAGCGCCGGGTCATGGCGGCGACCGGGCTGACCCAGGGGGCGATCCACCAGATCGAGCGGGCCCGGCAGGCGGTGTTACTGCTCGGCGAGGGTGTCCCGGCGCTGGAAATCGTGCATCGGCTGGGCTATTACGACCAGCCGCACCTCGCCCGCTCGCTCACCCGCTTCGTGGGCCGTACGGCTACGGAGTTGCGGCATCCGAATCTGGACGAGCCCCTGTCGCTTCTGTACAAGACCGGCCACTGACCCGCTCCCTTAGCGTGGACCCGATTTCGGATCGAGACCACGGGAGATCGAAATGTCCATATCAGTGCTCGACATGTCGATGTCGCTCGACGGGTACATCGCCGATCCCGACGATTTCCTTGGCGGCGAGGATGGCGAACGGCTGCACAAGTGGGACGACGTGAAAGACGAGTCCGGCCGGCCGTCCGGGGTGGTCGGGCGATTCCTGGACGAGTGGAGCGCGGCCGGCGCGGTTCTCGCGGGGCGGCGGACCGCCGAACTCATGGATCACTGGGGCGGCGATCATGGTGGTCTCCCGATCTTCGTGCCCAGTCACCGGCCGCCCGGCCCGGCCGCCCGATGGGGCTATCCATTGGTGACGTACGTGATCGACGGGATCGAAAGCGCCATGGCGCAGGCGAAGGCCGCCGCCGGCGATCGGGACGTGCAGGTGCGCGGAGCGTACACGGCGCAACGGGCGCTGGCCGCAGGGGTGCTGGATGAGCTGCAGATCCATCAGATTCCGGTGCTGCTCGGCCGGGGGCGCCGGCTGTTCGACGTCCTGCCGTCGGAGATCGAGTTGGAGATCGTCCGGGTGATCGACACCCCGGAGGCCACCCACATCCGCTATCGCGTCCGTCGCTGAGCCGCGCCGCGCCTAAGCCGGCGGGGTCGCGAACGCTTCGGCGTAGATCGGCGCCGTGGTGCGGTAGTAGTCGACGATGTCGCCGAGCTGCATGTTGCCGGTGACGAGCTCGCCGCCGAGCGCCTGCGGGATCTTGATGCCGAGCACCTCGTCGAGATCGACGGTGTCGACCTCGTTCGCGGCGAGCCACTGCCGGTAGGCGCGATCGTCGAGGAAGTCCGTGAGCAGACCCTGCGGCAGCCAGCGGCCGATCAGGTTCCGGAACAGCAGGTTCGGCCGGGTCTCGTAGGTCACGGTGAACGGATCAAGCACGTAAAGCTGTTCCTGCTCGGGCGTGTGGGCATGCTCGAGCACGAGTATCGCGCCGTACGCGTTCCGGCCGACGATGATGCGGTCGTCACACGGCGGGACGAGAAACGGCCACGCGTCGAGACACTCGGTGAGAAACGCCATGCCGTCGCCGAACAGGTAGAGGAAACCGCCCTTGAACCAGCCGGCGCCTATCTCGGTGTACAGGGACTTCCACTGGTAGAAGGCGATCCCGTTCGGCGCCGCCGGATCGGGCTTGCCGAAGGCTGCGAGGAATGCTTCGCCGACTGCTGACATATGTCTCCGCCAGGGATCCGGGATGAACTCTCACCGTAGTTGATACAAAGTCGGGTATGGGTGGCGAGGAATTGCCGGGAGTCAGCCGTACGGCGGTGTGGGTGGCCGGGATGCGGGCCGCTGAGAGCGAGCGGGCCGATCGGCTGTTCGACGATCGGCTCGCCGCCGCGTTCGTCTCGGCCGCAGGTGGCGGCATAGTGCCGCAGACGGCCGGACCGCCTGGCACGAGCGAGTTCCTGGCCGTCCGGGCCCGCTTCTTCGATGATCAGGCGCGGGCGGCCTGCGGTGCCGGGATCAGGCAGATCGTTCTGCCGGCCGCGGGCCTGGACTGCCGCGCGTTCCGGCTGGACTGGCCGAGTGGTGTGCGGTTGTTCGAGCTCGACCTGCCGGAGATGTTCGCGTTCAAGGAGCCGGTGCTGGCGTCGGTCGAGGCGGTGGCCCGGTGCGTGCGGGTGGTCGTGGCGGTGGACCTGCGCGGGCAGTGGGCGCAGCCGCTGATCGATGCCGGGTTCGACCCGGGTGCACCGACCGCGTGGCTGGCCGAGGGGCTGCTGCCTTATCTTCAGCGCGCGGACGGTGAGCGGTTGCTGGCCACAGTGACCGAGCTGTCGGCGCCCGGCAGCCGGGCGGTGTTCGACCACCTCGAGACGACGGCGGCCGAGCGGCCAGGGATGCGCGCGGTGTCTGAGGTGGTGCGGCAGGTGGGCGCCCAGCTCATGCCCACCGCGGACAGCCCTGCGGATTGGCTGACCGGCCACGGCTGGCAAGCCAGGCTATTTCGGCTGCCCGCCCTCGCCGAGGAGTACGGGCGGTCGCTGCCCGCCGACGTGGATCTCGTGGCCTCGAACGCGGTGGTGGTCATCACCGCCGACCGCTGAGCGGCGCTCAGGTCTCCAGGAGACGGCCTCCGGACAGCTCGAGCCGGCGGTCCACCCCGATCTCCTTGAGGAACCGTTCGTCGTGGCTGACCACGACGAACGCCCCCTCGTACGCTCCGAGCGCGCTCTCCAGCCGCCCCACACTGACCAGGTCGAGGTTGTTGGTGGGCTCGTCGAGCAGCAGGAGCAGAGGAGCCGGTTCGGCGTAGAGGACGCAGGCCAGTGTGGCGCGCAGCCGTTCGCCGCCCGACAACACGCTCACCGGCAGGTGCGCGCGCGGACCTCGGAACAGGAAGCGGGCCAGCAGGTTCATCCGCTCCGCCGCCGGCATGCTCGGAGCGGCGGCGGCCAGGTTCTCGGCCACGGTGCGGTCGAGGTCGAGCAGGTCGAGCCGCTGTGACAGGTAGGCGACCCGGCCGTCGGAACGACGGGTCGTGCCGCCGTCGGACTCCAGATCGCCCCCGATCAGGCGGAGCAGGGTGGACTTGCCGGCTCCGTTGGGGCCGGTCAGCGCGATCCGCTCGGGGCCGCGGATGGTCAGGTCGATGCCGGGCTCGGCGAACAGGTCGCGTGCCCGCAGGTGGTCGCCGTGGAAGACGGTGCGGCCGGCCGGGACATGGGTGCCGGGCAGGTGCAGCGCGATCTTCTGGTCGTCGCGCAGGGCGCGCCCGGCCTCGTCCAGCCGGGCCTGGGCGTCGCCGACGCGAGCCGCGTGCGTCTGGCCGGCCCGGCCGGCCGACTCCTGGGCGCCGCGCTTCATGTTGCCGGCGAAGATGCGCGGCAGGCCGGCGTTCTTGAGGTTGCGTGCGGCGTTGCTCGCCCGGCGTTCGGCGCGCTCGCGGGCCTGCTGCATCTCCCGCTTCTCACGCTTGAGCTCCTGCTCGGCCCCGCGCACGGTGCGCTCGGCGGCCTCCTGCTCGGCGCGCACGGCCTCCTCGTACGCGGTGAAGCCGCCACCGTAGAAGCGGATCTCGCCCCGGTCGAGCTCGGCGATGCGGTCCATCCGGTCGAGCAGGGCCCGGTCGTGGCTGACCAGGAGCAGGCAGCCGGTCCAGTCGCCGAGCACGTCGTAGAGCCGTCGGCGGGCGGCGCGGTCGAGGTTGTTCGTCGGCTCGTCGAGCAGCAGCACGTCGGGCCGTTTGAGCAGCTGCGCGGCGAGCCCGAGCGAGACGACCTGGCCACCGCTCAGCGTGCCCAGCCTGCGGTTGAAGGTGAGGTCGCCGAGCCCCAGCTGGTCGAGCTGGGCGCGGGTGCGCTCTTCGATGTCCCAGTCGTTGCCGATCGTGGCGAAATGCTCCTCGCCGGCGTCTCCTGACTCGATGGCGTCCAGCGCGGCGATCACCGGGGCGATGCCCAGGATCTCGGCCACGGTCAGGCCGCCGGCCAGGGGGAGGCTCTGCGGCAGGTAGCCGAGCACGCCCTCGACGGAGACGCCGCCGCTGCGGGGACGATATTCGCCGGCGATGAGCTTGAGCAGCGTGCTCTTGCCCGCGCCGTTGGGGGCGACGAGCCCGGTGCGGCCGCCGCCCACGCTGAAGGACAGGTCATGGAAGACCGGGGTGTCGTCCGGCCAGGAGAACGACAGGTGCGAACAGACGATAAAGGAATCGGACATGCGAAAAGACCTCGAAGAAGAGCGCAGAGGCGGCCCGCGGGGCGGCCGGGATTCGGGAACGACGACGAGGGCCACATCGGCGGCGGTCACGCGCGCCTGCCGGGGCCTGTCAATCTCCGGTATCACCCGGAGATGTCGTCGTCACCTGCCACGTCTGGTCTCTCTTAGCCGCCGATCACTAGCGTCTTTCACCCTAGCAGCCGACCTGTGATGCCCCGCCGGGCTCGTCAGCGCGACGGCTGGTACTTGTAGCCCACGTTGCGCACCGTGACGATCCGCGGCGCGTACGAGCCGAGCTTGCGGCGCAGCCGCAGCACGTGGACGTCGACCGTGCGTCCGCTCTCCTCGCCATAGCGATCCCAGACGGCGGCCAGCAGCTGGCGCCGCGTGTAGACGCGTCCGGGCGACGAGCTCAGATAGTCGAGCAACTCGAACTCGCGATAGGTCAGATCGGCCTCGGCGCCGTCGACCAGGACCGTGCGCGCGTCACGGTCGATGACGAAGTCGCGTGGCGGGAGGCTCACCGGCGCCCGCGGCGCGTCCACCTGGACCAGGTGGGCGACGATCACGATGGCCGCCTCGCCGCCGGGCAGCGGCACGACCCCGAGGACGCTGCCGTCGGTGAGATTCTCCGGGATGGTCTGGGTCATGCGGCTCATCATGGCAAGAAAATTTCATACTGTCCAGGTAGGAAAAGACGGTTATAGTGCTGAAGTGAGGCATGGCCCGGCTGACTCAGGAGCACGAGATGAGCGAATGGCAACGGTGGCGCGCGTCACGACAGGCCGAGGCCCGGTCGGCGCACGGCTGGCTCGCGGTGACCGGAACGCACTGGGTCGAAAGCGAAGGCCGGTTGCCCGGCGTTCCCGGAGTGTGGCGCCCGCGGCAGGGCGGCGTCGAACTCAAGGCCATCCCGCTGGACGGCCTGACCGTCAACGGCCGCCCGGTCGATGGCACGATCGCGCTGTCGCCCGAGACCAAGCGCATCGCGTACGGACCGGTGGAGCTGGTGATCATCGTCCGCGACGGGACGGCCGCGGTCAGGATCTACGATCCGGCCGCGCCCGCGCTCGCCGCCTTCAAGGGCATCGACGCATTCGGTTACGACCCGGTCTGGGTACGGCCGGCCTGTTTCCGGCCCTACGAGCACGGCCGGCACGAGCAGGTGGCCAACGCCGACGGCCGGACGCGTGAGCTGAGCCTGGTCGGCGACGTGACCGTGGATCTTCCTGGCGGCGCCCACACGCTCGCCGTCTCCCGCTCGGGCGACGGCCTGACCGCGCAGTTCGGCGACCTGACCAACGGCGCCTCGACCTATGGCTTCCGGACGCTCGCGCTCCCCCTGCCGGGTCCGGCGGGGGCGCTGACGGCCGATTTCAACCGGGCCTACCTCCCGCCGTGCGCGTTCGCCGCGCACTTTCTGTGTCCGTTGCCGCCCGTGGGCAACCGTCTGCCGGTGGCGGTCGAAGCCGGCGAGAAATCGGTGCTGTTCCGCTGATTTGGCCAGGTCACGTAAACCCGATATAACCTACTGAACAGGTAGAGATAGTGTAAAACAGGGTCGCTGGTAGGAGAAACACGTGAACAGGACGTCGAGCAGCCGCAGGTCGCTCATCGGCGCGGCCGTCGTGGCCGCGCTTGCCCTCGCCCCGGCGCTCACGGCCTGTGGCGCGGGCACGGACACCTCACCGCCCGCCGCGGCCTCGCCCGGAGCGTCGTCCACCGGCGCGTACGACCCGAACGCGACGATCGAGATCGGCTCCCTCTACGAGCCGCAGAACCTGGACAACACGGGCGGCGGCGGCCAAGGAGTGACCGAGGCGTTCAACGGCAACGTCTATGAGGGCCTGTTCAAGCTCACCGACGACGGCAAGGTGGAGAACCTCCTGGCGACCGGCTACAAGGTCGGCGCGGACGGGCTCAGCTACACGTTCACGTTGCGCGACGGCGTGAAGTTCCACTCCGGCAAGGCGCTGACCTCGGCCGACGTCAAGTCCAGCCTGGAGAAGGTCATCGGCCCGGCGTCGCAGTCCGCGCGCAAGGACAGCCTGAGCGTGATCAAGAGCATCGAGACGCCCGACGACAGCACAGTGACCGTACGGCTGTCGGCCAAGTCGATCTCGTTCGTCTACAACCTCAGCTACGTCTGGATCGTCAACGCCGCGGCGAAGGACCTCGCCACGTCCGAAGACGGCACCGGGCCCTATCGGCTCGGGACCTGGAAGCGGGGCTCGACGCTGAGTCTTTCGAGGTTCGACGGCCACTGGGGAACGCCGGCGACCAACAAGGAAGTCGTCTTCCACTACTTCACCGACGCCTCCGCGCTCGACAACGCGCTTTTGACGAACGCCGTTGACGTGGTGACCAGCCAGCAGAGCCCGGACGCGCTCGCCCAGTTCACCGACAACGCCGACTACAAGGTCAGCGACGGGCACTCCACCACCAAGCTCCTGCTGGCCTTCAACGACCGCAAGGCCCCGTTCGACAAGCCGCTGGTGCGCAAGGCGATCACCTCCGCCATCGACAACCGCAAGCTGCTGGACTCCATCTGGAATGGGCACGGCTCCCTGATCGGTTCGATGGTGCCGCCGACCGACCCGTGGTACGAGGACCTCACCAAGATCAACCCCTATGACGTGAACCTCGCCAAGAAGGAGCTCGCCGACGCCGGATTCGGCGGCGGGTTCACCTTCACGCTCGACACCCCCAACTACGATCCGCATCCCACCGCGGCCGCGTTCATCAAGTCCGAGCTGGCCAAGGTCGGCGTCACGGTGAACATCAACGTCATCACCGCCGACGAGTGGTACACCAAGGTCTACAAGAACCACGACTTCGCGGCGACGCTGCAGGAGCACGTCAACGACCGCGACGTCGTCTGGTACGGCGACCCCGGCTTCTACTGGGGATACGACGACGAACAGGTCATCGACTGGGTGAAGCAGGCCGAGCAGGCCGACAGCACCGACGCGCAGACGGCCCTGCTCAAGCAGGTCAACCGGCAGATCGCGGAAGACGCGGCCAGCGACTGGCTGTATCTGTATCCGCAGATCGTCGTCGCCTCCGCCGACCTGCAGGGGTATCCGATCAACGGCCTGAACTCGCAGTTCTATGCGTACGGCATCAAAAAGAGCGCGTGATCGGCTACCTGGCGCGGCGGTCGGCGTTCCTGCTCCTGTCGCTGTTCCTGGCGGCCGCCGTGCTGTTCCTGCTGCTGCGCCTGCTCCCGGGTGATCCAGCGAACGCGCTGCTGTCGCTGGGCGCCACGCCTGACCAGATCGCGGCCGCCCGCCACCAGATCGGGACCGACCGGCCGCTGCCCGAGCAGTTCGCGGCGTGGCTGGGCAGCCTCGCCACGCTCGACCTCGGCCGGTCCTTCGTCAGCACGGCGCCGGTCGGGCCGGAGATCGCGGCACGGCTGGTCGTCACGGTGCCGCTGACCGTGCTGTCCTTCACGCTGGCGGTGGTCGTCGCGGTGCCGCTCGGCTACCTCGCGGCCCGGCGGTCGAACACCTGGTTCGGAGCCCTGCTGGGCGCGTTGTCGCAGCTCGGCGTCGCGGTCCCGGTCTTCTGGATCGGGCTGCTCCTGATCACGGTGTTCGCGCTGCGGCTGCGGATCCTGCCGGCGGGCGGGTTTCCCAGGGACGACTGGGCCGATCCCGGCAGGGCGCTGACCTCGCTGGCCCTGCCCGTCGTCACGGTCGGCCTGGTCATGTCCGCCTCCCTGATCCGTTACGTGCGCTCCGCCACCCTGGATGTGCTCGGCAGCGACTACCTGCGCACGTTCAGAGCACTGGGCTCGTCGTTCACCGGCGCGATGTGGCGGCACGGGCTGCGCAACGCGGCGGTCCCCGTCGTCTCGGTTCTCGGGATCGAACTCGCCACCACCTTCCTCGGCGCGGTGGTCGTGGAGAGCGTGTTCGCGCTGCCCGGTCTCGGCACCCTGCTGGTGAAGGGGATCGCCGAGCACGACTATCCGGTCATTCAGGGCGTGCTGTTCGTGAGCACCTTCGCGGTCCTGCTGATCGGCTTCGCCGCCGACCTCATCCAGCGGATCATCGACCCCCGCCTGCGGCACAACCTGTCCGTGGAGGCGAGATGAGGACGCGGCGCTCGGCGACGCTCGTGTTCGGATGCGCGCTCGTCGCCGTGATCGTCATCCTGGCCGTGGCCTCACTCGTGTGGCTGCCGTACGACCCGGCGGACACCTCGGGCGGACGGCTCGCCTCTCCTGGCCTTCCGCACCTGCTGGGCACCGACAAGCTCGGCCGCGACCTGCTGACCCGGCTGATGGTGGGCGCCCGCGTCGCGTTGGCGGTCGGGATCGGATCCGTACTGGTCGGGGCCGCCCTCGGTGTGACCAGTGGGCTGGCGGCGGGCTTCACCACGCGCTGGCTCGACGACACCGTCGCGGCGCTGCTGGACATCCTCATCGCCTTTCCCACCCTGCTCGTGGCGATGCTGGTGGTCGCGGTGCGGGCCGCGTCGATCGGCACGGTGGCGCTGGCCATCGGCCTGGCGATGTCGGCCGTCGTGGCCCGGCTCACCCGGGTGCTGGTCAAGCGCGTACTGGCCTTGGACTTCATCACGGCGGCACGCACCGCGGGGACCTCCTGGCCGCGCGTCGTCATCGGGCATGTCCTGCCGAACATCTGGCCGACCCTGCTGGTCAATCTCGCGCTCCAGCTCGGTCTCGCGGTGCTCGCCGAGGCGTCGTTGTCCTATCTCGGTCTCGGGCCCCCGCCGCCCGCCGCGTCCTGGGGGCGCATGCTCCAGGAGGCGCAGGCGACGGCCCTGACCGCCCCGCTGGGGGCGATCGCCCCCGGCGTGCTCCTGGTCGTGCTGGTCGTCGGCGTGAATCTGGTCGCCGACGGACTCCGGGACGTGGCCGACCCGACGCGGCGGAGGATCCGATGAGCCTGCTCGACGTCGAAGCGCTCCACGTACGGTCGGCCGACGGGCGTGCGCTGATCTCCGACGTGTCCTTCTCGATCGGGGCCGGCGCGCGGCTCGGCCTCATCGGCGAGTCGGGGTCGGGCAAGTCGCTGACCGCGCTCGCCGTCATGGGCCTGCTTCCCGCGGGGATGCACGCGTCCGGCAGCATCGTCCTCGACACCGGCGCCACGCCGGCGACCGAGATCGTCGGGGCGGCCGAGCGACGTCTGAACGGGCTGCGCGGCCGGGCCATGACCATCGTCTTCCAGGAACCGCTCACCGCGCTGGACCCGCTCGCACGGATCGGCCGCCAGCTCGCCGAGCCGATCGCCCGGCGGCGCGGACTGCGGGGCGGCGCCCTGCGGCGGGCCGTCATCACCGCCCTCGAGGAGGTGCGGATCACCGATGTGGATCGCGTCGCGCGGGCCTACCCGTACGAGATCTCCGGCGGTCAGCGGCAACGCGTGGCCATCGCCATGGCGCTCGCGTGCGAGCCGGCGCTGCTGATCGCCGATGAGCCGACCACGGCCCTGGATGTGACCGTGCAGGCCGAGGTGCTCGCACTGCTGGACGCGCTGGTGTCCGCCCGGGGCATGGCGTTGCTGTTCATCAGCCACGACCTCGCGGTCATGGCCGGGATCAGCGACCGGGTCGTCGTCCTCAAGGACGGTCACGCCGTCGAGGCCGGAGCCGTACGGGACATCGTGACCGCCCCACGCCACCCCTACACCCGATCCCTGGTGGCCGCCGCGCGCCGGCTCGGCGGCGCCCTCGACACCCTCACCAGGACGGCGCCATGACCGCCCCGATCTTGGAAGCGCGGCAGGTGGGCTTCGCCTACCGCGGTTCCCCCGCCACGCTGGCCGACGTCTCCATCGGCGTGCCGGCCGGCCGCGCCGTCGCCCTCGTCGGGGAGTCGGGCGCGGGCAAGACCACCCTGCTGCATCTCCTGCTCGGCTTGAAACGGCCCACAAGCGGCCAGGTCCTGTTCGACGGGAACGTCGTGGAGCCACGCGACCGGGCATGGATGCGGACGTTCCGGCGGCACGTGCAGACCGTGTTCCAGGACCCGTACTCCTCCCTCGACCCCCGGCAGCGGGTGGACCGGATCATCGCCGAACCGATCCACTCGCTCGGGCTCGTGCGGCGGGGCGGCTCGCGTGCCGAGACGGCCCAGCGTGTCGCGGCCGCGCTCGACGTCGTGGGACTTCCCGAGGACGCCGCACGCCGCTACCCGCACGAGTTCTCCGGTGGCCAGCGGCAGCGCATCGCCATCGCACGGGCCATCGTGTGCGAGCCGCGCGTGCTGCTGGCCGACGAGCCGGTGAGCGCGCTCGACGTCTCGACCCGGGCCCGTATCGTCGACCTGCTCGCCGAGCTGCGCGACAGCCGCGGCCTGACGATCGTCATGGTGTCCCACGACCTCGCCGTAGTGGCCACCCTGTGCTCCTACACGGCGGTCCTCGAGCGCGGCCGGATCGTCGAGCAGGGCGACACGGCCCAGGTGCTCGGCTCGCCCCGGCACCCCTACACCCGCCGCCTGATCGCCGGCGTGCCCCGGCTCCCCTAGATCAAGGCGGCCCATCTCATCGGCCGCCCGCAGCCTCGCGGACCTCCTGGCCGATCACGGTTCGCAGGGCCGCGTATTCCGGCAGGGCGCGCAGCCGGTCGGGCCCGACGCCCGAGCGCGGGAGGTCGACGTCGAGATCGAGCGCGATCCGGCCGGGTCGGTGGGTCAGCACGACGACCCGGCTGCCCAGGAACACCGCCTCGTCCACGCTGTGGGTGACGAAGACGCACGTCCTGCCCGTCTCCCCGGTCACCTGCCGCAGGTCCTCCTGGAGCCGTTCGCGGGTGAGCGCGTCCAGCGCGGCGAACGGCTCGTCGAGCAGCAGCAGGTCGTCGTCGCCGGCCAGCGCCCTGGCGATGGCCACCCGCTGCTGCTGGCCTCCGGAAATCTGCCAGGTCCGGCGCCCGGCGACGTCGTGCAACCCGACGCGCCCCAGCAGCTCGCCGATCCGCCCCGGGCGCTCCGGCTTGGGCACCCCGGCGTACCGCAGCGCCAGATCCACATTGCCGCCCACGGTCTTCCACGGAAACAGCCGCGGCTGCTGGAAGACCACCCCCGCGCCGGCGCCGGGCACCGGCTCCCGGCCGCCGACGCGTACGGCGCCTGAGGTGGGCCGCTCGAAGCCGGCGATCAGGCGGAGCAGGGTGCTCTTCCCGCACCCTGAGGCGCCCACGAGGACCACGAACGAGCCTGGGCGGACGCTGAGGGAGATCGGCCCGAGCGCCGTGACGGCGTCGCGGCCCGTGCCGTAGACGTGCTCGACCTCGTGCACGTCCACGGCGGCGAGCACCACGTCAGGATTCGAGGGCACCGGGAAGTCCCTGGTTGTAGATGGCCTTCCGGACGGCCTCCAAGCCGGGCACGGCGTCGACCTTCTGCTGGTCCTTGAGGAACTGCGCCGCGCTGAGCAGGTTGTGCGCCAGGCCGCCCGGCTTGCCGGGCGTGCCCAGCCACTCGTCGCTCGCCAGGTCGGCGGGCTTGAGGAACACGCCCTGGCCGAGCTGCCGCGCGGCGTCGGCCGAACTCAGGTTCAGCTCCTTGCCGACCGCCTCGGCGGCGGCGCCGGGATCCTCGGCGATCAGGTTGAGCGCTCTGGCCTCGGCCTTGCGCCAGGCCTCCAGGGCGTCGGGGTGCGCCTGGATGAACGCGGTGGACACCACCCCGAGGTCGAGGGTGGGCTTGCCGGTCGTGGCGACCTCGCGGCTGCTGATGAGCACCTTGCCGGTCTTCTTCAGCTCGTCGAGCGTCGGCAGCCACGTGTACGCGGCGTCGATGTCGCCCCGAGTCCAGGCCGCCACGATGTCCTGAGGCTCCAGATCCACGAGCGTGACCGCCGACTCGGGGATGCCGGCCTTGTCCAGCGTCGCCAGCAGGCTGTAGTGGGCCGTCGAGGCGAACGGCGTGCCGATCTTCTTGCCGCGCAGGCCGTCGATCGAGGTGATCCCCGATTCGTTCCTGGCCACCAGCGCCTCGTTGTCCCCGGCCACGTCCAGCACGAACGCCACCTGATAGGGAATGTTCAGCGGCGCCGACAGCCCCCGCGCCACCGGGCTGGAGCCGATGGCCGCGATGTCCACGCTCTTGGCGACGAACGCCGTATTGATGCTCGCACCGAAGTCGAACTTGGTCCAGGTGATCGTGTAGCCCGGCAGCGCCTCCTCCAGCCAGCCCTTGTTCTTGACGATGAGGTCGCCGCTGGGGAAGGCCTGATAGGCCAGTCTGATGGTCTTGGCGCCGGCCCCGCTCGCGCCGCCACCGGTGGCCGTGCCGTTCCCGCAGGCCGCGAGGACGGCCGCTGTCACGGCGGCGACGGCGAGGAGGATCGGGCGCCGGAGTCGTGGTCGTGGCTGGGATCGTGACATGGGAAACGCCCTTCCTTCAGGGTGCCTGGCGGCTCAGGACCGGCCGCGCCAGGGGATGAGCCGGTTCTCGGCGGTGCGCAGCGCGGCGTCGATCAGCAGGCCGGAAAGGCCGATGGCCAGCAGGCCGAGCACGACCACGTCGGTTTGGAGGTAGCGCTGGGCGTCGCGGACCATGCCGCCGATGCCCGGCACGCCGTTGATGGTCTCGGCCGCCACGACCGAGGAGTACGCCAGCCCGACGGCCAGCCGGACGCCCGTGAAGATCTCCGGCAGCGCGTTGGGCAGCACGACGTCCCGGATCACGTCACGCCTGGTGGCGCCGAGCGCGCGGGCCGCCTCCACCAGTCCGATCGGCGCGCCGTACACGGCCGAGGCGGTGGCCACCGCGACCGGTGGCAGGGCCGCGATGGTGAGCAGCCACAGCTTCGGCGTCTCGTCGATGCCGAACCAGATGATCAGCAGGGAGAAGTACGCCAGCGGCGGCAGCGCCCGGACGAAGGTGACCACGGGTTCGGTGACCACCCGGATCCAGGGCACCGTGCCCATGACGACACCGAGGATCAGCCCCACCGCGGTCCCGAGCACCGAGCCGATGAGGATGCGGCGCAGGCTGATGCCGAGGTGCTCGACGAGGTAGTGCCCGCTGTACCCTCGGACGCCGTCGTGGGTGGTGGAGGTAAGGATCAACTGGCTCCAGACCGCCTTGGGCGACGGCACGAAGGACGGATTCCGCGTCGTGACGGCCGCGAGCTGCCAGACGGCCACAAGCGCGGCGAGGGCTCCGAGCCGGACGAGGATCCGGCGCGGCCTGCGCTTGGCGGGAACGCCGGCCGGAGCCGATCCGCCGACCGGCACGACCGACGGCTCGACGGCCGTACCGGACTGCGTGTAGATCAAGACGAGTCTCCTCTAGAGGCCTATCCAGGCGGAGGCGGCGAGGACGAGACCCAGGGTCACGACGGTCACCGCCAGTTCGGCGAAGGCGCCGACGACGAACGGGCGCCAGCCGAGCCGGCCCAGGGCTCGAAGATCGGTGCGGAGCCCGACTCCGGCGAAGGTGAGCAGGAACGCCCAGCGGGACAGGTTGCCGAGCGACACCGCGTCCGCCTTGGCGATGATCCCGGCCGTGGCCAGCGCGGACACCGCGAGGAAGCCGAGCACGAACTTGGGGAACTTGGCCCACAGGAACTGGGCCCGGTTGCCGATGGCCGTGGCCTGGCCACGCGCGGCCCAGTAGATGGCGAAGCCCAGCACGACGAACCCGATGGTGGCGTTGCGCGCCGACTTGGCCAGAACCGCGATCTTCCCGGCCTCGTCGCCATAGATGGCGCCGGCGGCGGTGGCCTCCGCCGTGTTGTCGACCGCCAGACCCGCCCACAGGCCGAACTCGTGCGCCGTCATGCCGAGCAGGTGGCCGATGGCCGGATAGGCGAACAGCCCGAAGGCGCCCAGGGCGAGAATCGCGGCGATCGCGAACGAGGCGTCCTCGTCGTCGGCGTCGATGGCGCCCTTGCCCGCGATGATGGCCGACACACCGCAGATGGACGAGCCGATGGCCAGCAGGGAGATCAGCTTGGGCCCGAGCCCGAACCAGCGCCCGATCAGCACCACGATGCCGATGGCGGCCACCAGCTCGATCGCGACCAGGGCGAGGCTGACCCCGCCCAGCTTGGCCACGTCGCCGAGCAGGAACCGCGCGCCGAGCAGCACGATGCCCAGCTTCAGCCAGAACTCGTACGTGGCCACGCCCGGCGCGAAGACCCGGTGCAGCCCGATCGTGTTGGTGATGATCAGGCCGAAGACGATGGCCCACAACACGTACTCGATGTCGGGCAGATGCCAGTCGTTGGCCGTGGCCAGGTTCTTCACGCCGACCTGCGCGAGCTTGCCGGCGTATCCGACGACGGCCAGCAGGATCAGGCCCGGCAGCAGTCCGGCCGCCTTCCGTGCGAGGTCTCCGAGAGCGAGGCGACCGGCCGGCGCGGCGGCCTCGGTGGCGGTCACCAGGTCACCGCCGGAAGCCAGCCGAGCACGGCGATCAGCACGATGATGGCGGCGACCCCGACCGCTACCCAGTCCAGCACGGGCGTGCGTTCACGCCGCTCCTCGCGTACAGCCATGACGTTGCTCCTTGGGGGGTGGACTCCTCCCGGAGCATAAACCCGTCAATCCCTACTCGTAAATAGGGAAATCTCCTGCACCGCGCCTTGCGCCGGGGGTGTCAGATTTTTGCGATCTCGACGGGAATGGAGGCCTGGGGGTCCGTCTTCGCGGTGACGCTGATCCCCGCCGACGTGTGGTCGGCCCAGGTGAGGCCCAGGCTGCTGCCGTTCACGTTGAGGACCTTGATCAACCGTATGCCCATGCGCCCCCAGTCGCCGCTGACGATGCCATTGGCGGGTGGATATTGATCCTGGAGGCTGGTGTCCTCGACGATGTGCCAGACCGCCACGCCGCCGGAACCCAGACCGACGTCGTAGTTGAGGGCGGAGCCGGTGCCGGGCCACCGGTTCTCCAGGATGAAGTACTCCCTGTCCCCGCGGGCCGGGTCATAGAGGATCGTGATCTCCTGGCTGGTCTCCACCGCGTTGAGGGAGACCGTCGAGGTCGTCCACGTGTTCATCTCCACGACGTTCGGTGTCACGAAGCCGCTCTTGAGCTTGTGGAACGCATCGAGATGGGTGCCCAGCAAGTGGTTGTCCATGATGCTGAAGAACCATGCGCGGGTCGGCATGTCCCAGTACATGTCGGCGGCCCCCAGCAGGAGGTGCGACGCTTCGTGCGAGGTGACGCCGATGTTCCACTGTCGTGTGGCGTCGCCCCCGAGCGAGGACAGATACAGGTCGAGCAATCCGACGCTCATGGAGACGCCGTCCAGGGTGGCCGTCATGTAGTCGTGCGTGCCGTAAGGGCCGTCCTGGGGACGGATGATCTCGATCACCGCCTCGTCGCCGGTGATGACGTGGTCGCCGTTGTGGTCCAGCGCCAGGAAGTCGACGTACGGATCGGCGGCGATCAGCGCGTCCTGCCACATCATCGGGAAGTTGCCGGTGTCCCAGTACCAGGTGCCGGTGCGTCCGGCCGGCGGGGTCAGCCAGTTGCCGTCGGCGCAGCCGATGTACGTCGGCGTGGCGAACGGGAGCTGACCCGCGGTGTTCTCCTGGAACCAGCCCTTGACGCTGCGGCCGCCGTCGAGCCCCTCATGCATGTTCCGCAGGGAGCTGAGGCTCGGCGCCGCCTGACCGGGCCGCCCGGGATCGAAGCAGATGGCGATGACCGGCACGGACGGCCCCATCCGCGGAGCCAGGGTGCGGTACGGCTGGGCGAAGTCGGTGCCGGGTCGCCGGGTGAACGTCGCCGCGAGCGTACGGTCGCCCACGTACACGGTGCCCGAGGGGGCTTGGATCTGGACCTGAACGTTGTGCGGGCCAGGTTTTATGTTCTTGACGGTGAAGCTGTAGCTCTGCGCGCGGAACCCGCCGACCGAGTCGGACAGCACGACGTCGGAGGAGCCGGGGGGCGCACCGTCGAACAGCACCCGCAGCAGCGCCCGCCCCGTGGACCGCACGTCCAGGCCGACGGTCAGCTCGGCGTTCGTGCCGCCCGAATAGGTGGTGAACGACCCGCCGATGTTGCCGAGCGTGGTGAACGTGCCACCGGTGATCGTGTCGGGTCCCCCCTCGTACACCGACGTCGTCAGGCCGCCATCGATCGCGGTGGCCGGGGTCGCGAAGACCGTCATCGCCCGGTCGCCGAGCAGGATGCCGCCGCCGTCGGAGTACCACTGAATCGACACGGTGTGCGTGCCGGCGCCGACGCCCTTGCGCACGAACACATACGACCGCGCGCCGCCGGGAACACCGGCGGCGCCGAACAGCACGTCCTCGCCCGGCGCCCCGTCGACCACCGCGCGGGCGTAGAACGCGCCGCTGCCGGGGATCGTCTGACCCGAGAAGGTGATCTTCAGGTCGCGCGTGTCGGACAAGCTCACGCTGCGCACCAGATCCGGCACGCCTTCCCAGGTCTGGGAGGTCTTGGTGAGCCAGTCCGACTCGGCCGCCACATGGAACAGGCGACCGGCGGCCGCGCCGCCGGCATCGGTGTTGACGGTCAGCGTCCGCTTGCCGACATGGGCCGACGTGCCGGTGGTGGTGAACCACTGGACCTGCACGATGTGCCGACCGGCGGGAAGGTTCTCGCGGCCGAACGTGAACGAGCGGGTGCCGTCGAAGTCCGCGCCGTCGAACTTGTAGGCCACATCGCCCGGCGCGCTCACAGCGCCATCGACGAGCACGCGGAACCACACGGTGTTCTGCGTGTAGATCTCGGCCGACAGCGTCGCCGCGAGCGTGGACCCGGCCTTGGCCGATACAGCGGTGCTCAGACCAGGGACATTGACCCAGAAACCGGGCTTGTTGCCCACCTGCGCCGCCTCCTGAGCGGTGACCACCGACAGGGCGGCCTGCGACGACACCGACGGCGGACCGCTCGGCGACTGCGCCGTCGCGGTGGCGGTGTCGAGCGTGTAGACCGTGCCGAGGACCCCGTAGACGGTCAGTGACCAGGTCGTCGGGCCCACGGTGTTCAGGACGAGCGTGCGGCTGCCCGTCAGGGCCACCGATTCGCCGCCGAAGCCGAGCCCGTTGATGTGCCGCCACGTCGGACAACCCGATTTCTGGCTGACATTCCAGCTCAGCGTCACGCTCTGCCCGGCCGTGACCTTGGCCGGCGAGACCGTCAGGTCTCCCCATATGAATGAGGCGCAGTCGTCGGGCGGCGGATCGTCGCCACCACCGCCGACCGGGATCGCGTTGGCCGCACCGGCCCCCAGAAACAGCACAATCGCCACAGATGCGACAAATCCGATCCAGAACCGTCGCAGACGCACCACCCACCGGCTCAACCCGAATCTCCTATCAGCCACCACCAGATCAGGCCTGACCGTAGGGCGGGTAAAGGTCGGGGCGGATCGGTCAATGTCCCTATCTTCCGGGCGCCGGGTCCCTATCTTTCACCGGCGATTTTCACAGCACCCAGGTGTGGTGGACGTGAGAGCCCCTGGCGAGGGCGAAGACGTACACGTCGAGATAGGTCGGCTCGGGCCAGGGCAGGTGGGTGGCGTCCCAGGCCGTGCGGAACGTCTTGATGAGCAGAGGGTGCAGCCCGCGGCTCCCGGCCAGTTGGTCGCCCTCGTGGACCTGGTCGGGGACCGACATCGGCTGGTCGCCCGCGCTGGAGTGCAGGACATATTCGACGCCGTGCGGCGTGACCTGCTCGCGGAAGGTCATGTCGACCAGGTCACGCGGGAAAGCGCCGACGACGTACTCGTCGGCGAAGAACTCCAGCAGGCACTCCCGCACCCGATGCGCTCTGAGGTGGTCCTGCGCCGACAGGTGCAGGCAGAGCAGCGCGAGCGGGTTGCGCTGCCCGCGATCCTTCTTCGGCTGGATGTCCATGGCCACGCCCAGCTGGTGGTTGCTGGTCGGCACCTTGCTGACGGTCTCGTTGTGCTCGGGCGACCGCCACCCGGACGAGATCTGCAGCGTGTACGGCCACAGCCGCGGATGCATGGGATCGGCGAGGTCGGCGAAGGTGGCGAGCGGGTTGCCGCCGCGCATCAGGGCTTCGTACAGGACCCCGTCGATGGAGCCGAGCGCCGGCGGTGGCGCGCTGATCAGCCGCGTGATGCGCACGACGGCCCGGGCGGCGTAGTCGGGCAGCGTGGTCACGGGCAGGGGCGTATTCCCCAAGACCGAGTGCACGATGTCCAGGGCACCCAGCGCATAGCGTTCGGACGCCACGCGTGCCGTCTCCACCAGGTCGTCGGAGGCGGCGGTCAGCCGGGTGTAGTGGTAGCCGGTGCTGTGCCTGACCCCCCGCGTCTCCGGCGCGAGCGTGAGCGGCCGGATCTCGCTCCGGGTCGGAACGACGATGACCTTGTTGGCGCCGAGTGCGGGGAGCACTGGACGGCCACCGGCCAGTTCCAGGCCGTGCGGGTTGCCGGGATCGGTGGTGGGGAAGACGAGCCGTGGCAGGTCCGCCGGTTTGAATATCCCGGCATAGGTCTGGAAGTAGCCGTCGGTGAAGTCCATGTGGAACACGTATTCCTGGCGAGCGCAGTCCACATCGTCCTGCGTGATGGCGAATTCGGGCGCGTCACCCACCTTCAGGGTGTAGCGGAGCGGATAGAGGCGCAGTAGCTGGGGCACGCGCTTGACCTGCCACTGCGGGTGGTCGGGGCGGGAGGCGGGGTCGGAGTGCGGGATGATCTTCCGGGACGTCCCGCCGTGCAGGTAGGCGCCCGTCTTCTCCCCCGCCGGGCCATAGGTGATCACCCGGGCCACCTCATCGTGGAAGGCAAGGCCGCGGACCTGCCCTGGATCGGCGCTGGTGATCTCGGTGGCGTAGTCGGTCGCCGGGAAGTCGTAGCCGGCCCCGGGATCGGTGAAGCGGTCGGTGACGGCGTAGCGGGCCCACAGCTGGGCAAGCGCGGCGCGCGGGATCGTGGGCAGGGACGTCCGCACGCCGATCGGGCGGTCCGGCGGGACGGCGAGCGCCGGGGCGAAGATCTGGATCACGTCGCAGGTGGCGAAGCTGAACAGCGCGGCGGGCACGACTCCGGCCGGCTGCAGGATCAGCGTGTCGCGCGAGCCGCCCCACAGCGCGACGAGCTCGCCGCGTGAGCCGGCCGGTCCCCCGCTGGCCACGCCGCCGTCCCGGAAAACCTCGGTGAGCAGGTCGTACTCCTCTTCCAGCGTCCCGTCCCGGCGTAGCGCGTCGAGGATCGAACCGGCGTTGACCCGATACCACGACTGCGCGGCGACGTCGTTGGCGTGGGTCATGACCTCGGCGTACAGCGTGATCTTCTCGCCCGCGCGCAGCCGCAGCAGCTCCACCTGCTCGGGCCGGACGCCCTCGGCGGGGCGGAACAGGACCGGTCCCTCGCCGCGCGCCCAGACGTCGATCTGTTCGACCCGGTCCAGGTCGGCCGTGACGGGGCCGACGGTGAGCATCCGCTCGTACGGCTCGTCCTGGCCGTTGAGCAGCACCGGGCGGAGGTGGCCCGTGCCATGGTGGGTGCGCATCGAGGCCGCGAAGCGGGCGCCCTGGTCGGCCGAGAGCTCCCAGACGAAGCGGACGTTGTCCACGCTCAGTGTCCGGCGCACCCGGGCGACGTCGTCTTCGGCCAGATAGGCGCGCACGCGCTGGGTCCCGTCGCCGGGAGGGGCGCAGGCCATCGCGCCAGGGCTCAAGGCGAGCACCGCGGGGCCGTGATTCTGCCGGACCGTGTAGTGGATCCCCAGCGCGGTCGCCTCGACGGCCGGTCGGGCGTCGGCGTCGCTGTCGGCGTCCTGCCAGTGCACCTTCGCCAGACTGAACCCGGCGAACCGCTTGGCGTCGTTGCTCGCGGTCACCGCGGGATCGGCGGCCGAGAAATCGGCGAACGGCAGCGCCGGGCCGCCCTTGCGGACCTCTTTGAGCCGCCGGACAAGCAGATTCTCCCCGTACGCATAGGACCCGCCCACCCCCCACCGACCCTCCGTCACGGGCCCGACGGCGTCCATCGACGCCCCCTCGAGCACGTCGGGATCGTCCGCGGCGGGCTGGAGGAACAGGCCGCAGTGCCCCTTCCAGGTCATCGTGCCGTCGACCATCACCAGCGCGCCCTGCACGAGCACGTCTCCCGGGCGCGCGCCCGAGCGGGGCACGGTGTCGAACAGGTCGTCGCGGCCGGCGAGGGCGTGGCTGGTCAAGGCGTTCGTGTGGTCGGGCCCTGGGTCGAACGCGGTGGTGCCGGCGGCGAACAGCGCCCGCTGGACGAAGCTGCTGCAGTCGGCCTGGTCGTCGGCCCACCGCCCGGCCTCGTCCTGCGCGTACGTGGTGAGCTGGTCGGCGAGCTCGAACGCGCTGTCCAGGATGGCGTTACCGACGGGCGCGGGAGTCGCCGCCGCCGCGGCGGCCGTGCCGTCGCCGTCCTCGCGTACGAGGCCGCCCGCGGCGGTGTGCAGGATCGCGGCGCGAAGCACGTCGGCGAAGTGGTCGTCACCGGGGTCGTCCGGCATGGCGGTGGTCGCCGGGTGCCCGCCGAGAAGCACGCCGGCGACGTACTCGAGGAACGGCGAATCGGGCGCCGACGTCGCGTTGTAGGCGGCGACGATGGCGTCCAGCTCGGCGGGGAAGTCGCGGCCCGCGGGCTCGGCCTGCTGCGCCGCCGACAGGACGACCAGTGCCTGGACGGCGGTGAGCCAGTCGGTGGCCAGGCCCGCCAGGTAGGCACGTCCCTCTTCGATCACTTCCTCCACGGGGCGCCCGGCCGCCGCGGTCCGGAAGGCGGGGTCGTCGGCGTGCCCGGTCAGCGCCGCCGCCATGAGGTCGGCGTAAACGGCGGCCGCGTCAGCCGGGGGGCCGGACTCGAACGGGTTGAGCCGCCAGAGCGCCCCGACGGCCGCGGTGGTCAGCGTCGTCTGGATGAGTGTGTTGGGCTGGGCGTCGGCGACGATCTGCAGGGCGGCGGCCCCGATCTTCGTGCCGTCGTCCGACCAGGTCTCCTGGAGCAGGTCTACCGGGAGCCCGAGCAGGGCGAGCTTGCCGAGTGCCTGGCTGTCCGCGCCGGCGCCCACCAGGAATCCGCGCAGCGTGCGCGGCGTCAGCAGGCGAGGCGGGGCGGGCTGCGAGGAGCCCCTTGGCCAGAAGCCGTCCAGCCGCGGATAGACGCGGCCCAGCACGGGGTGCACGAGGACGGGGGGGCTCAGCTTCGTGACGACGCCGAACAGCTCCTTGAGAACGCCCTGCAGAAGGCCCGCCAGATCGATCGCCATGGTCACCACCTGCCTGCGCGCGGCGCCGCGATCTCGGCGCTCAGATCGGAGGTCGTCCAGCGGCCCGCGGCGCTCCGGGAGGCCACGATGATCTGGCGGTCGGCGCCGACCATCGCCACCGTCGTCCCGGTGATCGCGACGGCCGCCCTGGTGGCGGGGGCCAGCGAGGTCAGCGGCGTCACCGTCCACGGGCCCGCGCCCCCGCGCGAGGACAGCAGGTGGAGGGAGTCGTCGGGAGCGGCGCAGACGACCAGCCGTTCGTCACCCGACACCGCGGTCGCCGCCGCGGTGCGGGTGGCACGCCGGCCGAGGCCCGGTGGCCCGAACCGGCGCGCCCGCCACTCGGACGTGGCGGCGGAGCCGGCCAGCTCATAATGGTCGCCGTCGTCGGCCCAGTAGGCGACGTGCGGGTCGCCGGCCGCGTCGAGCCAGCCCGCGAGATCGCCGCCGTCCTTCCAGCGCGGCGCCCGGCCGCCGGCCATCAGATCGGTGAACCGCCATACGCCGGGGACCGGCAGGTAGGCGACCAGGCAGAGCCGCCCGTCCGCCGAAGGAAAGACCAGGTTCCAGGTCGTTTCGGGGAGCGGCGCGCCGACCGCCCGGACGGAGGCCCCCGCCACCAGGAACTCCGCGCCGCCCCGGCCGGCGGCGTACACGATGAACTCGTTGGCGGGAGCGACGCCGTTGCGGGCCGACAGACGGATCCAGCGGTCCTTGACGTCGGTCCTGGCGTCGAATCCCGTGCTGCCGCCGTCGCCGGTGCCCATGCCGACCTCGCCGCGCAGGACGCGCACCCAGGCGACCGCGTCCACCTCGGCCGGGCCGGCGTGCTCGGCGCCGAAGACTTGCACCAGTCCTACGTTCTCGACGCTGGTGCCGACATGGATCATGCGGGCCGACTCGGGCAGGCCGAGGGTCGATGGGCGCAGGTCGGTGACCAGCACCTGCTCGGTGCGGCCGCCCGCCCAAAGGCTCCACCCGGCCGCGGGTTCGCCGGCGGAGCGCGGACCGGCGGCGAATAGCGGGTTGGCGAGCAGGTTGCCTTCGGCGATGACGTCGGCCGCGAAGCCGTACGGGGACGACCACTGGGTCAGGTCGGCGGCCGGGGCGGCGGGCGGCAGCCCGGCGAGCGCGGTGACGTCCGCGACCTTCCAACGGGTTGCTTCGCGTACGGCGACGTACAGCCGTCCGGCCTCGTCGATGTAGGCCACGCGATCACCGCCCGAGGCCGTCGCCGTCCGCTGGGGACGGCCGATGCGGGCGGGCGCGCCGTGGACGACGGAACCGCCCCACGATCCGTCGGCGGCACGGTGCGCGACCCGCACGCCGCCGCTGCCGGCGACGTAGAGGAGCCGGTCGCCGTCAGAGGACATCCAGCCGGCGATCCCGGAACCCGAGCGCGGCGCAGGAACCGGCGCGTCTTCCGCCGACCAGTGCCCGTCCCGCCGGGCCAGCCAGGCCACGCGCCCGCTCTCGGTGGCGTAGGCGAGACCGAGGGCGCCGGCCGCCGACGGCCAGGCGCTGATCGCCGCCTGGCCGTAGACCTGGTCCCGGTCGGGAACCAGCAGGAACGTCACGGACTTGGACGCGCCGACCTCGTCGGAGGTGCCGGCCCACGCGCCCGCCGCAGCCAGGCACGACACCACGCACACGCCCGGCTGGACCACCACGACCGGATCGGCCGATTCGCCGGGCCGGACAGAGATACGGAAGCTGAATTCGAGCTCACGCGGGCCGAGGTCGGTCCAGGCCACCATCTCGGGCGGCACCGGCGTCCCCTGGCAGGTGAACCGCACCCGGGCCGGGATCACCAGGCCGTCGGCGCCGTCCTCCACCTTGAGCGGGGCCACGTACGTCCGATCGATGCCCGCGACCCTGCCCCGGACGACGGCCTCGCGCGTCCCCGTCGTCACCGACTGGGGTGAACCCGCCTCGAAAGTGATCGTGATGGGGTCTGGCCGGTAGGCCGTGTCGACCCGTCTCTGCAGGTCGGCGGCGCGCTGCCGGACCTCGGCCGGGGTGCCCGCGGCCCGGACGGCGTCCAGCGCCGCGTTCGTGGCCTGGAGCGAGGTGGCGGTGTCGCCGATCGCCGCGATGATCGGCCCGGCGCCGGTCGCGCCGAGCAGCCCGTTCCACAGGATCCCGCCGAGCCAGGCCGCGTTCACCTCCACGGTCATCAGCGTGACCGTGGCGAAGATGAAGGGCGGCACGATGGGGATCAGGATCGTGATGGGGATGCCGACGTTCTCCGACGCCGTCGCCCGGACCGCGGATTCGAGCAGGTCCTTGGCGCCATGGCTGCCCAGGGTGCCCTGCCGGGCCGCCGCCGCGATCGCCTGGCCCGCCACCTGGAGGACCATGGCGATGTCGCCCAGCGCGCGCGAGACGACCTCGGTGACGTCACCGGTCAGCAGGAAGAACGCGATCTTCGCCGCTTCCCGCGCGACCGGGTCGTTGCCCACCAGATTCGTGATGATCAGATCGACGAGGTGATCGGTCAGCGCGGCGGCCTCCGCGGCGAGGGCGCCGCACTGGATCGCGACCCGGGCCGTCAGCATGGCCGCGTCGGTCTCCAGCTGCCGGGTCCGGGCGTCCAGGTCCGCGGCGATCCGCGCCATCTCGGCGATCAGCGCGGCCGTGAGCTCGAAGGCGGCCTTCACACTGGCCGCGAACAGCCGCGCGGCCTGCTCGAACGGCAGCACGGTCAGCCGGACCAGCAGATCCGCGCTGTCCTCGAGGACGAACTGGGTGATCGACCTGATCTGGTCGAGGTGGTGCTTGGCCAGTTCGCCGAGCGACGCGAGCACCACGGAGGTGTCGGAGCTGTCCAGCCGGCTGAGCAGGCTGTCGCTCGTCTCTCCTTCCATGCAGAGCGTCCGGCGCAGCAGGCCGAGCTCGATCGGCAGCCGTTCGTCGCGCCACCGGCCGAGCTTCGAGGCCAGATGGCCCAGCATGGTCGACGTCGGCAGGCCCAGCGTGACGTTGATCGACTCCCGTCCGAGGTCCTCCAGCGCCGCCGTGAAGCGGTCGAGCGGGCCGCCGCGCGGGAAGGCGGGAATGTGGTCGCCGAGGTGCGCCGCCTCGTCGGCCAGTTGCTGTACGGCCGGCACGGCCCGCTGGAAGCCCTCGCGGGCGAGGGCTTCCAGGTAGGCGACCAGGGGCGGGCCGATGGCCTGCAACATGCCGACGCCCACCCGCTCGCGCAGGCGTTCCAGGACCTTCGGCTGATCCACGCTGTCGATCAGGGCGGGCAGCTCCTCCACCGCCACCTGGAGGACGGTCCGTACCGACTGGACGGCCTGCGGCGGAAGTCCGAAGGCGTCGTCGGGCACCTGGTCGAGCAGTTCCTTGGACAGCGCGCCGCCCACCGCGGTCAGGAATTCGCGCAGGAACGTCTGCGCGTCGCCCGTGACGCCGTCCCGCGGGATCCGTACGAGCTGCTCGAGGGTGAGGCCGGTGATGTCGCTGAGCCATTCGGCGGCGCCCGCGCGCCGCAGCAGCCGGGCGGCGGAGTGTCCGAGCGCGCGAGCCGGCAGGTCGCCGGGCCCGGTCAGCGCGACGCCCGCTTCGACCAGCATCCGCCGCATGGCCGCCGACGGGCCCCGGCTCGCGGTGGGCTCGGCGAACAGGAGACTGATGCCCGCCCACACACCGATCGCGACATCCTCCACGAGCTGGCGGTCCGCGGCGTTCAGGCCGCGCAGAGCCAGCGCGACGATCGCGTCGACGGCCGTGTCGACCGCGTCGGGCAGCAGCGCGAGCAGGCTGCCGTCGGCGAAGATCGCGTCCTCGATCCCGTGCAACAGCGCCAGGAGCCGGTTGGTGACGTCGGTGTCGAGGGGCAGGCCGAGCCGCTCCAGCAGGCGCTGGAGCTCGCCCATCGCCGCCGAGATCAGGGTCTCCAGCAGATGCCGGCCGAGCCGGGTGCCGAGCGCGGTGACCGCCGACGTCAGCCGCGCCTGCTTGGTCGCGCCGGGCAGGTCGGCGAGGAGCGTGCACAGCATGTCCGCGAGCGCGGGGAGCGCCATCTCGACCAGCTTGGCGCCTTCGAGAAGAGCGCTCCTGGCCGGCTCGGGCTGCTTGGCGCCCTCCAGTTCGAACACGTCGGCCAGCTGCCGCGCGCTGATCTGGAAGACATCCTTGACCAGGGCCGCCGGGTCGAAGAACGTCAGCTCGGCGATCAGCGACCAGCTGTAGCCGTAGATGTAGCCGTAGCCGAAGTTGACGACGAACACCGTGCCCGCCGGCTCGCCGTTCTTCGGGAACAGCCGCACGCCGGCCCTGACCTCCGAGACGGCCTTGACGCACACGGCGGCGCTCGCCTGCAACCCGGCGCGGGCGTTGATCTGCCTGCTCAGAGCCTCGATGTACGGCCGCCAGCCGGTGTCGACGTGTTCCGCGAGCAGCTGCTCGACCAGGCGTAACGGCTGTAACTCGACCGCGAGCTTCACGCTGGCGCGTGCCTCGGCCTGCACCTTGAGCGAGGCGACCACGCCCGCGAAGTCGAAGATGTCGAGCGGGAAGCACGCCGCCGCCTCCGCGGTGACGGACGCCGACCCGCTGGCGCGGAACGACGCCTTGGCCGCGTCGGTCAGCTTGGCGTCCACCGCGCCCTCGAACTGGGCCTGCAGGTCGAATCCGGCGCTCAGCCCCCGGGTGTTGCGTGCGGTCGCGGTGGCCGCGGCGCGCAGCATGCCGCTGCCGGTCGCCGTCGGGCCGTCCAGAGTGAAGATGTTCTCCGCGCCACCCGCAGTGGTCATGAACGCACGGTAGACGCGGATCCGGCGATCACCAACGGCCATTTGTCCCCCGCCGAGGCTCTGGCCGGAAAAGCACGGCCCGGCCGGCCCGGCGAGCGGCACACGTGGCAAGGTGAAGTTATGTGCCGAAGCATCCACCCTCTCCACAACTTCGAGCCGCCCGCCACCAACGACGAGGTCGAAGCCGCCGCGTTGCAGTACGTCCGGAAGATCAGCGGTACGACCCGCCCGTCGGCGGCCAACCGCGAAGCCTTCGACGAGGCCGTGCGGGCCGTCGCGGAGGCGACCCGGGAGCTGCTCGACCGCCTGGTGACCACCGCGGCCCCCCGGGACAGGGAGATCGAGGCCGCGAAGGCCCGGGCGCGCGCCGCCCAGCGGTACGCTCCGGGCCGGTGACACCGACCGCTGCGGGCCGGTAAGACGGGTTCGGCCGCGGCGCGGCGAGATTTCTCCGGGGCCGTGTCGATCCTCGGGCCGCTCGTTCGACGTGTGGGTGCGAGGGGCCGAAAGGCGGCCCCGGCCGGATGAGGAGAGCGCGATGTCGAAGTACATGCTGATCATGCGGGGCACCGACGAGTCGAACGCCGCCATGATGGCCACGATCGAGGAGGGGATCGCCAAGACGCGCCTGTTCATCGAGGAGATGATGAAGGCGGGCGTCCTCCTCGCGGCCGAGGGGCTCGACGATCCCGGCATCGGCGTCGTGGTCGACTTCAGCGGCGAGGTGCCGGTGGTCACCGACGGGCCGTACGGAGAGACGAAGGAACTGTTCGGGGGCTTCTTCCTGCTCGACGTCGCGTCGAAGCAGGAGGCGGTCGAGTGGGCCAAGCGGGTCCCGGCGGCCCCCGGATCCAAGATCGAGGTGCGGCGGGTGCCCGAAGAGGACGAGGTCCCGCAGGACAGCACCGTTCAGAGCTGATGGGCGCAGCCGACGTCGAGGCGGTCTGGCGGATCGAGTCGGCGCGGATCGTCGCCGCGCTGACCCGGTTCACCGGCGATTTCGGGCTGGCCGAGGACGCCGCCCAGGAGGCCGTGGCCGAGGCGCTGGTGTCGTGGCCGGTCATCTCTCCGGCCAATCCGGCCGGATGGCTGATGGCCACGGCCCGGCGGCGGGCCATCGACGCGATCCGCCGCCGGACCGCCCTGCAGGACCGGTACGTCCTGCTGGCGACCGACGCGGCGACCGACCCGGCGATCGACGAGGAAATCGACCCCGACCGGATCGACGACGACGTCCTGGCGCTGATGTTCGTCAGCTGCCACCCGGTGCTCTCCCCCGAGGCCCGGGTGGCGCTTACCCTGCGCGTGGTCGGCGGCCTGTCCACCGAACAGATCGCCCGCGCGTTCCTCGTGCCCGTGCCGACCGTGCAGGCCCGCATCACCCGGGCCAAGAAGACGATCGCGGCGGCCGGGGTGCCGTTCGAGCTGCCGTCGGCCGATGAGCGCCGCGAACGGCTCGGCGGCGTGCTCAGCGTGCTCTACGTGATCTTCAGTGAGGGGTCGACGGCCACGTCGGGCGACCGGCTGCTCCGTCCCGACGTCGCGTACGAGGCGATCCGGCTGGCCCGCACGCTGGCCGCGCTGCAGCCGGACGAGCCGGAGGTGCACGGCCTGCTCGCGCTGTGCGAGCTGACGGCCGCGCGCTTCCCGGCCCGGACCGGTCCGGACGGTTCGCCGATCCTGCTCGAGGACCAAGACCGGCGGCGGTGGGACTTCTCGGCGATCCGGCGCGGGCTGGCCGCGCTGACCAAGGCGTCGGCCCGCGGCCTCGGCCCCTACGGCCTGCAGGCCGCGATCGCCGCCGCCCACGCGTCGGCGCCCTCGGTCGAGGCGACCGACTGGGATCGGATCGTGGTCCTCTACGAGGCGCTCGGCCGGGTCGCGCCCTCGCCCGTGGTCGAGCTCAACCGGGCCGTCGCCGTGGCCATGGCCTCGGGGCCGGAGCAGGCCCTGGCCATCGTGGACAATCTGATCGCCTTGGATCGGCTCCCCGGTTCGCATCTGGTGCCGACCGTACGCGGAGAGCTGCTGGCCCGCCTCGGCCGGCTACCGGAGGCGCGTGCCGAGCTTGAGCTGGCCGCCCGGCTGTGCGCCAACCAGCGCGAACGCTCGGTGCTGCTACGCAAGGCGGCCGCGCTGAGCTGACTTCGTCCGCTTGCGTCACTAGTGTCGTTGTCGTGAAGGACGCCGAACTCGTCGGGGCACAGAAGACCCTCAGCCCCGTCCTCAAGGCCAAAGCGCTGGACAACCGGCTGCCTGACCCGATCCTCGGCGACCGATACGCCGAAGAGGCGATGCGCCGCCTCGACCCGGACTACGACAAACGTAGATTCGGCACCAGCCAGATCGGGCTCGCCGCCGTGGTGCGCGCCAAAGCCCACGACGACTGGGCCCGGAGCTTCCTCGCCGATCACCCCGACGCGGTGGTGCTGCACCTCGGCTGCGGCCTCGACGCCCGCGTCTACCGGATCGACCCGCCTCCCACCGTCGACTGGTACGACCTGGACTATCCCAACGTCATCGAACTGCGGCGGGAATTCCTGCCGCCGCGCGAGCACTACACCCTGATCGGCGCCAACGTCACCGACCTGACCTGGCTGGACCGTGTCCCCCACGACCGGCCGGCGCTGATGATCGCCGAAGGGCTGGTGCCCTACCTGACCGAAACCGAGGTAAGGCGGCTGCTGACCAGCGTCGTCGACGCCTTCCCCAGCGGCCAGGCTCAGTTCGACACGGTGCCGGTCTGGGCGTGGCGCACCTCCAAATGGGACCCCACGCTGCGCAAATACGGCACCCGATTCCACAGCGGCTTCAACGACCCGGCCGCGATCGCCGATTGGCACCCCCGGCTCGAATACGCCGACGAGGCGCCGATGAACGACTCACCGGTGCTGATGGCCAAGGCTCCCGCGAACATACGCCGCATATACCGCCTCATGAACCTGATGCCGGGCATGAAGCGATCGACCCGCATCGTACGGTTCCGGTTCGGACCCCGCGCCGGGCATCCGGCCGAGCGCTTATACGACCTGCCCGTTCACCTCCAAGGTGACGCCCGGCTTCTCGGGCCAGAAGGCGAGCAGGCCGGCGATCTCCTCGACCTTCGGGAACGGCTCCGGGTAGGACCAGACCACGTCCTCGGCCACGTCGTCACCGGCCTGGACCGTCCAGTAGACGGCGTCACCCTTGAACGGGCAGTGCGACGTGGTCGTCGATGACCTGAGCAGATCCATCCGCACATCCGCCGGCGGAAGATAGTACCGAGCAGGGGGAGCCCGTCTCGGTGAGGACGACCGGCCGCGACGAGGTCGCGACGACCACGTCCTTGACCCGCACGACGACCTGATCTGATAGAGCCTTGACTTCGATGTCATGTCCTCGTGTCTGCATAGACCGATTCCATCAAATGCCTCCCGCGACCGCCAACCGACCGCTTCGCGGGCTGAGTTCGTCGATGCCGTACGGCAACGGCAATTGACTATGGGACGGCCATAGTCAATTGTGTCCTCTGTGGGATCAGAGCCCGGCGAGCGGGCCCCGGCGCGTTCCTATCGCTCGAGCCGCCGGCAGGAGCAGGCACGCCACACCAGGCGGCGCGTGATCGAGGCCGCCACCTCGGTGTTCGTGGCGCAGGGCTATGCCGTGACCACGATGCGCGCCGTGGCGGCGGCGGCCGGCGTCTCGGTGCCGACCGTCGAGTCGCTGTTCGGCACCAAGGCGCGCCTGCTCAAGGACGCCATCGACGTCGCGATCGCCGGTGACGACGAGCCGGTCCCCGTGCTGGACCGCGACTGGACGGTGGCCGCGCGCAACGCCGTCAGCGGGGAGGAGTTCCTTGATGTCGTCGGGGGCGTGATCGGCTCGGCCCAGGCCCGTTCCGCCGGCCTGGTCCTGGCCGTGTTCGAGGGATCCGCGGCCGACTCCGGGCTGGCCGGCATCGCCGCGCAGATGATCGAGCAGCGGGAGGTCACCGCCGGCTGGATCGTCGACGGGCTGACCGCCCACGCCCCCCTCCGCGCCGACCTGGACAGGCAGGACGCCGTCGACACGGTGTGGATCCTGATGGACCCCGCGCTGTTCGACCGCCTGGTCCGGCGCCGTGGCTGGACGATCGAGCGCTACCAGGCCTGGTTCGCCCGCTCCGCCCGCCGGCTGCTCATCCACGACACTCCCGGATCCGTCCACCACTGAAGGAGAACGACGTGAGCCGACCCACTCGTGCCATTGCTCAGCACCCGGCCGAGGGCGCCATCGCCTATCTGCAGCTGCCCGCCACAGACGTGGCCCGCTCCGCGGCCTTCTACCAGGCGGCCTTCGGCTGGTCCGCCGACGCCGAGCGCGGCGGCTTCGAAGCACCCGGGATGATCGGACAGTGGACCACCGATCTGGCCCCGGCCCGCGATGCCGGGCCGGTCGTCTGGATCTGGGTCGACCAGCTGTATCCCGCGCTGCAACGGGTGCAGGACGCCGGTGGCCGGGTCCATGGACGCCCCCAGCCGGACGGCGGTGAACGCTGGCTGGCTGAGATCGACGACCCCGCGGGCAACCGGATCGGCGTCGTCGCGCCGGCCCGCACCGCCATGGCCCAGACGCTGCTCGGCGTCCGCGACGTCGAGGCGTCCAGCCGCTGGTATCAGCAGCTCCTCGGTCTGCGCAGCGACCACGGCGGGCCGGAGTACGAGCGCCTGCTCGCCGACGGCGTCCTCGTGCTCCAGCTCCACCAACGGCGCGTCGAGCACCACCACGGCCTGTTCACCGACGACGGCAGCGATGTCGGAAACGGCGTACTGGTGTGGTTCGGGGAGGTCACCGACTTCGACGGCGTACTCCAGCGCGCGGCCGATCTCGGGGCCACGGTGGTCCGCCCTCCGCACCGCAACCCGCCGGAGGGCCAGGGCAACGGGCCTGGCCACCGCGAGGTCTGGCTCAAGGACCTCGACGGCTACACGGTCGTAATCGCCAGCACCGACGGCGAAGCCTTCGAGGTGCACGACGCGTAGCGCGGCACACCGCACCGAAGCCAGGCCAGTCCCCACGCCCGCGGGACACCGCGCCGGAGCCAGACCGGTCCCCACGCCACGGACCACCGGTCCCCCATGCCCGCG
Organism: Streptosporangiaceae bacterium NEAU-GS5; assembly: GCA_017592665.1. Lineage (GTDB taxonomy): Bacteria > Actinomycetota > Actinomycetes > Streptosporangiales > Streptosporangiaceae > NEAU-GS5. The sequence continues at coordinate 89,570 of JAGFNW010000021.1, read as the reverse complement.
GACCACCGGTCGTCACCCCGCCACCGCCGCCACCCACCACCGCCGCGTCTTCCCCCAAGCGCAATGGGTTCCGACGACTAATGGTCGGTGATCAGGGCGTCCAAGGCGGCTGCCTTGTCGGCTTCGGCGGGCAGGGCGTAGCGGCGGGTGGTGTCGAGCGAACCGTGGCCGAGGAGTTCGGCGACCAGGATCGGGTCCTTGCCGTCGCGGATGAGCTGGGTGGCGAAGGTGTGGCGCAGGACGTGCGGGCTGAAGGGCTCGGTGGGGTCATCGCCCAGGCCGACGGCGTCGCCGAGGCCCGTGATGATGTCGCGGGCGGCGCGGTCGCTCAGGCGGCCGCCTCGGTGGTTGAGGAAGACCGCGACCTGGGTGCCGGCTCCCTTCCAGCCGGGGCGCGTCGCCAGCCAGTCGGTGAGGGCCTGGCGCAGGTCCATGTGAACCGGCAGCAGGCGGATCTTGCCGCCGTCGCGGCCCTGACCCCGGATGCACAGCTCGCCTGGGTGGGCCGACAGCCGGACATCGGCCACATCGAGGCCGACGACTTCGGAGATGCGCAGGCCGGCCAAGTAGGGCAGCAGGGCGATGGCCTTGTCGCGCGGGGATGCGGTGAGCTGGACGTGGCGGATGTAACGGCGGGCGCCCTCGGGGTCCAGGGCACGGGGGGCGGCGCGGCGGCGGGCGTCCCGCTCGCGGCGGGCCTGGGGTTTGCCGAGGCCGCGACGGGAGTAGAAGTCGTCGATGGCCGACAGATAGGTGTCGATGGTGTTGGCGGCGCGGTGGCCGTTCTTGAGGTGGTGGCGGAAGTCGCGCACCGCTCCCGCGGCCGCGGCCGCGTCGGCGAGCGGGTCGCCGTCCCAAAGGCCGGCCTCGGCCTGGGCGGCCAGCCAGGCCAGGTAGCCGCGCAGCCGGGAGGCGTACTTGGCCTTGGTGGAGTCGCCGAGCGGAGCGCGCTCGAGCGCGGCGGCGTAGTCGGCCAGGACCGCGGCGTGCGGAGCGGGCAGCGGGACGGCCCGCGACCGGCGGATGTTCGCAGAAAGCACTCCGGCCGGTTCCGCGATCTCTGACGGCCAGTTCCCGGAAGTCACGTCCTCAGTCTAACTTCCGGAATTCAAAAATTCCGGAAGTTGTGCGGTAGAGTGGAGGTACCGAGGATTTTTCGAGCGTTGGCACTCAGGTCGCGTCGCCCCGGCGAATCACCGCTACCGGCCCCGTTCGGAGGGGCCCGGACAGGTAAGGCGACATGATGCCGGCACTTCTTTTTCATCCACCGCCTCTCAGCCCCGCCTCCTCGTCGATCCCCCGCGTCAATTCCACGCTGCGGCTCAGTCTCCACCCGGTGCTGGATCGGCGGGCCGTGGTCGACGGGGCCTGGTGGCCCTACTCGCACGACGCCGCCGCCGAGCTGCCCAATCTCATCGCCGCCGTCGACCAGCGCCTGGGCCGGACCACACTGCGGGTCAGCGTGCACCGGGACGCATGGCCGCGCATCCCGCGCCATATCCCGGCCCGCGGGCGGCAGGTCCGCATCGGCTGGTTCCACTCCACCGACCCACGTCTGATCACGCTCAGCTTCGCGGCCGAGGAGCCGATCGTCTTGCTGATCATCCCAGCCGACGCCCCCGCCGGCGCCGGCGAGGCCGTGCTCAGGCGGGCCCTTCAGGACGCCGCCGGCCTGACGCCCGACGACATCCACACCCTGGTGAGCGAACCACCCGCGCCGCGCACCGGGGCCGCGAGCACCGGTGGGTGACCCACGTGCCGCCTGCCGGCTGGATCGAACGGTCCAGGCTCCGCCCGTTTTGGCGGCGGGCCGATCTTCGGCCGGCAGGCATCTCATCACCTTCGGCTTCCAGTAGAGGAGACTTCCATGACCGTCATCGAATCCGCCCTGCTCAGCGCGGGCGCCTCGGCGCCCACCGTCGTGTATCTGTCGGGCGACATCGACATCTTCACCACGGCGCAGCTGCGCCAGCGGCTGCTCAATACTCTCGACTACAGCACCGACCTGCTCGTCCTGGATCTGTCCCAGGTCACCTTCTGCGGCGCCGGTGGGCTGGGCGTACTGCTCGGCGTGCAGGGCCGCGCCCAAGCCCAGGGCATCAGGCTGGCCTTGACCGGCGTTCCGCCGCGCATCGCCCGGCTGCTGCGCGTCACCGGCCTGGACCTCCGCTTCGAGGTCATGGCCTGAACGGGCCGGCCCCGAAGCGCTAGGAGCGATCCAGGCGCGGGAAGGCGACCTCGCGCAGGAACAAGCGCAGTGCCGCCGCGACCGGGATGGCCACCAGCGCGCCGATCATGCCGAGCAAGGTCCCGCCGACCAGGACCGCGATCACGGTGACCACGCCGGGCACCTCGACCGTACGGCCCATGATCTTGGGCACCAGCAGGTAGTCCTCAACGAAGCGGTAAGCGACGAAGAAGATCACCGTCCCGATCGCGACAGGGATCGACACGCTCACCGCCACCAGCGCCACCACCACCCCGCCGAGCGTCGACCCCACCACGGGAACCAGATCCACCAAAGCGACGAACAACCCCAGCAGCACCGAGTACGGAACACCGAACACCTGTAGCCAGATGAACGTGGCCACACCGGCGATCAGAGAGGTCAGCAGGTTTCCCAGGACGAAGCCGCCGACCTTGGCCAAGATCTCGTCACCGATCAGGATGACCCGTGGACGCCGCGAGTGCGGCACGCAGCGATACAGGGTGGTCTTGATGCGTGACATGTCCGCCAGGAAGTAAACCGTGAGGACGCACACCACCAGCACCGAGACGGCCGCTCCCACGACGACCTGGCCGGCGCCGAGCAACCCCGTGGCAAGTGACAGATTGGCCTTGCCCGAAGCGAAGTCCGCCAACCGCTGCTGCAGCTGAAAGCGCTGGTTGAGCGCGCCGAGAAACGAGCTTTTGTCCTGCAAGCTCTGCACATAGCCCGGCAGTTGCCGTACGAACCGGCCGCCCTGCTCGACCAGGGCGGGAATGGCCAGCGCCAGGAAGCAGGCCAGCAAGCCAAAGGCCGCGGCCAAGATCGCCAGAACGGACAGCGCGCGCGGCAGGCCCCGCCGTACCAGCCAGGCCACCGCCGGGTCCAGGCCGATCGCCAGGAACAGCGCCAGGCCGATCAACGCCAGCACATCGCGGGCCGACACGATCAGCTGGATCAGCCCGTACGTCACGGCCACGCCGGCTGCGGCGGTCATCCCGACGAAGAACGGCGACCGGCGATTGAACGGCCGGCCGGGATTGCCGAACGGCTGACCTTCCTCCGCGGCGGCCGCCGCCGTCGCCACGGCGGCGGCCACGGTCCGCTCGGCGGAGACCTCCTCAGCGCCTGGGCTCGAGGGACGTTCCTGCAGAACCGGCTTCTCCCCCATCTGGGCGGGCCCCTTTCTGGTTCCCCGCCAACTACCCTCAATCACCGCCAATCATCAGGTCAGCCGTGGTCTTCAGCCGGACGGCCGGCCGCACGTCCCACCGCACTAGGCGGTGTGCGTCGCGGCCGCCTCGTGGAGGCCGAGAAGGTCGATGGCGGCCTCGCGCATCTCCACCTTCCGGATCTTGCCGGTGACCGTCATGGGGAACCCGCCGACGATGTGGACGTACCGCGGGATCTTGTAGTGGGCGAGCCGGCCCGTGCAGAACCGCCTGACGCTCTCCGCGGTGAGCGGCTCGGCGCCCGGGCGCATCACGATCCACGCCATCAGCTCCTCACCGTACTTCTGGTCCGGGACGCCGATGACCTGGACATCGCCGATGTCGGGGTGGCTGTAGAGGAACTCCTCGATCTCGCGCGGGTAGATGTTCTCGCCGCCGCGGATCACCAGGTCCTTGATCCGGCCGACGACGTTGAGGTATCCGTCGGCGTCCATGGTCGCCAGGTCTCCCGAGCGCATCCAGCGGGCGGCGTCGATGACCTCGGCGGTCCGGTCGGCTTCGGCCCAATATCCGAGCATGACCGAATACCCGCGGGTGCACAGCTCCCCGGATGTGCCGCGCGGCACCGTCAGGCCCGTATCAGGGTCGATGATCTTCACTTCGACGTGCGGCATCGGCCGGCCCACCGTCTCCGTGCGCCGCACGAGCCCGTCGTGGCGCCGCGTCATCGTCGAGACCGGGGAGGTCTCGGTCATGCCGTAGCAGATCGCCACCTCGGCCATGTTCATCTCGCTGACCACGCGCTTCATCACCTCGACCGGGCAGGGCGACCCGGCCATGATGCCGGTGCGCAGGCTGGACAGGTCGAACGTGGCGAAGTCCGCGAGGCCGAGTTCGGCGATGAACATGGTCGGCACGCCGTACAGGGAGGTGCACCGCTCCTGTTGCACGGCCCGCAGCGTGGCCTCGGGGTCGAACCCGGCGGCCGGAAGGACGATGCACGCGCCGTGCGAGGTGGCGCCCAGGTTGCCGAGGACCATCCCGAAGCAGTGGTAAAGCGGCACCGGCAGGCAGATCCGGTCCGCTTCGGTGTAACCGAGGCCTTCGGCGACGAAGTAGCCGTTGTTGAGGATGTTGTGGTGGGACAGCGTGGCGCCTTTGGGGAAGCCCGTGGTTCCCGAGGTGTACTGGATGTTGATCGGGTCGTCGAAGGCGAGCTCGGCCGCCCGCTCCCGCAGTGCCGCCGGGTCGGCCGCCGAGCCGGCGGCGACGAGTTCGTGCCAGCCGGCCTCACCGAAGAAGATCACATCCTCGACGCCCGCCTCGGCGATCATCGCCCGATAGTCGGCGCCCCGATGGGTCACCGCGCTGATCAGCAGTCGCATGCCGGACTGCCGCACCACGTATTCCAGCTCGTGGGCGCGGTAGGCGGGGTTGACGTTGACCAGGATCGCGCCGATCTTGGCGGTGGCGTACTGCACGAACACCCACTCCGCGCAGTTGGGCGCCCAGACGCCGACCCGGTCGCCCCGGGCGATCCCGCGCGCCAGCAGGCCGAGCGCGACCCGGTCCACCTCGGCGCCGAACTCCGAGTACGTCCAGCGGCGCCCGGCCGCCACGTCGACCAGCGCCTCGCGATCGCGGTGTCTGGCCACGGTGCGTTCGAGGTTCTCGCCGATCGTCTCGCCGAGCAGCGAGATGTCAGAAACGCCGGAGGCGTACGAAGCGATGCGTTTGGTCATGATGGCTCCGTGGATTGGCAGGTTCGGAGGCCGTCGGGTCCGCGGCGGCCGCCGCCGCAACACTCGGGTCCTACTTAGTGAGGTGTGCCAAACCCGTGCCAACCCCGTGCCATCGCATGGCACCGCGATCTCGCGCCCCGGCGCGAAATCAGGTGCTCGTGTGTTTGTCGAGGGCGGCTTCGTAAGCGCGCATGGTGGCCACGATCGTCGCTCGTTCCGCGGGCGTTAGCGCGGCCAGCACCTCGGTCCAGGCGGTGGCGCTGCCGGAAAGCCATTCGTTGATCGGGGCCGCGTAGTGCGGTGCGATCGTGACGATTCTGCGTCGCCGGTCGGCGTCGTCCTCCTGCCGCGTCAGGATGCCGTGGCGGGACAGGTCGCCGACCATGAGGCTGACGGTGGTGGGCGCCACTTCCAGCCGGTCGGCCAGCTGGCTCACCGTCAGCGGCCCGTCGTATTGCAGGTGGGCCAGCAAGGCGAGATGCCGGGAAGCGAGGTCCAGTCCACGCAGGGCGGCCGGGATCGGCAGTCGCTTCGCCCGCCCCACCAGCCGCGGCATCAACAGCAGCATCGAGCGGACCGCCTGGACCGTCGTCATGGCGTCCCTGGCGCTCATCTCGTCACCCCTGTTACCTTTGTAATCAAATCTTTTTTGGATACAAACGGAGTCCTCGACTATGCCACATCTGACCGCACGGGTGCCCGAGGTGAAACTGGCCGGCCATGAGCCGGCGCTGATCGCCGCTCTGACCGATGCCGTCGTCCAGGTGTATGGCGAGTGGGCTCGCGACCTGGTCGTCGTCCATCTCGACGGCATACCACGCGGGCGCTGGGGCATCGGTGGAAGGGCCGTCGACGACGCCGCGCCCGCGATCACGTTCGGCATCCGCGAGGTGGCCCTGACGCGGCCCGGCGGCAAGGAAATCGCGGCGCGGCTGGTCGCCGGGCTGACCGACGCGATAGCGGGTGTCCTCGGCGAGGAGGCGCGCAGCGGGACCACCGTCGAGCTAGTCGCCGTTCTCGAGGGCCGCACCGGTCTCGGAGGCGTCGTCCAGGAATAGCCGGTCGGCCGGGTCGAGGGAAGTTCAGCCGGCTGTGCGGGGAGCGGCCCTCGTCAAGCGGGAGGGCCGCTCTCCGCTGATCAGGCCGAGCCGGTGCCGCTCAGCGCCGGATGCGCCGATTCCGGTGGCTCTTGGGGCTCGGGCTCGTCGAGCAACGTCGTCTCGTCGAAGGGGAGCCGGCCGGCGAGGACCTCCTCGGCCCGCTCCCGGTCGAACTCGCCGGTCCAGCTGCCGATCAGTACGGTGGCCACCGCGTTACCCGTGAAGTTGGTCAGCGAACGGGCCTCGGACATGAACCTGTCGATGCCGATGATGAGCCCGACGCCGTCGACCAGGGCCGGCCGGTAGGTCTGCAGGCCGCCCGCGAGGGTCGCCAGCCCCGCGCCCGTGACGCCGGCCGCGCCCTTGGAGGCGACCATCATGAACACGAGCAGCGAGATCTGCTGCCCGACCTCGAGCGGGCTGCCCAGGGCCTTGGCGATCGTGAGCGTGGCCATGGTCAGGTAGATCGCGGTGCCGTCCAGGTTGAACGAATATCCCGTGGGCACGGTGATGCCGACCGTCTGGCGGCTCACCCCGAGATGTTCCATCTTGGCGATCAGGCGTGGCAGCGCGGCGTCCGAGGAGGAGGTCGAGAAGACCAGGAGATACTCCCGGCCGAGGTAGCGCATCAGCGAGATCAGGCTGACCCTGGCGACGGCCCACAGCAGCGGGCCGAGGACCAGGCCCAGGAAGAGCAGGCAGGTGACGTAGAAGCCCAACATGATGACGCCGAGGGCCTTCAGCGCGTCCACGCCGGTGGCACCGACCACGGACGCGATCGCGCCGAAGGCGCCGACCGGGGCGGCCCAGAGGACCATGGCGAGGATCCGGAAGACCAGCCGCTGGAGGTGCCCGATCGCGGTGAGGATCGGCGCCGCCCGGTCGCCCATGGCCAGCAGGGCGAAGCCGGTGAGCAACGCGACCAGCAGCGTCTGCAGGATCTGACCGTCGGTGAAGGCCGACAGCAGCGTCGTCGGGATGATTCCCAGCACATAATCCGCGAAGTTCGTCGCCTCCGCGGATGTGGCCTGCTCGTGCGCGGCCGTCTTGAGCGAGTCGGTGAGCACCAGCCCGCTGCCCGGCTCGATCAGGTTCCCGACCAGCAGGCCGATGGCGAGCGCCACCGTGGACATGACCAGGAAGTAGCCGAGCGCGAGGCCGCCCACCTTGCCCACCTTGGCGGCCTTGCTGACCGAGCCGACCCCGAGCACGATGGTGCAGAAGATGATCGGGCTGATCATCATTTTGATCAGGGCCACGAACCCGGTGCCCAGCGGCTTGAGGGCCACTCCGACGTCAGGGGCGGCGAACCCGACCGCGATCCCGGCGAGGACCGCGACCATCACCGCCAGATACAGGTAGTGAGTTCGATCACGACGCATGGGCCACTCCTGATGAAAGTTCGATTTGAGTGACTATGCGCCCGGCCCGGAAAGCGGTCATCATTGCGTACATTTCGTTCACGAGCGAAATATGAGGCCGGTTATGCTGCTCTCCCGCCGATGGAGTCTGGCCAGGCAGATGCTACTGCTCCAGCTCGTCGTGGTCGGCGCGACCGTGATCGGCGGCGGCGTCTTCGACTTCTTCCGCACGCGGAACCTGCTGACCGCCGAAGCGGCGCGGACCTCGCGCGCGGTGGCCATCAGCGTGGCCGAATCCCCGTCGGTCCTCGCGGCGTTCGCACAGGCGGTCCCGTCCGCGACGCTCCAGCCGTACGCGGAGGAGATCCAGACCCACGCCGGGGTCAACTTCATCACGATCATGAGCCCGGAGGGCCGCCGGTACACCCATCCGAATCCGGCCCAGATCGGCGGGCACTACATCGGGTCCATCGCGCAGGCCCTCGCCGGGCAGACCTACACCGAGACGGCCACCGGCACGCTCGGGCCGTCGGTCCGCACCATCACGCCCGTCCGGGACGCCGCCGGCCGAGTCCGAGGCATGGTCGCGGCGGGGATCACCATCGAGCACATCGACGACGAGGTCCGTGGCCAGCTGATGACGACCGGGCTGGGCGGCCTGCTCGGCCTGTTCGTCGGGGTCGGCGGGACATGGCTGGTCAGCGCCCGGCTCCGGCGGCAGACCCACGGCCTCGGCCCGACCGAACTCGACCGGATGTACGCCGAGCGGAGCTTCGTCGACTCGCTTCGGTCGGCCGCGCACGAGTCGGCCAACCGGCTGCACACCGTGATCAGCCTGATCGAGCTGGGCCGGAGCGAGGATGCCGTGGCGTTCGCCACCCGCGAGTTAGCCAGCGCCCAGCGCCTCGCCGACCACGTCGTCGGCGCCGTGCGCGAACCCGTGCTCGCCGCGCTGCTGCTCGGCAAGAGCGCCGAGGCCGCCGAGCGCGGCGTGGAACTCGTGATCACCCCGGAAGGCCCGCTCGGCGACCTCGACCTCGACGGCGCCCTTGATCCCGGCGAGCTGGTGACGATCGTCGGAAACCTGATCGACAACGCCATCGACGCGGCCGTCTCGGGGCCCTCGCCCGCCTGGGTCGAGGTCGGCCTCGACGTCGACGGGCCGCGGCTCCTGCTCCGCGTCCACGACAGCGGGCCTGGAATGCCGCCCAAGGCCGTGCGGAGGGCCTTCGAGAGAGGGTGGACCACCAAGGGCACGGGCCGCGGCTTCGGCCTGCCCATGGTCGAGGCCGCCGTCCATCGCCTCGGCGGCGCCATCGAGGTGCACGGCTCCGAATTCTCCGTACGGCTGCCGCTGCCATGATCTCCGTACTGATCGTCGAGGACGAGGAGATCGCCGCCGAGGCGAACCGGCGCTACGTACTGCGGGTGCCGGGCTTCCAGGTGGCGGGGTCGGCCCGGACCGGCGCGGACGCGCTGCGGATCCTCCGGCACGAGCATCCCGACCTGATCCTGCTCGACCTGAACCTGCCGGACATGCACGGCCTCGATCTGGCCCGTTCGCTGCGCGCCGCCGGGAACCTCTGCGACATCATGGCGATCACCTCGGCCCGCGACCTCACGATGGTCCGCTCGGCCGTCTCCCTCGGTGTCACCCAATACCTGCTGAAACCCTTCACCTTCGACGCGCTGCGCCAGAAACTCCAGCAGTACAAGCAGTTCCGCGAGTCGACGGCCGGTGCGGCGACCGGCCAGGGTGAAGTCGACCGGGCGCTCAACGCCCTGCGGGCCGCCACGCGGTCGCCGCTGCCGAAGGGACTGACCCAGGCCACGCTCGAGGCGATCGCCGGGGAACTCGGCAGGCACCCGGAGGGCGTGTCGGCCCAGGCCGTGGGCACGTTGATCGGCGTCTCCCGCGTCACGGCCCGCCGCTACCTGGAACACCTCGCCGAGACCGGCCTGGCCCGGCGCGTCCCCCGCTACGGCGAGGTCGGCCGCCCAGAGCTGGTCTACCAGCCGGAACACCTCTAGGGACTGGACGTCGCGGTCCGGGATGTCGCCCGTCGTACGGCGATGCGTGCCAGGCCGACCGCGGCCAGCGCGAGTGCCGGTCACCGCTGAGACGCTCAGCCCGGGTATCGCCCCGCCGAAGAGGACGGCCCCCAGGAGCACGGCCACCCGCCCGCCGCCGCGCAGAGGCGGACAGGCTCCGCGTCAGCGCACGGCGAGGACGCAGAACTCGTTGCCCTCCGGGTCGGCAAGGACCTTCCAGGAGACATCGCCCTGGCCGACGTCGGCGTCGGTGGCGCCCAGAGCGCGCAGCCGGTCCACCTCCGCCTCCTGATCGCCACCGGGATACGGCGCCAGGTCGAGATGGACGCGGTTCGACACGGTGTTGGCGCTGGGCGCGCGGAGGAACTCCAGATATGGGCCGACGCCTTTGGCCGAACGCAGCCGCGCGTGATCGTCGGTCGCCTCGTGCAGGGTCCAGTCCATCGCCTCGCCCCAGAACCACGCCATGGCCCGGGGATCCGCACAGTCGACCACCACTGCGGCGATCGGCCCGGTGTCCTGGTAGATCTCGCGAGGCTCAAGCACGCAGAACACGTTGCCCTCCGGGTCGGCGAGGACCGTCCACGGCACGTCGCCCTGGCCCACGTCGGCGGGCGTCGCACCGAGCTCCTTCAGGCGCGCGACCAGCTCTGCCTGATGGTCGGCGGAGGTGGTGGCGAGATCCAGGTGCGCGCGGTATTTCACCGTTTCGGGGTCCGGGACGGCGATGACGTCGATGCAGAAGGCGTCGGGGTCCGGCCAGACGAAGCCCACGGGTGTGACGCTGGTCGCACCGGGCTCTCCGCTGGAAGCACGCCAGCCGAGCGCCTGCGCCCAGAACCGGCCGAGCGCCGAGTCGTCACGGGCCTTGAAATTCGCCTGAACCAGCCACAGCGCCATGTCGCCGATCATATGCGCAGGTGGATGAGGAACCCGCGCCGACGAAAATGCGTTTCCGGAGCCGTGCGGTGATCAGTAAAATCGCCTCGAATCATCCTTGACGAGTGAGGGGAGCAGGCCGTGCGCTATCGCACCGCTGTCGTCATCCCCCGGTCACGGTATGAGGTGATTCTGGTGTCTTCGTTGGCGCCCTGTGCCGGCCGCGCGGCCGGCACGGGATGTCAGTGACGAACGCCTAGGCTGAGCGGCTGCGCTGTCGTGGCACGGCTCGCGCATGCGTGCCAGGAATCGCCGTAAGCCCGACGCAGGCTTTTCGTCCGTAATCGCGCTGTCCTGTGGGAACCAATGAAAGGCCATGGGCTGTGCGTAGCAACGTGCACCTTGAATCGACCCCGCCGGTCGGGGTCCGCAATATCGGCATCCTTGCCCACGTCGACGCCGGCAAGACCACCGTCACCGAACGAATCCTGTACCGCACCGGCGCCACGTACAAACGCGGCGAAGTACATGACGGGACCACCGTCACCGACTTCGATCCCCAGGAGCGCGACCGCGGCATCACCATCTTCGCCGCGGCCGTCAGCTGCGACTGGGACGGTCACCGGATCAACCTGATCGACACGCCAGGCCATGTCGACTTCGCCGCCGAGGTGGAGCGCTCGCTGCGGATCCTCGACGGGGCGGTCGCGGTCTTCGACGGCGTCGCGGGCGTCGAGCCGCAGACCGAGTCGGTGTGGCGGCAGGCCGACAGGTATGGCGTGCCGCGGATCGCCTTCGTCAACAAGCTGGACCGCGCGGGTGCCGACCTCGACGCTGCCGCCGCCTCTATCCAGGCGCGGCTGCGGGTGACGCCGCTGGTGGTCCAGCTGCCGATCGGGCGCGAAGACGGGTTCACCGGCGTCGTGGATCTGCTGGCCATGCGGTCGCTGGTCTGGGCCGACGGATGCGAGGTCCACGAGGAGGGCCCGGTGCCCGAGGCCCTGCGCGAGGAGGCGCACCGGCGGCGCAGGCTGCTGGAGGAGACCGTGGCCGAGCTGCATGGCGACGCGATGGAGGAGTTCTGCCAGCGGTCGGCCATCCACGCGCGGACTCTCGCGGCCGCCCTTCGCGACCTGACCCTCAGCGGTGAGGGCGTGGTCGTGCTGTGCGGATCGGCCTATCGCAACCGAGGGATCGAGCCGCTGCTGGACGCCGTCACGGCCTACCTGCCCTCGCCGCTCGACGTACCCGCCGTACGCGGCGATTACGAGGGCGCGGCGCAGGAGCGGCCCGCCGACCCGGCGGCGCCGTTCGCGGCGCTGGTCTTCAAGGTGGCCTCGGCGGCCACCGGGCGGCTGACGTACCTGCGCGTGTATTCGGGAACGCTCCGGAAGGCGGATGTGGTGCTGGACGCCGGGGCACGGCGCACCGAGCGGATCAGCCGGATTCTGCGGGTGCAGGCCGACCGGCACACCGAGGTGGGCTTGGCGGTCGCGGGCGACATCGTCGCGGTGACCGGCCTCAGGGCGGCCCGCACCGGGGCGACCCTGTGCGCGCCTGGGGCGCCGCTGGTGCTCGAACCTCCGGCCACGGCCGATCCGGTGGTCTGGATGGCGGTGGAAGCCGGCCGGAGCACCGACGCCGGCCGGCTGACCTCGGCGCTGGCACGCCTGGTCGAGGAGGATCCGTCCCTGACGGTACGGACCGACCCCGAAACCGGTCAGACCGTCCTCGCGGGGATGGGCGAACTACATCTGGAGGTGGCCGTGGAGAAGATCCGCCAGGCGTACGGGCTGGTCGTGAACGTGGGCCGGCCACGGGTGGCCTATCGGGAGACGGTCGTCGCCGGCGTGTCCGGGCTGCTGTATCGGCACGTCAAGCAGGACGGCGGCGCCGGTCAGTTCGCCCATGTCGTCCTCGATGTGGAGCCGCTGGAGCCGGACGCCGCGCGTGAGGCGGACGCGGCCGGCTTCGAGTTCCGCTCGGCCGTGGCCGGGGGGCGGGTGCCGCAGGAGTACGTACGGGCCGTGGAGGCAGGGTGCCGTGACGCGCTGACCGACGGACCACTCAGTGGTCATCCGGTGATCGGCCTGCGGGTCACGCTGACCGACGGAGCCACCCACCCCAAGGACTCCTCCGAACTGGCATTCCGTACGGCCGCCCGCCTCGCGTTGCGAGAGGCTCTGCGCGCCTGCGCCATGGTCGTGCTGGAGCCGGTGGCCGAGGTGACCGTGACCGTTCCGGATGCCGCCATGGGCGGGGTGCTGGGCGATCTGGCAGCACGGCGTGGCCGGGTGTCAGGTTCGACCGCACGGATGGGCGCCGTCGTGATCACCGCGATCGTGCCCATCGCGGAGCTGTTCGGCTACGCGACCCGGCTGCGCAGCCGCACGCAGGGCGGCGGCGCGTTCACCCTGCGCCCGGTCGGCTACGCCGAGGCGCCGGCAACGGCGCCCGACCCCATGTCACCCCGCTAGCAAGCACGCGGCCCCGCCCCACCCGGGCGGGGCCGACGCGACCCGGTCCGGCGGGCCTGCAAGGTCATGCGATGGCCGCCACGGCGATCAAAGCGGCGATGAGGCCATACTCGATGGCCGTCGCGGCGGAGGCGGCGGCCTGTACGGCGAAGACGGTGGCCAGGGCCATCCCGAGCACGATGACGACTCTCACGGAATTACGCATGTCGCTCCACCTCGGACGGGGTCGGCGAGTTCGCCCCCTATTCGTCACCCGAGGCGCCGCGGATTGCCCGCTTTGGCCAAGCCGGAGCCGAGGCCGGCCACAGCCGCCGACCGGCCGCTACGGCCCGGCTCCGCAGACCGGCCACCGCCCGATCACCTGTCCCAGAGGTCGCCGAATTACTTCGGCGACCTCTGGTTTGTGCGGGTGGCGGCCGTCGGGATTGGTCAGACCAGGAGCAGGCGGTGCCAGGTGGCGGCGAGCCAGGCCGTGAATCGCTCCGGTGACCAGCCGCGATCTTCGACGAGCAGGCAGTAGAACTCGGGAGAGTTGGTGGCCCAGATGACGTCGGCGATCTCGTCTAGGCCAAGTCCAGGCCGGAGCTGCCCGGTGTCGCTGAGCTCTTGTGCCAGTTCGCGCATGTTGGCTGCGCGGCGTCGTGCGATGTCTTGCCACATCTGGCGTACTTCTGGGTGGGCGGCGGTCTGGGCGACGCGCAGCAGCGGGGCCAGCCTGCTGTGGATGCTCCCGATCGCGCGTGCGTAAATGTCCAGCTTGCGGGCCGCGTCGGGCTCGGCTTGGATGGCGCGCACGTAGTCGCGTTGCTGGGCGGGCACGGCCTGGTCGGTGCCGGACAGCGCGGTCTCGACCAGTGCCAGGAAGAGCTCGGGTTTGCGACCGACCGCGGCGTAGACGGTGTCCAGGGCGACCTGGGCGCGTTCGGCGATGTCGTTCATCGTCGTGGCCGCATAGCCGCGGGTGGTGAACAGTTCGCGGGCCGCCTCCAAGATGGCCCGTCGGTTGGCCTGTGCCGCCTGCCGCCGCCCGCTTGCGTCGTATCGCCTCTTGACCGGTGATGCCACAGGGCTCATCATAGCAATATCTATCCGAAGCCACTTCGGATGAAATATGAAGGGGGAAATCGCATGACCCACGCATTCACCTACGAAGTCCCGATCGGCCCCGACGTATACGCCCGAATCAAGGAAGGGCTGGGCCCCGAACCGCCCAAGGGACTCATCGCGCACCTGGCCTACCGCACCGACAACGGCCTGCGCTACGTCGACGTGTGGCAGTCCCAAAGCGACTGGGAGACCTTCGTCGAGGAACGCCTCCACCCGGTCGTCGACGGCATCTTGACCGAGACGCTCGGCTTCCGCCCGCCCGAGCCCTCAATGGAGCGACTCGACATCATCGACGCCTGGATCGGAACCTGAACGCAGACCCAACCCCCTGGCCGGTCATCCCCACACATCCGGCCGGCCACCGGCCTGACGACGTCGCCCGGACAAGGCGTAGCGCCGGCTCCACGCATCGGCGGGGGCACTACCGGCCGAAAATCCACTCGTCCCCCCGAGGCCGCCACCACGAAGGCCCGCCGTAAAAGGCATCGCCCACTCGTCTCGCCGAACCAGGGGCGCCCCAGCCGATCAGCGCGACCCGACACCACCGCAGGGGCCGCCGAAAGCCTGGTCGTGGCCGAGTCCACACTCCACCGGGTGGGTTCGCGTCCACCCGGTTGTCGCAACGGCGAAACCCGGCTCCGCGGCGCGGAACCGGGCTTCGTGCGGCCTGTGTGAGGTTCTTAGAGGGCGCCGCTCTCGATCGCTTCCTTCAACCCCGCCTGCGTCGCCTGGTGGGACGAGACGCCGCCTTGCAGGACGGTGTCGATCAGGGAGGTGTCGGCGTCGAAGATGAGCTGCTCGGTGACCTGAGTCTTCTTGGCGCTCAGCTTCTTGAAGATGATCTTCTGGTGGGTGAGGACGTTGGGCTGCGACCAGGTGTCCGTCTCGTAGAACTGGCCCTTGACGTCGATCCGCTGCTGGCCATGCGTATAGAGGGTCACGATCGTGCCCTCGAACGGCACGTCCTCGATCGCGGTGAAGTTGTTGAAGACCCGGCCGGCCAGGACCCCGGTCTTGTGGGTGACGATCCGCTTCAGGAACGAGTGCAGGCCGACATGGTTGTTGAAGTTCGAGTAGATGGGGAACACGTGCGCGATCGGGGAGTTGATCACGATGGAGATGGTGGCCTTGGCCCGGCTTCGCCCCGACCCCGGGGCGGGAGGCGGCGGGGTCACGGTGAAGTGGTAGGTGTCCAGCGCGGTCTGCCACTCGGCGGCGAGCTGAGCGTCGGTCGGCCCGGTGTCGGCCTGGGCCGGCCCGGAGACGGCGGTGAGGACAAAGGCCGCAGCGAACACCTGTGCGGCGAGAAGGCGCAGAAGATTCTTCACGTACACCTCAACGAGGGGGATAGCGGTACGAATGATCTTCTATGTATCTGACCATGATCGATGCCACTTCCGCCGCAAAAGTGAAGAATATTCTCATTGACCTCACCTGCCGTACCACCGCTGTGGCTCAGCCGGCCTGGTTGGTGGGGCGGACCAGGATCTCGTTGAGCGCCATGCGGCGGGGGCGGCTGACGATGTAGCCGATGAGGTCGCCGATGTCCTCGGCGGCCAGCCGCTCGACGTCGGCGAAGCGGGCGCGCGCCACTTCTCGCACCTCCGCGCGCATGTGGGTGGTCAGTTCGGTCGCGACGGCGCCCGGCTCGACCACCGAGACCCGGACATGGCGGGTGGCCACCTCCTGGCGCAGCGACTCGCTGAACGCCGTCACACCGAACTTGGTCAGGTTGTAGACGGCCGAACCGGCACGGGCGACGCGGCCGGCCACTGAGCTGATGTTGACCAGGTCGGCCACCTGCCGCGGGCCCGATTCAGCGGCCGCGAGCAGGTGCGGCAGCGCCGCATGCGCGACGTACATCAGCCCCTTGATGTTGATGTCGACCATGCGCTCCCACTCCTCGAGCGGGGCGCCGACCGCTGGGCCGAGCAGCATCACACCGGCGTTGTTGACCACGGTGTCCAGCCGGCCGAATTCGGCCGCCGTGCGGGCCACGGCCGCCTCGGCGGCGGACCTGTCGGTGATGTCGGCATCGATCACCAGGGTCCGGCCGCCCAGCTCGGCCGCCAAGGCCTCCAGCCGGTCCTTGCGGCGCGCGACCAACGCGATCGTCGCGCCGCGCGCCGCGAGGTCACGCGCGGCCGCCTCGCCGATGCCGCTGCTCGCCCCGGTCACCAGTGCCACTGTGTCGTTCAGTTGATCAGCCATGCTCCTCGGTCCTTTCTGCCGACGCCGGCGCCCATCGCATGAAAACGCGCCACGCGACGACGACTTTCCCGGTCATCAGGAGACCATGGACCTCAGCCGGTCACCAGATCCTCGGCGCCCGCGGCGGCGGCCTGCTCCTTGCGGCGACGCGCCGAGGGCAGGATGAGCGAGGCGAGGACGGCGAGCAGGCCCACGGCGGCGCAGACCCAGAATCCGTCGGTGAAGGCCGTGTCGGTGGGCAGCCCGCGCGGCGTGCTGTTCGAGGCGATCACCGCGGCCACCACGGCCGTGCCGATGCTGCCGCCGATGGTACGGACGATGCTGTTGACGCTGGTCGCCTCGCCCGTGTGGGTGGCCGGCACGGACTCGATGATGGCATTGGACATCGCCGCGAAGGCGAAGCCGATGCCGGCGCCGGTCAGCAGGCCGGAGGCCACCACGTGCCAGATCTGGTCGTGGGCGACGGCGGGCAGCGCGAACGCGGCGGCCACCGCCACGGCGCCGAGGATCAGCGGCTGCTTGGGGCCGAAACGACGCTCGAGCAGCCCGGACAGCGGGCCGAAGACCAGCATCATCAAGGTCGTGGGCAGCAGGAACAGGCCGGCCTCCGAGACCGACTTGCCGAAACCGTAGCCGGTGACGGCCGGCAGTTCGAGCAGGGTGGGGATCAGCAGGAAGGTGCCGAACATCGCGAAGCCGAAGGCGAGGCCGACGAGGTTGGTCGCCCACACGCCCCTGATGGCCATCAGCCGCATGTCGATGAGCGGCTCGCGGACCCGCAGCTCGACCAGGACGAACACGATCAGGGTGACCACGCCGAGCGCGAGCAGGCCGATCGTCTTGGGCTCGCCCCAGCCCCACTCCCGGCCCTTGCTGATCGCCAGCAGCAGCGAAACGAGCGAGACCGACAAGATGAGCGCGCCGAGCAGGTCGAGCCGCCCGGGTGCGCGCACCGGCGACTCCGGCACCCCGAACAGCACGCCGAGCAGCGCGATCCCGACGATCACCAGCGGGAACCAGAACAGCCACTCCCAGGACAGGTGATCCACGATGGGCCCGGCGGCCACGATCCCGATGCCGGCACCGATGCCGAAGATCGCCGACAGGAGGCCGACCGTGACGCCGACCCGCTCGCGCGGCAGCTCGTCGCGGACGATGCCGATGGACAGCGGCAGGATGGCTCCGGCGGCGCCCTGCAGCGCCCGGGCGGCGATGAGGATCGGCAGGTTCGGCGCGAGCGCGGCCAGCAGCGTGCCCGCACCCAGGATGACCAGCACGGCGAGCAGGACCCTGCGCTTGCCGACCATGTCGCCCAGCCGGCCGAGGATCGGCGTCAGCACGGACGCCGCGAGGAGATAGGCGGTCAGGATCCAGCTGATGTCGCCGGTCGACGCGTGTAGGTCGGTGGCGATGGCCGGCAGCGCGGGTGCGACCAGCGATTGCAGCACCGCGAAGGACAGCCCTCCGAGCGACAGGAACAGCACCACGAGCGCGGTGTTGGCGTGGCGGCCGGCGCGTGGCGCCGATCCGCCTCTATGAGCGCCGGCGACCGACGCCTCGGCGGCATGGCTCATGACAATCCCCCGAACAAGTAAACATGTGATTACTTGAACGCTACCGTCATCGCACGAGCTAAGTCAACATTTGTTTACGTACCGCCGGAGCACGGCTACGCTGGGTGGACGACCGGAGGACCGCCATGACCCCACGATCTGTTCAGCCCGCGCCGACCGGCGCCGCGACCCGCCGCCGGGACGCGGCCAACACGCGCCGGCTGCTGCTCGAAGCGGCGCGCCAGCGCTTCGCGTACGACGGCTACGCGGCCACGACGGTCCGCGACATCGCCGACGACGCCGGCGTCAACGTCGCCCTCATCAACCGCTACTTCTCCTCCAAGGAGGGCCTGTTCGCGGCCTGCCTGGAGGGCGTCGAGGAAGAGCTGCGGCGGACCGGCGGCACGCCGCTCGGCGAGGTCCCGGACGCCATCGCCGGCCAGCTGGCGGGCTCCGCCGGCGACGCCACGAAGCAGATCCTGCTGCTGCTGTTGCGCTCCTCCGGCGACGAGCGCGTCGACCAGATCCGGCTGGGGGTGCTGCGCGCCTACGCGGAACGGCTGGCCTCCGCCGCCGGCTGGCGCCCCGGCGAGCCCGACGAAGCTCAGCTCCTCCTGCGCGCCCAGCTCATCCTGTGCGCCTCCGCCGGCATCGTGATCCTGCGCGCGTCGGGATTGCAGCCGCTCGCTTCGGCCTCGGGGGCGGATCTCACCCCGCCACTGCGCGACCTGGTGGACGCCATGCTCAGCGCAGAGCGTAAATGATCTTGATGAGCGGGTCCGGGCCTCGATTAGGGACGGCCGCCGGTCGGTATGGAGCGGGTTGCATTGTGTAATGCGGCTGACCGCGGCGCGGGGCCGCACCTGGATGGTGCGGCCCCGCTCGGTGATCCCGGTGTTAGGCGGGAACGATGTTCTCGGCCTGCGGGCCCTTCTGGCCCTGGGTGATGTCGAACGACACCTTCTGGCCTTCGTGCAGCTCGCGGAAGCCCGAAGCCGCGATGTTGGAGTAGTGGGCGAAGACGTCGGCGCCGCCGCCGTCCTGAGCGATGAAGCCGAAGCCCTTTTCGGCGTTGAACCACTTCACGGTTCCAGTAGCCATTTTGTATTCCTCCGTTAGGGGGCTGACAGAATCCGCCCTGTGCGAATCTCTCATAGCTGCAAAAGAAGCCCACCCGGAGATGACCGGCAACAAAAAGCGCCCACGGGGTCCTGACCCGTTAGGCGCTAAAAGCGTTCAATGGGTACTACACTGCAACTACCCTTGCCACGCTACCACATCCGCCTGGCGCTCACTACGTGCCCGCCAGATTGACTGCCGACTGTGGCGTATGGCCAGGTGAGAGCCCTCTTCTTGGGGCAGGTCCCGCAGGGGTCGCCCGCGGCCCCCGTGCGCGGCGCGGTCATACGCGACGTGCGGTGGCGCCGATGATCGGCGCCACCGCACGTATGTCGTGGGCATCCTTACTTCTTGCCCTTCTTGCCCTTCTTGCTCTTCTTGGATTTCTTCGCCATGGGTGGTCGCCTCCCTCCTACGCTGGTTGCCGCTGCCTCTTGACCGCCTTCTTGGCGGCCTCCGGCTCAGCGACGAATGTGGAGCGCAGAAGCACCGACAGCTGCCGGGCCAGCCGCTTGCGCGACCACCGCCGGTCGACGACCAGTGCTTCCAGCACGTCAAAAGACATCAGGGCCCACAACATGTCGGCGGCGGTCTCGACCGTCCACGGCGCCGACAGCCGGGCCTCGGCGGCGAGCCAGTCGGCCAGCCGCCGGCACGACTTGCGCCACTGCCGCGTGACCGAATCCCAGGAGTCGCGGGCATCCGGGTCGGTCCCCCGGACCCGCTGGAACGCGCGCGCGACCGGGATCAACTCGGTATGTGAACGAGCCAGGTGGCGTGCCCACTCGTCGAGTGCCGACACCGCGTCGGGGGCCAGCCACACCGACTTCAGCGAAGCGGCGAGCTCGGCCGTTTCGATGACGTGTTCGTAGAGCGCCGCGACGAGTTCGCCGCGGGTGGCGAAGTGGAGGTAGACCGCGCGACGTGTGACTCCGGCGTGTTCGGCGACCGAGGCCATGGTGACCGCGGTGACGCCCTCCTGCTCGACCAGCGTGCGCGCCGAGGCGAGCAGTGCCAGCCGCGTGCGGCGACTACGCGCGTTCTGCTGAGCCACCGCACCGACCTCCCCGCTGTCGTCACGAACTTCACATCCTGTGTAGTTTCATAACTATACATGATGTGTAGTTCCTGCCAATAAGGGGGGTCGCGTCGCCGCTGCGTAGGCATGTACCCATCGCGCATGTCACGCGGACACGGCATCACCCATGAGGAGTTCGTCCTCCGATAAGGACTTTTTTGCCGTTCTCTCCGCAGGGCTGCTCACGCCATGCTTGCGCCATGCAGTACGGAAACCCGAGTTGGCGGCGTCGCCTGGATCACCCGCGGCGCTGCTCGAGCGCCTCGAGAAGCGCTGGGAGGCGTCCGGCGGCCTCGGCCAGCACCAGGTGGTTGTGGTAGTCGCGGGAGGCCACGATCTGACCGTTGCGAACCCTGGTCACCTGTATGTTCGCAACGTGGAACACGCGGCCGGTCGTGGTGACCCGCGCGTCGTAGTCATATTCGCCGACGACGACTTCGGGGTCGCTGGTCTCGCGCACCATGATGTTGCACGCCCGAAGGTCGAGGGGCATGCGCGCCACCGCCGCGAAATATCGCTGGATATCGTCGCGACCGGCCAGGCGCAGCACTGGAACGGCGAACGGATAGTCGATCACGGCGTCGACGGCGTACAACTCATGCAGGTCGTGCCACCTTCGGTTCGTGATCCCATCGGCCAGGCGTTCGAAGACTTCCCGCGGGCTCTCACATTCACCGGCCACGTCCACCTCGTCCCAAAGCCGTTCTCGGGGGAAAAAACGGTCTGCCGCAACGCTATCCCAGCGCGGTCCGGTCGCCCCCGCGCCGGGCCCGAGGCGGCTCAGCTTTCGCAACAGATGTTGCGATAGTGCAACGAGTGTTGCATTCTCAGGGCGTGAGCGATGAACCGTCCCTGGGCTGGCTGCTGATCAGCTACCGGACTCCGAAGCAGCCGTCGACGGCGCGTGTGGCGGCCTGGCGGCGGCTGCATCGCCTGGGCGCGCTCTATCTGGGCCCGTCGACCTGCCTGCTGCCGCTCGACCTGGCCGATGAGCAGGCGTTGTCCACGGTCGCGGGCGGCATCACGGGCGCGGGCGGCAGCATCGACACCTACCGGATCGAGGGGTTCGCCGACGGCGCCCACCGGAGGCTGCTCGCGCGGTTCAACGCCGAGCGGGACGCCGAATACACCGAGGTCGTGGAGCGCGCGCAGGCGCTGCTCGCCGAACTGGCCGAGGAGACCCGGCGGGGCAGGTTCACCTTCGCCGAGGTGGAGGAGAACGAGGCCGACCTGGTCAAGCTCCGGCGGTGGATGGAGGCGATCGGGCGCCGCGACCGCCATGGCGCGGCCGGGCGGGCACGGGCGCGCCAAGCGGTGGATGAGGCCGCGGCGGCCCTCCGCGTCTTCACGGAGCGATCGGTGCAGGCCACCGAGGATCCGGCCGGGGAAACGGGGGTGTCGTGAGCGGGCTGCTGGCCCTGGGCGCCTTCGCGCTCGGGGTGGTGATCGTGGTGTGGTCCACCGAGATGCTCGTAGACGGCATGGTCGGGCTGGCCGCGCTGCTCCGGGCCGCGCCGTTCGTCATCGCCGGCGTCTTCTCGGGGCTGGAGGCGGAGAACGTCGCGGTCGGCGTGGTGGCCGCGCGCGACGGGCACACCGAGATCGCGCTGGGCACGGTGTTCGGCGGCGCCTCGTTCGTCATGTGCGTCGCGCTCGGCCTGGCCGCGGTGCTGTTTCCGCTGCGGGTCCGGCTGCCACGCGGCATCCTGCTGGTCGTCGCTGCCACGCCCGTCTTCGCCGGCATCGCGCTGATCGGCGGCCACACCTCGCGTGCGGCCGGAGCGGCGCTGCTCGCGGCCTTCGCCGCGGCCATGACGTACGTCGTCCTCGCCATGCGGAACCAGCTGGATCGGAACGTCGATGAGCCGCCGGCGCGCTGGTGGCGGCCGGTCGGGCTGACGGTCGCCGGCTTGATCGTCATCACGGCCGGCGCGGAGCTGATCGGATACGGCGCGGACGGCATCGTGCGGCAGTTCGCGTTCCCCGCGACCGTGATGGGGATGATCGTCACCCCAGCGGCGATCGAGGCCGAGGAGGTCATCCGCCAGGCGGTGCCCTCCAAACGCGGCCACCACGATGTCGCGGCCGGCAACCTGATCGGCACCCTGCTCTACTTCGTGCTCTTCAACCTCGGACTGATCGCCGTCGTGGCTCCGGTCGTCGTGCCGCGCCAGGTCATCACGCTCGACTGGCCTTTCCTGATCGCCGTCACCTGGCTGGCGACGGCTTTCCTCTGGCGCGGCCAGGTCAGCCGATGGCAGGGCGCCATCCTGCTGGCCGCCTACGCCGCCTACGTCACCGCCCACGTCCTCGCCGCCTGAGCCTCCGTCGCGACGTCCACCTCAGGGGCTGGGGACGCGGATGGCGATCATGCGGGCTTCCTTGGCGGCCTTGCGTGCGGCCTCGGCGAAGTCGGGGGCGGCGCAGGCGAACAGGGTGGTGCCGTCCGTGCCGCCGAGCGCGCAGGCGTATACCGGTGTCCCCGGCTTGACCTCGTCGGTGATGGTCCCGCCTTCTATGACGCGGATCAGCCGGTGGCCGATGGCGTCGGCGATCCACAGCCCGCCCTTCACGTCGAGGCACGCGCCGTCGCCGGCGACCACCAACTGAGAGAGCGCCGCGCCGATCTCGCGGTCGGACGGGAGCGGCCCGAACTCGGCCCACACCCGGCGGTTGACCAGTTCGCCGTCATCGGTGAGGTCGAACGCGCTCACGCGGTTGCCGAACGTCTCGGCGACCACGAGCACGTTTTCCTGCGTGATGCCGCTGCCGTTGGGGAACCAGAGGTCGTCGGCGACCTGCGTGACCCGGCCGTCGGGGTCGGCCCGATGCAGGGTGGTGGGCTCCAGCGGCGCGCCGCCCATCAGGTCGAATCCGAAGTTGCCCACGTAGGCGCGGCCATGGCCGTCCACGACCATGTCGTTGAGGTGCCCGCGGGTGTGCTCGGCGAGATCGGCGTGTACGGCGAGCGATCCGTCCGGCTCGCGGCGCAGGATCCGGCGGTCGCGCATGGACACGATCAGCAGCCGTCCGTCGGGCAGCCAGCCGAGGCCGGAGGGCTGCCCCGGCACGGATGCCTCCACGCGCAGGTCCGAGCCGTCCTCGAGCATGGAGTAGACCTGGTAGCTGTAGAAGTCGGAGAACCAGAGCCGGCCGTCGTGCCAGCGCGGCCCCTCCAGGAAGTGGAAGCCCTCGGCCACCGTGGTCGTGTTCGCGGTCATGGTCGTCCTCCTTTGCGTTTTGCCGGCGCACGTCGGCAGGTCGGTGCGGTCACCGGTCGGGCTCGGCGACCGGGGTGTCGTGACGGTATCGGGCCCGCGCCCGGTCCACTATGTGCCGCAGTCCAGGGCTCTCGATGGCCACGATCACGGCGAGCAGCGCGGCGTACAGAAGCTGGGTGCTGAAGTCGGGCAGCGCGGTGATCGCGACGATCTGCGCCAGCAGGGCCACGGAGAGGGTCCCGGCCAGCAGCCCCAGCGGAGCGCCGCGCCCGCCCGCCAGGGAGACGCCACCGAGCAGGGCGGCGACGACGGCGAGGATCAACGGCTGCAGGCCGGGGTCCGGGTTGGCCGACGCGTAGCTGTAGGCCAGCAGGGCTCCGCCGAGCGCCGCCAGCGTCCCCGACGCCGTGAAGATCCCGACGAGCCGCCGGTCGACGCTGACGCCCGCCACCCGGCTGGCCCGGCGGTCTCCGCCGATGGCCCGAAGTTCGCGGCCCAGCTTCGTGCGGGCCAGCATGATCGCGGCGGCCAGGAAGGCCGCGAGCGTCAGCAGGCTCCGCGGTGAGAAGACGCCGCCGACCGTCTGATCGACCCACAAGGTCGCGTCGCTGTTGCGGTACGTCGTGCTCAATCCTCCGGACATCGCATAGGTCAGGCCGAGGAGCGCGATGTACGTCGCGAGCGTGACCGGCAGGGACGGGATGCGCAACCGCGCGATCAGCCCGCCCTGCACGGCTCCGATGCAGGCGCCCGCGGCCATGGCGGCCAGCACGCCGAGGACAGGCGACGTCTCTCCGGTCCGGACGGCGAGGATGCCCCCCAGCGCGTACGTGCCGGCCACCGACAGATCGAACTCGCCGGCGATCATCGTGATCCCGATCGCGAGGGCCAGCAGACCCAGCTGCGCGAAGCCCTGCAGCGCGTTGTAGACGTCGAAAACCGCCATGGGCTTGCCGCTGATCAGAGGCGAGGCGAGGAACGCGATCAGCACGATCACGAGCGCGGTCGCCGGCACGAGCCGGTCCGGTTGAGCCACACTCCGGTGGATCATCGCTGCCCCCTCGTCGTCCGTACATGCACCGCGATGACGACCACCAGGACGAGGAGCCCCTTCACGAGGATCTGCGCCCCGGTCGAATATCCGCGCAGCAGGAGCACGTCGGAAATGGCGGCGATGAGCAGCGCACCGCCCAAGGTCCGCACGGCCGAGCCGCGGCCGCCGGCGATCGCCGTGCCCCCGACGAGAACGGCCGCGATGGCGTCGAGGGTGAGGGTCCCGCCGAGCGTCACCGTGGCGGAGGTGTTGAACGCCGCCAGGAAAACACCGGTCAGGGAGACGCACGCGCCGAAGAAGGCCCAGGCGAGCACGGTCACCCGGCCGACGGGCAACCCGGCGGCCCGGGCCGCGGCCCGATTCTCGCCGATCAGATACATCTGCCGTCCGGCCGTCGTGCGGCGCAGCGACCATTGGGCGACCGCGGTGGTCACGAGCAGCACGTACACGGCCAGCGGCAGGCCGAGCGGGGCGGAGTTGAGCACGTCGAAGCCGCGCGCGGCCGGATTGACAGGGGTTCCGCCGCTGAACCAGGTGGCGGCGCCGCCGATCGCGAAGCCCGCCGCGATGGTGAGCACGATCGGGTTCGAGCCCCAGAAACCGATGATCGCGCCCTGCGCGCCGGTCAGCGCGACGCCGGCCGCGACGGCGATCAGCAGTGCCGTCCACAACCCCAGCTGCTGCGTGGCCAGGAACAGCATCGCCACGACGGTCGCGGTCTGCGACGTGGCCAGCGACACCGCGGACCCGGCGATCATCACCGGCGTCGCCCCGATGGCGGCGATGCCCACAAAAGCCGCGGACGCGAGAATGGCGCGCGCGTTGTCGAGGCTGAGGAAGCGATGCGTCGTCACGGCCAGTACGGCTAGCGCCAGCAGCGCGACGGCAAGACCTATCCCCAGGTAGCGGTCACCCGGCGAACCCGGGCGCTGGTCCCGGCCCGCGGCGTCGCCGGAGTCACGCGTCACCGGGCTTTCCGCGGCGCCCACGGAGCCGTTGCGCGTTCTCATGGTTCTAGCGCTCCGTGGGTCATGTCGCGCAGCAGCCGCGCCTCGTCGATGTCGCCCTCGTATCGGCTCACGATCCGGCCGTCCCGCATGGTGACGATCACGTCGCCCAGCTCGAGCAGTTCGTCGAGCTCCGTAGAGGCGAACACGACGACGAGGTCACGGTCGGCGGCCTGGCGGAGCAGCCGGTGGATCTCGGCGCGGCCGCCGACGTCCACGCCGCGCGTCGGCTCATCCAGGAGCAGGGCGTGGACACGGCCGTCGTCGAGGCAGCGGCCGACGAAGACCTTCTGCTGGTTTCCTCCACTCAGCGCCGTGACGCGCTCGTCCAGGCGGTGTGGCGGCAGGCGGGACCGCTCGGCCAGTGACCGGGCGGCGCGGCGTTCCCTGCGTGGCACCATGACCCCGGCCCGCGCGAGGGCGGGCAGGCGCGTCGCGACCAGGTTCCGCGCGACCGACGTGCCGAGGAACAGCCCTTCGGACTTGCGGTCGTTGGACACGAACGCGATGCCCTCCCGTGCGGCGCGCACCGGGTCGCGGAAAGGGATCGGCCTGCCGTGCAGTGTGACGACGCCGGTCGCCCGTGGATGCAGCCCGGCGAGGGCGCGCAGGACGTCGGACGCGCCGCCGCCGAGTTGCCCCGCCAGGGCGTGGACGCGGCCGGCCTGCGCGGTGAGGGTGAAGTCCGTCAGGCGCCCGGGCACGTTCAGGTGCTCGATCCGCAACGCGCGGGCGTCGGCCTGGCCCGAGGCGCGCTCGGCCGACAGGCGGCGCGGCGCCGCCCCGAGCATCTGCACGATCAGCTCGTCGACCGTCAGGTCTTTGGCCAGGGTCGTGGCGACACTGCGTCCATCGCGGAGGACGGTGACGGTGTCGCACAGCCCGAGCACCTCGGTCAGCCGATGGGAGACGAAGATGACCGAACAGCCCATGCCGGCGACCCGCCGAATCGCGGCGAACACGTGCTCGGTCTCGACGTCGCCGAGCGTCGCGGTCGGCTCGTCGAGGATCACCAGGCGGGCCTTCTGGCTCAGCGCCTTGGCGATCTCGACCAGTTGCCGCTCGCCGAGGCTGAGCGCCGACAGCGGCTGATCCGGGGCGATGCGCCCGAGGCCCATGTCGTCGAGGACCCGGCGGCACTCGGCGGCGGCCGTACGCCTTCGATTGACGAAGGGCACGTGGATGTCGCCGAGGAGCATGTTGTCGAGGACGGTGAGCGCCGGCACCACGCTCAGCTCCTGGTCGACCAGGGCGACGCCGGCCCGCTGGGCGGCCTGGCGGTCGCGGAAGCCGACCTCTTGGCCACCGATGACGATGCGCCCGCTGTCGGGTGTCAACTGCCCCGACAGCAGCTTCACCACGGTGCTCTTGCCGGCTCCGTTGTGCCCGCACAGAGCGTGGATCTCACCCGGCCCGACCGCGAACGAGACCTCGCGGACCGCCGGCACTCCGTCGAAGGCACGGACCAGCCCCTCGACCCGCAGATAGGGGCCCAGGGGCCGGTCGGCCGGCGATGGCGTCATGCGTGGCCGCACTGCTCGGCGAACTGGCCCACGGTCGCGGCGGTCACCCGCTCCTCCTGGACCATCTCGCTCCTCGGCGGCTTCTTACCGGTCAGGTAGCGGACGACGTAGTCGGCGGTCTGCGCGGCGATCGTGCCGGGGTCCTCGGTCGCCGTGCCGTACAGCTCGCCCGCCTTGATGGAGTCGATGCCGGCCTTGAAGCAGTTGCTGCTGGTGACGATCAGGCCGTCCTTGCCGCCGATCGGGAATCCGGCCTGCTTGGCGGCCTGGATGATCGGCAGGGCCATGTAGTCGGCCATGCCGTACGCGGCCTGCACGCCGTCGCGGCCGTGTTTGGCCAGCAGCTGCTGGGCGATGTCACCGGACAGCTTGGGATCCCAGTTGGCGTCCTGCTCCTCGATGACCTGGTATTCGGGGGCGGTCGCCATCACGCGTTCGAAGCCCTTCATCCGATCCTGGGTGACGAGCATCGACTTCGTGCCGGTCAGGACGATGATCTTGGCGGAGGTGCGACCCTGCGCGCGCAGGCCTTCGATGATGTTCTGGGCGGCGTATTCGCCGAGCTTCACGTTGTCCGAGAGCACCGACATCACCTGCCCGGCCACGGACGGATCGGTGGGGCCGTCGAAGACCAGCACCGGGACCCCGGCGGACGCGGCCTTCTTGATCGGCACGGCCATCGCCTGCGTGTCGAGGATGGACAGCACGATCAGATCGGGCTTCTGCGCGACGGCCTGATTGAACTTCTGGACCTGCGTGCCCGGGTCCATCGTCGTCATATCGCTGATCTTGACGCCGGTCGGGGCCAGGCGCTCGGTGAACACCTTGTTGAAGTAGGCGCCCCACGGGTTGGCGCTCCCATAGCCGACGAGCGCGATGGTCTTGCCCCCGAGCGACGTCGAGCCACTGCTCGGCGACGATGACCCAGTGGTGTTCCCGCCGCAGGCGGCGGCCAGAAGGCAGAGCCCTAAGGCGCCGGCGAGGAATCCTGAGCGAAGCGATCCGATGGGAAACATGCCACGTTCCTTTGCCTTGGTTCGACGGCGCCCGGAAGCCGGCTGCTTGTCATCTCAGTGACTAAGCGCATAGTTAGTCTCGAGGATGCCGAGTGTCAAGGCATGGACCGGCGGAGCATCCGGCTGCGGCACAATTGCCCCATCGGCGGGATGTGGAGAAGGCGAGAGTCACGTATGGCCAGAAGGCAGGCCCGCTTCACCGCGCAGGACCTTGCGGACGATCCTCGATGGCGGGACCACTCCGCCGACCTCTGGAACGAGTCGCTAGGCGAGATGCCACGCGCGCTGCTGACCTCGGCCGTCCGCTGCTTCGCCGCCAACGGCTTCCACGCCACGACGACGCGCGACATCTGCGAGGGCGTGAACCTCACCGCGGGGGCGCTTTACGTGCACTTCCCGTCGAAGGAACTGGTCCTCTTCGAGATCATCCGAGCCGGCCACCAGCGCGTCCTCGCCTACATCCGGGAGCACTCCGCCCCGGCCACCGCGAGCTCGGCCGAGCAGCTGCGGACGATCGTCTCGAGATACACCGAGTGGCACGGGCGCCATCACGTGGCCGCCCGGGTCTGCCAATATGAGCTCGCCGGTCTCACGCCCGAGCACTACGACGAGGTGCTCGAGATCCGCCACGAGACCAACCGGTTCTTCCGGCGCACCGTCGCCCGCGGGGTCGGCGACGGGTCGTTCAAGCAGGTCGACGTCAAGCGGGTGACGCGTGCGATGCTCTCGCTGAGCATCGACCTCGGCCGCTGGTATCGGCTCGAAGGGTCGGATTCGCCCGAGCGGCTCGGCGAGTTCTACGCCGACCTCGCCCTCGCCATGGTCACGCACGACGCCTCCGCCGACGGCGTGTAGATCGTTTTCCCCGCCTTGACAACAATCGATCGACGGGCTGACTATGCGCTTAGTTAGATCGGAGGTTCCTATGCGCAAGGGAATCGTGGTCACCGCACACGTGGGGATCGAGGAACTCGCGGCGCGGGCCGAGGATCTGGGGTTCCGCAGCTTCTGGGTCTACGACACCCCCATGCTGCACGGCGACCCGTTCGCCGCGCTCGCCCTGTGCGCCAAGGCCACCAGCCGGATCAAGCTCGGCGTCGGCGTGACCTCTCCGGCGCTCCGCTCGGCGCCCGCGGCCGCCAACCACTTCGCCGGCCTCAACGCGCTGGCCCCGGGCCGGGTCATCTGCGGCATCGGGACCGGCAACACCGCACGCCGCACGCTCGGCATGCTGCCGACGACCATGGCCGAGATGGAGAGCTTCACCGCGGCCCTGCAAGCGCTGTGCGCCGGCCAGGCGAGCCGATATCAGGAGGGCGAAAGGACGCGGGAGATCGAGTTCCTGCACGTCGGGCCGTATGTCGACACGGCGCATCCGATCGAGTTCGTGGTGGCGGCGTTCGGGCTGAAGGCGGCCGCGATCGCCGGCCGGCGCGGGGCCGGCGTGATCTCCTTCGGCCTGCTCGACCCCGGCGCCTGGGCGGCCCTCGACAAGGAACGTGAGAGCGCGGCCCGCGCGGCGGGCCGGCCGGTCGAGGTGAATTCGTACGTGATGACCTCGATGCACATCCTCGAGCCGGGAGAGGACCGCCACGGTGACGCGGCGCGCGACGCGATGGGGCACATCGCGCTGTCGCTGCTGACCTTCGCCGCCGACAACCCGGCCTTCGCCGAGAGCCTGCTCGACGAGGAGAAACAGGCGCTGCGGCTGCTGCTGGCCAGACGTGGCACGACCGCGACCGCCCCGGATCGGCACAAAGTGCTGTATCGGAACTACCTGGGCCGGATCGCGCCCGACGAGCGCGACCTGGTCGTGCCCTCGCTGATCGACAAGCTCGCCCTCGTGGGCACGCGAGACGAGCTCGCGACCCGGATCGCCCGGTTGGAGCAGGCCGGCGTCGACGAACTGGTGATCCAGCCGGTGGTCGACCCCGCGGCCGAGATGACCGAGTTCGCCGCCCTGGAAATCTGAGCCCGCGGGGTCGCGATCGTGGACAATGACGTCGGTCATGAGATCGCGCAAGCCCGTGGCCGTCGGCGCGTGCGTCGTGCCGATGCTGTCCCTTCTGGCGTTGACCGGGTGCGCCGAGACGGCGGCCGTCGATTGCGACCGGATCGCCGGCGACGGCCGCAGGTTCTACGAGAGCAATCCGACGTACACCGATCCTCGCGACGACGATTCCAAGGACGACGATCCAGAGCGGTCGCCGCCTGAGCGGCAGGGGATGAGCTCCGCCACGCTGCATGCGGGGCTGACGGAGCTCGCACGCAACCCGTCGCTGTTGAGCGTGCTGGTCATCCGGCACGGCCATCTCGTGGCCGAACGCTACTTCCACGGCGGCGGCGAGCGGCGGAGCGACAACGTCCATTCGGCGTCGAAGAGCATTCTGCAGGCGCTCGTCCACATCGCCGTCGCGGAAGGCTTCATCAAAAGCCTTGACGACCCGGTCGCCGCCTATCTGCCGCGCTATTTCAGCGACGCCAGGCCGGACAAGAAGAAGATCACCATCCGGCACCTGCTGACCATGAGGTCGGGCCTCGACTGGACCGAGGATTCGACCGAAAGCCAGGTCGAGAAGGCGCCGGACTGGGTCGCGGCGATCCTCGGCCGCCCGCTGGTCTCCGCGCCCGGCACCACCTACAACTACAGCTCCGGCGACACGCACGTCGTCTCGGCCGTGCTGCAGCAGGCCACGGGCATGAGCACCTGCCGGTTCGCGCATCGATACCTGTTCGGGCCGATGGGCGTCACGGCCGAGCACTGGGGCCGCGATCCGCAGGGCGTCTTCTCCGGCGGATACAACCTCTATCTGACCCCGCGGGAGTTGGCGCGGTTCGGCCTGCTCTACCTCCACGACGGCATCTGGGCCGGACGGCGGCTCGTGCCGCGCGGCGCCGTACGGGCGGCGCGAACCCGGACGACGCAGGTCGACGACACGTCCTCCTACTCCGAAGGCTGGTGGACGCGGGTCATCTCCGGACGCCCCATGTACTTCGCCTGGGGGTACGGCGGGCAGTTCGTCCACGTGATCCCCAGCGCCGACATCGTGCTCGTGACCACCGAGAACACCAGCGACGACAACGTCAACGAGGAGATCGACCCCGAGGCGTTCATCCGCGACCGGCTGCTCCCCGCCATCACCGGCCCCTGATCCCGGGGCGCCTGATCATCGATGCACGCGGAAGCAGAGCGATCCCCACATGAAACCGGCGCCGATCCCGGCCATGATCATTAGGTCGCCGTGTTCGACCCGGTTCTCCATGGCCTCGTGCAGCACGGTGAAGACGCTGGCGGCGGCGGTGTTGCCCAGCCGGCCCACGGTGGTGGGCGCGCGTTCCGCCGGGACGCCGAGGCTGGACATGGCCTCGTTGATGATGTTGAGGTTCGCCTGGTGCAGCAGGTAGTGCCGGACCTCGTCCAGCCGCACGCCGGCCCGCCAGGCCGTACGCCTGATGCTTGCGGGCAGCTTGTCAGTGGCCATCTCCCACACCGCGCGGCCGTTCATCTTGAGGAAGTGACCGCGCTCCGACGCCGTCTCCGGGCTGGTCGGCCGGCGTGACCCACCGGCCGGCACCTCCACCTCGTACGAGAGCTCGGAGCCGGTGTCCCAGGACAGCAACCCGAACCCGGGCTCCGTAGGACCCAGGAGGGCCGCCCCGGCGGCGTCGCCGAGGAAGACGCGGGTGACCCGGTCGTGAGGGTCGGTCGCTCGGGAGCCGGCGTCCGCGCCGATCACCAGAACCTGCCGGAAGGCCGCGTTCTGCAGCAGGTGCGCGGCCAGGAGCAGGCCGTATATCCCTCCGGCGCAGGCCGCCTGGGTCAGATCCAGGGGCATCGCCCGGTGCGCCCCGAGCGCCTCCTTGACGATCAGCGCGGTGGACGGCAGCGGCTGATCGGGTGTGAAGGTCGCGACGATGACGGCGTCGAGGTCGGCCGGGTCGACGCCGCCACGGGCCAGGGCACGCCGGGCCGCCACCAGCGCCATGTCGGAGGTGGCCAGTCCCGCGTCCAGGAAGCGCCGCTCCCGGATCCCGGTCCGCGAGGTGATCCAGGCGTCGGAGGTGTCGAGGGTCCGCGTGAGCTCCTCGTTGGTCACCACGCGCTCGGGAAAGTAGACCCCGGTGGCGTGGATGCCGACCGGCCGGGCGAGCCCGGTAGGCGTCACAGCGAGGGCGTGGGGCAGGGTCCGCAGCGACATCTCACACCTCGAGCATGCGGAGCACCGCGCAGGACAGGGTCGTGCCGCCGCCGTTGCTGATCATCATGACGTGGTCACCGGGGCCGAGCCGCCCCGTCTTGACCAGGTGATCGAAGGCCACGAAGTGATCGGCCACCCCCAGGTGGCCCACCGAGCGGCCGAGGTCGAGCACGCCCCTGGCGGGGTCGATCCCCAGCGGCTCGAGCACGCTCCGGATGTACTCGGCGCCGCCGGAGAACACGTGCGTGGCACGCGTTATCTGACCCGGTTCCACCCCGGCCTCGGCGAGCGTTCGTTCGCCGAGCGTCACCCGTGCCTTGACCAGGTCCTCCTTGGCCGCGGCGAATTCCCGCGGATGCCGGGCGGCGAACTCGGCGACACGCGCGCCGAGCGCGACCGGCCGGCCGACCGTGGCGTCCGGCGGGAAGAGCGGCGTGTCGCCCCGGTACATCTCCTCCTGGTCCGGCAGCGACATGGAGCCGATCGCCAGCAGTTCGGCGAATCCTGAGCGCCGCGACACCACCATGGCGGCCGCGGCGTCGCCGAGGATGGACCCTCGGTTGGTGCGCGCGCCCGAGGCGTAGCTCCAGCGGTTGAGCAGCGGGGTGCCGAAATTGTCGGCGCCGGTGATCAGCGCCGCGGTGCGGTCGCCGAGGGCGAGGTAGCCGCAAGCCAGCTCCAGCGCCCCGAGCATGCCGTTGCAGGTCTGCAGCACCCCGAGCGCGGGCGCGTGGCCGCCGATGCTGTGACGCTGTACGTAGTGATGCGCGGACCACATGAGAGGGCCCTGGTGGTAGCCGGAGGCGTGCATGACCACGTCCACCTCCGCGGCCTGGTGCCCGGAGGAGGCCATGGCCTGGCGGGCGGCAAGGACGGCCATGTCCGGCGCGGAGATGTCGCCGGCCACGGCCGCACCGGTCCAGCCGCTCTGCTCGCATTCGACCGGGTCGTACAGGCCCTCCTCGACGGCCCGCTCGACGCTGACCGGCTCGGGCAGGTAGACGCCGAGCCCGGCGATGCGGATCCCGTCAACCTTCATGGATGCTCTCCAGGGTCGCGCCGATGACGTCCTCGAGCGGACGGCGCGCGTCGACGGTGATCCAGCCGTGCTCGGCCGCCCACCCGTCGAACACGGCATGGATCTTCTTCTGGTGGTCGAGGAAGCTGGACCTGGCGCAGGTCAGGTCCATCGCGCACTCGTACGGCACCACCCGGCCGGCCAGCCGTCCCCACGCGGTCTCGGGGTCCGATCGCAGGTAGATGACCGTGTCGACGGCCGGCAGCCCGGCGACGACGCGCTCCACCCACGACTGGTCCAGGCCGTAGGCGATCTCGCTGGCCGCGTGCTTCATCCAGTGGCCGTCGAGCAGCACCACCTCCCCGAGGGCGGCGCGTTCGGTGATCGACGCGACCGAGGTCCACAGCAGGAACAGCAGCCGCGCGGGCGGGGACATGAGCGCGGTGCAGGTGCGCAGGTGGCGGACGTCGGGCTGGATGAAGCCGGCGGTCGGATAGGCCGGGTCGCCCACGATGTCCCATCGGTCGATGACCGTGGCGCGTGCGCCGAGGCGGTCGCCGACCGCCGCGGTCACCGTGGACTTTCCGGCGCCGTCGGCGCCGACGATGGCGGCGATCATGACGCGGCCTTCGGATGGCAGCCGAACCGGGGCGCGGGCCGGATGACCACGTCGCCGGTCTCCTGCCCCGCCCCCTGGTATCCGGTGACCGCGCCGTATCTGGCCAGATCGGCCAGCCTGGGGTCGCCGGGCACGGGGTCGCGCCACAGCCGTACGGTCTCCTCGGTGACCTCATAGCCGTCAGCGGGGCCGATGAGCGCCCAGCCGTCGGCGAAGCGCAGCGGCGTGAAGTAGGGGTCGCGCCGCAGGCCGTGCTCGCCGGGCGCCGCGGGCACGGGCAGCGCGTCGAGCGGCTTGTCCCATCCCTCGACCGCGCACCACGACAGCAGGACCCCGCCGGCCGAGAGCCGGTCCTCGGCGACGGCGCGGATCTCCTGCGGCCCGTGACCTGCCGATGGATGGATCTCGCGGTGGATCAGCCGCCAGAGCCGGTCGCACCACGGCGCCAGCGCCGGGTTCCTGGCCAGCCGCCGGAACAGGAACTTCGGGCCGAGATACACGTCGCCGGCCCCGGCCAGGGCCGCCTCGCAGGCCGCCTCCAGCGCGATGGCCGACGCGCTCGCGGCGGTCAGCAGGTCGCCCGCGGCCAGCGCGCCGTAAACGTCCTCGGCGTACGCCGAGAAGATGTTGGCGTTGCGCGTCATGAGCAGCTGTCGCACCACGTTCGGGTCGAAGGTGTCCAGCTCGCGGCGCCACTCCTGGTCGATCCGCACGGTGTGGCCGGTGGTCAGCCGGATCAGCGCGTTCAACGTCGTGATCTCGATCGCCAGCTGCGAGCGGTCGGCCCCGGTCGCGCGATACGCCCGGCCGAGTTCGAGCAGGGCGCGGATCTTGGCGGCGGGCACCGGGTTGACGTGGATCTGGAGACCTGCGCGCTCGAAGATGACGTCGCCGCCGGGCAGGCCGGGCCCGACCGCGTACAGGTCGACGTCGGAGGTTCCATGCCCGAGGCCGACGGCGAGGCTGCCGCCGAGGAAGGCCCACTCGACCTCGCCGAGGCGTTCCTCGAGTACGGCTACCGCCGCGTCCACCTGCTCCGGCGTGAAGCTTCGGTCGCCCACCCCCCAGGCGAGAACGGTCATGGTCGCCCGCCTTCCCACGTCTCGGTGAGGTAGAAGCCGGGCTCGCGGTGGAAGTACTCGTGCAGTTCGGCGCAGAGGCCGCTCGGGTCGAACCAGAGCTGGACCATGCCAGCGGCCGAGCGGGGCTCACCGGTCTCGGGGTGATACACGGCGCACCACCACTCGACGGCGGCGCGCTCGCCCGCGATGACCGGCTCCCGGAACCAGAGCCGCTGCTCGCTCTGTGTGCTCAGCACCTCGGTCCAGTGGGCGCGGATCGCGTCACGTCCGACGTGCCGCGTGCCGAACGGGCCCTGACGATAGCGGGCGTCCTCGGTGAACAGCGCGGCGATCTCCGCGGGGTCGCCGTTGTGATAGGCGGCCCGCAGCTTCTCGAGCCATCCCTGAATTTCCATGGTGCTACCCCTTCTTCCAGGTCACGGGCAGCGACCACAGCCCGCGGATGAACATCCGATCGCGCCAGCGCAGCCCTTCGACGTCGACGTCGATCGCCAGCCCGTCCAGGCGGCGCAGCAGCGTCTCGATCGCCACCTCCAGCTCGATCCGGGCGTGCGCCGCCCCCAGGCACATGTGGCGGCCGTAGCCCCAGCCCATGTGCGGGTTGGTGTCCCGGCCCGGCCGGAACTCGTCGGGCGCATCGAAGACCGAGGGGTCCCGGTTGGCCACCTCCACCATCGGGATGACCACCTGGCCTGGCGACAGGCAGGTCCCGGCGAGCTCGACCTCGCTCATCACCACGTGCGGCTGACCTCCGGTGGCGCCGAACCAGATGTAACGCAGGCACTCGTCCACCACGCCGGCGATGCGCGCCGGATCGGCGCGCACCTGCGCGACGAGTTCGGGGCGGCTGAGCAGCTCAAGGACGCACGACATGAGGAAGTTGGAGGTGGTGTCGCCGCCCGCCGTCATCAGGCCGAGGCCCATGATGATGATCTCCGGGTCGGACAGGTCTCCCGCGACGACGAGCGCGGTGAGCAGGTCGTCGCCTGGCATGCCCGCGGCGATCGCCTCCCTGCGGATGGCCAGCTGCCTCGTGTAGTAGGCGAGCATGCCCTCGTGCGCCGCGGCGATCTCGTCCTTTGTGTGCCGGCCGGCCGACATCATCGCCGTCGCCCAGGGCAGCAAGGCGTCCAGGTCCGCCGGCGGCGTGCCCAGCATGTCGCAGATGATCCCGTACGCGAAGGGCATGGCGAACGCGCTGACGAGGTCGCCGGGCGGGCCGGCGATCTCCAGGCCGTCGACGAGGCGCTCGGCGAAATCCTTGATCGCCGGGCGGGCCGCGTCGGCCTTCCGCTTGGTGAACCAGCTCTGCACGGCACGCCGCCGGTAGCCGTGCGTGGGCGGGTCGCTGGTGACCAGGGCCAGCGTCTCCGTCCTCCGGGCCCACAGCGTGCCGTTGGCCCACGCCTCCCGGCTGAACCGGTCGTCCGCCAGCACGGTGCGGACGTCGGCGTGCCGGGTGACCAGCAGCACATCGCGCCCCATGGGCAGCGTGGCGGCCACCAGCGGTTCGCTGCGCAGCACCTTCAGGTATTCCGAGTCGAGGCCCACACCGGGCCGGCTGGCGAGGGGGAAGTCCATGACTCATCTCCCATGGGTTTCGAGGACGCGGACCGTGCCCGCGCCGCCGTCGAGCTCGATCCAGGCGCCGTCCGGGATGTGCGTGGTCGCGCCGGTCAGCGCGACCACCGTGGGCACGCCGAGCAGGCGGCCGGTGATGGCGGTGTGCGACAGGAGGGTGCCGCGTTCGACGACGAGGCCGGCGGCCGCGATCATGAGGGTCAGCCAGCCCGGGTCGGTCTCCCTGGCGATCAGGATGCGGTCCCGGCAGGAGTCGGGGTCGATCGAGGGGTCCAGCACGATCTTGGCCTGCGCGCGGACGCGTCCGCCGCTGGAGCCGAGTCCGTGCAGCTCCCCCGGCGAACCGCCGGGGGCGTGCTCACCGAGCGGCACCGCGTTCCGGAGCGCGGCCGCCAGGGGTTGCGTGCCGCGCGTCGACAGTTGTACGGGCGGCGGCGGCAGCTTCTCGTAGCCGAGCCGCTCGGCTTTGCGCAACGCCGCGAGGGCCGCCGGATCGGATCCGGGCAGCGTGCCGTCGAAGGCGCCGATGACCTCTTCGACCGTGAGATCGACGACGTCCTGCGCATCGTCGAGCAGGCCCGCCGCGGCGAGCAGGCCGCCCAGCCGCCACAGCACGTCCCGGGTGACGCCGAACAGTTGGGTGCGGCAGAATCTGGCGTCCTCGCGGGTCCGGATGAACGACCGCATGTAGGCCAGCAGGCCGCGCAGAACCATCCGGCGGATCGGGTTGGGGCAGGCCGCGCGCAGCTGCCGCCTGGCCTCCGTGGCCATGGCCTGCTCGGCCGCGCGGTTGCCGGCCACGGTCGTGCCCTGCCGTACGAACGGCCGCAGCACGCCCACCATCATCCAGGGGCGCTGCCGGGGCGTCGGCTCGTCGAGCTTGAGATCGTGCAAGGCGCGGTCGCCGTAGCGACGCAGGTAGGCGCGGGCCGATTCGGCCAGCTCGGGGCCGTGTTCCCCGGACGCGATCGCGTTCCAGACGCGCCGGTCGTCCTGCGCGGACTCGGGGCCCAGCAGCGCCTCGCGGAGCTCCGGCACCGCGCCCGCCCGCTCGGCGAGCGCGATGGCGGCGCGTGCCGCGGCCAGCGACCGGTTCTCCCGCCCGCCGTACAGCAGCCCGACGAACAGCTCCGGCCCGGCGCCGGTCCAGCGGCGGAGCAGGGCCTTCCCGGTACGCAGGACGATCAGGCCGTAGAGCCCGTTCACCAGCGTGACGCCCCACCGCCGGCCCGCCTCATCCCACAGACGGCGATAGAGGGCGACCAGCTCCTCGGCTGAGCGGCGCTCGACGGCGTCTACCTCCGCCATCAGCCCGTCCCACCAGCGGAAGAACCGCCGGTTGGCCCACTGGTGGGTCAGCGCGCGCCAGGCGATGGACGGCAGGTTCCTGGCGATGCGCGCCCCCGACCACCGCCGGCCGGCCCGGGCCGTGCCCGAGATCCCCATGGCCTCCTCCCAGTCACGCCTGACCAGGTCGAAGACGGGAAGCTGGCCGTGGAGCACCTGCCAGTCGTCGAGCCGGTAGTAGACGCGCCCGTTCAGGTGGCCCACCATGCGGGCCAGGCGGTGGGTGTTCGCGCGCAGCAGGCGGCGGGGCACGCCCATCCGCCGGTACAGATCGGTGAAACCGGCCTGGTAGAACACCCGTGCCTGCGAGTAGGTGAGCGCGCTGGAGATGCCCGGATAGCTTTCGGTGATGTTGTGGTTGCCCCAGTGCACCTCTTCGGGAACCACCATCGGCCGCGCCTGGACCAGGTGGAGCGCGCCGTCTGGAGTGATCGTCCCTTCGATGTCCTGGGGCGCGCCGTAGAACTCCTCGACCCGCCAGGCCAGCTCGGCGACCGCGCGTGCCTGCTCGACGGTGAGCACGGGCGGTTCGGCCAGCCCCGCCGGCACGGCGCACAGCGACTCCGCGCCGACCATCCGGCGTTTGGTCACGATCTCGGACTCGACCTGACGTGTGTCCTGGTCGACGAAGAAGTGGTCGATATCGGCCCTCTCCTGGACCACGCCCTCGCCGATGCCGTACGCCGCCGCGATGACGCACCGCCGGGCGAAGTCGCGCGGATCCCGGGTGAAGGCAACGAACGACCGGGTGCCGAGCGCCATGCGCTGAATCCCCACCGCGACCCTGGCCCGGGCCGGATCCATGCCCTTGAGCATCCGGTAGCGCACGGCCTCCGGCTTGAAGGCCGAGCCCCAGCACCTGGCCACGGCGGGCAGCAGGTCATCGCGCCGGACGTACAGGAAGCTCTCGCTCATCCCGGCGAACGGGTCGGCGGCCGTGTCCTCTCCCGCGCCGTCCTGGCCGGGGACCACGCAGGCGCGTACCGCGACCAGGCCGTCTTCCCCGACGAGCGCGTCGAAGCCGGACAGCAGCGACCGGGACAGGGCCTCGCCGGGAGTCGCGCCGGCCAGCGCCCTCGCCGCGGCCGCGCACCAGGCTTCGCGGTCGCCGTCCAGCCGCGGCAGCGCCTCCAGCGCGCGGTCGAACTCCGCGACCGGCACGCAGAAAAGCGGGGGCACGGGGAATCCCGCTTTCCGCAACTCCTCCAGGCGGGCGAACTTGTGTCCCACGTGGAACGGATCCATCTCCCGTCACCCCGGCCATTCGTCGATGTGCAGCACCTGGTCGACCGGGCGGCGGCGAGCGGGCCGGAATCGGTCTCCGAGGGGGTGGGCGGTGGGGATCAGCGCCGCCTGCCGTACCTCCGGCGGCAGCCCGAGGATCCCCGCGACCTCCTTCTCGGCGTCCAGGTGCACCGAGGTCCACGCGGTCGCCAATCCGGCGGCACGGGCGGCGAGCATGTAACTCCATGCCGCCGGAAGCACCGAGGCCCAGAGCCCCGCCTGATTGCCGGTCGGCAGCCGGCCGCCCGGCACGTGGAGGCACGGTATGACCAGGACCGGAACCTGGCCCAGGTGCCGCGCGAGGTGGCGTGCGCTCCGCGACAGCCGGGTGCCGTCGTCGGCATGCGGATATCGGGCTTCGAATGCCGCGCGGTAGACGGCGCCGATCTTCTCGCGCGCCGCCGCGTCCGCGACGACGATCCAGCGCCAGGCCTGCCGGTCGCCACCGGTCGGCGCCTGCAACGCCGTGCTGACGCAGTCGCGGACGACCTCGAGGTCGACCGGCCGGGTCAGATCCAGCCGCAGCCGGACCGATCGCGTGGTGGTCAGCACCTCGGCGGAGTCCATGTCACCACACCCCGGGAACCAGCCGCGCGCGGCCAGTGGCGTAGCCGGCGTAGCCGGGGATCAGCCACAGCGGACGCTCCTCGACGAGGATGCGCCAGATCACGGCCGCGACCAGCAGCGCCAGGGCCACCACGCCCGCCTCGTTGAGGAAGAAGGCGGTGAAGCCGACGTGGGCCATCAGCATCCCGGCGTAGGCCGGGTGCCTGATCAGGCGGTACGGCCCGTGGCTGACGAGGCGGTGATCGGCCTGCCGTACGACGTGATGGCTGTAGAAGCGGCCGAGCGTGCGGATGGCGACGTGCCGCAGCGTCACTCCGGCCGCGAACACCAGCGGCGGGATCAGCAGGGCCGGCGACCAAGTGGTCCAGGGCAGCGGCCCGAACGAGGCGCCGGCCACGACGGCGAGCCTCGCGAGCGCGTACGGCAGCAGCGTCCTGGCGTCGACCGGCGTCGCCGTGGTGCGGCGGAAGGTGACCGGGACCTCGAGGATCAGCCAGACCAGGTAGGCGGCGAGCAGCCCCACCGCCACCGTGTGCGCGGGAGACTCGGCAATCCGCCGCGCGTGCCCGGCCAGGCCGGTGATCAGGATGGCCAGGCCGACGGGAAACAGCGCGCGCGGCGTGGCCAGCAGCAGGGCCCGCCTGTTCACGCTGATCTCATTTGCCGGTAGCCGGCCGGGTCGACGTTGTACGACGCGTAGCTCAGCGAGCCGAGTTCGGCGCCGGTGACGGCCTCCAGCAGGAGGAACCTGGCGCTCACCCAGCGCGATCGGGCTTTGCGGTCCACCCGGCGCAGCTTCAGCGGGGTGCCCCGGCTCACGCGGCAGGGGATGTCGAGCGACATCGAGAGCCAGAGCATCTGCGCGTCGAGCGGCAGGTCGTGCTCGGTGTGCTCCAGCATGGTGCCGAACTGGCGGCCGGCCTCGGCGATCTCCACGACGGTCCGGTGGCCGGGGTCGGCGCTCCGCAGCACGTGCCCGTCGGGCGGGGCCATCAGGAAGGTCTCGAAGACGTCATCCGCGGGCCGCAGCACCTCGCCGGCCAGGATGTTCTCCGGGCGGTGCCGATGCACCAGGTGGGCGGGCGCCGGCCTGGACGTCACCTCGCCGGGCGCGTACGCCCGGGGTGGGGCGCTGTCGAAGCCGAAGGCGCCGTGGCAGACCTCGCGGCCGTCCTGCGCGGCCGCGACCTTCCAGCCCTGGTCGTGCGGCACGCAGGTGAGCGTCGTCGTCCGGTCGAGTTCACATATTTTGGTGAACTTGATTTCGGCGCGCAGCCGGTGCGGCGCGACGGGGCCGGTGATCGCGGCTTCGGCCGCCTGGCTCAACTGCAGCAGACCGTTGAAGAGAAGCATTCCGGGGATGTGGTCGAGCGTGTGGTCGAAGAAGAAGGGATCCGTTGTGTCGACGCACAGCTCGCTGAGTCGTTCCGTGGTGAATGACGACATAGGTCTCCTCCGGTGTGGGCGTGGCCAGGCAATATGGAGTAGACGAACGCACCCTCCCGTTTGGCGTCGAGCCTTTCCCGGCCTGGCGTTCTGATCCGCCGAATATCGCTGGGATTTTGTCGCGCTGAATGCGTCGGCCGACGACATCAGGCGGCTTCGCGCACTTATGAGCGTGATCCGCGGCCATTCCGGAGTCAACATTTGGGTATTCGGATTACCCGGCTCGGTGTCCCTTCGGCAGGACGGTCGCGGTCTCCGGACGGCATCGGGCCGCGGACGGCTGCGTATGATCTTCTGGCATGCGGATCGAGCCGTATGCGGTGGCGGTGTCCGACGCGGTCCTGGAGGATCTGCGTGATCGGATCCGGCGTACGCGATGGCCGGATCCCGCGCCGGGCGAGGCCTGGAGCCAGGGCGTGGACCTTGGCTACCTTCGCGGATTGCTGTCCTATTGGGCCGACGGCTTCGACTGGCGGGCGCGCGAGCGCGAGCTCAACCGTAACTCCCACCACATCGCCGAGGTCGACGGGGTGCCGATCCACTACGTCCACCGCCGGGGGACGGGGCGGGTGCCGCTGGTGCTCACCCACGGCTGGCCGAGCCTCTTCGTCGAACTGCTGCCCCTTGTCGACCGGCTGGACGACCGTTTCGACCTCGTCATACCGTCCCTGCCGGGATACGCGTTCTCGGAGCGCCCGCCGCACACCGGCGTCGACCGGGCCTATGTCGCCGGGCTCTGGCACCGGCTCATGCAAGGGCTCGGCTACGCGCGCTATGGGGCGCACGGCGGCGACTTCGGCGCGGGAGTGGCCACGCACATGGCGCTCTCCCAGCCGGACCGGATGATCGGGATCCACCTGAGCACGCCGGAGATGTCGCCCTACACCGGCACCGGCACGCCCGCGCTGTCGGCGGAGGAGCAGGCGTACGCCGAGCAGGGCGCCCGGTGGGAGCGGACCGAGGCCGGCTACAAGGCCGTGCAGTCCACCCGGCCGCAGACCCTCGGCTATGGCCTCAACGACTCCCCGGCCGGGCTGGCCGCCTGGGTGCTGGACAAGTGGCGATCGTGGTCGGACAGCGGGGGCGACCTCGACGCCCGATTCGGCCGCGACGACCTGCTCACGATGCTGACGATCTGGTGGGCCAGCGGGTCGATCACCTCATCGATGCGCGACTACTACGACAACCGCTGGCATGCCACCGCGATCGGACCGCGGGACTTCGTGCGGGTGCCGACCGCGATGGCGGTCTTCGCCAACGAGTTCGTGCCCGAAGGACGCGTGCCCCGGTCCTGGTATGAGCGGCTCTATCAGATCCACCGCTGGACGATTTTCCCGCGCGGCGGCCACTTCGCCGCGATCGAGGAACCGGACTCACTGGCCGACGACATCACCGCCTTCTTCACGGACATCCAATGACCCCGATCACGGGCGGCGGGTGACGAGGCCGGTCTGGTAGGCGATGACGACGAGTTGCGCGCGGTCGCGCGCGCCCAGTTTCACCATGGCGTGGCTGACGTGGGTGCGGGCCGTGGCCGGGCTGAGGGAGAGCTCGGCGCCGATCTCGTCGTTGCTCAGCCCCTGTCCCACCAGCGCCAGCACCTCGCGTTCGCGCTGGGTCAGCACCGCGAGCCTGTCTTCGGCGACCTGGGTGGCGATCCGCCCCGCGGTGAACTGCGCGATGAGCCGCCGG
Source organism: Streptosporangiaceae bacterium NEAU-GS5 (assembly GCA_017592665.1). Lineage (GTDB taxonomy): Bacteria > Actinomycetota > Actinomycetes > Streptosporangiales > Streptosporangiaceae > NEAU-GS5. The sequence goes on along the minus strand of JAGFNW010000021.1, from coordinate 46,857 downwards.
GTGATCCGGGGCGCGAGCAGCGCCTCCCCCGCCGCGATCACCCGGATTGCGTGCAACAGCTCGGCCGGTCCGGCGTCCTTGAGCAGGAAGCCGCTCGCGCCGGCCTGGAGCGCCTCGAAGACGTAGGCGTCCGTGTCGTACGTCGTGAGGATCAGCACACGGACCTGCTCGAGGCCGCGCGTCCGGACGATCTCGCCGGTGGCCTGGATCCCGTCCACCTCCGGCATCCGGATGTCCATGAGCACGACGTCGGGCCGGGTGGCCCGGGCCCGCGCCACGGCCTCGGCCCCGGTGGCGGCCTCCCCGACCACCCTGATGTCGCCTTCGGCGTCGAGCAGTGCCTTGAAGCCCGACCGCACGAGGGCCTGATCGTCGGCGAGCACCACTTTGATCGGACCGTTGCCGAGCGCCGGCGGCAGACTCACAGGTGCACCGCTCCGGCCGTGGCCAGCGGCAGCCGCGCCCTGACCTCGAATCCGCCGCACTCACGCGGGCCTGCGGTCAGCTCACCGCCCAGCAGCCCGCAGCGCTCGCGCATCCCGACGATCCCGCGTCCCGGCTCGGCCGAACGGCCGTTGACCACGCCGGCGTCCTGGGCGCCGTCGTCGGTCACCCGGACCTCCAGGACGTCGTCCCCGTAGTCGAGCGCGACCCTGACCCGGGTGGGGCCGACGTGCCGGATCACGTTGGTGATCGACTCCTGCAGGATCCGGTAGGCCGTGTGATCGACCGCGCTCGGCAACGGCGCCGACGCCGTCACCGCGAGCTCGATGTCGAGCCCGGCCTCGCGCGCCATCGCGGTGAGCTTGCCGACCTGCTCAAGGCCGGGATGCGAGACCCGCCCGTTGTCGGAGTCGCGCAGCACGCCAAGGACGGCCCGCATCTCGCGCAGCGCCTGTGCGCTCGTCCGTTCGATCGTCACCAGCGCCCCGCGCGCCCGCTCCGGCTGCCTGTCGAGCAGATACGCGGTGACGCCGGCCTGCACGTTGATGATCGCGATGGCGTTGGCGACGGTGTCGTGGACCTCGCGCGCGATCCGGAGGCGCTCGGCGTCGACCCGCGAACGCGCCTCCTCCTCCCGGCTCCGCTCGGCCTGCCGGGCACGCTCCAGCGCCTCGATCGCGATGACCCGCCGGGTACGCACGGACTCTCCGAGGGCGGCCGCCATGACCGACGCGGCGATCCGGAAGAACACCCAGCCGATGGCGGCCCGGGGCTGGATGTCGGCCGCGGCGATGAGCCAGCCGGTGGTCAGAACGGCGATGCCCGCGCCGGCGATCACGGCCGACCTGCGCCCGTCGCCGTACGAGGTCAGTGTGTACAGCGCGACGAAGAGCGCGATCCATCCGGGCCCGTCGGAGAAGCCCACGGCGTAGTACACCAGGCTGGCGAGCGCGACCGTGATGAACACCGCCACCGGCCGGCGGCGGCGCGCGGCCAGCACCAGCCCGCTCACGACCAGCAGGACGAACCCCAGGTTTCCGAGATCGGTCAGCGGCCGCGACCCCACGTCCTCGGGTTTGGCCAGGTTGCCCTGGACCTGCATGGCCGCGACGAGGAGTCCGAGCAGGGCGTCCTGCGCCAGGGCAGGCAGGCGTAACGGCACCGCTCGGCGTTCCATGCCGTGATGATAAGCGCCGCGCCCGGCGAGCGGCTCGGCCCAGAAGCGTGCTCCGTGCCGTCCTTCCTACGCAGATCTGCGTAGGAAGAGCCGATCACCGCCCCAGGACGGGCCCGGGCCGGCGGCCCGACCATCGCTTCCGTGACTCGACCAACGTACGACACGTCGCGACCGGGACCACTGGGCAGGCTCGCCGGCCTGGCCTACCGACGCCGGGGAGCAGTGCTCATCGCCTGGGCGTTGGCGCTCGCCCTCGCCTTCGGGTTGTCGGCGGCATTCGGCGGTGATTACACCAACGGCTCCTCCGCGCCGGGCTCGGATTCCGAGCAGGCCCAGCGCCTGCTGCGGGAGCGGTTCCCGGCCCAGTCCGGTGACACGATCAGGGTGGTGGTCCGCGCCGGCGACGTCCGCGGCGCCGAGACGCGGAGTGCCGTCACGGCGCTGCTCGGCGAGCTGAAGCGCATGCCGCGCGTGACGTCCGTCGAGGATCCCTACGCCGTCAAGGGCTCCATCGCGCCGGATGGCCGGATCTTGGCCGCTCGCGTCTATCTCGACGTCACCAACCCCAACGACATGCCGGTCGAGGACACTCGGCGGCTGCTGGCGACCGCGAAGACGGCGGCCGGGCGGGACCGGCTGGACGTCGCGCTCGGAGGCCGCGCCGTACAGCTCGCCGAGATGAAGCCGCCCGGCTCGGAGATGCTCGGGCTGCTCGCGGCGGCGGTCATCCTGCTGATCATGTTCGGGTCGGCGGTGGCGGCCGGGCTGCCGCTGGCGATGGCGATCGGCGGGCTCGCGGTCAGCGCCGGCCTGGTCGGGCTCGCCGCGGCGGTCGTCGACGTGCCCGAGTTCGCGCCCACGATCGGCATGGCGCTGGGCCTCGCGCTCGGCATCGACTACGCGCTGCTGATGGTGACCCGGTTCCGCGAATGGCGGGCGGTGGGTCTCGCCCCCGAGGCGGCGACCGTGGCCACGCTCGACACCGCCGGCCGGGCGGTCCTCGTGGCCGGTGGGACGGTCATGGTGAGCATGCTGGGACTGTTCGCGGTGGGGTTGTCCATCATGAACGGCACGGCCGTGGTCGCCATGCTGGCCACCCTGATCGTGATGCTCGCCGCCATCACCCTGTTCCCCGCGCTGCTCGGCTACCTCGGGTCGCGAATCGACCGGCTCCGGGTGCCGCTGGGGCGGCGCCGCCCCGTCCAGGTCTCCGCCGACGGCCACCTGGCGCCGGCGGCCGGCTGGACGCGGTGGAGCGAACTGGTGCGCCGGCACAGCGTCCTCGCCACGCTGGCGAGTGTCGTCGTGCTGCTGGCGCTGGCCACACCCTTCCTCGGCGTGCGATTCGGCCTGCCCGACGCGGGCAACGACCCCGTGGGCACGTCGAGCCGGAAGGCGTACGACATGCTGGCCGAGGGCTTCGGCCCCGGCGCCAACGGGCCGCTGCTCGTGGTGGCGGACCTGGCGCGTCCTGACGGCGCGGCCCTCACGCGGCTGGGGGCCACGCTCGGCGCCACGCCCGGCGTCGCCGCGGTGTCACCGCCGCGGCTCGATCCGGCCGGCGCCACGGCGCTGTTCACCGTCGTGCCGAGCACCGGACCGCAGGAGGCCGCCACCGAAGACCTCGTCCGGGCGCTACGTGCCGGCACGGGCGCGGCGGTGCACGTCGGAGGCACGACCGCGGCGACGATCGACGTGAGCGCGTCGATCGCCGACCGGCTCGCGCCGCTCATCGGCGGGGTCGTCGTCGTGTCGGCGCTGCTGCTGCTGATGGCGTTCCGCAGCGTGGTCATCGCGATCACGGCGGCCGTGATGAACCTGCTGTCGGTGGCGGCGGCGTACGGCGTGGTGTCCTTGGTGCTCCAGGGCGGCTGGGCCGGGAAGCTGATCGGCATCGACACCCCGACCCCGATGGCGGCGTTCGTCCCGGTCATCATGTTCGCGCTGCTGTTCGGCCTCTCCATGGACTACGAGGTCTTCCTCATGTCCCGGGTGCGCGAGGCGTGGCTGCGAACGCGGGACAACGGTCAGGCCATCACCACGGGACTGGCCGGCACCGGACGGGTGATCACCGCCGCCGCGGGCATCATGATCGTCGTCTTCGCCGCGATCATCCCGAACGACCAGGTCTTCATCAAGGTCTTCGGGGTCGGCATGGTCGCCGCGATCCTGGTGGACGCGACCGTCATCCGGATGCTGCTGGTGCCGGCGATCATGCATCTGCTCGGCCGGGCGAACTGGTGGCAGCCCCGCCGCATGGCCCGGCGATCCCGGCGAGATCCCCAGCGGAACACCCTGGAACGCCTCCCTCTATGAGACCTGAAAAGCTTTTCAGAATCGGGGGATTCATGCGCACGCGATCAACCGTGCTCGTCTTCGCCGCCCTGGCGTCATCTCTGCTGGCCGCTTCGGCCGCCTCCGCGTCCGCGTCCGGCCAGGCCACGCGTCCGCGGGTGCTGTACGTGTCGGGTTCCACGTCCATGACGGTCGCCATGTTCACCGTCGATCGGCAGACGGGGCGCCTCGCCCCGCTCGCGGATCCCGTGCACGCGGATGTGGAACCGACCGCCTTGGCCGCCTCGCCGGACGGCCGTTTCCTGTACGCGGCGGCCCCAGACCAGGGGAAGGTGCTGAGCTTCAGCGTGGCCGAGTCCGGCCGGCTGAGCGCGCTCGATGAGACCGATGCCATGGGCGGGCCATTCGGGCTGGCGGTGGCGCCCAACGGGCGCATCCTCTACGCGGCGGTTCAGGACACCGACCGCGTGACGTCCTTCTCCGTGGGCCCGGACGGCAGGCTGACCCTGCTGAAGTCGGTCGCCTCCGGCGGCGCCAACCCGCGCGCCGTGGCCGTGTCACCGGACAACCGGTTCGTCTATGTCACGAGCGGCCTCCGCGACCCGGCGGTGCCCGGCGTGCTCTCCATATTCGCGGCCGCCGGCGACGGCGACCTCAAATTGGTGAAATCAATGGTGATCGGCCATTTCGGAGCGGGCATCACCATTTCTCCTGACGAAGGCCTTCTCTATGTCGAGAGCCAGGCGACCAGCCAGATCCGCGGATACCGGCGGGGCGCGGACGGCCTGCTGACCGAACTGCCGGGCTCGCCTTTCCCCGCGCCCGACGACCCTGAGGGGATCGCCATCACACCTGACGCCCAGCACGTGTACGCCGCGGCGACGGGCCAGATGGCGAACGGCACGCCCGGTGGTCGCGGCGAAGTGGAGGCGTTCACGGTCCGTCCCGGCGGCCCGCTGAACGCCGGCAGATCGTCCGACGCCGGGGCGTTGCCGAACGCTCTCACCGTCTCGCCCAGCGGCCGATTCCTGTACGTCAGCAACGGCGACTCGAGCGACATCTCCGCGTTCGCGATCCGCCCGGACGGCGGTCTCCTCCAGATTCCCGGCGTCCCCGCCGGCAAGGGAATTCAGGATCCGGGAGTCCAGGCGATCACCATGCTCCCCAACCAGGGCCCGACGGCGCGCTTCTCCTTCACTCCGGGTCTGCCGACCCGTTTCGACGCCACCGCCTCCGATGACCCCGATGGCCACGTGACCCGTTACAACTGGGACTTCGGCGACGGCACCGTCCTGGCGAACGGCGGTCCGACTCCGATTCACGTCTACAACCGTTCGGGCGGCTTCACCGTCACCCTCACCGTCACCGACGACGAGGGGTGCAGCGATCACCAGATCTTCACGGGCCAATCCATGCTGTGCAACGGCTCGCCCGTCGCCCGTACGTCACGGACGATCACGAAGTGACACGACCGCGCGGCCCGCGAGCCCGAGCGCGAACATCACGATCCCGGCCACGATCGACGGCCAGGGCAGTGTGACCACCAGGATCAGGCAGCCGATGACCCCGAGCAGGTTGTACGCGCGGGGCCATCGGCGCTGCTCGGCCGGCTGGCCGAAGGCCGCGGCGTTGGCGATCGCGTAGTAGATCAGCACGCCGAACGACGAGAAGCCGATCACCCCGCGCAGGTCGACGGTGACCACCACGACGCCGACCACGACCGCGAGCGCGATCTCGGCGTGGTGCGGGACCCGGAACCGGGGGTGGACGGCCGCCAGCCGGCCGGGCAGGTCGTGGTGGCGGGCCATGGCAAGGGTGGTGCGGCCGACACCGGCGATCAGCGCCAGCAGCGCGCCGAGCGCGGCCAGGGCCGCCCCCACGCGGACTACCGGAGTGAGGCCCGCGGACCCGGCGGCCTGGACCGCGGTGGCCAGCGGCGCGGTCGAGGCGGCGAGCCGCCCCGGCCCCGCTGCCAGCAGCGCCGCCACACCCACCACCAGGTAGACGGCCATGGCGATGAACAGGGCGATCGGGACGGCCCGTGGAATGGTCCGCTGCGGGTCGCGGACCTCCTCGCCCATGGTGGCGATGCGCGCGTAGCCGGCGAAGGCGAAGAACAGCAGGCCGGCGGACTGAAGGATGCCGTACGCGCCGCCGGCGCCCACGGCCGTCCAGCCGCCGAGGTTCGACGGCCCGGCGTCGCCGCCGACGGCGATGCCGATCACCACCGCGGCCAGGGCGGTCAGGCTGGTGGCGACCAGAACACGGGTCAGCAGCGCGGTCTTGGTGACGCCCCGGTAGTTGAGCGCGGTCAGAGCGGCGACACCGGCCATCGCGACCGCCCGCTGCGCCCATCCAGGACCGGGGACCACATAGGCGGCGAAGGTCAGCGCCATGGCCGCACATGAAGCGGTCTTGCCGACCACGAATCCCCAGCCGGCGGTGAACCCCCACCAGTGCCCGAGCCGCTCCCGGCCGTAGATGTAGGTGCCGCCCGAGGTCGGATAGACCGCCGCCAACTGCGCCGACGCGGTGGCGTTGCAATACGCGATCACGGCGGCGATGACCAGGCCGATCAGCAGGCCGGTGCCGGCGGCGCGGGCGGCCGGGCCGAACACGGCGAACACCCCGGCGCCGATCATCGAGCCCAGCCCGATGACCACCGCGTCGCCCGTGCCCAGGCGCCGCGCCAGAGCGTCGGTGCCGGACACGCCACCAGACACGACGGCCTCCCCCGGATAATCCATCAAATCATTTTGATGTATCGTCGATGGATGGCGCCGTCGAGTCAAGCCGCCCCGCTGTTCGTGCGGATGGCCGCCCACCCGCTGCGCTGGCGGCTGCTGACCGAGCTGGCCGGTGGCGACTATCGGGTGCGCGAGCTGACCGAGCGAGTGGGTGAACCGCAGAATCTTGTCTCCTATCACCTGCGGCTGCTGCGCGGCGGCGGCCTGGTGACCGTACGGCGCAGCAGTTTCGACGCCCGAGACGGCTACTACCACCTCGACCTGGATCGCTGCGCCCACGCCCTGACCACGGTGGGATCGGCCCTGCACCCCGCGCTGAACCTCGGATCCCCCCCGCCCGCCCCGCCCATCGATCGGACAGGCCGGGTCTCGGTGCTGTTCGCCTGCACCGGCAACAGCTCCCGCTCCCCGATGGCCGAGGCCCTGCTCCGCCACCGCGGCGGCCAGATCGAGGTGACCAGCGCCGGCAGCCATCCCAAGGAGCACATCCATCCTCACGCGGTCCAGGTGCTACGTGAGGAGTTCGGCGTCGACATCGACGGCCAACGGCCACGGCACCTCGACACGGTGGCCGATCGGCGGTTCGACTACGTGATCACCTTGTGCGACAAGGTCCGCGAGGTCTGCCCGGAGTTCGGCGATAGCAGGCCGATCCACTGGAGCATTCCCGACCCGGCCGCCGAGGGCGACCTACCGGCCTTCATCGGCGTCGCCAGAGAGATCGACACCCGGATCCGTCACCTGATGCCCATGCTCGCCACACCCGCGTTCCAGGAGGTTGACCCATGACCGCCGCCCCCGACCGTCTCGCCGGCGTCCGCTACCTGGTCGACGACGTCCAGGCCGCCATCGACTTCTACACCGCCCATCTCGGCTTCACCCTGGGGATCAACGCCGTTCCCGGGTTCGCCGAGGTGATCCGCGGCCCGCTGCGCCTGCTGCTGTCCGGACCGGCCAGCTCCGGCGCCCGCGCCACCCCCGCCGACGCCGCCACCGCCGGCCGGAACCGGATCCATCTCATCGTCGACGATCTCGACGCCGAGATCGCCCGGCTTCGGGACGCCGGGCTCGGCTTCCGCAGCGACCTCGTCTCCGGCCCGGGCGGGCGCCAGATCCTGCTCGCCGACCCCGCCGGCAACCTGGTCGAGCTATTCCAGCCCGGACAGCCCGCCCGTCTCCTCTAGAGGCACGGGCCGGCGGCTGGAGATGCCCTCGGTGAGGGCGACGCCGAGGCGCATGATCATCTGCGGGTGCTCGCCCGCGCAGAGCTCCTCCCGCAGGAAGGCCCGTAGGTGCGGGAACTCCAGCGCCTGCGTGTGGAAGGCGGCGCTGACGCCGTACGCGGAGGCGTGCAGCAGGATGCGCTGCAGGGCCTGCCCGGCGGCGAGCCACTCCGGCCTGCCGTCGCTCACGGTGGTGAGCAGCGCGACCAGCCCCGGCGAACGTTGAATCGAATCGGCCGGCTCCATCCCCCACGGGTGGCCCTGGGCGAAGTCGCGCTGCGCGAAGTGCGGCGAGGTCCGCTCCGTCTCCGCCGGATAGGCGCCCGGGCCGACCCCCTCGCGCCGCGTGCTGCCCGGCGGCGTCGACCAGCGGCGCAACTCCAGGGACGAGAGCCGATCCTCGGTCTGGCGATCCTGAGCGGCCTGGGTGAGTCCGGCGATCACGCGGTGGTCGGCGCCGGGTTTGACGATGATCAGGCGTGCCCCCTCGGCGGGCGCCTGGTGGACGAAGGCGTCGACCAGCCGCTCGGGAACGCCGGCGTCCGTGAACGCGCCGCGGTGGGTGCGCCGCCGCTCGATCTCGGCGTACAGGAGCCTGGTGTGCTCGTCGGTCTCGTGGTGTCCGCCCAGCCGCACCCGGGCCAGGACCGCGGGCCGGTCCGGGTCGGGCAGGAGCGAGACCTCCGGCTCGCGGCCCAGCCGGCGTACGGCCAGGCGCAGGTTGAACAGGGCCGCGCCGCAGCTGATGACGAGCTCGCGCCCGGTGGGGTCGCTGACCCGCAGCCTGCGGTCGGTGTCCATGCGAAGCTCGATCTCGTCGCCGTGGAGCGTGAAGGCCCACGGCTGGGTGTTGTGCACCGACGGCGCCCACACGGCGCTCTCGAGCACGCTGGTCAGGGTGTCCTTCGTGCTGTTCATGATGCCCCCCCGGCGGGTCGCGTCACCTCGTCTGGTTTCCAGCCTCATCCCGGCGCGAGGCGCGCCACCAGGGTCGTTGGTCCCACATTGGGCGTGGCCGTAGGTCACTTCAGGAGCGACGTCCAGATGACGCTGTTGGAGGATGGGTCTTCGCCCGCCTCGTCGGCTTCGGGCGCGACGAATCCGACGACCCACATTCGGGCGGCGCCGGGCTGCATGGCCAGGCTTTTGACGAACGTGTCGCGCTGCCGGTCCCGGGGAAGCGCGGCGCTCACCCAGCGGCCATCGGTCAGATACAGGCTCATCGAGCCGCCTCCGGCCTGCCACAGGCCCGTCCACCGGCTTACGTCGATCGCGGACACCCGGGTGGGCGACATGCCATGCTGCAGCGCATAGCTCCATTCGGCGCCGTTCCAGTGCATGACCAGCAACGGCATGCCGCCGCAGTCCTCGTCGCAATCCCAGGAGATCAGGCCCCGCGCCCAGATATCCGTACTGCCTGCGGCCGCCACCTCGTGCAACACGACCTGCTGATCGGCTTTCACCCGCGGTAGCACCGGCAGCGGCGTCGTCGTCCAGCTCGCGCCATTCCATCGCGCGGCGGCGGCGCTGACCGTGTCGCCCGAATGGACCGCGCCGACCGCCCACACCTCGCCGGGCGCATGCCCCGCCGTGATCGCCTCGACCTCGAACGGCGGCGTCGTCATCTGCCAGCGCCGCCCATCCCACCGCCGTGCCTGTTTCGTCTGTACGGCCCACACCTGACCGCCGCCCGACGCCACGGCGTCGGTCACGGGTTGGTCGCCCTGGGCGTCGATGGTCCAGCTCCGGCCGTCCCAGTGCGCGTCACACGGCTGCGTGCCGCAGAGGCCGAAGGCCCACACGTCGTCCCCGGACGAGGCGGCCACCGCGTGGAACTCGTCCGCCCCGTCCGGTGCGGCCATCTCCTGCCAGCGGCTGCCGTCCCAGCGCTCGACCAGGGCTCGCCGGGTCTTCGCCGCGCCGCACGCCGGTCCGGGCCCCACCTCGAACCGCCCGCCGACGGCCCAGGCCGTGCCATCGGCAAGCGCGACCACGTCGTTCAGCTCGTCGGAGGACGGGAACGTGTTGTAGACCAGCATGCTCCACGGGCTTCCCGCGGCCGTCGGCCACGGTCGGGGCACCGCGGTCGCCGTCATCAGGCATGCGCCGGATGGCGGCGGCGATGGCGCCGCCACCCGGCTCACCGTCGGTTCGGGCGACCACGTGCCGACGTTTCCGGCGGGCCGGTGGCCACAGGCCGCCAGCCCGGCGAGAGCGACCACGACCACGGCTAATCGAGCCCGGTTTCGCATCCCCATATAGTGCCGGTCCGGCGCGTCGCAGGGGTCATTGCAGCTGGACGCTGTTCGCGGACAAGCCGAGCGGGGAGCGGAATTCGTTGGGGAAGATGTACTGGAACGGCCCGCCGGAGGCGCATCCGGTCGATGCCCACAGCACTACGACCGTGCTCCTGGTGTTGATCGCCGACTTGGCCCGGCCGCCGCCCCAGCCGTGCGAGACGAGGTCGACGCAGGTGTTCGATCCGGTGAGGGTGAATCGGGCGCCGGTGAAGCCAGGGCCGTCGTAGAGGCAGATGGTCTGGGTGAAGGGGCACTGCGTGGGCAGGGCCGCGGTGCTCGCGCCCGCCGGGGGCGGGGTCGTCGCGAAGGCGAGCGCTGTGAGCGCGAACGAGGATAGAGCCGCCTTGATCCATTTCGAATGGTTCCCGAGTCGGTTCATGCTGCGTTCGTAACAAAGGGCCGTCTCGGCTGTCCAAAATCACCCGCGCGCCCGACCCGGCCCGGCCCGCCGGACCGGCGATTCACCGATCAAGCCCAGTGAACCTTTCACGAGACGTCGGGCAGGGCGATGCCCAACTCGGCGTACAGCTCCAGCTGATCCCAGTAGAGCTGATGGCTCATGATCAGGTCGTCCTCCACGCAGAACGTCCAGCAGGCGCTGAGGCTCATCCGCCGGCCCGTCGGCGCCATGACGCTGCCTCCGGCCAGCAGCAGCGGCCCCTCGTGCGTACCAGTGATCGTCACTGCCACGACGACGTCGGTGTCCTGCGTAATGGCCTTGTCGATGGTGAAACGCTGATCGGGAAACGCGTCCCAGATGACCTGGTGGAAATACAGGGCCTCGTCGCGATCGTCGGCCTGCCCCGAGGGCGTTCGCAGGAAGACGTCGGCGGCGCAGCAGCCGGCCACCGCATCCAGATCCTGGGCGTTGACAGCCTCGAAGAAGCGATCGACTCGCGCCATCGCGTTTCCCACGGCCGTTCCTCCCCCTGACTCAATGCGACACCTACCCCACGCGCCCGGCCGCCCACCCTCCCCGGCATCCGTGGTTTGCCGGATGCCGGGGCCGCCGTTGGCCTCCCAGCAGGGCGGACGGCACGGCGGCGCATCCGTACTTCACCCGATGGCGGACCCCGATCGACCCTCCTAGCGTTGACCACACGGCAAGTTCACTTCCGACACTTCCGAAACGAACGGGGAGACCAATGCCTCTTATCAATGTGAAGGTAATTGAAGGCGTATTCAGCGACGACCAGAAGGCCGAGATCGTGAAGAACCTGACCGAGGCCATGGTCAATGTCGAGGGCGAGAACATGCGCCCGGTGACGTGGGTCATCGTCGAGGAGGTCAAGAGCGGCGACTGGGGGATCGGCGGACAGCCGGTGTCCACCGCCGACGTCAAGGCCCTCGCCGCGGGCAACGCCGGCTGACCACGCGGCCACGGGCCGGAGGGCTGGTCCTCCGGCCGGCGCCAAGAGCGTTGCAAGTGATCCCCAGGTCCATCCCAAGGGGCGCCCGCGACAGTTTCCCTCAGTTCGCAAACAGGTTGCGGCGAAGGAAATCAGCTCGAGGCGATGAAATGAAGAAACACACGGCGGCCATATTCGGTTCCATTGCCGCGGCGGCGGCGACGGTGGCGGTCACTCCCCCCGCCCCCGCTTCCGCGACCGTCGTCAATGGACACATCATCGATGTGATCCAGGGATACACGGCGGTCGTCCGCGAATCGAACAGCACGTTCAACTGTCCTGCCAACGAGGTGATGTACACCCGGTGGCACTCCGGAGACGAGAACGGCAATACGACGTACATCTGCGCCAGGGTCTTCATCGACAACGAAAGGGTCCTGGTGTCGACGGCCACGTACGCCGTCACGGTGAAGGAGAGCAAGTCGTGGTATGTCACGCCCGCCTTCCCCGATCAGGCGATCGTCGGGCGGTGGCACCAGGGGGACGAGAACGGCAACACCACCTACATCTCCGCTCGGATGACGTGGCGAGGCCAAGAGGTGCGCCTCATCGATCGCTATTGGACCGGCTTCGGGCCTGAGCGCTATCTGCTGGGGCGGCGGCCGACCGACCACGAGATCATGACGGGCCGGGAGCACCGGGGCGACGAGAACGGCCAGACCGCGACCCAGTACGCCACCATCTCGCTCTAACAGGCCGTCTGCGGACTACGCCGGCGCACGTGGTCCGACGGTGATAGGCAGGACTCGCCGCGGTGCCGCGTGTGCTGGTGACGCCCGCGAGTGGTGCTCCTCGGGCGGTCGTCCGATCGGCTCGGCGGAGCCGGAATGACCGGATGCGCGCCGAGAGGCGGCGGGTCGGTCCGCGCGCGCTGCGCCGGGTGCCGGATCGTGGCGGGCGCGGGCCGCACGCCGTACGCGGAACGGACGGTCGTCATGGCGGCGGCGAGGACGACCGCGATGCCCGCGGCGGCGATCAGGTGACGGTGGGTGAGGAGCCCTTCCTTGCGCTTGGTCACCGCCACCCGCAGCCCCACGACGGCCGTGCGTGCGAGGGCGCCGCACATGACGGCGAGCAGGACGGGGACGGATCGGCCGGGAAGAGGCCAGACGCCGGCCACGGCGGCCCCCGCGGCGGGGCTCAGGCAGGCCGCCACGAGCCAGCGGCGGGCCCGCTTCCCGGCGAGGTCGAGAAGCGCGGTGAGCGCGAGTCCCTCGCTCGCCGAGTGCACGACGAGGGCGGCGACGACGGCCACCGAGAGGCTCAGCACCAGCGTGGCGCCTTCGATGGCGCGATGTGTGGAAAGGGCGACGGCGGTGCCGAGACCGCCGAACAGGGCGGTCCCGGCGGCCTCCTTGAGGCGGCGGTGGCGGCCAGGGGCGTGCAGGCCGACAGGCGTCGGGCCGGTGCCGTCGACCACGCAGCCGCAGCCCTCCCGGCTGAGCAGGGTGACCACGATGAAGCCGGCGACCACCGCGCCGACGACGACCCACGACGACACGTCGGCCGCCCGCGCGTCCGACCAGGCGTCCGGCAGGACGTCGGACACGGCGACGGCGAACATCAGGGCCGAGGCGATCGCCAGCCAGACGGCCACCCGTTCGGAGTGGCGCCGGGCGAGCCACGCGCCGCCGAGCGTCGAAGCGGAGACGAGCGCCACCGACAGCCAGGTCTCGACGAGGGACAACGTGATCTCCTGTGGTCAGACGGCCCGGCGGTCCGCCGACGGTTCGGGCGGGCAGGCGGCCTGCTGCGGGACGAGGCCGTCGGCGTCGTCGATCGGGGACGGACAGCCGCACTGGCCGAACTCGGTCATCAGGTGGTGCAGATAGGCGGCCTGTACGGCGAGGCTCTGCCGCACCTGATGACTGTGATCACGATGGAACACGTGCGGGTCGCGGGTGTGGTGATCGCGTACCTGCCGTTCGAACGCGGCCGCCTGTTCGGCCAGTTCCCTGCGGACGGCGTCGGCGTGGTGCCCGGCCTCCTCGACCACGGCGCGCGCCTTCTCGTGCGCCATGGCGATCAGCTCGTCGGCGGCCTGCTGGGCGAGAGCCATGAGGCGTGCCGCCGCGGCGGTGGCCGGTCCGGTCGACGGCGACTCGATCCTGGCGGCCAATTCGGCATTGCGCGCGTGCAAGGCCGCGAGCGTCGCTTCTATCCGGCCGAGAAAGGCGTCGACCTCGGCCAGGTCATAGCCCTCACGGAGGCGCACGGTCGAGAACACTTTGGTGCGCACATCGACGGGCGACAGCAAAGCCGGGGCGCCGATAGCCCGGCCATCGTGCCCGTCATGGCCGTACGCGTCATAGCCATCGTGGCCGTGCCCGTCATGGCTGCACACGTCATGGCCGTAAGCGTCGCGGCCGTCACGGTCGCACGCGTCGTGGCCGTCGTGCCCGTCGTGGCTGTGGTGGCCCCCGTGGCCCCCGTGCCCGTCTTGTCCGTCGTGTCCGTCGCACATGGCCGTCTCACCCGTCTTCCCTGGTCCGCGGTCCGCCGGCGCTGTGGCCGCCGCCGCGATCGGGCGGCGGCCACAGCGCTGTTCATCCGTCAGTGGCAGCAGTCGTCGCCGTGCGTGTGGGTCGGCTGAGAGGTCTCGACGCGGTGCTCGGAGTGATCGCAGGCGCCGTCGTGGCAGGGCTGGGGGTGGGGGGTGGGACTCATTTGTTCTCCTCGGTTTCGGGCCGACTATTTACGATTTCGAGAGTGTCCGTTAAATCGCTCCGCTAAACCCTCGAATTCCGTCCGGATTCGCGGCACGGAATTATCCGGATAAATTCCTTTCTGTGGTGTTGGCTGCGCTTTGTATTGACCAATTCCCGGTTAACGTGGCCCGCATGGACTTGGGACTGAGCGGACAGGTCGCGGTGGTCACCGGCGCGAGCCGGGGCATCGGGCTTGCGATAGTCCGGGCGCTGGCCGCGGAACACGTCCAGGTGGTGGCCGGAGCCCGCGGCACCTCGAAGGACCTCGACGAACTGGCCGGCACAGGCCTGGTCAGGACCGTCACGGCCGACCTCGCCACGGCGGAGGGACCGGCCCGGCTCATCGGCGCCGCCGGCGACCGGATCGACATCCTCGTCAACAACGTGGGCGGGGCGGCCGTACGGACAAGCGGATTCCTCGAGATCACCGACGAGGAGTGGGAGCGCACGCTCAACCTCAACCTGATGGCGACGGTGCGCACGACCCGTGCCGCGCTGCCCCGCATGCTCGCCGCCGGTCGCGGCTCGATCGTGAACATCTGCTCGGTCAACTCGATCCTCCCGGACCCTGTCGTCATCGACTACTGCGCGTCCAAGGCGGCCGTGGCGAACTTCTCCAAGGCGCTGTCCAAGGAGGTGGGCGGCCAGGGCATCCGCGTCAACACCGTCAGCCCCGGCCCGGTGACCACCGATCTCTGGATGGGCGAGTCCGGGGTCGCGGCGTCGCTGGCGCAGGCCGGGGGCATGGCGGCGGAGGACGTCGTCGATGCGGCGGCGCGCAACTCGGTCACCGGGCGTTTCACGCGGCCGGACGAGGTGGCCGACGCGGTGCTGCTGCTGGCAAGCGACCGGTCCGGCAACACCACCGGCGCCGACATCACCATCGACGGCGGCCTCATCACGACGTGGTAGCCCGCCGGAGAGCTCGTCGCGGCCCTGCCCGCACTCAGCCAGCCCGCCGTCTCACGACACCTGAAGGTGCTGCGCGAGGTGGGCGGCACCTGTCCGACCTGCACCGCAACGCCCCACACGACGCCGACCAACCCCAAGGTGAGCAACCATGACGACGCCGACCCCTACCGGCTGCATCACCGTCGACGGCGACCGCACGATGCTGTCCTTCCGCCGCCGGCTGGGTTCCCGGCACCCACGCCTTCCTCGACCGGCTCACGGCCCACCTGGACGGCGCGCCTCTCCCCGACTGGAGCGCCCGTTACGCCGAGGTCGCCCCCGCCTACAACTGACGGTCGCGGTCGCCTCTCAGTCGGGCGACGTCTCGTCGGGAGCGATCTTCTCGACCGTGGTCACCTCGACCAGTCCCGAGATGGTCAAGACAGGTTCGAGCAGCGGATTGGCGACCAGCCGGATGCGCGAGGCGTGGGTGAACAGAACGGTCAGGCCGGCGCTGTCCAGATAGTCGACCGCGCGGAGGTCGACCAGCACCGGCACACGGCCGGTCGTCTGGCTGAGCGCCTGGTCCAGAGCGCTCGCGTTGCTCATGTCGATCTCACCGGCGACCTCGAGGACCGGGGTGCCGTCATGGCGTTCCGAGGCGACCAGGGTCAGCGGAGCGGTCATCGCGGGATCCTCGCATGAATATCGACGGTGGTCCCGGCGACACCGGGGTGGATGGTGACCTTGTGCATCAGGGCGCGCATGAGGGCGACGCCCCGGCCGCGATGCGGGTTCGCCTCGGGCTCCGGGTGCTTCCAGCGGCCACTGTCGGCGACGGTCAGATGCAGGTCGCTGCCGGTGGCGACGGCCCGCAGGCGGATCGTCTCGCCGGGGGCGTTGCGGTGGCCGTGCTCGATGGCGTTGGCGCAGGCCTCCCCCGCTGCCACGAGCACGTTCTGCACCAGCGAAGGGGCGAGCTGGCAGCGGGTCAGCCAGCTGCGCAGGGCCGACCGTACGAAGGCCAGTTGCCCCGACTCGGCGGGGAAGGCGACCTCCAGCGGGGCGGGCTGGCGGTAGAGCAGCAGCGCGACGTCGTCGTTGAAGCCGCCGTCGGGGGTGAGGCCGGCCATGACGTCGCTCGCCAGATCCTCGATGAGGGCCGACCGGCCGGCCTGGACGGTGGCGCAGGCCGCGTCGATGCCGTCGGTCAGCGGGCGCCGCCGGCGCTCGACCAGCCCATCGGTGTACAGCAGCAGGGTGGAGCGGGCCGGCATGACGCAGTGCGCCTCCGGCCTGGGGTGGCCCGGCCGTACGGCGAGCGGCGTGGAGCGGCCCCCCTCCAGCAGCACGGTCGTCCCGTCGGCGTGGGTGAGGATGCCGGGGGGATGCCCGGCGCTGGAATAGACCAGCTCGCCGGTGGCCGTGTCCAGGATGCCGCAGAAGGCGGTGGTGCACCTGGCGCCAGGGATGAGGGCGGCGAACCGGTCGAGCGCGGTGAACACCTGAGCGGGGCCGGCGTCCTGCAGCAGCAGGGCGCGGCAGGCGCTGCGCAGCTGTCCCATGACGACCGCGGCCTGCAGCCCCCTCCCCACGCAGTCGCCGACGACGATCCCGACGTGCTCACCGGCCAGCGGCACGATGTCATACCAGTCGCCGCCGACCTCGAGCGGCCGGCCGGCCGGCTCGTAGCGCACGGCGAAGCCGTCGGGCAGCTCGGACGGGCCGAGGATGGCATGCTGCAGCGCCATGGCGGCCTCGCGCTGCTGGTCGAGCTGGTGGACCCGGTGCAGGCCCTGGCCGAGGGGACCGGCGAGCAGCGCCAGCAGGGTCTGATCCTCATTGGTGAAGGGCCGATCCTCGCCCAGGTCGACCCAGACGGTCAGCAGGCCGTCGGGATGTTCCAGGGTGATGCCGGCTCCGTCGGTCTCAGACGCGTACGGGCGCAGGGGCGGCTGCTGACGGAGCGCCGTCAGCTTCTCGCGGGTCTCGGGCCGGGTGCCGCCGGGCGGCGACGAGACGAGCTCGGACGGAGTGTCACCGGTCCAGATGGCGGCCACGACCTGCCGGGCGTGCCAGACCTCCTGGAGCACCTCCAGCCCGGCGGCGAGGGCATGGGGCGGATCGTCCGCCTGGGACAGGCGCATGGTGAGGGCGGCGAGGGCGCTCTCACGCTGCACGAGGTAGTGCTCGGCGGTGACGTCGCGGATCGTGCCCACGACACGGCGCCGGCCGGAGTCGGGATCGGTGACCGGGTTGAAGGTGATCGCGATCCAGACCCGATGGCCCTCCCGGTGCTCGACCGGGATCACGCTGCTGCCCCGGCCCAGCTCGACCAGCTGGGTGAAGGCCTGGGCGACCATGGCGTGTGCCTGCGGGTCGGCGCTCTCGTCGGGCCACCACGGGTGCTCGGGAGCGTACGGCAGGCCCTCGGACGCGTAGCCCAGGATGTCGGCGAAGGCCGCGTTGATCTCGATCACGGCGCCGTTCTCGTCGGCGACGAAGAACCCCTCCTGGAGGGAATCGATCATCGCGTTCCGCCACCGGTTGTGGTGGTTGCGCATCCGCGCCAGCTCCACGTTGGCCCGCGCACGGGCCAGCAGCTCGGCGGCGGTGAACGGCTTGACCAGGTAGTCGTCGGCGCCCGCGGCCAAGCCCTCGATGGAGGCCTCCTGCCCGGCCCGGGCCGACAGCAGCAGCACCGGCACACCGGCCGTTTGCGGATCGCTCCGCAGCGCGGAGACCAGGGCCAGACCGTCGAGATGCGGCATCATGACGTCGCTGATCACGAGATCCGGCATGGCCGCGCGGACCGCGTCGAGTGCCTGGAGCCCGTCGGCGACGGCGGAGACCTGATATCCGGCGCCCTCGAGCAGCCGGGCGAGATATTCGCGCATGTCTCTGTTGTCATCGGCGATCAGCACCCGGATCGGCGCTCCGCCGCCCGGCGCCGGACGGCTCGGGCCGGCGGAGAGGTCGGCAGCAGACCCCTCGACGGCCGAATCGTCGCCAGGAAGCCAGCGCAGGGCCTCCTGGACGAACGGGTCGGCCGTCGCCGAGACGGCCTCCGCCGCCCGCGCCGGGACCAGGCTGTCGGCGGCCAGGTGAGCGCTGCCGAAGGGCAGCCGGATGGTGAAGGTCGTGCCGGCCCGCTCGGCGCTGTCGGCGGTGATCGTGCCGCCATGGAGTCCGACAAGCTCCTGCACGAGGGCCAGCCCGATGCCGCTCCCCTCGTTGGAGCGCGAGCGGGCCGTCTCGATCCGGTGGAACCGCTCGAACAGGCGCGGCAGTTCCTCGGCCGGGATGCCGATGCCCGTGTCGGTGACGGTCACCACCGCGTGCGTGTCCTCCCCGCGCACGCGGACGCCGATCGATCCGTCGAAGGTGAACTTCAGCGCGTTGCTCAGCAGGTTGAGGATGACCTTCTCCCACATGCTCCGGTCGACGTGGACCGGCTCGGCGAGCGGAGGGCAGTCGACGTCGAAGGTCAGCCCCGCTTTGTCGATCGCGGAGTGGAAGACGCTGGCCAGCTCCGCGGTCACGGCCGCCAGATCGACCGGCTCGTAGCGCGCCTGCATGCGGCTGGCCTCGATGCGGGAGAAGTCGAGCAGCGTGTTGACCAGCTTGCCGAGGCGGAGCGCGTTGCGGTGGACGACCTCCAGGTCCTGGCGCACCTGCGGGCCGGCATCGGCCAGTGTGTTCCGCAGTTCCTGCAGCGGCCCTGTGATCAAGGTGAGGGGGGTGCGGAACTCGTGGCTGATGTTGGAGAAGAAGACGGTCTTCGCGCGGTCGAGCTCGGCCAGCTCCTCCGCACGCCGCTGCTGGGCCTGGTAGCTCCGCGCGGCGGAGATGCCGGCCGCGACGTGGCCCGCGGCCAGCTCGATGAACCCGCGATACCCGTCGTCGAAGGGCCGGTAGCGGTTGAGGGCGGCCACCACGAATCCGTACGGCCCCTCGCCCTGCCGCAGCAGCGGCGCCACCAGCGCCCGCAGGGGAGGCTCCGGCCAGATGCCGGTCGGGAGATCGGCGAACCGGGCCCCGTCGAGCGGCACGAGCGCGGGCTCTCCCCGCGCCAGCGCCGCCACCGGCCAGAGGGCATCCGGGTCGCCGGGCGACTCGACGGCGGAGACGGCTGGATGTCCGGCGGGGATCCCCGTCACCCCGACCAGCCGCGCGAGGCCGTCGTCGTCGAAGAGATAGGTCAAGGTGAACGGCAGGTCCCGCGGGTTCAGGCCGAGCTGCCGGCAAGCGAAGGCCAGCATCTCCAGCTCCGTCCGGACCGCGCGGGGATCGGAGCCGAGGTCGCGGAGGGTGGCCATGCGCCGCTCGCCGATGACGCGGTCGGTGTCCTCGCTGACCACGCAGAGCATGCCGACCACCGAGCCGTCGTCGTCGCGGAGCGGGCTGTAGGAGAACGTGTGATAGGTCTCCTCCGGATAGCCGGCCCGCTCGAGGAACAGCAGCAGCGCCTCGTCCCAGGTCGCCTTTCCCGTGGCCAGTACGGCGTCGATCCGGGGGCCGATGTCGTCCCAGATCTCCGCCCACACCTCACGTGCTGACCGGCCGAGCGCCCACGGATACTTGCGGCCCAGGGTGTCGCGCCGGTAGGCGGCGTTGCAGAAGAACGTGAGCTGCGGCCCCCACGCCATCCACATGGAGAAGCGGGACGACAGCAGGATGCTCACCGCCGTTCGCAGGCTCTGCGGCCACCCCTCCGGTGGGCCGAGCGGGGTCGCCCCCCAGTCGACGGCGGCCAGATCGCGGCCCACCTCGCCGTCCATGTCGAAGAACGCGGCCCCGGACGCCACCGGCCCGCGTTCGGGGTGGTCGTCGCGCGCCATCTGAGACCCTTTCGTTCGGCTCCGAGCACAGCCACTCTCATGCAGTAATCGGGCAGCGTCGAGTCCCTACCCAAACCAGCGTCCGACGATCTTCGGACAAGGGTGCATAAACTGATCTGGTGCAGCATGACCACGGTCTGACCATCACCCGTCAACCACATTCGGCCGGCATCGACGTGCTGCTCGTGATCGGCGATCTGGATCAGCACACGTCGCCTCGCCTGCGAGCGGCCATGGACGAGCTCACGCTCGCCACCGGCCACGGCGTGGTGATCGACCTGTCGGCGCTCACGTTCTGCGACTCCACCGGCATTTCCATCCTCGTCGCCTCCTATCAGCGGGCGCGGGAGGCCGGCGCCAAACTGGCGCTGGCCGGCCTCGACGCCGAAATGACGCACGTCTTCAAAATCATGGGCCTTGACCGGGTGCTTCTCATCTACGAGACCACGGCCAACGCCATCGACGCCCTGCGCTGACCCGCCCGCGCCAGAGGTTCCGCGTGTTGGCGAAGCGTGCCCGAAAGGGGCGAGGGAGAGCTATACGTTGGCTAGTGTGAGCCCACGTACCGGTTCCTCACTACCGTGTTCGAATGTCGTCGGCGTGTCAGCCCAGGAGTGACCTTGAGCGTTGATCTCCCCGCCGGAAGGCGGCGTATAGAACAGCTTCTTGCCGACCACCAGGACCAGCTGATCAAGCGGTGGGCGCAGACCGCGAAAGCCTCCGCCGATGAGCTGACCGAAATATATGAGGCCCTCCGGTCGGCGATCGCCGGCGACGATCGCGACCTGACCGACGTGCGTGGTCTGCTCGCGGAGCTGTCCCGATCGCGAGCGCGCCGCGGGTTCACCCCCTCCGACACCGCGCGCGCCGTGTTCGGGCTCAAGGAGGCCGTTTACGAATTGGTGGAGACCGACGCCACACCGGACACGATGCGCGGGTTCATCTGGTTCTCGCTGCTCATGGACGACCTCGGCCTGTTCACCTTCGAAACGTTCGCGACCGCACGCGAGAAGATCATCATCGAACAGACCGAGCAGCTCCTGGAGCTGTCCACGCCCGTCGTGGCGATATGGGAGGGCATCCTCGCGGTGCCGCTCGTGGGCACGCTCGACTCGGCCCGGACCCAGGTGGTCATGGAGAAGCTGCTGCAGGCCCTGGTGGACACCGGCGCCGAGCACGCGGTGATCGACATCACCGGTGTTCCCGCCGTCGACACGCAGGTCGCGCAGCACCTGCTCAAGACGATCGTGGCGGCCCGGCTGATGGGCGCCGAGTGCGTCATCTCCGGAATCCGGCCGCAGATCGCGCACAGCATCGTCACGCTGGGCATCGAGTTCGGCGACATCGTGACCAAGGCCACCCTCGCCGACGCGCTGGCCCACGCCCTGCGCCGCAGCGGCGTCCTGACCACCGAAAGAAAGGCGACCCGGATCGCCATCCGCGCGGAGGACGCCTGATGGAGCGGGTTCCGATTCTGAAGATCGGCGACATCCTCATCGTCTCCATCCAGGTGGACCTCGAGGATCAGAGCGTGCTCACCCTTCAGGAGGACTTGGCGGAGGCCGTGGTCAAGCACGCGGCGCGCGGAGTGATCATCGACATCAGCGTCGTGGAGATCGTGGATTCGTTCATCGGGCGGATGCTGGCCACGATCGCCGGGATGTCGCGCATGCTGGACGCGCAGACGGTGGTGGTCGGCATGCGGCCCGCGGTCGCGATCACGCTGGTGGAGCTGGGGCTCAACCTCGGTGGCGTGCGGACCGCGCTGAACTTGGAGAAGGGCATCGCGCTACTGGATCACGTCAGGAGCGCCGCACGGTGACGGCGGCGCGGGAGATGCCCATCGCGAGCAACGGCGACGTGGTCCTGGTCAGGCAGTACGTGCGGGGCGTGGCCGTGGAGATGGGTCTCTCCCTTGTCGACCAGACGAAGGTGGTGACGGCCGCGAGCGAGCTGGCGCGCAACGCGCTCGTCTACGCCGGAGGCGGGGCCGTACGCGTCGAGACCGTGGAGAACGGGCGGCGCCGGGGAGTGCGGCTCACCTTCAGCGACGAAGGACCGGGCATCCCCGACGTGGATCGGGCGATGACCGATGGCTGGAGCAGTGGCACCGGCCTGGGCCTCGGGCTGAGCGGCTCCCGCCGCCTGGTCGACGAGTTCGACCTCGAGTCGGCTCCCGGGAAGGGGACGGTGGTGACAGTGACCAAGTGGGGACGGTGAACGGCGCCCGCCACGGCGACTGGATCCGCGCCGACGACCCCAGCGTGGTCGGCGCCGCCCGGAGGGCCGCGGCCGAGCTCGGAGACGACGCCGGACTCGACCCCGACGACGCCGGGCGAATGGCGCTCGCGGTCAGCGAGGTGACCTCCAATCTGGTCAAGCACGCGACAGACGGCATGGTGCTGGTCCGCCCGCATCCCGAGGCGGAACGCACGGTCGAGCTGGTGGCGATCGACCGGGGCCCCGGAATACCGGACCTCGAACGGGTCCTCCGCGACGGCTATTCCACGTCCGGCACGCTCGGCATCGGCATGAGCTCGATGATCCGCAACGCCAGCGGCTTCGACATCTACTCGCTGCCCGGGCGGGGGACCGTGCTCTCCATGCACTTCACCCCCCGCGGCACGGCCGCGCCCGCGTTGCGCGCGAGCGGCCTGACCCGGCCGATCGGCGAGGAGACGGTGTGCGGCGACGCCTACGCCTTCGTCGTGACCGGCGAGGCGATCACCGCGCTGCTCTGCGACGGCCTCGGCCACGGCCTGGGGGCGCTGGAGGCGTCCCAGGCCGCCACCGAGATATTCCTCGAGGCACCCGGCGAGCCGCCCGCGGCCATCGTCGAGCGCGTCCACCGCGGGCTCGCCGCGACCCGGGGGGGCGCGGTGGCGGTGGCGCGGATCGCCGCGGACACCGTGAGCTTCTGCGGCCTCGGCAATGTGTCCGGCTGGATCGTCGACGGTCAGAGCCGGCACGGCATGCTGTCCACGCCGGGCATCGCCGGGCATCAGAGCAGGCGGCTGCGCCAGTATGAGTACGCAGCGCCGCCACACGCCGTGGTCGTGCTGCATTCCGACGGTCTGACCGAGCGATGGGACGCCGCCGCCACGCCCGGTCTGTTCACCCGCTCTCCGGCCGTCGTGGCCGCCGCGCTGCTTCGCGACGCGGCCGGCCGGCGCGACGACGCCTGCGTCGTGACCGTGAGGCTCGGCGATGACGCCCACTGAGCTGCTGCGGGTCCGTCTCGGCGACGACCAGGACGTCTTCACCGTACGGAGGATCGGCCGGGTGGCGGCCGAACTGGCCGGGCTGGAGGCGCAAGACCAGATCAGGGTCGCCACGGCGCTCAGCGAGATCGGCCGTGAGCTGCTGGCCATGGCCTCCCCCGCAGCCGTGATCTTCGGGCTCACCCCCGGCGAACTGGTCATCACCTTCGAACGGGACGGCGGCCCGCCCTTCCAGCCGTCGGAAGGGGTGACCCTGGCCCGGCGGCTCATGGACGACGTACGGCTCGATCAGGGCGGCGGCGTGATCACGCTGGTCAAGCGGACGTCCGCCAACCGCCGCCGGGTGTCGGTGGCCGACACCCGGGCCGCGCTCGCCCGGCTGGCCCCGGTCAACGCGCTCGACGAGCTGCGCGAGCAGAATCGCGAGCTCGCCGCCACCCTGGAGGAGGTGCTGCGGCTCAACACGGAGCTGCAGGAGACCAACCAGGGAGTGGTGGCCCTGTACAACCAGCTCTCCGCCGAGATGGAGGAGACCAACCGCGGCGTCGTGGCGCTGTACGCGGAGCTGGAGGACAAGTCGTCGCAGTTGCGCGAGGCCGCCGCCACGCGCAACCGCTTCTGGGCCACGGTCAGCCACGAACTGCGCACGCCGTTGAACTCGATCATCGGGCTGGTCCGGCTGCTCATCGGCCAGGGCGGCGATCCGCTCGCCGATGAGCAGCGGCACCAGATCGGCCTGATCGGCGACTCGGCCGAAACCCTGCTCGGCCTGGTCGGCGAGCTGCTCGACATGGCCAAGGCCGAGTCGGGCCGGGTGGACCCGCAGCCGACCTCCGTAGATACCCTTGAGCTGGCCGAACAGCTCAGACTGACGATGGGCCCGGCCGCGCATTCCAGGGCCGAGGTGGATATCGTGATCGACGTGGCCGAGGACGCCCGGCGGGTCTTCGTCGACGAGACGATGCTCATCCGGATCCTGCGCAATCTGATGTCCAACGCGCTCAAGTTCACCGATCGCGGCGAGGTACGCCTGACGGCCCGTCTGGACGCCGCCGCGGGCGGCGTCGTGCTGGCCGTCAGCGACACCGGCATCGGCATCTCCGACGCTGATCATGAGCGTGTGTTCGAGGAGTTCTACCAGGTGCCGGGGCCTATCCAGGCCCGTGCCAGGGGCACCGGTCTCGGTCTGCCGTACGCCCGCCGGCTTGCCGAGGCGATGGGAGGCACGCTGGAGCTGACGAGCAGTCTCGGCGACGGCACGGTGGCCACGCTGCGGATTCCGCACCACATGGGCCCGCCGGAGGTCGAGCGGATCCTGGTGGCCGACGACGACGAGGCGTTCCGCGCGGGCGCCCATCGCCTGCTGAGCGACTTCGCCGCGCATGTGGACGAGGCCGCCGACGGCGTGGCGGCGCTGGAGCTGATGACCGCCAACCCGCCCGACCTGGTCCTGCTCGACCTTCTGATGCCCCGCCTCGACGGCGGCGTGCTGCTGCAGCGCATGGCGGAGCAGGATCTCCTGCGCGACATTCCCGTGGTCGTGGTGACCATCGCGCCCGACCAGGCGCCCGAGGGCTTCCCCGTCCTGTCCAAACAAGGCCTGCGCCGCGATCAGCTGCTGGAGGTCGTACGGGCCGCCATCCGAAGGCGCGGCGATGACTGAGCAGCCGGCGACCGTACTGGTGGTGGACGACACCCCCACCAAGCGCTACATCCTGTCGAGCTGGCTGCGGCGGGCCGGGCACCAGATCGTGGAGGCGGCCAGCGGCCTGGAGGCGCTCGACATGATCGCCTCGCTCCACCCCGACCTGGTGGTGCTCGATGTGCGGCTACCCGACATCGACGGCTATGAGGTCTGTGAGCGGATCAAGGCCGATCCCGCCACCTCGTCGATCCCGATCGTCCAGGTCTCCGGCAACGCCGTCGCCACGGCCGACCGCGCCGAAGGCCTGGATCGCGGCGCGGACGCCTACCTGGCCGAGCCGATCGAGCCGGAGGAGTTCACCGCCACGATCCGGGCCACCCTCCGCTATTCCCGGGCCAGGCGCCGGGCCGAGCTGATGGCCAGGCGGCTGGCCATGCTGGCCGACGTGACCCTGCGGGTCAACGAGGCGAGCACGTTCGACCAGTTGCTCCGCGTGGCCGCGGAGGGCACCGCCCTGCTGCTGGAACGCTACTCCGGAGCGCTGGCGCCCACGCCGGACGGGCGGGTGCGCCGCTTCGACGCCCGGCCCGGCCAGGCGCCCGTGTCACGGCCGGCCGCCCCCGGCGTCCTCGACGGGCTCGGCGCCCTGTCGCGGGGTGAGGCGGCGGGGGCGCTGGTGTTCCACGTACGGCCGGCCGACGGAGGCGCGCTCCTGCCGGGCATCGGGGCCGAGGCGACGATCTCAGGGGTGCTCTGCTGGACGAGGCGCGACCACTCCCCCATCTACCTCGGCGTGGAGGCGACGCCCGCGCTTGACGACGACGAGATCAACCTGCTGCGCCAGCTGGGCCAGGAGCTCGCGCTGGCCGTGGACGCGCTGCGCGCCTACTCCGAGGAGCACGCGACGGCGCTGATGCTGCAGCGCAGCCTGCTGTCCTCGCGCATTCCCGATATCCCCGGCCTTCAGGTGGCCGTCCGCTACCAGCCGGCCGCCGACAACGTGGAGGTCGGCGGGGATTTCTACGAGGTTCTGCCGGTCGGTGACCGTGTCCTGATCGCGGTCGGCGACGTCGAGGGGCACTCCCTCCGGGCGGCGACGGTGATGGCCGAACTGCGCCACGCGCTGCGCGCCGCGGTGATCGGCTCGACCGACCTGGGCGACCTGATAGCCCTGCTCAACGAGGTCATGCGGCGCTATCACCGATATTTGACCGCGACCGTGTGCCTGCTGCTCATCGACCCCGCGACGGGCGAGGTGGAGGTGGCCAACGCCGGCCACATCCCCCCGATCGTGGTCGACACCGTGGCCCGTTACCACCAGTTCGGCAACCTGCTGCTCGGCGTGCTCCCCGAGACCTACCGGGTGGACCGGTTCGAGCTGCCGCCCGGCGGCACGATCCTGCTCTTCACCGACGGCCTCATCGAGGATCGCCACACGGTGCTCGACGAGAGCATGGAGACGGCGCGCAAGCTCGCCGAGTCCGTCGGAGACGACCTCGAGGCCTTCAGCGACCGCATCATCGCCCATTTCGGCGCGCGCGAGGACGACGTCGCCCTCATGATCATCCGACGCGACTGACGCTTGACCGCGTCCTACCGGGGGTCGCAATGGGCCTTTTCCGGCATAAAGGACTGGGTTACGGTCGGGCGGCGGGCTCAGGAAGCGCACGGTTCTTGATCCTTCCTTAAGGGGGAACCTTGATTCGAAGAGTCATCACCGTCCTCACCACAGCGGTCCTCCTACCCCTCGCCATGGCCGTTCCGGCCGCGCCGGCCCATGCCGGCGTGCTGGACGACGTGTTCGCCAAGCTGCTCGTCAAGCAGGTCAAGGGCACCAACGTCAGCAAGCACCTGCAGGCCCTGCAGGCCATCGCCAGCGCCAATGGCGGCATCCGCGCCGTCGGCACCACCGGCTTCACCGCCTCCCGCGACTACGTCGCCGGCAAGCTGCGCAAGGCCGGTTACAAGGTCACGCTCAACCCGATCAACTTCGTCCAGGGCTGGTCCGAGAACACGCCGCCCACGCTGGACCTGACCGCGCCCACCACCAAGGCGTACGTGCCGAACGAGGACTTCTTCACCTTCCAGCCCTCCCCGTCCGGCAACGTTACCGCGCAGATCCAGGCCGTCGACCTGACCCTCCCGCCGACGCCGACCCCGACCTCGACCAGCGGCTGCGAGGCAGCCGACTTCGCCGGATTCGTGGCCGGCCGCATCGCCCTCGTCCAGCGCGGGACCTGCCCGTTCATCACCAAGGTGGAGAACGCGGCCGCGGCGGGCGCGAGCGCGATCATCGTGTTCAACGAGGGCCAGCCGGGACGCACCGACGCCTTCCCGCTCGACCTCGGCGAGTGGCGGCTCGGGATCCCCATGACGTTCGCCGACTTCGCCGTGGGCAACGAGCTGGCCGGCACGCCCGGGGCGACCGTGCACCTCAAGGTCGACGCCAACCTCGTGCTCGGCACCAACGAGAACGTGATCGCCGAGAGCATCTTCGGCGACCCGAAGAACATCGTCATGGTCGGCGCCCACCTGGACAGCGTGCCCGCGGGCCCCGGCATCAACGACAACGGCTCGGGCACCGCGGCGATCCTCGAGATCGCCCAGCAGATGGCGCTCTATCCGGTCAAGAACAAGGTCCGGTTCGCCTTCTGGGCCGCCGAGGAGCTGGGGGACCTGGGTTCCGACCAGTACGTCGCCTCGCTGTCCCAGGCGCAGCGCGACCGCGTCCGGCTCTACCTGAACTTCGACATGATCGCCTCGCCGAACTACGCCTACAAGCTGTACGACGGGGACGACTCCGACGCCGAAGGCGCCCCCGCCGGACCGCCCGGATCGGCCCAGATCGAGCAGCAGCTGGCGGCGTTCTACAGCTCGCGCCACCTCGCCACCGTGGGCACCGACTTCGACGGCCGCTCCGACTACGGACCGTTCATCGCGGCCGGCATCCCCTCCGGAGGCATCTTCACCGGGGCCGAAGGCATCAAGACCCCGGAGGAGGCGACGCTGTTCGGCGGCACGGCGGGCGTCGCGTACGACGTCTGCTACCACCAGGCGTGCGACACGATCGCCAACATCAACGCGACGGCGCTCGACATCGACTCGGACGCCATCGCCGACTCCGTCGCCCGCTTCGCCTTCGACCTGCACGCCATACCGTCCCGTACGGTCGCGGCCCAGGCCCGGACGCTGGCGACGACGGCGGCGACGACCGCGAAGAGCTGACAGATCGACTCCCACACCGGGCAGGCGGGGTCCACCTGCCTGCCCGGCGGCGTCTTACCGCCCCGTCGCCGCGTGGCCCGGGGAACCTCCACGGCGCCGGACGCCCGTGTGCAAGGGTGGAGATAGCGGCATTTCATCGGATGTCGCGGTTTAGACGACTGATGGAGGACTTATGGCTGTCACTGCTGATCTAGCGAAGCTGCTGGACAAGGCGTACGAAGACAAGTCCCTCGCCGAGCTGGTGAACGCGCCGGTCTCGGCCCTCTCCGGGGTCAGCGAGGGCGACGCCAAGCTCCTCGCCGAGGCGTTCAACATCAAGACGATCGGCGACCTCGGGCGCAACAAGTTCTTCCGCGGCGCCACGGCGCTGGTCGACCTCGCCGACAGCGCGAAGTAACACCGATCACCCAGGTGTCCCGGCGAGACCGGGAGGGGCCGGCCGCGTCGCCTCACCGACGCCGGCCGGCTCCACCACCCCCCCGCGCCGCACCCACCACCCAGGTCCCCATCGGAGGACCTTGCCGTACAGGGTCAGCACGAGCCCGGACTCGAAATCGGCGGCGGGCCGGCGAACGGCGCGGACCAGCGGATCGTCATCCGCTTCCCTTTCGAGGCGGCCTGCCCCGGGCACATACCTCGCGCCGGGCAACGTGAAGCAGTCGACGAACACCCAGCCCAACCCGCCGGAGGCGGCGTAGCACAGGACACGGTGGCCGACGATCAGGCTCGGCTCCCGTGCGTGGCCCACATCTCCGGCCGGGTCAGCATCTGGGGCACCAGGTCCAGCCAGCGGCGTCGAAGATCCTCTGCGGAGCGCACCAGCGCAGGCTAGCAGCGCTCCTCGGCTGTCACGATCGCGTCGCGGCTTGCGAAAATCTTCGGAGAAGTCGGAGCGGGGCGTGTCGGATTGCGGTCGAGGCGTTCGTAGCAGCGGTGAAAGGCGGCCCGAGGGGGCGGCCACACGATGACGGGAGATGATCGCGATGGCGCAGTATCTGATGTCCGTGCTCGACGAAGCGGGCGGCCGCGGCACCGCGGAGGAGATGGCCGCGATCGACGTCTTCAACGAGCAAATGCAGGCCGACGGCCACTGGGTGTTCGCCGGCGGCCTGGCCTCGCCCGGCACGGCCACCGTCGTCGACGGCCGCGACGGGGAGCCGGTGTTCACCGACGGCCCCTATCTGGAGTCCAAGGAGCACATCATCGGCTTCTGGATCATCGAGGCGCCCCATCTCGACGTGGCGCTGCGGCTGGCCGCCCAGGGGTCGAAGGCCTGTAACCGCAGGGTCGAGCTCCGGCCGTTCCTTAGCGAATGACCGGCCTTGGCGCGGTGATCACCCGGGTCCACCGTGAGGAGTGGGCCCGGGTGGTCGCGACCCTGGCCAGGCGCCTGGGCGATCTCGACGTCGCCGAGGAGATGGCGGCCGAGGCGTTCGCGATCGCCGTGGAGCGGTGGCCGGTCGACGGCGTCCCGCCCAATCCCGGTGCGTGGCTGACCACCACGGCCCACCGCAAGGCCATCGACCGGCTCCGCCGCGAGGTCAGGCGTGAGGAGAAGCACCGGGAGGCGCTGATGCTGTCCGACACCCCTGAGCCGCCCGAGGACCTTGGCGCCTTCGGCGCCTTCGACGATGACCGGCTTCGCCTCGTGTTCACCTGCTGCCACCCCGCTTTGGCGATGGAGGCGCGGATCGCGCTGACCTTGCGGATGGTGGGCGGGCTCACCGTGCCCGAGATCGCCCGCGCGTTCCTGGTCCAGGAAAGCGCCATGGGCCGGCGGATCACCCGCGCGAAGACGAAGATCAAGGCGGCGCGGATCCCGTACGGCGTGCCGTTGCGTGAGGACCTACCGGCGCGGGTCACCGGGGTGCTGGCCGTCCTCTATCTGATCTTCAACGAGGGTTACCTGGCCTCCGAGCCCGGCAAGGAGCCGGTCCGCGGGGACCTGACCGCTGAGGCGATCCGGCTGACCCGGCTGGTGCGCGAGCTGCTGCCGGCCGATGGCGAGGTGGCCGGGCTCCTGGCGTTGATGCTGCTGACGGAGGCCCGGCGGACCGCGCGGGTGTCGGCCGGCGGTGAGCTGGTCGCCCTCGGCGAGCAGGACCGCGGCGCCTGGGACCGCGAGCTGATCGCGGAGGGGCACGCGCTGGTCCGGGCGCGGCTGGCGTGCGGCCAGGCGCCGGGCCGGTATCAGATCCTCGCCGCCATCAACGCCGTCCACACCGACGCCCGCGATGTCCGGGACACCGACTGGTCGCAGGTCGTCGCGCTCTACGACCAGCTGGCCGGCCTCGACCCCTCGCCGATCGTGCGGCTCAACCGGGCGATCGCGGTCGCCGAGATCGACGGCCCGCAGGTCGCGCTGGCGCAGGTGGACGGGCTGCCGCTGGAGGACTATCGGGTCTTCCACGCCACCAGGGCCGATCTGCTGCGCCGGTTGGGCCACAGCGAGCAGTCGCGAGCGGCCTATGACCGGGCCATCGCCCTGGCAGGCAACAGCGCCGAGACGGCGTACCTCATCCGTCGCCGCGACCAGCTCGGCGGCCCGTGAGTGGATTTCGGGGAGCCCACCTTTCCGGATAGGCGAACCCTCCAATGGGCGGCCACAGCGGTCGTGGGGATGTGGGCGGGCGGGGCCTGAGGGGATTTGCGCGGATAGTGCGGCGGCGATTTCCACGGCGGAATCGGCGCGGACGCGAGGCTTGCGGGCTGGGCATTGCCTTCGTTTTGGATAAGCGGGCGATCGATGGAGAGCTTTTGCGTTCGCCGGACGGAATCTGACGGCTGCCTCCGCTAGCGAAGCGTGCCGTACAGGCCGGGCTTTTGCCCGCCCGCCCGGAGCGCCGACAAGCCCGGCTCTGGCGGCGCTGTCGGCGATGCGGCCATCGGCGGCGTCTATTGCAATCGTGCTTCCGCATAAGTGCGCTCGACCATTCTTCGAACCCCACGTCAAGAGCTTCCCAATAGTGCCCATATCGGTTGATCTGCGTATTTCATGTGCTAATGTCGTAATTGTTGTTGTATGAGCCCTTCGTAATCGGGCCTGTCATAAGGGGGGGATCATGGCACGTGTCGGCTTTCCCGGATGGAGCCGCTGGGGCGGCTGTGGTGGCGGCTGCGGCTGGCGGCGGCGTCGCTGTGGTTGGCGCCGCTGGGGCGGCTGCGGCGGCGGCTGGGGCTGGCGTCGGAGGTGGTGGTGGTAAGTGAGTCAAAGGGGAGCCGGCGGTTCGTCCGCCGGCTCCCCTTCACTGCGCAAACCGGACCTGACTCGGTCGTTCCTGGTACGGAACTCGCACCGGCGGTCATGATCCGCAAGTCGTTCAAGGAGTTCTGGCCGGATACTCGCGGGCTTCGCAGGCTGTTCGTCGTGGGCGGCCTGTTCGCCATCGTCGCCGCCCTTTGCGAAGTCGCCGCGATCGGCCTGTTCGCCGTCATCACAGACCAGGTGCTCAGCCAGGGCGACCTGGGCGCCTTCTGGAAGCCCGCCTTCTCGTGGCTCGGGCTGGCCGTGGTGGCCGGAGCGGCGTCCTTCGCCGGCTCGTACATCACGGCGCTGGCGGCGGAGCGGTTCCTGCTCAAGCTGCGCGACCGGGTGTTCGCCCACCTGCAGACGCTCACGCCCGACTTCTTCAACAACCGCCGCCTCGGCGACCTCATGGCGCGGCTGACCGACGACATCGAGGCGATCGAGGAACTGGTCGGTTCCGGCCTGGTCAAGGCGCTTACAACGGGACTTTCCGTGATCTTCTTCGCGGCGGCCGCGTTCATCGTGCGCTGGGATCTCGCCCTGATCACCTTCGCGCTCGTCCCGGCGTTCCTGATCGTCTCCAAGCTCTTCGCGTCGAAGTTCCGGGTCGCGGCCGGCCGCGAGCGGCTCAGCAACGGCCTGATGAACAGCGTCATCGAGGAGAGCCTGTCCAACCAGAGCCTGGTCCAGGCCTACAACCGGCAGGAGACCGAGGCCGGTCACCTGCACCGCCAGGGCTCGTCCTGGCTGCGGGCCAACATGTCACAGGCGTGGCTGGGCGGCCTGTACAGCCCGGCCCTGCAGGTGCTGGAGACCATCTGCCTGATCGTCATTCTGGGCTTCGGCGCCTGGGAGATCTCGGCAGGTCGTCTCACCATCGGCGGCCTGCTCGCGTTCGCCGCCTACCTCGCCTATCTCTATCCGGCGATCCAGAGCCTGGGTCAGCTGGCGCTCAACGTCTCCGAAGCGGGAGCCGGCTGCGACCGCGTGATGGAAGTCCTCGCCGCCCGTCCCGGCGTCGTCGACGCCCCCACGGCCAAGCCGCTGGCCTCGCGCGCGAGGGGAAGGCTCGACTTCGAGCACGTCGGTTTCACGTATCCGAACAGAAGCAGGCCGGTGATGACCGGCCTGTCGTTCAGCGTCGAGCCCGGCGAGCTCGTGGTGGTCACCGGGCCGAGCGGCGCCGGCAAGTCGACCCTCGCCAAGCTGCTGCTGCGGTTCTACGAACCCGCCACAGGGCGGATCGAGCTGGACGGGGTGGACATCCGTGACATCACCCGCCCCTCCCTGCACGACAACATCACGATTCTCCAGCAGGAGAGTCTGCTGTTCTCCGGCACGGCCCGGGACAACATCGCGTACGGCAAGCCGGACGCGAGCATGGCGGAGATCGTGGCGGCGGCCAAGCAGGCCGACGCGCACAGCTTCATCAACCGGTTGCCCGACAAATACGACACGCTGGTGGGTCAGCGTGGGCGGCTGCTGTCGGGCGGCCAGATCCAGCGCCTCGCGATCGCTCGGGCCCTGCTCCGCGACGCTCCCGTGCTCGTTCTTGACGAACCCATGACGGGCCTGGACGCGGTCACCGCCGCACGTGTCATGGAGCCGCTGAAGCGACTCATGGCCGGCCGTACGACCATCCTCATCACGCACGACCTGCGTCACGTGCCCGACACGGCGCGGACGATCGTGCTGGAGCCGTCGGGCCGGTCGCAGCGAATCCGGTTGAAGCGCATGACGCCGGCCCTGGCGAGGCTGGAGCGTTAGCCCGGATTCACTCGCACAAGGTGCCGTACAGACCGGCAGCCCGATCTCGGTGGAGATCGGGCTGTCGGTCTCTTTGGCGGCAAGCCCGGCGCTTGGGGCTGTCGAGCCGGTTGGGCGACCGTCGAGAGGGTAAAGGTTTGCCGAGACCCCTTCCCCTTTGTCCGTTTTTTGGTAGTTTGTAGATATATGGGTGAATCTAAGGAGACCTACTAGGGCTCCAAGTAACGGGGGGCACGCACCTCCCACACCCTGGGAGAAGAAGATCTCGACTGAAGGTGCGTGGGAAGAATGGCCGCAACAATGACAGCAACCATGACCGCTAGCGTCCAGCGCGACACCGTGCCGGACAACTCCCTGGCCGAAGTGCTCTTCTGCAGCCCGTTGCAGCCCTCCGACCACCCGACCGCCCAGCAGGTGCAGGCCGCGCTCCTGGCGTCCTGGCACGCGCACCACGAGCAGCCGCTGGAGTGCACGGCCGAGCTGGCCGCCGACTACGGCAACGACCCCGAGCTGGCGTGCACGCGGATGCGCTGGTGCCTGCAGATGGTGGCGGAAGCGGCCTGACCCCCCGGCCCCCGGTTTCGCGACGTCGCGACCTTAAGGGGATCTGAAGGTCGGGCGACGTACCGCTGAAAGTCCGAACGGTCTTCTTGGCACGTAGGAGCACTACGACCAAGGAGACCGAATGCGTTCCAAGACATGGCTGCTCATCGCCGGAGCAGCGGCGACGGTGATCGCCGCGGGATCCGGCGTCGCGCTGGCGACCTCCGCCACGAGCAGCGCCCCCACCTCCCACCACACAGGGCCCAAAGGCCCGGAGCCCACGAAATCGGGCGTCCCCGCCTCCCACGAAGAATCGTTCTTTACCGAGGCGAGAATCGGCCGGCTGGCCTCCCTCCTCAGGATCAGCAGCGAGCAGGCGCACCAGGTGGCGCAGCGCCTCGAACAGCTCGCGGCGTCCGCGAACGGCCTCAGCCCCTCCGACCCCGAGTTCGTGGCGATCGCGGCGAGTGTCGGCAAGACTGCAGCTGAGCTGAGGACAGCGGTAAGCACGCTGAAGCAAATGGGCTGAGCCGGGGTGACATGAGGGTTCTGATCGTCGATGACGACGACGCCGTGCGGCGGTCGCTCTCTCATGCGCTGCGCAGGGACGGCTACACGGTCAGCGAGGCCGGCGACGGGCTGTCCGCGCTCGACCGGCTTTCCCGGGTCAAGCACGACGCCATCGTCCTTGACGTGCTCATGCCCGAGCCGAACGGCCTCGAGGTCTGCAAGCGGTTACGCCAGCGCGGCGACGACACCCCGATCCTCATGCTGACGGCCCGCGACCTGGTCAACGACCGGGTCGCGGGGCTGGACGCGGGGGCCGACGACTATCTGGTCAAACCGTTCGCGCTGGAGGAGCTGCGGGCGCGGTTGCGCGCGCTCCTGCGGCGCAGCGGGGCCACGCGCGAGGTGCTGGGATTCGCCGACGTCGCGCTGGACACGACCGAGCAGCGCGCGTCACGCGGCGGCCGCACCCTCGCCATGACGCGGACGGAGCTGTCCCTGCTCGAGCTGTTCCTGCGCAACCCGCGGCGCGTGCTCACCCGCGAAATGATCTACGAGTCGGTCTGGGGCTACGACGGGACCGGCGGTTCGACCGCGCTGTGGGTCCACCTGAGCTACCTCCGCGCGAAGCTGGAGGAAGGGGGCGCGCCCCGGCTCATTCAGACGGTGCGCGGCATCGGCTACGTCCTGCGGGAGGAGCCGTGAGCCTGCGCACGCGGATCGGGCTCGCGGGCGGCGCCGTCGTCTTCTGCGCCCTGCTCATCGCCTCGCTCATCCTCTATCCGGCGATCGCCGGCCGGCTGCGCGACGAGGTCGACCTGTCGCTCGTGCAGACGGCCGCCGACTCGCAGCAGATCCTCGAGCGCATCAAGCAGAAGACCACCGAGCAGAACGCCGGTCCCGCCGGGGTGACCGGCCTGGTAAGCGTGGGCAGCCTGTCGCTGCAGTTCCTCCCGTCTCCGGTCACCGCGGGCCCGACGGACACGTTCATCCCGGTCGGCGAACGCGACGTGCGCGTGGCCGAGCTCAGCGAGCGGCCCTACTTCCAGAACGTCCTCTTCAAAGGCGTCGACTACCGCGTCTACACCGCGCCGGTCCCCCGAGCCGAAGGATCCCTCGTACGGGTGGCCCGGCCGCAATCGGACGGCACCGTGACCCTTGGACGGCTTCGCGTGCTGCTGATCGCGCTGACCGTCGGCGGCGGCGTCGTGGCGGTCGTCGTGGCGCGGTTGGCGGCCGGCCGGGTGCTGCGGCCCGTGGCCCGGCTGACGGAGACCATCGAGCACGTCACCGCGACTCAGGAGCTGTCCGCCCGGATCGCCGCGAAGGGCGACGACGAGATAGGACGGCTCGCCGGGGCGTTCAACGCGATGATGACGGAGCTGGAAGACTCGGTCACGGCGCAGCAGCGCCTGGTCGCGGACGCCTCACACGAGCTGCGCACCCCGCTGACCAGCCTGACCACCGACCTCGACCTGCTGGCCGACGGGCCAGGGCTGGCCGACCCGGCCGCCCCCGAGCTGGTCGGCGCCGCCCGCGAGCAGGCGCGGCGGCTCGGCGTCCTGATCGGCGACCTGCTCGACCTGGCCCGCTACGGCTCGGCCGCGCATTCGGAAGACGTACGGCTCGACCTGCTGGCCGCCCGCCTCGTGGAGCGCGCCGCCGCCACCTCGACCGGCCTCCGATTCGAGGTCGACCGAGCGGAGACCCTGGTCCACGGCGACCCCGACGCCCTCGAGCGAGCCATCGCCAACCTGCTCGACAACGCCGTCAAATGGAGCCCTCCCGGCGGGACGGTCCACGTGACGGTCCGAGACGGCGCCGTCACCGTGACCGACGAGGGACCGGGCATCGCCGAAGCCGACGCGCCCTACGTCTTCGACCGCTTCTACCGCTCCGCCGCCGCCCGCTCCCGGCCCGGCTCCGGGCTCGGCCTGGCCATCGTCCGGCAGATCGCCACCGCACACGGCGGCACCGCCACCTTGCGCCCGGCCGACCGCGGCACCCGGCTGACCCTGGCTTTTCCGCCGGCATGAATCGGCCCGCCAGGTAAGTGCGAGGCGGGCCTGAAGCGTATAAGGGGCGTGGAGCTACTGAAGTTCGAGGACTTCTACCGAGACAGCCGGGACGCGTGCCTTCGGGCGGTCCTGGTCGTCACCGCCGACCCGATCCTGGCCGAGGATCTGGTGGCCGAGGCGTTCACCCGCGCCTGGATGTCGTGGCGCAAGGTCGGCCGCCATCCCGCGCCCCGCGCCTGGGTCGTGCGGACGGCGCTGAACACACGGGTGTCGTGGTGGCGCCGCCGGCGCCACGAGGTGGCACTCGCGGGTCACGACGCCCCCGCCGATCCGCAACCGCAGGACGTGGATCCTGCTCTGCTGGCCGCGCTACAGGGGCTGCCACGACGGCAGCGCGAGGTCGTCGCGTTACGGGTCCTGCTCGACCTCGACGTGGAGACCACGGCAGCCACCCTCGGCATCGCTCCAGGAACGGTCACCGCCCATCTGTCACGCGCCGTCGCGGCCCTGCGCGGCGCGCTGACGACCACATCCGGCACTCAGGAGGCTGAACGATGAACGACGACGACGTGCTCGGCACCGTACGAGACGGCCTGTCCTCGGTCCACATGGGCACCGAGGCGCACCAGATCATGACGCAAGGCCGGTCGCGGCGCCGGCGGCGCGGGATCGCCGCCGTCGGCGGGACCGCGGTCCTGGCGGGCGGCCTCGCGGCGGCCGTGGCGCTCAGCGGCACCCAGAACAACCCGCCACCGGGCGCGGTCCACGTCCACCTGGCCGGATTCTCGGTGGACACCAACGCCGACGGCACGGTCAGCGTGCGTATGACCAAGGCCGAGTCCCTCGATCCTGCCTTCCTGGAAAGGACCCTCGGTGACGCCCACGTGCCCGCGCTGATCAAGGTCAACGAATTCTGCGAGGCGAACGGCGGCGGATTCTCCGACGAGGTCTTCAGAAAGGTGCTCACCGACGAACGGGCGCCGAACGGCGAGGTGTCGCTGATCGTCACCCCGTCGGCCATGCCCGCGGGCGCGAAACTGCTGATCAGCGTCAAGACACGGGACTACCACCCGGAATCCAGGTTCGGCGCGAGCATGGCCCTCGTCAAGGACGACGCCGCGGTGACCTGCACGACCGACGTCCCGTCCGTTCCGCCCCGACCCGACCCGCCGGTCAAGGCCCCTAAGTGACACGGGACAGGAGTTCGGCCAGCGGGCGCAGATAGATCTGGGCGCCGGCGGTGGAAGCGGCCGCGACCGCGGCGCGGACCACCGCCGGCGCCTCCAGGTCGTTTCCGGCCACCGCCAGCGCCGCGGCCGCCCAGCGCGCCTCGTGCAGGCCGAGCGGCGGTCCGGTCGCGAGAGCGCGGGAGACCAGCTCAGCGGCCTCGTCCAACCGGCCAAGGCCGACGCACGCGAGCGCGGCACGCGCCGCCGCCCAGCAGCCGAACAACTCCAGGTTGGCCGACCGGCTCAGCGACTCGCGGAAGGCGTCGAGGGCGGCCGCCAGGTCGCCGGCGCTCTGGTGGGCGAGGCCGATGGCCCGCCACGCCGTGGCCGTCCAGCCGCGGTGACGCAGCCGCTGCGCGATCTCCAGCGCCGCCTGCCCGTCGGCGAGCGCCTCGCCCGGGCGGCCGAGCGCGGAAAGCGCCTCGGAGCGGTGCCACAACGCGTACGACTGGCCCTCAGGGTGGCCGAGTGTCCGGGCCACGTCCAACGCCCGTTCGACATCGGCGATGCCGTCGGCGGCCCGGTCGAGCAGGACACGTCCGTGCCCGCAGGTCGAACGCGGGGTGACGGCGCGCATGAGGTCGCCCGAACGTTCGAACAGGTGTGCCGCGCGGTCGAGTTCCTCGACGCCGGCTTCGATGCCGCCGTGCAGGAACGTGGCCATGGCCCGGGCGTCGAGGATCCGGGCGGCGCCCCGCGAG
Source organism: Streptosporangiaceae bacterium NEAU-GS5 (assembly GCA_017592665.1). Classification (GTDB taxonomy): domain Bacteria; phylum Actinomycetota; class Actinomycetes; order Streptosporangiales; family Streptosporangiaceae; genus NEAU-GS5. Next base: position 8,719 of record JAGFNW010000021.1, on the reverse strand, counting down.
TCGCCCGTCCGCGTGTAGATCGCCAGCGCCTCGGCGGCGCGGGCCTCGGCCCGAGCCGGCTGGTCGAAGTTCATGTCGATGACCGACGCGACCTCGAGCGCCCGCGCGCGAGCGGCGTCGTCGCCTCCGGCTTCGACAAGGGCGAGTTCGGCGATCTCGGCGGCGTGCCGCAGGTCGTCGGCGCCGGAGTCGAGGGCCGCGAGCTGGGCCAGCACGGCCGCGCGGGCCGGGCCGCCCGGATATTCGCCGAGCGCCGTCCGCAGGTCGTCCCGGGCGCCCGCGATGTCACCTCGGCGCCGGCGTGCCTGGGCCCGCGCCTCCAGCAGCCGGGCCCGGACCGGCCTTGCCGCGTCACCGGTGGCCAGCCCGGCGTCGGCCAGCCGCTCGGCCTCGGCGTCGGCCATCTGATCGAGGGCGCGTCCCGCGGCACGGGCGTAGGCCCCGGCCGCCCTCACCGTGTCCCCGGCGCCCAGCCAATGCCGCGCCTGCTCGGCCGCGTCGGCATGCCCCACCTCAAGATCGGCACGCGCCGAATCGAGCCCGATGTGCGCCGGGTCGAGATCGACGTGCGCCGAGTCGAGAATCGTGGCCAGGCGCGCGTGTAGCCGGGCGCGAGTGCCAGCGGTCAGGTCCGCGACCACGACTTCGGCGACCATGTCGTGCGCCGTCCGCCAGCCCTGGTCGCCGAGGCGTACGAGATCGGCCGCGGCGAGTTCGTCGAGCAGGACCAGGGCCTCCGGCTGGGAGCACTCCACGGCGGCGGCCAGCGTCCGGACGGACGTCTCACGGCCCAGCAGCGCGAGGATCTGGAGCACGGTCGTCGCCGGGCCCTCGTGGGCGGCCGCCCGGTTGGCGATGGCTCGGCGTTGCCCGGCCCGGCCGACCTGTCTGGCCCTTTCCGCCGTGACCGGCGAGGTGGCGCGCCAGCGGCCGGCGGCGCGATCCGGCTCGATGACGCCCTCGGCGTGCAGCGCTCGCAGCACCTCGGCCACGGCCATGGGCGTCCGGTCGGTCTCGGTGGCGATGGCCGCGACGATGCCGCCGTCATCGACGAGGTCGGCGAGCGCCGGCTCCGGCAGCCCGCCCAGAGTGATCGCCGGTAGACCCGGCAGGCGACGCAGCCAATCCGCCGTGCCGCCGGCGGTGAGCTCGTCCGGCCGGTAGGCGACGATCAGCCGCGGCCCGCCGTCACGCCCGGCGACCCCGCCGAGCAGGCGGACGCTGCTCGGATCGGCCCACTGCAGGTCGTCGACCACGACCACGCGGCCAGGCGTGGCCGCGAACAGCCGGCGAGCCGCCTCGATGATCAGGGCGTTACGCGTCTCCGGGTCGAATGTCGTCGCGGGCGGATCGAGCTCGGGGAGCAGATGCGCCAGCGCCTCACGCAGCCGGGCGGGCAGCGCCTCCGGATCAGCCCGCTCGTCGGCCAGGAGTTTTCGCAGCAACGTACGGCCGAGCGACCACGGCTCATCCCGATCGGCCCAATAGGCCGCCACGCCGACCACCGGCACGGCTTCGGCGACGGCCTCGAGCAGCCGCGATTTGCCCGAGCCGGACAGGCCGGCGACCCGCACCACCCCGGCCGACAGCCCGGCGACGATCTGGCGGACCTCGGCGTCCCGCCCGACGAACCGCAGCATCCCGAACTCGAGTAACTCGGGCGACCCGGGCGACCCGGGCGACCCGGCCATGCGGGGCTCCGGCGCCGGCGATTTCCGCTCGCGCGGTGGCTCGGACCGCAGGACGATCTGACGCAGCTCCATCGCGGCGGGCGACGGGTCGAGACCGAGTTCGTCGGCGATGGTCCGCCGGTATCGATCGAAATGCGCGAGCGCGGCGGCCTGATCACCGGCCGCCGCGAGCGCCCGTACGAGGGTCAGCGCGGCGGCCTCGCGCAGTGGCTCGGCCGCGGCGGCCGCGGTCGCGTATTCCCCCGCCTGAGCGGGCTCGCCCAGGTCGATGGCGAGCGCGGCGGCACGCTCCCAGGCGATCTGGCGGGCCTGCAGCACCCGGGAGCGGTAGGGCTGGGACCAGTCGGCGTACGTGTCTTCGGGCAGCGGCTCGGCGACCGGCGCCAACGCCTCCCGATAGGCCGCGTACGCCTCCGGCCCGTGTAACCGGCCGGCCCTCTCCACGGCGGCCAGGAAGACCTCGGTGTCCACCGTGCAGCGCGGCGGACGGGCCAGGGCGTATCCACCGGGCCCAGTGTGGATCAGGTCGGTCCAGCCGACCGCCCGCCGTGCGCGATTGACCAGCACCTGAAGGTTGGCGGCCGGGCTCGCCGGCGCCTGGTCGGGCCACAGCGCGGCGGCCAGCACGTCGTTCGAGACGAACTGGCCCTGCCGGACCGCGAGAACCCGCAGCAGCGCCCGGGCCTTGCGGCCACGGTATTCCGGTTCATCGACCTCGTGACCATCACGAATGACCGCGAAACGGCCCATCAGCCGCACTTCTACGCGCTCCGGGCCGGGTGCCGGAGCGTCCGCTAGATTCCCGCCAGATGAATGCAAGAGCGCACTCCTAGCGTCAGGGTCGACGCAATCACCGAAAACCCGGGAGAGCACGATGTCCGGCCAGGTCACCCAGCATCTTACGTTCACCTCGCCCACTGAGACCCGCCCCTTCGCCAACGGCCGGCTCGAGTTGCTGCATGTCGGTGGATCCGACATCGGCCGGCTCGTACTGGAGCCGGGCTGGCGCTGGTCGAACGACGTCAAGCCGATCGCCGGCACCGAGCTGTGCGAGGCGCCGCACTTCCAGTACCACGTCGCGGGCGTGCTGCGGATCGCGATGGCGGACGGCACCACCTTCGACGCCGGCCCCGGCGACGTCACCTCGCTCCCGGCCGGGCACGACGCCTGGGTCGTGGGCGACGAGCCCGTGATCGTCGTGGACTGGTTTGGCGCGAGCGAGTACGCGAAATGAGCACCGAAACACCCGAGGCCACCGAAACACCCGAGGCAGCCGAGGTAACTGAGACGACCGAGGCAACCGAAATGGCCGAGATAACCGAGACGACCAAGGCAACTGAGACGACCGAAATGGCCGAGACGACCAAGGTGGCCGAAATGACCGAGATGCCCGACACGGCCGAGATAGCCGCCCGAGAGCTGTTCGCCCGGGCCCTGGCCGCGTTCGACGCCGCCCTCCGCGCGGTGCCCGCCGACCGGCACGACGCGCCGACACCGTGCGCGTCATGGGACGTCCGGGCGCTGATCAACCACGTCGTCGGCGAGGATCGGTGGGCCATCGAGCTGCTCACCGGCCGTACCATCGCCGACGTGGGCGGCGAGTTGGACGGCGATCTGCTCGGCGCCGATCCGCTCGGCGCGTGGTCGGCCGCGAGCACGGCGGTCGCTCGCGCGGTCGACTCGGCGGGCGACGACGACACCGTGGCGCTCTCGGCCGGGCCGACGGCCGTGGCCGACTACCTGCGCGAACTCGCCGCCGATCATCTCGTCCACGCCTGGGATCTGGCCACCGCCGCCGGGGCGAATCTGCGCCTCGACGACGACCTGGTCGCCGCCGTCACCACATGGTTCGCATCACGAGAGCAGATCTACCGGTCCTACGGGGTGATCGGCCCGCGCCCGCCGATGGCCGAAGACGCCGAGCCGCAGGCGCGCCTGCTCGCGATGTTCGGCCGCTCCGAGGCCCTCGCTGCCGTCGACCGGCTGAGCGACGCCTTCGACGCCAAGGACGTCGACGCCATCATGGCCACCATGACCAGCGACTGCGTCTTCGAGTCGACCTTGCCTCCGGACGGCGAGCGCCACGTCGGCGCCGGCGCCGTCAGGGCGGCGTGGCACCGCTTCTTCGAAGCGTCCGGAGACCGTTATTTCACCACTGAATCACGCTTCGCGGTCGGTGACCGAGTCGTCGTGCAGTGGCGCTACGACTGGCCCGGCGGCCACGTCCGGGGCGTCGATCTGTTCCTGGTCAGAGGCGGCCTCGTCGCCGAGAAACTCGCGTACGTGAAGGGGTGACCCGTGTCAGGCTGCGGGAAGCAGGTCGAGCGTGCGCAGCACAGCGGTCCGTCCTCGCCGTAGCGCGCCGCGCAGATCTTCTCCGGCCGGGCCCTGCCAGCGCAGGTAGACGACGGTCCGCCCATGACGTACGGCGACGGCGACATGGGCGACCGAGTCGCGGTAGGTGGGCTGGCGGGGCAGATCGCCGCGGCGTACGGCGAAGGTCTCCAGCTCACCCGACCAGAGGCCGCGGCTCAGCACCTCGACCTCGCGCGGGATGGAGACGTCCGGCGGATACTTGCGCTGTACGGAGTCGTCCCAAGAGCAGGGGCGCACGAGCGGCCGGCCATCGGTGCCACGCGGGCCGTCCCAGGCCAGCAGCGAGCGGCGCGCTCGTTCGGCGGCCTGCTCATCGCCGAGGATGACCGCGTTCTCGCTCACCGACACGCTCCCGAGCACCTGACGCGCCGTCGCGGGGCGCCCCGGCCTCAATGCGCTTGTCCACACGGGTGGTGCAGGCCAAATCGGTGGAGGTGTCCGGATTTCGCGCTCCAGGCCACAGCACGGCGCCCTTCCCATAACTGGACACCGGCGGAAGCGCCGCCGCCACAGCGCCAATCCCCGTCCGGGACACCGCCCCAAGCTGTGCCCCTGGCCGCGCGGATGCCACAGGCCCCGCGGATGCCACGGGCCCCGCGGATGCCACGGGCCCCGCGGATGGCGCCGGCTGCGCGGGTTCCGCAGATGACGCGGGCTGCGCGGGGTTTGTGGAGTCGGCGCCGAGTGCGGCGAGCACGGTCTCGGCCGCCAGGGTTCCCTGCCGTACCCAATGCGGGTCCTTCCGGGCGCCCTCCTCGATCGACCACGACCACGAGGCCTCGGCGAGCAGAGGGCCATGCGCCGCCACCAGCGCCGCCGTGGTCAGCGGGTCACCGTTGTCCGAGCTGGTCGGCGAGGTGACCACGGACAGCGCGCCGCGCCATCCGCGCCGCTGGTAATCGGCGGCCGTGGCGCCGAAGTCCCCGGCGACCGGACGCGTGGCGCACGCCCTGGCCGCCCCGCCGGTCACGTCCACCAGCGTGCCCGCCCGCTCGGGCGAGGTGATCCAGAACCTGACCGTCAGCGGCCTGTCCAGCTCCGGCATGCGAAGCCGGGACGTGTAGGCGGGAACGCCCTGCGGCGGCACCCGTGCCGCCATCTGGCCCTTCAGCCAGCACCGCGACGTGAGCGGGCCGGTCAACGACGGCGCGGCAAGGGGCTCTTCACCGAGGTAGGGGCGTAAGCGCTCGGCCATCTCCTCGGCGGACGAGGCAGCCAGCGAGGTGGTCGGCGAGGTGGCGGACGACGTGGCGGCCTGGCGGTGCGGCGGCGGTGCCGGCTGGGCGTCGCAGCTGCAGACGGCGAGCACGACAAGAGCGGCCGTCGACGTGCTCAGGCGACGCCGGGTCATGGGAGGCGCCGGGTCATGGGAGGCGCCGGGTCATGGGGGCCACGGGGGTATGGGGCACGGGAGTTACGTCAGCCACGGGAGCCACGGGGGGCATGGGGCGCACGAGCGTTACGGCAGGCGCGGGAGCCGCGGGGGATGGGGGGCACTGGGGATTCACGGGGGTCAGGGGGTGAGGAGGACGCGGCCGAATGCTTGGCGGCTTTCGATGTAGGCGTGCGCGGCCGCGGCGTCGGCCAGGGGGTAGGTCCGGTCGATGACGACGCGGAGGGCGCCGTCGGCCACGTCGGACAGCAGCGCGGCGATGCGGGCATAGGCGCGCTTGCCGGTGATCAGCTCGGCGCCGAGGAAGTAGCCGCTGAAGGTCTGGTTGTTGCCGCGCATCACCGACACGTCCAGCGGCTCCGCGGGCTGCCGCCCCGCCTGGCCCACCGACACCAGGCGGCCGCGGTAGGCCAGGCAGCGCAGGCTGTCGGCGAGCACCTGGCCGCCCACGCTGTCGATGATCACGTCGGCCCCGCGCCCGTCGGTCAGCCGGCGCACCTCGGCCGCGAAGTCGCTGGTCTGGTAGTTGATGCCGTGGTCGAGGCCGAGCTCGGCGAGCCGTTCGAGCTTGTCGTCACGGGACGCGGTGGCCAGCACCCGCGCGCCGGCCCGCTTGGCGAGCTGGATCGCGGCGATGCCGACGCCGCTCGCGCCGGCGTGGACGAGCGCGACCTCACCGGCGCGGAGCCGGCCGAACTCGAACAGCCCGTCGTCGGCCGTGCCGAACGGGATCGGCACGCAGGCCGCCTCCCGGGTGCCGAGCTGGGCCGGGATCGGCCAGCAGACGGCCTCGGGCACGGCGCGGAGCTCCGCGTGCGAACCGTCGAGGCCGACCGTGACCACGCGGTCGCCGGGCCGTATCCTCGTCACCTCCGCGCCGACCGCGCGCACGGTCCCGGCGCACTGGTAGCCCACGATGTGCGGCCCTTGATCAGGTGATCCGGTGTCCCCGGCCGAGCGGTGCAGGGTGTCGCCGCCCTCGATGCTGATCGCCTCGACCTCGACCAGCACGTCGCCGGCGGTCACCTTAGGGTCGGGGACCTCCTCGTAGCGCAGCACATCGGGCCCGCCGGGCTGGTAGTAGACGGCAGCCTGCACCGGAATCTCCTTCAGGGGCGATGGGTGGCCGGCTCGGCGGCGCCGGCGATCGCGTCGCCGCCGTAGCACTCGGCGTAGAAGAAGTGCAGCAGCTCGCGCACGGCCGGCCTGTTGTCGCGGTAGCGCAGGTAGGTGCCCTGACGCTCGACCGTTACAAGGCCGTCGTGCTTGAGCTTGTCGAGGTGGTGCGACAGCGTGGAGGCGGCCAGCCCGGTCTCGGCCATGATCTGCGCCACCACCAGGCCGCCGGGATGCGCGGCCACCAGCAGCCGGAAGATCCGAAGGCGCGGCTCCGCCCCCAGCGCGGCGAGCATTCGCGCATACCGCGCGACCGCTTCCGTGGGCGGATCCGGCTCAGATCGCATTATTCGATATTACTGGAATCTTCGAATCAGGGGGCTATCGCGGCGACGATGGCCGGCACCATGGTCTGCGGCGTGGCCGCGTCGAAGCCGGTGAACGTCATGACGAGCGCCGTCTTGCCGTTGATCCAGCCGCAGTTGACGTACTTCAGGCCGTCGTTGCTGGGAATCGGCGCGCACTTCGCCGCGCCGCCCGCCGCCCCTGGATCGACCGTCTGCGCCTCCCCGACCTTGGAGCCGACCATCGTGCCGGACCCGAGCATCGACTTGAGCTGGTCATCGGTGCTTCCGGGCGGAACCTCGCCGACCCCGCCGTAGACGAGGACGGTGTGGGACTTGTCCGTGCCGTCCTCGTACGAGACGGCGATCATCTTCGTCGCTTTCGTTCCCCCTTGGATCTGCTTGAGGAGGTCCGTCGCCACCGTCTGGTCAGCGGATTTCCGAAGCGAACCGATCTCGTCGGGCGCGCTGAGCGCCCCCGCCGCAACCGGCTTGTCCGACTTGACCGGCTTCCCGGCGGCCGAAGCGGTGGGCTTGGCCGACGTGCCGGCCGCGTTCTGGCCGCATCCGGCCAGGAAAAGTGCGACGCCGGCGATCGACCCGGCCAGCGAGACGAGCCTGATAGAGGGATAGAGCACAGGGAACTCCTAAGTGATAGACCGACGCCCGGGGCGTGCCTTTCCAGCACGGGCGTTGAGACAGGCGGCACTCATCGCGCGAGGACAGCGCGAGGATGAGGCCTCTGATCAACGGGGCGTGACGTCGTGTTCCATCACGGGCCTGTGCGCCTGTTGAGACAGCTGTTGGTACGGCGTCAGCGGTCCCAGGGGGCGGTGTCCCCCATCTTGGCGTAGTAACGGGCCAGGTGGGCCTTGACGCGGTCGGTCTCCTCAGAAGGGATGTCGACGCCGCCACGGGCGCCTTGCATGACGTTGCCGGCCGCCATGACACCACGCGGCACGGCCTTCAGCTTCCCGTCGACGACATCGGCGATCAGCAGCTTGTAGCTGCCGAAGTTGTCGGGCTTGCCGCCGTCGTACCAGACATGCGCGTCACGGTAGGCCGCGTCCGGCTCGTCTTCCGCGTCGGCCCAGGCGCGAACCCGTTTGTCGGCGGCCGTGCCGTCCCACTCGCGGTCCCGGTCGGCCAGGGGCAGATCTTGGAATCGTGTAACGGTCATGGTGGGACACCTACCCGGCCGATGCCGGTAAAACGGAACTCCAACCCCAACGGCCGGTCCGGCTCCGGTCCGGCTAGCGCAACCAGCGCTTGGCCGCGTCGGCGCAATCGTCGGGGCTGCTGTTGAACGCGATGGCCGCGTCGGGCGCGTGCCACCGGACCAGGTTGACCACTTTTTCGAAGAATTCGAGCAGCGGCTCATGCTTGCGTATGCCGCCCCCGATCACCACGCATTCGTAGTCGCCGCTGGTCAGCGCCTTGACGATGGCCCCTTCCGGATCCTCGTCGAGGGCGATCTCGCACCAGTCGGCCGCGATATCGAGCTCGTCGAAACGGGCCCGACCGCGTGCGATCGCCGCCTGCACCGGCTCCGGATCCCAGCCCTGGATCTTGGCTGGGTCGAGGCCGATCACCAGCACCTGGGCCATAGTCACTCATCCTCCTCGGGGCGGCGAGTGGTGATACTTCCGAAAATAAGGCAAAATACCAACTAGAGGTCCAGCAGAGGGCCTCGCCTCGACACCCTAGCGGGGCATGCCTTCTGCGAGTCGACCCTTGCGGAGCTCCACGGCAGCCCGTCCCGCGCACCACATAAGGGGACTGCGGAGATGACCGCCGAC
>JAGFNW010000020.1:127437-186757 GCA_017592665.1 Streptosporangiaceae bacterium NEAU-GS5 | reverse complement strand
CCTGCGGCGCATGACCCGCAGCACTGGCGGCTGGTCTGGGAGCGGAGCCCCCTTTTCCTCGGTCAAAGCCTGTTCCAAAGCGTCCAGGGTCTCCCCGGCGACCGCCAGCCCGGACGATTCCTGATGCGCCCGCACGATCGTGGAGTCCACGCTGACCAACTCCAGCCCGACCAGGCCACGCGCTGCAGCCTCGGCGATCAATGCGTCCATCAGCGCCTGGAACACCCCGGCCTTGGCCCAGCCGTTGAACCGGGAGTACAGCGTGGACCAAGACCCGTAACGTTCCGGCACGTCACGCCACCCCGACCCGGTGCGGAACCGCCACAAGATCCCGTTGAACTGATCCCGCACCCGCCGCGGCAGCGGCCCGGTCGCCGCCACCGGCAGATACGGCTCGATCAACGCCCACTCGGCATCGGTCACATCGAAGCGCGCCACACCCGAGTCCTACCAGCCATGATCAGCCCACCGCCGGACCTCACCAAGATCCGAACCCCGAACAGCTCCTAGGGCCCCGACTTGTGCGGCACGATGAAGGCGATTGAGGCTGGCATCTTCTGGCTGAAGTCACTGGCCGCATACCTGCGGTCGATAGCCCGGTTCGACGGCCAGGCATTCGCAGGTTCGAACCCCTGGCGGGGTTCTGCACAGATGGACAACGCCACGACCTGCGATTCTCCGGTCAAACCCTCGTGATCACAGACGATGTCCAGCTCGGTTGAGTCAGCTGATTAAGAGTCAGCTCCATGGCGTGTTTGACCGTCCGCACAGGCGCCTGCACGTCCGCCGACGTCCCGTTTCGTCCCCGCCTCCGCCGATTCTAGTGCTGGTCTGTCCACCCCGGTGCTCGATGGGTTCGCGACGTCCGAGCACCTACCGAGCACCCGCATCCACGTGATCGTCACTGCCTGCTGTCGCCGGCCGCTCGCGCTGTGATAGGTCGTTGGCGGCGAAGGCCGTCACATCCGCTTCGGTGAGTGCGTCGATCAGCTCCGGACGTGCGGGCGGTGGTCAGGTCATGGGTATTGTCCGGCAGTGCGGACGGCGCGTACACCAGGCGCCCGGCCGGGTCGGCGAAGACCTGGACATCACCTCGTGCCGGTGATGCTTTTCCGAGTAGGGGGACGCTGGTCGGCGAGCCGGCCGATCGGTGTCACCAGGCGATGCGTGTGTGCATGTCCACGGACAATCGGATGAGGGTGCCCTCGGTCGCGGCTGCGCCCTGATCTGCCGATGTGCGGATGGGCATTTGGTGCCGTCGGCGGCGAAGCGGGGCGATATGGACAGCCGAGCCCGCGTAAGGCGGGCGGCACGAGGCGCCTACGAGGTTCAAGCTTGTGGTCTTGTACCGTCGGAACAGGAGCCGACCACACCGGGTTTGTCCCCTGGCTTGGGGCCAGTTTTGCTGCATGGAGTCGGATTTCAGGGCCAGTTCAACCGGTGAGCCCGAAGCTGGGCATCAGGGAGGTCGCCTCGCCAATTGCTGAGTTGATGCGCGTCGGCCATTCAGGCATTGGCACCAAAGTGACGCCGCCGCAGTCGCGCAAACCACGTCTCTATCCCGGCACGATCGACACAGCGGCCTCGCGTACCTGTCCAGCCTCGTGGACGAGTCCTGCGCTAGTGAGCTGGGCGGCGAGTTGGTTCAGGTCGCTAGCCACCCGGAGCAGGTCGGCGTCCGGCAGGCTGCTGTAGCTGCGATAATCGCCGATCGTGGCGGTGACCAGGGCGGCGGCCTGGCCGACCCGACCATCGCCGATGAGGCGGACGATGAGGTTGTGCCGGGCTTCGGCGAGCATGATCGCATACTGCAGAACCTGACCCGGCAGCGCGTCGTGGCCATCGAGGATGTCGACGAGCGTTTGCTGGGCGTGGACCGCCTCATGGGGCCGGTCGCTGTTGGCCATGGATGCCGACAGCTGGTTGAGGTCGCCGGCTATCCGGAAAAGGTCGGCGTCGGGCAGGGTGGTGTAGTGGCGGTAGTCGGTGAGGGTGGCGGCCACCAGGGCGGCGGCCTGGCCAACCTGATCATCGCCGATGAGGCGGACGATGAGGTTGTGCCGGGCTTCGGCGAGCATGATCGCATACGACAGAAGTTGTCCGGGCGGCGGATTGTGGTCGTCGAGAATTTCCACTAGGGCTTGCTGGGCTAGGACTGCTTCGTGCGGTCGGTCGTTGTTGGCCATGGAGGCGGCGAGTTGGTTGAAGTCGCTGCCGATCCGGAGCAGGTCGGCGTCCGGCAGGCTGCTGTAGCTGCGATAATCGCCGATCGTGGCGGTGACCAGGGCGGCGGCCTGGCCGACCTGATCATCGCCGATGAGGCGGACGATGAGGTTGTGCCGGGCTTCGGCGAGCATGATCGCATACGACAGAAGTTGTCCGGGCGGCGGATTGTGGTCGTCGAGAATTTCCACTAGGGCTTGCTGGGCTAGGACTGCTTCGTGCGGTCGGTCGTTGTTGGCCATGGAGGCGGCGAGTTGGTTGAAGTCGCTGCCGATCCGGAGCAGGTCGGCGTCCGGCAGGCTGCTGTAGCTGCGATAATCGCCGATCGTGGCGGTGACCAGGGCGGCGGCCTGGCCAACCTGATCATCGCCGATGAGGCGGACGATGAGGTTGTGCCGGGCTTCGGCCTGCACGATCGCATACTGCAGAACCTGACCCGGCAGCGCGTCGTGGCCATCGAGGATGTCGACGAGCGTTTGCTGGGCTTGGACCGCCTCATGGGGCCGGTCGCTGTTGGCCATGGAGGCGGCGAGTTGGTTGAGGTCGCCGGCTATCCGGAAAAGATCGGCGTCGGGCAGGGTGGTGTAGTGGCGGTAGTCGGTGAGGGTGGCGGCCACCAGGGCGGCGGCCTGGCCAACCTGATCATCGCCGATGAGGCGGACGATGAGGTTGTGCCGGGCTTCGGCGAGCATGATCGCATACGACAGAAGTTGTCCGGGCGGCGGATTGTGGTCGTCGAGAATTTCCACTAGGGCTTGCTGGGCTAGGACTGCTTCGTGCGGTCGGTCGTTGTTGGCCATGGAGGCGGCGAGTTGGTTGAAGTCGCTGCCGATCCGGAGCAGGTCGGCGTCCGGCAGGCTGCTGTAGCTGCGATAATCGCCGATCGTGGCGGTGACCAGGGCGGCGGCCTGGCCGACCTGATCATCGCCGATGAGGCGGACGATGAGGTTGTGCCGGGCTTCGGCGAGCATGATCGCATACGACAGAAGTTGTCCGGGCGGCGGATTGTGGTCGTCGAGAATTTCCACTAGGGCTTGCTGGGCTAGGACTGCTTCGTGCGGTCGGTCGTTGTTGGCCATGGATGCCGACAGCTGGTTGAGGTCGCCGGCTATCCGGGGGACGTCGGCGCCGGGGGCGGTGGCGGCGAGTTTGTAGGTGGCCAGGGTCTTGGGGGTGAGGGCGCCGGCCAGTGTCATTTTGCCTTCGGCGATCAGGCGGTCGATGCGCTGGTGCTGCAATTCGGCCAGGACGATCGTGTATTCGGCTGCCATATCGGCAGGCGGGTCGAATCCGTCAAGGGTGTCGATGGCGTCGTCGAGGCGAGGCGGGGGCAGCGTGGCGAGAAACCGGGCGAAGTCGATGAGGGCACGTGCTCGATCGAGGAGAGGTTGCGGCCAGGAGTCGGCATTGTCGGTCCGCCTCGGGTCGAGTTTTTGACGGTAGTCCAGGACCAGCGGCGCCGACGCCGGATCCTGGTTTGGGCCGCGGATCTCCAGGTGCCCCTCGTGCCCTGTCGCGCCTTCGCCGAGTCGTGATGCCTGCAGGTAGGGGCCCTGGACGAGCGGCAAGGACGTGAAGTCGCTGGCGAGCAGCGGCTGCCCGTCGACCTTAGTGATTCTGGGCTTGTACTTCTCCAGGTCTGGCCGTATCCAGAACTCGTAGGTGTGCGCCGGCTCCTCGGGCGTCGTGAAGGTGTACTTCGCATCCCAGTCGAGCTCGGCTGGAAACGTGTTGCGGCTCCTGATTCGAGCGGCGAAGGTCTCGAAGGGCATGGTGGCTTCCATGGCGTACAGCCAGCCGAAGCTGCGAGGCACGCTGCCGTAGAGGCCGCTGAGCGGTGGCGGATCGTCCACCGGCGTCCGATAGATGGCCACATAGAAGCCGAGAGGCGGTGCGGCATCACGGAAGGGGCCGAAGAGGTCCTTGTTGAGGTCGAGCAGCAGCCAAGGGCCGTCCCAGGAGGCATTGGCCAGATCCAGCCACCGATCTGGAACCTCGAGGTTGGCGCCGCAGGCGAAGCCCAGGTGGACGCCGGTGTCGACCGCTTCGCGCTGCAGCCGCTCGTTCCCGTCCGCATCCCGGTCTCCCGGGTAGGGCTCGAAGCGGATGAGCTCGCCGAACGTGGCATCGGCCCGCACCGGGATGAGCGTGGTCGACTGGGCGATCGCGACCTGCTCGAAGCCCTGGAACTCGTCGCGGCCATAACCGCTGTTGAGGAACATCCCGCCGGCGCTGAGCAGGAAGGACGTCGAGCTGTAGTACAGTTCGACACCGCCTTCGGCACGCTCGCCCGCCGCAAGAATCTCCGGCCTTTCGCCATGGTAGAAGCGGTGTTGCACCGGCGGGTGCGCGGCCTGGGCGATGATGTACGCCGCCGGAGGCGGCCGGTACGCGGCCAGGCCCGCGATGACGCCGTTGAGCGCCCATCCCCTCAGGAACGTCGGCAGCGGCCTGCGGTCAGGGGCGGTCGGCCCCACGTAGGTGAGGAAGAGGCTGCTCGCCTGATCCACATTTCCGCCGATCAGCTCGTTACCTGCATTGTCCGCCTTGTTGACGTTGCCTTTCTTCCGCCGGAAGGGCGGCACCCGGCGGCAACGACTGCTGGAGACCGCGAACTTGGTCATGATGTAGTCCAGGACGATCTGAGCCGCCGTCTGGACCTTGGGGTCGCCGAACTCGTGCAGATTGAGCATCACGTGAAGCGACATTCGTTCGTAGACGCGCGAGTTGAACTCCATGAAGTCGTGCCGGGCGAAGTTGGCCATGGACCTCAACAGCCAGTCGCGGACTCCGTTGGTGTCGTTGTCATACCTGCCATCCCCGGTGCGCGCGAACAAGATCTTGTTGATCAGGTATTTGCTGCTGTTCATCATCAGCAGGTGGTTCTCGGTCTCCGGAAGCGTCGTGGTCGCCAGCTGGTACAACTCGAATCCGAAATCGATTCGGCCAGGAAGTCTGGGCGGGATCAGATCGCGCACGATGTAGTCGACCTGCTCGGCGTTGAGCAGGTGGCGGTAGCGGTGCAGCACCACCATCAGACCCTTCAGGGCCATGTCGTAGTCGCCCGGCCGCTGGATGTGGATGGGCAACGGGCCCAGAGGACGCTCATCGACCTGCGTGCCCATGGCGCCGAGCCCCTGAAAACTACTGCGCAGCAGCGTGTTCACCACCACTTTGTGAGGCAGCTCACCGGGGATGCGGAAGTCCGGATCGAGGGACAGCACGTGCAGGTGGGCGATCAGCTGGATGGTGGCGTTCTCGTCCGCGACACCGGTGGGCGCGTTCATCCGGCGAGTCCGCACGTAGTGCCGGGCGATGGCTCTCGCGCGTACGGTGTGGCTCGCGAACGCCATTCCGTGTGAGCCGTCGAGCGGAAGCGGTTCAAGAAGGGCGTCCGTTTCGGGCTGGACGTATCTGACGGTCACGGGTGCGGTGGCCTGGAGCGGCAGGTCGCCGGGTTCGATGACGCTGGTGAATCCTGGATTGACCACGAAGGAGTAGATAGCGTCGCCGGGCGGCGGTTCGAACCGAAGTCGGCCGCTGCCGCGCCCGGTCCGCACCCATTCCAGGCCGACGTCTTCCACGAATGCCTGCCGGAAAAGCGAGCCGTTGCGGGTGATGTCCACCCGGAACTTGTCGTACGCGGTGGTGAAGCCACCCCAGTTCACCTCGATGACGTCGTTCACCTGATGCGCGGACATGAGGAAATCGGGGCCGAGCGCGAAGTGTGTGATGACCTGACCTCGCTCGAAGTTCTGCGCGAAAGCCGTCGATCCGGGCCCGGCGAACGCCTCGGCGGCCGACGTCGGCAATCCCATCAGCCCTTCTCCGGCGCCCAGTTCGTGCCAGCGCTCGACGAAGGGAGGGTTCACCGGAAACGGCGGCGGCGCGACGCCGGGCACCAGGCCCAGCTTTATGTGGACGGTGGCCGTCCAGCCCTGGACCGTGTGGTCGTCGTCGTTGAAGGCGGCGACATGGAAGTCGTAGTCGCCGAACTCCTGCAGCCGCAACCAGATCTGCAGGTCCGATCCGACGCCGATGGGCCGGAGCGTGGTCTTCTCGTGCAGGCCCTGCGATCGGCCGTTGAAGAAGGAATTGCACCGGAAGTACGCGTGGTCGAAATGTGGGATCGACCATTGCAGGCACACGTCGTTGCGCTGGCGGAAAGCGCTTACGAGCATGTCCTGCTCCGGCGCCCACACCATCTCGCCGTGCTCGAAACGCTGCCGCCGTCCGGCCGTACCGGCGATGGGGTCCTCTCCGGTGAGCGCGGCCCCGAACGGGCCGTCCGCGCCGCCCCACTCTCGCCAGCGAATGCCGATCAAACCGCCTACGGTGAACATGTCAGGCATCATCGGCCCCTTTTCAGTGACCTCGGTCAGGCCAGTTCGCCGATCTCCAGGTAGATTTCCCGGTCGATCCGCAGCTGGACGGTGAAGCTGTGCTCGCCGCTGCGCGTGACGGGCAGGTCGAACAGAGCGGTGGCGGTCGTGTTCTCCGTGAGCCGCTCCGCGGGGGTGTCCACGCGGCTGATGATCACAGGTACGGCCAGGTCGAAGTCCGAGGCCAGGACATCGCTGGGCACGATCGTGCCGGGAGCGTGCTCGACGGTGCCGGGCGCCATGTGGACCCGCACCACCTGGTCGAAGTCGGGTCGTGCGGTGATCTTGTGCGCGAGGAACAGGTCTCCGGCGCCGCCGAAGCACAGGTAGGACAGCCGGCCCGCGTTGTCGTGATGCGCCTGCGGGTCGAGCGGGCGGAAGTGCGCGACTCGCTGGATCCGCGCCGTGACGTCCTCGGCGATCGACTCGCCGCCGCGTTCGAAGTGCCCGCGGAAGATCGTGCCCACCATCGAGGTCCTGACCGGGCCTCCGTCAGCCGGGTCGAGCTCGACGATGGGGAAGCGCCGCGGCTCGAAGGTGTACGTGTCGTTGCCGGTGGTCTTGGCGTCGGTACGCAGGACCTCCTCCACTTCCTCGCCGAGCGTGACCTCCAAAAGCACCTGGAACCGGTGCTCCGGCATGCTGAACATCGGCAGATGAGAGAAGTAGAGCCGGTGGTCTCCGACCACCAGCAGCATTCCGTGGACTGCGCACGTCTCTTCGTCGCAGGGATGTTCGTGTGTATGTGGGATAGCCATCATTCGCCTCCAGGAACTGTCGTCTGCACCAGTTCAGCCCTGGGCGTCGGCGGAACGCCTGAGCAGGGGGCTACTCAACTTCGATCGGCAGCACGTCGGTGCGCCGTAAAACTCAAGCACCACCAAGGAGCCGGAGACGGCTCCGGGAGGGTGAGGCAAACGCCGACGGCTCAACCGCCCAGCGCAGAGCAGACGATCACGGTTCACTCTTCTAGCCGCGAGTCGAGCGCTAGTCCTGTTCTTTTGGGTGGTCTGGTCCAGGTCCGGGCGGCCGCGTCCAGCGCGCGGGCGATCCAGGTCGTCATCAAGCGCGACGGGCTCGATCCCGAAGCCCTCTTCTACTGCCCAGCTGGCGGCACAGTCCTGCAGCTTCACATCGCCGAAGGGCCAGCCAGCCGGTGGGCGATCAACGCTTCGATCACCTGCTCGTGGTTGAGGTATCCGTCGGCGCGGACTGGGAAGGCCCGATCGATGATGCCGGCGATGTCTAACCGCTGGCAGAACTGCGCGATCACCGGTAGCGCCCAGCCGTCGGGGTAGCACGTGGTCGGTGAAGATCTCGGCCCCCGTGGCGGGCTCGATGGCGGGGCTCGCGCGGCGGCATCAACATCGGGCGTGTTCGGCTCACCCCCACGGGCGTGGGGACGACGTATGGCGCTTACGGGGGGCGGGTGCACACGCTGAACCCCGGCCTCCACCCGTCCTTCCCACTGTCAATGTAGGGCGCCTTCGTCAACGGCCACCGTTGTGTCAGGGACGGGCGGAACGGAATGGAACTCCCACCGTATATAGAGCTCGTCCCGCGAGGCCGGGCCTGACCGTGCGGATCCTGCGAGGCGACAGGTACCGCGGACCGAGGGAGAGCCATGCCGAATGGGTTGAACGTGCCGAATGAGCAGACGGGATTGTCCCGCCGAGCACTGCTGGGCGCCGGGGCATCGGGCGCCGTCCTCTTCACCACCGCCGCCCTGTCGGTGGCCACCGCCACGCCGGCGTCGGCCAGCCAGGTCGGATGGCTTTGGTGCAACCAATGCCAGTCTCTGTGGTGGCCAGGCAACGGCTTCCAAGTACGATGCGCGGATCCTGCCAACCGGTTTCATAACAGTACCGGCAGCGGGAGATACGTCGTGTTCGACGACCGCGACAACCGCGGCGGGCAGACTGGATGGCGTTGGTGCGCGTACTGCCAGAGCCTGTGGTTCGCGGGTAACGGTGACCGCGGCTACTGCACGGTCAACGGTGCGGGGGGCCACACGAGCGCCGGAAGCCGGGGATATAGGGTCGAGCAGAATGCGTCTGGGCAGTCCGGCTGGACGTGGTGTCATCAGTGCAATGGCCTGTGGTACAGGTTGGGCGCTACCGATGGAGCTTGCCCCCTCCGAGACGGTCACTTCTCACACGCTCGTGTCGGCTCAGGTGACTACTCGCTGAACCTGGCCTGACCTGAGCCACCCAGCTCGCCGCCCAGACCGCGCACTTCCTGTCGGCGGTCCGCGGGCACCGCCTGTACGCCGCCTACCACCTGATCGCGCTGCGTGGGCTGCGCCGTAGTGAGGTCGCCGCGCTACGCCGGCATCTTCGCATTCACGCAGGGCCCGCCGCAGGTGAGGTTCGTTCCACAGCAGGCAGCGGCCAAGCAGTTCGCGGCGGCAGGTCTGCACCCATCGTTCCATGATCGAGTTCATCCGTGGCATGCGGACACCGGTGAAGAGATTATCGGCAGGCGCAGGGCCACGACCTCCACCCGGGGCCATACTCCGGGAGTCACACAGCGCTGGGATGCTAGTGGCAATCCGACGCAAAGTCACGATCACGGAGAGAATTTGACGTGCGATTGAATCGTGTGGAGCAGGCGTGCCGGGCCTTCAACGAGATCTTCGAGCTCTGTGAGGGATGCTTCGTCGACACCGCGACATTCGTGGCAGGCGGAGATTTCGACTACCTGGACGTCCGGCTGGTCCAGACCAAAAAATGGGATCTGGTGTCGGTGCTCCTGGAAGACGTCCGCTTCTTCTCGATCTCCAAACCGACCGAGGTGAGAGGTTCATTCTTCGATGAGTTGTCCGTGACGTATCTGCCTCGCCTGGGCTCGCCCTGGCCGGACGGCGTCGAAGCGTTGGTGCCGAGATTCGATGAGTTGCCGGAGCTCTTCTGGACCAGGTTCGTCGGGCCTGTGATGATCGAGGCGATTTCGGCACGGATGACGGTGTCGGTGTCGCAGCCTGAAGGCACTTCTTGACGCGGGGACTCGGGTCAGCCTTGGGCGAAGAATTCGAGTAGTTCGGGGGCGAGGGCTTCGGGGGAGACGTTGTGGGTTTCGCCGTCCAAGACGCGGTGGGCGGCGCCGGGGATGACCTTTGCCAGCGCGGCGCCGGCATTGCGCATCCAGGCCGCGCTCGCGCCGCCGTTGAGGACCAGGACGGGTGCGCTGAGCGAGGCGGCGGTCTGCGTGGGCAGGGCGTTTCCTGGACCCATGACCTCGGCCTCGTAGGCGAGGGTGTGGGCGACGCCCTCCATCGCGGGCCAGGAGGGGTCGCTCCGCATCGCGGCCACGGCCGAGGCGGGAACTTCCGCCGCTCGGGTCAGGAACAGCTCGACCGCTTCTGCGCGCCGTCCCGCCCCGGCCAGGGCCGCGAGGCGGGCCGCCAGATCGCGAGGTAGAGACGGCGCGGTCGGGTCGACGTGGTAGGGCGGCTCCCATAGGGCCAGCCGGGTGATGGCAGCGGTTTGAGCGGCCGCCGTAAGAGCCAGGGCCGCTCCGGAGGAGCCGCCGAACACCATCGCCGAGCCCCCCACCGTGCCGATGACGGCGGTCAGGTCCTCGATCTCCCGCTGGACGGCGTAGGGGCGGGTGTCCCCGCTCGCCCCACGGCCACGGCGGTCGTAGTTGACCACCGTGAACCATGGGGCCAAGACGGCGGCCACACGGGCGAGGGTGGGATGGGACCGATCGGTGAACGCGCCGTGGACCAGGACAAGGGCGGGTCCGTCGCCGACGCGGTCGAATGTGATCGTCGTGCCGTCGGCCGAGACGACCGTGCCGGTGAGGACCTCGGTCACCTCAGCCGGCCAGGCACAGCGCCGACCAGTGGTGGCCGTCGGGGTCGGTGAAGCCGTGCTGGTAGCGTCCGCCCGCCGTCACCGCCTCGCCCACGGCCGTCCCACCCGCGGCGAGCGCCTTGCCGACAAGGTCGTCGACCTGCTCGGTGTTGTCCAGGCCGAGCACCATGATCACCTGGGTGGTCTTGGCCGGGTCGGCGACCTCGTTGCGGGCGTAGCCGGCGAACGTCGGCGTGGCCAGCAGCATCACCTGTGTGCGTTCGCTGATCACTACAGAGGCCATGTCGTCGGTCATGCCGAAGAACTCGAAGCCGAGCGCGGCGAAGAACTCCAGGGATCGCTGGAGGTCCTTGACCGGCAGGTTCACGAACAAGGTGGTGGACATGTGTCCCGCCTTCCTCTTGTCGGGGCCGTCATCGGCCGCGTAGTCGTGATTTTGCCTGCCGGCCCGGCGCCCCGGCTTGGACGCCGGTCGCGGGCCTTTGACGATCCGTGTCCGCCTTCAGGACCGCCCCGAGCAGGCTGGTCCTGCGGTATTCGGCGGGGGGCAGCCCGTAGGCCTGCCGGAACAACCGGCTGAAGTGCGCCGGATCCGGAAGGCCCCAGCGGGTGGCGATCACACTGACGGGCTGGTCGAAAAGGACCGGATCGGAAAGATCCCGGCGGCACCGCTCGAGCCGGCGCTGCCGGATCCACGCGGCCACCGTCGTGTCCTGAGAGGCGAACAAACGGTGCAGGTGGCTGAGCGACACGTGGTGCGCTGACGCGACGGTCGCCGGGCTCAGGCCGGTGTCGCGCAGGTGCTGCTCGATGAAAGAGTGGACGTGGCGCAGCAGCACGTTGGCGCGCGTCTGCGGAGGCAGCGCCGCGGTCTGGGCCGCGTGTTCGGCGAATGTCGTGGTCAGCAGATCGATCAGCACGCTGGACAGCCGGACGGCGCTGGCGGGGGAATAGGTCTCGGCATCCTCGGCCACCCGGCGCAGCAGCGATGCCGCCAGCGCCGCGGTCCCGGCGTTCCCGCTGATCGAGACGGCCGTCAGCCGGGCGGCCACATCCGAGGGGATGGTCAGCAGCGCGCGGGGGAAACTGAACACCGCCAGTTCCACGGCCGAGTCATAGATCAGGTCGTACGGCCGGGAGAAGTCGTAGACCGTCATGTCGCCGCCACGCAGCCTCGCCGACCGGCCGTCCTGGGCGAGGTGGGCGGTTCCGGAGACGACCAGGACCACCCGATATAGCTCGGACGCATCCCGCCGGATCAGACCGGGCGTACGATGCACGGCGTGGGGGGTCGAGGTCATGATCCGGCCGACGCCCAGCGGACCTAGCCGCGCCGCCTCGATCTGCCCGAGCAACGGCGCATCGGGATCCATCCGCACATCCAGGGGCCCCAGCGTGTCACATACGACGCTCAGCCACGCATCGACCCGCTTGGCCGCAGGCACGTCCTGAGCACGGATGAGGACGGCCATCCAACCTCCCAACTAGCTTTGAACGGCTCGATCGAGGGTCGTGGTGACAAGCCCCTGGACGGGAGCTCACCTGCAATCTTGATCTTCCCGTCGTCCTCCTTGTCCGGCCTTGGTGAGTCCGGCCTTCAGGTGAGCGGCATACGGATGCGGTGGTCGGGCCGGCCGTCGAGGATCTCCCGTACGGTCTGCGCTGCGGAGTCGTCGGCGTTCATGTCAGCCCGCCGGGGTGCCCGTTGGGCCGGCCTGCCTGCATGAGACTCCTCGCTCGTCGATCAGAGGGCGATGGGAATGCCGACATGCTAGTGCGCTGAAGCCCGGCGGGGGCCGTCAGCACCTCCGCGACGGCCGCGCCGGTCGAGGGATGCGCTGCCAGTAGCGCCGCCACCGCGCCGCGCGTGCCGGCGACCGTCGTACAGCCCAGCAGTGTCGCCACCGCCGCGCCGGTCTCGGGATGTGCGGCCAGCAGCGCGCTGACAGGCTCGGAAGACGGTGGCGTGACCGGCTTGCCGGGCGCCCGTGCCAGCCAGGGCGGCGTGAAGGAATCCACGTCGGCCAGCCGGGCCGGGAAGGTGCGCCCCGCCTCCCGCACGAGCATCGGCACCAGCTCGGCCGCCTGGTCACGCAGGGTCGTGATCAGCTTTGGCAGCCAGGGCAGCAGCACGCTGTCGGGAAGCCGGCCGAACGCCCTGGACAGCACCTCGACCACGAATGGTGCCAGTGTCGGCGCGGACTCGAGCGCCTGGACGAACCCGCTGACGTACTGCGGCACCGACGCCACCACCAGCGGGTTGCCGAGCAACTCGCCCACCCGCTCGCGCAACTCGGCCATGCTCAGCAGCCCGAGCTGGTAGCGCGCCGTCCACAGCAGCGCCACTTTGGCGGGGGTTTCGGGGTGCGACTGCTGGATGGCCAGCTCGAGCTGAGCCTGGTCGCAGCCCAGCGACAGCGCCAGGCTCTCCATCGTGAACAGGAACCCGAGCATCGCGCCCACCTGGCGCACGCCGGTCTCTTCGTCGACGAAGGCGGTGGGCAGCAGCGTGCAATAGTGCGCGTACCCCGTGGTCACGAACGACTTGGTCCACTCGGGCAGCTCGGGCTCGGCGGCCCGGCAGTGGGCGAGCAGCCGGCGGATGCGTCGCAGCACGTCGGGCGCGTCGTCCACGGTTCGCTCGCCCGCCAGCAACTCCACGGCCCGGGCCCCGAGCTCGTTGGCGAGACGCCGGCCGCCCAGGTAGAGGATGGAATCCTCGACCGCGTCAAGCGCGCCTGCCGCGGTGGCCTTCTCGTCCCAGCAGGCGCGCCGCAGCCGCTGCTCCAGCACCTGCTCGATGGTGACGCCCTCGTAGCCCAGCTCGATGATCGAGCGCTGGTTGCGCCCGATCGCCAGGTCCCAGCTCTCCTGATGGGAGCGCTCGCCCAGCCTCCGCGAGCCCATGATGAGCCGTACGGCGTCGCCGGGTAGCAGACGGCGCAGAATCCACAGCAGGTGCGAGCAGGGTTCGAGCTCAGGACGGGCGTCGAGGTCGATCAGCGCCCGCTGGATCGTCCGCTTCGAAAGGTCGAGCCCGAGGATCTGGAGCCGGTCGAGCACGTCGCGGGCCAGCGGGGGGAGCGAGTCATAGCCGACCTGGCCGATCTTGTCGCCGCCGAGCAGGATCTCGCACAGCCGCCGCACGTCGCGGCGACCCGGCACGACGTCCTTCTCGATGCACGTGACCGCCGCGTCCTGGAAGTCGTACGGCGTGGGCCGCTTCCTGTTGCGCATGCCCGCGAGCAGGATCGAGGTCTCGTAGACCGCGATGGCGTCGGCCGTGCTGGCGAGATACCCGTTGCGGCGGGCCAGCTGGACGATCTCCACGCACCAGCCGAGCAGCTCCGCCTCGTCGAAGCCGTCCAGCGAGGGCGGCTGGGCGAGAAAGCCGGACAGCCGGTCTTCCGTCTCCGCGGGAGTGCCCGGCCGCGGGCCTGTGCGCGCGCTCTTTCCGCCCAGTTTGTACGGCGTGAGCCTGGTGCGCTTGACGGATTTGCGCCAGGTGGCGGCGGCGATCGAGATCGAGCCGGGAGCCAGCCCGAACTGATCCTCGATCGCCGAATGGCTGGCGGGGATGAGACCATAGAGCCAGGTGGTGGAGGTGCGCGGGCTGATGTCGAGGTGCTCGCCCAGCACCGGGCTGACGGCGTGGAAGGCGCCGCACACGTAGAGGCACTCGGCCGGGTCGGTGCCCGTCGCGGCCAGGTGCTCGCGCATCCTGGTCCACATGTAGCGCTCGCGATCCTCGTCCACCCCGTTGCCCTCGGGCTTGAGCCGGCGGAAGAGGCTGCCGATGAGCGTCATGACCTGGCGGTAGGTGTCGTAGTCGGCGCCGGACAGCGGCTGCTCGACATACTGATCCCACCACTCCGACCAGTGCCGCACCTTGCCGTGGTGGAGCAGGTGCTCCTCCAGTGCGGCGAATCCGGGGCGCAGATCGCCGATCTCGATGCCGACGTCGGCCGCGGCGCCGGTGCGCGGCTCCCACTGGAAGACGTGGTCGACCGAGCGGTCCACCAGGACGATCTCCACGCCCGGTGTGTCCAGGGCGTAGGCGATGGCCTGGTATTCCGCCGAGGACTCGGTGATCGGCGCGATCACGCTCAGCGGCGCCCACTCGGGCGGGAAGCCGTCGATGTCGGAGGCGAACGCCTGCAACGCGACCGGCAGCGTGCAGTTGCGCAGCTCGTCCAGCACCGGCCGCAGATCTTCGCAGAGCTCCAGGTAGATGACCCTGGGCTGCTTCTCCCTCAGCCGCCTGACCATCGCCAGCGCGGAGGCGGGCGAGTGATGGCAGACGGGGAAGATCTCCACGTCCGTGTTCAGCGCCTGCTCGACGTCGTCGACCAGCGCCGGGCCGAAGGCCGCCGCCGCGCTCGCGAGCTGCTCGCGCAGCGGATCGAAGGGGCTCATGACAGGGTGGCGATCGCCTCGCGGCCGCCGCTGAGGAATTCGCTCCACGGGCCGCCCTCGTCCTGCTTGCTGCGTGGCTCGACGACGCCGTGCAGATACTTGTTCAGGATGGCCAGATCCTCCGGGCTGCGCCGGGCCAAGGAACCGACCAGGGAGCCGGCCAGCGTGGCGGCCTTCAACGTGTTGTCGCCGAAGAACCGGCTGTGCAGGATGGCGTCCTCCAGGACGCCGATCTGCTCGGCCGTGGACAGCGCCGACTCCAGCTTGTCGTCGTCGCTGGTGGCCGAGGCGGCGGCCGTGCGCAGGTCGGCGAAGCTCTGCAGCAGGATGTCCAGCAGCGTGGGCGGCAGCTCCAGGTCGATCTGATGCCTGCGTAGCAGCTCGGCCGTGCGGAAGCGGACGATCTCCGCCTCGCTCTTCTTGTTCGTCACCACGGGGATGCGGACGAAGTTGAAGCGCCGCTTCAGCGCCGAGGACAGGTCGTTGACGCCGCGGTCGCGGCTGTTGGCGGTGGCGATGATGGAGAAACCCGGCTGGGCGAACACGATGTTGTCGTCGTCGAGCTCAGGGATGGAGACGTACTTCTCGGACAGGATCGAGATCAGCGCGTCCTGGACGTCGCTGGTCGACCTGGTCAGCTCCTCGAAGCGGCCGATCACGCCGCGCTCCATGGCGGTCATGATGGGCGAGGGGATCATCGACTCCCGGGACTGGCCCTTGGCGATGACCATGGAGACGTTCCAGGAGTACTTGATGTGGTCTTCCGTGGTGCCTGCCGTGCCCTGCACGACGAGCGTGGAATTGCGCGAGACGGCGGCGGCCAGCAATTCGGCCAGCCAGCTCTTGCCGGTGCCGGGGTCGCCGATGAGCAGCAGGCCGCGGTCGGAGGCGAGGGTGACGATGCTGCGTTCGACGAAGCCGCGGTCGCCGAACCACTTCTGCGGGATCTCGCGGTCGAGACCGTCGGAGCGCTCGGAGCCGAGCACGAAGATCCGCACCATGCGAGGGCTGAGCCGCCAGGAGAACGGCTTGGGCCCGGTGTCGACCGACTCGAGGTAGTCGAGCTCGTCGGCGTACTTGATCTCTGCGGGGGCGCGGAGCAAGGAGGTCTCCTAGGTGTTCAGAAAGGTCTTGAGCTCGAGCACGAGCTTGCGGATGTGTCCGGAGAGAACCGGGGTGCCGAGGGCTTTGAACTTCTGCCGGAACCAGGAGTCCACGCTGGCGTGGCCCGAGCTGTTGACCGAGCCGACCGGGATGAACTTCACTCCGGACTTGTGCAAGGCCTCGAAGTCGGTGATCAGTGACCGGTTGTCGTAGAAGTCGGAGATCCACACCATCGCGGTGTTGCGCGGATCAGTGATCTTCGGCCGGGCCAGCGCCATCGCGACGGTGCCGTCGGTGCCGCCGCCGAGCGTCGTGCGCAGCAGCACCTCGAACGGGTCGCGCACCCATGGCGTCAGATCCAGCGCCCGGGTGTCGTACGCGATCAGGTGCACGTCGACCTTGGGCAGCCCGGCGAAGATCGAGGCGAGGATCGTGCAGTTGACCATCGCGTCGACCATCGACCCCGACTGGTCGACGACCACGATCATCTTGGCCGGAACGGTGCGCTTGGCCGTCTGCTTGTAGAAGAGCTTCTGGATGTAGAGCCGCTCGTCCTCAGGGCTCCAGTTGGTGAGGTTCTTCCAGATCGTGCGCTCGAGGTCGAGGTTGCGGAAGACCCGCTTCGGCGGCACCGACCGGTCGATCACGCCTGTGCTGGTCTTCTCCACCTGCGTGCGCAGCACCTCGGCGACCTCGTCGACGAACCTGCGGATCAGCGCCTTGGCATTGGCCAGCGCCACCCCCGACAGGTTGGACTTGTCGCGCAGCAGCTGCTCGATGAGCGACATGCTCGGGGTGAGCTGCCTGGCCAGCACCGGGTCGGCGAGCACTTCGCGCAGGTGCATGCGTCGGACGAGGTCGTCTTCGACGGCGGCCAGATCGCCCGCGGACCCCTCGCCGAGCGCCTGCCGCAGCCAGCCCGCGTCCTGCTTCCACCCGGCCAGCTGCCTGGCGGTGACCGTGCCGCTGCCGGTCGCGAAGGCGTTGAGCAGCAGCTTCGACACCAGCGCCGCGTTGCGCACCTCGTCGCCGTCGAGGTCGCGCAGTTGCCCGCCCAGCTCTGGGAAGCGCTGCACCAGGTTGTCGACCGAGACGCCCGGGTCGAGCAGCGCGGGCGGCAGCCCGAGGTCCTCGACGATGGCCACGCTCGCCGCCTCCAGCGAGGGCTGCTCCTCGGCGTCGAACACGCGCGCCATCAGGCGCCAATAGAGGATCTGACGTCTGGTATCGGTCATCTTCTCAGCAGCCGTCCTGCCCGCTCTTTCAGCACGGCGACGGGATCGCCGACCTTGGCGCCGCTCTTGAGGACGCTCGGGTCGGTGGGCCCCTGCGCCCAGTCGCTGTTGTGCACGGCGACCGGCTCCTTCTTCACATTCGCCCGTACGGCCAGCGGTTGCAGCCGCCACCCGCCGTCCCAGCGCATCAGCCCGATGCACGCCGTCGACGCCTTGAGCAGCTGAGGCGTCAGCGGACCGGACTGTGGCAACCGGTCGAGGTCGAAGGCCAGGCTGGTGCCGTCGAGCCGGAGGGCGCGGCCGTCGCTCTGGTAGCCCTCGATGAACACCGGCTCGGCGATGCGGACCGGATGGCGTTCGAGCGGCGGCACCGCGGGGGCGCTCGCCCTGCTCAGCTGGACCCTGGCCGTGGCGAACGGGTCGGTGGAGGCGCCGGCGCTCGCCTTGCCCTCCTGCCACAGCAGGTCGCCGCCGGCCAGCAGCGGCATGTCGGTGATCTCCAGGCTGAGCCGCTTGCCCAGCGCGCCCAGCAGCACGGGGTAGGAGCTCAGCAGCCGCCAGACGAACGGGCCGGTGATCGTGTCCACCTTGGCGGCGCAGACGCTGGTGCGCACCAGCCGGCCGTGCGGCTCCAGGATCGCGTGGAGCTGGACCTGAACGGCCGTGCCGTGCTCGTGGATGTCGACGCCGAGAGGCAGCAGGCGCCCCGAGACCCGCTCGGTCGCTTCGAGGCCGCCCGTCTGGGTGAGAAGCAACGCGCGCGCCCACAGGTCGGCCCAGCGACGGGCGGGCAGCCGCTCCATGGCGCCGAGGGAGGCCCGCAGCTCGGCGGCGAGCCCGTCGAGCAGAATCGCCGGGCGCCGCAGCCCGGGCTCGGCGAGCAGGTTCTGGATCGCCTGGTCGGCGGTGGAGGCGAGGTCGTGGTCGACGCCGCGCCATCCGATGATGGCCAGCTCGACGAGCCAGGAGCGGCATGCGGCGGTCAGGGGGTCGGTGCTCGCGCTCTGCGCGCCTTCCCAGGCCGCTCTTGTGCGGCCGAGCGCGCTGTCGAGCCGGGCCAGCAGCGCGTCATGAACCGCGCCGAACAGCGTGGTGCGCGCTCCGGCCAGCGCCGCCAGGTGCTCTTCCGAGATCGAGCCGGCCGCGATCTTCTCAGCCGCCTCGGCGGCGCGCGGGCCGATAGGAGTGCTCCCGAGGCCCCCGGCCAGCGCGACCAGGGCCGCGGTCTGCTCCTCACTCAGGCGGGCCAATCCATCAACCAGCGTGTCGTCGAAACCGGAGATCAGGCCGAGCGCCTCGCCGACACCGGGCAGGGCGCCGTCAGACAGCGCCGACAGTTGCGTTTCGAGCATCAGCTCACCGCGCCGAGCGAGGGGAACCAGTGCATCTCGGCGACCGGCTCGCAGGTGCCGGGCAGCTCCAGGTAGGCCAGGTGCCGCAGGAAGCGGCTGAAGACCACGGCGGCGGGGATCGACTCGTGCCCGCCGCTCAGGTTGCCGACCAGGCTGGCCGCGCTGTCACCCTCGACGCGCAGGTAGCGTGCCACGCGCTCCAGGCCGTACTGGAGAACGGCCTCGTCGACCAGCGACCGCAGATGCTTGCACGGTGCTCCGCGCAGTCCGCCGCAGGGCCGGTTGTTGTTGGTGCTGCAGTTGTATCCGTGCGTCCGCGCGGTGATCGAGGAGACATACACCCGCTCGATGTCGGAACCGCTCGACACGACGCCCTGCAGCCGGCCCTCCGCCATCTCGACGAAGGGCACTTTCGCCAGCTTGCGCGGCTGGACGGGAGACAGCACCCGGGCCCCGCTGAGCCGCTCCCACTCAGGTATTTCCGCGTCCAAAGGACGACCTCCAATTCGGTGGCGGCCGATCAACGAACGCGAACTTACCCAACGGGGCCGACAAATTTCCGGTCAACGAAAGCACCGGCGAGACGTGCGGGATCGGCCTGCGAGCTCGCGCGGCCGCGCCGCGATCGGCCGCGGCCGCAGGCACCCCCGTGAACGCCCGTGAACCTTGTCGACGTGTTCGGGTGAAAGGGAGTGACCATGCCCATGCCTCGCCCAAGCCAGAGGCCTGACGAGCGGAGCCACATTGATCGCCTATATCGGGCGTACGAGTCCGGAGGGCGCCGACAGCGGACATACCGGCGTGCCAGACGCCGACGACGACGCGGAGTTGATCCGGCGCTCCCTGAGCCGGCCGGACGCCTTCGCGGCGCTGTTCGACCGGCACGCGCGGGAACTGTTCCGCTTCGCCGCCCGCCGGTTGGGTGACTCACTGGCGGACGACATCGTGTCCGACACTTTTCTTGCCGCCTTCGGCCGTCGCGGAAAATACGACCTGGCCCGGCGGGACGCCCGGCCCTGGCTGTACGGCATCGCCGCCAATCTCATCGGCAAGCATCACAGGGCCGAAGTGAGGTTCTATCGCGCGCTGACCAGGACCGGCGTCGACCAGGTCACCGAGACCTACACCGATCGGGTCGAGGCCAAGGTGACCGCCTCGGCCGTACACCGGCAACTGGCCGCGGCCCTCGCCGCGCTGTCGGCGGGAGACCGCGACGTGCTGCTCCTGATCGCCTGGGGCGACCTCGGCTACGACGAGGTCGCGCAGGCGCTGGGCATCCCGGTGGGCACGGTTCGCTCGCGCCTCAACCGGGCCAGGAAGAAGACCCGCGCCGTGCTCGGCATCAACCCCACATCTGTGCAGGAGGAGCTGGACCATGGATGACCTGAAGGAGCTCCGCGAAATGCGGGCCGTCGTCGCCGAGCCCGACGCCGAGCGGATCGCGGCGATCCGCGCTCGCCTGACGGCCGAGACCGGCCGGGACGCCAGGCGCCCGCATGCCCGCCCGCCGCGCTCGCATGCGCGGCGGCTGCTGCTGGTCGCGGCCGTCGGCGTGGCGGCGGCCGCCACGGTGGTGGTGGTCGGAATCGATCGGCGGAGCGAGGTCGGGCGCATGTCCCCGTCCGCGCACCCGGTGACCGCCGCCGCGGTGTTGGAGCGGGCGGCCCTGGTCGCGGAGAGGCGGCCGGCCGGGCCTTCCACCGGCGAGCACCGGTGGCTGTACAGGAAAACCGTCGTCCGGCAGCCCAACGACAAGGAAGCGGTCACCAGCGACGAATGGACTCGCTACGACGGCAGGCAGACCGCCGCGATCGACGAGGAGGGCCGGCTGCAGATCGAGGACTTCGTGCCCGACCCGGATGACGACTACCTGTCGCCCCAGCAGCTCGAGCAGCGGATGCGCGCGCTGTCCACCGATCCCGCCACCCTGCTCAGCCAGATCAGGGCCGACCGGCGCTGGACCGACTTCCCGGTCGCCGAGCGTGGCCTCGCCGCCAACCCCGACGCCGAGGCCTTCCGCGTGATCGGCATCTACCTGGCCGAGACGGCGCTCATGCCGCCGAAGCTGGAGGCCGCGCTTTACCGGGCACTGGCGATGGTCCCCGGCGTCGGTGTCGAGCAGGGCGTCGACGACGGCACCGGCCGCAAGGGCCTGGGCCTGTACATGGACGATCAATCGTCGGCTGGAACGCGCAGCTACCTGATCCTGGCCCCCTCGACGTACGAGTACCTCGGACGACGCGACCTGTGGCTACGGGACGAGCGGATCGGGGACGGCGTCGCCTTCAAGGCCGGCAGCGTTTACACGGCAGCCGTGCTGACCACGGAATTCGTGAACAGGGCCGGGGACCGCCCGTAACCTGACTCCACGGAGGAGGCTGGAGGTGACCCCCACGCCGCCTCCGGCGCGTGGCCAAGGCCCGGCCAGGTCACTGGCCGGGCCCTAGGCGCCCCTGGTCGCAGTGATCACTCGCCCGGCAGCAGCCACGTCGAGAACGCGGGGTCGAACGTGAAGGTGTCGATCTTCGTGGTGGCTCCGCTGACCGGGTCGACCCGGCGCTCGAGCACGCCGATCATCTCGTTCCCCTTGTAGCCGCGCAGGGACCAGATGACCAGGTTGCCCGAGGGGTCGAAGAACAGGCGGGTCACGTTCTCGATCTTCGGCACCTTGAGGGTGACCGGGTCGCTCGCCGTGTCGCTGGTCAGGTCGTACAGGCGGAGCCGCTGCCTGTCCTTCGCGTTGGTGATCACGCCGACGGTCCTGCCGTCGCCGGACAGCGCGATCGGTATGCCGGCCACATTGCCCGGCACGACCTGGCTGTTCACCTTGGCCCCTGTCTCGTCATACACGGCGAATTCGGTGGTGTGTTCGGTGAAGCGCTGGACGAGGACCTGGTCGCCGTCCGGGCTGAATCCCAGGGCGCGGAGGTCGCCGCGCAGCTTGTGCGTGGCGCCGGTGGCGAGGTCGACCACGAGCGTCGGCTGGGTATCCGCGTCGTCGTTGTAGTCGATCAGGACCTTGGCGCCGTCGTACGACAGGTAGATGTGGGTGAGGGTCATCCCGTTGCCCTTCGGCAGCACGGCGGCCTTGCCGGGCAGCGCGCGCACCTTCCCTGTCACCAGATTCCGGACCACGAGCTTGTGGTCCGACTTGCGGAAGTAGCACACGACCTTGCCGTTCCTGCTGATCGCGAACGTGGTCGCCGATGTCTTGTCCACCTTGCCCTCGGCCGTGGTCGCGTAGACCAGCGCGTCCTTGAGGACACGCTTCTTACCGCTGCGCAAGGTGAGGGTCCAAGGCCCGCAGGGGACGATGTCCTCCTTCTTGGGGCAACCCTTCACCCACGCGAATCGGACCTGAACATCTGCGGCGGAGGCGGCTCCCGTCGTCGCCTCCGACGCCGTCGCGGGCACCACAAGGGCCGCTGCCATCAACACGAGCGTCACTACTCTCTTCATGGTCGTTCCTTTCATCACGCGGATAGATCTGGATAGATCTCGTCACCCGGATGGATGCGGGAGTCAGGGGAGGGCGGGCCCGCGGTCGGTCCAGCCCGCGTCGAGCACGATCTCGGCGCGCCCGCCGCTGTCCGTGCTGGACAGCACCTGGGAAGTGGCAGGGTCGATGATGAGGGTCCGCTGGACGCCGGAGGGCAGCTCGAAGGAGAACGCCTCGCCGGGGCGGCTTCGCGCGTCCGCGCGGGCGCCCAGGTAGCGGACTTCCGGCAGGTCGGCCAGCGCCCGGTAGGCGGCGGCGCGGACGGCCGGGGGAGACGGTTTGGTCCACAGCAGCCCGCTGATCGCGTCGGCAAGCAGCCCCTGCGAGCCCGCGGGCAGCAACGCGGCCACCCGCTCCCGGAGCGCGCCCGGATCGGACGGCAGATCCTGGATCTGCTGGTACGTCATCGCGCGCCCGGCCACCGTGAAGGGCACGGTGACACGGGTGACCTGCCCCCGCTCGGCGATCCACGCCCCGCCCCGCCTGGTCACCCAGAGCTCGGTCGCCCGGCCCCCGTCGTACAGCTTGCTGACGTGCCAGTATGTGCCGCTCTGCCCGGAGGCGGCCGTGGTGGCGGCCGACAGCAGGATCTGCCGGCCGAGAGCGGGAGGCCGGCCCACGACGAAGACGACCGCGAGGACGGCCGCGAGGACGGGGACCACCAGCCACGGCAGCCGCCGTCGCCGTCGCCGGGTCGCCAGCCGCCGCCACACCCGGCTCTGGGCGTGCGGATCCGTCGTCGGCCGGCCGTACAGGTCGCGTACGAGCTCGAGGTCATCCATGGGCCAGCACCACCTCGCCGAGCAGGGCGCGCAGCTTCTTCCTGGCCCGGTTCAGCCGCGAACCGACCGTGCCGTACGGGATGCCGAGCGCGGCGGCGATCTCGTCGTGACTCAGCCCGGCCAGTGCGACCAGCAGCAGCACGTCACGGTCGCGCCTATCCAGTTCGGCCAGCGCGGCGGCGAGCTCGGGCCGCAGGCTCTGCGCGCTGACCCGGACCGCCACCGTGTCCTCGTGGCCTGGGGTGTCCGTGTCGGGGCGGCAACGGCCGAGCGCCTGCAGAGTCCGGGCCTCGAGGCGGCGGTGCTTGCCGATCAGGTTCGTGGCGATCCCGTACAGCCATGCGCGCACGGCCGCGCGCGACGGGTCGTAGGACGCCCGCTTGCGGTACGCGGTGAGGAACGTCTCCGCGACGATGTCCTCGGCGTGGTCGGTGCCGAGCCGCTGGGCCACGTAGGTGTGGATCTCGCCGAAGAAGGCGCCGAACGCCTCGGCGAACCCCTCCTCGTCCATCTCCCCCGTCATGTACGGCCTCCGGTGTAACAGCAGTCAACTGATATCACCCGATGCACCGGTTTGCTTTCACGCCCGCCCCGTCCGGCCGACTTCGGCCAACGCGCTTCCCGACTTCCGCGACATTTCGCGTTGTCAGCCGACACGATGTGTCCACGTGGCGAAGGCTGCGCGCGTTGAGATCGTCGACAACGCCGGCCGGGCGCGGCGATGGGACGGATCGGTCTGGCACGAGACGCCGCTGCCCTTCACCGTTACGGCCATCGACCAGAGATACGGCGAACCGTGGGCGGTCGGCAATGTCCCGGACGATGACCTCCCGGCCGCGGCGCGCTGGAACGGCGCGAGCTGGACGATGACGCGGATGCCGGCTTTCCCCCACGTCCTGGCGGGCCGGCAGATCGGCCTGCGCCAGGTGGCGGTGGCCGGCCGTGGGGACGTGTGGGCTCAAGGCACCATCAGCGCGGACTGTGACGAGGACTGTGGCCGGGGCCGAATCCTGCTGATGCATTGGCATGGCGGCACGTGGGGCTATTCGCTGCGGTGCGGCATGCGGCCCGTGCTGGTGTCGCGGATCGACCGCCGCCGCCTGACCGGGCTGTGGTACGCGAGCGACGACGTGTCCCTGTACATGTCGGACGGCCGTTGGGAGCGGGCCGTCCTGCCGGGGGATCCGCCACGCGACAACCACGTGAACGCGGTCGCCGTGCGGCAGGGGTCGCCGCGACCCGATGACCACACGGGCGGAGGGCTCCGGGACGCGTGCCCGGAGCCCTCCGGCGGCGGCTACTTCATGTCAGCGGCCTGCTGACGGAGCCTCCGCGCTTTGTAGAGTTCGTACTCGCCGAGAATCACCAGCCCTCCGGCGGCGATCAGCCCGATGACGGCCAGGGCCTTGGAGCCGACGAGCTCGGGGACGGTCGCGAGCACTCCCACGCCGGTCGTCACCGTGCCGGCCTGGACTCGGTGGATGGTCGCCTGATTCTCGTAGTGTCTCGCCTCGGCCTCCTTGCTACCGGCCTCCCCGCTGGTCCCGCCGGGGGCGGCCGAGCAGCCGGTGTCGTTGCAGATCTTGCTCCCTTCTTGCACGGGCCGGCATGCGCCCGACGGATCGCAGATGCGGGTCACCCCGCTGTTGTCGGCCACTGCGTTGCAGTCGATGAGGCAGTCCGGGTTCTTGTCGTACAGGCCGTTGACATCCGGGATGGTCCCGTCTTCGGCGGCCTGCTCTGCCGCCATCGCCTCAGCCTCCGCCGCGGCCTCCGCCTTCGCCTGTTCCTCCAGGTGCCTGCTGCCGGTCGCGATGAAGTCGGCCTCGTACGCGTCGGCTTCGGCGCAGAAATGGCAGCGGCTGTAGGCGGCCGCGATGCCCCCCTCGGCCACGGCCTCCGAATCGGCGTGGAACTCTTCGAGGTCGCGCCGCCTCTGGTTTTCGACGCTGTACGGATCGTCGTAGCTGTCGGCGTCGGATTTGGCCGGGCTGTCGTTGGCCGCGCCGCCCCCGTCCACGCCGTCGTGGTCGACGCCGCCGCCGCCACGGCCGCCGCCACGGCCGCCGCCGTCACCGCCGTTGTCGCCGTAGTTGAGGCGGTTGTCGCCGAAACCGCAGCCGCAGGGGCTGTAGTCGCCGCCGCCCTCGGTGCAGGCCACGCTGCCGCTGTCGGGGTAATACCGGCAGCTGTTGAGCATGTAGCCGCTGGGGTCGGTGTAGTTGGGCGGGCTGTTGCGCACGTAGGCGTACGGGTTCCAATCCTGGCTCGACGCCGCGTCGGCGATCGCCGGGTCAGGGGTCAGGAACCGGTCCTGGCCGG
Source organism: Streptosporangiaceae bacterium NEAU-GS5 (assembly GCA_017592665.1). Taxonomy (GTDB): domain Bacteria; phylum Actinomycetota; class Actinomycetes; order Streptosporangiales; family Streptosporangiaceae; genus NEAU-GS5. The sequence continues at coordinate 161,624 of JAGFNW010000020.1, read as the reverse complement.
GATCGTACATGCGGCCCCGCATGTTGATGAGGCCGAGATCGTCCTCCATTTCATGGCCGGTGTAGCCGTGGTGAGCGTCCCCGGCGGCGCCGGTGAACGGCGTGCCGTCGGCGTTGACCCGCATGCCGAACGGGGCGTAGCGGAAGGCGCCGGTGACGGCGCCGTTCGCGCCGACGGTCGCGGTGACGCTGCCCTGGTGATCGGCGACGGTGTACTGGACATCGGCGGGAGCGTCGTTGCCGGTGGTGACCACCTGGGCGATCGGCCCGTCCGGCCCCGAGAGCTGATGCACGTACCGCACCCCGCCCTGCCGCGTGACGCGCTTCTGGAAGCCGCCGACCGTGATCGTGGTCTGCGTGCTGTTCGCGGCGCTGAACCGCGTCCCGAAGGCGTCGTAGCGATAGGTGGTGGTGACGCCGTTCTTGGTGATGGTCTTCGGCAGGTCGAAGGCCGTGTAGGCGACCTGCCGGGTGACCGCGCCGGACTCGTCGGTGACCGTGGTCTGCCGGCCCTCGCCGTCGTAGCCGTAGGTCTCGAACTGCCCTCCGATGCCGGTGGCGTCGTTGTTGGCCAGCAGGTCGGGGTGGCCGGCCACGCCGTAGGCGCGGTCCTCCCCGGCCGGGTCGACGTTGCCGAGCGGGTCGTATCCGTAGCCGAAGTCCTTGGCCACGGCGGCGCCGTCCTTGAGATTCCAGTTGGTCAGCCGCTTGAGGGAGTCGTAGGTGTAGGTCTCCGTGCGCGGCGCGCCACCGGTCGTGGCGTCGTTCTCGATCCTTTCCTTGATCTGGCCGTCGTCGTAGTAGGTATAGGTGAGGTCCTGCACCTTGGCCCCGCCCGCGGCGGTGGCGGTGAGGCTGTGCGCCCGGGCGGTGCCGGAGTCGTAGGCCCGCTTGATCGTCACCCCGTTGCCCCACGTCGCCGTGTCGAGGGCGAGGTTGGGCTTGCGTGAGGTGACCGTGTAGAGGTCCTTCAGCGTGGGGTCGCCGGGCTCGGCGTAGCGGAGGCCGCTCAGGTGGCCGTGGCTGAGGTAGTCGTACTGGAGGCTGAGCCGGCCGGGTCCCGCGGCGGGGAACTGGACCGTCAGCAGCCGCCCGGCCGAGTCGTAACCCGTGTCGGTCCGGTAGACGGCGCCGGTGGCCTGGTCGGTGACGTCCACGCCGATCGCCCGGCCGCGGTTGTCGTAGCGGAAATCGGTGCGGACCTGGAACGGGCTGACCGCGTAGGCCAGTGCACCGATGCCCCCGGCCGCGGTGTCGTAGACGAAGTCGCTGCCGCCGTCCTCCGTGGTCTGCCTGATGGCACGGCCCAGGTCGTCGTAGGCGAACACGGTCGAGTGACCGGTCTCCTGGTGGGTCTGGGTGTCGATCTGGCCCGTGCCGTGGTACGTCGTGACCGTGGTGCCGCGGTCGGGGTCGGCGAGCCTGATCCGCCGTCCGCGCACGTCGTAGTCCATCGACGTGACCTGGCCCTTGGCGTTGACGATCTTGGCGAGCAGGTCGAACGGCGCGTACCGATACGTGGTGTGCAGCTCCTGCGGCGCGTTGCCGGGCCTGGTCAGGGTCTCGGCCGCGTCGACCAGACGGTCGTCGACATCGCTGTACGCCGTGGTGACCGAGCCCGCCGGGTCCGTCGTCACAGCCGAGGAACCCGCCGCGGTCATGCCGTAGGCGTACGAGGTGGTCTTCTGATCCGGCGTGGTCGTCGTGGTCACCCGGTCGAGGCTGTCGTACGCGAACGAGGTCGTGCCCTCCGGCGCGGCCCCGGTGCGGGCGACGGCCCGGCCGAGCAGGTCATAGCGGATCTTCGACAGGGTGTTGAGCGTGCCTTCGAACCCGGTCTGCCGGGTCGCCAGACGTCGGCCGAGCGCGTCGGTGGACACCTCGGTGGTGATGGAGGCGTGCCCGGTCGTGGTGATCACGCCGTTGTCGCCGCCCACCGTGTCGCCCCGCGGGGCGTAGCCGACCGTGGTCTGGGCCTGCCCCTCCCGCTTGACGGTCAGCACGCGGCCGAACTCGTCGAAGGTCGCCTGGGTCTGCACCCCGTTGGCGTCCATGGACGCCACCGTCACGCCGTACGCCGGCTGGACCGCCGTCCACGTGACCGGGCGGTAGGCCGGCACGTCGTGCTGGGACCAGGTCGCGCTGGGGTAGATGTCCTCATCGGGCTGGCCGGGGAACACCGGGTCGTACTCGATGTGGGACTCGTGCGGCGGCAGGCTGGGCGCGGCCGGATCGCCCGCCGTGGTGATCACCTTGGTGAGCACGCCGCGGTCGCTGTAGGTGTACGCGGTGGTCTGACGCACGTCGGGGTCGGCGCTCGCCTTCTCCACCTCCGCCTTTTCCAACCGGCCGAGCGCGTCGTAGGAGAAGTCGACGGTGTGGGTCACGGCGGGCGGGTCGTTGCCCGGCTCCGCGCGGGTGACCTGCTGGCGTACGGGAAGCCCGATGAGCCAGTCCGCGGTCCTGTTGTCGTAGACGGTCCGGGTCGAAGTGGTGGTGCCGCCCTTCGTGGTGATGGTGACGTACTTCAGGTTCCCGAAGTCGTCGTACCCTTCGTCGTCGTCGCCCTGGGCGTCCTTGTGCCCCTTGGGCTGGATCGTGGTGGTGAGCGTCCGCAGCGGGGCGGCGCCCAGGTCGACGTCGGTGATGTGCTGGGTCTTGGCGCTGCCGGTCGCGCCGCCGAGCGGCCCCCACTCGATGGTGACCGGCTCCTCCCAGCTTGTGGTGACGCTTCCGGCGTCCAGCACCGCGAAGGTGAGGTCGGTGTTGAGCTTGCGGGTCTCGTACGCGTTGACCGTGTGGGTCACCCGGGCGGTCCGGGTGGTGGTCCCCAGCGCAGTCGACTGAACCCCCGTCATGATCGGCACCACGGTGACGACATCGGCGGGCCGGCCCGCACCTGGGTAGTACCTGCCGTTCACCACCTGGCGATGCGCGTAGGTGTACGTCGTCTCCGAGGGGGTCTGTGGATCCCAGATCCGCATGACGCCGAACCCGAGCCACCCGCGGCCGCGCAGGTCGGTCAGCGGATCCTCGTAGGAGAAGTACAGCGTGCGCATGGTCGGCGACTCGGTGTCGGGGTTGAGATCGACGTTGTGCGCCGCCGAGAACAGGCCGCGGACCACGATCATGCCCCGGCGCGGGCAGACAAGCGGATAGCCGCAGGTGTAGTCGCCCAGCTTCTCGACATGGTCGGTCCACATGTTGCCGTAGACCACCGTGTAGAGGGGCGCCGGCGCGTCCTGGTCGCTGACGTCGACGATCCGGTCGGCGAACGTCGACGCGGTCTGCGTCAGCAGGCTCACCTGGCCGCCCTTGACGCGGACGACGTCGGCCCGGCCGTCGCCGTTGAAGTCGCCCACCTTCGAGGTGCCGAATCCCGTCTGCGGGTCGTAGGTGCCGCCGGAATTGTCGACCTGGCCGCTGATGAACTGGCCGTTGCCGACGGAGATGTAGACGGTCGTGGACGCGGGCATGAACGCCACCAGGTCGTCGCGGCCGTCGCCGTTGAAGTCGGCCGCGCGGACCTCCGCCCCGGCGGGCACGCCGGAGTTCAGGCCCGACCCGACCAGCCCGTCACCGGTGCTGAAGATCACCGACGGGGCGATCTCGCCGCCCGGCATCCGCAGGTAGTCCTCCAGGCCGTCGCCGTTGAAGTCGCCCGGCACGTCGGCCGCCGCGTACGGCTGCGCGATCCGGTAACTCTTGACGCCGTCGGAGACCGCCAGCGATTCCGCGGTGCCCTTCACGTAGGCCGCCGACCGGAAGGGCTCGCTGGAGCAGGTGACCGGCACGCCCGTGCCGATGTGCCCGATCAGCTCGGCCCGGCCGTCGCCGTCGTAGTCGCCGACCCTGACCTTGGGACAGCCCGCGGTGAACCCGGTCGGCTTGCTCAGGCCGAATCCGACGCTCGTGCCGCTGGTGTTGAGCCGGTAGGAGTACTGCTGGCCGGCCGCGGGCGCCTGGATCAGGTCCATCCGGCCGTCGCCGTCCAGGTCGCCGAACTCGACCAGGTCGCTGTCGTACTGCGGCACTCCGGCGTCGGCGAACTTCCCGGCCGCCTTGTCCCAGCGCAGCACGGCCACCTTGGCCGAAGCGCCGGCGAAGGCGTCCGACCGGACCAGGAACTCGGCCGCGCCGTCGGACTGGAGGTCCACGGGACGGCTCGGCAGCAGCTGGGCCTTGGCCGGCCACGCCGACGCGGATCCGGACAGCTGGCTCGAGACCGCCAGCGGCGACACCGTTCCCTTGGCGTCGCGCGATCCCAGCCGCGCGAAGATCGGGGCGGCGGTGTCCCAGTCGTTCGGGCCGGTCCCGCCGCCGCCGGTGTAGATGACGTCGTCGGCGCCGTCTCCGTCGAGGTCGAGGACGTGCATGGCCGGCTCTCGGTGGCCGGAGGTGTTCATCGCGACCGGCCCGACGGCCTGCTCGGCGAAGCCCGGCACCGCGTCCGGGTCGTGCCAGCGGAACCGCCTGGCCTTCAGGCACGCCCCGCTCGGACCGCACTTGGCCACCGACTCCAGCCGGCTGCGCTTGGTGTGGCTGAGGCCGTACGTCAGGGCGTACTGCCACACCATCGCCGTCGCGGCCGGGTCGGGCGCGTACATCTTGATCGAGGACAGCCGCTTGTCCCGCAGATACCAGACGCCGGCGTGGAACGACCGCATGCTGTCGGGACGGTCCTGGTATTCGAGCACGACCTTGCGGGAGCCGTACTCCAGGGGCCCGGTGGCCGGCTTGCGCAGGGTGTAGTCGATCTCGTCGAGGAGCCACTCGGTGGCGTCGCCCGCCGCGTGATCGGAGTAGGAGTAGCGGATCTCGTTGCCGTTGCGGTCGCTCTCCCGGTCGAGCAGCCACAGGCCGTTGGGCTGGGTCGTGGCCAGCACCTTCTCCGCGCCGTCCGCCGCGATCCCCGACTTCATCCGGGTGACGGCCCGGACCGAGTAGGTCTGGATCCGGCCGCTCCTGGTCTTCACCACGAACGCGCCCGGGCCGTCGGCCGCGCTGCCGCCCAGCGACGTGATCTCCGCGAAACCGTCGGTCTCGGTGCGGTACTTCGCCCCCGGCGCGCCGTACGGCACGCTCACGCCGCTCACCGACACCAGCCGATCGCCGCCCAGGCAGAACTGGTCGCCGCCGCCGAACTCCACGCCCTTGACCGCGCCGTTGGAGGCGAGCGTGGAGCCGCAGCGCTCGATGGTCGCGCCACCGCCGGACAGCGCCCAGCCCACGCCGAGCGGCCCGTCCGACAGGCCGGACGCGTATCGCAGCACGAGCGACGGCTGCATCCCGGCCCGTCCCGCCGGCACGTCGAGCGGCAGTTCGTAGGTGAACCGGCCGTCCGGGCTCACCTCGCCAGAGGCCGGCAGATACCCGGCCGCCGCACCAGGCTTGATCGGCGTGTCCGGCAGCTCCAGCTGCCTGCCCCCAGGAGGCGCGGGCGGATCCTCCGACCGCGCCACCGCCGTGCGCACCCCCGCCGCACGCCGCGCCATGGCCGGTGGCGGCGCCGCCGCCTGGATGAGCAGCGACAGACCGATCACTGCGGCGATGGTCCCGCTCAGCCGGGCCCCACCGCCCGGCATACCTGACTTCACCGTCGTTCCCTTCTCGCGAAAGCGTGCCGGGGGACCGTGCGAATCACAGTCCGATCACGGCACACGATTCGGCACTATGGCATGATCGAAAAGGGAATTCCGTGGATAAATCCACAAACGACAACTGATTTCGAACCAGCTGCCCCTCTCGGCCTACAGGATCGACAGGCCGGGAGCGGTCAGCCGACCGGACGGGGACTCTGGCGCGGTCGGTGCCTCTGACGTACTCTCTGCCTGCTGTGCCCGGGTGGCGGGCGCGCGGAGGTCGCGATGGCGGCACACAAGCACGGCGCACCCGAGTATCGACTCCTGGGCGCGGTCGAGGTGGTGGCCGGCGGTCAGCCTGTGCCGCTCGGCGGCGTCAAGCCGCAGACGCTGCTGGCCGCCCTGCTGCTCGAGCACGGTCACATCGTGCCGGTCACCCGGCTGATCGACGTCATCTGGCCCGATGATCCGCCCGAAAGCGCCAGGGCAGCGATCCAGACGTACGTCAAGACGCTGCGCCAGTCGCTGGCCCGGCACGGGATCGTCGACGTGATCGTCACCAGGCCGCCCGGCTACCTGATCAGGATCAACCCGGGCGAGCTGGACGTGCAGGAGTTCCACCGGCTTGTCGCCGAGGCGCGTTCGGCCGCCGGCGCGCAGGAGACGTCCGACGCGCTGGCCGCCGCTCTGGCGCTGTGGCGCGGTCCCGCGCTGGCCGGGCTGGAGGCGTCCCTGCTGGCCGGTGAGACGGTCCGGCTGAACGACCTGCGGCTGGCCGCCGTCGAGGAGCGTGTCACGGCCGACCTGGCGCTCGGCAGGCACGGCCGGCTGGTCCCCGAACTGGCCGCGCTGACCGGCCGTCACCCGGCCAACGAGCGGCTGCGCGGCCAGTACATGATCGCGCTTTACCGGCTGGGGCGGCAGGCCGACGCCCTGGAGACCTTCCGCGACTGCCGCCGCGTCCTGCGTGAGGAGCTGGGCATCGACCCGGGCCGAGAGCTCCGCGGCATCCACGCCGCGATCCTGCGCGCCGATCCCGCGCTGCTCGGCCCGCCGTCCGCGCAGGCGGCCCGCGCCGCCGTGCCGGCCCAGTTGCCGCTGGTGCCCGCCGACTTCACCGGCCGCGCCCAGCAGGTGTCCGACCTGGTGGCGGCGCTGACCCCGCTGTCGGCCGCGCCCGTACAGGTGATCACGGGCCGGGCCGGGAGCGGCAAGTCCGCGCTGGCCGTGCGGGTGGCTCACGAGCTGGCGCCGCTCTACCCGGACGGGCAGCTCTACGCTGAGTCACGCGGGACGAGCGCGTCCCCGGCCGAGCCGCGTGAGGTGCTGGAACTGTTCCTCAAGGCGCTCGGTGTCGAGGCGGCCACGATCCCGGAGACCATCGAGGAGCGGGCCAAGTTGTTCCGCAGCCTGCTGGCCGGGCGCAAGGTGCTCGTCCTGCTCGACGACGTGGGGTCCGAACAGCAGGTGCGCCCGCTGTTGCCGGGCGACCGCGGCTGCGCGGTCCTGATCACGGCACGCAGCCGGCTGGGCGGCCTGGCGGGCGTACGCCGTACCGAGCTGGACGTCCTGGACCAGTCCGAGGCCGTCGAGCTGCTGGCCAGGATCGCCGGCGCCGAGCGGGTCGCCGCCGAGTCCGACGTGGCGCGCGGCATCGCCGAGCTGTGCGGCGGGATGCCGCTGGCCATCTGCATCGCCGGCGCCCGGCTGGCCACGCGCCGGGGCTGGCCGCTGGCGCTGCTGGCCCACCGGCTGGCCGACGAGCATCGGCGGCTGGACGAGCTGGTGATCGGCGACCTGGAGGTGCGGGCCAGCTTCGAGCTCACCTACCGGGGGCTGGGCGCCGACACCCGCCAGGCGCTGCGGCGGCTGAGCCATCTGGGCCTGCCGGAGTTCGCCGCCTGGGTCGTCGCCTGGGCGATGGACATCGCCGAGCCCGCCGCGGAAGCGCTGATCGAACGGCTGGTGGACGCCCACCTTGTCGACTTCGGCAGGATCGACGACCTCGGCACCCCGCGTTACCGCATCCACGATCTCGTGCGCCTGTACGGGCGCGAACGCGCCGCGGCCGAAGAGACGCCCGAACTGCTGGCCGAGGCCGTGACACGCGTGCTCAACGGCTGGCTGGTGCTGGCGGAAAAGGTCGCCACCGACGTACCGTCCGGTGAGATCGGCTGGCCGCGGCTCGATGTCGCGGTCGATCCAGTGTCGCGGGCCCTGATGCCTCGTGTGCTGAAGGCGCCGCAGGAGTGGTTCGACGCCGAGTGGTCCGCGCTGGTCGTCGGCCTGGAGCGGGCCTTCGCGCTGGGCCTGCACGCGGTGGTGCGGCTGTTCGTCTTCGCGCAGCTCGGGCCGTCGTTCCTGGGTGTGAACCGGTTCGGCGCGCGGGAGCGGATCGTGCGGGCCGCCCTGGCCGCCGCCCGTGCGGCCGGCGACCGGCACAGCGAGGCGGTCGTCCTCGCCGACCTGGGCAATCTGCGCTACCTGCAGGATCGCTACGGCGAGTCGCGCCGCTACTTCGGCGACGCGCTCGGCGCCTTCTCCGAGCTGGGGGACGTGCGCGGCCAGGCCGTGGCGCTGGCCGGGCTGGGCGCCGCCTGCCGCGAGTCCGGCCGGCTGGTCGAGGCGCTGCACTTCCTGGACGAGGCCTCCCAGCTGTTCACCGTGCTCGACGAGGACATCGGGATCGGCCACCTGCGCCGCCTGGCCGCCTCGGTCCGGCTGGAAAGGGGCGACTACGACGACGCCTGGGCCGGTCTGCAGGAGTCTCTGGCCGCCTACCGGCGGGCCGGCTGCCGCCGCGGTGAAGGTCTGACGCTGCGCACGATGAGCCTCTACCACCGGGCGCGGGCCGAGCTGCACGAGGCGGTCGAGACCGCCGGCCGCGCCGTGGACATCTTCCGCGAGCTGGGCGACCCCCTGCTCGAGGCCTACTCCATCCGGGCTCAGGCCAAGGCCCGGCTGCGGCTCGGCGCGTGCGAGCAGGCGCTCGCGCCGCTCGAATGGGTGCTGTCGGTCTGCCAGGACATGGGCGACCGGCTGGGACACGGCATCACCCTGCGCACGCTCGGCGAACTCCACCTGGCGGAAGGCCGCTACGACGACGCCACCACGTGCCTGACCGCCGCGCTCAGCGTGTGGGAGGGCATGGAGGTCCCGCTCTGGCGCGCCCGCGCCGAACGCGATCTGGCCTTGCTGCACGACCTGCGCGGCGAGCCCGACGGCGCCGTGCTGCGCGCCCGCGCCTCGAAGGTCTTCCACGACCACGGCGCCCGCGAGTTTCTGGAGCTCAACGAGGTCTGAAAGGCGGCCGCCGCGCAGTTTCAGCGAAGTTTCAGCGGCCACGCGGAACCTCCCGGTGTCAGGCAGAGACAAGCCCCTTCACCAGGAGGAACCCCCCATGAGCATGCGCCGCCTGCTGGCCCTCACCGTCACCGCCGCCCTTGGTTTCGGCGGCTTCGTGGTCACCACGATCAGCACCACCGCCCCCGCGCACGCCTCCACCGCCGCCGGAGGCCTGATCAGCTCCGCCGAGACCCTGGCCCGAGCCCAGTACTGGGCGAACGACCCGAACATCACGTACCTGAACGCAGGCGAGAGCACCTGGATCGCGGGACCGACGGGAGGGGAGAGATATCGCCGCGACTGCTCCGGCCTGGTCTCGATGGCCTGGCACCTGCCCCAGGCGTACTACGACACCAGCGTCTTCGAGGGCTGGATCGGCACCGACAAGGTCACCCGGCTGGGCGGCCCCGACGAGCTGAAGCCCGGGGACGCCATCTTACGGGTCAACTTCAGGGGCCTGAGCGATCACATGGAGCTGTTCTCCCACTGGAAGAACGCCGCCGACCACGGCGAAGGAGCGTACTTCTACTCCTTCAACAGCACCGGCTACACCGTGCGCAACCCGTACGCGTACAACACGGAGAACAAACTCGGCTTCCGCACGCTCGACGACATCGCGAACAACTTCGAGCACGAGATCCGCTACAAGAACGTCGTCGACGACGTGCCGAGCGGCACCCTCGTCGACATGAACACCGACGGCAAGAACGACGTCGTCGCGCGCGACGTAAACGGCGATCTGTGGGTGTATCCGGGCACCGGCAACGGGGGCTTCGGCACCCGCTACAAGATCGGGACCGGCTTCAACATCATGAGCGCCATCGCCGTCGGCGACTTCAACGCCGACGCCTACCCCGACCTGGCCGCGACCGTGAAGTCCAACGGCGAGCTGAGGATCTTCCGGCACACCGGCGACCCCAACACCCCGTACACCGGCTCGGGCATCCTCTCCGGCTCCGGCTGGCAGCCCATGACGTCGTTCAGCGCCGCCAACATCAACCGCGACGCCTACCAGGACCTCGTCGCCAGGGACGGCTCAGGCAACCTGTGGGTCTACCCCAGCGACGGCCACTGGGGCTTCGGCAACCGCTACCGGATCGGGACCGGCTTCAACTTCCACGACAGCTTCAACTTCGCCGACTTCAACGGCGACGCCCAGCCCGACATGCTCGTCCGCGACACGAGGAACGGCGACCTGCGGCTGTTCACCCACACGCTCAACCCCAACGTCCCGTACGTCGGATCCGGCACCGTGATCGGCACCGGATTCACCATCATGGACGCCATCCTCGCCGGCGACTTCACCGGCGACTTCAAGCCCGACGTGCTGTCCCGGCTCAGCGGCAACGGCGATCTCAAGATGTACGCGCACACCGGCAACGCTGGTAGCCCTCTGCCCAACAGCTCCGGCCAGGTCATCGGCACCGGCTGGTCGATCATGAACGACATCGACTGAACCCCGTCCCCGCAACCCACCGCAGCCGCCTGGCCCCCGCCAGGCGGCTGCCCGCGTGTCCATCGAGGAGACCCGCATGATCCTGCTGTCCGATCCTGTGATCACCCGCATGCCGGTCGAGGAGTGCGGTGAGGCGCTGCTCGATCTGCGCGATCTGCCCGCTCTGCGGCTCGACCCGCGCCTGGCCGACCCCGCCGGACACTACGCCCGCCTGCGCCGCGGCGTGGTGGACCGCCTCGTCGCCGCGCAGGCGGCCCTGCCGGCCCACCTGCGGTTCCTGATCGTCGAAGGGTATCGGCCCGGGGCGCTCCAGGCCCGCTACTTCGAGGCCCACAAGGCCCGGCTGCGTTCCTCCCGCCCAGGACTGGACGAGGCGTGGTACCACCGTCAGGCAAGCCGCTACATCTCACCGCCCGAGGTCGCCCCGCACGTCGCCGGCGCGGCCGTGGACCTGACCCTGTGCACCGTCGACGGCGCCGAACTGTGGCTGGGCACCGAGGTCAACGACACCGACACCGAGGACTGCCACACCTCCGCTCCCGGGATCACCGAACCGGCACGCGAACGCCGTCACCTGCTGTGCACGGCTCTGACGTCGGTCGGCCTGATCAACTATCCCAGCGAGTGGTGGCACTGGTCGTACGGTGACCGCTACTGGGCCTACCTCACCGCGGCCCCGGCCGCCCGCTACGGCCCCGCCACGCTCGCTACGGGCCGGCCGCACTCACCATGACGGCCTGGCTCTGCGCGTCCTGGTCACGGGGTCCGTTTCGCTGGGCCGGTGGCGCGGTCAGCGCGCCACCGGCCGGAGTTTCTACCCGATGCAGTCCTGGCCTCGCAGGACCAGGCTCAGCTCGTAGACCTTGCCCTTGTACATGTTGAAGTAGTAGTAGGCCTTCGAGTTGCCGGGGGCGTCCGCGTAGGGGTTCTCACCCGGGTGCGTCTCCAGCTTGGGATAAGCCTTCTTCACCTGCTTCAGGGTGGAGCCGATCTTGATGCCCTGCGGGGTCTTGACGCCCTTGGGCGCGAAGATCACCGCTACGCCCAGCTTCTTGGAGATGTAGAGGTCGACTGGGCCTTTGCCGTGCCTCTTCAGGGTCCAGCCCGTGCAGTACTTGTGGTCCACTGCGTCGCCCTTGACGCGGACGATCTTCTTCGTCGCCTTGGCCTTCTTGGCGGATAGCCCCAGCTTCAGGCCTCCGTAGCCGAACGGCCCGAATTTGCCGCCCTTCTGATCGGCGACGGCGACGGACGCGCTCGCGCTCGGGGCGCCGGCGAGCGCGACGCCCACCCCCATGCCCATGGCCAGCGTCGCCGCCACAGCCGTGCGTCCCAGGATGCCGCTGTTGTTCATCTTTCCCTCTCGTGATCGTGCGGTACGCCTGTGCCCGTATTTCAACGGCGTTCCGTCACGTTCCAGCGGGCAGCGCGCGTCCGGCTCGAGCGCGAGGTCAGCCGGTGAGCGGGCCGAACGCCTTGCGGGTGTCGATGACGTCGCCGAACAGCTCCCAGCGCTCTCCCTTGAACCGCATGAGCTGCATCGACTCGATCGGGAAGCCGTCGTCGGCGCCGGTCTTGAGGGTCACGCCGGGCAGCAGCATGTTGATCTGCACGTCGTTGAGGCCGCGCATCGCGTCGCGCAGGCCTTCACGGGTCGGGCACTTGGCGGCTTGCATCGCCTTGCGGAAGCTGTCGGCGACCGCCCATCCGAAGGTGTAGTAGGGCACGTTCGGGTCGAGGCTCGGGGCGTACTGCTTCATCTTGGCCTTGTAGAGCTGCATCTCCGCGTCGTTCGCCCACGTCGGGTCGTTGGGGTCCTTGTAGTACGTGGCCGACACGATGCCCTGCACGTTCTCGAAGCCGACCGGCTTGAGGACCGTGATCGAGGAGGCCACGTTGTTGACGATGTGCAGCGGGTTCCACGTGGTGTTCTTGGCGTCGGCGGCCAGCGCCTGCGAGCCGAACTTGGGCGTCGACACGTTGAGCAGCACATCGGCCTTGGACGCGGCGAGGTTGCGCACCTGCGGTTCCACGCTCGGGTCGGTCACCTCGTAGCTCTGCTCGGCCACGATCTTGATCTGGCTGCCGTCGATGGCCCGCTTGAACCCGCCGAGCAGGTCCTTGCCGAAGTCGTCGTTCTGGTACAGCACCGCGACCGTGGCGTCCGGCCGCTCCTGCTTGAGGTACTGCGCGTAGACGCGCGCCTCGGAGATGTAGTTGGGCTGCCAGCCGATGGTCCACGGGTGATTGGTGTCGGTGCCCCACTTCGACGCGCCGGTCGCGACGAAGACCTGCGGCACCTTCTGCTGGTTGACGTAATCCCAGGTCGCCGTCGTCGACGGCGTGCCCAGCGTCTGGAACAGCGCGAACACCTGCTCCTGCTCGACCAGGCGGCGGGCCTCCTCCACGGCCTTGGGCGGCTGGTAGCCGTCGTCGCGCACGACGAACTCGACCTTGCGGCCCCCGATCCCGTTCTGCTCGGCGTTGACGTAGTCGAAGTACGCCTTGATGCCCCCCGGGATGGCGCCGTAGGCGGACGCCGGCCCGGACAGCGGGTAGATGCCGCCGAGCTTGATGCTCGTGGGCGTGATCCCCGTCGTCTGCTGACCCTGGCACGGCCCGGCGGCCGCCGTGCCCGCCGCGCCGCCGCCTGTGGCGTCGCGGCCCCCGCAGGCCGCCGCGGCGACCACCAGTGTCGCCGCCACCGCCGTACGGCCGATCATCGATACACGCATAGCCCTACTCCCTCCGGAGGGTCCTTCCGATCGTCCGCGCCGCGCGACCGGCCAAGCCGGCCAGGCCCGTCGGCGCCACGTACATCACCGCGATGATCAACAAGCCGAAGACGACGCCCGGCGCCGCCTCGTTGACGTCCTGGGACAGGCTCGGGACGAACATCACGAACAGCCCGCCGAGCAGCGGGCCCGCCGGCGAGCCCAGGCCGCCGACGACCAGGCCGGCCAGCAGGGTGATCGACAGCGTGACCGCGAACGAGTCGGGCGAGACGAACCCGATCACCCAGGTGTAGACACAGCCGGCGGCGCCGGCGAACATCGCGCTCCAGGCGAAGGCGAGCGTCTTGTAGAACGCCAGACGCACGCCCATCACCTCGGCCGCCGCCTCGTTGTCGCGGACGGCCCGCATGGCCCGGCCGACGCGCGAGCGCAGCAGGTTGCGGGCGAGCAGGACGGCCACGACGGTCACGGCCAGCGCGAGGAAGTACAGCCACTGGTCCGGGGCGAGCCCCGTCCAGGCCGGCGGGGCCGGCTTGGCCAGCGTCAGGCCCATCGATCCGCCGGTCACCGACTCGAACCGCTTCAGCAGCGGCACCAGGAAGATCGCGATGGCCAGCGTCACCAGCGCCAGGTACAGCCCGTGCAGCCGTACGGCGGGCAGGCCGAACGCCCAGCCGAGCACGAACGCCAGCGCCGCGGCCGCCGGCAACGTCAGCGGATACGGCACATCCCACCGGTCGAACATGATCGCCGTCGTGTAGGCCCCCACCGCGAAGAACGCGCCGTGCCCAAGGGAGATCTGGCCCGCGTGGCCCACCAGCAGGTTCAGCCCGATCAGCGCCACGGCGTAAACCAGCACCATCGTGAACTGGAACACGCGGAACGGCACGAGCTCGAACGGCGCGTAGATGGCCACGGCGAGCAGCGCCACCACCGCGATGCCCCGCCACCTCGCGACGAGCGCGCCCCGCCACCCGCGCGCGCCGGCGGACGCCTCCGCGGCCTGCCCCGGGAGGCCGGCCCGGCCGTCGCTCGGCTCGCTCACGTGGTCCCCTTCGTCCGCCACCGGGGCGACCAGGCTCGGCCGCGCTGGTCCTCGCTCGCTCCGCTCGCTCACTGGCGCACCGCCGCTCGCCCGAACAGCCCCTGCGGCCGCAGCAGCAGCGCCGCGAGGATGATCGCCAAGGGCACCCCGACCTTGAGGTCGGACCCGATGAAGCCGACGTACGCTCCGGCCAGGGTCTCGGCGACGCCGACGATCAACCCGCCGACGACGGCGCCCACCGGGCTGTCGAACCCACCGAGGGTCGCCGCGGCGAAGGCGTAGAGCAGGACGCCGCCCATCATGTTGGGCTCCAGGAACAGCAGCGGCGCCACCAGCACGCCCGACACCGCGCCCACCAGCGCGGCCAGCCCCCAGCCGAGCGCGAGCATCCACCCGACCCGGATCCCGACCAGCCGGGCCGACCGCGGGTCGGCCGCCACCCCCCGCATGCCCAGGCCGATCTTGGTGTGCTGGAACAGCAGGTACAGCGCGCCCATGACCACGGCGACCACGGCGAGGTTCCCCAGCGTCGAGTAGCTCACGGTGAGCGCTCCCGCCTGCGCCGAGCCCGCCGGGAACGGGCTGGGGAAATCCTTGATCAGGAACGACCAGATCCACCCGGCGGCGGCGTTCACGAAGATGAACAGCCCGACCGTCACGATCACGACGGTGAGCTCGGGCGCGCCCTCGACCGGCCGGATGATCACCCGCTCGATGAGCATCCCGCCCACGAACGAGACCGCCAGCGTGAGCGGCAGCGCGAGCCAGAACGCCATCCCGCCGGCCATGAACTGCCAGGCGATGTACGTCGAGAACATCGCCAGCTCGCCCTGGGCGAAGTTGACGACGCCGGTGAAGCGGTAGATCAGCACCAGCGCGAGGGCGAGGCCGGCGTAGATCGCGCCCGCGCCGAGCCCTTCGACCACCTGCTGCAGGAATTCGGCCATGCCCGCCCGCCCCCTAGACCCGGTATCCGAGGTAGGACTGGGCGACCTGCTCGTCGGCCTGGATGCGCTCCGCGCTGCCCGACAGCACGATCCGCCCGGTCTCCAGCACGTGTGCCTGCTGGGCGACGCCGAGAGCCAGGTGGGCGTTCTGCTCGACCACGACCACGGTGGTGCCCTCCTCGGCGTTGATCGTCCGCACGATGCCGAACAGCTCCCGGGTGACCAGCGGGGCGAGGCCGAGGGACGGCTCGTCGAGCAGCAGCAGCCGCGGCCGCAGCATGAGCGCCCGGCCGATGGCGAGCATCTGCTGCTCACCGCCGCTCAGGCTGCCCGCGACCTGCCGCATGCGGGTCCGCAGCACCGGGAAGTAGCCGTAGACGCGGTCGAGGTCGTCGGCCACACTCTGGCGGGCGCCGCGGCCACGCCGGGCGAAGGCGCCCAGGCGCAGGTTCTCCTCGACGGTGAGCGGCATGAACGTGCCGCGCCCCTCCGGGACGTGCGCCACGCCCCGCCGGGCGACCGCGTCCGGCGAGCGGCCCGCGAGGTCGGTCCCGTCGAGCCGGACGGACCCGCGCACCCGGCACATCCCCGACAGCGCCCGCAGCAGCGTCGTCTTGCCGGCCCCGTTGGGCCCGAGGATGGCGCAGATCTCCCCTTGCCCCACGCGAAGAGACACGCCGTGCAGCACCCGGGCGTCGCCGTACCCCGCGTGCAGGTCCTCGACGGCCAGGAACGCGTCCCCGGCGGCCGGCTCGCTGCGCTCGCTCACGTGGCCGTCCCCAGATAGGCCTCGATGACGCCGGGATCCTGCTGCACCTCGGCCGGCGGCCCTTCGGCGATCTTGCGGCCGAAGTCCAGGCAGACGACCCGGTCGCAGATGCCCATGACAAAGCCCATGTGGTGCTCGACCACCACCACGGTCAGCTCCAGGTCGTCGCGGATCCGGCGCAGGGTGCCGCCGAACTCCTCGACCTCCGCCGAGGCGAGCCCGTTGACGGGCTCGTCGAGCAGCAGCAGCCGCGGCCATCCGGCCAGCGCCCGGGCGAGCTCCACCCGTTTGAGCGTCCCGAACGGCAGCCCGGCCGCCGGATGGCCGGCGACCTCGGTGAGCCCCAGCCGCTCCAGCACCGCGTCCACCTCGCCGCGCAGCCGGGCCTCCTCGCGGCGCACCCGGGGCAGCCGCAGGCTCGCCGTCAGAAATCCCGCGGCCCCCCGGTGATGCGCGCCGACCAGCACGTTGTCGCGGACCGACAGCCCTGGGAACAGGCCGAGGTTCTGGAACGTCCGGGCGATGCCGAGCGTCATGATCGTGTGCGGCGGCGCCGCGAGCAGGCTCGTGCCCTCGTACGTGACCGTGCCGGCGTCGGCGTCGCACCGCCGGGTCAGGCAGTTGAACAGGGTGGTCTTGCCGGCGCCGTTGGGGCCGATGAGGCCCACCATCTCGCCGCGCGCGACCGAGAACCCGACGCCGTCCAGCGCTGTGATGCCCCCGAAGCGTATGGTGAGATCGCGTACTTCGAGCATCCGGCCTCCTGGCCGCTCCCGGCGATCGGCGCTGCCGAGCGGTAGAGCAATGTTCTAAGAGTGGGGTCAGCGTAGGTTCCGGCGGTGACAGGCCGCATTGGGCACGGACACCCAAGATCTGACGGGCGACTTGTCCGCTGACAACAAGACTGTGTTTCAGCCCGGTCACGACCGTTGACCGTTCGCGGGGGACCATGGATCATCCCGGCATGTCCAGTGGTTTCAGCAGCGAAACGGTCCGCGCTGAACGCACCCGGATCCTGTCCGCGTTGCTCGACGACACCCACCGGCTCGCCGCGCTCGCGCTCGAGGCGATGCGCGCCGAGATCCCCGCGTACGCGGCCCGCGATCGCGCCTTCCACGACGACGTCCGCGACCAGGTGGTCCGCCACTACCGCACCACGCTGGCCGTGCTCCTGGAGGACCGCGCGCCGACCGCCGGCGACATCGGCTTCACCCGCGCCGCGGCCATGCGGCGGGCCCGGGCGGGGATCGCCCTGGCCGACTACATCAACGCCTTCCGGGTGGGGCTGCAGGTGTTCTGGGACTCGGTGGTCGAGCGGGCCGGCGACTCGCCGGCGGGCCACGAGGCCGCCCTGACGCTGGCCGCCCCCATCATGACGTACTGCGATGTCGCCAGCACCTACGCCGCCAACGCCTACATGGAGTGCCAGCAGTACGCCGCCGCGGCGGCGGCCGGCGAGAGCCGTGACCTGCTGGAGACGCTACTCGCCGGGAACGCGCCGAGCCGCGGCGGTCAGCTCGCCACTGCCCACGCCTACGGTCTTGACCCCGGCACCAGCGCCCCGCTGCTCGTGGTGGTCGCCATCCTGCTCGGCCCGCAGGCGTCGGGGGCCAAGGAGGGCACAGCCGACCTGCGTCCGGTGCCGGCCGGCGTGGCCGGTGGCGCCGGCGCCCATCACGCGGCCTGCGCGGCGATCGCGCGGGCCGCGGGCAACGGCACGAACGTCCTGGCGGCCGTCCGCCAGGCCGAGATCGTGGCCGTCCCCGTGCTCGGCCCGGGCGGCGACGCCGTGGAGCTCTGCGCCCGGCTGCAGCGGGTGCGGGAGAGCCTGCTCGCGGAGGGCATCGTGGCGGCCGTCGGCGTCAGCACCGTGGTGCTCGGCACCGCCGACATCCCGTGCGCCTACCGGGAGGCCCGCACCGCGCTCGAATTCCTGCCCGAGGACGGCGGCATCGCCGCGCTGCCGGAGATCACGCCGTTTCAGTACCTCGCGCTCCGCGCGGACGACACGGCACGCCATCTCGTCGATCCGCGGATCACCGCCCTGCTCGCCGAGGACCGGGCGCGCGGCGGCGTGCTCACCGCCACGATCCGGGCCTTCGCCGACGCCGACCTGAACCTGCGCGCCTCGGCCGAACGGCTGCAGATCCATCCCAACACCGCCCAATACCGGCTGCGCCGGATCCAGGAGCGGACCGGGTGCAACCTGCGCCGGATCGACGACCTGATGGAGTTGCTCGTCGCGATCGCGCTGTACGACTCGCTGGCGACCTGGCACCAATGCGGACCGTGAAACATTGGCATCAGCGACCAATGAGATCCCCGGGAGCCCCGGCGTACCGTCGGAGCATGAACATCGCTGACCGGCTCCGCGCCGCCACCGAGCGGCTGGGCTGGCGGGCGGTTCTCACCCTGGACGACACGGTCGTGACCTATGCCGCGCTCGAGTCGATGACGGCGCGGGTGGCCGGGCTCCTGCGGCGGCGCGGGATCGGCCCCGGCGACCGCGTGGCGATCATGCTGCCGAATGTCCCGGAGTTCGCCGTCGTCTACTACGGGGTGCTGCGGATCGGGGCCGTGGTCGTGCCGCTGGACCCGCTGCTGCGCCGGCGCGAGATCGCCGCCTACCTCGGCGACTGCGGGCCGCGGCTGTTCATCGCCTGGCACGCCTGCGCCGAGGCGGCCGAGGCCGCCGCCGCGGCCGCCGGGATCGACTGCTTCTTCGTGGTCCCGGGGGAGTTCCGCCGGTTGCTGCACGAGATAGCGGCCGAGCACGAGATCGCCGCGAGGTCGGCCGGCGACACGGCCGTCATTCACTACACGTCCGGGACGAGCGGCCGCGCCAAGGGGGTCGAGCTTACCCACGGCAACCTCGGCGGCAACGCGGCGACCGTGGCCCGCATGCACGGCCTCGGCGTCGACGACGTCGTCCTCGGCGCCCTGCCGCTGTACCATGCCTTCGGGCAGACCTGCTCGCTCAACGCGACCGTGCACGCCGGCGCGCGGCTCACGCTGCTGCCCCGGTTCGACGCGGGCCGGGCCCTGCAGGTGATCCGGCGCGATGGCGTCACCGTCTTCCATGGCGTGCCGACCATGTACATCGCGCTGCTCGACCATCCCGGGGCGTCCGACATGTCGCTGCTGCGGGTGTGCGTCTCCGGTGGCGCGGCGCTCCCGCTCGACGTGCTGCGGGCGTACGAGACGCGGCTCGGCTGTTCGCTCGTGGAGGGATACGGGCTCACCGAGACGTCCGCGGTCGCCGCGAGCAACCGGTCGGGAGCGGGCCGCCGTCCCGGGTCGATCGGCCGGCCGGTCAAGGGCGTCGAGATGCGGCTGGTCGACGAGCTGGGCCGCGAGGTCCCCTGCGGCAACGTCGGCGAGATCGTCATCAGGGGGCCCAACGTGATGAAGGGCTACTGGAACAATCCGGACGCCACCGCGGAGACCATCCAGGACGGCTGGTTCTACACCGGCGACCTCGGCCGGGTGGACGCCGACGGGTTCTTCTTCCTGGTCGGCCGCCGCCGCGACGTGATTATCCGGGCCGGATACACCGTCTATCCGCGCGAGGTGGAGGAGGTCCTCTACGAGCACCCCGCCGTGCGGCAGGCCGCGGTGATCGGGGTGCCGCATCCCGAGCTGGGGGAGGAGGTCGCCGCCGTGGTGGCGCTGCGGGCCCCGGCCGAGCCCGAAGAGCTGCGCGACTTCGTCCGGGAGCGGGTCGCGGCCTACAAGTATCCTCGGCACGTCTCGATCGTCGACGAGCTGCCCATGAGCCCCACCGGCAAGATCCTCAAACGCGCCATCCCGCCGCTCCCCGGCGCCCCGGCCCGCCCCCGGGCCGGCCACGCCCGCCGCTAGGTCGTGTCTGGCAAATCACGCCCTGCTGCGCGTCGCCCAGGCACGCGCCTCGCCGCGTTGTCGTCGTCACCCATAGCTCCGCTATGGCCTCCTCCTCCGCCTTGCGATGCACGCACCTGGATCGCCGCTCGCGACGGGCGGCATTTGTCAGACACTCCCTAGGCCGGTTGACCCTGTTCCGGGCGGCGACGACACTGACCGCCATGGGTTGCGCATGCCGGACCGGTCGGCTCCATCCGCTCGGCTCGGGGCATGAGCGGGTCTTTCCCTGGGCCGGGGTGCTGGTGCTCGGCGTCGAATACGAGACGTACGCCGAGGCGGCGGCCGGCGGCCTGTCGGGCATCAGCGAGACGATCACCTGGAACCACGGCATCCTGCACTTCACGCAGATCCTGGGCAGCCAGCTGCTGCACAACCACGGCCTGCGGCTGATGAACGCGGCCCGTGACACGCTCGCGCCGGGTGACGGCGGCGCCGCGCAGCGGTTCGCCCGCGAGGCGGCGTTCCTCACCGAGCCCGCCGAGCTCGGGCTGTCCCGGTGGGACCTGCTGGAAGCCGCCGCCGCCGTCGAGGCGGTCCGCCTGCTTCCTGGCGGGATAGGGGTGTCCGGGCCCTACGGCGGCCCCGCGTTCGCCTGGCTCGCCGGGCAGCTGGGTGAACACGACGCGGGTGAGCTGTGCGCGTTCTTGACCTTTCTCGCCTTCCTCACGAACGACCCGTGCGCCACATTCGCCGGGCTGGCCCAAGCCGCGGCGCGGGATCCCGAGACCTGGAAGGCCACAAGCGCGGTCGGGGTGCTCGACCAGATCGGCTGGGGTGAGGAGTTCGACGGCTACTGGGATCTCATCTCCGCCGGAGAACCGGTCGGCACGCCGTACGTCATCGAGCCGTTGCTCGCGGCCATGCGTGTCATCGGCCGCTCACGCCTGCTGGAACTCCTGGCCCGCCCCGCCGCGCTGCTGCCCGGGCTCGATGAGGAGGAACTGCGCGCGGTGCTGCCTCCTCTGATCATCTACCCGTCCCGCGACGGCGGGCTGGCGCACCATCGCAACGGCGTCGCGCTCGCCGACCCCGGCTTCGCCTGGAACGCGCTGGCCGAGGTCGGCGTCTTCGGCGCCGCCGCCCAACTCGCCCTCGACCCCGAGCCCGCCTACTGCGACCACCTCGCGTGCCCGCACCACGCCTCGGGCCTGTGCCGCCAGTGGTACGACCCGCCCGACGCCACGGCCGGCCACGACGCCTGCGGCTTCCTCCCCGTGTTCACCCACTACGCCGGGCAGGATCCGGCGGCCGCCTGGAGCCGCGCCCATGGAGCGTCCTGATTTCACGGTGGTCGCCGACGAGGCGGTCGACGGCCTGGCGGACCGGGTCGCCGCGCTGCCCGGCGGCACCGACGAGGAGGCCGCGGCACGGCTCGAGGCGGCCGTCGAGGCCGACGGCGTCCCGGTGGGCACCGAACGCGGCCTGCGCGACACCCTCCAGCGTGCCATCGCCCGCTTACGCACCCGTGAGCTGGTCGCCGATCTGGGCGAGGCGGCCGCCGCGTTCGAGATCCTGGCCCTGCACGTGCCGCCGGGGGGCAAGGCGGGCGTCGACGTGCGGCGGAGCACGGCGGCCGAACGCCGGATGACCTTCAAGCTGTTCGGGTTCGGCTTCGGCGGCGGCCGGACCATGACGGCCGAGCTGAACGAGGGCATCGCCGAACGCGGCACCTGCATGCGGGTGGTGCAGCAGGTCACGGTACGCGTGCGCAGATTCGGCGGGGAGGGCGAGGACCTCGTCACGACGGACGTCACGGGCTGGGGCGAGCGGCGGTTCGTCACCGCGCCCGGCTGCCCGCACTGCCGCGCGGGTGACGAGCCGGACCCCTTCGAGTACGACCTGCTGTCGGACCAGGCCGACGCGCTCGACCTCCGCGACTACGACACCGAGGTGCGGCGCGAGCGCGTCGCCGTCCTCGAAGGCGTGCGCCGCTCGGAGATCGGCGTCGACCTGCCGCTGCTCGCGGGCGGGGCGGCGACGGCCGGCTTCCACCTGGAACAGCGAACGAGCCTCAGCTGCGCCGTCGCCTACACCTTCCCGCCCGGGCGGCGCTTCGTGCCCTACCGCGTGTATGGGGACGGCGCGGCACTGCCGTACTGGCACGTGAGCTGACCATGGGCCTCCTCGCGGACGTGATCGACGCCCCCGGCGAGGTCCCCACCGGAGGCGGCGCGGACTCTGAAGCGGCCCGCTGCTGGTGGTTCTGGCTCGCGGCCCTTCGGCACAAGCAGGTCAACGAGTTCGACGCCGCGCGCGAGGCCCTCCGCGAGGGCGCCGGCCGCGCCGAGGCGCTCGGCTGGACGCACATGACCGCACCGATCTGGTACGCCGAGTCGGGCGCGCTGCACGGGGCCCTCCTGCACGACGACGGCGACCACGGCGCCGCGGCCGAGGCGCTGGAACGCGCCCTGCTCGGATGGCGCCTGATCGGCGCCGTGCTCGGCGGCGGCGCACCGGATCAGGACTTCACGCACGCTGTATTCGACGGCGCCGTGACCATGACCCGCGCCCTGGCAGGCCATGCCGTACTGGACGACCGCGCGGCGGCGCTCGGCGCGACCCCGCTGGAGGTCGCGGTCGCGGGCTTCGCGGCCGACCGGTTCGTGCCGATGATCTACGAGGTCGCCGCCCGTGCCATCCAGCTGACGGGTCGCGTCCGCTCGTACGCCGAAGCCCGCCGCCTCGCCAACGAGACGCTGAACGCGAGCCGTCACTGGTCGCCGCCCTCTTGGGATGACGTCGACTTCGAGATCACCATCCGCACCTCGCTCGCCCACGCCGCCAGCGCGGCCGGCAACCATCGGGCGGCGCTGGGGCAGGCCGAGGACGCGGTGGCGCTCACCAGGCGGCTGCGTCCCGGACGCGCCCGCGAGAGGCGCGAGGCTGAGGCGCACGCCAACCGGGCGAGCAAGCTGTACGCGCTCGGCCGCCCGGCGGAGGCCGCCGGCGACTACGCGGTCGCCACCGAACGCCTGCTGCGCCTCGACCAGCCCGAGGACGCCCTGCGGACGCGCGCCGCCCTGCTGCACGCCCGCGCGTCGTCGGGTGAGGCGGTCGCGCTCGCCGAGGTGCGGGCGCTGCTGGCCGAGATGGAACGGTTCGCGGCCGACACCCGGGGGCGCGGCGGCGCGCTGATGGAGGATCTCGAATACCTGCGCCGCCGCCACCTGGTGCTCCTCGCGGCCGAAGACGGCGGCGGACAGGACGACGACGGCCTCGATGAGATCATTCTGCTGGTCGAGCAGCTCCGCGGCGACCGTCCGCTTCTCCGCGACGGCTCGCCCCACCCTGATCCGGTAGTGGCGCGGTTGCGCCGCCCGTTCGGGGTCGGCGCGACGCGCCTGGCCGCGCTCCCCGACACCGTGCTGCTGGCGCTCGAGCCCGGCATCGGCAACGCGGCCGGGCTCACGGACCCGCCGGTCGTGCTGACGGTCGCGGGCGGCGGCCCCGGCCGGGCACGCTGGCGCCTCGCCGAAGGCGGCCGGGAAATGCACGATGCGCTGCGGGAGCTCACCAACGTGGCCGCCCGCGAGCGCGACCGGCTCAACACCCGGGAGTCGCCCCTTCACGGCCCACCGTCGCCGGCCCTTCGGCAGGCCGCCGCACAGGCCTGGCTCAGCCTGCCGGCGCCGGCACGCGCGGCGCTGCTGGCCGCGCGTACGGTGATCTACCTGCCCAGCCCGGCCGCGAACCTCGACCGTCTCCCGCTCGAACTGCTGCTTCACGACGGCGGATGGCTCGGCGAGACGCACGTCGTGGCGCGCTGTCCCTCGTTCGAGTACCTGGAGGAGGTGCTCGCGCCGAACGCGCGCCGCAGACGACCCCCCGCCCGCGCCACCGTCGCGCACGTCGCGCCGATCGAGCGCCTCGGCGCGCTGGAGGAGGCCGAGGCCGACGCGCGGACCGCCATGCGCGCCGCGCCGCTGCTCGGGCTCGAGCCTCGCTCGCGGCAGATCACCACCGCGGACGGGCTCCGGGAGCTGTTCACCGGCACGGCGCTCGTCCACTACGTCGGGCACGGATTCGCGAGCGAACTGGGGGAGTGGCTGCCCGTCTCCCACGACAGGGGCGTGACCCCGTCGGAGGTGTCGTGGGCCGACGACCAGGACGCGCCCGTGGTGTTCTTCAACGCGTGCCTGCTCGGACGGGTGCGGCACATCGCGGGCGGGCGGCAGAAGGGGTGGGCGGTGACGCTGCTGAAGCACGGTTCGCCCGCCGTCATCGGCGCCCTGGACGCGGTGCCCGACGCCGCATGCGCGGCCATGGCGCGGGAGATCTACCGCGCCGCGTGGCGGGCGCCGCTGGGGGAGGCGCTGCGGCTGGCGCGCCAAAGGTTCGGCGCGAGCGGATATCACCCCTTGATCGCCGGCGCGTACGTGCTGCACGGCGACCCGTACGCGATGCTGTCGAGGGCCTCGGGAGCGGCGGGGCCCCGGGCCGCGGCGGACCTCACCACCCGCTGGCCCGCCCACCTCACCCGCTACCTCGCCACCGGGGAGCCCGCCCACCGCGACCTGCTGCTCGCCGCGCTCCACGACGCGCCCCCGCCTGTGCGCACGCGCCTCCACTCGTGGGCGCTCGGCCAGGACGGCACCGCTGAGTGGCCCGCCCTCATCGACGACCTCCTGGACGTCGACGCCGAGGGCGCGGGCGCGCTGCGCGTCGTCGTGGGCGCCGAGCGCCTGGACCGCGACGGGGACGATCCGGGCCGGGCCGAGGAGGCGCGCGCCACCTACCTCGCCGCCGCCGCGCTGGAGGACGGCTACGCGATGGCCCATCTCCTGACTCGCCACCACGACCTGTGGCGCTCGCTGTTCCCAGCCGAGCAGGAGGCGCTCCGCGATGTACCTCAAATGTATTTGTAATGTAGCGCTCCCCAGAAATATTGGCCCGGTCCGCAGCGCGACAAGGCGCTGCCGAGTCGAACGGGGAGCGATATGCACATGCTCGCAAAGCGCACCGCGGCATTATTGATTCCAGCCGCGCTTTTCGCGACATTCGCACAGTCCAGCGCGCACGCCGACACCCGGATCTGCGTCGGCACCTACCGGATCCAGGCGGCCAACGGAAACTACGTCGCCGCCGAAACCGGGCGGTCCACCTATGAGGGGATGCTCCGGGCCCGGACGCCCGCCGGCTCGGTGGGCGCGTGGGAGCAGTTCATCGTGCGGCAGTGGCGCAACGACGCGTCCGGCATCATTTCCTATTCGTTCCAGGCGCACAACGGAAAGTACGTCGACACCTGGGCGAGTTACTCGGGCTCCCTCAAGGGGATGCTGCGGGCCAGTGCCGGCACGGACAACAACAACGACCAGAGGTTCTACTTCAGCGGCGAATTCAGGAACGGGGATCTCGTCGGATTCCGCAGTGGTCTCAGCGGCGTGAGCCCCAACTGGTGGATTTCCAGCGAAGAAGGCTACACCGGCGACCAGTGGAACATGCTCCGCGCCCGGTCGGGCTCGATCGGAAACTGGGAGCTGTTCAGTTTCCAGCGGGTCAACGGCAACTGCTGACCCCGGGCGAAGGCCATCAACCATCCGGCCGATGAAGGAAGGTCGACCATGAAGAATCTGCTGCGCACGATCCTTGTCGCGGCGATGGCCGTGGCGCCGGTGGCGGCGATCGTCACCTCCGCGCACGCCGACAATCGCGGCTACGCGATCTCCCGGGGCACGACCCTGAACAAGGGCGACTATCTGCACCGGACCCTCCCCGGCTTCGCCGTGGAGCTGATCATGCAAGGGGACGGCAATCTCGTCCTGAAGGCGACGACCGGGCGGATCTGCTGGGCCGCCGGGACCAATCCCGGCGGTGACCGGGCCGTCTACCAAAGCGACGGCAACTTCGTCGTCTACAACAGCAGCGGCACGGCGCTGTGGGCCAGCAACACGGTCGGCCAGCCCTGGGACACCGGCTCGACCGTCAGCATCAACGCCGGTGGCACGCTGTACGCGGGTTACCGGAAGATATCGGACTGCACCTGGTAGAAGCCGGTGAAAGGGATCCCGTCTGATCGTGTCGATCGGGCGGGATCCGCTTTCCGGCACCTCCCAGGCCCCGAAGCGCCGCGGGTCAGGCGACCGGCTTGAGGAAGCCGTCGACCTCGACCATGCCGGGGCCGTACTTGTCGTCGAGCCAGCCGCGCAACCGCGGCGTGACGACGTAGACGGTAAGGTCGATCTTGTTGCCGACCGTGTCGACCGAGGTCTCCAAGGCCTGCAGATCGAGGCCGCTGCGAAGGTCGTCCGGCAGAGCGTCGGCCACCTTCCGCAGGGACGCCTCGGAGCGCTCGGCGCCCGTGACGCACAGCGCGCCGCCCCACACCTCGCGGATCCAGGCCTCCCGCCCGGACAGGTCGCCGGTGAACCGGAGATTGAGCACGAGCTTCGCCGGGTCGTTGGCGGCCGTCGACTCCATCCCGGTCGGAAGCCCGTCCAGATAGGACTGGTCGACCCAGGCGCCGGCGAACTCGGGCACCGACTGAGCCCGCTGTATCGCCTGCTCCTGCGTCTCCATCGTCGCCGCCGACGGGTCGACCGGATGCCAGCCGCCCTGCGGCTCGGGACACGGGCTGGCGAACCTGCCCTTGGAGGGCGGCATGACGGGCGTCTCGACCTGTGGGCCGGCCGGCTCGGTCAGCGTGAGGCGCTTGCCGTCCCACGTGCCGGTCACGTGATATTCGCCCCACCGGACGCCCTGCCGCTCCTGGGATTGGACCTTCGACCAATCCCAGCCGACGATGTCGGGCCCGCCGCACTGGGGCGGAAGCGAGGTCATGACCGCCATGCACAGCTGAGGGCCGTGCTGAGGATTCTGCAGGACCGTGGCGTTCGCTGTGTAGCGGGTCGCATCCTGAGCCGCGCGGCCCGCCCCCTCCTGAGGCGTCGCCGACGTGGTGGCCGATGGCCGGGCCACCGTCGTCCCACACGCGGCGAGCGTTGACACGGCAAGGCAGGCGGCGCAGACCTTGGCGGCGAAACCCATCGTCATGCCTCCTTGGACGTCGTCGGCGACATGTTGGTTCAGCCAGGGGACCTGAGTAGGGGTCGCCGGTGGAATCTGAGTAGGGCGCTACCCAAGCTCGCCTACCTTGCCGCGTGCGACGCTCGATGCCGTAGGGCAAAGCGCGAAAAGAGGGTCGTCCTGTGAAAACCTCCCATGTAGTGGCCGTCGCCGCCGCGGCTGTGCTGTCGGCCGCCATACCCGCCCTGGCCGAAGCCTCGTCCACGACCACGGCGTCCGCGACTGCGACGGCCGCCGTGGCCAAATCCTGGGGGCCGTACTACGCCTCCGCGCACCGGGCCAAGGCCGCGGGCAAGCTACGCGTCGATGTCGCCGACCCCAGCGCCGTCATCCCCAACGGACCGGCCACCGTCTCCGGAAAGATCACCGACTCGACCAAGAATCGCTCCTGCGGCGTGGCGGTGTTCAGGATCACCTACCTGAAGGCCGACGGCACGCTGCCGTTCAAGCATCGCAGCTACTGGGCGTGCGGTTACCACAAGACGAAGGCGTTCCACTTCAGCGATGGCAAGGTGTACGAGCTCGAGCTGAAGGTGTGCAGCGAGGGCCGCAAATCGGCGCCTTCGATCACCTGCCTCTACGGCGGGACATGGAAGGTCCTCTGGGTCGGCAGATAGCGGCGGTCCCCGCCGATTCACCTGCCTCAGCGCACGTCGAGGCAGGTGAATCGGCGCGGTCAGACGGATTTGACCAGCACGGCGCGGGTGTAGAGCAGGTGGAAGCCCTGTCGCTGGGCGTTCTGCTGGGATTTGGAGCCCGGTGTGGCGGTGACGACGGCCATGTCGCAGTCGCCGGCGGCGTCGGCGAGCCGCGCCGACAACAGCGCCGTGTGCACACCGTGGCGCCGGTGAGCGGGGCGCGTCGCCGCGCCGCTGAACTGGGCGATCCCGTCCGGCGCGAATCCGACCGTGTCGCCACGACGCCGTCGTGCGGCTTCGGAGGCGGTCGCGATGGCGTCCGCCTCGGCCCGTTCGATGCGGGCGGCCAGTGCTACGTCGCAGAAAGCGGAGACCGTGCGGCGCCGTGTGTCACGGCTCCCTCCCTACGGCGATCACGTGCTCGGACAGGTAGGCCTCGAGTTCGGCGGCGCCGCGCAGCATGGCGCGCCCGCGGGCCGACAGCCGGCCGTGCCAGTCGCGCAGGGTGGATTCCAGCGGCTCGAGGCCGCCGGCGGCCCGCACCTGGGCGATTACGGGGGCGATCTGCTCCAGCCGGTAGCCGCCGCGCCTGAGCTGGTGGGCCAGCCGGGCGTCCCGGACGGCGGCCTCGTCGTAGACGCGGTAGCCGGTCCGCGGGTCGCGGCCCGGCCGGACCAGGCCGGCGCGCTCCCATTTGCGCAGCGTCGCCGGCCGGATGCCGAGCCTTCTCGCCAGCGGCCCGATGAACATGCCGCCGGGCTCGTGGGCGGCCCGCGGCTCCGGCGCGGCGCGTGGCTCGAGGTCGCGAAGGGCGGTCTCGACGGTCTGGAGGGTCCGCCGGTCGTCGAGGAGCTGGGCGTGGCTTTCGTCGATGAGGCGGAGCGCCTCCTCGACCGCGCCCTGGTTGGCCGCCCGCATGATCGACGTCGCCGTCTGGTGGCCGTGGCCAGGGACCAGGGCGAGGAACGCGCTCAGGGCCCGCGCGTGCGCCGGGGTGTAGACGCGGTAGCCGCTGGCGGTGCGAGCGGCCGCCGGGAGGATGCCGTCCCCTTCGTAGTTACGGATCGCCTGCGCCGACAGGCCGTGCCCGCGTGCCAGGTCGACCGGCCGGAGCCGTACGCCGTTTTGAAGGTTTGGCCCCATAGTCCTGCCGACACCGCCTCAAACTTTAAACCGGCGGTTCAACGATATCGTAAAAGGCATGATTACCGACATCAAGGACGCCGTGCATGCCGTCGACGCCGCCGCCGTCATGGGGCTGCTGCCGTCCCGTCCGCGGCTGCTCGCGCTGGGCGAGCCCACCCACCGCGAGGACACGCTGCTCTACCTGCGCAACGAGCTTTTCCGGCAGCTCGTCGAGCAGGAGGGCTACCGGTGGATCGCGCTCGAGAGCGACTGCGTCATGGGATTGACCGTCGACGACTACGTCACCTCGGGCACGGGTGACCTCGACGATGTCATGGAGCGCGGATTCAGCCACGAGTTCGGCTCCTTCGCCGGCAACCGCGAGCTCGTACGCTGGATGCGCGGCCACAACGATGGGCGGCCCGCCTCCGAGCAGGTCCGCTTCGCCGGGTTCGACGGCCCGCTGGAGATCACGGCGGGGGCCAGCCCGCGGCAGGCGCTCACCGCTCTCCACCGCTACCTCGCCGCCCGGGTGGAGGCCGGCCTGCTTCCCTGCACGGCTGAAGCGCTCGACGACCTGCTCGGCCCCGACGACCGGTGGACCGAGCCCGCCGCGATGATGGACCCGTCCCGGTCGGCCGGACGGTCGCCGCAGGCCGGCGAGCTGCGGCTGCTCGCCGACGATCTGGTGGCGCTGCTCGACGCCGAGACCCCGCACCTGATGGCCGTGTCCTCAGAAGACGAGTGGGATCGCGCCCGCCTGTACGCACGCACCGCCGTCGGTCTGCTGCGCTACCACTCCTCGATGGCCGACACGTCGCCCAACCGCCTGACCCGGCTGACGGCCCGGCGCGATTCGATGATGGCCGGCAACCTCCTGGCCGTCGCCGAGCGCGGCGGCACACTGGCGTACGCCCAGAACAGCCATTTCCAGCG
The DNA here is from genome assembly GCA_017592665.1 of Streptosporangiaceae bacterium NEAU-GS5. GTDB lineage: Bacteria > Actinomycetota > Actinomycetes > Streptosporangiales > Streptosporangiaceae > NEAU-GS5. Next base: position 132,121 of record JAGFNW010000020.1, on the reverse strand, counting down.
GGACAAGAGCTCGATGCGGATGGCCGGGCAGGTATTGCGCTGGTGGAGCGCCGGCGCGATCGCGAGCTGCCGCCTCCGCGAGGAGTACGCCTTCCTGGCCATGGGTCTCGGCACCATGCGGGACCAGGGCGTGGACGTCCCGCCCCCGGACACCCTCGAAGGGCTCATGTACGCCCTGCCGGAGGACCGCCACCTCATCGATCCCCGCCGGCTGGCCGACATCCTCGACGGGGAGCGGCCCGCGCCCCGCGTCTCCCCGTGATTCGGCTACGCCCCGCTGGACCCGGCCCATCTGAGCCGCGTCGACGGGCTCGTGTTCGTCAAGGACGTCTAGCCGGCTAACGGCCCGGCAAGGACGGGTGCGGCGTCCGCCGGTCCGAGATGAGCGCCCAGCGCTCGTGGTCACGCCACTGGCCGTCGATGAAGAGCATCGAGGGCGAATATCCCTCTTTGACGAAGCCGACCCGTTTGATCAGCAGCAGCGACCGCTCGTTCTCCGGCTGAATCGCGGCCTCGAGCCGGTGGAGCAGGAGCACGTCGAAGGCGAATCGGATCGCCAGCCGCAATCCCTCGGTCAGATATCCCTGCCCGGCCGCGGGGGCGAACGCCGCATAGCCCACGGAACCGCTCTGGGCGCGACCTCGCACGATGCTGTTGATGTTGATATTTCCGGCGATCTCACCCGTGTCCTTACGGCAGACCACCAGCCCCACGTTCGTGGTCCCGTCGAACCGGTCGAAGTAGTTGTGGAACGCCTCCAGCGTGTCCGGCAACGCCATCCAGGGATGATGCAACCGCCTGCTCGCCCGCACGAGGTCCGTGAACTCCGTCTCATCGTCCGCGGTCAGCGGTCGCAAGGTGACACGTTCGGAGCTCATGAAGAGGCACTCCCCTGACGAAATCGGACTGTCGGACACGGCATTCTCGCAGCGTGCCGGGTCGCGGCACGGCCCGGGTCCCGCTCAGGGACGCCGTCGCGGGCGGCTATCCGGAGAGCAGGGAGCGAAGCTCGCCGGCTTCGGGGACGCCGAGCTCCTCATAGAGGGTCAGGGCCAGCTCACCGTGGGCGCGGGCCTCGCCGGAGCGCCCGAGCGCGAGATGGGCCCGGGCGAGGCCGTCGTGCGCGCGGGCGCGCTCGGGCCGGTTGTGCGCGGCGTCGGCGAGCGCGAGGGCCGCGGTGTGCTCCTCGATCGCGACGGCGGGATCGCCGGCCGCCTCGGCCAGGCCGTTGAGGGCCGCGGCCTCGTCGGCCACGCTGCCGAGCGTGCGGTAGAGCGTCGCGGCCTGCTCGTGGCGAGCTCGGGCCTGGGCGAGCTCGCCTTGGTGGCGCAGCACCACGCCCAGGTAGTTGAGCACGAGCGCCTCGCCCGCCGGGTTGCCCACCTTCCGGTGCAGCGCCAGGGCCACGTCGAGGTGCCGCCGGGCCTCCTCCGGCCGGGCGTCGCGGTTGAGCGCGAGGGCGAGGACGCCGAGCACGTGCGCCTCGCTCCAGGTATCGGCGGCGATCCTGGTGAGGTCGAGGGCCCGTTGCAGGTATTGCTCGGCACGCGCGTTCTGGCCGCGGCGGAACGCCACGTTGCCCAAGGTGAGCAGCGCGCAGGCCTCCTGGTCGGGCTCTTCGGACGCGTTGAGCGCCTGGCGCGCGTGGTCTTCGGCCATCTCGTATTCGCCGAGCCGCCAGTAGGTCCAGCTGAGGTCGGAAAGGGCGCGGACCTCCACGTCGTGGGTGCCGAGCTTGCGGCTGCGCTGCAGCGCGAGGCCGTGCAGGGTGACGGCGTCGTCGTGGTGGGCGTGCCGTTCGAGGTAGAGCCGCATCGCCAGGGCCAGGAACCCGATGCACACCTCGGGGCCGTGGACGGCGGTCGCGATGATGTTGGAGCGCTCGGCGTCCAGCCAGCCGAGCGCCTCTGCGGCGTCGCGGATGGGCGCGATCGGGGCGACAGGTTGGGGGATGCCGGCCCGCTGCGCCACGCTGTCGGGGAACAGGTGGTCCATGGCCGCCCGGGAGCGGTGCATGTAATACAGCAGCAGTCCCATGAGCGCGTCCTGGTCGCCTGCGGAGGTGAGCGAGAGGGCGTGCTCGCGCAGCAGGTCGTGCAGGGTGTAGCGGCCCGGTTCGCGCTGCAGCAGCATGTGCGCGTCGAGCAGGCCTTCCAGCAGGTCTTCGGCCTCGACGCCGGAGATCCCGGCCAGCGCGGCCGCGCCGTAGGCGTCGATGTCGCGGCCCGGCGCAAGGCCGACCAGGCGGAACATGCGCTGCTCGGCGTCGCTCAGCTGCTCGTACGACACGGCGAAGGCGGCCGAGACGCCGTCGAGGAGGCGTCGCTGATCGCGCAGCCGGTCGGCCAGATACGCCACGGTCCACCGCGGCCGATGCTGCAGGCGCGCCGCGGCGATCCGGATCGCGAGCGGCAGCAGGCCGCACAGCCGCAGGACCTCGCGGACGGCGTCCGGCTCCTGCACGGCCCGCTCGGCGACGATGCGCTCGAACAATCGGACGGCGTCGTCTTCGGGCAGCGCCTCCACCGAAAGGGCGTGCGCTCCCGGCAGGTCGACCAGCCGCCGCCTGCTGGTGATGAGGACGAGGCTGTCGGAAGCGCCCGGCAGCAGAGGATGCACATGCTCGGAGTCGGCGGCGTTGTCGAGCACCACGAGCACGCGGCGATCGGCCAGCTCGGCGCGCCACTGGGCGCCGCGCTCGACCGGCGTGACCGCGATGCGGTCGGCGGGCACCCCCAGCTGGCGCAGCAGCGCCTCGAGCGCGGCGGAGGAGTCGATGGGCCGCTGGCCCGCGGTGTGGGCGCGGAGGTCGATGAAGAGCCGGCCGTCGGGATAGCGGTCGGCGAGCCGGTGGGCCACGTGCACGGCGAGCGCGGTCTTGCCGACGCCGGCCATGCCGTCGATTGTGAGCACCGCTCCCTGACCGCTCGCCAGCCGTTCCAGCTCGGCCGTACGTCCGGAGAAGTCCGGGATGTCGTAGGGGAGGAAGTCGGCGCGGCGCGCCATGGCCTGGGATGCGGCGGCGGCGGCCGGTAGGAGCTTCGGGTCGTCGGCGAGGACGGCGCGTTCGAGCTCGGTGAACGCGTGACCGGGGTCGAGGCCCTGCTCGTCGGCGAGAGCCGTACGGTAGGCGCGGGCCGCGGCCAGCGCGTCGGCCTGGCGTGCCGAGCGGTGCAGAGCCAGCACGAGGCAGCCGTTGAGCCGCTCGCGCAGCGGGTTGGCGGTCACCTGCTCGGCGAGCTCGTCGAGCAGCTCGCCGTGGCGCCCGGCGGCGAGCTCGGATTCCACGAGGCGCTCGTAGGCCGACAGCCGCCGGTCGTTCCACAGCATCCGGGCGCCCTCGACGTAGGCGGCGCCGACGTCGGCGAGGGCCTCGCCGTGCCACAGATCGAGGGCGGCGCGTAGCTCACCGGCCGCGACCAGCTCGGTGAAGCGCTGGGTGTCGAGCTGGCCGGGCTCGGGAAGCGCGACGTAGCCGCCGCCGCGCGTCTGCAGGATGTGGACGGCCCCGGCCTCCCGAAGCGCCCGCCGGATGGCGGTGATCGAGGCGTGGATCTGCGACCTCGCCGTGTCGGGCCGGTCGTGCCCCCACATGGCGTCGATCAGCCGCTCCAGGCTGATCACCCGGCCCGCGTTGAGCAGCAGATAACCGAGGACGGCCCGATGACGTGGGGCGATGCCGGCCGGCTGGGCGCCGTCGGCGGTCATCTGCACCGGCCCGAGAAGAGTGAAGCGCAGCATCATCCCCCCCATCGCCCTCGCATCGCGGACGCATCGCGGATGTATCAACCCGCGCGCACATCCTTATTTCTACCAGCACCGACAACGGAGGCAGAGACCATGAAGGCTCGGATGAAGAACCCCGCGATGATCCTCCCCAGCGCCATGCGGCCGATCCAGGACGTGATCAAGGCGGCCCAGAGCGGCGGCGTCGACGAGGAGCTGCTGGAGCTGATCCACCTCCGGGTGAGCCAGATCAACGGATGCAGCTTCTGCGTCGACGCGGGCCTGAAGACGCTGCGCAAGCAGGGCGCGACCGACGAGCGGATCGGCCTGGTGAGCGCCTGGCGCGAGGCGCCGTACTACACCGACGCCGAGCGCGCCGCGCTCGAGCTGGCCGAGGCCGTCACCCGGCTGGCCGTCGTCCCCGGCGGCGTGTCCGACGAGGTGTGGGACGCCGCCGCGGATCACTTCGACGAGAAGCAGCTCGCCGGGATCCTTCTCATGATCGCGGTGACGAACCTGTTCAACCGCCTCAACGCCCCGATCCGTCAGGTCGCGGGTTCCTGGTAGGCGACCCCCATTCCACGCCGAGGAGGCAGACATGTCCGCAGTCCGCGCACACCACTACTCCGTTCCCGAGTCCGACCTCGAGGAGTTCCTGGCGCGCCGCAGCTCACTGATCGCGACCGTCAGGAAGACGCACCCGGGGCTCACCTCGGCACTGCTCGTCCGGCTCGAGGACGGCACGTACAGCGACACCTGGCGCTGGGAGAGCGCCGGGCAGCTGACCGCGGCCCTCGCGGCCATCGGCACCTTCCCCGAGGCCCCGCTGACCATGTCGCTCACCAAGGACGGCACGGCCCAGAGCGGCGAGATCGTCGACGAGCGCTGAAGCGGCCGGGGCCCCCCCCCCCCCCGGGGGCCGGCCCGGGCGCCGGGAGGCGCCGGGGGCGGGGGGGGT
>JAGFNW010000020.1:0-127427 GCA_017592665.1 Streptosporangiaceae bacterium NEAU-GS5 | reverse complement strand
CCCGCGCGCCGCTCTGGCCGCCGCGGCCTGACGCGGCGGGCGCCCGGCCGACCGGGGGGCGCCGGCCGGGCCGCGGTCAGGCGCGGGGGCCGGGGAGGATGACGACCTTGCCGGTGAAGCCGCCGGCCTCGGCGAAGCGGAGCGCGGCGGCGGCGTCGGTCAGGGGGAACGTGCGGGCCACCTGTGCGGTGATGTGCCCGCCGGCCAGCAGGGCGAACACCTGCGACAGGTCGTCGCGGAGCGCGGCGCGGAAGCGGCCGAGGTGGCGGGCCTTGCCGGCCCACAGGTTGAAGAAGGTGGCGTGGCGGCCGTTGGGCAGCGCGTTCCACATGGCGAGCCGGGCGACCAGCTTGAAGACCGTCAGCATGCCGCTGCCCGGCTTGTCGCGGGTCGAGGCGCTCCCGTACGCGACCAGCGTGCCGCCACGGGCGAGCATCCGCCACGAGTCGGCGATGCCGGGGCCGCCGACGTGGTCGAAGACCGCGGCCACACCATCCGGCGCGAGGCGGCGGACGTGGGCGGGCACGTCGTCCTTGTAGTCGACGGGAATGGCCCCGAGCTCGCGCAGGCGGTCGTGGCCGGCCGGCGAGGCGGTGCCGATGACCCGGATCCCGGCATGGCGGGCCAGCTGGACGAGGGTCGATCCGACGCCGCCGCTCGCTCCGTGAACGACGATGGTCTCTCCGGCGCGCACGCGGGCGGCGCCGTGCAGCATCCGCCAGGCGGTGACGCCGTTGACGACGACGGTCTCGGCCGCGGCCGCGTCCACCCCGTCCGGCACGGGGACCAGGTCGGCCACGTCGAGGATGACCCGGTCCGCCCAGCCGCCGATCTTCGTCAGGGCCGCGACACGCCGCCCGACCGCGATGGCGCCGTCAGTGTCGCCGTCGGTGTCGCCGCCGAGCGCCTCGACGGTCCCGACCAGGTCATAGCCCGGCACGAACGGGAACGGGGGCTGGTCGTAGTACTTGCCGCGGCGCATCTGCTGCTCGGCGAACGAGACCCCGCTCGCCTCGACCCGGACCAGCGCCTGCCCGGCCCGCAGGGCGGGCAGCCGCCGGGTGCGCACCTGCAGGGACTCCGGCTCTCCGACGGCCGCGAGCACGATCTCCGTCGCCTCCATGACACGCTCCTCATTAGTGGTTCTTTCGTTAGTTAGAAGGTATAACTTACGCTAGAGTAAATCAAACGGCCTGATGGGAGAGACGATGGACCAGGATCGGCCGGCGGGCCCTGGGCTGCGCGATCGTTTCCGCGCGCAGGTCCGCGAGGAGACCAAGCAGGAGGCGCTGCGGCAGCTCGCCGACGGCGGCCCGGCGGCGCTGTCGCTCAACGCCATCGCCAAGCACCTCGGCGTCTCGGGCCCGGCCCTCTATCGCTACTTCGCCAACAGGGACAGCCTGCTCACCGAGCTGATCATCGACGCCTACCACGATCTGGCGGCCGCGCTCGACGAGGCCAGGCGGCGGCCGCCCGGTGGTCTGCGGCCTCTCGTGCGCGCCTACCGGGCCTGGGCCGTCGCCGAGCCGCATCGCTATCGGCTGCTGTTCCGGGCGCCGCTTCCCGGCTACGACGCCCACGCGGAGCGGCTGGTCGAGGCGTCCCGGCTCGCCATGCGCGTCGTCGTCGACGTGGTCGTCGAGGTGGCCCGCGACTTTCCGCCCGTCCTTCCCGCCGTCCGCGACGACCGGCTGGCGGCGCAGCTGGAGCGGTGGGCGCGGCGGCACGATCTGACCGATGTCCCCACGGGGGCCGGGCTCGCGGCCACGGCCCTGTGGGCATGGCTGCACGGGCTCGTCAGCCTGGAGATCGAGGGCAACTTCGCGTCCATGGGCCTCGACCCCGCGCCGCTCTACGACGCCGACCCCGCCGGCGTCGTCGCCGCCCTGACGGCCTAAGGCAGGACACCTAGATCGCGGCGGCGGATGCCTTAGCGCCTGCCTCAGACCCTGCTCAGGCCGGCCTCAGACCGCGCCGCCGGCCAGCCGATGGACCAGAGCGGCGGCCTCGACCCGGCCGGTGACCTGGAGCTTGGCCAGGATGTTGGACACGTGCACGCTCGCCGTCTTGGGGCTGATGAACAAGGTCACGGCGATCTGCGCGTTGGAGCGGCCGGTGGCCAGCAGGTCGAGCACCTCGCGCTCGCGCTCGGTGAGCCCGAAATGCGCGAGCGGATCCTGGCCGGCCGGCTCGGGCGGCTGCTCGTCCTGTCCAGGGGTGGTCAGATCGAGCCGCCCGCGCCGCGCCAGCGCCCCGATCTCGCCCGACAGCGGGCGCGCGCCCAATTCGGTCGCGACGGCCGCCGCCTGCCGCGCCGACGCGCCCGCCAGACGCCGGTCGCCGCGCGCCAGCTGGTCTTCGGCCAGCCGGAACAGGCAATAACCCAGCATGTACGGCTCGGCCGCGGTCCGCCAGGAATCCACGGCCGCCTCCCACAGGCCCGCCTCGGGCGTCTGACCGGCGCGGACGCGTTCGGCCCGCACCGCGGCGGCGTACGCGCGACCGGCGGGAGTGAGTACGGGGATCCTGTCGGTCAGCGCGCCGAGCTGGTTGAGCGCGACGGACGCGACGGTGCCGGGCATCCGGCGATCCCGGGAAAGGATCATCAGGTCGGCCGCGATCCGGCTGCCGAGCCAGGCGAGCGGCCACGCGTAGCGGCCCATCCAGAGCTCGGGATTGTGGTTCAGCGCGGTCATGGCGATGGAGAGGGCCGCTTCGAGGTCGCCCGCCTGGCGCCGCGCCTCCGCGCGGGTGAACCCCACAGGCTGCACGAACTGCAGGTCGTTCGAGGCGCTCACCTGGCGCCTGACCTGCTCGGCGAGGCGCTCGCCCTCCTCTGTGCGGCCCGTCAGCACGGTCAGGTGGGCGAGCTGATCGACAAGCGCGACGGCGAACACGCCCTCGGGCTCGCAGCGCAGGGCCTGGAGGAGGGCCGCTTCGGCCTCGCGCCAGCGGCCGAGCCTGAGCATCGACTCGATCATGTTGCCGGCCAGGAAGGCGCCCGTCGTCCGGGCACGTCCGGTCCGCCTGGCGAGCTCGACCCCGGTGCCGGCGAAGTCGATCGCCTCCTGGTGGCGGCCGAGCAGCTCGAGCACGTGGCTGTAGTTGATGTGACCGCGCACGGTGATGTCGACGGCGCCGATCCGTTCGGCCAGCCGCAGCCCTTCGAGCATCGTGGCGAGGCCGGTCTCGGTGTCGCCGTCGGAGGACTGCACGCTGCCCAGCGTGATGAGCGCCTCGGCCAGCTGAGGCTGGGCACCGACCTGGGTCGCCACCTCGACGGCGCGTGCCACGACGCGGTCGCGCGTGGCGGGGTCGGCTTCGGCGTCGCCGCGCAGCATTCCCGTGGCCAGCGACGTCAAGACCACGGCGTGGGCCTGGGTGAGCGGGGCCTGCGGCAGCAGATCGTGCGCGGCGCGAAGGTCGGCGAGGCCCTCGTCGTCGCGGCCGAGGTCGCGCAGCACCAGGGCACGGCGATCCATCAGCAGCGCCCGTCGCGTGGCCGGACCCGCCGCGTCCAGCTCCGCCAGCGCCAGGTCCAGCAGGCATAGGGCGCGTTCCACGAATCCGGCCCGGTAGGCCGCGTCGGCCGCCGAGCTCAGCACGCCGGCCAGATCGGAGCCGGCCCGCCTTTCCGCGTCGGAGACCCTGGGCCAGATCTCCAGCGCCCGTTCCAGGTGCATGAGCTCCTCGGCCGGCGCGTAGGCGGAGGACGTGGCCGCGGCGGCCAGCAGCGCCGGCAGGGCCTCGGGCAGATCCAGCGCCGCGAACCAGTGGTGCGCCAGCGCCGCGGGGACCATCGCGAACTCGGTGGCGAGGCTCGCGTTGCCGCTCAGCGCCCGCGCGTAGGTCACGTGCCAGCCGGCCCGCTCGCCGGGCAGCATGTCGTGGTAAACGGCGTCGCGGGTCAGCGCGTGCCGGAACGAGTACCCCTGCACGGCCTCGTTCACTACCAGCAAGTGGTGTTCGACCAGCTCGCGAAGTGCCTCGAACAACGCGGCCGGCTCCATCCCGGTGACCGCCGCGAGCATGCGCTCCGGCACGTGCCGTCCGGACACGGACGCGGCGCGCAGCACCCGCTGGGCGTGCGGGGAGCGGGCCTCGACCCGCACCAGCAGCAGGTCGCGCAGGGTCGGCGACAGGTCGACGGGGTCGCCGCCGTCGCGCACCACGGTGACGATCTCCTCGACCAGGAACGGGTTGCCCTCGGAGCGGTCCAGGACGAGGTCGACCGTACGCGGGTCGGCGTCGTGGCCGAGGATGGCGGCCGTCTGCGCGGCGACCTCGTCGCGCCCGAAGCGGCCGAGTTCGACGCGGCGCACCTGCCGGGCTCTCTCCCAGCCGCTCAGGACGGCCCGGAGAGGATGGCGCCGGTCGATCTCGTCGGACCGGTAGGTGGCCACCATCAGGACCGGGGTGTCCTGGACGGTCCGTACGAGATAGGACAGCAGACCCAGAGTCGACTGATCGGCCCACTGAAGGTCTTCGATCACCACCATCAGCGGCAGATCCTCGCTGAGCCGCTCGATCAGGCCGAGCACCAGCTCGGGCAGCTGGCTGCTGTGGCTGGCGCCCTGTCCTCCGGACGGGTCGAGGCTCGGCAGCAGGTGGGCGAGCGGCCCGCGGGCGGGGCCGAGCCAGCGGTCGAGCTGCTCGGGCGTGGCCGACTTGGCCAGCGTGCGCAGCGCCTCGACGATCGGGGTGAGCGGCAGTCCTTCGGATCCGACTTCGACGCAGCGGCCCGACAGGATGCGCGCGCCCGACTCGGCGGCCACCCGGGCGGCCTCCTCCACCAGGCGCGATTTGCCCACACCCGCTTCGCCGCCGACCATCACGAAGCGCGGCACGCCGGATGTCGCCCTGGTGACTTCCACGGTCAGGCTGGCCAGCTCCTCCTGTCGTCCAACGAACACCGGGCTTACGACCACTGCGCGCATGGTGCAAACAATTCCACTCGGCCATGGGTCGCGTACAGATCTAAGGCGTGACGTATGCCGCAAATAGTGCTGCCGCCCGAGGTGGTCAGGTCCCCTTAGTCCGTAGCGTTCCGTTTCGTCAGCCGGTGCGGAACGCCGGAAAAAGTCGCCGATCACAAACGGGGAGATACAAAATGTTCGGAATTTCGATGAAGAAGAAGGCCCTTACGTTCGCCGCCGGTGGGGCCATGGCCGCCGCCGCGCTGCTGGCCACCTCGGGAGCGGCCCACGCCTCCGGGTTCTCGGTCCGGCTCTCGCCGGCCTCCAACCCCTTCCTCTTCGTCGACGTCAGCGGGGGCTCGCGCGGCGACGGCGCGCCCCTCATCCAGTGGAGCATCTCGGGGGACAACCAGGTCTGGACGTTCCAGCCGTCCGGCACCGCCTACCAGATCGTCAACCGCAACAGCGGCAAGTGCATCACCAGCGACGGCGTCGCCGGCCACCAGCTCTACCAGTGGGCGTGCCACGGGACGGCCAACCAGCTCTGGTCCACCTCGCTGACCCCCGGCAACCTCGTCGGATACACGATCAAGAACGTGGCCAGCAACCTCTACATGGACGTCGCCGGCAGCAGCGGCGCCCAGGGCGCGGCCATCGACACCTGGACCAGGAACGGCGGCTCCAACCAGTTCTTCCTCGCCCACGCCGCCTGATCCCCTGACGGCCCGTCGGTACAGAAACAGAACTTGTCCGCGTGAAGGCGGCGGCGCAGGATGGCCGCGTGCACAGCACCTACGGCCAGTTCTGCCCGGTCGCGCTCGGCGCCGAGGTGTTCGCCGAACGGTGGACGCCGCTGATCCTGCGCGAACTGCTCCACGGCAGCCACCGGTTCAACGACCTGCACCGCGGCCTTCCCCGGATCTCCCGCGCCCTGCTCGCCCAGCGGCTCGCCGCGCTGGAGCGGGCGGGGCTGCTGGAACGCCGGGCCGGCCCCGAATACCACCTCACCGACGCGGGCGAGGCGCTCGGGCCGGTCGTCGACGCCCTCGGCCACTGGGGCTACCGCTTCGCCGCCACCGAACTCCGCGCCGAGCACCTCGACGCCGGCCTGCTCATGTGGTTCATCCGGCGGCGGCTGCGCACCGAGAACCTCCCGGCGGACCGCACGGTCGTGCGGTTCCAGTTCCGTCCGCCCAGCCGGCCGCCCCTGTTCTGGCTCATCCTGCGGCAGCCGGACACCGACCTCTGCGTCACCGATCCCGGCCTGGACGTCGACCTGTACGTCGACGCCGACCTGCGCTCGATGGCCCAGGTCTTCCTCGGCCTGCTCAGCCTGCCGGCGGCGCTTCGCGACGGCGGCGTCGAGCTCACCGGCGCCACCCCGCTCAGGCGGGCCTTCCCGTCGTGGCTCGGCGTCAGCCCGTTCGCGGCCTGAGCGGGGCGCTGATCCGGGACTTTGCATGATCGCTTGGTCGATGGCAGATTGCCTGCGTACGCGAAACGGCAGTTTCCGATCGAATAGGTAGGAATCATGCGCGTCATCGGCGCCGGCTATGGCAGAACCGGCACGCTCTCCACCAAGACCGCTCTGGAGCGGCTCGGCTTCGGGCCGTGCCATCACATGCTTGAGGTGATCAACACGCCGGGCCAGCTGCGGCCGTGGCTGCGCGCCGCCAAGGGGGAGCCCGACTGGGACGCCCTGCTGTCCGGATACAACTCGACGATCGACTGGCCGGCCGCGGCGTACTGGAAAGAGCTCGCCGATCACTATCCCGACGCCAAGATCCTGCTGACCGTACGCGAGCCCGAGCGCTGGCTGGCCAGCATGCGCGCCACCATCATCGCCCAGCGCGTCCGCGCCCGCTCCCTGTCCGGGCGGGCCGCGCGGAGGCTGTCGGCGCTGCTCGGCACCGACCTCGCCGTTTTCGGCCAGGTGACCTGGCTCACCATCGACAAGAAGGTCTTCGGCGGGCACATGGGCGACGAGGAGCACATGCTCAAGGCGTTCGACGCCCATCTCGAGGAGGTCCAGGCCGCCATCGCGGCCGAGCGGCTGCTGGTCTTCGACGTGCGGCAGGGCTGGGAGCCGCTGTGCTCGTTCCTCGAGGTGCCCGTGCCGGACGAGCCGTTCCCCCGCGTCAACGACAGCGAGGCGTTCGCCGAGCGCGCCCGCAAGAACGCCGGCCGCATGATCTTCCGGCGCAGCTGAACTCTTCTTTGACGTGGGACTCCAATGGCTGTCGGCGGAATGCTTGACGGCCATTTAGGGGGAGGGTAGGACTGAATTCCAGATCACTCTTCGGGGCGGGGCGGGAATCCATGAATATCAGTCATCTGGCTCTTGTGTCGCAATCCGCCCAGCTGCCCAGAAGCGCGCTCGACAGCGCGGCCGCCGCCATTCAAGTGCAGGTGCTGCGGGATTTCGGCCCGCTCTGGGGGATTGTCGCGACCGTCGACGCCTTCGAGACGCTCGACGATGTTCCCGTCACGTATTATCCGATGGTCGTCATGGATCACCTGCCGGTCGACGCGGCCGGCATCCATCTCGACCGGGATTTCCTGCCGTTCGCGCTCATCGAGTTCTCCAATCGGTGGACGCTGACCGCCTCGCACGAAGCCCTCGAGATGCTGGCCGACCCGTTCGGAAATCGGCTGCAGGCCGCCGACTCGATCAAATCCGATCAGGGGATCGTGGAATATCTGGTCGAAGTGTGCGATCCGTGTGAGGCCGTGCAGTTCTCGTATCTCATCAACGGCGTCGTGGTCTCCGATTTCTACCTCCCGTCGTATTTCGATCCGGTCGCGGTGCCGGGAAATCGCTACAGCTTCACCGGGTCGATCGAGCGGCCGCTTCAGGTGGCGGAGGACGGATATCTGTCCTGGCGCGATCCCAGCACGGCCCACTGGTGGCAGCAGCGCTGGTTCGGCACGCCCGCGCCCACCTTCGTCGACCTCGGCGTCCTGAGCGGGCAGCAGAGCCCAAGGCGCTGGATCGACCAGAAGATCTTCCACGTGCACGACGAGGCCCTCACCGGAGTGACGGCCGGCACCGATCAGCACGGCATGCTCGCCGCGGCATATGGTCTCGCCGAGGGGGCGCAGCAAGCCTCCGCCGGGCACGCCGCCCGCCTCCGCGAGGACATCGACGCGCTGCTGCACAGTTGAACGGGGATTGGCCGTCACCTGCCGTTGCGCTAGAGTTGGTTCATTCGTTCTCTTGAACTATTCGTGTTTATCCGGGTAGGCTCGGGCACATGACCGCACCTCAGGGCCCCACCACCGCTGAAGAGCTGCGCGGTGCCGGCCTCCGGGTGACGGCGGCGCGTGTCGCCCTGCTGGAAACCGTCCGGCGTGGCGACCATCTCGACGTCGAAGCGATCGCCTCTGGCGTGCGCGATCGCGTGGGCCACGTGTCCTTGCAAGCCGTTTACGAGGCGCTCTACGCGCTGACCGCGGCAGGACTCGTGCGCCGCATCGAGCCGGCCGGAAGCCCGGCCCGATTCGAAGGACGGGTCGGCGACAACCATCACCACATCGTGTGCCGGTCGTGTGGAGCCGTCGCCGACGTCGACTGCGCGGTGGGCCACGCGCCCTGCCTGACCGCATCCGAGGCCCACGGCTTCGTGATCGATGAGGCAGAGGTCATCTATTGGGGTCAGTGCCCCGACTGCGCCACCGCCCACAGTTCCTGACCACTGTGATCCGACATTAATCCGACTAGGTCCCGAAGGATTTTCGATGTCTGAAAACCATGATGCGATCGTCGTTGACGCGAAAGCGGAAGGTGAGGGCGGCTGCCCGGTCGCGCACGGGCGCGCCCAGCACCCGACCCAGGGCGGTGGAAACCGCCAGTGGTGGCCGGAACGCCTGAACCTCAGGATCCTCGCCAAGAACCCTGCCGTGGCCAACCCGCTCGGCCACGACTTCGACTACGCCGAGGCGTTCAACAGCCTCGACCTCGCGGCCGTGAAGCAGGACATCGCCGAGGTCTTGACGACCTCGCAGGACTGGTGGCCGGCCGACTTCGGCCACTATGGCCCGTTCATGATCCGGATGGCCTGGCACAGCGCCGGGACATATCGGATCAGCGACGGCCGCGGCGGCGCCGGGGCCGGCATGCAGCGCTTCGCGCCCCTCAACAGCTGGCCGGACAACGGCAACCTCGACAAGGCCCGCCGCCTGCTGTGGCCCGTCAAGAAGAAGTACGGCCAGAAGATCTCCTGGGCCGACCTGATGATCCTCACCGGCAACGTCGCGCTGGAGTCCATGGGCTTCGCGACCTTCGGCTTCGGCGGCGGCCGCCCGGACGTGTGGGAGCCCGACGAGGACGTCTACTGGGGTCCCGAGTCCACCTGGCTCGGCGACGAGCGCTACAGCGGCGACCGCGAGCTGGAGAACCCGCTCGCCGCCGTCCAGATGGGCCTCATCTACGTCAACCCGGAAGGCCCCAACGGCACGCCCGACCCGCTGGCCGCGGCCCGCGACATCCGTGAGACCTTCCTTCGGATGGCCATGAACGACGAGGAGACGGTCGCCCTCATCGCGGGCGGCCACACCTTCGGCAAGACCCACGGCGCCGGCCCGGCCGACAACGTCGGCCCCGACCCCGAGGCCGCCCCGATCGAGGCGCAGGGCTTCGGCTGGCAGAACTCCTTCGGCACCGGCAAGGGCGCCGACGCCATCACCAGCGGCCTCGAGGGCATCTGGACCAACACTCCGGTGACGTGGGACAACACCTTCCTCGAGATCCTCTATGGCTATGAGTGGGAGCTGACCAAGAGCCCCGCGGGCGCCCACCAGTGGACGCCGAAGGACGGCGCGGGCGCGGGCACCGTCCCCGACGCGCACGACCCGTCGAAGCGCCATGCCCCGACCATGCTCACGACCGACCTCGCGCTCCGCGTCGACCCGGTCTACGAGCAGATCACGCGGCGCTTCCTCGCGCACCCCGACGAGTTCGCCGACGCCTTCGCCCGCGCGTGGTTCAAGCTGACCCACCGCGACATGGGCCCGATCGTGCGCTACCTCGGCCCCGAGGTCCCGTCCGAGGTCCTGATCTGGCAGGATCCGGTGCCCGCGGTGGACCACGAGCTGGTCGACGCCGGCGACATCGCGGCCCTCAAGCGGCAGATCCTCACCTCGGGCCTGTCGATCGCCCAGCTCGTCTCCACGGCCTGGGCCTCGGCCGCGTCGTTCCGCGGCAGCGACAAGCGGGGCGGCGCCAACGGCGCCCGCATCCGCCTGCAGCCGCAGAGCGCCTGGGAGGTCAACGAGCCCGACCAGCTGGCGACCGTGCTCCGCACCCTGGAGAGCATCCAGGAGGCGTTCAACGCGGCCCAGACCGGCGGCAAGCGGATCTCGCTCGCCGACCTGATCGTGCTGGCCGGCAGCGCCGCCGTCGAGCAGGCGGCCCAGGCCGGTGGCGTCGACATCGAGGTGCCGTTCACGCCGGGCCGTACGGACGCGTCCCAGGAGGAGACCGACGTCGAGTCGTTCGCCGCCCTGGAGCCGGCCGCCGACGGATTCCGCAACTACCTCGGCAAGGGCAACCGGCTCCCGGCCGAATACCTGCTGCTCGACCGGGCCAACCTGCTGACCCTGAGCGCCCCCGAGATGACCGTTCTCGTCGGCGGCCTGCGCGTTCTCGGCGCCACCTACCAGCAGTCGCCGCTCGGAGCCTTCACGGCCAAGCCCGGGGCGCTGACCAACGACTTCTTCGTCAACCTGCTCGACCTCGGCACCACGTGGAAGTCGGCGCCGCAGGACGCCGGCATCTTCGAGGCCCGCGACGACGCCACGGGCGAGGTCAAGTGGACCGGCAGCCGGGTCGACCTGGTCTTCGGCTCCAACTCCGAGCTGCGCGCCCTGGCCGAGGTCTACGCGAGCGACGACGCCAAGGAGAAGTTCGCCCGCGACTTCGTCGCCGCCTGGACCAAGGTCATGGACCTCGACCGCTTCGACCTGTCCTGACCCGTCCCGACCCCGCTCGATGCCCAGGCCGGCCCACCCGGCCTGGGCATCGGCCTTTCCGCCTTTGACCGCACCTGGAGAGGTGTTGCATGGCCCATGAGGATCTCGTGGCCGAGCTTGCGCAGGTCAACGAAACGAGCTGGAGGTTCTCGGACTGCGGGGATGCAAGGGTCGGCTGGCTGCCTCTGGTCGCGGTCAGCGCGTCTGGCCTGTGGCTCGGCGTTGATCGAGAAGGCGGATGGATTCTTGGAAGATTGCAGGGAAGCGTCGTCGCTTCCGCCCGCGATGAGCCCATGCCTCAACCGTGGCTGACGATGCTGGATATGAGCGAGTCCGAGTTCAGGGAACGGCTTGATAGTGCGGCGCATCGGCACGGCCTTTCCTCGAGTGATCTTCAGCAGATGGTGCCGGTCGACGACATCCTTGAATTGGGGCTCAGAAGCAGGAGTACGCACTGGGCTGAGCGCGCGACACGATGGCTGGTCGATCGGCCTCTTCGCGACGATCAGATTGATCTCCTGCGCGAGGCCGCAACGGCACGGTGGGCTAGCCAGTGGACCAGGCAGACCGCCAAGAAGCTGCTTTCGGCAGGGCACGAATAGGTGTCGGCGTCGATCGTTCGCGCGAGGGTGGTGGCGAGGCTATTGAGCTCGGTCGCCGATGAGAATGTCGCGTCGATCAGTGTCCGAACGCCCACGCCACCATCAGCGGAAACTCATGTTTCCAGAAGGCGTCGCCGTGCGAGCCGGCCCGTTCGGTCATGACAACGTCCGCACCGGCCTCGCGTAACGCGTCCGCCCACCGGGCCGCGTTGGCGAGGAAGAACGGTTCCTCAGTGCCGGCGACGAGGTAGGTACGCGGAAGCCGGACGGGCAGCGCGGCAGGCGGCCGGTACCCCGCCCCGGGCGAGGCGCCCAAGACCGCGCCGTAGATGTCGGGATGGCGCAGCCCCATGGCCAGCGCGAGTTCCGCACCGGCCGAGACACCGAACGCCGCGGTTCGGCCGGCCGGCAACCGGACGGCCAGGCGGGTCGCCGCCCATCGCCGGACATCCTCGACGAAGAACTTCTCGTGGGCCGCGAACCGCTGCCGGTCGAAGGTGAACGCGGCCGTGCTACGACCCGGTGAGTACTCGTGCAGCCGCAGCGTCTCGTCCTCGACGCGATGCGCGCCGATGATCATCGTGGGGGGCAGATGGGCAGCCTCCAGAACCTCTCCCCACGACGTGATCAATTGTCCGTCGCCGGCGAAGACGACCGCCTCGGCCGCAGCCGCCGGGACGTAGGCGGTGACCTGCCGCCCGCCGTCGTAGTCCAATGTCTCGGTGATGCACTCACCCGCTGTGGACGACATCGGCGTGGGCTCCCTTACCGGCATGGGGCGGCTGCTGGCACACCGAACACTTTGGCAGGATCGCGCCCGTCCGGCCTACCTGGCTCTGCATCTGACCCGTGCAACGGCGATCGGCAGCTTGCGACATTGGCGCGATGCCAGACATCCGGATCTGCGATCCGCGCGTGAGCCCGCCCGCACCAAGGCCTTCGTGGTGACCTCGGCGAGGCCGGCATCGGCGGGCGGCCCGCATCCAGTTACACCAGCAAGGGCTTTGTCAGGGGTGGGGGTTCGGGGGGACGACGACCGCGGCGCTCGGGAGCCGGTTGTCGGTGATGAGTTCGGCAAGCTCGTCGAGGAGCGCATCGAGATCGTCGCGACCAACGAGGTCATAGTGCTTGTTGACGACTCTGCCGTCGGTCAGGCGGATCGTTGCCAACTCCGCGGGCCTTATCGGCCAAGACGGATGCGGCGTGGTGCCCGTCCGGCCTCCGCCCAGGCCGGACACCCGGATTTCCCACCCAGGGTCAAGATCCGCGCCCAGGGCCTTCAGCAGACTCCGGGCAGTTTGCAGACTTTCGCGGCCATCTTTTTGGCGGCCTTGGTCAAGCCGCCGGGGTAGTAGTCGCCCTCGTCGGTCGTGTAGATCATCAGGGCCCGGCCCCGGCGTGCGACGACGCCCGTGACCGTGTCGTTCAGATGCGGCCCCTGCCACACCTCGTAGCCCATGCCCAGCGCCTCGTCGCCTGCTTTGGCCTTGCTGGTCCGCCAGCGGAGAGTGAGCTCGGGCTGCGCCGGATCCTGCTTGTGGGCGCACCGCTTGACCTCGGCGCGCAGCTGAGCGAACGCGGCGTGGGCCGCTCGGGCGCTCTTGTAGACGACCAGTTGCTCGGACGAGCCGCTGGGCGCGCTGCTCCAGTATCCGATGGTGCGTGCCGCCACCCGGCCACGGTCGATGCCACGCGGGTGGTTGCACGGATTCACCTCCAACGGTATCGAGAGCTTGTCGCTGATCTCGTAGCCTTCCTCCTCCGCGATGTTGGGAGCCAACGGCTTGCGCGCCTCGCGCTCGGTGAGCAGGAAATTCTTCGGAATCTCGGTCGTGGCCGCCGGCGATAGAGCCAGCAGCAAGGACAGCGTCACACTGATCATGAGGCTTTAGACGCTTCCGGCTCCGCGTTGGTTCAGACGCGCGACGGGATGTGACGCGGTTCACCCGCGCCCTTGCCGGACGGGTCGCGCCGGTCAGTCGTGCCACCAGTCGAGCACCCGCAGCGCGCGCAGGGTGTTCCACCGGCTCGGCCGCCCCACGGGATCTTCAACGGCGAAGTGGACGAGACCGGGATGGACGTGGTCGAGCAGCCAGCGGCCATCCGGCTGCCGCTTCGAGCGCACGACCTCCACGGCCTCGGCCATCCGCTGATCAGGTTCGGCGCCCGAGCGCCGGAAATAGTCGAGCGCGCGGAGCACGTCGTAGTGCCAGTAGTAGGGGAAGGCGAATTCGAGATACCCCGAATGCGCGACCTCGCCGGTGCTCTTGCGGCGGAACAGGCCGCGCTCGAGCAGGTACTGCTGGCCGCTGTGGCGTGCCTCGCGCACCGCCGCGGACCCGCCGGTCGCGCGTTCGAACTCCAGCAGCCCGTCGAGCACGTTGATCGTCGTGTCGAACGAGGAGCGTACGGACCCGTTCTCGGCCTCGCAGTTCCATCCGCCGTCGGCCAGCCGCTCATTGAGAATCCGGTCGACGATCGGCGAGACGTCCACCCCGAAGTAGGCGCCGGTCTCGATCGTCCTGCCGTTGATGCACGGCTCGACCTCGCCGTCGAAATACCGCTGCCCTTCGTGCTCCCAACGCCCGTGCTCGGCGATCAGCGCGATCGCGCGACGCGCGGCCTGGCATGCCGGGTCGAGCCCGAAGATCTGCAAGGTCTGCAAGGTGTGCATGGTCGCCGTCCAGGGCTGCCCCGGTCCGAGACCGGCGTAGGAGGCGGGGAAGCAGGCGCCGCCGTCCCACAGCCCGTCGGCGTCCTCGAGCGCCAGAAGGCGAGCGCCCCAGCCCTCGCGTTCCACACGCGCCCGCTCGGCGGCGACCTCGTCAGGCGCGGCGTCGGTGAGATCGCGCAGCACCTGCCAGCGGATGGCCGGGTCCGAGTCGAGCAGCCAGTCGACCACGCTCATCGCGGCAGTGTAGCGCCGCCCCAAGCCCGCGGTCCCGCGCGTCGGCTTTGCCAAACACGTAACACACTGGTTACGCTTTAGCCGTGGATGACGTGGCGGCCGCGATCGCCGACCCGGTGCGGCGAGCCATCCTGGTCATGCTGCGCGAGCAGCGGCTCCCCGCCGGGCAGATCGCCGGGCAGTTCATGATCAGCCGGCCCGCCATCAGCCGGCACCTGCGGGTGCTGCGGGAAAGCGGGCTGGTCCGCGACACGCTCATCGGCCGCCAACGCTTCTACGAGCTCGACATGTCCCGGTTCGCCGGCCTGATCGAGTGGCTCGACCAGTTCACCCCGGCCGCCGGCTGGGGGCCTCGTCTCGACGCACTGGAGACCGAGGTCTATCGCACCCGTCGCGAGCGCCGCCGGCCCGACACGACGGATCAACGACAGGACGAAACCGCATGACCAATCCACCCACCGGCCGGCTCGTCCCGGCCGCCGACGGCGACCAGCTCGTCGTCAGCCGCACGTTCCGGGCGCCCATCGAAGACGTGTGGGCCAGCGTGACCGAACCCGAGCGCACCGCCCGATGGTTCGGAACGTGGAAGGGCCACGCCGCCCCCGGCCGCATGATCAAGGTGCAGATGGGCTTCGAGGAGCAGGCGCCCTGGCTCGACAAGCGGATCGACGCCTGCGACCCACCACGGCGACTGGCCCTGTCGAACGAAAACGGCGACATGCGGATCGAGCTGCTGCTGTCGCACACCGACGGGCTGACCGAACTCCGGCTCGTGCACCACCTCGACCCCGCCGACGAGGTCGGCGCGTACGGTCCCGGCTGGGAGTACTACCTCGACATGCTGGTGGCGGCGCGGGACGACCTGCCCACACCGAGTTTCGACGACTACTACCCGGCGATGAAGTCCTACTACGAAGGGCTGCCCATCCAGACCGACACGGCGTGATCGGCGACGGCGCGGGCAGCGCCGCGTGCCCTCGTCAGATGCTGCCTCGCCAGATGTTGTCGAACGCGGCCTGCTCGACGGCCAGCCGCTGCCGGATGCCCTCCAGCTCCAGCACCGCGTCGTTGACCGTGGCGAGCACGATCTCGACGGCGTCGTCGGCTGGGCTCAAGCCGTTCGCGGCGCGGATTCCGACGGCCGACGCGAGGGCCGCCAGGACCGGCTCGTCCGACTGCCACCGTTCCTCCGCCTGGCGGCGATCGGGGGAGTCGGCGAGTGCCGCCTCGCCGGCGTGGAAAAGGCCGCGGCGCTCGCTGATGAGCTGCCCGTCGTTCTCGAGGGCGGTCAGATAGGCCGCGGCCAGCCCGCGGCCGCGGCGCCACAACCAGTCGCCGACCGACTCGTACGGCGTCTCGCGAGCCAGTGCCCCGCTCGCCTCAGCCAGCAGGCGATCGGGGATGGCGGCCTGATGGTCGGGCACGATCGTGTCGCCGTCCAGCGCGACGGCTCCGGCCCGCAGGAGGTCGATCAACTCGGCGCCCGCCAGCGCGAGCGACAGATCGCCCTGCTCCACCGGCCGTTCGTAGGTCACGCCGATGGCGGTGATCATCAAGTCCCTGGGTGTGGTCATCGGGGCCTCCGGCAGGCCTGAGGAGCCAAGACATCCACGCTACCCGCTCCGCCGGCGGCAGCGGCCGTCCCGTCGTGCCGCTGCCGTCGGGCCGTCATCGGGGGCTTGCGAGGTCGGACAATTCGGTGAGCAGGTCGGTGAGTTCGGTCGCCTCGCGCTCGAGAGCGGCCCGCCGGGCCTGGGGTGACATGCCCGGTTGCGGTGGCCGCGGAGTCCCCCCGTCGACCACGGCAAGGAGTCGCACGCCGGCGTCGTCGTAGCACGCCTCGACCGCGCGGACCAGCTGCCGCACGCCCTCGGCCAGCCGATACTGCAGGTCGCGACGTGACTGTTCGACCTGCTCGTCCACCAGATCGGCCGCCATGCGCAGCATGCGGCCGCGGCCGCCCAGGCGGTCGCCGAGCCGGCTGGGCAGGCGGCGCCGTACGGCCCCGACGGGGATGTCGGCGGGGCCGGTGGGCACCGTGAGGTCGTAGAAGAAACGCGGGTCTCCGACCAGGTGCTCCTCGCCCGACGGGACGTCCAGCTCGAGGTCGAGCAGCTGGAAGGCGGCGGCGCGCACGTCGCTCAACGCGCGGTCGAGGTCTTCGCGCAGGCGGGCGCCGAGCGCGTCGACGTCCTGGGGGAGCCGGCGCTGCCAGCGCGCCTGCCAGGCCTCCACTTCCGCGCGGACGACGGCCATGGCCCGCTCGCGTCCCAGCTGTTCGACGTCCGCGGTCGCGCCGAGCCCGCGCGGAAGGCCGTCCGTCAGATCGGCCCGGAGCTGGACGGCCAGGTCACCGGCCAGCAACGTGGCCGAGTCGGCTATCTCGTCCAGCAACCGCCCGCCCTCGTCCCGTACGGCGTCGGCGGCGCCGGAACGCCGGACCCGCACCTCGGCGAGACGCTCGCGGAAGCGGGCGATCCGCTCGGCCGCCTCTCCCGAGCCCGTCTCCTCCAACTCGTCCAGACACAAGGCGAGCCGTACCTCGTCCAGGCGCCGCCGCGTGAGGGCATCGGCGCTACGAGCCACGGAGGCGTGCAGATCGCCCATGCGTTCGCGATCCAGGAAGGCGGCGAAGTCGTCGGCGAATCGCTCGAAGCCCGGGCCGGCGTCACGCGCGGACAGCGGATACAGACGGATCTGGGCTCCGGCGGTGTCACGTATGGCCGCCATCGCCTCGTCCAGTTCGCCCGGACCGAGCAAGTCGATCTTGTTGAGCACCACGAAGAGCGAGCCCGGCGCGCTCGCGGCGTGCTTCAGCAGCGCGGCGCCGGCGTTCATCGTGTCGGCGGTCAATACGACCATCGTGGCGGCCCCGGCCTCGAGCACCGTCTCGAGCGCGCCCGACGTGGCTCCTGCCGTGTCGACCATCTCCACGCCTTTGCCCAGCAGCGGGTCGTCCAGCTCGACCACGACGCGGGCCACGCATTGCCGGTTTCCCGGATTGCCGCGATCGCCGACCAGATCGGGCAGATCCGGCAAGGGGCGTAGTTCGCGGCGGCCGTCGGCGAAGGCGACGTCGACGTGCTCGTCCGGGCCGAAGGTGAGGGCGACCGGCAGCGTGGTCGGCGGACCGTCGCCGACCGGAAGCACGGGCCGGCCGAGCAGGGCGTTGAGCAGCGTGCTCTTGCCGCACCCGGCCTGCCCGGCGACCACCACCCGAAGCCTGCTACGGCGCAGGCGATGTTCCAGCTCGCTCAGGTGGTCGCGATCGAGCACGTTCAGATGCGAAGCCAGGCCGGCGAGGACGCCGATCAGGGTAATAGCCACACGACCTCTCCCGTCCGCCGCAAACCTGCGTAAACCTTACGCCGATCATTACCGGCCTCGCGTCGGCCTTGACAAAGCGCGCGGTGTGAACGGGGCCGCAGGGCCGGGTCACCCAGCCTCGGACCTGGCCTTATCGTCGCGTACGGCCAGTGCAAGATATCCATCGTCGGCGTCGGGGAACCCGGTCAGCGTCCATCCCGCGTCGCGTGGCAGCGGGCCCAGGTCGGCCTCGGCCCGCACGTCCCCCCACGGGCGTCCATATCAGCGGGGTGAATCTGGATGAAAGTGGAGAAAGTAGGGGCATGGACGCTGATGTCATTGTGGTGGGGGCGGGGCTGGCGGGGTTGGTGGCCGCGCATGAGCTGACCTCCCGCGGTCGCCGGGTCGCGCTGCTGGATCAGGAGAACGCCGCGAATCTGGGCGGGCAGGCGTTCTGGTCGTTCGGCGGCCTGTTCCTCGTCGGCTCGCCCGAGCAGCGCCGTCTGCGGGTCAAGGACTCCTTCGAGCTGGCCTGGAACGACTGGCAGGGCAGCGCCGGCTTCGACCGGCTGGACGACGAGGACGCCTGGGCCGTGCGCTGGGCCCGCGCGTACGTGGAGTTCGCCGCGGGGGAGAAGCGCTCCTGGCTGGCCGGTCATGGCATCGAGCTGACCCCGATGGTCGGCTGGGCCGAACGGGGCGGCCTTCGGGCCGACGGGCACGGCAATTCCGTGCCGCGTTTCCACGTGGCCTGGGGCACGGGGACCGGCGTGGTGGCGCCGTTCGTGCGAAGCGCCCATCGGGCCGCCCAAGAAGGCCTGCTGACCTTTCATCACCGTCATCAGGTGGACGGGTTCGTGTTCACCGACGGTAATGCGACGGGGGTGCGTGGCACGCTGCTGGCTCCCGACGACTCGCCCCGCGGTGCTCCTTCCAGCCGCGAACCGGCCGGGACCTTCGAGCTGTCGGCCCAGGCGGTCGTCGTCACGACCGGCGGGATCGGGGCCGACCACGACATGGTCCGCCGCTACTGGCCCGAGCGGCTGGGCGTCGCGCCCCGCAGCATGATCACCGGGGTGCCCGCCTACGTGGACGGGCGGATGCTCGACATCAGCGCCGCCGCCGGAGTGCGGCTGGTCAACCGGGACCGGATGTGGCACTACACCGAGGGGATCCGCAACTGGAATCCGATCTGGCCTGATCACGCCATTCGCATTCTGCCCGGCCCGTCATCGATGTGGTTCGACGCGCTCGGGCGGCGCCTGCCCGATCCGTGCCTGCCCGGCTACGACACCCTCGCCACCCTGAAGTACCTGCGCTCCACTCCCGACATCGCCGCCTACGACCACTCCTGGTTCATCCTCACCCGGAAGATCATCGAAAAGGAATTCGCCCTGTCGGGCTCGGAACAGAACCCCGACATCACCAGCGGCGACCGGAAGGCGGTCCTGCGCGAGCGGCTGCTGGCCAAGGGCGCCCCCGCTCCGGTCGAGGCCTTCGTACGCCACGGCGCCGACTTCGTCGTCGCCACCGCTCTTGAGGACCTGGTGGCCGAGATGAACGCGCTCACCGATGAGCCGTTGCTGGACGCCGCGCTGCTGCGCCGCCAGATCGAGTCCCGCGACCTGCAGATCGCCAACCCTTACAGCAAGGACTCCCAGATCCAGGGCATCCGCAATTCACGCCGCTATCTCGGCGACCGGCTCGGCCGCACCGCGGTTCCGCACCGTCTGCTGGATCCGGCCGCCGGCCCTCTCGTCGGGGTCAAGCTGCATGTCCTCACCAGGAAGACCCTCGGTGGCATTCAGACCGACCTCGACTCGCGTGCCCTCGGTCTGGACGGCCGGCCCATCGGCGGTCTGTACGCGGCCGGAGAAGTCGCCGGATTCGGTGGTGGCGGTGTCCACGGATACAACGCCCTGGAAGGCACCTTCCTCGGTGGATGTCTGTTCTCCGGCCGTGCCGCCGGTCGTGCCGCGGCCCAGGCCACCGCCTGAGGCCGGACAATCCGCGGTCCTGGCGACCGCCAAGTTACCAGGAAGTAGGTTACGGTTCGAGCATGGCCGAGATCGTGTATCCCCCTGTCATCAGGACCGCGCGCATCCTGTTCAAGGCGCTCGACGTCAGATTTCGCATCGAGGGGGCGGAACGCGTCCCGCGCACCGGTGGCGCCGTGCTCGTCAGCAACCACATCGGCTATCTCGACTTCATCTTCGCCGGCTACGCCGCGTGGCCTTCGCGCCGGTTGGTCCGGTTCATGGCCAAGCAGGAGGTCTTCGCCCATCCGGTCTCCGGGCCGCTGATGCGCGCCATGCACCACATCCCGGTGGATCGGTCGGCGGGGGCCGGCGCCTATGGCAATGCCGTGCAGGCACTGAAGGACGGTGAGATCGTCGGCGTGTTCGCCGAGGCCACGATCAGCCGATCGTTCACGATCAAGGACATCAAGAGCGGCGCCGTCCGGATGGCGGCCGAGGCAGGGGTTCCCATGATCCCGCTCACGCTCTGGGGCACCCAGCGGCTGTGGACCAAGGGACGCCCGCGCGCCCTGACGCAACGGCACGTGCCCATCACGATCCTCGTCGGCGAGCCCATGCATCCCACCTCTGACGACGACATAACCGTTGTCACGGAAGACCTCCGCAAGCGGATGACCGAGATGCTGGACCACGCCCAGCGCACCTATCCGCAGCTCTCCGAGGGCGCGTGGTGGCAGCCCAGGCATCTCGGCGGCACCGCTCCCACCCCGGAAGAGGCCGCCGCCATGGACTAGGCGCCCCGCTGAGACCGACGCTTCGGGTCTGTCCGGATAGGTCCCGATAGGTCCGGTGCAACCGGGTGGGCGTAGGTTGCGAATGCCTGGGTGATGGACGGAGCAGACAGGGTCGCCGTGATCGGCGGCGGGGTCGCGGGGCTGACGGCGGCGTACGTGCTGGCGCGTACGCACGAGGTCACATTGTTCGAGGCCGACGATCGGGCCGGAGGCCACGCACACACCCATGACGTGGGACCAGCCGCCGTTGACAGCGGCTTCATCGTGTTCAACCAGCAGACGTATCCGCTGCTGACCCGGTTGTTCGGCGAGCTCGGCGTGGCGTCCCAGCCGGCCGAGATGAGCATGTCGGTGTCGTGCGACGGCTGCGGGCTGGAGTACGCCGGCGGCAAGGGGCCGGCCGGGCTGGTGGCCCCCTTCCGGCGCCACCGAACTGGGCGGTATGGCGCGCGGGGAGCGTTCGTGCGGTTGCTGGCCGAGGTGCCGCGGTTTCGGCGGGCGGCGCGGCGGGTGCTGGACGAGGGGGACGACCGGACGCTCGGTGAATTCGCGGCCTCCTATTCGCCCTACTTCGTGACGCACTTCCTGCGGCCGCTCGTCGCCACCGTGTGGTCGTGCTCACCGGCGCTGGCCGGGCGCTATCCGGCGCGCTACCTGTTCACGTTCCTCGACAACCACGGCATGCTCGCCACCGGCGGCTCGCCGCAGTGGCGGACCGTGACGGGCGGCTCGCGCGCGTACGTCGAGCGGATCGCCAAACGCCTGGCGGCCGTGCACACGTCCACCCCGGTCAGCGGGCTGCGGCGGACGGCCGGCGGGGTGGAGCTGTGGGCGGACGGGCCGCGGCGGTTCGACGCGGCCGTCGTCGCCACCCACGCCGACCAGGCGCTGCGGCTGCTCGCGGCGCCCACCCTCTCCGAGCGGGCCACGCTGGGCGCCTTCCGCTACTCGCGCAACCCGACCGTGCTGCACACCGACGCGAGCGTGCTGCCGCGCGCGCCGGGGGCCCGTGCGTCGTGGAACTACCGGATGCCCGGCTGCGCCGCGGACGGGCCGGTCCAGGTCAGCTACGACATGAACCGCCTGCAACGGCTCCCGGGCCCGCAGCGCTATCTCGTCACGCTGGGCGGAGCCGTGTCCGAGGATCGGGTGCTGGCGCGCATGGTCTACGAGCATCCGCTCTACACCCCCGAGTCGGTGGCCGCGCAGCGGGACCTGCCCGCGCTGAACGACGGGCGGATCGCCTTCGCCGGGGCACATCACGGGTGGGGCTTCCACGAGGACGGGTGCCGCGCGGGGCTGCGCGCGGCCGAGGCGCTCGGAGGCCGCTGGTGACCGCGGCGGCGCTGTACGAGAGCACGATCACGCATGTGCGGGCCGCTCCCGTGCGCAACGTCTTCCGCTATCGCTCGTGCCTGTGGCTGGCCGACCTGGACGCGCTGCCACGGAGGCTTCGGGGCGTGGGCGACCGCGCTGATCTGGACCGCTATCTGGCCGGGCACGGGCTGGCCGCCGATCGGATCCTGATGCTGGCCCACGCGAAGACCTTCGGCTACGTCTTCAACCCGCTCACCGTCTTCTGGTGCCTGCGTGAAGGAGGGCTGATCTGCGCGGTGGCGGAGGTGCGCAACACCTACGGCGGCGCGCACCGCCACCTGCTGGAGCCGGGCCGGAATGAGACGCCCAAGGAGTTGTACGTCTCGCCGTTCAACAAGGTGGAGGGCTTCTACCGGCTCAGCCTGCCCATTCCGGACGAGCGGCTGGCGTTGACGGTCACGCTGCACCGCGACGGCCATCCGCCGTTCGCGGCCTCGGTCCGCGGCCGGCGCGTGCCGTACGGCCGGGCGGGGCGGATCCGCATGGCCGCGCGCTATCCGCTCGCGCCGATGGTGACGCGGCTGCGCATTCAACGGCAGGGCGTGGGGCTCTACCTGCGCGGGCTGCGGGTCGTGTCGCGGGAGGCGGGTCGATGAGGGCGATCGGGCCGCGCGCGATGGCGGCGCGGTTGCTGTTCCGGCGGGCGGCGGCGACGCTGCCGATCCAGGTCGCGTACGGCACGGCTCGCCCGCAGATGCGGATTCTGCGCCCGGAGGCGTTCTTCCGCCGGGTGGGCGCGGACGGGCTGATCGGTTTCGGCGAGGCGTACATGGCGGGAGACTGGGCGGCCGACGACCTGGTCGGCGTGCTCACCGCCTTCGCCGCGAACGTGGACACCCTCATCCCGGCGCCGCTGCGGCGGCTGCGCCGGCTGGCCGTGCGGCGCACGCCCGCGAGCGACCAGGGCACCGTGCGGGGCGCCCGCCACAACGCCCACCGCCACTACGACCTGTCCAACGAGCTGTTCGCGGCCTTCCTCGACGAGACCATGACCTACTCGGCGGCGCTGTTCACCGGCCCGGGCCCGGCCACCTGGGACGAGCTGGCGGCCGCGCAGCGACGCAAGATCGACCGCCTGCTCGACCAGGCCCGCGTGGGCGAGGAGACGCGGTTGCTGGAGATCGGCACAGGATGGGGCGAACTGGCCATCAGAGCCGCCCGGCGCGGCGCGCGCGTGGTGTCGATCACCCTGTCCGAAGAACAGTGCGAGCTGGCCAGGCACCGGGTCAAGACGGCCGGGCTCGACGACCGGGTGGACATCCGGCTGTGCGACTACCGCGAGAGCGAGGGGCGGCACGACGCCGTCGTCAGCGTCGAGATGGTCGAGGCCGTCGGCGAAGCCTACTGGCCTGTCTACTTCGACGTGCTCCGCCACCGCCTGGCACCCGGCGGACGGATCGCCGTCCAGGCCATCACCATGCCCCACGAGCGCATGCTGGCCACCCGGCACACCCACACCTGGGTCCAGAAGCACATCTTCCCCGGCGGCCTGCTGCCCTCCGTCACCGCTCTCGAAGAGGCCATGGGTCCGCTGCGGATCGTCGACCGCCTCTCCCTGCGCCCGCACTACGCCGAGACGCTCCGGCTGTGGCGCGAGCGCTACCTCGCGAACCGCGACGCGATCGGCGAGCTCGGCTTCGACGAGACCTTCCACCGGATGTGGGAGTTCTACCTTGCCTATTCCGAGGCCGGATTCCGGTCGCGATACCTCGACGTGTGGCAGCTGACCTTGGAGATGTCATGACGGCCCGGCTGGCGCCGCTGCTCGGCGCCCTGTTCGACGGTGAACCGCCCATCCGGGTCCGGATGTGGGACGGCGAGGAGTCCGGCCCGGCCGAGGCGCCCACCGTGATCCTCCGCGATCCGCTGGCCCTGCGGCACCTGATGTGGAGCCCGGGGGAACTGGGTCTCGCCCGGGCGTACGTCACCGGGGCGCTCGACGTCGAAGGCGACCTCGCCGAAGGCCTGCGCCTGGTCGGCAAGCAGGCCGGCAAGCAAGCCGGCGAGCAGGTCGGCGAGCAGGCCGCCGGGCATGTCGGGTGGCGGATCGGGCGGCGGATCGGGCGGCCGTGGCGCGTGGCCGTCCCGGCGCTGCGGGCCCTGGCGGCGCTTCCCGGCGTGCTCGGTCCCCGCCCACCCGCGCCCGCGGCGGAGGCCAGGCTCCGCGGCCGCCTCCACACCCGCACGCGCGACCGCCAGGTGATCGCCCACCACTACGACCTGTCCAACGCCTTCTACGCGCTCATCCTGGATCCAGAAATGTCGTATTCGTGTGCTCGCTTCGAGCCGGGCGACGACCTGGCCCGCGCGCAGCGGCGCAAGCTCGACCTCGTCTGCGCGAAGCTGCGGCTCGAGCCCGGCATGCGCCTGCTCGACGTCGGCTGCGGCTGGGGCGCGCTGCTCCGCCACGCCGCCCGCGACTACGGTGTCGCCGCGAAAGGGGTGACCCTGTCCGCGGCCCAGCGCGCGTACATCGGGCGACGGTCCGGCGACGGCGTCGTCGAGATGCGCGACTACCGCGACGTGACGGGCGGGCCGTACGACGCGGTCGCCTCCATCGAGATGGGCGAGCACGTCGGACGGTCCGGTTACCCGGCCTACGCCGCCGCGCTCCGCCGCCTGGTCCGCCCCGGCGGGCGGGTCCTGATCCAGCAGATGTCCCGCGGCGGGCGGCATCCGGGCGGAGGTCCGTTCATCGAGCGCTACATCGCACCGGACATGGACATGCGGCCGGTCGGCCAGACCATCGGCCTGCTGGAGGCGGCCGGGCTGCGGCTCGAGCACGTCGAGGCGATGGGCGCGCATTACGCCCGGACGGTGCACGCCTGGCGCGAGAGGCTCGAATCGCGCTATGACGAGGCGGTGGCGCTCATCGGGGCGGAGCGGGCCAGGGTGTGGCGGCTCTACCTGGCCGGCGGCGCGCTCGCCTTCGAACAGGGCCGCATGGACGTCCATCAGATTCTGCTGCGGAGGCCGTGATGCTGGTGTTCCTCGCCACTGTGGTGGCGGTCGCCGTCCTGCTGGGGCTCACGCTGGCCGTTGCGGTCCGGCTCGGGCGGCACTCGGTGATCGACGTGGCCTGGGGGCCGGGCTTCGCGCTGATCGCGGTCGTGTCGTACGCGCTGACCGACGGCGACCCGGCCCGCCGCCTGCTCGTGCTGGCCCTGACGGTCGTCTGGGGCGTGCGGCTGGCCGTCCACATCGGCGTGCGCAACGCCGGCCGCCCCGAGGATCCGCGCTACGAGCGCATGCTGGCCAAGGCGCCCGGCAATCGCACGATGTACGCCTTCCGGACGGTCTACCTCACCCAGGGCGCGATCATGCTGTTCGTGTCGCTCCCCGTCCAGGTGGCGATGGCCGGCACGCGGGGGATCGGCTGGCTGGGCTGGATCGGCGCGGTGGTGTGGCTGATCGGCTTCTCGTTCGAGGCGATCGGCGATCGGCAGCTGGCCCGCTTCCGCGCCGACCCGGCGAGCGCCGGCACGGTGCTCGACACGGGTCTGTGGCGCTATACCCGCCACCCCAACTACTTCGGCGACGCCATGGTCTGGTGGGGCCTGTTCCTCATCGCCGCCGAGCGGTGGCCGGGCGTGCTGACCGTGCTGTCCCCGATCGTGATGACGTACTTCCTGGCCGCCAAGACCGGCAAGCCGCTCCTGGAACGGCAACTGACCCGCACCCGCCCCGCCTACGCCGACTACGTCCGCCGCACCAGCGGCTTCGTCCCGCTCCCACCCAGGAAACCGTAAGCCGGCCCGGGCTCCCCCCGCTCGATGTCACGTCCGCGGACGGTGGATTCGTCCGTAGAAGTGACGGAAAGGGGAGTGTGACATGAAGGTGTTTCTTGCCGGCGCGACGGGCGCGCTGGGCGTGCAGTTGATTCCGCGGCTGGTGGCCAGGGGCCACGAGGTGGTCGGCATGACCAGGTCGGCCGGGAAGACGGACCGCCTGAAGGCGCTGGGCGCGCGGCCGGTGGTCGCGGACGCGCTCGACCGCGACGCGGTGCTGCGCGCGGTCGAGGCCGCCCGGCCCGACGTGGTCGTCCACGAGCTGACGGCGCTGGCCGCCGGGATCGACTTCCGGCGCCCGGAGGCCTCGTTCGCGATGACCAACCGGCTCCGCACGGAAGGCACGGACCATCTGCTCGAGGCCACCCGGGCGAGCGGCGCCGGGCGGTTCATCGCGCAGAGCTACGCGGGCTGGCCGTTCGCGCGGACCGGCGGCCCGGTGAAGACCGAGACCGACCCGCTCGACCCCAACCCGCCGAAGGCGCTGCGCGGCGGCTTCGCGGCCCTTCGCCACCTGGAGAGCGCCGTCCTCGCCGCCGACGGCCTCGTCCTTCGCTACGGCGGCTTCTACGGCCCCGGCACCAGCCTCAGCGCCGATCCCGGCGCCGAGATGGTCGTGCCGCTGCGCAAGCGGCAGTTCCCCCTCATCGGCGACGGCGGCGGCGTCTGGTCGTTCGTCCAGATCGAGGACGCGGCGACCGCCACCCTCGCGGCCGTCGAGGGCGGCCCGGCCGGCATATACCACGTCGTGGACGACGACCCGGCCCCCGTGCGCGAGTGGCTGCCCTTCCTGGCCAAGGCGGTCGGCGCCCCGTCGCCGCGGCACGTGCCGCGCTGGCTCGGGCGGCTCCTGGCCGGCGAGGCGGCGGTCGTGATCATGACCGAGTCGCGCGGCGCGTCGAACGCCAAGGCGAAGGCCACGTTCGGCTGGCAGCCCGAGTACGCGTCCTGGCGCACCGGCTTCGTCAAGGGCCTCGGATGATCTCTCACATGTTGATCATGTGACCGGCGAGGCCGTGGATGGCCTCCTTCACGGCTTCGCCGAGGGTCGGGTGGGCGTGCACGTTGCGCGCCACCTCGTGCACCGTGAGATCCCACTGCTGGGCCAGGGTCAGCTCGGGCAGCAGCTCGGTCACCTCGGGCCCGATCAGGTGCGCGCCCAGCAGCTCGCCGTGCTCGGCGTCGCTGAGGATCTTGACGAAGCCGGTGGGGTCGCCGAGCCCGTGCGCCTTGCCGTTCGCCGTGAACGGGAACTTGGCCACCTGCACGTCGTAGCCGAGCTCACGGGCCTGGCGCTCGGTGTGGCCGAAGCTCGCGACCTGCGGCTGGCAGTAGGTGGCGCGCGGGATCATCACGTAGTCGAGCTCCATCGTCTCGGCCCCCGCGATGGTCTCGGCGGCCACGATGCCCATCGACTCGGCCGCGTGCGCCAGCATGAGCTTGGCCGTCACATCGCCGATGGCGAAGATGTGGGGCACGTTCGTGCGGCACCGGCCGTCGACCGCGATCGCGCCGCGGTCGGTCAGGGCGACGCTGGTCTTGTCGAGGCCGTAGCCGTCGACACGCGGCCGGAAGCCGATCGCCTGCAGCACCTTGTCGGTCTCGAGGACCTTCTCCTCGCCGCCCTTGGCCACGGTGACCTTGACCTTCGGCCCCGAGTCGTCGATGGCCTTCACCTCGGTGCCGGTGAGGATCTCGACGCCGAGCCGCTTGTAGCGCTTCTCCAGCTCGGCCGAGACCTCCTCGTCCTCGAGCGGGACCAGCCGGTCGAGGAACTCCACGATCGTCACCTTGACGCCGTAGTTGTGCAGCACGTACGCGAACTCGACGCCGATGGCGCCCGCGCCCGCGATCACGATGCTGCCGGGCACCTCCGAGGACAGGATCTGCTCCTCGTACGTGACGACCCGCTCCGACAGGGACGTGCCGGGCAGCAGCCTGGTGCTCGCCCCGGCCGCGATGATGCAGGTGGCGAAGGTGACGGTGCGCTCGCCCACCTGGATCGTGTTGGCGTCGAGGAACGTTCCCCGGCCGTCGATCTCGGTGATGGCGTTCTTCTTCATCAGGTAGTGCACGCCTTTGACCCGGCCGTCGGCCACCTTGCGGCTGCGGGTGAAGGCCGCCTCGTAGGAGAACGAGACGCTGCCCTCGATGCCGAACGTCTTGGCCTCGCGCGTGAAGATGTGCGCCAGCTCGGCGTTGCGCAGCAACGCCTTGGAGGGGATGCACCCCACGTTCAGGCAGACGCCGCCCCAGTACTTCTCTTCGATGACGGCCACGCGGAGCCCCAGCTGGGCGGCGCGGACCGCCGCCGTGTATCCGCCGGGCCCCGCGCCCAGCACGACGAGGTCAAAGTGATCGCTCATATCATCCGACGATATCTCTCACCCTTCAGGATCGTGAGCGAGCACCGTCCGTCCGCCGTCGACGGGCAGGGTGACGCCGGTGACGAACCCCGCGTCGTCCGACAGCAGATACGCCACCGCCGCCGCCACCTCCCCGGTGGTCGCGACCCGGCCGAGCGGGTGCAGCCGCGCCATCTGGCCTTCGACCGCCGCGGCGTCGTGACCGGCCAGGTAGGCGGCGTAGCGCTCGGTGGCGACCGAACCGGGCGCGACGGCGTTGACCCGGATGCCGTGCGGGCCGTACTCGACCGCCAGGGCGCGGGTCATGCCCTCGATGGCGGCCTTCGCCGTCGCGTACGGCAGGCAGCCCGGCACGGCCTGGCGCGCCTGGTGCGAGGAGACGTTGACGATGGCGCCGGGCGTGCCGGCGGCCAGGAACCGGCGGACGGCCGTCGCGCACCCGGCCAGGGCGCAGTCGAGGTTGACCGAGATCAGGTCGAGGATCTCGCGGGTGGTGGACGTGTGGACGGACGCGTCGCGGAACAGCGCGGCATTGTTGACCCAGCCGCTGAGCGTGCCCGCCGCGTCGGCGGCCCGCTCGTTCACGGCCTCGTCGCGGGCGTCGCCCGCCACGGCCGTCGCGGCGGGCCGATCCTCGGTCCAGGCGAGGGCGTCGAGGTCGAGCTCGACGGCGACGACCCGGTGCCCGTCGTCCAGCAGGCGCTCCGCGATCGCCCGTCCGATGCCGCGTCCCGCTCCGGTCACAACGTAGGAACCCATGCCTTCGACCCTACGAGAGGGCGCTCCTCGACGATCTCCGCGATTGGGCGCACCATCGGGGCATGTCCGTCCTCGTCCCGGGGGATCCCCGTCAGCTCGGTCAGTACGCGCTGGCCGGGCGGCTGGGCGAGGGCGGCCAGGGCGTCGTCTACGAGGGGTACGGCCCGGCCGGGCAGCGGGTGGCGATCAAGGTGCTGCATCCGGGCGCGGGGGCCGAGCTCCGGCGCAGGTTCGCCAAGGAGGTGGAGGCGACCCGGAGCGTGTCCCAGTTCTGCACGGCCCGGGTGCTCGCGGTCGAGCTGGACGGGGCCCGGCCGTACATCGTCAGCGAATATGTGGCCGGCCCGAGCCTCCGGCGCGCGGTCGAGACCGGCGGCCCGTACGGGATGGACGACCTCTACCGGCTCGCGACCGGCGTGGCGACCGCGCTGACCGCCATCCACGAGGCCGGGGTGATCCACCGCGACCTCAAGCCGGACAACGTGCTCATCGGGCCGGACGGGCCCCGCGTGATCGACTTCGGGATCGCGCGCACGTCGGAGATGTCGCTGACGCCCACCGGACAGGTGGCCGGCACGCCCGCGTTCATGGCGCCGGAAAGCGTCGTCGGGCAGCGCGCCGGGCCCGCCGTCGACGTCTGGGCCTGGGGCGCGGTCGTCCTGTACGCGGCGACCGGGCGCGAGCCCTTCCGCGGCGACAACATGGCCGCCCTGCTCCACCAGATCCTCGCCGCCGAGCCGGACGCGTCGGCGCTGGCCGAGCCACTGCGCTCGCTGGTGACGTCGGCCATGGCGAAGGATCCGGACGATCGTCCGCCGGCCCGGCGGATCCTGCTGGCCCTGGTCGGCGCCGAGGCCGACCTGCTGGCCGAGGGCAGCCGCGCGGCCGGGGCGCTGCGCCCGCCGGGGCAGGCCGCGCCGCCGCTCGGGGAGCTGGCCGAACGCGTGTACGCGGGGCTGCCGCCGCGCGAGCAGGACGTGGTGCCCCGGATGTTGCTGCGCATGGTCGGCGCGGACGGCGCGCCGCGACCCGTACGCGACGACGAGCTGCTGGACGGCGCGGTCGGCGCGCAGACCGTGGGCCGGGTGCTGGGCGGCTTCCTGCGGGCCGAGCTGCTGTCGCGCGACGGCGAGGAGGTCACGCTGGCCAGCGCAGCGCTGGTCAAGGCCTGGCCGCGGATGCGCGAATGGGTCGAATCCGACGCCGACGGCCTCCGCCTCCACCAGGAGCTGACCGAGGTGGCCCGCCGGTGGGACGCGAACGGCCGCCGCCCCGGCGACCTCTACACGGGCACGTCCCTGGAGACGGCGCTGAGCTGGGCCGCCACCGGCCGTCACCATGTGACGCTCAACCTGGTCGAGAACGCCTTCCTGACCGCCTCGGTCGCGCTCAGCCGGGTCCGGAGCCGGCGGCGCCGCCAGATCACCGTCGTCCTCGCCGGGCTCCTGGTGGTCGCCGTGGCCGCCACCGGCGTCGCGGTCGACCAGCGCGCCACGGCCGAGCGGCAGCGGGACGTGGCCGCCGCCGCGCTGGCCGCCTCACGCGCCGACGAGCTCCGCGCCACCGACCCCGTCACGGCCATGCTGCTCAGCGTGGCGGCCTGGCGGCTCGACCCCGGAGGGGACGTGCGGCCAGCCCTGTACAGCTCGCTCGCCCAGCCTGAGCGCCGCGTGTACCGGGGGCCTCCGGTGGCCGCGGACGCCCACGCCGACCTCGGCGCCGACGGCCGGACCGTGGCCGTCGCGTCCGGGGGAGCGGCCGTGCTGTGGGACGCGGTCGCCGGGCGGCGCGTCGGCGGCGCGAACGGCCTCGGGGCCGGCGTGGAGCTCGTCGCGCTCAGCCCCGACGGCCACACCGTCGCCGTCGCCGGGCCGGGCTCGCTGCGGCTGTGGGACCTTCGGACGGGCGCTCCCATGGGCCACGCGTTCGGGCAGGGCGCGCGGCTGCTGCGGTTCTCCGGCGACGGGCGGACGCTGGCCGCCGTCACCTACGAGCCGAGGGCCGAGCTCTGGCGGGTGTCCGACCGGACGCTGGTGAAGGCCTGGCGCGACCCGGGCGTCGACGGCCTGTCGGTCTCCGATGACGGAGGCACGGCCGCGGTGACCTATCTCGACGGCCGCTACGCGTTGTGGGATGTCGCCAAGGACCACGCGTTGAAGGCGCCGCTGGGCGGGCGGGGGGAGTCGGTGTCGTTCCTTTCCGACGGTTCGGTCGCCGTGGCCGGACGTGCCGAGGTCTCCGTGTGGGACCTCGGCACAGGTGAGCGACGTGGCCCGGCGCTCGCACAGGACGACGTGTCGGCCGTGTGGCGCACCCCTTCCGGGCTGCTGCTCACCTGCGGCCCCGACGCGATCGGCCTGTGGCGGCCCGACGGCTGGCGGTGGGAGCGGCTGCTCGACTACCGGCCGGCGGACGCCTCCGGCCTGCCCGCCGTCCACCTGGACGGGGGCACGCTGCGTTTCCTGGTCGCCGCGGGCGCGCTCGCGGAACTGGACGTGTCGGCGCTCACCGGGCCCGGGGCGTACGGGACGGGGATGTCGGGGGCGGCCTTCTCCGCCGACGGACAGGTGTCCGCGCTCCTCGGCGACAAGGGTGTCGAGGTCAGGGGAGCGCATCCGGGCCGGATCGACGTGCCCGGCGCGCACGCGGTCGCGGTCAGCCCCGACGGCGCGACGATCGCGGTGGGCGGCGCCCGATCCGTCACCCTGTGGCACGGCGGACGCGCGCGGACGATCCCCGTCGGCCAGGGGGACTCGGTCGACGGGCTGGCCTTCGGCCCCGGCGGCAACCTGCTCGCGGTCGCGCCGTGGCGGGGCGGCTGGGACCCGCTGCTGCTGATGGACACGGCCACCGGGCGGACCCGGACGCTCGCCCGGATCGGCGACCTCGCGATGGCCTTCGGCGCGGACGGGCGGTCCCTCGCGGTCGGCGGCAACGAAAGCGGCGTCGCCGACCTGGTGAAAGGGTTGGGGCCCCGGCTCGGCTCGGCCGTTGACGAGGTGCTGTCGGTGGCGTTCAGTCCTGATGGCGGGGTCGTCGCGGCGGGCGTTCGGGGGACGGGGGTGCGGCTGTGGAACGCGTCCGACGGGCGGGCCTTGGGCGCGCTGCCGGGCACCCAAGGAGAGGCCGTCACGGCGCTGGCCTTCTCACCGGACGGGCGGACGCTGGCCGTCGGCGACGAGGGCGGCCTGGTCGGCCTGTGGGACGTGACGCGGCGGCTGCGGCTCGGCCTGCCGTACGCGGCCCACTCGGGGAGCGTGCTGGCGCTGGCGTTCGGCCGGGACGGCGTGCGGAGCGCAGGGCAGGATGGTGTCGTGCGCGCCTATCCGATCGATGAGACGGCCGCGGCGAAGGCCGTGTGCCGCCGGGCCGGGACGACCCTGTCGCCACAGGAATGGCAGCGCCTCATCCCCGAGGCCCCCTACCGCGAGGTGTGCAGCTAAATGACGGAGATTCTGGACGGCGAGGGCTCGATCGACGACATCCAGGTCGAGCCGTTCCCCGTGTTCGCGGGCCGGCCGGCGCGGATCAGCGTGGTCACCGTCGGCGTGCCCCGGCTGATCGGCGCCGTGGTCGACGCCACCGGCCGCGCCGAGCCGCTGGAGCTGAGCCAGTCGGGCGACGGCCGGCTCGAGCTGCTCTGGACGGCACGCCACACCTTCGGCACGCCCGGCCCCCACCGGATCGTCGTCGAAGGCGGCGGCGACAAGTCGGCCCTGGCCGTACAGGTCGAGACCCCCGGCGCGCAGCCCGGGGCACACCTGGAGTTCGCCGTGGCCACCGAGATAACCCAGACGGTCACCGGCGTCCTGACCATGGACGACGGTGAGCCGCTGCGCGGCCGCCCGGTCGCGATCCAGTTCCGCCCCGCCGACTCGCTGGCGTGGATGGAGGTGGCCGTCGTGTGGACCGACAAGCAGGGCCGCTTCACCCATGTCGACCATGTGGCGGCGCCGGGCTCGTGGCGCGCCGAGTTCGAAGGAGATCACCTTGGCTAGCGGAGCCAGAAGCGCCGAGGCCCAATCCGGCGCCGGCCAGTCCAACACGCCGAGCACCATCGTTTTCAGCCCCGACCGGCTGAACGCCACCTCCGGCAACAGCGGGGTGCGGATCACGTTCAAAGGCACCCTGTACGCCGGCAACGATCCGCACGGGACCTCGGGCGGCAAGCTTCAGCCGCAGGTCAAGGACGGCCGGTGGAAGTCGGTGGGCGGCCTCGGCAACGCCAGCACCAAGGGGTCCTTCAACCAGTCGGCCCTCACCCGCCTGGCCGGCAACGGCGACTGGGGCCGGCTCTGGTTCAAGGGCGACAGCGCGGCCCAGCCGTGCCTCAAACCTCGGAAGCGAATAGTGACATAACCCCGTGACCATGCGGCGGTCCGGAGTGGTGCGCCGCGGCGCTACCGTTTCCAGGGTGGAGGAGATCGATCGCCGGATCGTCGCGCTGCTGGCCGCCGACGGGCGGATGAGCTTCACCGACCTGGCCAAAGAGACCGGGCTTTCGGTGTCGGCCGTGCACCAGCGGGTCCGCCGGCTGGAAAAGCGCGGCGTCATTCGCGGCTACGCGGCGCTGGTCGACTACGACGAGATCGGCCTGCCGCTGACCGCGTTCGTGTCGATCAAGCCGATCGATCCCAGCGCGCCCGACGACGCTCCCCAGCGGCTGTCCCATCTGAGCGCCATCGAGTCGTGCCACAGCGTCGCCGGAGACGAGAGCTACATTCTCAAGGTGCGGGTCGCCACCCCGCTCGCCCTGGAAGAACTGCTGCAGCAGATCCGCGCCTCCGCCAACGTGTCCACCCGCACCACGATCGTGCTGAGCACCCCCTACGACTACCGGGCGCCCGTCCCCTGAGCCCTCACGTGACGACCGGGTCGAGGAAGTGCTCGCGCACCCGCTCGTAGGCCTCGGGCGGCGCCCCGAGCCGGTCGAGGCCGAGCAGGGCGGCCCCCACGATCGGCGGCACGTCCACGATCAGCAGCTTGGCCTCCGGGGCGTCGCGCGCGTATCGCTCGGCCACCAGGCTCGTCAGCAGCGGGTCGCGCGCGGTCATGACGCCGCCGCCGAGCACCACCTCGCACGGCGTGTCCAGCAGGCCGAGCCGGCGGATGGCGACCGTGCCCAGCACCGCGATCTCGTCGGCGAGCCGCTCCACCAGCGACCGGGCGATCGCGTCGTCCGGCGCGGCGGCCAGCAGCGGCGGCGCGAGCGCGTGCAGCAGGTCGAGCGGCTGCTCGCCGAAGTGCAGGGCGATCACCGCCTCCTCGACGGTGGCCGTGCCGAAGACCTTGCGGACCACCTCGACCAGGATCGTTTCCGGGCCGCGCCCGTCCTCGGCGCGCACGGCGTGCCACAGCGTCTCCTCGCCGAGCCCGTAGCCGCCGCCCCAGTCGCCGCTGAGCCGGCCGAGCGCCGGGAAGCGCGCCACCTTGCCCGACGGCGCGACGCCGACGGCGTTGATGCCGGCGCCGCACACCACCGCGACGCCCCACGGCACGCTCGCGCCGGCGCGGAGCAGCGCAAAGGTGTCGTTGCCCACGACCACGCTGCGACCGTAGCCGCGCCGCAGCAGCTCATCGCGCAGCCGCTCCTCCTCGATCGGCAGGTCGGCCCCCGCCACATAGGCGGCGATGTGGTCGGCGTACGGCAGGCCCGCGCGGGGCAGCGCCTGCCGCACGGTCTCGCCGATCACGTCGATGGCCGCGGCGACGCCCGCGCTCTGGGGGACGAACGCCGGGCCGCGCCCGAGCGCGAGCACGGTCCCGTCCTCGCCCACCAGCGCGACGTCGGTCTTGCTGTTCCCTCCGTCGACGGCCAGAACGGTCCTCACTGAGCCCACCCGAGGAAGGGGCGATTGGCGTCGACGAGAAGCCGGGCGAGTTCGTCGGACACGGGCACCTGGCCGATCAGCGGATTGGCCAGCAGGGCGTCGCGGACCCGCGTCTCGCCGCCGCGCAGCGCCGCGTCCAGGGCCAGCTCCTCGTACGCCGACACGTGCGCGATCAGCCCCCGATAGAGGGGTTCGACCGGATCGACCGGCAGCGGGGTGGCGCCGTGCGCGCCGACCGTCGCCGGGACCTCGATCACCGCGTCGTCGCCGAGGAACGGCAGGGTGCCGTTGTTGCGCGTGTTGACCACCTGCACGTCGCCGCGGTCGTTCAGCAGGGAGGCGATGAGCGCCACCGCCGCCTCCGAGTAGAACGCGCCGCCGCGTTTTTCCAGCAGCTCGGGCTTGGTGTCGACGGCCGGGTCGGCGTACAGCTCCAGCAGTTGCCGCTCGACCTCGGCCACCTCGGCCGCGCGGGAAGGCTTGTTCTTCTCTTCCTCCACGACCTGATCATGCAGGTAGAAGTAGCGCAAATAGTAGGAGGGGATGGCGCCGAGATGGCGCAGCAGCGCGACCGGCAGGCCGAGCCCGTCGGCCATCTCCTGCGCCTGGTCGCTCGCGAGGATGCGCGGCAGCACGTCCTCGCCGTCGAGCAGCACCGACCGCTCCCAGGTCAGGTGGTTGAGCCCGACGTGCCCGAGCTGGATCCGGCCGGGCTCCACACCGAGCTCGGCGGCGATGCGGCGCTGGAAGCCGATCGCCACGTTGCACAGGCCGATCGCGCGGTGCCCGGCGTCCAGCAGGGCGCGGGTGACGATGCCGACCGGGTTGGTGAAGTCGACGATCCACGCGTCGGGCGCCAGGGCCCGTACGCGCTCGGCGATGTCGAGCACGACCGGGACCGTGCGGAGCGCCTTGGCCAGGCCGCCCGCCCCCGTGGTCTCCTGGCCGACGCAGCCGCACTGGAGCGGCAGGGTCTCGTCGACGTTGCGGGCGGCCTGGCCGCCGACCCGCAGCTGGAGCAGGACGGCGGCGGCGCCCGCGACGCCGTCCTCCACCTTGGTGGCGGTGCTCACCACGGCCGGATGGCCGGACCGGGCGAGCATGCGCCTGGCCATCGCGGCGACCAGGGCGAGGCGGTGCTCGTCCGGATCCACCAGGGTGATCTCCGAAATGGGTAGCTCGCCGCTCAGCCGCGCGAACCCGTCGATCAGCTCCGGCGTGTAGGTGGAGCCGCCCCCGACAACGGCGAGTCTCATTTCACTCCTGTCAGTTTGACGCCCTCGATGAAGACCCTCTGGGCGAAGAAGAACACGATTATGACCGGCGCCATGGCGAGCACCGTGGCCGCCATCGTGAGGTTCCACTGGACGCGGTGGACCGCGCGGAAGGTGGCCAGCCCCACCGACAGCGTCCAGTTGTCCGGCGTGGTGCCCACGTACAGCAGAGGGCCGTAGTAGTCGTTCCAGCAGTAGAAGAACTGGAACAGCGCCACGGCGGCGATGGCCGGGCGGGCCATCGGCAGCACGACCCGCATCAGCGTGCGGAACTCCCCGCAGCCGTCGACCTTGGCCGCGTCGGAGTACTCGCGCGGGATGGTCACCAGGAACTGGCGGAGCAGGAAGATCGAGAACGCGTCCCCGAAGAGCATCGGGATGATCAGCGGCCATAGCGTGCCGGTCAGGTGGAAACGGGCCCAGATGATGTAAATGGGCACCGCCACCACCTGAGGCGGCAGCATCATCGTGGTGATGACCAGCAAGAACGCCAGCTTCCTGCCGCGGAACCTGAACCGCGCCAGGGCGTACGCCACCGGGATCGACGACACCAGCATCAGCGCGGTGCCGAGCACCGAGTACAGCACGGTGTTGTAGATCCAGGTCAGCAGCTCGCCGTTGGTGAAGATCTTGCTGAAGTTCTCCCAGTGCCACGACGTCGGCCACAGGTTGGCGGTGAGGGCCTGCCGGTCGCTCATGACGGCGGTCAGGAAGATGAACACCAGCGGGCCGACGAACATGATGCCGAGCGCGATCGCGACCGCGTGCTTGGCCACCCAGTAGAGGAACGCGCGCCCGCGGGTGCGCCGCGCCGTCGCCGTCTTACGCGGCGCGGAGACCTGCGGGGCCAAGGTGACGGTCATGCTTCCTCCTCGGCGAAGCCGCGGAACTGGCGCAGCAGGATCACGGTGAACACCATCGACACCACGAACAGCACCAGCGCGAGCACGCAGGCGTAGCCCATCGCGAAGTCCCGGAAGCCCTGCTCGAACAACAGCTCAGGAAAGGTGAGCGTGGACTGGTCGGGGTAGCCGGGGGTGAACACCGAGCCGGCCGAGTCGGTCGCGCCGGAGGCCACCCGGGCGGCCACCATGGCCTGCGTGAAGTACTGCAGGGTCTGGATCACGCCGGTGACCGCGGCGAACATGATGACCGGCCGCACCACCGGCAGCGTGATCCGGAAGAACTGCTGCCACGCGCTCGCCCCGTCGATGGCCGCCGCCTCGTACAGCTGACGCGGCACGTCGAGCAGGGAGGCCATGAAGATGACCATCAGGTCGCCGATCGACCACAGCGCGAGCAGGGTCAGGCCCCACTTCGACCAGGCCGGGTCGCCGAACCAGTCGGGCGACTGGATCCCCACCGCGCCGAGGATCGACTGGACCGGGCCGGTCGACGGGTTCAGCAGGTAGACGAACCCGAGCGTGCCGGCCACCAAGGGCACCAGGGACGGCAGGTAGAAGATCGTCCGGAACACGCCGGCGCCCGCCTTCAGCCGGGTGACCAGCTGCGCCACGCCGAGGCCGAACAGCACCCGCAGCGGGACCATGACCGCGACCAGCCACAGCGTGTTCTTGATCGAGGTCCAGGTGGCGTCGTCCTTGAAGAAGTACCGGTAGTTGAGCAGGCCCACCGGCTCCAGCGTGAACAGGTCATATCGCTGGAAGGAGAAGTAGA
Organism: Streptosporangiaceae bacterium NEAU-GS5; assembly: GCA_017592665.1. Classification (GTDB taxonomy): domain Bacteria; phylum Actinomycetota; class Actinomycetes; order Streptosporangiales; family Streptosporangiaceae; genus NEAU-GS5. The sequence goes on along the minus strand of JAGFNW010000020.1, from coordinate 89,880 downwards.
CCGTGGAGATCAGCGGGTACGCGAAGAAGATCGAGAATCCGACGAGCCAGGGGGACAGGTAGAGCAGGGCTCTGAGGTTGTTCCGGCGCTGTGCTCTGCGCCGGAACGCCATCGTTACCATCGTGTCGCCATTCGGGTCAGCCGCCCGCGGTCAGCTTCAGCTTGTCGTTGATCTTCTTGTCCACGTCGGCGAGCACGCCGTCCAGGCTGGGCGCGCGGCCCGACTCCCACTTGATCTGGGCCTCCTGCAGGGTCTGCTGGTTGAAGACCGAGTTGATGTGGGCCGGCAGCGTGACGCTGTTGGGGTTGGCGAAGATGTCGAGGAACGTCTTGAAGTGGTCGTCGATCTTCAGGTCGGGCGACTGGAGCGCCGGCAGCGTGCTCGGCACGTTGCGGATGGCGTTCGACAGGGTGACCAGCGAGCCGGTGTCCGTGGTGAGGTATTTGACCAGCTCCCAGGCCGCCTCGGGGTGCGCCGCGCCGCGCGGGATGCCGATGACCGTGCCGGCGATGAATCCGGCGCCGTAGCGGTCGGCCTGGTCGTCGGCGACCGGCATGGGGGCGGTGCCGTAGTCGAGGTCGGGCACGTCCGCGGCGATCATGGCGGTCCGCCACTCGCCGTCGACGGCCATCGCGACCTTGCCCTTCTCGAAGGGGTTGTCGGCCGACCACTCGTCGCCGAAGCCCTTGCGGAACTTCTCGAGCTTGTCGTAGCCGAACCAGTCGACCAGGTCCTTCTGCCAGGTCATCAGCTTCTTCCACTGCGGGTCGCCGGCGACGGCCGAGGTGCCGTCCGGGTTGGTCCACTTGGCGCCGACCATCACGCTCGTGTGGATCGGCGCGTTCTCGTACATCTGGCTGCTCGGCACGAAGCCGGCCACCTTGATGTTGCCGGACGCGTCGCGCACGGTGAGCTTCTTGGTCAGCTCGGTCAGCTCGCTCAGCGTCTTCGGCGGCGGGTTGCCCTGCATGAGCTTCTTGTTGTAGTAGAGCCCGTACGCGTCGGCGAGCATCGGCATCACGCAGCGCTTGCCGGCGTATTGCGTGTACTGGTCGATGACCTTGGGGAACAGCGTCGTGGCGTCGATCTTGGAGGCGGCCAGGTAGGGGTTGAGGTCCTGGAAGATGTTGGCCTTGCAGAACTCGGCCACGCTGTCGGTCGTGAACGACAGGGCCACGTCCGGCGGGTTGCCGCCGCGCACGGCCTGCAGGATCTGGTCGTCCTGAACGGCCTTGGTCGTCTTGACGGTGATCCAGGGGAATTTCTGCTTGAAGCCGGCCAGGGTGTCCGCGAACGCCTTCAGCTCGTTGTCGGCGCTGAACCCATGCCAGAACTGGATGGTCACCGGCTCGTGGCTGGTCGCGCTGGGCTCGATCTTCGGTGGGGGAGCGGCCTGGTTGCCCGCGGTGCACGCGGTGGCGGCGAGCGCCAGCGCCGCGAGGGCTGTCACGACTCGTTTCACGGGGGTTGCCTCCTAGGAGGTGGTGACGGTGGAGCTGAAAACCTCGTCCCGGGTGACGTCGAGGGCGAGGTCGAGGGCGCCGGCGAGGACGGGGTTGCCTTCGACGGTGGACAGCCGCAGCGGGGGCCGCGGGATGGTGAGCTGGTGAAGTTCGTGTTCGACCAGGGCGCGCAGGGTCTCGCCGCCGGCCAGCAGGGTGCCGCCGGACAGCACGACGATCTCGGGGTCCACGACCGAGGTGATCGCCGCGAGCCCGAGCGCCAGCCGGGAGGCGATCTCGCGCAGCGCCTCGCCCGCCGGCCCGGCCAGCCGCCCGCCGTTCTCCGCGGCCCGCACGGCGGCCTGTACGGCACCCGCGGGCGTCGCGCCGCGGAGGCCGTGCGCGCGGATGATGCGCAGCACGGCCGGGCCGCCGGCGAGGGCCTGGAAGCCGTGGTCGGCGCGCTTGCCGACCTCGCGCGCGGTGGGCGCGCCCATGGTCGGCATGTAGCCGACCTCGCCCGCGCCGCCGGTCGCGCCCCGGTGCAGCCGCCCGCCGAGCACGAGGGCCGAGCCGATGCCCTCGTCGGCCCACAGCAGCACGTAGTCGTGGTGCCCGTGCGCGGCGCCGCGGACTTGCTCGGCCTGCGCGACCAGGTTGACGTCGTTCTCCACGTCGACCGGCACGCCGAGGCCGTCGCGCAGGGTCCCCACCAGGTCGGGGATGTGCCAGCCGGGGATGTGCGCGGCGTAGCCGAGACGGCCCGAGCCGGGGTCGATCGCGCCGCCGATGCCGATCACCACGCGGCGCAGCGCGGCCGGGTCCACCGGGCAGTGGTCCTGGGTTTCCCGGCACGCGCCGGCCAGGGCCTCACGTACGCGTTCGACGACGTCGCCGGCGGCGCGGCCCGGGGTGGTCAGGCGGTGCTCGGCCACGACCGTGCCGGTGATGTCGGCCAGCGCCACCTCGATCCGGGCCGGGGTGACGTCGAGCGCGGCCACGTGCGCGGCCGCGGCGTTGATGCGGTAGAGCTCGGCCGTACGGCCGGGCAGGCCCTCGCGGATTCCGTCGAGGACCACGAGCCCGGCGTCCTGCAGCCGGGCCAGCAGCTGGGAGGCGGTGGGCTTGGACAGGCCGGTGAGTGCGCCCAGTTCCGGCCGGGTCAGCGGCCCCCGCTCCAGCAGGACCATGAGCGCGGCGCGGTCGTTGATGGCCCGCAGCAGGCTCGGTGTTCCCGGGATGGGTTGTGTCACAGGGGTTCTGTCCTTCTCAAAGGAGTTAGGAAAGTTTCCTAACTTGCAGAGAACTTAAGAACTCCGCAACCCCAGGTCAAGCCCTCCCGGCCGGTCGCAACCGACTCGCAACCGAGGTGTGACACCTTCGCCGAGGTGAGCGACCACGAATAGGTGACGGACGAGCGCAGTAGGATCTCTTGGTCTATGTCTCATTCATCGGCGGGCGAGCTGGCCCGGGAACGCGCGTATGTGTCCGCGCTGTACGCGCGCCTGGACGTGCTGCGGGAGCGCACCCGCGGGCAGCTCGACGACGTGCTGGCGCAGGGGGCCACCGGCACGCACCAGAACCGCTCCGAGCGCGACTCGTTCGCCGACATGTACGCCCAGCGCCTGGCCCGGCTGTGGGCCGTGGAGAACAACCTCTGCTTCGGCCGCATCGACGGCGAGCTCGCCGACGCCGATCACTACTACATCGGGCGGCTCGGGCTGACCGACGACGAGCAGAGCCGGCTGCTGATCGATTGGCGGGCCCCCGTGGCCCAGCCGTTCTACCGGGCCACACCGGCCGCGCCGATGGGGGTGACCCGCCGCCGGCACCTGCACAGCCGCGGCCGCACGGTGGTGTCCATCGACGACGACCTGCTCGACCTCGACCGGCTGACCGACGCCGATCGGGCCACGCTCAACGGCGAGGCGGCGCTGCTGGCCGCGCTCGGCGAGGCCCGGACGGGCCGGATGCGCGACATCGTGGCCACGATCCAGGCCGAGCAGGACAAGATCATCCGAAGCGAGCTGAACGGCGTCCTGGTCGTCCAGGGCGGCCCCGGCACCGGAAAGACCGTGGTGGCCCTGCACCGGGCCGCCTATCTTCTGTACACCTACCGTGAGCGGCTCGACCGCCGGGGCGTGCTGATCGTCGGGCCCAACCCGATGTTCCTGCGCTACATCGAGCAGGTGCTGCCGTCCCTCGGCGAGACCGACGTGCTGCTGTCGACCGTCGGCGAGCTGTATCCGGGTGTCACCGGGTCGCGGCCCGAGTCGGCCGAGGCGGCCGCGATCAAGGGCTCGATCCGGATGACCGACGTGGTCGCCCGGGCCGTGCGCGACCGGCAGCGGGTGCCCTCGACGGCGCTGGAGATCCGGCTCGACCGGTTCACGCTGCGGCTGGACGCCCGGACACTGGATTCGGCGCGCATGCGGGCGGTCCGGTCGCGGCGCGCCCACAACCAGGCGCGCGCGGTGTTCGTCCGCTCCCTGCTGAACGCCCTCACCAAGCAGGCGGCCCGGCTGCTCGGGCGCGGCCTGCTCGACGACGCCGACTTCGCCGAGCTGCGCGAGGATCTGCGCACCGAAGACCCGGTCCGCGCCGCGCTCAACCGGCTGTGGCCCTATCTGACCCCGCAGCAGCTGCTGATCGGCCTGTTCACCTCGCCCGAGCGGATGACGTACGCGGGGCTCGGCCCGGGCGAGCGCGAGGCGCTGCTCCGCGAACCTCCCGTGAAGGGGGAGACGTGGTGGAGCGAGGCCGACGTGCCGCTGCTCGACGAGGCCGCCGAGCTGCTCGGCGACATCGACGAGGGCGTGCTGCGCGCGGCGCGGCGGGCCGAGGAGGAGCGTGAGGAGCGGCTCACCTACGCGCGCGAGGTCCTGGAGCTCACCGGCCTGGCCGACGTGATCGACGCCGAGCGGTTCGCCGCCCGGCAGCAGTCCGAGCCCGACTATCTGACCACGGCCGAGCGGGCCGCGCAGGATCGCACGTGGGCGTTCGGGCACGTGATCGTCGACGAGGCCCAGGAGCTGTCGGAGATGGCCTGGAGGGCCCTCATGCGCCGCTGCCCGAGCCGGTCGATGACCGTGGTCGGCGACATCGCCCAGACCGGCTCGTCGGCCGGTGGGCGCGGCTGGGACGAGGTGCTCAAGCCGTACGTGGACGGCCGCTGGCGCGAGGAGCGGCTGACCGTCAACTACCGCACCCCGGCCGAGCTGATGGAGGTCGCGGCAAGGGTCCTTTCGCTGGTAGACCCGGCGCTGAAGGCCCCGAGGTCGGTGCGCGAGACGGGGGAGCGGCCCTGGACGCAGCGTGCCGGCGACCTGGCTCGCGACCTGCCCGGGGTGATCGCGGCCGAGGCGATCCCGGACGGCAAGCTCGCCGTGATCGTGCCGGCCGGGTTCGATCCGGGCCTGACGGGGGTCGCCAGGCCGGAGGGCGACCCGCTGGACGCGCCGGTGGCCGTGCTCACCGTGGCGCAGGCCAAGGGCCTGGAGTTCGACGGCGTGATCGTGGTCGAGCCCGAGCTGATTCTGCGTGAGTCGCCGCGGGGGGCGAGCGATCTTTATGTGGCCCTTACTCGCGCGACCCGAACCCTGGGGGTGGTCCACACCGGGCGGCTGCCCGCGGTTTTGTCGGACCTTGCCGAACGCGGTGCTCACCATGGGCCGGACGTGGCCGAACACGCCCGGTGAAAGCCTAAAGGAGATCAGTGGGGCGAGGTGGGCGACATCGCGCGCATGCCCGGCTCCGCCCGCCCCATCCGCCCTGTCCTAGCTGCGAAAACTTGGTATTTCCGCTGTTCGGGACACGGTTGACATCTGCGCTGGGGTCGGTAGTTTGCTGCGCAGTCCAGCACGGGACTGACCGGTTGGCCGTCTTCAGACATCGTCGGATTCTGCGTCCGTGACGGAGAGTGACCAAGTTGGCGCTCTACGTCTGCTCAGCCAGGCGCAGCGCTGGCGTTCCGTCGAGTCGGGGCACCTCAGCCGGGCGGGGGGTTGGACCCGGAAGGGGTCCGGACACCCAGTAGACAACGGAATTCCGCGCCCGCCGCCGACGGGACGGAACCGGTCCGAAGGGCCGTTCGGGCTCCCTTCCGTCACGTGCGAAGGATGTCGAGGGCACGTTGCACCCGTGCCCACACACGCCGGATGGCCCCTGGGTGATGCGAACCCCGGGGGCCATCGTCGTGCGGAGGGCCGGGGGCTTGGCTGGCGACTTTATCCACATGCGGAGGCGAGTTAACGCGCCGCTCACGTGCGTGGTGGTAGTCCTGTGGCGGTACCTTTCGGGGACAGGGGCTTTCGGGCGCCAGGCCCTTTCGGGCCGGCGGGAAACAGTGGACAGAAAAGGCGTGCTGAGGCGGTGCTGAAGCAAAAGGACCCACACCAGGAGCCGCGCCAGGAGGCGGCGGCCGGGTGGCCGGGCGCGCTCGCCGCCCGGCTGCCGGTCCGGGTGGGATGCGCGGCCGTGGGCGGCCTGCTGCTGTTCCTCGCGTTCCCGCCGATCGGCTGGTGGTGGTCGGCCCCCGCCGGCGTCGCGCTGTTCACGATCGCCGTCTACGGGGCGCCCGGCGGCCCCGTGCCGGGGGTGCGACCGCGGCGAGCGGCCTGGCTCGGCTGTCTCGCCGGAGCGGCCTTCCTGTTCCCCGCGCTGTCGTGGGTGCGCCCCATCGGAGATGACGCCTGGCTGGCCCTGGTGGGCGTCTCCAGCCTCTTCTACGCCGCCCTGGGGGCGTTGGCCGCCCTCGTCGTCCGGCTGCGCCTGTGGCCCCTGTGGGCCGCGTGCCTGTGGGTGCTGATCGAGTGGGCGCGCGGGCTGTTCCCCGTCGGCGGGTTCCCGTGGGCGCGGCTGGCGTTCAGCCAGGGGCAGTCGGCCTATACCAAATGGGCCTCGCTCGGCGGCGCGCCACTTGTAACTTTCATGGTCGCGCTCAGTGGCACGCTCGTCGCGTACGCGGCGACGGCCGCCGCATCGGGCCGCCTCCGGGCGCCCGGCCGGGGGCGCATGACGATCCAGGCCGTCGCGCTCGGGGCGCTGGCCGCGCCGCTGGCCGGCCTGGCGATCCCGCTGCCGGGCGACGAGGGGCGCGCCGTCAACGTCGGCGTCGTCCAGGGCAACGTGCCCGGCCGGGGGATGGACTTCCTCGGCGACGAGCCCGCGGTCGTGCTGCGCAACCACGCCGGCGAGACCCACAAGCTGGCCGAGGCGATCAGGGCCGGCCGGTTCCCCCGCCCCGACCTCGTCGTGTGGCCGGAGAATTCGACCGACATCGACCCCTATCAGAGCCCGGACGCCTATCGGATCATCGACTCCGCCGTGAAAGACGTCGGCGTGCCGGTGCTGGTGGGCGCGGTCGTGGCGATCGGCGACGAGAACCGCGCCACCCGCGCCATCGTGTGGGATCCGGTCAGCGGCCCCGGCGCCTACTACGACAAGCGCAAACTGGTCCCCTTCGGGGAGTACACCCCCTACAAGGAGATCTTCCTCAAGCTGTCGTCGCGCGCCAACCTGGTCGGCCGGCAGTCGGTGCCGGGCACCCGTGTCGGCACGCTCCGGCTCGGGCCGGTCACCGTGGGCGCGGTCGAATGCTACGAGGTCGCCTTCGACTCGACCGTGCGCGACACCGTCACCGCCGGCGGCACCCCGCTCGTCGTCCAGGCCAACAACGCCTCCTACGCGCTGACCGGGCTGCCGCCGCAGCAGCTGGCGATGGATCAGCTGCGCGCCGTTGAGCACAACCGGGCCGTGGTCACCGCCGCGCCGACCGGGATCTCCGCCTCCATCGACCCCACGGGCGCGATCCAGTGGCGGACGGCCGAGCTGGTTCAGGACATGACTGTTGTGAGGGTCTCAGTCCGGACACATGACACGATTGCCACGCGGGTAGGACCCCTGCCCGAGTGGATGTTGATATTCGCGGGCGCGGGCGCCGTCGCGGCCGCGTTCTGGCGACGCCGCGCGTCGCGACAGGCACAGGGAAAGACGTCGGAAGACACCCCGGACGAGACGCCGGAAGTAGGGAGTCGGAGCTGATGGAGCGGACCCTCGGGCGGGTGCTGGTGATCGTCCCGACGTACAACGAGCGGGAGAACCTGCCGTTGATCACGGGACGAGTGCGCGCGGCGCTGCCCGATGTCGACCTGCTGGTCGCCGACGACAACAGCCCCGACGGCACCGGAAAGATCGCCGACGAGCAGGCCGAGCACGACCCGCACATCCACGTGCTGCACCGCCCGGGAAAGCAGGGCCTCGGCGCCGCCTACATCGCCGGCTTCCAGTGGGGCCTCGAGCGCGGCTACGACGTGCTTGTCGAGATGGACGCCGACGGCTCCCACCAGCCGGAGGAGCTGCCCAAGCTGCTCGACGCGGTGGCCCGGGGAGCCGACCTCGCGATCGGGTCGCGCTGGGTGCCCGGCGGCAAGGTGGTCAACTGGCCGGCCCGCCGCGAGCTGCTGTCACGCGGCGCCAACACCTACACCCGGATCATGCTGGGGATGCGGGTGCGCGACGCCACGGCGGGCTTTCGCGCCTACCGGGCCGCCACGCTCGAGAAGATCGGCGTCGCCGACGTCCAGTCCCAGGGCTACTGTTTCCAGGTCGACCTGACCCTGCGGACGGTCCGGCACGGCCTCCGGATCGCCGAGGTGCCCATCACGTTCATGGAGCGCACGGTCGGGGCCAGCAAGATGAGCCGCGATGTCATCCTCGAGGCCTATTGGCGGATCACCCTGTGGGGCATAACCGGTCTGCCCTCGCGGTTTCGCCGTAAGCGATAGCGGAACGCGCGCGCGGGCAGGGGCGTTGGTCCCAACGGAGGTTCGAGATGCTACGCGTTGCACTGTTCTTGGCGTTCCTGGTCGTGCCGGTGCTGGAGATCTGGCTGCTCATCCAGGTCGGGCAGGTGATCGGCGGATGGCAGACGGTGGCGTTGCTGATCGCCGACAGCGTGCTCGGGGCCTGGCTGGTGCGCCGCGAGGGCCGCAAGGCGTGGCGGGCCTTGTCGGCCGCGGTCTCGTCCGGGCGGATGCCCGACCGTGAGCTCGCCGACGGCGCTCTGGTGGTGGCCGGGGGCGCGCTGCTGCTCACCCCCGGGTTCCTCACCGACGTCTTCGGCTTCTTCATGATCCTGCCGTTCACCCGGCCGCTGGCCCGGCGCCTGCTGACCTGGTTCTTCGGCCGCCGCGTGCGCGTCCTCGCGGCCCGCTCGCCGTACGCGCCGCTGTTCGACCGCCAGACCGGCCAGACCGGCCCCGTCGGCCGCACGCCCGACACGACCGCCGAGCCCGGCAAGGTCGTCCACGGCGAAGTCCTCGACGACTGACACCCCGCCCCGACCGTCCTCGGGTCAGGCGCGCCGCTGGCCCTGTTGTGCTGTGGCGTTGCCGGCAGGCGGCGCGCGTCGGCGGGCCTCTCGCTGGTATGTCGCTGGCCATGTGCTGTGCGTCGCCGGCATGCGCCGTGCCGACACTTCCTCGCGAGACCCTTCTCCCCGCGCCGCGCTGGCCCTTGTCCGCGTGGGGGAGCGCCCCGCGCGGCGGGGGTGTTCGGGCTCAGGCGGCGGTCCAGTGGGGGTCGCGGCCGAGGTAGCGCAGGAGGGCGGCGGCCGGGTCGTCGCCGTCCTCGAGGTCGAGGGCCGCGGCGAACGCTCCGTAGGGCCGCAGGGGCTCGACGAGGGCCTGCGCGACGGGCATGAGCTCGGCCGCGAGCTCCGGCGTGAGAGGTGAGGCCTGGCCGGTGGCGACCGCGATGTCCCAGGCGTGCACGGCGGCGTCCATGGCGGCCGCGCCGGCGCCCATCCACGCGGGCACCGAGTTGGGCGGGATCGGGACGGGCACGTTCTCGGCGTCGGGCGCGATGGTGGCCCACGCCGCCGAGGTCGCGGAGGTGGCGTTCTCGGCGAGCGTCAGCGGGTCGCCGTCGACGTGACCGGAGGGCGCGAACGGATTGAAGTCGGGGCCGCCCTCGCCGGTGATGGCTGATGCGTAGGCCAGCTGGTCGCCGACGGCGTGCTGCAGGACCTGGGTGACGTTCCACTCGGCGCAGGGGGTCGGGCGGTGCCAGCCGTCGGCCGGGACGCCTTTGACAGTGGTCAGGAGGGCTTCGTGTGCGGTGCTCAGAATGTTCCACATGTCTTCATAGTAGCAGAACGGAATGCTCTATTCCAATAGTTTTCCAGAATCCGGCCATTGGCGGCGGGCATGAAAAGGCCCCCGGACACGACGTCCGGGGGCTTCCATCCCCGATGGAACCCTTAGGGCCTTTACCTATGCGCTCTTGCGCCGCTGCGCGCGGAGGATGGCCAGGCGCTCGTTGAGGACCTCCTCGAGATCCTCGATGGACCGCCGCTCCAGGAGCATGTCCCAGTGCGTGCGCGGTGGCTTGGCCTTCTTCTGCTGCGGCTGCTCGGCGTCGACCCGAAGCGCGGCGAGGCCGCAGTGACGGCACTCCCAGGTCGCGGGGATCTCCGCCTCCGCCGCGAGCGGCACGGTGGTGTGATGGCCCTTCGGGCAGGTGTAGGACACCTCCTGGCGCGGAGCCAGGTCGGTGTTGCGGTCGTTCTCGTAGCTGGTCGCCCCGAGCCGGGTTCCGCGAAGCGCACGCTCGCCCATGTCTTTAAGCCTCCTGAGGTCCCCCGTTACCGCCGGGGGTTGTTCTCCACCGCGTACAACGCCTGATACCGTGTGTGGATTCCCACCCCCGGCGTGATCCAACCGCGCTTTTGCGCGGCTATAGGTGAGCGGGGACCTCGTTGCCGGCGTCGCGGATGGCTTTCGGCAGGTTGACCATGGTCAACAGGATGAAGCCGATCACAAAGAAGATCACCATGGAGACGATGGCGACCCGCCAGCTGTCGGTGAATTGCAGCGCCAGCGTCACGGTGAGCGATCCGATGAAGGCCGAGCCGCGGTCGCTGATCTGTAGCAGCCCGAAGAACTCCGCCTCCTTGCCCGCCGGGATCACATGGGAGAACAGGGATCGCGACAGGGCCTGCGTGCCGCCCAGCACGATCGCGATGGCGAAGGCCATGACGTAGAACTGGATGGCCGCGTGCTGCTGCACGAAGACGGCCGCGATCACGATCACCGTCCAGACCACCAGGCTGGCGAGGACCGTGCGCTTGGTGCCGAAGCGGCGGGCCAGCACGCCGAGCAGCAGGGCGCCGCCGAACGCGACCAGCTGCACCATCAAGATCGCGGTGATCTGCACGTTCTCGCTGAGCTTGAGCTCGTCCGAGGCGAACGCCGCCGAGTTGCCGATGACGGTCTGCACGCCGTCGTTGTAGACCAGGTAGGCGATGAGGAACAGCAGCGTGCCGGGGAAGACGCGGAGGGCGACGAGGGTCTGGCCGAGCTGGCGGAAGCTGCCGCCGACCGCGCCGAGCGCGGTCGTCTCGTGCGGCGGCACGGGCCGGTTGCGCAGGGCGAGCAGCGGGATGATCGTGAAGATGGCCCACCAGGCGCCCGAGGAGGCCAGGCAGAGCAGGACGGCCGTGGTCTTCGACAACCCCAGCGAGTCGTGCGCGTTGAAGAGCACGAGGTTGATCGCCAGCAGGATGAACCCGCCGAGGTAGCCGATGGCCCAGCCCTGCGAGGACACCTTGTCGCGCTCGTCCGGCGTGGAGATCTGCGGCAGGAACGAGTCGTAGACGACGATGGAGCATCCGTACGCGAGGTTGGCGACGATGAACAGCAGGCCGCCGAGCAGGTAGCGGCCGTCGGACACGAAGAACAGGCCCAGGGTCGCCAGGGCGCCGACATAGGCGAAGACGCCGAGCAGCTCCCGCTTGCGGCCCGTGTGGTCGGCCAGCGCCCCCACGATCGGCAGGAAGATGATCTGCAGCAGCACCGAGACGGTCATGCAGAGCGTGAAGTAGGCGGCCGGCCGGATGTCGGCGCCGAGCACGTCGACGTAGTTCTGGCCCGAGGTCACCAGCGTGTCGTAGTTGTCCAGGCAGCCGGCGACCTGGGCGTGGTCGCGGTCGCAGACCGCCTGCTTGGCCACGCTGATCAGGTAAGGGCCGAGGAAGACGGAGATGACCGTGGTGTAGAAGGCCGAGTTGGCGAAGTCGTAGAAGTACCAGCCGCGCTGCTCGCGCCGGCTCGTCTCGATGACCTGCGTCATGGGGGTCCTATCGGGGGGTGCCATTGGCCGCGGGCGGTGAGCACGCCGCGCAGTCCGGTGATGTTGTCGGTCATGATCCCGTCGACCCCGAGATCGAGCAGCCGCTCCATGACGGCCGGGTCGTCGATCGTCCACACGTGCACCTGCATGCCGAGCGCGTGCGCCGTGCGGATGAAGGCGGGGGTGGTGATCCGCATCCCGCGAATGCCGAGCGGCACCTGCGCGCAGGGGATGCGCGCCCGGGCGAGGCCCGTCAGCAGCCGCCCGTAGCCGGAACCGAGGGAGGCGGTGCGAAGCGCCGCCACGCCGCGCGGGCCGAGCGCCGAGCAGACCTCGCGGTCCATGGCCCGGCGCGACTGGGCCAGCCGCAGGTCGGAGAACGAGGTGAGGCAGATCCGGTCGTAGGCGCCGGTCCTGCGGATCGCGCGCGCCAGCGGCACGATCGCGTTCGACTCCTTGACGTCGATGTTGAACCGCACGTCGGGCCAGGCGGCCAGCAGATCCTCCAGCCGGGGGATCTCGTCGACGCCGCCGATCCTGGCCTGCGCGACCTCGCGGTACGGCAGGCGGCTGATCCGCCCGGAGCGGTCGGTGACGCGGTCGAGCGTGTTGTCGTGGAAGGCCAGCAGCTCGCCGTCGGCGGTGGCGTGCGCGTCGGTCTCGAGATAGCGGTAGCCGAGCTCGACGGCCTTGGCGAAGGCGCTGAAGGTGTTCTCGCGGCCCTCGGCCGCCCCGCCGCGATGCGCGAACGCCAAAGGGCCAGGGTGGTCGAGGAACGCGAAACGCCTGGGTGGCACGTGCAGGAGTATGCACGGTGCGGACCTGCCACGTCAGCGCGGCACAGTGAACATTTGGGTCACGAGACCCCATCCGAGGGCGGCGGCCCGGCCGACCACTCCTGGCGGCGGGCCTCGGCGACGGCGAGCGCGGCCGCGACCGCGACGTTGAGCGACCCGACCCGGCCGACCTGCGGGATGTAGGCGACCGCGTCGGCGGCCTCGAGGATCGCCGGGGAGCAGCCGTGGTCCTCGCCGCCGACCACCAGGCACACGTCGCCGGTCAGCTTCGCCTCGTGCAGCGGCACCGCGTCGGCGGTCAGTTCCACCGCCACCACCGTGAAGCCGTCGTCCTTCGCGGCGCGTACGGCCTCGGCCCCCGGGACCGGCTCGTGCCAGGCGACCAGGCGGTCGGTGCCGAGCGCCGTCTTCTGCGCCTTCGGGTTGGACGGCGGCGTGGCGTTGCCGGCCAGCCACACGGTCTCCACGCCGAAGGCGGCAGCCGTACGGAAGATCGAGCCGATGTTGAACGGGCTGGTCACGGACTCGACGATGAGGGCGAGACGGCCCTCGGTCGCCCGCCGCCAGGTGCGGTTGAGCCGTTTGACGTCGGTCGGCCGCAGTTGCTTTCTCAACGGGGTGTCACCTTCAGGATCCGGTAGGCGGAGCGGGAGGCCGCGCGGGCGGCGGTGAAGCCCTGCTCCTCCAGCCATCGTTGCAGGGAGTCGGAGCCCAGATGCTTCTGGACCACGAGATGGGCGGCGCCGTCGGGGGTCAGCCGGCCGAGCCAGCGCAGCAGCATCTCATGCAGCGCGGCCTTGCCGATGCGGATGGCCGGGTTGGACCAGATGGCGCGGAAGCGCACGTCGCCGGGGACCTCGTCGGCATGTGTGCACCTTACTTTGTAAAGGGCGGCGGTCGCGGCGTTGCGCGCACAGAGCTCAAGAGCCCGGCGGTTGACGTCGACGGCCCACACGGTCGCCTGCGGCGCCCGGGTCGCCATGGTCAGCGCGATCGGCCCGTAGCCGCAGCCCAGGTCGAGCAGGTCGCCGTCGGCCGGGGGAGGCGGGACGGTCTCCAGCAGGATGCGCGTGCCGGCGTCGACGCGGTCGGGGGAGAACATGCCGCGGTCGGTCTCCAGCCGCAGGTGCAGGTCGGGCAGGGCCAGGGTGACGGAGCCGGGCGCGCTGGCCGCCTCGGGCCGCTCGGCGAAGTAGTGGCTCATCGCGCGTCTCCGGGAGGGCGGGGGATGTCCACACGGGTCCTGTAGGCGCTCACGAGCCGAAACCTTACCCATTCGCGGGTTGTCCACAGGCTCCGTCCACAGGTGTGGGGAAAACCTTGGCCAAGTCGGGGACGGCCGCGGAAGGTCGGGGGAGGGTCAGGGGATGCGTGAGCCGAGGAGCATGGCGGCCGCGGCCACGAGCAGTCCGGCGATGACGGCGCCGAGGATGAACCGCTGGGTGATCTCCTGGTGGACCACCTTGTAGCCGAGGGAGGTGCCGATCTGGGCGTACACGTCGCGTAGCTCGCTGCCGGACTCGGCGGCGTAGGCGCGGCCGTTGGTGCCGTCGGCGAGCGACTGCAGGGTGGCCTTGTTGACCGGCACCTGGACGTTGCGGCCGTCGATGGCGACCGTGCCGTCGGGCGTGCCGTACGCGATGGTGGACACGGGCACCTTGGAGGTGACGGCCGACTCGATGGCCTCGTTGACCGAGCGGCCCGAGGTGTTGTCGCCGTCGGACAGCAGCACGATGGCCGACGGCGGCGGGTCGGTGACGGCGCGCTGGTCGAAGGAGCGGATGGCGTCGAGGGAGTTGAAGACGGCCTCGCCGATGGCCGTGCCGGGCCGGGTCGACAGGTTGGAGATCGCGGTGATCACGGCGGCGTGGTCGGTGGTGGGGGAGATGACGACGGCGGCCGAGCGGGCGAAGGAGACGACGCCGACGTTGAAGCGGTCGGGCAGGTCCTGGACGAACTGCTGGGCGGCCTGCTTGGCGGCGACCAGGCGGGTGGGCGGGACGTCGCCGGCCTCCATGGACAGCGAGATGTCCACGGCGATCATGATGGTGGCGCGATCGCGGGGCACCCGTACGGCGTCGGCCGGGCGGGCCGCGCCGACGATGAGCAGGCTCATCATGAGCAGGAACAGCACGGCCGGCACGTGGCGGCGCCAGCCGGGCCGCTCGGGCGCCACCACCGACAGCAGGGCGAGGTTGGTGAAGCGCACGGTGTAGCGGCGGCGCAGGAACTGCATGGCCACGTAGACGCCCACCAGCACGGCCAGCGCGGTGAACAACCAGAGCCAGGCGGGGGACAGGAAGATCATTTACCGGCTCCCAGGGGATGACGCCGCATCAGGTGGGCCGTGCGCCGTTGGTGGAGGGCGAACTGCGCGATGTCGAACACCCAGTCGCGGTCGGTGCGCAGCACGAGGTGGCCGACGCCGCTGCGGCGCAGCGCGATCATGGTGGATTCGCGCTGCAAGGCGGCCACTTCGGCGTAGCGTTCGCGGATCCGGGCGGTGAGGTAGATGTCGCGGACGCGGCCGGTCTCGGGGTCGCTGAGGGTGACCTGGCCGACGGCCGGCAGCTCCAGCTCGCGCGGGTCGATCACTTCGACGGCGAGCACCTGGTGGCGGGCGGCGAGCCGGCGGATGGGCCGCTCCCAGGGGCGTTCGCCGAAGGGGTCGGCGGGGTTGTCGAGGGGGTCGAGGAAGTCGGAGACGACGACCCGCATGCCGCGTTTGCGGTGGGCGGCGGCCATCAGCTCGATCGCGCCGGCGAGGTCGGTGACCCCGGCCGAGCGGGGGGCGGCCAGCATCGACTGCAGCAGCGCGAACAGGGCCGGACGGCCGGTGCGGGCCGGGTAGCGGTGGACGTTGTCGCCGTGCAGCAGGTAGGCGCCGAAGCGGTCGCCGATGCGGCTGGCCAGGAACCCGATCGCGCCCACCGCGGAGATGACCAGCTCGCGCTTGTCCATGTCGGCCGTGCCGAAGTCCATGCTGGCCGACAGGTCGGCGAGGGCCCAGGTCTCCAGCTCGCGGTCGGCGATCAGGTCGCGTACGTGGGGGACGGTGGTGCGGGCGGTGACGGCCCAGTCCATGCGGCGGACGTCGTCTTCGCCCGGCACGTAGACGCGGGTGTCGCCGGGCTCGCTGCCGGGGCCGGGCAGCAGGCCCTGGTGGCCGCCCTGCAGCAGCCCGTCGAGTTTGCGCACGACGGTCAGCTCCAGGCGGCGCAGCGCCTGATGGGGGGCGCGGGCGCCGGGCGCGACAGGCGCCGTGAGGGGGGCCGGGGGCTCCGAGCCGCGCTTGGATCTCGAGCGCGGGGTCTGGCGGCCGGGCTGGCGCGGGCCCTGGCGTGGGGTCATCGCGATCCCTGGTTCCACACGACCAGGGGCGGCGGCACGGTGGCGAGGACCTGGCGGATCACGTCGTCGGCGTCGACGCCGTCGGCGAGCGCGTCGAAGGTCATCATGAGCCGGTGGGCCATGACGTCGACGGCCACGTCGCGCACGTCGTCGGGGAGCAGGTAGTCGCGGCCGCGCAGCAGCGCCAAGGCCCGGCCCGCCGAGATCAGGCCCAGGGTGGCGCGCGGGCTGACCCCGATCTCGATTGTCTCCTCCAGGTCGCGCAGCCCGTAGTCGGAGGGGCTGCGGGTGGCCATGACCAGCCGTACGACGTAGTCGGCGACCAACTGGTGGACCGAGACCTCCTCGGCCTGCGCCTGCAGGGCCAGCAGCCGCGGCGGGTCGAGCACCGCCTGGGGCACCGGCGGGCGGACGCTCATCCGGTGCAGGATCTCCAGCTCCTCGTGCGCGCTCGGATGGGCGACGCGGACCCGGAACAGGAACCGGTCGCGCTGCACTTCGGGCAGCGGGTAGACGCCCTCGGACTCGATCGGGTTCTGGGTGGCGAGGACGATGAACGGCCGGGGGAGCGGGTGGGTGCGGCCGGCGAGCGTCACCTGGCGTTCGGCCATCACCTCCAGCAGCGCTGACTGGACCTTGGCGGGGGCGCGGTTGATCTCGTCGGCGAGCAGGAAGTTGACGAACACGGGGCCGAGCTCGATGTCGAACTTCTCCGAGCTCGGGTGGAAGACGCGGGTGCCGACGATGTCGCTGGGCACGAGGTCGGGGGTGAACTGGATGCGCGCGAACGTGCCGCCGACGACGGTCGCCAGGGTCGAGGCGGCCAGGGTCTTGGCCACGCCGGGCACGCCTTCGAGCAGGCAGTGCCCGCGTGCCAGCAGCGCGACCAGGAGCCGCTCGACCATGTGGTCCTGGCCGACGATCACCTTGCGGACCTCGGTGAGCGCGTCGCGCAGCAGGCCGAGGTCGGCGTCCTCGGCGTGCGGGGCGTCGGGCGTGGCGGCCTCGGTCTGGTTGGCGCTCTGCTGGACCGGCTGGACCTGCTGCCCCTCCTGGCCTTGCCGGCCTGGTTGGGAAGTCCCGGTGTCCGGCGGGGCCATGTCCGGTGGCGCGCCCTTGGATTGCGCGGCCTCAGACTGTGTGTCTTCGGGCCGGGCAGTTGGGGCGGGTGCGCCGGACTCGGCGCGGTCCTGGGTAGCGGGCTGGTCCTCGACGGTCATGTGTGTTATTCAATCGTGACTCGGTGGGAGAAATCCATGCCCCACCCCTGCCCGCGTGGGGTCTTGCGCACACAGGTGTGTTTTCATGGCGATGATGGGGAATCGGCGATGGTGACTCCGTTGCAGTACGGCGATCCGCCCCACTTGGGGCCGTTCGTGTTGCAGGCGCGCTTGCAGGCCGCCGCGGCCGGGCTGGTCTATCTGGCCCTCGGGCCGGACGGGCGGGCCGTGTCGCTTGCCGTGCTGACCCGGGGCGCCGCGATGGACGCCGCCGCGCGCGACCGGTTCGTCAACGCGGTCAGGGAGGCCGAGCAGACGCGCTCGGGTGTGCGCGCGTGGATCGGGCGGGTGCTGCCGGGCGCGACGCGCGAGTCGCTGCCGGTGGTGGCGATGGACGCGGGCGAGGCGCCGTGGGTGGCCGTGCCGTACGTGCCGGGAGGGCCGGGGGCCGAGCGGTTCCTCGATCCGGTGATGGTGTCGGGCACGCTGATGGGGCAGCGGCACGGGCCCGACTTCGTGCCCTATTGGCTGGGCGATCGCAGCCCCGCGCTGCCGAGGCCGGCGGGGGCGCGGCCGCAGACGGCCACCCGCAGGTCGGTGGCTGTGGCCTCGTCGGTGCTGGCCACGCTCGTGCTGCTGCTGTTGCTCATCGGATGGCTGCTCGTCTCGCGTGGCGATGACGATCCGACTCCGTCGCGGCCGTTGCCGGCGACCAACTTCGTGCCGACCCCGCCGCCGGAGCCGGCCTCTCCGCAGCAGCCGCAGCGCCCGGCCTCGCCCACGCCGTCGCAGGGCGGCACCGGCAGCGGCAGCCCCCGCCCCGAAAGCGACCAAGGCGTCGGCGGCGACATCTGACCGGCGGAACAATCCGTCACGCCTCTTGAGTGTCCCCTCAATTCGCACTCAAGGAACCGCGTTCGCCGCCAAGCAGGACAAGCCCACGCTGGGAGTACCGGCGCATGTGAACTTTCCCCTCGTGGTGGGCAAGCGCCCCCTCAACGTCGTGATGACCGTCGAGAGCGACGCGCCGGTGGTCACCCTCCAGGGACACCCCTTGGGGTCCGCGACGCCGGTGAGGACGTTCACCGGAACCCAGGCCGGCTCGGTGTGGACCCTCCACACCACGCTCGTGCCCACCGACCCGGTGGGACTGTGGGAGCTCACCGCGACGGCGACGGCGAACGGCGAGACCGCCACGGTGACCAGGACCACCTTCGTCCTCGCCGCCGGCCGGTTCACCGCCTTCCGCGTTCGGCCCACAGTCGTGCGCAAGGGCAAGCAGATCTACTTCTCCGGACGAGTGCAGCACACGGTCAACGGCCGCTGGAAGTGGCTGGAGAACGCGGACGTGCACATCTTCTACTCCGCGGAGAGGCCCAAGCCTGACTCCGTCGGGACGGAGGTGGCCCACACCCCCAGCGACAGCCATGGCAGGTTCGCCACCAGCGTCACGACGGACGCGAGCGGCTGGTATTGGGCGAACTTCTTCGAGGGCGACTCGAACAAGGGTGTCTGGGTCGGCTTCTCCAAGACGCATGCCGTTCGCGTGAAGGTGGTCAAGGCGCGCTGGGACGCCTGGAAACACGCCAAGTAGCGCAACGGCGTCGGCGGCAGGGATCCCCGCCGGCGCCGGCCGGTCGAAGGACCGCGATGAAGGTCTGGTTGAAGGATCCGCGATGAAGGTCTGGGTCGAAGGACCCGCGATGAAGGTCTAGATGAGCCGCAGCACGAGAGCGGCCACGGACAGCGCCAGATACACCACAGGGGTCATCACGGTGGCGGTGTCCTTGGCGCGGACGTGAGCGGCCACCGCGAGGGCGAAGTAGCAGACGAGCCCGATGGCGGTGGCCACCCCGAGCCAGTGCCACCACAGACCGGCGATGAGGCCGGCGGCGCCGGCGAGCAGTATCGCGGCCAGGGCGTTGAGCCGGCTCTCGGGGACGCCGACCCGCTGATAGGTGGCGACGACGGCCGGTCGATGGCTGAGTTTGCGGACCGCGGTGAACACCAGCAGGGCGGCCAGGACGCACGACACGATGACGCTCATGGCGATTCCTCGGAGTCGAATCTAAACGCTTGTACAATTTACGCCATGAGTCCCCAGCCCAGCAACCGGGCCCAATTGATCGAAGGCACGCTCCGCTGTCTGGAAGACCTGCCGCCCGAGCGGATCACCGCCCGGGCTATCGCCGCCGCCTCGGGCGCCAACCTCGCCTCGATCACCTATCACTTCGGGTCAAAGGACGTCTTGATCACCGAGGCCGTCATCGAAGGCCTGGACCGGTGGCTGGCCGAGGTGGACACGCGGCTTCAGGCGGGGATTGCCGAGACGCCCGCGGCCAGACTCCGGCAGGCCCACGAGGCGATCGACCAGACCCGGCGAGATCACCTCGGCCTGGCACGCACCTTCCTGGCCGCGATCGCCAAGGCCCAGCACGATGACCGCGTCCGCCGGTTGCTCGTCACCGGGTTCCAGCGCACGCGCCGCTCGCTCGCCCACGTCCTGGGGTTGGGCGACGATCCGGCCGCGCGTGACGCGGCAGGATTGATCCTTGCCATGTTCGACGGGCTGCTCTTCCAGACCCTGCTCGACGAAGACCTGGCGATCGAGGGAGATCGCATGACGGCCGCCGAGGCCACCCTCCGCACCCTGCTGCCGGACAGGTCTCCCTGAGTCCCGCTCGGCTACGCCTGGAAGGGCCCATCCGGCGCCCCCGGCGCTACGGCGCTAGGAGCGCTCGGAGGTTTCCGCGCCTCGGGCGCTTGGGCGGCCAGGTGGGCGGCGGCGACGCGTTTAGGGGCGCACATGCGCCAGGCGTCGATGACCAGCTCGCGCAGCTCGGGCTCGTCGAGGGCGGCCAGCCGGGCGCGCACCCAGTGGTAGCGCTCGTCGGACGGGCGCGGCATGAGGAATTTGCCCGGCTCGGAGGCGACCAGCGCGGCCCGCTCCTCCTTGGGGAAGCCGAAGCCCATCGTCGTCTCGTCGGGCGCGACGGCCAGATAGACGATCCGGCCGACCCGGAAGGTGACGCGGTCGCGGACCAGCCGCTCCTCGGTGCGCGGCAGAGACATCGCGATCCGCCGGATGTCGTCGACTGTGACCATGGCTCGCAGGTTACGTGGCCCCACCGACAGTTTCCGGCCAGATCCCGGGCCGCCAACGTACATTGTCGAATGTGGTGAAGATCTCCGACGCCGGCGAGCTGGCGGCTGCGAAGGTCCGGGCGGTGGCGCGCAGCACACGGGAGCGCCGGCAGCTCGCCGCCTCGTTCTATGCCACCGCCGGCGTCCCCCTCCGCTACGGCCGGGCCGAGCTGAGCTTCCTGCGCTGGGAGGTGGCTCGCGGTGTGCTCAACCACCCGCTGGACGCCCTGCCCGGCAGCCCGTGGTGGCGCGCGGTCAACGACCGGCTGCTGCGCGACAAGGCCGAGGCCGCGCTGCTGCGGCGCGGCGTGGCCGGGGCGCCGTCGGCGCGCAGCGTCGAGCTGTGGGAAGAGTTCATCGCCGGCCCGTCGGGCCCCCGCTGGTATCGGGCCCACAACGCCAGCGTCGCCGGGGCGTTCCTGGACCATGAGGAGCTGGCCCTGGCCGAGGTCCCGGCCGAGCGGTTCATGATGAACGTGGCGCTGCTGCGTGTGTTCTACACGCACGCCCTGGTGGCCGCGCCGCGGCTGGCCCTCGGCCCGTTCGCGGCGTTCGGCCCGCTGGTCGGCGACCCGCGGCGGGGCACGGTCGGCATGTTCATGGACCTGCGGCAGGTGTTCCCGCAGCACTACCCGCTCGACGGCACGCGCGTGGAGGATCTGGTGGCCGCCGAGCGGCGGCTGGCGCGGGTCCTCGACTACGGGATCATCGCGCCGCGGCTGGTGGAGCTGTACGGGTTCGCCGCCGAGTCGCTGCAGCGCCCGGAGATCACCGGGCTGCTGGACGAGGGGCTGCCCTGCTACGCCGCGGCCGGGCCGCGGGCCGCCTGGCTCGGCCGCGACGACCCGCTGGTGTGGCTGACCGGGTGGTTCACGGGAGCGCGCCGTCCGATGCGCGCGAGCCGTCCCGTCCGGCCTGACCTGCTGGGAGCGGCTCGCCCGGCGCCCCCTGACGGCGGTGTTCGGACGGGCTGAGCCCGCGCACGCGTTTGAAGGCGGCGCTGAGCGCGAACGCGCTGCCGTAACCGACCTGCCGTGCCACGGCCCCCACCGTCGCGTCGGGCTCGCGCAGCAGGTCGGCGGCGAGCGCCAGCCGCCAGTCGGTCAGGAACGTCATCGGCGGCTCGCCGACCATCTCGGTGAACCGGCGCGCGAACACGGCCCGCGACACGCCCGCGTCGGCGGCGAGGCCGGCGACCGTCCACGGGTGCCCCGGGTTGTTGTGCAGCAGGCGGAGCGCGCGTCCCACGACCGGGTCGGCGTACGCGCGATACCAGCCGGGCGCGTCGGCCTCCGGCCGGGCGAACCAGGTCCGCAGGGCCGAGATGAGCAGCAGGTCGAGCAGCCGGTCGAGGATGACCTGCTGGCCCGGCTCGTCCTTGCCCATCTCGGTGGCGAGAATGGGCACCAGGGGGCTGTCCCACACCTCGGCGCGCAGCACGATCAGCGGCGGCAGCGCGGCCAGCAGCCTGCGGGTGATCTCGCCGTCCATCTGGTAGGTGCCGACGAGCATGGCCGTCGGGCCGTCGGGGTCGTTGCCCCAGGTGCGCACGCCGAGGTCCATCTCGTCGTGGAGGCTGCACCCGTCGATGGTGCTGCAGCGCTGGCCGGGGTGAATGACGATCTGCGGCGTCGTCTCCGGGTCGTCCGCCACCGTGTACGGCTCCGGCCCGCGTGCCAGGGCCAGGTCGCCGGGGCCGAGCCGTACGGCGTCTCGGGAAAGGATCCAGGCGTGGTCGTGGACGACGGCGATCAGGCTGAGCGGGGCCTCGTCCTGGATGCGCATCGACCACGGCGGCCGCATGAGCGCGCGCAGCAGGAAGGCGTTGCGTGCCCGGGGCCCGTCGAGGAGGCTCGTGAGCGCGTCCATACGAGCACTCTAAATGATCACATTGCGGATGACTTCAAGACGTTTGCGTATGTGCGGGAGCTTCTCGCCGATGGCCCGTCTCGGCCGCTGTTGATTGGCTTGGATCACATCGGATGAAACGGAGGAAAGCGCGATGATCACCGTGCTGCGGAGTGTCTCCATGATGGCGGCGGCGCTGACGATGGGACTGTCGGCCGGACTGTTCGCCACGTTCTTCTACTCGGTCATGCCCGGCCTCCGTGTGGTCGGCGACGGGACGTTCGTCGAGGCCATGCGGAAGATCAACATTCAGATGCTCAACGGCTGGTTCGCCCTGTGCTTCGGCGGCGCGCTGGTGTTCACGCTGGCGGCGGCGCTGCTGCAGCTGGGCGCGGGCGGGTCGGCCATCTGGTGGACGGTGGCCGGGCTCGTGCTGTACGTGATCGTTCTGATCATCACCTTCGGCGTGAACGTGCCGCTCAACGACGCTCTGGAGGCCAGCGGCGGCACCAACGTGGCGGCGGCGCGCGAGCAGTTCGAGGCCGCCTGGGTGCGCTGGAACGTGGCCAGGACCGCCCTGTCGGCCGGAGCGTTCGGCTGCGTCGCCTGGGCCCTGATCGTCCACGGCCGCCTGACCGCCTGACCGGCTTGGCCTGCCTGACCTGTGTGACCCGGTGAGCCGTGTGACCCGCCTGAGCGGCGTGACCGCATGGGCCGCCTGAGCGGCGTGACCCGCATGGCCCGCTGGGCCGCGTGAGCGGCGTGATCCGCGTTAGCCGCGTGACCCGGTGGCCCGGTGGCCCGCCTGAGCGGCGTGACCCGCCTGGGCCGGTGGCCAGCGTGAGCGGCGTGATCCGCGTGGGCGGTGACCCGGTGGGCCGCGGGGGCCGCCGGCCCGCGTGATCCGCGTGACCCGAATGAGCCGTATGAGCCGTATGAGCCGCGCGGAAGCCCCGCCGGCCCCCGCTCGGCGGGGCTTCCGCCTCCGGCCCGGGTAGCCTCGGCGGGTGCAGACGGGGCAGGTGGTGGCGCTGCTGGCGGCGGCGCTCGCGGCCGGGTGGGTGGACGCCGTGGTGGGCGGCGGGGGGCTGCTCCAGCTCCCGGCGCTGCTGCTGGCGGGTCTGTCCCCGGTGGAGGCGCTGGCGGTCAACAAGTGCGCGGGAGTGTTCGGGACGGGGTCGGCCGCGGTGACCTATGCCAGGAAGGCCGTGTCCGACCCGGGGATTGCCGTTCCGTCGGGGCTGCTGGCGGTGCCGTTCGCCGGCCTGGGCGCGGCCTCGGCCTCGATGCTCAACGCTGCCGTGCTGAAGCCGCTGGTGCTGGTCGTGCTGATCGGGGTGGCGGCGTTCGTGACGATGCGGCCCGCGTTCGGCGCCGCGGCCCATTCGGAGCGGCGGATCCCGGCGCGGATCGCCGTGGCGGTCGGGCTGGCTGGGACGGCGATCGCGTTCTACGACGGGCTGCTGGGGCCGGGGACGGGGACGTTTCTGCTGATCGTGTTCGCCTCGGTCGTCGGAATGGACTTCGTGCACGCGTCGGCGACGGCGAAGGCGGTCAACACCGGGACCAACCTCGGGGCGCTGATGGTGTTCGCCTGGCAGGGGCACGTGCTGTGGGGGCTGGGGCTGGGCATGGCGGTGTGCAACATCGCCGGGGCGCAGATCGGCGCGCGGATGGCGATCAGGCGCGGCGCGCGCTTCGTCCGGATCGTGCTTTTGTGCGTGGTCACGGCCCTGGTAATCCGTCTGGCGTACGACCTGATGTGACGGCGGGCGCCGCCTCAGACGAGTGGGCCCCGGTCTCGGCCCCGGTCCATGCCCCGGTCTCGGTCTCAGCCTGGGTTTCTGGCAGGGCCCCGGTCCATGCCCCGGTCTCAGTCTGGGTTTCTGGCAGGGCCCTGGCCCCCGTCTCGGGCTGGGTTTCTGGCAGGGTCCCGACCCTGGGCTGGGTCTCTGGCTGGGGCTGGGGTTTGGCCGGGGCGCGCAGCGCGGTGGCGGCAACGGCGACGAACAGGACCAGCACGACCGGGATGACCAGGGCGACCGGCAGGCTTGTCAGCTCGGCGGCCGAGCCGATGAGCACGGGCCCGCTGAGGAACCCGAGGTAGCCGAGCCCGGCCACACGGGCCAGGGCGCGCCCGGCCTGGGTCGGGTCGCGGTGCCCGGCCGCGGAGAAGACCTGCGGGATGATGCACGAAAGCCCTGCACCGAACGCGCCGAAGCCGAGCACGCCCGCCAGCGGAGCCCCCACGAGCAGGCCCACGCCGAGACCGGCGGACGCGACCAGCCCGCACGCCCGGACCAGCCGGACCGGCCCGAAGCGGGCGGCCAGGCCGTCGCCGGCGAACCGACCGGCCGTCATCATGATCGAGAACGCGGCGTAGGCGGCGGCCGCGCCGCCGGCCGAGGCGCCCAGGTCTTCGCGCAGGTACACCGAGCCCCAGTCGGCCGCCGTGCCCTCTCCGACCAGGCAGCAGAAGGCCAGCACGCCGAGGAACAGCACGCCGCGCGGCAGGCGGGGGCGGGCCTGGCCAGGCGCGAGCCGTACGGGATCGGGGGTGTCGCGCAGCGCCCACCGCGCGGACAGGGCCGCGATCGAGGCGATGACGGCGGCGGCGATCAGGAAGGTGGGACCCGCGCCGAGCCCGGCATGGGCCAGCAGGCCGCCGGTGGTGGCGCCGGCGAAGCCTCCCACGCTGTACATCGCGTGGAAGGACGACATGATCGGCTTGCCGGTGAGCCGCTCGACCGTGACCGCGTTGGCGTTCATCGACACGTTGAGCATGCCGTGGACCAGCCCGAACGCGAACATCGCGGCGGTCAGGGCGGGCAGACTCGGCACGTAGGCGGGCACGATCAGCACGACGGCCTGCAGGAACGCGGCCCGGATCATGATCTTGGCGCTGCCATGCCGGTCGACGAGCCGGCCGATGAGCTGCATGCCGGCGATCGCGCCGCCGGCCAGCCCGAGCAAGGCGATGCTGAACTGGCCGTCGCCGAGGTCGAGCCGCTCCTTCACGGCCGGGATCCGCGAGGTCCAGGTGCCTACGGCCGTGCCGCCCAGCAGGAACAGGCCGTAGACGGCCACGCGGGCACGGACCGCGCGATCGCGCGCCTTCTCGCGGATGGTCTCCCGGCTCATGCGCACGCTTCGCCGCCTCCTTCTGCGCGGGTGATGGTGTGGCCGCTCATACGGCATGCACGGCGACGCCCGCGGCGGTGAGGGCGTCGGACTGGTCGCGGGGGATGCCGGTGTCGGTGACGACGACGTCGAGCCGGTCGAGCGGGCAGACCGCGCCGAAGGCCGTGCGGGTGAATTTGCCGGAGTCGCACACGATCATCACGCGCCGGGCCGAGGAGATCGCGGCCTGCTTGACCGCCACGTCGGGCAGGTCGTGCGCGGTGACGCCGTGCTCGGCGGAAAGGCCGCAGCAGCCGATGATCGCGGTGTCGAACCGCAGGGCCCGCAGGGACGCCTCGGTGAGCGGGCCGACGAAATTCTGCTCGCTGGGGCGGACCTCGCCGCCGGGCAGGACCAGCTTGACGCGCGGGGCCGCGGTGAGCTCGTCGGCGCATCGCAGCGCGAGCGGCACCACGGTGAGCCGGCGGTCGCGGACGGCGCGGGCCACCTCAAGGGTGGTGGTGCCGCCATCGAGGACCACAGCTTCGCCGTCGGCCAGCATCGACGCGACGTGGGCGCCGATGCGCTGCTTGGCCTCGATGGCCTCCCGCTCGCGGACGCTGAAGGGGGGCTCCTCGCCGCGTAGCAGCAGGCTGAGCGCGCCGCCGCGGACCCGCCGGACCACGCCCTGCTGGGCGAGCTCGTCGAGGTCGCGGCGGATCGTCATCTCCGAAACCCCGTGTTGAACTGCCAACTCGACGACCGAGACGACGTCGCGCTCACGCAACGCGTTGAGGATGTCATTGATGCGACTCTCCACGTGTGCATTTGAACACACGCCATGTGCGATCGCAAGCGCCGCCGCCCTGCCGGCCCCGAAACGAGCCTGCGGCCGGCCGTTTGTGAGGCAAGTGCCGCGGGCCTGCCACACTGGGGCCATGCGCGCCGGCCGTCTGCTGTCGTTGCTCCTGTTACTGCAGACCAGGGGCCGCATGACCGCGCCGGAGCTGGCCGCCGAGCTGGAGGTCTCGGTGCGCACGGTTTATCGCGACATGGAGGCGCTGTCGGCGGCCGGGGTGCCGGTATACGCCGACCGCGGCCCGGCCGGCGGATATCAGCTGCTGGACGGCTACCGGACGCGGCTCAACGGCCTGTCACCGCGCGAGGCGACCTCGCTGTTCCTCGCCGGCCTTCCCGGACCCGCCGCCGACCTCGGCCTCGGCGAGGTGGCCGCCGCGGCCGAGCTGAAGGTGCTGGCCGCGCTGCCGCCCGAGCGCCGCTCGCAGGCCGCGAGGATCCGCGAACGGTTCCACCTCGACGTCCCCGGTTGGTATCGGGCCGCCGACGACGTGCCCTTCCTCGCCGAGGTCGCGGACGCCGTGTGGGAGGAGCGCGTGGTGCGACTGCTCTACCGCCGCTGGGGCCAGACCGAGGTCGAGCGCCTGGCCCACCCCTACGGTGTCGTCCTCAAGGGCGGCTCCTGGTATCTGGCGGCCAAGGTGGGCGAGACCGTGCGCACCTACCGCGTCGGCCGGATCCTGAAGCTGGAGGTGCTGCCCGAGCGGTTCGACCGCGACCCCTCCTTCGACCTGGTCGGATTCTGGCGGAGGTTCGCGGCCGACTTCGCGGCCCGGATGTACACGGCCGAGGCCGTCGTCCGCCTGGCCCCCGAGGGCGAAGGCCTGCTGCGGTACACCCTTGGCGACGAGATCGTCGCCAAGGCCATGGTCGAGGCCGAGATCGAGCCGGACGGCTGGCTGCGGTTGACCGTGCCGGTCGAGTCGGTGCGGCACGCCCGATGGGTGCTGTTGCGCATGGGCGCGCAGCTGGAGGTTCTGGCCCCCGCCGAGCTCCGCGAGATGATCGCCGAGACCGTGGCCGAACTGTCGCGGATGTACCGGCCGCGATAAATGGGTTTGCGGGGGACCGCCGCGATTGGACACCATGACGCGCATGTTCCTGCTCGCGTTCATCGGCTCGTGCCTGCTGCTGGCGATGATCCCCGGGGTCAGCACCGCGGTCATCCTCAGGCAGACGCTGCGCGCCGGCCGTTCGTCCGGGGTCGCGGCGACCCTCGGCAACGAGACGGGGATCTTCCTGTGGGCCATCGCCGCCGTGTTCGGCCTGTCGGCGCTGGTCATGGCGTCCGAGGTGGCGTACGGGACGATGAAGGCGATCGGCGCGGCCGTGCTGATCGCCATGGGCGCGCAGTCGCTGTGGCAGGCGCGCCGCCGCAAGGGGGCGCCCGGGGCCGAAGGGAAGCCCGCCGAAGCGCCCGCCAGGCAGGTGCGCGGGCGGCGTCACTCCTACGGCCTGGGTCTTGCCACCTGCGGCATGAACCCGAAGGCGGCCGTGTTCGCGATGTCGTTCCTGCCGCAGTTCGTGCCGGACGGGGTGAACGTGCCGGTCACGCTGGCCCTGCTCGCGGTGGTGTGGGTCGTGGTCGACACGGCCTGGTATGTGATGCTGATCTGGTTCGCCGGGCGTGCCCGCGGCGTGCTTGATCGTCCTTCGGTACGGCGTCGCCTGGAGCGGATCTCCGGGGCCGTGCTGGTTGCTATAGGTGTGCGAATGGCTCTGGAGGCCCGATGAACGTCTGGTTTGAGGAAGCGGGCGCTGGCGAACCGCTCGTGCTGCTGCACTCCGGTGCCGCGGATTCGAGGATGTGGGATCCGTTGTGGCCCGCGCTGACCAAGCGCTTTCGGGTCGTGCGGCTCGACTTCCGCGGGTTCGGCCGCAGCCCGTATGAGGCGGACGGGCCCTGCAGCGACACCCAAGACGTCGCCGCCGTCATGAAGGGGCTCGGCATCGGCCCCGCCACGATCGTCGGGTCCTCCTACGGGGGTGGCGTGGCGCTGCGGCTGGCCACCCTGTATCCGGACCTGGTGTCGCGGATGGTGCTGTTCTGTCCGATGGCGTGGCTGCCGCGTACGGCCGACATGCAGGCTTTCGCCGCCGAGGAGAACCGGCTCTTCGAGGCGGGCGACATCGATGGCGCCGTCGAGCTCAACGTACGCACGTGGGTGGGGCCGAGCGCATCCGAGGAGGCGCGGCGCGAGGTGGCCGAGATGCAGCGCCGGGCGTTCGAGCTTCAGTCGGACGGTGAGCTGGAGACCATCGACGAGGCCATCGATCTGCCGTCTATTACGGTGCCCGTGGTCGTCGTCGCCGGTGGGCAGGACATGGAGTACTTCCAGGAGACGGCGCGTCACCTCGCACGTACGCTGCCGGACGCGCGGCTGGTGGAGCTGCCCTGGGCCGGCCATCTGCCGACTGTTGAGCGACCCGAGGAAACCCTGGATTTGATCTACTAAGTAAAGGCGCCGGGTCGCTGCGCTGTTCAGCGCAGCGCTTCAAACCTCAGCTGGCGGAAAGGCGGCGAAGCGGCAGTTGCCGCTTCAGGGGCCGGAGCGCTGGTGGCGAAGTCGAGCAGCCGGTGCCCCTCGGCGGTGACGTCGTCGATTTCGGCTGCGGTGAGCTTGCGGTAGGGCGTGAAGGCCAGGGTGATGGCCTCGCGCTCGCGGGTGATGCGCCAGGTGCCGGCGCATCGGCCGTCGAGGAGCAGGACGCCGGGAAAGATCCCGTTGACGGTGAAGAAGCGTTTGCGGTCGGCGTCGGTCATGACGCGTGTCCGGTCGGCGTGGGACAACACGAGGTTGTCGAATTCGGCGACGAGGCGGCATGGTGCGGGGGTGTCGGGGTCGGGTCGTGGCGCTTCGGGCAGGTCGTACAGCTCGGCGCCGTCTTCGCCGCGGAAGGCGCGCAGGTGCGGGGCGAGGCGGGTGGTGACTTCGCGCAGGCGGGTGAGGCCTGACCAGGTCTGGATGTCTTTGACGGTGGCGGGTCCGAAGGCGTTGAGGTAGCGCAGGACGAGCTGGTCGATGGAGGGGGCGGGGTCGAGGGGTTGGCCGAGCCAGGTTTCCGCGCTGGTGTGGCGGGCGGCGCCGGCGGCTCCCCACAGGCCGCGTGGGGGGACTTGGACGAGGGGGACGCGGCCGCGGATGACCTGGGCGAGGGCTTGGGGTGTGGCGTCCGGCCAGTGGGGTGCCAGTTGTTTGCCGAGTTCGTCGAAGGTGAGCGGGGTGGTTTCGACGAGGGTGCGGCCGTGGGTGGTGACGGCGTCGAGGTCGACGCCGGGTAGCTGGCGGCCGAAGGCGGTGGTGAGCCAGCGGTCGAGGGAGGTTTGGAAGAGGGGGCGGAGCTGGAGGCAGTCGCGGGCGGAGACGAGGTGGATGGTGCCGCGCATGAGGGCGATGCGCACGGCGTCGCGGTTGGTGATGAGGGTGGACAGCTGGTCGGGTGTGAAGCCGTCGATGCGGGACCACAGGCCGTAGTAGGGGGGTTGGGGGGCTTGGGCCTGGAGTCCGATGAGGTGCTCGATGGTGTCGAGGATGGGGCGGGGCTCGCGGGTGAGCAGGAGTTGGCGTGCGAGGGTGGCGCGGTTGAGCGCGCGTTGGGTGAGGACGTCGGCCACGAGGTGGATCCTCTCACCGGGGTGTGACACTTCGGGTGCCTTGCTTGGCCGGGGGTGGTGCGGTGGTGGGGCGTTTTTGTCGGTGGCGGGGTGCACGATGGCGGCATGAGTTCGTGGCAGGAGATCGAGAAGGAAGTCCCGGAGTTCGCGGCTCGGGCGCGGGCGCTGTTCGACCGGCATCGGCACAAGACGATGGCGACGTTGCGGCGTGACGGGTCGCCGCGGATCAGTGGCACGGAGTTGGAGTTTCGTGATGGGGAGGTGTGGCTGGGGTCGATGGGGGGTGCGCTGAAGGCGCGGGATCTGCGGCGTGATCCGCGGGTGGCGGTGCACAGTGGTTCCGATGATCCTGATGATGCCGATCCGGGGTCGTGGTCGGGGGATGTGAAGTTCGCGGGGCGTGCGCTGGAGGTGGAGGATCCGGCGTCGAAGGAGCATCTGCCGGGGGAGGGGTCGCATCTGTTCCGGGTTGATGTGGCCGAGTTGGTGATCACGCGGGTCGATGCGGGCGGGCAGTTCCTGGTGGTCGAGATGTGGCACGAGGGTCGCGGTCTCAGCGAAGTCCGCCGCAAGTAGTCAGAGCGGGTCTTCTGCCGGTGGTCGGGCGTTGGTCGGTGCTTGGTTTGGGTGCGCTCGGGGGAGCGTTGCGCTGTCAGGCGTGTGCTGAGGTGGCGTGCTGGCTGGGCTGGGCTGGAGCACGTGGGGACGTGCGCCCGGGTCTAGTGGGCGTGTGGCGCGGTCGTGAAGTTGGTGCGGGGCCAGGTGTGTCGTCAGGTTCGGGGTTTGCAGGGGCGATCCCGACCCACGGACGAGGCACCCGGCCCTGCGGCGGAGCCATCTGGCGTTGTCGGTCCTTCAGCGGACGCAGATCGCGCACCGATTAGGTTTCCGCGCCGCGCCCGTCTGTACGTGTGACATCGACTCACGGGAGGTTGGCACGATGCGGAAACTGATCTTCGCCATGAACGTGACCCTGGACGGCTACATCGCCGCGCCCGGCGACGACATCGGCTGGGGCGGGCCGCCGAGCGACGAGCTGTTCCAGTGGTGGCTCGACAGGGAGCGGGCGATCGGTTTGTCGCTGTATGGGCGCAAGCTGTGGGAGACGATGAGCTCCTACTGGCCGACCGGCGACCGGCAGCCCGACGCGACCCCGGCGCAGATCGAGTTCGCGCGGAACTGGCGGGACACGCCGAAGGTCGTGTTCTCCTCGACGATCGACAAGGTCGACTGGAACACCCGCCTGGTCACCGGCGACGCGGTCGCCGAGATCACCCGGCTCAAGGCCGAGGATGGCGCTCCGATGGGCGTCAGTGGCGCGACGCTCGCCGGGGCGGCCATGCGGGCCGGGCTGATCGACGAGTACGCCCTGGCCACCTACCCGGTCCTGGTGGGCGGTGGCACGCCGTTCTTCACGGCGCTGGACGGCTGGGTGGACCTGACCCTGGTGGAGACGCGGGCGTTTCCCGGCGGCGTGGTGCTGACTCGATACGAGACGAGGCGATGAGCGCGGGCCGAATGCTCGGCTCGTGAGGCCGGGTCGAAATCCTTCCTGGCGTGCTCACCGTGACCCTCGGGGGCATGAGACCGCCCCGCCGCCGCTGCCGGCGGGGCGGTGGTGTTCAGCTGGTCGGGGTGCTCGTTCGTCGGTGACGTCGGTGACGGCGGGGACGGTGGCCCGTGCGCTGGATTCGTCGACGATGGGGGCTTGTCTGATCACAGTGTCGGGGGCAGGCCCAGCCATGGTTTGTCGGTGGCGTCGAATCCGGTGAGCTCGGCGATCTTCCCGTCGACGATGTGCAGGACCGCGATGGTGAATAGCCGGTACTGCGGGTCGGCGGGGGTGCGGAGGTACAGCGCGGCGGCAGGCATGCGGTTGACCGTCGTGGGGATACAGCGCCAGTCGTCGTGGCCGCGCTGGAAGAGCCCACCGGAGACCCAGCCGTCCACCGCGTCTTCGGCCGTCATGATCAAGGCGCCCGGCTCGGGCAGCATCGCGAAGCGCAGGTCGTCGCGCAGCAGGGACATCAGCCCGTCGAGGTCGTTGCGCTCATGGGCGTCGATATACGACTTCACCACGCCGCGCTCGTCGTCCGACAGCTCGTGGGTGGAGGGTCTCCGCCAGTCGAGGCGGCGGCCGGGTAGCTGCTCGCGCATCGTCACGCGCGCCCGCTGTAGTGCGCTGGTCACCGATGCGAGGGTCAGCTCGAGGGTGTCGGCGGCCTTCGACGCCGGCCAGCCTAGGACGTCGCGCAGGATGAACACCGCTCGCTGCCGTGGCGGCAGGTGCTGGACGGCCACGACGAACGCCAGCTCGATCGTCTCCCGCGCCACCACCGATTCCTGCGGGTCCTCGGGGAGCATCCGGTCGGGGTACGGCTGCAGGTACGGCAGCTCGGAGCCGGGGTCCGGCAGCTCGGATGGTAGGGGTGTGCGGTCGTTGCGCTTTTCCAGAAAGTCGAGGCAGGCGTTCGTCGCGATCCGGTACAGCCAGGTCCGCAGCGCGGCATGGCCCTTGAACGACTCCCGCTTGTTCCACGCTCGCAGGAACGTCTCCTGCGTCATGTCCTGGGCGTCCTCGTAGTTCGCGAGCATCCGGTAGCAGTGCACTTGCAGCTCACGGCGGTGGCGTTCGGTGAGGAGCGCGAACCTCGCCGTGTCGTGTGAGCGGACCGCGGCGATGAACGTGGCCTCGTCGGCGCCCAGGGGTCTGGCGTCGGTCATGGTCATGGATCCTTCCACCGGTGCGGGGGCTGCCAGAACTGACGACGTGGCGGAGGATTTCTGATCGGTGACGCCGCTGACTCCAGCCCGTTCGTCAGGCCGGGTACGGGAACCCCGCCCCGGCGGCGTGGTGGTGGCTTGCGCGCCGGACGAGCCGGATATGGCCCGCCGATGAGCCCTAGTGGACGCTGAAGCCGCCGTCTACATGGAGGGTTTGGCCGGTGACGTAGCCGGCGGCGGGGGAGGCGAGGAAGACGGCCGCGGCGGCGAAGTCGGCGGGCAGGCCGTTGCGTTTGACCATGGCGCGTGCGGCGAGTTGGTCGACGAGCCCGGGGATGGCTTGAGCGGGTTCGGTGAGCGGGGTGAGAACGAAGCCGGGGATGATCGTGTTGCTGGTGACGCCGTGGCGTGACCAGGCTTCGGCCTGGGAGCGCGTGAGGCCGGCGATGGCGGCTTTGGAGACGCCGTAGGCGCCGCTGTTGTTGAAGGCGCTGATGGACTGCTGGGAGCCGATGTTGATGATGCGGCCCCAGCCGCGGCGGATCATGCGGGGGCCGAAGTGCTGGCCGAGGCGGTACGGGGCGGTGACGTTGATGGCGATGGTCTGCTGGTAGTCGTCGTCGGTGAGGTCGCTCATCGGGCGGCGGATGTTGTTGGCCGCGTTGTTGACGAGGATGTCGATGTCGCCGAATGCGGCGGGCGCGTCGGTGCAGATACGGGTGACGGCGTCGTGGTCGGCGAGGTCGGCGCTGATGGCGGATGCCCTGATGTTGTGCGCGGCCAGGTCGGCGACGGCGCGGGCGAGTTCGCCGTCGCGGCGTGCGACGAGGACGAGGTCGGCTCCGGCCCGGCCGAGCGCTTCGGCGATGGCGTAGCCGATTCCTGAGCTGCCGCCGGTCACCAGCGCGACCCGCCCACGAAGGGAGAACAGCCCGCTTAGATAGTCGCTCTCACTGCCGGGATATCCGTCGGGCCCGTGGGGGCTGGTTTGGCGGGGGCTGGTTTCGCGGTCATGGGGCATGGCGGGCGGCTCTTCGTGGGTCGTCGCGTGCTGGCGATGGTGTGCAGGGTCGTCGCGTGGCGGTGGTGGGGCTAGAGGGGGTCGTCGTGGAGGGCGGCGTCGAGTTTGAGGAAGACGCGTTCCAGGTCGCGGAGGGTGTCGGTGTCGAGGCGGCTGAGGATGGCGCGCCATTCGGCGGTGCCGGTGTCGAGGATCTCCTCGGCGAGGGCGTGGCCTTTGGGGGTGAGTTCGACGCGGCGGACGCGGCGGTCGTGGGGGTCTTCGCGGCGGGTGGCCAGGCCTTGGGCGATGACGCGGTCGACGATGCCGGTGACGGTGCCGAGACCGACGCCGAGCTGGCGGGCGATGTCCTGGCCGGCGGTGGAGCCGTGGAAGGCGAGGAACATGACGAGTTTGAGTTGCGGCATGGTGAGGTTGGATGCCAGCAGGGGGAGGGATCGGGCTCGGGCGAAGTGGCGGCCCATGCCGCGCTGGGTCTCCACCAGCCAGTCGATCAGCGCTTCGCGTGCGTTGTCCACGTCCGTCCTTTTGTTTCCTGAGAAGGTTATCAGGAACGTAAACCGGGTTAAATATTCGTATCACGCGAAGTGTTAGTGTGGCCTGCATCGTTTTGACGTTTCGAGGAGCGCCGTCATGACCTTTCTGGCCAGGCTGAGCCTTGCCAACCGCAGCCTCGTGATCATGATCGCGGTGGTGCTCAGCGCGGTGGGCGCGTTGGCGATTCCGTCGTTGAAGCAGCAGTTGTTCCCGTCGCTGGAGTTCCCGGCGGCGTTCGTGGTGGCGTCCTATCCGGGCGCGTCGCCGGACATCGTCGAGGAGCAGGTCACCAAGCCGATCGAGGACGGTTTGACGGGGATCGAGGGGGTCACCCAGATCTCGTCGACGTCGCGTGAGGGCTCGGCGCAGATCCAGGTGATGTTCGATTACGGCACCGATGTCGACGGCGCGGTCTCGAAGATGCAGCAGTCGGTGAGCCGGGTGAAGGGTCAGTTGCCGGCGCAGGTGGATCCGCAGGTGGTGGCGGGCAGCACCGACGACATCCCGGTGATGGTGATCGCGGTCGGCGACGCGGGCGATCCGCACGGGATGCTCGACAAGCTGCAGCGGGTCATGGTGCCGCAGCTGCAGGGCATCACGGGCGTGCGTGAGGCGGCGGTGTCGGGCGCGCGTGAGAAGCAGGTCGTGATCACGCCGAATCTGGTGAAGCTGGCGCTCGCGGGGCAGTCGCCGGCGGTGATCGCGCAGGTGCTGCAGACCAACGGCCTGGCGATCCCGGCCGGCAGTGTGACCGAGTCGGGTAAGACGCTGACGGTGCAGATCGGCGACCGGATCACCTCGATCGACGACTTGAAGGGTCTGTATCTGCCGCCGGCGTCGAGCGGTTCGACCGTGCCGTCGGCGCAGCAGCAGCGGCAGGGCGCGGGTCAGAACCCGGCGGGTGGTTCGGCCGCGGGTTCGCAGGGTTCTGCCGTGGGTTCTGCCGTGGGTTCGGCGCAGGGCCGCGCGGGGTCGGGGAATCTGCCGCAGGCGCGGCCGACGCAGCCGGCGGCCCAGCCCAAGCCCGTACGGCTCGGCGACGTGGCCGACATCGTGGAGGCCGACGCGCAGGCGACGACGATCACGCGGACCAACGGCACGCCGAGCCTCGGCGTTTCGATCACGATGCGCCAGGACGCCAACGCCGTGCAGATCTCCCACGACGTGCGGGCCAAGCTGCCGGAGCTGACGCGGGCCATGGGGGACGCGTCTGAGCTGACGGTGGTGTTCGACCAGGCGCCGTACGTGGAGCGGTCGATCGAGGATCTGACCACGGAGGGCCTGCTGGGCCTGGCGTTCGCGGTGCTGATCATCTTGGTGTTCCTGCTGTCGGTGCGGTCGACGATCGTGACGGCGGTGTCGATCCCGCTGTCGGTGGTGATCGCGCTGATCGCGTTGTGGGCCGGCGACTACTCGCTGAACCTGCTGACGCTGGGGGCGCTGACGATCGCGATCGGCCGGGTGGTCGACGACTCGATCGTCGTGCTGGAGAACATCAAACGACATCTGACGTACGGCGAGGCGAAACGGCAGGCCGTGCTGGGCGCGGTGCGTGAGGTGTCGGGCGCGGTGACGGCGTCGACGCTGACCACGGTGGCCGTGTTCTTGCCGATCGCGTTCGTGGGCGGCCTGGTGGGACAGCTGTTCAGCTCGTTCGCGATCACGGTGACGGTGGCGCTGCTGGCCTCGCTGCTGGTGGCGTTGACGGTGATCCCGGTCCTCGCGTACTGGTTCCTGAAGACGCCGCAGGGCGACGGCGAGACGATCCGGCAGGAGGCCGAGCGGCGGGAGCTGCGCTCGCCGTTGCAGCGGATCTATCTGCCGGTGCTGCGGTTCGCGACCCGGCGCCGGGCGATCACGCTGGTGGCCGGGTTCCTGATCTTCGTGGGGACGATGGCGCTGGCGCCCAATCTGAAGACCAACTTCCTCGACTCGTCGGGCAACAACACCACGCAGATCACGCAGCGGATGCCGGTCGGCACCGACCTCGCGACGACCGACGCCGCGGCCAAGCGGATCGAGGACGTGCTGAAGGCCGACCGCGGCGTCGCCTCGTATCAGGTGACGGTGGGCGGCGGCAATCAGCAGCTGGGCGGGCGGGTCGGCGGCGCCGCCGACCGGGCCACCTATTCGGTGACGGTGGCCGACGGGGTCGACACGCCGGCGTTGGAGCAGCGGCTGCGCGACCGGCTGGCGGGGCTGAGCGGCGTCGGCACGATCAAGGTGGGCCAGGGCGGCGGCGGGGGGTTCAACTCCGACCAGCTGCAGGTGATCTTGCAGGGCGCCGACACGGCCGAGCTGAAGTCGGCGGCCGCGGCCGTGGCGGCCACGGTGAAGGACGTGCCGGGGCTGCGTGATGTGAGCTCCAACCTGGAGGACAGCGCGCAGCGGATCGAGGTGCACGTCATCCGGGAGAAGGCGGCCGCCAAGGGGCTGACCGAGGCCGGGATCGGGCAGATGGTGGCGCAGGCGTTCCGGGGCGCGCCGATCGGGTCGATCAGTCTCGACGGCCGGTCCAGCGACATCGTGCTGCGCGTGGGGGCGGCCCCGACGAGCCTGACGCAGATCCGCGACCTGCGGCTGCCGACCGCGACCGGCGCGGTCAAGCTCAGCAGCGTGGCCAACGTCGACAAGGCGCAGGGCCCGACGCAGATCACGCGGCAGGACGGCGACCGTACGGCGACGGTGGCCGGCACGGCCGACGCGGGGAACCTGGGCGCGATCACCGCGAAGGTCACCGACCGGCTGAAAGGCCTGACGATGCCGGCCGGCGTGTCGTACGAGATCGGCGGGGCCTCGGCCGACCAGGCGGACGCGTTCGCCGACCTCGGAATGGCGATGCTGCTGGCCATAGCGATCGTCTTCATGATCATGGTGGCGACGTTCCGGAGCTTCGTGCAGCCGCTGATCCTGCTGGTGTCGATCCCGTTCGCGGCGACCGGCGCGATCGGGCTGCTGCTGGCGACGGGCACGGCGCTGGGCGTGCCGGCGCTGATCGGCATGCTGATGCTGATCGGCATCGTGGTCACCAACGCGATCGTGCTGATCGACCTGATCAACCAGTATCGGTCGCAGGGGCTGGGCGTGGTCGAGGCGGTCGTCGAGGGCGGCCGGCGGCGGCTTCGCCCGATCCTGATGACGGCGACGGCCACGATCTGCGCGCTCACGCCGATGGCGCTGGGCGTCACCGGGTCGGGCGGGTTCATCTCCCGGCCGCTGGCGATCGTGGTGATCGGCGGGCTGATCTCCTCGACGCTGCTGACGCTGGTGCTGGTGCCGACGCTGTACACGATCGTCGAGCGGACCAAGGAGCGGCTGCGCCGCCGCCGTCCGGCCCCCCAGCCGGAGCTGAAGGTCTACGAGCCGATCCCGTGACGTCCCGGTAGCGTCGTCGCGCCGGCCCGGGGCACGGGGTGGGCGGCGGGGCCGGGCGGATATGCTGGGGCAACGTGACCGATCGCGTTTCGTCTCCGTCGACTCCGCCCAGCGCCGCACGGCCGCGGATCCCCAATGTGCTGGCCAATCGTTACGCCTCGGCCGATCTGGCCCGGCTGTGGTCGCCCGAGCACAAGGTGGTCCTGGAGCGGCGGCTGTGGCTGGCCGTGCTGTCGGCCCAGGCCGAGCTGGGGGTCGCGGTCCCGCAGCGGGCGATCGCCGACTACGCCGCCGTGGTGGACCAGGTCGATCTGGCCTCCATCGCGGCGCGTGAGCGGGTCACCCGCCACGACGTCAAGGCGCGGATCGAGGAGTTCAACGCGCTGGCCGGGCACGAGCACGTGCACAAGGGCATGACCTCGCGCGACCTGACCGAGAACGTCGAGCAGCTGCAGATCCGCGACAGCCTGCTGCTGGCGCGCGACCGAAGCGTGGCCCTGCTGGCGCGGCTGGCCCGCCTGGCGGCCGAGCACGCCGGCACGGTCATGGCCGGCCGGTCCCACAACGTCGCCGCGCAGGCCACCACGCTCGGCAAGCGGTTCGCCTCGGCCGCCGACGAGATGCTGGCCGCCTACCGCAGGCTCACCGACCTGATCGCCCGCTATCCGCTGCGCGGCGTCAAGGGCCCGGTGGGCACCGCGCAGGACATGCTCGACCTGCTCGGCGGCGACGCGGCCAAGCTCGCCGCCCTGGAAGACCGGGTGGCGGCCCATCTCGGGTTCGACCGGCGGCTGACCAGCGTCGGCCAGGTGTATCCGCGTTCGCTCGACTACGAGGTGGTGACGGCGCTGGTCCAGCTGGCGGCCGCGCCGTCGTCGCTGGCCAGGACGATCCGGCTGATGGCCGGGCACGAGCTGGTCACCGAGGGGTTCGCCGAGGGCCAGGTGGGCTCCTCGGCCATGCCGCACAAGATGAACACCCGCTCCTGCGAGCGGGTCAACGGCCTGACGGTCGTGCTGCGCGGCTACGCCTCCATGACCGGCGAGCTGGCCGGCGACCAGTGGAACGAGGGCGACGTGTCGTGCTCGGTGGTGCGGCGGGTGGCGCTTCCCGACGCGTTCTTCGCCTTCGACGGGCTGGCCGAGACCATGCTGACCGTGCTTGACGACTTCGGCGCCTTCCCGGGGGTGATCGCCGCCGAGCTGGACCGCTATCTGCCGTTCCTGGCCACGACGAAGGTGCTGATGGCGGCCGTGCGGGCGGGCGTGGGCCGGGAGAGCGCCCACGAGGTCATCAAGGAGCACGCGGTCGCGGCCGCGCTGGCGATGCGCGGCGGCGGCGCCGCCAACGAGCTGCTCGACCGGCTGGCCGCCGACCCCCGGCTGCCGCTCGACCGGCCGGCCCTGGACGCCCTGCTGGCCGACCGGGTCTCTTTCACCGGCGCCGCGGCGGCCCAGGTCGCTTCCGTCGTGGCCGAGGTCGCCGAGATCACCGGCAAGCATCCGGCGGCCGCCGCCTACCGGCCCGCGCCCATCTTGTGAGCGGCCGGTCCACCAGGCCCTGCTCGACCAGGCCCTGCCGTACGGCGATACGCGAGCTGCGCGACCTCGCCGACGTGGCGGCCGCCTCGGGCGGTGACGAGCTGGCCGTGTGGGCCGTCCAGGGCGCCGGGGGAGCGCTGGGGCCGGGAGTGCGGGCCTGGGCGCTCGGCGGCGCCGTGGCGGTGGCCAGCCCGGCCGCCTCACGCCGCGACCGGCTCGCCCTGACCTGCCCGGACACGTCAGCGATAGCGGGGATGTGGGGGGAGGTGCGGGCGCTGGCGTGGTTCGCCCTGCGGGAGTGCGGGCCCGATTACCGCCCGCTCGGCGACCCGGCGCTGATCGAGGCCATCACCGGTGATCCCGCTGATCCGGCTGATCCCGCTGGTGCGGTCGTGCCGGGGCTGACGTTGTCGGGCCGGTTCACGTGGATGAGCACGTCGCGCCTCACCGCCGGGCCGTCGCAGGGCCGCTGGCTGGCGGTTTCGGAGTACGGCGAGGTGGCGCGGCTGCTGCGGGCGGCCCACCCGTCCTCGTACGCGATGCCGGGGATGGCCGGGGTGAGGCGGTGGGCGGGAATCGGCGACCCGGAAAGCGGGCGGCTGCTGGCGGTGGCCGCCGACGCCTGGTCCGCGCAGACGATCGGCCTGATCGCCGGGGTGGCGACGGCCGTCGAGGCCCGGGGGAGCGGGCTGGGCGAGCGCCTGTGCCGCTTCGTGGCGGCCGATCTGGCCGCCCGGCATGGGCGGGTGGCGCTCATGGCCGACGACGACAACCACGCCGCGCTCGGCCTGTATGAGCGGCTGGGGTTCGCGGCGCGGCCGGTCGCGGCGGCGGCCATACGTGCCCGGCCATAAATCGGGATGATGTCTGCGCAGGAAAACGGCACAGTGGTGGCATGACTGCGAGGTTTGTCCCAGGTCTGCAGCTGTCCGCCGCCTTCTACGAGAAGGTCATGGCGCCCGCGTTGCGAGGGGTGCCGCACAGCTCGGCGTTGATCGGGCCGGGGTCAGAGGTGCTGTCGTTCGACACGGAACGCTCGGCCGACCACGATTGGGGGCCCCGCGCCCTGGTGTTCGTGGACGGCGAGGCCGTTGACGAGGCGCGTGAGCGGCTGCTGGCGCGTCTGCCGGCCACATTTCGCGGTTTCCCGACCTCGTTCGGGTCGGACCGCAACCCGGTGCAGCCGGGTGTGCGGGTGGAGGAGTTCACCGGGTGGGCGTGCGGGCGGCTGGGTTTCGATCCGCTGGGCGATATCACGTTGCTGGATTGGCTGGGCACGCCGACGCAGTTGCTGGCCGAGTTCACGGGGGGAGCGGTCTTCCATGACGGGCTGGGCGTGCTGGCCGGGGCGCGGACCCGGTTGCGCTGGTATCCCGATGACGTGTGGCGCTATGTGCTGGCCTGCCAATGGACGCGCATCGGCCAGGAGGAGCCCTTTCCCGGCCGCTGCGCCGAGGTGGGCGACGGCATCGGGTCGGCGCTGGTGACGGCGCGGCTGGTGCGCGATCTGATGCGGCTGACACTGCTGATGCGACGCCGGTATCCGCCGTACAGCAAGTGGCTGGGGTCGGCGTTCGCGCGCCTGTCGGGAACGGCCGAGCTGCGGGACACGCTGGCGGCGGCGCTGGCCGCCCCGACCTGGCCGCAGCGCGAGGATCAGCTGTGCCGGGCCTATCAGGCGACGGCGGCCCTGCACAACCGGCTGATGCTGACCGTGCCGATGGATCCGGGGGTGCGGGCCTTCCACGGCCGCCCGTTCCGGGTGCTGGACGCCGGCCGCTTCGCCACCGCGCTCATGGACGGGGTCCGCGATCCGCGGATCCGGGCGCTGACCCCGGTCGGCGCGGTCGACCAGTTCGCCGACAGCACCGACCTGCTCAGTCATCCGCAGCACGCGCGCGGGGCGGCCCGCGCCGTGCACTGCTAGCCGGGCTACACCAGGGCGGGGGTACGCAGCAGGGCGAGCAGCTGCAGCAGGCTCGTGACACGCTCCACCGACCCCGCCGCACCGTCAAGCGCGCCGTCGTCGGTCGTGCCGTCGCCGTGGCGGTCGAGCCAGACGCCGCGCATGCCGGCCCGCAGCGCGCCGAGGGCGTCCAGCCGCAGGTTGTCGCCGACCATCAGGACCTGTTCGGGCCGCAGCCCGAGCTTGGCCGCGGCGGCCAGGTAGCAGGCGGCCGACGGTTTGAACGCGCCCAGCGCGTCCGGAGACAGGACCGGGTCGAGCAGGTCGGCCAGCCCGATCCGGCGCAGCTTGGCCTCCTGCTGCACCAGCATGCCGTTGGTGAGCACGCCGAGCGTCAGCCCGCGGCCGCCGAGCGCGGCGATGGCGGGCGCGGCGTCGGCGAAGGCCGTCCAGGCCTGCTCGTAGAGGGTCAGGAAGGCGTCGTAGGCGGCGTCCGGATCGGACGGCGTGGCGATGGCGAGCCGGTCGCAGTACTCGCGCACCCGGCGGCGGCGCTGCTCGGCGAACGAGCACTGGCCGGCGTGCCAGGCCGGCACGTGCCGGTCCTCCAGGGCCAGCCACAGCGCCGGGCCGTCCGCCAGCAGCGGATGACCCGGCGAGGCCGACTCGGTCCACGCGGTGACCGCGTGGGCGACGGCCGCCCGATGATCGAAAAGGGTCTCGTCGAGGTCGAACAGAATGGCCCTGATCACGCGATCATCATGGCGAGCCGGTGTTTCCGCGGCATTTCAGCCGCGTGTCCTATGCCATTCGATCGGCGTTGGCGTGAATTGCGTCCCGGACATACTGCGCCAATCCGGTTGCCACCGTCTCATAGTTCGCGGCGAAGCGGGGGTCGGCCACGTACATGTCGCCGAGGCCCCGGTGGATCTGCGGCGAGCAGTCGTAGAACCATCGGCCGATGTGCGCGCGGTGCGCCTCGGCCGCGTCCATGGCCTGCGGCGAGTACGGAGGCTGCCCGGCCGCGTAGGCGTCCGCCAGCGCCGCCAGGATCTCGCCCCCCTCATCTTTGATCTTCAGCCAATCCTGCTTGGTGTAGGACGCGGCACGGCGGCGGCTCTGCTCGAAGGCCTCGCTGTCACCCCACCGCTCCCGCACCTCCTCCTCGTGGTCTTCGGGCCGGAAGTCGCCGAACACCTCGAACCGCTCTTCCGGAGTAAGGGATATCCCCATCGCGTGTGCCTCCATCGCCTGTTCCACGGCCGCCGCCATCCGGGCCAGCCGGTCGATGCGCTGCCGCAGCAGCTCGTGCTGACGCCGCAGATGGGTCAGCGGGTCGGCCGACGGGTCGTCGAGGATGGCGGCGACCTCCTCCAGGGAGAAGCCGAGCTCGCGGTAGAACAGGATCTGCTGCAGCCGGTCGAGATCGGGCTCGGTGTAGCGGCGGTATCCGGCGGCGGTGCGCTCGCCGGGCGACAGCAGCCCGATCTCGTCGTAGTGGTGCAGGGTGCGCACCGTCACGCAGGCGAAGGCGGCCACCTGGCCGACCGAGTAGCTCATGGTCCCTCCCGCGTCCCAGCGTGGAGCATCACGCCACGTGAGGGTCAACCGCCTGCGCTCCAGACGCGGGGCCGGGCCCGGGGGTGTCAGTCGATGGCGCGCTCGGTTGATGACGGCTCGGTTGATGACGGCTCAGTTGATGGCGGCTCAGTTGATGGCGGCGACGAAGGCCTCGGCCTCGGCCTCGGACATGCCGGTCTCGCCGCGCACCAGCATGATGGCCTGCTCGGCGCGGCCGCCGGCCTTCAGCGCCCGCACGCGGGCGGCGAGGTCGTCGTGCGGGGGATCCAGGTAGGTGCCGGCGGCGATCGAGTCGACGGCCACCTTGGCCTCTTTGAGACCGGACCCGGTGTGCTGGCGCACCAGCCTGATGGCCTCGATCTTCCGCCCGGCCCGGATGAGCTCGGCGATCCGGTCGTACAGGTCGGCCGAGATGGGCGGCGGCAGGCCGTCGCTGCGCCAGGCCAGACGGCGGTTGGCGGTGGCGCCGGCCCGCGCGGCGAGAAAGATGATCGCGACGATGAGCGCGAAGAGGGCGACGAACCCCAGGATGACAAGCAGCTCGACCAAGCCCATGCCGGGATCTTACGGCGTGGGCGGCGCGCGTGGACCGTCACGCGAAGGCGACCCTTCCACGACCCCGCCGCCGACCCGCCGCCGACCCGCCGGTGAACCGGCGGTGAGCGGTCAGGAATCGAGAAGCGGTGGGCGGCGCGGTGCGGCTAGCGTGGCCGCCATCGCCTGAACCTTCGCCTGAACCGGACGATGCGTACCGATGCCCGCCGATGCGCGCACGACCGCGCCGATCAGGTAGACAAGGACAGGATCGAGCCAGGCGACGATGGAGACACGATGAGCATGGACCCGAAGACCGGCGCGCCCTCAGCCGAGCCGCGGCCGCACGTCGCCGACAGTCACGACCTGATCCGCGTGCACGGCGCGCGGGAGAACAACCTGAAGGACGTCAGCGTCGAGATCCCCAAGCGGCGGCTGACGGTGTTCACCGGGGTGTCCGGATCCGGCAAGAGCTCGCTGGTGTTCGACACGATCGCGGCCGAGTCGCAGCGGCTGATCAACGAGACCTACAGCGCGTTCGTGCAGGGGTTCATGCCGAGCCTGTCGCGTCCCGAGGTCGACGTCCTGGAGGGCCTGACGACGGCGATCATCGTCGACCAGCAGCGGATGGGCGCCAACTCCCGCTCGACGGTCGGCACCGCCACCGACGCCAACGCGCTGCTGCGCATCCTGTTCAGCCGGCTCGGCCGCCCGCACATCGGGCCGCCCAACGCGTTCTCCTTCAACGTCCCGTCGGTGCGCGGGCAGGGCGCCATCACTGTGGAGGGCTCGGGCAAGACCGAGCGGCGCAGCTTCAGCGTCAACGGCGGCATGTGCCCGCGCTGCGAGGGGATGGGCACCGTCAGCGACATCGACCTGGCCGAGCTGTTCGACGACGGCAAGTCGCTGAACGAGGGCGCGATCACCATCCCCGGCTACAAGGTGGACAGCTGGTGGACGGTGGGGATCTTCACCTCGTCGGGGTTCCTCGACCCGGACAAGCCGATCGGCAAGTACACCAAGAAGGAGATGCACGACTTCCTGTACCGCGAGCCGGTGAAGGTCAAGGTCAACGGGGTCAACCTCACCTACGAAGGGCTGATCCCGAAGATCACCAAGTCGTTCCTCTCGAAGGACAAGGACGCGCTGCAGCCGCACATCCGGGCGTTCGTGGACCGGGCGGTCACCTTCACCGCCTGCCCGGAGTGCGGGGGCACCCGGCTCGGCGAACCGGCCCGCTCGTCGAAGATCGGCGGGATCAGCATCGCCGACGCCTGCTCGATGCAGATCAGCGACCTGGCCGAGTGGGTGCGCGGGCTGGGCGAGCCGTCGGTGGCGCCGCTGCTGGACACGCTGCGGCAGAATCTGGATTCGTTCGTGGAGATCGGGCTGGGCTATCTGTCGCTGGAGCGGCCGTCGGGCACGCTGTCGGGC
This sequence comes from Streptosporangiaceae bacterium NEAU-GS5, assembly GCA_017592665.1. Taxonomy (GTDB): domain Bacteria; phylum Actinomycetota; class Actinomycetes; order Streptosporangiales; family Streptosporangiaceae; genus NEAU-GS5. The sequence continues at coordinate 45,699 of JAGFNW010000020.1, read as the reverse complement.
GGCGAGGCGCAGCGCGTCAAGATGATCCGCCATCTCGGGTCGTCGCTGACCGACACGACGTACGTCTTCGACGAGCCGACCGTCGGCCTGCACCCGCATGACATCCAGCGGATGAACGACCTGCTGCTGCGCCTGCGCGACAAGGGCAACACGGTGCTGGTCGTGGAGCACAAGCCGGAGACGATCGCGATCGCCGACCACGTCGTCGACCTCGGACCGGGCGCGGGCACGGGCGGCGGCACCGTCTGCTACGAGGGCACCTTGGAGGGGCTGCGGGCCAGTGGCACCATCACCGGCCGCCACCTCGACGACCGGGCCGCGCTCAAGCAGGCCGTGCGCACGCCGTCGGGCGCGCTGCAGATCCGCGGCGCGTCCACGCACAACCTGCGCGGCGTCGACGTCGACGTCCCGCTCGGGGTGCTGGTCGTGGTCACCGGGGTCGCCGGGTCCGGCAAGAGCTCGCTGGTGCACGGGTCGATCCCGGCCGGGGCGGGCGTGGTGTCGGTGGACCAGGGCGCGATCCGGGGGTCGCGGCGCAGCAACCCGGCGACATACACGGGGCTGCTCGAGCCGATCCGCAAGGCGTTCGCCAAGGCCAACGGGGTCAAGCCGGCCCTGTTCAGCGCCAACTCCGAGGGCGCGTGCCCGGCCTGCAACGGCGCCGGCGTCATCTACACCGACCTGGCGATGATGGCGAGCGTGGCGAGCGTCTGCGAGGAGTGCGAGGGCAAGCGGTTCCAGGCGTCGGTGCTGGAGTATCACCTCGGCGGGCGCGACATCAGCCAGGTGCTGGCGATGCCGGTGGCCGAGGCGGAGGTCTTCTTCGGTGACGGCGAGGCCCGCACGCCGGCCGCGCAGGCCATTCTCAAGCGCCTGGCCGACGTGGGGCTCGGCTACATCAGCCTCGGGCAGCCGCTGACCACGCTGTCGGGCGGGGAGCGGCAGCGGCTGAAGCTGGCCACCCACATGGGCGACAAGGGCGGGGTCTACGTGCTGGACGAGCCGACGTCCGGTCTGCACCTGGCCGACGTCGAGCAGCTGCTGGGGCTGCTGGACCGGCTGGTCGACGCCGGCAAGTCGGTCATCGTGATCGAGCATCACCAGGCGGTGATGGCGCACGCGGACTGGATCATCGATCTGGGGCCGGGCGCCGGTCACGACGGCGGGCGGATCGTGTTCGAGGGCACGCCGGCCGATCTGGTGGCGGCGCGTTCGACGCTGACGGGCCAGCATCTGGCGGCCTATGTGGGGGCCGGTGCCGGTGTCTGACTCCCGTGCCGCATGGATCAGGCGATGAGCAGGCGCAGGCCGAGGTCTGCCGCGTCGAGATCAACGAGGTCGCGGTTGCGTTCGGTCCACCGGCCGGATGCGAGGTCATCACGGAGGCTGTGCACCGCCCGCTGCTCGGCGTCAGGCCCGACTCTTGCCCAGATCGACATTCCGCGGCGGACATGCTCGTCCAGGTATGCCTCGGGGCGACGCCAGTAGGCGTGGTAGAAGCCGTCAGCGCAGTCCCACGGGACGAGCACCGGCTCGGTCCGGGCCCCGATCGCGCCGGCCAGCTCGGTCAGCGAAGGCCGGCCGGTCCAGAGGCGGGCGAACTCGGGCAGGTGGTCACGGTTCAGCCAGAAGAGATCGGGGTCACTGGCGTCGTAGGTGAACACCACCACGTGGCGGGCGACGCGTCGCATCTCGCGCAGGCCCGCGATCGGGTCCCGCCAGTGCTCGATGGTGGCAAAGGCCATCGCGGCGTCGAAGGACTGGTCCTCGAACGGAAGGCTCTCCGCGACGGCATCCACGCACGGCGCTGCGCCTGCGGGGCGCTGCGCCCGCATGACCGCCGACGGTTCCACCGCGGTGACGTCACGGCCGGGAGGCTCGTAAGAGCCGGTGCCCGCCCCGACATTCAGCACGGTCTGCGCATCGCCGAGGGCGGCCCAGACCTGAGCGGCGATCCGCGGCTCGGTGCGCCGCGTCGCCGTATAGGTCGCCCCGATGGTGTCATACAACTGCGCGCTGGCCATGTGGCTGCCTCCATAAAATGCTCGATAATGAACATTATGTCAAGTTAGGCTGCTTTCGCCGTCCGCACGGCGCCTCCGTGGAAACCCTCTTGAGGCTTTGCTTCGCATTTGGGTACGTTGCGTACGGCCCGTCGTACAGAGGACAGAGGACAAGACCGCGTGACTCCGCCTGCTCTTTAGACCTGACAGTTCTTCCGCTCGCCTGTAGCCGGCGCTGCCGCCGGTTTCTGCCGGGACGCCTGTCGCGCCCCGCCATACAGCGTTTGAGGCCGCGCGGAATCGGCCTCGTGTCAGGTCTAGGGAAATCATGTCTTCACAACCTCATATCGTGTCGTCCTGGGTCGTTCGCCGGACCAGGCCGCCTTTGCCGTCGTCGCGGTGCGCGGAGTGCCGGTCGGCGTCGGCCTCCACCGGCAAGAGCCGGTTCCACGTCAACGATGTCAACGATGTCAACGATCCGGGGCCGGTGGCGTCCAGGCTGCTGGATCCGCTGCTCGCCCGGCTCGACCGCGTCGGCTTGACCCGGAAAGGGGCCTGGCGGCTGAACACCCCCTCCGCCTGGCTCGAGCAGGCGTGGCCGGTCCACCTGGAGGTCGTCTTCGACGATCTGGTGCCGGTACGCACGCAGTGGCTCGCGCAGGGGCCCGGCCTCAACGGAAACAGGGTGTGGCGCCGAATGACATGCGACATTCGGCTGCGCCGTCCGGTGAGCGCCGCATTCGCCTACACCGCGACCGCCCGGGCCCATCAGCGGGGTCGCCGCCGCCGCGGCTGATCCCCCTCAGGCCTCTGCGCCGGCGTCACCGGTTGTGAGCGGTCAGCCGGGCTGATGCCGGTCGGCCGCGCTGGTGTGGATAGTCCGGTGCGCGTACGTCGCGGACGGCGATGGTCAGTGCGGACACCAGGAGAATGAGGACGGCGGCCCCGAACTGGGTGGGCCGTACACCGGCGGCCGCCGCGACCGGCCCGGCCAGCAGCGCGCCGACCGGCATCGTCAGCAGGGATCCCATCGCGTCGTAGGCGGACACCCGGGCCAGCCGGTCCGGCGGGATGGCCCGGGCCATGATGACGTTCCACTGGACCGTCATGATCTCCAGGCCGACGCCGAGGGCGAACGCGGTGGCGCACAGCAGTGGCAGCGGCCACAGCAGCGCGAGCGACAGCGGCGCCACCGCGATGCCCGCGGCGACCAGGGCCACGAACAGGACCGGCCGCCGCGGGGCGAAGCGCAGCGCGAGCACGCCGCCGGCGATCAGGCCGAAGGCGTCGGCCGCCGTGATGGCGCCCCAGGCGGCGGGCCCGCCGAGGTGGGTTTTGGCGGTGACCGGGCCGAGCACCTGGTACGCGCCGTACCAGGCCATCAGGATGAGGCAGAACTGGGCGACGATCACCCATAGCCAGGTCCGCGAGCGGAACTCCGACCAGCCTTCGCGCAGGTCGCGCAGCAAGGCGGCGCGCTCGGCGCGCACCGGCGGGCCGACGCGGATGGCCAGCATGAACGGCACCGTCAGGAGGCGTCCGGCGCCGCAGATCGCCAGGGCCCATCCGGGGCCGGTGGCGGCCACGACCACGCCCGCGACGGCCGCGCCGCCCATCTGGGCGAGGTTCATGACCAGGCGGCTGATCGCGTTGGCCTCGCGCAGGTGCTGGTCGGGGACCAGGCGTGGCAGCAGGGCCTGGGAGGCGGGCCAGAACAGGGCGACGCCCATGCCGGTGACGGCCTCCAGGCCGATCATCTGGGCGGTGGTGGGGTGGCCGGTCAGCACGAGCGCGCCGAAGCCGCCCTCCCCCAGGGCGATCATCAGGTCGGCGGCGACGATCACCCGCTGTGGCCGTACGCGGTCGGCGATCACGCCGCCGAGCAGGGCGAAGACGATGGACGGTGCGATCTGGGCGGCCAGGACGTAGGACAGGGTCGTGGTGGATCCGCCCTGGTCGAGGACCGCGAATGACACACCGACGATGGAGAACGCGTACGCGCCGGGTGCGATCGCCCGGTCGGCGAGCAGCAGCCGGAAGTCCCTGATCGCCAGGACGGGAAAGCGGGGCATGACGCGGTCGTTCCCTGCTTCGGGGGGCTCGTGGAGCATGGGCGGCGTTCGAGCGTAGGCATGCGCCGGTGGCGCGGGCAAACGATTTCCCGCGGCTGGGTTTGAGCCGGGGCCATGGGTTGGTTGGTCTGCCGCACCATGACGACGGGCGCGGGCGCGTCGTTCGGCGGCAGGTGAGGCGATAGTGGCCGTGGCCGACTTGGTGGCTGGTCGGTTAGGAGGCTGGGTCGTGGCCGCCGGTGGCGCCGCTCCCCCGGTGCATGGCGTTAGTGACGGCGCGGCCGCCGATGGCCGCGTGCGGGCGCCACCGGCGCCGGGCGTTCGTCCGCTGTACAGGTCCGTCAGCACGGGCCGTCAGCAAGGTGAGGGCGGTTTGAGGCGGTGTGTGGCGCGAGTTGCTTTATGGCACGACGGTGACGGGCCAGCGCCCGGCGCGTACGAGGCGGACCGCGACCGAGCCGACCAGGCGGTGGCCGGCCTTGGCGGACGCGCCGACGACGACCGCGTCGGCCCTGACCTCGTCGGCGACGCGCGTGAGCACGGACGCGGCGTCGCCGTTCTCGGCGCGGAAGGTGTACGGCACGCGGGCCGGGGCCTGCCGGATCGCCTCCTCGACCTCCTCGCGTAGCGCCTCGGCCGCCTGCTCCCCCGCCTCCCACGCCGAGGCGGCGGCGCCGGGAACGAAGGCGGCGGCCGTGCCTGGATCGGCGGCGAAGACGATGATCAGGTGGGAGCCCTGGCGGCGGGCCAGGCCGTAGGCGTAGGCTGCGGCGTGGTAGGAGGTGGGTGAGCCGTCGACGCCGACCACGATGACGCGCGGGCCGTCGGTGCCCAGCTCGAAGGTGCTCATGGTGTGAGCGTAGATCGGGCCTGGTCCCGGCATTCTCCCGGGTCTTTCCGGGGGGCTGGAGCCGTACGTGGAATCTGGCCTGGGAGGAGCGGGGCCAGGGCGAGGCCTGGGGTCTGGGCGGATAACCAGTTGCGGAATTGTCGGCCCCGTTGGCTAAGGTCGGCCGCGTGGCTGACGAACCTTTGATTTACGCGCGTGGCCTGGTGAAACGATTTTCGCGCAAGGGCGCGGAGCCGTTCACCGCGGTCGACGGCATCGATCTGGACGTGGCCGCCGGTGAGGCGTTCGGGTTTCTCGGGCCCAACGGGGCGGGCAAGTCGTCGACGATGCGCATGATCGGGTGCGTGTCGCGGCCCACCGAGGGTGAGCTGCGGATCCTCGGCATGGATCCGATCCGTGACGGGGCGCGGATCCGCAGCCGGCTCGGCGTGTGCCCTCAGCTGGACAATCTGGATCCCGATCTGACGGTCCGGGAGAATCTCACGACGTACGCGCGGTATTTCGGGCTGTCGCGGGAGGTGGGGCGGCGGCGTGCGGCCGAGTTGCTGGAGTTCGTGCAGCTGGCCGACCGGGCCGAGGGGAAGGTCGACCCGCTGTCGGGCGGCATGAAGCGCCGCCTGACCATCGCGCGGGCGCTGGTCAACGAGCCCGATCTGGTGCTGCTCGACGAGCCGACCACCGGCCTCGACCCGCAGGCCAGGCATCTGGTGTGGGAGCGGCTCTACCAGCTCAAGCAGCGGGGCGCCACATTGGTGCTGACCACGCACTACATGGACGAGGCCGAGCAGCTGTGCGACCGGCTCGTGGTGATGGACGGCGGGCGGATCGTGGCGGAGGGCTCGCCGCGATCGCTGATCGGGCAATACGCGACGGCCGAGGTGGTGGAGCTGCGCTTCGCCGACGAGGTCGACTATTCGGCCAAGCTGGAGGGCATCGGGCGGCTCGATCCGCTGCCCGACCGGCTGCTGCTGTACGCCGACGACGGCGACGGCGCGGTGTCGGAGGTCCATCGGCGTGGTCTTTCGCCGAGCAGTGTGCTTGTGCGCCGCTCCACTCTGGAGGACGTGTTCCTGCATCTGACCGGCCGGACGCTGGTCGACTAGGGGGCGAGGTCATGGCATATCCGATGGCGGCGGCGGTGCTGGAGCGCGAGCTCGTGCTCTACAGGCGGCTGTGGCAGGCCTCGCTGCTGGGGTCGTTCGTGATGCCGGTGCTGTTCCTGCTGAGTATCGGCGTCGGGGTCGGCGCCTATGTGGGCACGGTCGAAGGTGTCAGCTATCTGGCGTGGATCGTGCCGGGGGTGCTGGCCTCGACGGCCTTCCAGATCGGGGTCGGCGAGTCGACCTATCCGGTGCTCGGCGACTTCAAATGGGTCCGGGCCTATCACGCGATGCGGGCCACGCAGGTGATGCCGTCCGACATGGTGCTCGGCCGGCAGGCCTACCTGGTGTTCCGGGCGCTGATCGCGGTCACGGTGTTCCTGGTGGTGGCGGCGCTGTTCGGTGGCGTGCAGTCGTGGTGGGCGCCTGCGGCCCTGCCGGTGGCGGCGCTGTTGACGGTCGCGGTCGCGGCGCCGGTGACGGCCTTCGCTGCATCCATCGAGAACGACAGCTACTTCGCGCTGCTGTTCCGCTTCTTCATGATCCCGGCGACATTGTTCTCCGGCGTGTTCTTCCCGCTGCAGCAGCTGCCGGAGGTGCTGCGCTGGCTGGGCTACGCCTCGCCGCTGTGGCATGCGGTGGAGCTGTGCCGGGCGGCGACGCTGGGCCTGCCGACCGAATGGCCGATCGCCGTGCACGTGGCCTACCTGCTGCTGTGCGCGGGTGTCGGGCTGGCGCTGGCCGTGTGGCGGTTCTGGGTGAGGCTGGGCGACTGAGTGTGCGCGCTTATGTGTGTACGGCTCATGCCGCCGGGGCCGGTGCCTCTGCCGGTGCCGACGGGGATGCCGACGGCGGCGGCGATGGCGGCGGCGGTCGAGCGAAACGGGGGGCAGGCATGAGGCGGGCGGGCATGAGCCGGGAGCGGGAGGTCTGAGGCGATGGTCACGGCGAGTATCGCGGCGAATATCGCCGCCCGGGTGGAGCCGTCGCGGGTGGCGGCGGTCGTCGCCCGCAACGTTGGGGCGCTGCGCTCCGGCCCGGCCTATTGGGTGGTGCTGGTGTCGGGGTTCTTCGAGCCCCTGCTCTATCTGCTGTCGATCGGCGTGGGCGTCGGCGCGCTGGTGGGCGACCTGACGGTCGACGGGCAGACCATGTCGTACGCGCAGTTCGTGGCGCCGGCGATGCTGGCGGTGTCGGCCATGTCGGGGGCCCTGGCCGAGACGACGTACAACTTCTTCTTCAAGTTGAAGTACATGAAGACGTTCGAGGCCGTGCTGGCCACGCCCGTGCGGCCCATGGAGGTGGCGGTCGGCGAGCTGCTGTGGTCGGTGGTGCGCGGCGGACTGTACACCGTGATCTTCCTGGGGATCATGGTGGCGTTCGGCCTGGCCACCCCGCTCGGCGCGCTGGCGGCGCTTCCGGCGGCGATGCTGGTGGGGCTGTCGTTCGGGGCGCTGGGCATGGCGGTGAGCACGCTGATGCGCGGCTGGCAGGATTTCGACCTGCTGACGACGGGGCAGTTCGCGCTGTTCCTGTTCTCCGGCACGTTCTCCCCCGTGCAGAATTACCCCGCCGGGGTAGAGATCCTCATTCAGCTGACGCCGCTCTATCACGCGGTCGAGCTGGTCCGCGGCCTGGCCATCGGCGTCATCGGCCCTGGCCTGCTGGTCAACGTGGCTTATCTGCTGGCCATGGTGGCCGCCAGCCTCTGGTTCGCCTCCCGGCGCCTGGAACGCCTTCTCCTCGAGTGAGCCGAGGCCGCCGATAGGCTAAAAAGGGTGGCTTGGGTCAGGTGCGCCTGGAGGCTGTTAGAGGCTCTTGAGGGCTTTATTCGCTGTTGAAGGCCCTGTTCAGGGGGTGTAGGCGGTGACGGCCACGACGGCGGTCACCGGCAGCGGCCCATAGATGTGCGGAAACAGCTCGCCGGCTTCGGTGCCGGCCGCCGGGCCCGCGTTCGCCGGGCTGGTGGCGGGTTCGTGGATGACGGGGGCGCCGACGCGGGATTCATCGATGGTGAGCAGGACGAGCGGTTCATCGACGTCGCGGTAGAAGCGGCCGGCGACGCGAGAGGCCTGGGCGAGGTCGGCGCTGGCGTGGATGAAGCCCTCTTCGTCGAGGGTGCGGCCGATCGTGGAGATGCGGTACTCCCCCGACTGCTGGGCCTGCGCCCAGTCCGACGCCAGAGCCAGGTGGAAGATCATGCCAGCGATTGTAGGGCGCGGGCCACGACGGCCCGCGTCCGGGCGATCGCCTCGGGCCGGTCTTCGACGATCTCCTCCAGCCACAGGCCCGACAGGACGGCCGACAGGAACCGCACCTGCTCCTCCCCTGACGGCAGACCCGCTTGCCGCAGTAGGCGGGCGATGATGGCGTCGCAGCCGTCGGTCCAGGCGCGGGCCACGTGCTGCAGGCTCGGGTCGCGGCCGGCTTGCAGGTAGAGCTGCCATAGTCCCAGCTGCCGCCCCCGGTCCCCCGTGTACGCCCGAGCCAGCAGGTCGGCCGCCGTGTCCACAATGTTCACCCTGTCCACGACGTCCGCCGGGTTCACCTCGTCTATTCCCTCCATCGGGTCCATCTCGTCCATCCGGTTTGCCGAGTCCGCCGAGTCCGCCGGGTCCACGGCGGGCGCGATGGGCGCGGTGTCTTGGGGGTCCGGGTCCTGCCGCGGTGATGCGGCGCGGTCGTCCTGGCGTCGCGGGTCGGCTGTGTGCTGAGGCGGGCCGCTGGCTTCCAGGGGTCGTGATCGGTGGCTCGGTGCGCGGTCGAAGCGCGAGGTGCCGTCAGAGCGCGGAGATCGGTCGGAGCGTTCGGTTCGGTCGAGGCGAGAGGTGCCGTCAAGGGGCGGAGGTCGGTCGAGGCGTTCAGCTCGGTCGGGGTGGTCGGTTCGGTGGGGATGGTCGGTTCGGTCGGGGGGCTGAGATGGGTCGGGGCGTTCGGTTCGGTGGGGGTCTTCAGTCCGGTCAGGGCGTTCAGTGCGGTCTAGGGGTTCGGTTCGGTGGGGGCGTTCAGATCGGTGGGGGCGGTGAGATGGGTTGAGGCCTCGTTCGAGGAGGGTGACGAGGTGGTCGAGTTCGTGGTCGACGAGCAGGGCGAAGGCTTGGACGACGAGGTCGTCGCGGGTGGCGAAGTGGTAGGTGGTGGCCGCCAGCGGGACGCCTGCCCGGGCCGCGACGGCGCGGTGGGTGACGGCGGTGAACCCGGCTTCGGTCATCAGGTCGACGGCCGCGTCCAGCAGCGCTCTCTTGCGGCGCACTGTCCGCTCCTGAACGCGGCGCTGGGTCACGGCCTGCCTCCTGCAGCGACTCCTGCGGCAATCACCGCAGCAATCCCTGCAGCGATCTGTGTAGCGATCCGGGTGGCTGCCCCTGTGGCGGTCCACGCGCCGCGCCAGGGTTCGTCGTGGCTCGGCTGGGCCGGCACGCCTGGGGTCATTGGGCGCCGGAGAGGTTGAGGACGGCGACGCCGGCGATGATGAGGACGATGCCGGCGGCCTTGATGAGGTTCATGGGCTCGCCGAACAGGGCCGTGCCGGCGATGGCGATCCCCGCGGTGCCGGTGCCGGCCCAGATCGCGTAGGCGACGCCGACCGGCAGGTCGAGTTTGAGTGCCCGTGCCAGCACGATGACCGAGGCGACGTAGCCGATGGCCATGATGATGGTCCAGCCGACGTGGGTCATGCCGTCGCTGAGTTTGAGGGCGATCGTCCCGATCACCTCTGTGGCGATGGCGACGGCCAGCAGCAGCCAGGCCATGTGGTCCCTCCCCCGAGGAATCCTTAGAAAACGGTACGCTTGTCTCACTTTAACTCGGCCCACTTGCGTCGGCTATCGAAAACATGTTCAACTGATCTCCATGTCCTGGGACGCGCTCTCGCTGGTGGCTCCGCCCGGGCCCGCCCGGCCGCGGATCGAGCGCTCCGCGCGCCCCCTGCGCCGCGGAGCGACCACCTTCTACGAGGTCGCGGCAAAGACGATCATCGAGGCGGCGCCCGACGGGTGGGCCGTCAGCCCTTATCGGGGATGCGCGTCCGCCTGTCTGTATTGCTCGGCCCGGCGCGGCCACCGCTACCTCGGGCTCGACCCGCTGGCCGACTTCGGCTCGCGGATCGTGGTGAAGACCAACGCGGCGCGGCGGCTGCGCGCCGAGTTACCGAGGTTCGTCCGCGACCATCCGGGCGAGGCGATCCAGCTGGGCCAGACCGGCGACTGCTATCAGCCGGCCGAGGAGGTCTACCGGCTGATGCCGGGCGTGATCGCCGCGCTGCGCGATCACGCCGTGCCGTTCACGGTGCTGACGCGCAGCACCGGCGTGCTGCGCGACCTCGATCTGCTGGCCGCCGCGGCCGAGGTGAGCGAGGTCACGGCGCAGGTGTCGGTCGGGTTCGTCGACGACCGGATCCGGCGGGCGCTGGAGCCCGACGGGCCGAGCCCGCAGCAGCGGCTGGAGCTGTGCGCGCGGCTGGGCGAGGCCGGGGTGCCGTGCGGGGTGGTGATGGCGCCCATCCTGCCGTGCCTGACCGACTCCCCCGACCAGTTGCGCGCGGCCGTGCGCCGGATCGCCGGCAGCGGCGCGGTCGAGGTCACGCCCGTGGTGCTGCGGCTGCCGTCCGGAGCGCGCCAGCCCTATCTCGACTGGCTGGCCGCCGCCCACCCGGGGCTGGTCGCCCGCTACGCCGAGCTGTACGCGGGGGGCGCCGAGGCGGCCGCCTCCTACCAGGAGCGGGTCACCGCCGAGGTGCGCCAGCTGGCCGCCGTCTATGGCATCGGCCGGTCCCGTACGGCATGGCGGGCGCGCCGTGAGAACGACCGCCAGCTGGCCCTGACGCTCGACGAATCCTGAGACCAATCCTGAGACCAATCCTGAGACCAATCCTGAGACGAGTCCTGAGACCAATCCTGAGACGTGTCCCGAGATTGATCCTGGGACCAATCGTTGATCCGAGGTCGGTCGCTGTCGGCCGGGAGCAGGGAGCCGGCAGGCAGGGAAAAACCAGGTGAGTTCGGCGGGTCCGAGTGGCTACGGTCGAGGGCATGAGCCGTGTGGAGCAGTTCGTCCGCGATGGGTTCGTCCCGCTGCGGCAGGCCGTGCCGCGTGAGGTGGGCGACCAGGCGCGGGAGATCGTGTGGCGGTGGATCGGGCTCGACCCCGACGATCCCGCGACCTGGACCAAGCCTGTCGTGTGGGCCACCGACCACACCGGCGAGGGGCCGTTCCGGCGGATTCTGGCCAGCGCGGCGCTGGCGGAGGCGATGGACGAGCTGGCAGGCCCGGGCGGCTGGGCTCCCCGCTTCACGCTGGGCAACATGCCGGTCCGTTTCCCGCACTCCGACCCGTCCAACGACGACGGCTGGCACATCGACGCCAACAGCGTGGATCCGGGCGACGGCACGTGGGGGCTGTCGCGGCGGCCGTCGACCATGCTGCTGCTGGCGCTGCTGTCCGACGTCGGCCCGGACGACGCGCCGACCCGCATCCGCGTCGGCTCCCATCACGACGTGCCGGGCATCCTCGACCGGATGGCCGCCGACGTCGGGGTCACCGCCATGGACGGGCGGCTGGACTTCTTCGCCGCCGGGCCCCGCCTGGACGAGGGCACCGCGCACCGGCCCGTCGCCTACGCCACGGGCGAGCCGGGCGACCTGTTCTTGTGCCACCCGTTCCTGGTTCACGCCGCGCAGCGGCATCAGGGCACGCGGCCGCGGTTCATGTCGCAGATGCCGATGTTCCTGGCCGCGCCGCTGACCCCGCAGGGTCCCGCGTCGCTGGCCGCCGTGTTCGCCTCATAGACTGAACAGGTGTTTTACCGCAAACCCATCGAAGAGCGCATCGCCGATCGCGTGGCCCGCCGTCCTCCGCTGAAGGAGGGCAAGACCTTCGAGCACAAGCCCGCTCTCATCGTGTTCTGCGTGGTGCTGGCCCTGATCGCGCTCAAGCTCGTCGGCGTGTTCGTGCTGTACGCCTCCGGCCTGCACTGAGCGCTAGCTTTCCAGGGCGCTGCCCTTCTTCCATTGCTTGAACGGCATCTGCCAGAAGCCCCACCCGTTGTTCCACTCCAGGATGCGGGTGGTGCCGGTGACCACCACCACGTCGCCGCGGTGGAAGTTGTCGTAGAACCACTTGGCCTGCGAGGGGCTGGCGTTGACGCAGCCGTGGCTGACGTTGGCGTGACCCTGCGAGCCGACCGACCACGGGGCGCTGTGCACGTATTCGCCGCTGTTGGAGATGCGCACGGCGTAGTTGACGACCTCCTTGTAGTAGCCGGGGTCGCCCTCCTTCTTCCCCGGGGAGATCATCGTGACCGGGTTGACGGCCTCCATGGTCAGGTGGACGCCGCTGGTCGTGGTGTACTCGCGGGTGGTGCCGCGGCCGGCGCTGATCTTCATGGTCTGGACGGTCTTGCCGTCCTTCTTGACGTACATCATGTGGGTCTTGGTGTTGACCGTGCTGACCCAGCGGGCGCCGATCTTGACGGTGGACTCGTGGTCCTCCACGCCGTACATGTCGGTGCCGCCGTGGACGCCCTCGAGGTCGGCGTGCACGGTCACCGTCTGGTGCGCGGGCCAGTATTTGCTGGTGCGGTACATGACGACGGTGTCGCTGATCCAGCGCCAGGCGCCGAGGGCCGGCTTCTGGGCGTCGACCTTCAGCGCCGCCTCGACCGCGGCCTTGTCCTTGACCGGCTGGTTGAAGGTCACGGTGATCGGCATGCCGACGCCCACGGTCTCGCCCTTGACGTTGGGCGTCACGTCGGCGACCTTCAGCGGGAATTTCGGCTTCAGCGTGGTGAACTGGCTGGTCGCCGTCGCGGTGGTGCCGTCGCCGGAGGCCTTGGCGGTCACGGTGTAGCTGGCCGACGGCTTCAGCGGGCCCGTGGACGTCCACTGGGCGCGCGTGTCGTTGAAGCTGCCTTCGATGATCTTCCCGCCGGACTCGACGACGACCTCGTCGAGGGTGCCCTGGACGACGGAGACGACCACGCTCTTGTCGGGTCGCACCCGGGTGCTGTCCTTGGCCGGGGTGATCTTGATGATGGGGGTCGGCTTGGGAGGCTGCTCCGCCTGCCCGGCGTGACCGCCGCCGGTGGCGCCCGATAGGTCAGGCCCACCCGAGCAGGCCGTGACCAGGCCCGCTAGAGCCAGGCCGGCGACCGGGAGCCCCAAGCGTGAACGCACGAGGGTGGCAAAGTGCACCCCAAGACTTTACTGGCCAATGCCTGTATTGCGCACATCGTTCCAGGGAGATGACCTTTCGGCGTTCCCCGAACGATCCAGGTAACAACATGGTGGTATGACGATAGACAGGGCGGACATGACCGAATCGCGGTCGCTGGCCAGGCTGGCGGCCCTGCTGGCCGACGCCACGCGCGCCGCCTTCTGCCTGGCGCTGCTGGACGGGCGGGCCTGGACCTCCGGAGAGCTGGCCCGCCACGCCGGCGTGGCGCCGTCCACGGCCAGCGAGCACGTGACGCGCTTGGTCGACGGCGGCCTGCTGGCCGAGGTACGGCAGGGCCGGCACCGCTACCTGCGGCTGGCCGGTCCGGACGTGGCCCATCTGATCGAGGAGCTGTCCGGGCACACCCCGCCCGATCCGGCGCCGCCGCGCACGCTGCGCTCGGAGCGGGCCGCGGTGGCGCTGCGCCGCGCCCGCACCTGCTATGACCATCTGGCGGGCCGGCTGGGCGTCGCGGTGACCGACGCCATGGCCGGGCGGCGGCTGCTGGATCCCGACGGCGGCTACGCGCTGACCGGGGCCGGGCGCGCCTGGCTGGCCGATCTGCTGGGGGCGCTGCCGCCCGTCAAGACCCGGCCGATGTCGCGCACGTGCGTGGACTGGACCGAGCGCCGCCCCCACCTGGCCGGGGCGTCGGGGGCGGCGCTGTGCGCGCACGCCTTCGACCGGGCCTGGATCGCGCGGATCGGCAGCGGCCGCGCGGTGAAGGTCACCCCGTACGGCCGGCAGGCCCTGGCCGACCTGCTGGATCTGGACACCGACAAACTGGACACCGACCGGCTGGACACCGACCGATTGGACGTCGGCGGCCTCAACACCGACACCGGCGGCGCGGTCAGCCGGTGAGCCGACCGGTCAGCGAGGTGTGGCGGCGGCCGGCGCCGCGGGTGCGAACCGCCTGGGCCAGCGCCCGGCGCGAGCCGACGACGACCACCAGCTTCTTGGCCCGCGTGATGGCCGTGTAGAGCAGGTTGCGCTGCAGCATCATCCACGCGCTGGTGGCCAGCGGGATGACCACGGCCGGGTATTCGCTGCCCTGCGAGCGGTGGATGGACACGGCGTAGGCGTGCGCCAGCTCGTCCAGCTCGTCGAAGGCGTAGTCGACCTCCTCCTCACCGTCGGTGCGCACGGTCAGCTTGCCGTCGTCGAGCGCGATGCCCGTCACCACGCCCACGTCGCCGTTGAAGACGCCCTTGTCGTAGTCGTTGCGCAGCTGGGTGACCTTGTCGCCGACCCGGAAGACCCGCCCGCCGTAGCGGCGCTCGGGCATGGCCTCGCGGTGCGGGGTCAGCGCCTCCTGCAGGGCGACGTTGAGCGCGCCCGCCCCGGCCGCGCCGCCGTGCATGGGGGTCAGCACCTGCACGTCGCGCCGCGGATTGAGCCCGAACTTGCGCGGGATGCGCCCGGCCACCACGTCGACGGTCATCGCGGCGATCTCCTCCGGCTCCTCGCAGGGGAACAGGAAGAAGTCGGGGAAGTCGCGCACCAGCGGCTGCTGCCCGGCGTTGACCCGGTGGGCGTTGACGACCACCCCCGACTGCTGGGCCTGGCGGAAGATCTGGGTCAGCCGCACCCGCGGGATGGCCGGGGCGGCCAGCAGGTCGCGCAGCACCTCGCCGGCGCCTACCGACGGCAGCTGGTCGACGTCGCCCACGAACAGCAGGTGCGCGCCCGGGGCGACGGCCTTGGCCAGCTTGTTGGCCAGCAGCAGGTCGAGCATGGAGGCCTCGTCGACCACGACCAGGTCGGCGTCGACGGGGTTGTCGCGGTCGAAGGCGGCGTCGCCGCCCGGGCGCAGCTGCAGCAGCCGGTGCACGGTGGTGGCCTCGTGGCCGGTCAGCTCCGACAGGCGTTTGGCGGCCCGCCCGGTCGGCGCGGCCAAGATGACCTTGGCCCGCCTGGCCCGGGCCATGGCCACGATCGAGCGGACCGTGAAGCTCTTGCCGCAGCCGGGGCCGCCGGTCAGCACCGCCACCTTCTCGGTCAGCGCCAGCCGTACGGCCTCGGCCTGCTCGGGGGCGAGGTCGGCGCCGGTGCGGCCGCGCAGCCAGCCGAACGCGGCCTCCCAGTCGACGTCGCGGAAGGCCGCCAGCCGGTCGCCCGAGGTGCGCAGCAGGCCGAGCAGGGTGCCGGCCAGCGACAGCTCGGCCCGGTGGAAGGGGACCAGATAGACGGCCGGCAAGATGGCATCGCCCGACTGGGCGGGCACGTTCTCGCGGATCACGCCTTCCTCGGCGGCCAGCTCGTCGAGGCAGGCGGCGGTCAGCTCGGCCGCCACGCCGAGGATCTTGACGGCGTCGCCGATCAGGTTGGGGGCCGGCAGGAAGCAGTGGCCGTCGTCGGCGGCCTGCGACAGGGTGTAGCGCAGGCCCGCCTTGACCCGCTCGGGGCTGTCGTGCGGGATGCCGACGGCCTGCGCGATGGTGTCGGCGGTCTTGAAGCCGATGCCCCACACGTCGTCGGCCAGCCGGTAGGGCTGGTTCTTGACCACGTCGATGGAGTCGTCGCCGTATTGCTTGAAGATCCGCACGGCGATCGAGGTGGACACGCCGACGCCCTGCAGGAAGACCATCACCTCTTTGATGATCTTCTGTTCCTCCCAGGCGGCGCCGATCATCTTGGTCCGTTTGGGGCCGAGGCCCGGCACCTCGACCAGGCGGCCCGGCTCCTCCTCGATCACGCGCAGGGTGTCGACGCCGAAGTGGTCGACGATCCGCTCGGCCATCTTCGGGCCGATGCCCTTGATCAGGCCCGATCCGAGGTAGCGCTGGATGCCCTGCACGGTGGCCGGCAGCACGGTCGCATACGACCAGACCTCGAACTGCCGCCCGTAGCGCGGGTGGGAGGTCCACCGGCCGGTCAGCCGCAGCGACTCGCCCACCTGCGCGCCCAGCAGCGGCCCGACCACGGTCACCAGGTCGCCGCCGGAGCGCCCGGAGTCCGGAGCGACCCGGGCGATGGTGTAGCCGGTCTCCTCGTTGGCGTACGTGACGCGCTCCAGGACGCAGCTCAGGACGGCGCCGGGCGGTTGGGTCATCCCAGCATTGTGGCGGATCCGGTGGACATTCCCGCCGCACCCGTCAAGATCTCAGGTATGCCCGACGGTATGCCCGACGGCGTCGCGCCCGGCAGCGCCGCGCCCAGCGTCAGGATCGTTCTCGAGCCCGTGCACCGCCCCAAGGTGCCGGCGGCCGTACTGCGCCGCATCGCCGCGGCCCACCCCGAGGTCGCCGCGCACCTGCCGACCGGCGACCCCGACCGGCTGGTCGTCGGCGACGGGGTCGCGCTCGGCCACGACCCGGGCGACCGCTCGCCGTTCCTGGCGCACGTGTTCGACCCGGTCACCAACCGCGGCGTCGAGCTGCGCGGCGTCGTCGGCCGCCCCGACAAGGCCGAGGTGCGGCCGAGCGCGCTGCGCGCCCGCCCCCAGCCGGCCGAGCTGAAGCGGGCCGAGGCGGTCCTGCGCGCCGACCCGGGCTTCCCGGCCGCCCCCGGCGTGATCGTCTACCAGCCCATGCCGCCGCTGGCCGACCTGGAACGCCCCGACGGGACCTCGGTGCGCCGCCCCACCCTCGGCGTCTACAACCCGGCCGGCGGGCCGCGGCACCAGATCGTCGCGGTCGACCTGGCGGCCGCGGCCGTCGACTGGCACCCCGCCGGGGTGGCCGCCCACACCGACGACGACTGCGAGGAGCACCTGCCCGAGGGCGTCGGCTCGCTGCGCGACCGCGGCGGCCCCGACCAGGTGCGGGTGCGGGTCATGCGCGGCGACAGCGAGGTGTGGAGCCTCATCGTGGTACGGCCCCGGGCCTCGGCCCCGCAGCCCGACGGCTCGGGCGTCGAGCTGCTCGACGTGCGCTATCAGGGGCGCCGGGTGCTGCGGCAGGCGCACGTGCCGGTCCTCAACGTCCTGTACGCCGAGGGGATCACCTTCCGCGACTGGGCCAACCAGGAGACCCGCTTCTCGGCCACCGGCACCGACCCGGTCGGCTGGGGCTGGCGGGTGTGCTCGGCGCCGCCGCGCACCATCTTGGAGCGGCCCGACAGCGACGCCGGCGACTTCCAGGGCGTCGCCTTCTACCACGACGGCCAGGAGCTGCGGATCGTCAGCGAGATCCAGGCCGGCTGGTATCGCTACATGTCGGACTGGCGGCTGGCCGACGACGGATCGATCCGGCCCCGGTTCGGGTTCGCCGGCACCAAGGACCCGATGACCTGCCACCGGCACACCCATCACGCGTACTGGCGGCTCGACTTCGATCTCGGCGCGGGCGGCGAGGTCGTCGCCCAGCTCGACGACAACGGCGGGCTGACCCCCGACGAGACCCCGATCAGCAGGGAGACCACCCGGCGCCGCCGCGGTCCCGTGGTGGGCTGGCAGGTGCGCGCCAAGTCGGGCGAGCGCGGCTACCGGATCTGGCCGGGCGAGCACGACGGCACGGCCGACGCCTTCGGCGTGTCGGACGTGTGGTTCCTGCGCCACCATCCCGACGAGCTGCACGACGGCGGCCGCATGGGCGAGGTCTCCGACACCCGCGCCCACATCGGCCGCTTCCTCAACGACGAGCACATCGAGGGCGCCGACGTGGTGGTCTGGTACGCCGGGCACTTCACCCACGACGAACTCGTCCCAGAACCGCACCAAGGTCACATCACCGGACCCGACCTGATCCCCCGCTAGCCTTTGCCCGTGGAGGAACACGAAGATCAACACGTCGATGAGACGGTCGAACAGATAACGGCCCGGGCGCTGCTGCGCCGCCTCGCGGCCGAGCAGGCCGAACAGCGGATCCCCTCGCTGGCGGCGGCGATCGTGCGCGACGGGCGGCCGGCCTGGTTCGGCGCCCGCGGCCTGGTGGAGGGGGCGCCGCCCACCCCCGCCACCCAATATCGGATCGGATCGATCACCAAGACCCTGGTCGCCGTCGCGATCATGCGGCTGCGCGACGAAGGGCTGCTCGACCTGCTCGACACGCTCGGCAAGCACCTGCCCGGCACGCCCATCGGCGAGGTGCCGATCGCCCAGCTGCTGGCCCACACCGGCGGGCTGACGGCCGAGCCGCCCGGCCCCTGGTGGGAGCGCACCCCCGGCGTGCCCGCCGACCGGCTCGTGGCCGCGCTCGGCCCGGACGACGCCCGGTTCCGGCCGGGCCGCCGCTTCCACTACACCAACGTCGGATACGCCCTGCTCGGTGAGCTGGTCGCGCGCAAACGCGGCCGCCCGTGGGAGCAGGTCGTGCGCGAGGAGATCCTGCTGCCGCTCGGCATGACCGCCACCACGGCCCGGCCGCGGGCCCCGCACGCCACCGGCTACGCCGTCCATCCCTTCGCCGACGTGTTGCTGCCCGAGCCCGAGCACGACCACGCCGCCATGGCCCCGGCCGGTCAGCTGTGGTCCACCGCCGCCGACCTCGGCCGCTGGGCCGCCTTCATCGCCGGCGACACCGGCGGCGTGCTGGCCCCGGCCACCCTGGCCGAGATGCGCGAGCCGGCCGCCGTCGAGGACGGCGAGGCCTGGACCCGCGGCTACGGCCTCGGCCTGCAGCTGGCCCGCGAGGGCGGGCGCCGCCTGGCCGGGCACACGGGGTCGATGCCCGGCTTCCTGGCCACGGTGTGGGCCGACCCGGCGGGCGGCGTGGCCGCGCTGTTCCTGGCCAACACCACCTCCGGCGTGCGCGGCAAACTCGTCATCGACCTGCTGGACATCCTCGAGGCGCACGAGCCGCCGCTGCCGCGCCCGTGGACGCCCTCGCCGGTCGACGCCGACCTGCTGGCCCTGACCGGGCTGTGGCACTGGGGGCCGGCGCCGTACCTGCTGAGCGTGCTGCCGGGGCGGCGGCTGTCGCTGGCGCCGGCCGGCGGGCAGGGCCGGGCCTCCCGGTTCGACCCCCGCGACGACGGGACGTGGCTGGCCCTCGACGGCTACTACGCCGGCGAGATCCTGCGCGTCCACCCCGACCGGCTCGACGTCAACACGTTCGTGTTCACCCGCGAGCCGTACGGCGGCAGCGACCACATCCCCGGCGGCGTCGACCCCGGCGGCTGGCGCGCCTAGACACTGCCTAGACACTGAGCGAGGTCACCAGGGCGGCTGCCGGTCCGGGCGGCAGCGCGCCGTGGACGACCTCGACCCGGTGCACCAGCCGGGGCCGCGCCAGTGCAACGACGGGCCCGTCTCCGGCGGCCGAGCGTGGCAGCAGCACCAGGCCGTGCCCGGCGGCGGCCAGGGCGAGCAGGGTGCGCACGTCGTGGCCGTCGTAGCGGGCGCCGGGGCGAAGGCCGTCCATGCGGGCCGCCAGCCGCAGCCGCGGCAGCGCGCTGATCTGCGGCGCGTCCAGCCACCGCGCGTCGGCGAGATCCGCCAGGTCAAGACCCGCGCGCCCGGCCAGCGGGTGCCCGGCCGGAAGCGCCACCACCAGGGGCTCCTCGCCGACGCGGACCGCGGTCAGGGGGCCGGCCTGCGGCAGGGCCAGCGGGTCGCTCGGCGCGGCCACCCCGTCGACCAGGCCAAGGTCGGCCTCGCCGGTGGCCACGCGTTCGATCACCTGCTCCAGGGCGGCCGTGCTCACCCGCGCGCCGGGCGGCAGGACACGCGGCGCAGCGGCGGGCAGGCGCGCCGGCGGGGGCGCCTGCAGCGCCGCGGGAAGGGCCAGCGGGGTGGCCGCGATCCGCAACGGCCGGACAGGGGCGGCGGCCGCGCGGGCGACGTCGGCGCGCGCGGCGGCCAGGCGCAGCAGCAGAGGACCGGCGTGCTCCAGCAGCCGCCGCCCGGCCGCGGTGGGGGCCACCGGGCGCCGGCCCAGCAATCTGGTCCCGAGGTCGGCCTCCAGGGCCGCGATCTGCTGGGAGACCGCCGACTGGGTGTAGCCGAGCTCGCCGGCGGCGGCCGAGAACGAGCCGAGCCGGGACACGGTGACGAAGGCGCGCAGCAGGTGGGGGTCCATCGCTCCAGTATCAGGATCAGTTTCGCTTATGGGGAGTGCATCAATCATCGTTGGCGGCGAACTGGGGTGGTTTGGCAGGATTTCCGGCATGAGCCTGTCCCCCCGTATTCCCCGGCTGGCCCTGGTCGGCGACCGCTCCGCCGCCGTGCGCGCCCACACCCGCGTCCCGCTCATCCTCGACGCCCTGTCCGAGCGGTACGACATCGATCTCGACGCGTACTGGATCCCCACCCCGCAGGCCTACGACCTGGAGGGATTCGACGGGATCTGGGTCCTGCCCGGCAGTCCGTACGCCGGCCGGCAGGGCGCGCTGAACGCGGCGCGCACGGCGCGCACGCACCGGATCCCCTTCCTCGGCACCTGCGGCGGGTTCCAGCACGCGCTGCTGGACTTCGCGCGGGACGTGTGCGGCCTGGACGTGGCCCACGGCGAGAGCGACCCGGACGCGCCCGCGCTGCTGCTGCGGCCGCTGGCCTGCACGCTCGCCGGCCACGAGGGCAAGGTGCGGCTCACACCGGGCTCGCTGCTGTCCTCGATCGCGGGCGCGGAGACGATGACGGCCCGCTACCACTGCTCGTTCGGCCTCAACCCGGACTACCTGGACGTCCTTGAAGCTCATGGGCTGCGCTTTACCGCCCACGACTTTGCCTCCCCCGGGGACGCCGCAGAGGTGCGCGCGGCCGAGCTGCCGGGCCATCCGTTCTTCGTGGGCACGCTTTTCCAGCCGGAACTGGACGAGGACGTGCCCCATCCGATCATCCGCGCCTTCGCCGATTCCATGGGGAAACTATGTACCTGATTGTCATCGTTTGACCGTTTTGAGAACTTTGGCTACCTTAGGAGTTGCTCGGGGCGCACCAAACCGGATGCGCCGCAAAGAAACGTAAAGGGGCCGTCTGCTCTGGACGGCGCCGCGAGACCGTCGAATCCGCGCAACGCGGAGCCGGGGACCCAATCACCTGGGGTGAATCGGCAGGCAGAGATGCCTGGCCGTAGGGCGACTTCCAAGCCCGAACCCGTCAGCTAACCCGGTAGGCGGTATGGAAGCAAGGGAGTAGCCCCCATAATGCGAGCCACCACGACCTTCGTCGGCGCTGCCGTCGCGACCTGTGCCGCCGCCTCCGTCGCCCTGACCGGCTGCGGCTCGGCCAGCGCCGACACCGTCCCCGCGGCCCCGGGCGGCAGCCCCCTGCTGGCCGCCGCGGCCAAGCTGCCCAAGGTCAGCGCCCAGCAGGTGCTGTCGCTGGCCGAGCGGCAGGTCGGCATCTCCGAAGACTCCAGCGGCGGCGGCACCAAGTTCCACCAGTGGTACATGAGCACCCAGCGCGCCAGGGAGACCGCGGCCCGCGACGGCGGCTCCACCACCGAGTACCGCAACGCCGCCTGGTGCGACATGTTCGTCTCCTGGGTCGGCGCCCAGGCCGGCATCCGGCCGGTCCTCGGCTGGGACGCCTACACCGTCGCCCACGCCAAGTGGTTCGAGGCCAACCACCGCTGGGGCCACACCCCCAAGCCCGGCGCGGTCGTCTTCTTCAACTGGAAGGGCCAGAAGTCCGCCGAGAGCGTCGCCCACGTCGGCTTCGTCATCAAGGACAACGGCGACGGCACCATCAAGACCGTCGAGGGCAACACCGGTGAGGGCAAGGTCGAGATCCGGACCCGTCCCACCTCTCAGGTCGCCGGCTACGGCTACCCCGTCTACACGGCCTGACATCCCTCCGGCTCACACGGCCTGACCGGCCAGAAAAGCCATAAGTTCCTCCCTTTCTTCCGGTTGTTCCAGGGCGGCGCCCTGCCCGTGAGGCTCCAACGGCTCCACGCGCACGGCGCCGCCCTTCGCCGTCCAGACACCGGCGACCATCCCGTCGACCAGGACCGTGGCGGCCACCTGCGAGCCCACGCACACCCGGCGGCGGTGCTCGTCGGTCATGATCCGGGTCCGGTCGGCGTAGGCGACCATCAGGTTGTCGAACTCCGGCAGGAAACGCACGGGCGCGGGCTCGGCGGGGTCGGCCAGCTCCGCCTCCGGCAGGTCGTACAGCGTGGCGCCCGACTCGGCGCGATAGGTCCGAAGCGGCATCGACTCCACGACCTCGCGCAGCCGGGTCAGCCCCGACCAGGCCTGCACGTCCATCACGCTCGCCGGGCCGTAGCCGGCCAGATAGCGCCGCACCAGCGCCCGCGGGTCGGGCTCGGTCGCCAGCGGGCCGCCCAGCCAGGATTCGGCCAGCGTGAACGGCGTCGCCCCGCCGCGGCCCCAGGTCCCGTTGGGCGGCTCGTGGATGATCGGCAGCAGCGCCTGCACCGACCAGCCCAGGGCCGCCGGATCGCAGCCGGGCCAGCGCTCGGCCAGCAGCCGCCCGATCTGCGGGCGGGTCAGCGTGCGCCCGGCCAGCAGGGTGCGGGCCGCCTCGGCCAGCTCGGCCAGATCCACATCCCGCGTCGCCCGCCCGAACGCCGCCTGCCGCGCCCTGGCCATGGCCGGGCGGACCAGCGGGCGCAGCCAGGCGTAGTCGGCCGAGGCCGTCAGATGCTGGGTGCTGCGCAGCAGCCAGCCGCGCACGACGCTGCGGTCGAGTAAAAGCCGGGTCAAATCGTCGTGGGCGAAGCCGCGCACCCGGCTCCACAGCCCCACGTACGGCGCGTAAACCGCCTGGGCCTGCAGCGCCACCACGCGTTCGATCGCCGCCAGGGCCGAGATGGGGGCCCGTTCGAGCAGCAGCTGCCGCCGCAGCGTGGTCCGGTTGAGCGTGCGACGGCTGATCTCCCGCATGCGCTGACGCTAGCCTGTCCGGGAAACCTATGAGGAGGCGCGTCATGCACGAGTTCGAGGTCCGCGAGGAGATCCCCCTCGACGCCACCCCAGAACAGGTGTGGGAGGCGATCGCCACCGGCCCGGGGGTCGACTCATGGTTCATGGGCCGAAACGAGCTCGACCCCGAGCGCACCGCCATGACCGTGGGCGCGCACACCACCCGCGCCACCGTCACCGCGTGGGAGCCGGCCAAGCGGCTGGCCTACCGGACCGACGCCAACCCCGACGGCACGTTCATGGCCTTCGAGTACATGATCGAGGGGCGCGGCGGCGGCACCACCGTGCTGCGGCTGGTGCACAGCGGGTTCCTCGGCGACGACTGGCGGGACCAGTACGACGCGCTCAGCGTCGGCGACGGCGTCTACCTGCGCAAGCTCGCCGCCTATCTCAAGTACTTCCCGGGGCGGATCGCGCGGTTCAACATGCAGCTGGCCGGCCCGGTGGTCGAGGACGAGCAGTTCGCCTGGGAGGCCTTCAAGGCCGCCGCCGGGATCAGCGGCCCCGCCGAGCTGGGCTCCCGCGGCACCCTGTACGGCGGCGGCCCCGGCGTGGTCGAGTGGCTGCACGCCCCCACGTTCCTCGGCTTTCGGACCGACGACGGCCTGTTCATGTTCATCCACGGCTGGACGCGGAACCTGGTCGTCCAATATCACTGCTTCTCGGCCGAGGTCGACCAGGCCAAGACGGAGCTGACCTGGCAGAACTGGCTCGACGAATTCAGATGAGGCAGATGAGCGCAGATGAGCGCAGGTGAGGCGCGGATGACGCTCAGGTGAGCACGCGGGCCAGCCAGCCGGCCCACACATTGTCCGGCTGGGGGGCCTGCGGCTCGAACACCAGGTGCCCCGTGATGATCGTCGGATTGAAGAATCCCTGCATGAACCGATACATGGCGTCCTGGCAGCGGATCCCGAGGGTCTGCGGGTTGGCCGAGAAGACCACGCCGTCGACACTGCTGCCGTCGACCGACAGGCGGACCGGGTCGCCCACGGCGGGCGACCCGGAAAGGCCGAGCTCGGCGAACAGGGCGCGCCAGGCCGCCGCCATGTCGGGCAGCGGCGGCCCGAACACCGTGATCGGCGTCGCCGCGCGGCCGGCGAAGTGGGTGAGATAGGTCACCAGCGTCCGCCAGAACAGCGCGCCGCCGTTGGTCATCGCCTCGAACTCGTTCTTCCAGTCGTCGCCGGGGATGAAGCCGCTGGTCACCATGCGAAGCGTGGTGGCCGCCGAGTCGCGGCCCTCGATCAGGAACTCGTAGGCGACGAACCGGCCGTCCTCGGCCCGGCCGCTGGCGTGGCCGAACCGCTTGAGCGGATCCCACGCCGTCACCGACGAGGTGAGGGTCATGGGGCCGTAGTCGAGGCGGACGGCGCCGTCGGCCGTGATCTCGGTGTGGCCCATGAACCACGAGTCGATCCCCGGGCCGGTGGCGATCGCCTCCCACACCTGCTCCGGCGACGCCGGCACCGCGGCCGTGTCGACCGCCTCGAACTCGTGACCCACTACGACTCCTGAAGACTCGCCACACCTGGATGTTTTTCACGCCGGGAGGTTTTGACGCGGGGGGTGCTTACGCGGGGAGGTTCTTACGCTGGGAGGTTTGACGCCGGCGGTTTCACGCGGGGAGGTTTTTGACGCTGGGGTGCACCGCGACGATGATGCGGTGGTCGCGGCCGCCCTCGGCGCCCTCGTCGTGGTATTTGCTCACCAGCGCGGCGACGGCCGTGGCCAGCTCCTCGGCGAAGGCGGCCCGGTCGGCGGCCGAGGCGAAGCGCACCTCCCCGTCGATGGCGAAGGTCGCCACCCGCTGGCCCGCCTTGGCGGCCCCGGTCAAAAGGGCGCCCACGTCACGCACGAGACGGGCCGCCACGGCCAGCAGCCAGCGCGCCGACAGCCGGTCGGGCGCACGGGAGGGATCGGGCTGCACGGCGGCCAGCGCCGCCGGCGAGATCACATAGGACGCCGCGGTGGCGCGCATGACGCGCTCGTTGACGTTGCCCTTGCGCCGCTCCTCGACCAGCTCGACCAGACCGTGCTGCTCGAGGGTCTTGAGGTGGTAGTTCACCTTCTGCCGGGGCAGGCCGATGCGGCCGGCCAGCATGGTCGCCGAGGCCGGCTCGGCCAGCTCCGACAGCAGCCGCGCGCGCACCGGATCCAGCGACACCTCGGCCGCCGCCGCATCCTCGATCACCGCCACATCGAACATGCCCCAACGGTCGCACCGACAATACTTCTTGTCAAGAAGTGGATCGACGGCATTGACAAACTTTTTTGTCGGTGGAACATTTGAGGCACGGACCTGAACGAGCGAATGGAGAACCCAAATGAGCACCCTGAGCGTGCCCGGAGCCACCCTCTACTACGAGACCCACGGCAGCGGACCGGTCCTGCTGATCATCCCCGGCGGCCCCACCGACGCCGGCATCTTCACCGCCCTTGCCGCGCAGCTGAGCGACAGCTACACGGTCGTGCCCTACGACCCGCGCGGCAACTCCCGCAGCGTCCCCGACGACCCCACCCTCGACCAGGACATGGACGTCCACGGCGACGACGCCGCCGCGCTGATCACCGCCCTCGGCGACCGGCCGGCCTACGTGCTGGGCAGCAGCGGCGGCGCCCAGATCGGCCTCAATCTGGCCGCCCGCCACCCCGACAAGGTCCGCGTGCTGGTCGCCCACGAGCCGCCGTGCGTGCCGCTGCTGCCGGAGCCCGAGGCCGCCGAGGGCCTGGCGGGCATGGCCGACGTCGTCGCCGACTACGAGAAGCAGGGCGTCGAGGCCGGCATGAAGCGCTTCGAGCAGGTCATCGGCATGGAGGGCCAGCAGCAGGAGCCGCCCAAGACGCCGCCCACCCCCGAGGAGATGGCCACCTGGGGCCGCATCGGCGGCAACGTCGAGTTCTTCCTCGCCCACGGCGTGAAGCCCATCAGCGGCTACGTCCCCGACGTGGCGGCCCTGCGCGACGGCGCGACCAGCGTGGTCGTCGGCATCGGCGCCGACACCCCGAACCACCAGATCGCCTACCGCTCCGCCAAGTCCCTGGCCGGCAGGCTCGGCAGCGCCCCCGTCGTCTTCCCCGGCGACCATGGAGGCTTCGCCTCCCACCCCGCCGAGTTCGCCGAGACCCTGCGCAAGGTCTTCGCCTGACCGCGTCACATCCCGGCCGTCCGGCACGTCACTCACACATGGACGACTTCCTCGCCGAACGCTTCGAAGGGCATCGACGCCACCTCAAGGCCGTGGCGTACCGGATGCTGGGGTCGCTGACCGAGGCCGACGACGCCGTGCAGGAGGCGTGGCTGCGGCTCAGCCGCACCGACCCCGCCACGGTGGACAACCTCGGCGGCTGGCTGACCACCGTCGTCGGCCGCGTGTGCCTGGACATGCTGCGCTCGCGCAGCTCCCGCCGCGAGGAGCCGCTGGGAGCCTGGACGGACGAACGCCCGGAGACCCGCTTGGAGACCAAACTGGGGACCCGCTTGGGGGGACGGGTGGGGGGACGCCTGCCCGACCCGGTCGTCGCCCGCGACGGCGGCGCCGACCCCGAGCAGCAGGCCCTGGTCGCCGACGCGGTCGGCCTGGCCCTGCTGGTCGTCCTTGAATCCCTCGGCCCGGCCGAACGGCTCGCGTTCGTGCTGCACGACATGTTCGCCGTGCCGTTCGAGGACATCGCCCCCATCGTCGGCCGCTCCCCCGAGGCCACCAGGAAACTCGCCAGCAGAGCCCGCGGCCGGGTGCGGGGCGCGGCGCCCGTCCCCGATCCGGACCTTGCGCGGCAGCGCGCCGTCGTGGCCGCCTTCCTGGCCGCCGCGCGCGGCGGCGACTTCGAGGCCCTGCTCGCCGTGCTCGACCCCGACGTGGAACTGCGCGCCGACATCGGAGCCCTTCGGGTCGTACGCGGCGCGGCCGCCGTCGCCGGACAGGCCATCTTCTTCCGCCGTATGGCCTTCGAGGCGCGTCCGGCGCTGGTCAACGGAGCCGCCGGCCTGGTCAACACCATCCACGGCACACCGGTGTCCGTCATGGCCTTCACCATCGTGGACGGCAGGATCGCCGGCCTCGACATCCTCGCCGACCCCGACCGCCTCGAAGCCCTCGACCTGCGGATCCCTTGATCCATTACCTGGCATTCGTGTCACACACGCAACATGACATCACTACCGCTCCATACCGCTACTATGGTCCGGTCCGTAACACCAATCCCCTCCGGCACATGGGGGCCGGAGTGGAGGGTGAGCAGATCATGCGCAGGGGGCTGGCCTGGCGGTTTCCCCACCTGGGCCTGGTCTATGGCGCCACCGCGCTCTCGACGACGGGCTGGCGCGCGCTCGGGGTCGCCTATCCGCTGCTGGCGCTCGGCCTCACCAAAGACCCAGAGGCGGTCGGCCTCGTCGGATTCGCCCTGACCATCCCCGGCCTGTTGCTCTACATCCCGGCCGGCGTCCTGGTCGACCGGCTGCGCCGCCGGTCGGTGATGCTCTTCGCGCAGTACTGCCGCGCGGTCATGCTGGGCCTCGTCGTCGCCGCCCAGTGCACGAACTCCGCGTCGCTTGGACTGGTCACGTTCGCCGCCTTCATCGAAGGCACGATGTGGATCTTCTACTCGCTCGCCGAGTCGGCGCTGATCCCCACCCTCGTGCCACCGGACCGCCACATCCGGGCGTTCGCCGGCAGTGAGGTCAACGCCAATCTGGCCTCCCTGGCCGGGCGGCCGCTGGCCGGCTTCCTGCCGATACTCGGGTCGAGCACGCCCTTCCTGTTCACCATCGGGCTGTACGTGCTCTCGATCTTCACCGGGAGGCGTGTCAGCGAGAGCGCCAAGCCGCCAGAGGCGACGACGGGTTTCGCCAAAGAAATGGCGGACGGCGTGCGGACCCTGCTGAAGTCGCGCTTCCTGCGCAACGCGATGGCCCTGACCATCGTGACCAATCTGACGGTCAACGCACTGATCATCGTCTTCGTCGCGGACTCGGTCGGGCTCTCATCGATCGTCGTGGGCGCCGTCCTGGCCGTGGGCGGCGTGGGCGGAGCCGCCGGCGCCGCGGTCGCGCCGAGCATTGCCCCCTTGTTCGAGACGCCGTACGCCGCGCTGGCTCTGCAAATGTGGGGGTGGGTGTTCGCGCTGCTGCTCGCGCTGGGCGGGACTCCGGCATCGTTCGGGATGGCCCTTTTCCTCACCGGTGTGGTGGGAGGGCTGAGCAACGTCGTGGTGCGGCACTGGGAGGTCGGCCTCGTCGACCACCATCGCCTCGCGAAGATCACCAGCGTCTCGCGGCTCGTGACGCAATGCGCCGTCTGCATGGCCGCGCCGTTCGGCGGATATCTCGTGGCTCACTTCGAGCAGCGCGCCACCCTCGTCCTCTTCCTCGTCATGCTCGCGGTGGCGTTCTCTGGTTCCATGGCCGCGGCGGTGATGTACACGTGGAAGCGGTGGATCTCCGGCTTGATCTATGGGGTGTGGCAGCCGATCCTCAGGACGCTCCGCTCGATCGCGAAGCTTCCGCTGTTAGTCGAGGCGGTCCTCTCGAGGGCCGGGCGAGTGATCCTCGGTGCGGTCGGCGCCAGGCGCCTCGCGCAGGCGGGCGGCTACCTCGGCCAGATGGATCGGCAGCTGCGGCACGACGGAGCCGGTGGCCCGCATCGCGAGATCGGCCGCGGTCTTGTCATCCCCGGTGAGCTCGCTGATCCGGGCCGCGCACAGCAGGACCAGGGCGTCCTCGGTGGCCTCGTTCAACGCGTCGGCAATCTCACCCTCGGCCTTGGCCACCAGCCCGCGATCGTCGCCGGCGCTCAGCACCAGGGCAAGCGCATGCGCGGCCCGCGCCGAAGGCCACTGCAGGCCCACACGGTCGAGGTCCTGCAGCGCGTCCGCCGTCCGGCCGAGCCAGACCAGGATCTCTCCGCGGGTGCGCAGTGCTTCTGGATTGTCCCCTTCTCCATGCAGGACATCGCCCAGCACGGCCAAGGCGGCTTCTGGATGGCCGTCATACCAGAGCGCCCTGGCAAGCTCCGTCTGGACGCCGCGTTCATTTGGCACGCGGGTTTGCGCGGAGCGCAGTTCGCTCACCGCGGCATCGAACCGGCCCTGCAGCAGCCGGACCCGCCCGATGCTGGCCAACATCTGTCCGACCGCGGCCGTAACCTGCAAAGTCTCGAACATCTGGGCAGCGGAAAGATAATGATCGGCGGCGGCCTCGAAGTCTTCCTGCTGGAGCATCACGTTGCCGAGGAAGGATTCGATCTCGGCGCGGAGTTGCTGGTTGCCGCTGCTGCGATCGAAGGCCCCACCCGCGTACTCGGCGGCGAGGGCAAGGTCTCCGTCGATGAACGCCTGTTCGGCCGCATGCAGGAAGTCGCTCGGAGAGACCTCGTCGTCATCCGGATTCCCCTGCTGCCCGACGTGCCGGATGGGCTCGATGAGCCGGTCGTGAGAAAGCTCATACCATCGCACGCCCGCGAACTGGTCCGCCCGCAGAATATGCCGCTCGAGCAGCGCGCGGATGACCGCGTTCTTCTGTCCGGCCGTCATGATCTCACCCTGGCGCGCCACCTCCCGGGAGCCGCGCTCGGTGATGAAACTGCGGATCAGCCATTCACGGACTTCTCCGATGTCATTGTTGAAGTGAATCCGGGCGACCTCGGTGAGCATGCGCTGGCAGAAGTCCGTAAGTGATCGGTCGGTAGGTGCATAGCGCCGTACGTGGCGCGGTGTGATCGTCCGCACGTCCGCCGGCAGTGCCCGCCACAGAGTCGAGCACGTGACCTGCAATTGTATGGTGTCGACCTCCTGTGTTTCCGTGACGACGTCGAGCCCGAGTGATCTGCCCACGTGCTGTTTACTCAGATCAGTGATCAAAGTGGTGACCGCGTCCGGCGCGAACATCCGGCCGGTGCCTTTGACGGGGTCCTCAATGGCCTGCCGGGCCGAGGCGAGGGTGAGCGGGGTGACCGGAAACCGGCTCCTGTCGATTCCCGCGAGCTGCGCCTCGTACGGCAGGAAGGTGGCCAGGCTGTCATTGCGGATGCACACGAGCAATCGGAGGTTCGGCTTCTTGTCGGCGGCCTCCACCAACTGCTGGATGAAACTCTCGCGATAGGGCTGATGAGGCGTGACGTCACCGAAGAGATCCTCCATCTGGTCGATGGCCGCCAGCATGAGGACGTCCTCACCATAGATGTCCTGGCGCCGTGGCCGGCGTTCCAGGAATTCCCGTACGGTGAGCCCGGAAAGACGGGTGGGTGTTTCGAGCGGCGCCCAGGACGACAGCAGCGCGAAGACGTGCGGGTTGTGCCGGGAAAGCGCGGCGGTCGGAAACGTCGAACCGTAGGACGTCCGGCCGACCGGCAGAACGTCGGCGCGCATCGGATCGAGCAACGGCAGCACGCCCGCTTCGATCAGCGAGGTCTTCCCGACACCGGACGGCCCATGCAGAACAGTGAGCCGATTGGCCTGCCACAGATTGGCGACCTGTTGCGCCTCGTCCGACCGTCCGAAGAAGCGCCGACTGTCCGCACGACGGAAGGCGCGCGGTCCGACATACGGTGAGTCAGGCACCGTGGCATTGTGTCCGCTCATGGGTTCTGCCTCATCCACCGGGTCAGCTCCGCGCAGAACTCGGCCGCCGTTCCCCAGAAAATCGATATGTTCCACTGCTGGGAGTAGTAGGTGGCCAGGATTTGCTGGACCTTCTCCTGATCGACGTCGTGCCCGTTCGCGTCAGGGGCGAGCTGCACGCTCACGCTACGGCGCTGGTTGATTCCGGGAACGGCTCTCAGCAGGCCCTTGAAAAGCACCCGGAACGTCCAGTCCTGCAGGCTGTAGCCGATGAACAGCAACGGGTGCAGCGTCATCGCCGCCAAAACCGGTGGCGGGAGCATCCGCTGGCGAGCCAGCGCCCGATCAATCATCAGATTCGTCAGGAACTCGAGATAATCATCCTCGGTGACCGCCATCGACCGGTGATCCTGCAGGTTGCCGTGCAGATGGTAGACGAGAGGACGCTGGACCGTCGGGTTGCGGATGAGCCGCTGCGGCGCGTTGGGCGCGACGGTCAGGTCGTTCCACGGGCAGGTCACCACCGTGGGGCTCTTGTTCACCCGCCGTAGTGACCGCGCGATGAAATCGTCGTAATTCGTGGTCAGATAGACCGGCAACGGGAAGTCGGCCAGCATCCCGTGTGGCTCGAGCGGATCATCGAAATCCGGCGTCACGCCGCCCCCGATATGCTCGCCGATCATTTCCTTGACCGATGTGGGGTCGCGCTCGCGCATGACTCCATACTGGGCGACCCGGGTCAGATTGTGGCGGTCGGAGAAGGGATAGCTCCATTCTTTGGCCAGGCGCTCACTGAGCTCGGCCCCCAGGGGAATGCTCGATCCGCAGGCTCCTGCTCCGAGGAAGGGCGTGCAGTCGCCTTTGCGCAACTGCCGCGCCAGGCGCTTCCAATCCGCATCTGACATCTCCTGCATCGCCGGCACCACCTCGCGGCTCATCGGCCTGCGCGAATTCCCGGGCCGATGCCGGATGACCTTATGCGGCAGACTACTGACGCAGTCAAGTCCCGGCGCGCCGCCGTACGGGTCCGATCGCGCCGGCTGTCGACGGAGATGCCGACGAGTCACGATGACCTTTCTGCCAAACTTGCCGCGGCATGGCAAGCTCAGATGAAGTTCGAGAATCCCGCGAGATGCGGTTCCTCCTCCCGGTCAAGATTCGTGATCATTCCACGCAGGGCCGCGCTGGGAATCTCGGCCAGCTTGTCGAGGGGAACATCCGTGACGTTGAACAGGGCTGCCGACCCGTCGTCGTGCATAGTGCTCCTCAGATCTTCGAGCCGATTCATCTGTTTCGGCCACCCCGTAATTCAGGGGGCCGGTGAGCCGAATGCAGGGCGGTGCGTCATTTGCGTATAAATGATTCTGTGATGAAGCATCGGGATAATCAACCTTTAGTATGGGGATGAAATGAGGATCTCGGCCGGTACGGGTGGGAGGCCCCCATGAACGATCACGCGCAGACGTCGAACAGCGTGGCGGAGCACGTGCCGGAGGTCTGGGAGAAGGTCCCGCCCAAGAACAAGAACTTCACCGGCCGCGAAGATCTGCTGGCCCAGCTCCGGGCGAAAATGAAAACGGTCTACGCCGTGGTTCCGCAGCCACAGGCGTTGCACGGTCTCGGCGGCGTGGGGAAGACGCAGCTGGCGATCGAATATGCCTGGCGCTACCGGTCGCATTACGAGTTCGTCTGGTGGATCTCGGCCGACCAGCGCGTTCTGGTGCCGTCCGCGCTGGCCGGCATGGCCCAGACGTTGAATCTCCCGGCGGCCGCCTCGGTCGGCATCGAAGAGGCGGCCGACGCCGTGCTGAAGGCACTGCAGAAAGGCGTGCCCTACCGCAACTGGCTGCTGATCTTCGACAACGCCGAGGAGCCTGAGGCCATCACCGGATTCATCCCACGCGGGCCCGGACATGTGCTGATCACCTCACGTAACCCGCGATGGGAAAGTCACGTGGAGACCCTTCCGGTGGATGTCTTCGACCGCGCGGAGAGCATTGACTTCCTGCGCAAGCGACTTCAGCGCCCCATCGAGAACGTCGAAGTCGATGAGCTGGCCGAAAAGCTCGGTGACCTCCCCCTGGCGCTGGAGCAGGCCGGCGCCCTGCTGACCGAGACGGGGATGCTGATCGAGGAGTACGTCACGCTGCTCGACGAAGAGGCCAGCCGGTTGCTGGGTTCCAACCGGGCGCCCGGTTACCCGCTGTCCATGACGGCCGCGTGGAGCCTGTCGGTGTCGCAGCTGAAGGACCGGATGCCTCAAGCGGTCGAGGTGCTGCGCGCCTGCGCGTTCTTCGGGCCGGAGCCGATCCCCCGCGACGTGTTCCGGCGGGGCAACAAGGCCAAGGCCGCACGGCTCAGCCCCATCCTGTCCGACCCAATCCAGTTGGCCACGGCCTTAGGCGAACTCGGACGCTTCGCCCTGGCCAGGATCGACCCGGCCAACCGCACGATTCAGGTCCACCGGCTGATCCAGGTGCTCCTGCGCGACGATTTCTCCCACGAGGAGCAGGAGGCGATCCGGCATGAGGTGCACCTGCTGCTGGCCGGCGCCGCGCCCGAGGATCCCGACAACGACGACCAGTGGTCCGGCTTCGAGGAACTCGTCGCCCACGTCGCCCCGTCGAGGGTGAAGGACTGCCAAGACCCCAGCGTGCGCGAATTCGCCCTCAACATCGTCCGCTACCTCTATCAGACGGGAAACTATCCGTCGGCGCAGTCGTTCATCGAAGAGTTCATCGACACATGGACCCGGGTCAGCGGCCCGACGCACGCGGACGTCCTGGTCGCCAGGGAACACCTGGCCAACGTCCTGCGGGCACTCGGTCAATACGGCGCCGCCTTCGACGTCGACCGAGACACGCTCGACAAGATGCGGGAGAACCTGGGCCCGACGCGGCCCGAGACGTTGTGGGCGGCCAACGGCTACGGCGCGTCACTTCGGGCGCGCGGCCAATTCCTGGCCGCTCGCGACCTCGACGAAGAATTTCTCAAGGCCAGCGAGGAGGTCTTCGGATCCACGGATCCGCGAACCCTCCGGGTGATGAACAGCCTCGCGCTCGACTACGCCCTGACCAGTGACTACCAGAAGGCACGCCAGTTGCTTCAGGAGACGTTCCTGGAGCAGAGCACCGCGCGAAGGGGTGTCAGTCGCAGCCAGGTGCTGGCCACCTGGTGCGGCCTGGCCCGGGCCGTACGGCTCTGCGGCGACTTCCGGCAGGCCTGCGACATCGGAGAAGACGCCTACGCGTTCGGAATCCGGCACCTCACGCTGGACCACGACCGGACGCTCCAAGCCGCCTGTGACCTGTCGATCGCCCGCCGCCGCGCCGGAATCATCGACGGCGCCCTGGAACTGGCCGGCGACGTGCACACCCGCTTGCAGCGTCTGTTCGGTGACGATCACCCGGACACCATGGCGGCGGCGCTCAACCTGAGCAACGCGTTGCGCGTGTCAGGTGACCTCGAGGCGGCCATGGGCCTCACCAAGGAGGTGACGCCCCGCTACCCCGAGGTCTACGGCGATGACCATCCGTACGCCTACGCCTGCAAGGCCAACCTGGCACTGGTCCACCGGCTGCGCGGTGAGTTCAAGCAGGCCAGAGACCTCAACGAGGTGGCCCACAAGGGCCTCGCGGCGCGCATCAGCCGCAACCACCACTACACCTTGAACTGCGCCATCAACCTGGCGTCCGACCATGCCGCCCTGGGCGACCTCGATCAGGCGATCGAACTCGGGCGTGAGACCTTCGACCGGCTGACCAGGTCCCCGCTGGGAGCAGATCACTTCCTTACCCTGGCCTGTGCCGGCAACCTGGCGATCGATCTTGAAACGGCAGGTGAACGGGAACAGGCGAAGCGACTTCGCGACGACACCCTCGAACGCTATGCCAAGACCCTGGGCTTGACGCATGCCGACGCCATGGCCGCCGCCGCAGGACGGCGGGTCGACTGCGACTTCGACCCGCAGCCCATGTGAGCGGGCTCACGACGGGATCGGGCCGTGCTGCTCGATCGACGTCGCGCGGTGCCGGTCGGCGATGCGATGCGCCTCGGCGCGCGCGGCCAGGTCGACCGGTTCGTCCTGCCAATGCGCGAGCGTTGCGTGCAACCCCTGGACGAACTCCGCGCCGCTCGCGGTGAGCCTGCCGGATCCCAGCAGCGTCTCGGCGGCCTGGTAGGCGCCCTCACGCCAGCGGACGAACTCGACATGGGCCTGGAAGCCGGACGCGCCTCGCTCCTGCCATCGCTGCCGGCTCCAAAAGCCCGCCACGCCCATGAACGCGTACGCCCCTTGCAGGAGGCCGGAGATGGGCCGGCGGTCAGGCCGCCAAGGGGCGTAGTACGCGTCCGGAGGATCTGCGTCGACGCGCCGCCGTATCAGGGTCATGACATCGAGCAGCGCGTTCAGCTTCGCGTGCTGCACCTCGTGGGCCAGCGCGAGAGCCAGCGACAGGCCGCTTGGAGGCGAGGAGACGGCGATGGCGCCGAAGGCGTCCCGCGCCGAAGCGCTGTCGAGTCCCACCATCGGACCCCGGATCGGGATGAACGTCGTGATGGCGGCCGCGACCTCGTCCCGCACAGACGGGTGCTCGGCGTTCAAGATGGCCCACGCCTCGTTGAGGCGGCGCGTCCACGTGGACACGGATCCCGCGTCCTGCCGAGGCAGCAGCACATCCGGCACGGAGTATCGATAAGGATCCACGTCGTCGAGCAGTGGCGCGAACCCCGGTGCCTGGATCGGGCGGATCGCGTGCCATCCGCCGGTGTCGCCGGTTCCCACGGTGACCGGGATGGTCCTCGATCCCGCCCTCAGATGCACGGCGCCGGGCTCCGGGCGCGCTTCAAGTTCCACGTCGCCGTCCGCGAGGCCGTCGACCGCGCCGACCGACGGCAGCATGACCATTCCCCTCGGCGAGGGAACGCCGATACGGCAGGCCGTTCCCGACCGCACCGCCGCCGCCATCGCAATGGCCGCCAACCGGCCGGGATCCTCTGTGACGCCGTCCGGCCGGGTGAGCGATCTCCAGGCACGCCACGCCCAGATTCCGACCGCCGGATGCCGTACGACATCGGCCACATCGCGCGGTGATCGCCTCTCGACCTCGGACAGCAGCGCATAGGCCTCGGCCGCGAGACCGGCGCGCGCGTTCCGCACGGCCGACGCCTCCTCGACGATCGACCTCAGAAGCAGGCGGTTCTTGCTGTGCTGAGTGGCCGCCAGCTCCTCCACGGCCGGCCTCCCGCCGGAGCCGGTGGCAAGGCGGCCGAAGGTTTCGTCGGAGATCGCATGCGGATCCGGCTGCATCACTACTCCCGCAGCCGGGCCAGGTCGCCGGTCATGCGCGAGCGAATGTGCGAGATCAAGCGGTAGAGATCGCGGCAGTAGACCGACGGCTCGCCGAAACCGGCTGCCGCGCTGTATCGGTGGGCGTATTGGCCGCCGCCGCAGACGGCGCGCAGATCGCAGGCCGTGCAGGCTGCGGAAAGGGCGTCGAGCCCGATCTGCCGGGCGGCGATCGACGGCAGCAGCAGCGCGGCGTCGAAGGGATCGGACAGCACGTTCAGCCGTGTCTCGGGCGCTCCGTGGTAACTCGACTTGAGGATGTCGGACTGCTGGATGCTGCCGTTGGTCTCCACGACGGCCATCCGGACCGGCGACAACCCCACGCTCTCCGTTCGTGAGGCCTTTCCGGCCAGCAGGCGCATGATCTCGGTGAACAGCCGCACCTCGGTTTCGTGCGAGGACGACCCGTACCAGCGGTCGAAGATCGTGATCAGCCAGTCCGCGTAGGGCGTGGCGGCGCCGCGCGGATCGAGGAAGGGCGGAGGGGCGTCCCAGTTGCCATGCGGCAGCAGGAAATCGATCGCCGGCGGGTCGAATTCGAGCAGCGCCTCGAAGGTGGCGAGCGGGTCGTTGCGGATGTCTATCGTGCAGAGGATTCCGCTGAAAATTGCATGATACGGACCGGCGAGCCGCTGGAGCGCAACGCGTACCTCGCTATAACTACCGCGCCCGTCCGCATGTCGCCGATGCCTGTCGTGGGCCTCCTCGTAGCCGTCGAAACTGACCCCCACCCGTATGTCCAGGTTTTCCAGCAGACTCAGATACGCCTCATCCAGGCGTACGCCATTGGTCTGAATGCCGACATTGACGCGCGTGCCCGTCTCCATTGCGCCCCGGGTGGTCCGAACCACATGCGATATGGTGTCGGCGCCCGCCAGCAGGGGCTCGCCGCCATGCAGAATCACTTCGACGGTGTCGAGGTCGTGCTGCCTGGCGTGCTCCGCGATGCGTTCGCCGGTCCGCTCGATGATCGCGGGCGACATGCGGCGCGGCTGGCCGCGCCAGCTCTGGTCCGCCATTTCGTAGATATAGCAATGGCGGCAGGCGAGATCGCACCGGCTGTGCACCTTCAGGATGAATTGCTGGAACGCCAATGGCCGCCACCCGGTTGCAAGCAGCTCTCCGACGTCGAGCGAGTCGGGATACGGGAGACGTACACGCGATCCCTGATCAGAGTTGGCAGACAGCGTGACCAGACCTCCGATTGCACACCGTTATGCACCGTATGTGCCTTTTTCTATCTGGCACGAATTTTGGCCAACAGTCAACATCTGAGGCCCGGTCAACGCTCAATGCGCTCTGTGACCGATTGGGAAATTCCCAGCACCAGATGCCGTCATCGGCACACGTACACGGGCGCGATGGAGGTCAGGCCCGCGCCGTCCGCCCGCTCAACTCCGCGGTTAGAGCGCGCTCGCGTAGCTGCTCGGCAGCGGCCCGCAGTTCCTCCAGCTGCGTGCGCAGGTCGGCCGTGCGGGCGCGTTCGACGGCGAGCTCACCCTCAAGCGTCCGCTCAGCCGCCTGGGCTCGCCCGCTGTCGGCCTGCAGCCGGGCCGCCTCCTCTTCGGCCCGTACGGCTCGCGCCTGCGCGGCGGACTGGTCGGTCTTGAGCTGGGCCACCTGCCCTGCCAGCGCCACCCGGGCCGCCTCGGCCTGATCCGCGCGCGCGGTAGCCCGGGCCCGCTCATCGGCGTGGCCCCGCTCGGCCCGCTCGCGCTCCTCCGCGTATGCCCGCTCGGCACGCTCGCGTTCGGCGGTGACGGCGTCCGCGCGGGCGGCGGCCTTGGCGTGGGCGTCCTCGGCCGTACGGCGCGCCGACTCCGCTTCCTGCCGCGCCTGCCCGATCTCATCGCGCTCACGCTCCAGCCGCCGGGCCTCCTCCCGCGCCCGCTCCGCCCCGGCTTCCGCCGCCGCCGTTTCGGCGCGGGCCTCGTGGACGGCCTCTCGCAGCTCGCCCGCCTCCGAACGCGCCTGCGCCAGCTCAGAACGGGCCTCGGTCACCTCCATGCGGGCCTGCGCGGCCTCGGCGCGCGCCGTCACGGCCTCCTCCTGCGCCCGGGCCACCGCCACATTGGCCGCCCGGGTCTCGGCGGCGGCCGCCTCGGTGCGTACGGCAAGCTCGTGGAGGGCCTCGTCGCGGGCCGTTTCCGCGGCGCGGGCGCGGCGATCGGCCTGCTCGGCCTCCTGGCGGGCCAGCCGCTCGGTGGTGGCCGCCTCCCGCAGCGCCGCCAGGGCCTGCTCACGGGCCTTCTCGGCATCGGCGAAGGCATCGTCGCGCTCCGCGCGCGCCTCTTCCACCTCGCGCCGTGCGGCCTCGGCATCCTTGCGGCTCCGTTCGGCCGCATCGCGGGCCAGCCGTACCTGCTCCAAGGCCTGCTCACGCTCGGCCCGGGCGATCGCGACGCTCGTGTGGGCCTCCGCCTGCACGGCGCTGAGCTTTGCCTCCACGCCGGCCGGGCTGAGCTCGTCGGTCAAGACCTGCGCCAGCGGCGCGATGGCGGCGGCAAGCCCCTTCTCCATCCGGTCGTAGAGATCCTCCGCGCGCGCCAGCGCGCCCTCCAGGCCCGGCGTCGCCCGGCGCAGCTCCCGCTCGCGTTTGGCGGCGGCCTGGCAGTCGTTCTCCGGACAGTACTCCTTCGGACGCCCGCGCCCCGCTCGCCGCTCGATCGCCGTCCCGCAATGCCTGCACGCCGTCACCGCGGCCATCTCCATCCCCACAGGTCACAGCATACAGATTTTTAATTTCTAGAAATAAGAATTCAGAAAACCAGATCTCTTGCGTGTTGCGCGTGCCGGGATAGCTTGTGAGACGTCTAATTCCCGCAAGTTATCGCGCCCTGGCGATGCCACCGCCCGACTGAGTGAGATGAGATCTGCCGCGAAACTGTCCTGGGGTTCGCCACTTGGTGTCAGTGGCGATTGCCGCGATGTGTCAGTAGCGTCGCTACGTATGGCGCAGCGTCCTGGGTGTTGAGTGCCCCGGTCGCGAGGACGTCATCGTCCGCGGCCGCTGTGTAGGATGGCTGCAGCACCACCCGCGCCATCGCAGCTGGCTGGTGCCCTGCACCGTGGCTGGCCCCCTGCCCTAGGGCGGCCAGCACCAACCGGGTCCAGGCCGTCACCGCCCTCCTGGCCGTCCTCTATGCGCTGGCCCCGCTGCCCGAGCTCGGGCCCGAGGCGCGTACCCCGCCGTCCCACCGGCGAACGGCCGCTCAGCCCGTACCCCGAAGCCCAGATCGCCGCCGCGGCGATCAGCCCGCCCGCCCTGCCCGGCGGCGGCTACGCCGTCACCATCGATGACTACGGCGAGTCCGTCATCCTCGGCCGGGTCGTGCGCAGCGGGCGGCGCTGGCCGTACCTTTGCGGCTGACGGGCTCCGTGAGCGGCCTGTACACCTGCGCTCTGGTGGCATCGCACGTCATCGACCGCGGATTCAAACTGTTTCGAAGAACGGCGCATCAGCGACCCGGCGAACCTATGTGGACACCGCACTAGCTACGCTCGTCGGCTCCGCGGTGCCTCTTTGCCCCGGCGCGAGAGGCGTACGGCCCCTCCTCGCTCCCGGCTCCCGCCGTCCAGGCAGCGCGACTTGGTGAGCTGCTAGCGGCTGTCACCAGCCGCCATTTCATGCCTGATCTCGGTTTGGGTGTTCGCCTCGGCAGGTGTGATGGGGCGGGGTGCAATGGGGGTTATGGGCCTTCTCCCTCGCTCCCCGAAGCCGTCGGGCCGCCCGCCCGAGCTGCGGCCCCCACGCTCGATCTGGTGGTGGGCGCTCCCGGCCGCCCTGCTGATCGGCGCGGCCGCATGGGCCACCATCGAGTGGCTGCTGCAGGATCTGGACAAGCTGCCCATCCCTCAGCAGGTCGCCGCCCGGACTGAGGCTGCCCGCACCGCGTTGGCGGCTGCGGCGGGTTCGGCGCGGCGATCACGCTGATGCTCGCGGTCCGCCGACAGCGGCATCAGGAGCTGGCCACCGCGCATACCACGCATGACGCCACCGAACGCCGGGTCACCGAGTTGTACACCAAGGCGGTCGAGCAGCTCGGCAACTCCCAGGCTCCGGTCCGTCTCGGCGGCCTGTACGCCCTGGAACGGCTGGCCCAGGACACCCCGGCGCTGCGCCAGACGATTGTGGACGTGATCTGCTCCTACCTGCGCATGCCTTACACGCCGCCGCGCGAGGATCGACGGGAGAAGATCCGCGCCGCGCAGCGCGCCGCCCGCATGCCCGGCGCGACCCGCCCGGGCCCGAGCGCTGAGCGTGATCCGCAGGAGGAACGCCAGGTCCGCCTGACCGCGCAACGCATCCTCACCGCCCATCTGTGCTACGACAGGTCCCCGACCCCACGCCGCTGGTGGCCGACCCGCCGTCGTGACCGCAACCCCCGCCACTGGAAGAACACCCACCTCGACCTCGCCGGGGCCGTCCTCATCGACATCGACCTCAACCGCTGCCGCATCGGCGCCGCCAACTTCGCCGGGGCGACCTTCTCCGGCAACGCCGGGTTCGCCGGGGCGACCTTCTCCGTCGGCGCCAACTTCGCCGGGGCGACTTTTTCCGGCGCCGCCTGGTTCGACGGGGCGACTTTTTCCGGCGCCGCCTGGTTCGACGAGGCGACCTTCTCGGGCGGCCCCTATTTCAACGGGGCGACCCTCACCGGCGACGTCGGGTTCGGCGAGGTGGCCGGGCTGGAGTGGGCGGTGCTGGAGGGTGTGCGGGTGGCGCCTGCGGCGGCCGGTGCGCGGCGGGTGTGGCCGCCCGCCTGGCGGGTGGAGACGGGCGTGCATGGGTGGCAGACGCTGCGCCTGGCGGCCGGCCCGGCGCACGACCAGACCGACCAGACGGACGAGGCGGAGCAGAACGGCCCAGGACAGGACGGTCCGGCGCCGGACCAGACAGACGAGCCGACCGGGGACGGGTCGGCTCCGGTCCCGGATCCGGGTCCAGGGGAATTGACATAAGGCTTCTTTACCGCGCTCCCCCACCAGCGCGGACACCGGACGACAGCCACGACCGGACGATGGCGCCCGACCAATCCCGCCATGTTCGAACCGAAACTCTCCCGGACCGCGCGGTCAGGCGGAGACCGGTGTGCATCGCGTGCGAGCCGGGCCCTCGTGTAACAACTCTGCTGCCTAGGTTGCTATCAAAGACCAGGTGCCCGCGTCGACCCGCCGCGTCAGGACTAAATACTTTGCCGTCGGATACGCGGGCGCGAGCGGCGCTGCGTCCTCATGCCTCCTCGTCCAAGGTGATCACAGCCGGGCGCTGTCCGACGTATACGTGGGAGTGCCCGTCCCGGTGGCCCATCGACGCGCCGACTCCTGTGCCGAGGACCACGCCGCCAGTTGCAGGACGCCCTCTCGGCTGATCTGCTCGACGCCGACGGCGTTGTAGGCCAGGAACAGGCTGCTGACGAGCCGCTCAGTGGCCATGGCGAGCTCCCAGCCGCCGTCGGCGAGGTCGTCGGGCAGGAAGTCGCTGCGGCCCATAGCGTACGACTGAGGCTCGGCACCGTGGAGGCGGCTAGCTGTGCCGAGGCTACCCGCGGTCAGGATCGCCACACGCGCATCGTGCAGGGCATGCGGCACGTTAGGACGCAACATCCGGATCGCCTCGTGCCAGGCCGAGTCGGCGCTGAGGGACACCACAGTTGAGGCGACACCCGAGGCGCCTGTCCGGTCGCGGGCGTGCCGGGCCAGGAAACGCAGTGCGGATGCAGCCCGCCACACGATGTCGAAGTCCCACACCTGCAATTGGCCGGATCCGCCCTGGACCGGCAGATGATCGAGGGCATCTCCGACGATGCCGAATCAGGCCAGGACGGCCGCTGGACCTTGCAGGCCGGCGAGTATGTGCTGGTCTTCGTTGAGAGTGACCTCGACGTCTACCTCGCCGCCATCGAGCGCGCCTGACCTGGACAGGTGGAGCTGACGTCCGGCCAGGGGCTCAACCTTCAAGGGTGAGCAACAGCCGATAGGTTCGTGAGCTCCCTTGGTGCGCCTAGGTAGATCGAGTACACCTGGACCAGCGCCTGCGGTCTCTTCCCCCTTCTCCGTACGCATCTGAAGCACCCTCATCCTC
This sequence comes from Streptosporangiaceae bacterium NEAU-GS5, assembly GCA_017592665.1. Taxonomy (GTDB): domain Bacteria; phylum Actinomycetota; class Actinomycetes; order Streptosporangiales; family Streptosporangiaceae; genus NEAU-GS5. The sequence continues at coordinate 3,699 of JAGFNW010000020.1, read as the reverse complement.
AATGAAACATCCCTCGTCTGCGTTGACGATCCACGTCATAGGTGAAGTCGAGGCTGTGTGACGAAGGCCAGCTGGTCACGATTCGCATGCAACCGCTACCGGACAGCGTTGCTGGCAATGACGATAACGGCGTGAACAGACGCAAGGCGGGCTGGCGGATCCCCCTCACCGTGCTGGCCATCGTGGCCGTGGGCACGGCGGTGGGGGCGGTAGGGCGGGCGTGGACGCCCGGGGCCGCAGTCAACATCGCTGACGTCGTCGCCGTGGCGCTGGTCGGCGCGACCGCGATCAGCGCAGTGGTGATCTGGGCCTGCCGCTCCAGACCCGCGGCCGCCCACCCGAGCGCCTCGGGCGGACGGACCATCACACCACCGCAGAATATGAACAGGATGATCAGCCCGAAAGTTCCGCACGCCGGAACTGCTCAGCCAGGCCGACCGAGGGCTGAGTCATCGAGGCTGAGTCACGGCTGGCCAGCCTTCGGGTGGGCCCGTATGTAGAACGCCCTCGTCCGCCTGAAGGTCAGCATTCTCATCAAGGGCGGGGCACCTCGATGAGCTGTTGTATCGCAGGCGATCGGTTGACATCTGGGAGGCGGTTATGGTTATTGAGATCACGGCAATAGTGGGGGCTGCTGCCGTTGCATTATCCCTTGTATTTCTGGGCCGCCAGACCATGCAGCTCGCAAAGCAGACGCGTATCAACAACTCCGTCGGAAATGCCCTCGTAATGAAGGAGGCATCCGATCTACTTCATCGGTTCTTGGGAATCCTTGTTCAATACCCTGAGCTTCGCCCATACTTCTATGAAGGTCGCATCCCTCCGAGGTCTGGCAGGAAACGGAATCGAATCGACGCATTATCCGAAGCACTGGGGGATGCACTTGATTTTGGAATTATGGCAGTGGATATGCGCCCAGAAGTGACTCCTTATGAAGGCTGGCATGCATACGCTGATCACATGATTGAAAGTAGTCCGGCACTGAGTGCATTGATCCATCGGTATCCGGCGTGGTGGCCTAAACTATACGAATATATAGCGAAATGACGGAGGACGCCTTAACCGCAGAGGAACGGGCCGCCGGAATCGACCGGGCCAGCGGGGTCGAGCTGTTCCGGTTGGAGATGGACCACGCCCTGGCCGGGGCGGCCGCGATGCAGATCCTGGCAGGCCGTTACTCCGTCTCTGGCTGACGTGCGCCTCTACGGCGAGGTAACGGCTAGACATGAATGCCCGCTTGAGTATCGCAGGCGAAGAAGCGTTCATCAGATCTTCCACACCAGTACTTTCCCATCGGTGTTGCCTCCAGCCAGGAGGGTGCCATCGGGGGAAAACGCCACCGAGTAGAAATTGCTCGCACGGTCGGCGGTTAGGGTGGTCAGGCATTCTCGAGTTGCAAACCGTTCGATTCTCCGACACCCGCCTCAGTCCAGATCATCCCACCCCCACAGCCGCGCGGGAGAACCATCAGGCTTGCAGCCGTTTGCTCTATCAGTGGGCGGATCAGCGGCAGGCAGGAATAAGCCGAGGTTCAGTTTAGCAATCTCAGGATGATCCGAATGAGTCTACGAAGCCGGGTCGGTGTTGGAACTCAGACTATTAGTCCAATCAAATAGGACGACCTGCTCGTCAATTAGCTCCGGCTCGATCTCGTTGACGAATCTTTTGTATGGCTCGTTGGATTGATGTATCGCGAAAGCCTCCGCGTCCACGTACGCCTCGTATAGATATATCCCATCAGGCTGATCGGGAATATCCTAGACATCGAATCGCAGGGTGCCGGATTCTTTGGCCGAGACGGCTGCATCCCACCTCAAAAATTCGAGAAGTTGATCTCTTCTCCCCGGTTTATTAACGATCTTGACGAGTTTTCCATACATCGCAACCACCTCATATGCTAACGAATCTCTACAGGCGACGGACGGTCTGTTGGGGACGATCCCTTGTCCCTTTCGCAGTGCAGCGAAGCCGGAGCAGACCATAGCCGGGATCCTGCGCGACGCATGCGACTGCGAGGATCACACGTCTACATGAACGGAGCATATGCGGCAGCCATGAGCGAACTGATGATGACAGTCCAGTACCGCAATACCTCCGCTTGAGTCTTTCCCAAAGACCATCTGAGAAATTTCGGTGCAGATGCACTGCCGTGCGGCAGCGACCCGACCGCGGGTCCCTCACCATCCGGTGGTACTATGCCAAAGTAGTCTCGCTCTAAGTGGGCGTTTGGATCCTTGACGTGGGCAAATGCGATGATTCGTCCAGCGAGCCGTGACTATCGTTTCGCGTGATTTGGATGGATATCAAGTCGGAGGCCGGCAGTTGGCTGCCCGTCTCGGGCTAGAAAATCCTGTCTCACCCCAGGACGCCAGCATTGTCACTGTGCGTATCTGAAATCTCACGCAGCGGGCTGGGCAAGTGCGGCCACATGCGATACGCCGTAGACATGGCCCAACAGCGCCCCTATCCCAGCGATCTGTCCGACGCCCGCTGGGAACTCATCGAACCCCTACTCGCCGCCTGGCGCGACCAACGCCGAGGAAACGGCCTGGACATCGGCCGACCACCCGAACACGACCTGCGGGCCATCCTCAACGCCATCATCTACATCGACCGCACCGGCATCCCCTGGCGCTACCTGCCGCACGAATACCCACCCTGGCAGACCGTCTACAGCTACTTCGCCCTCTGGCAGACCGAAGGCATCTTCACCCAGCTCACCGGCCTGCTCCGCCGCTTAGTACGCACCAGCGAAGGACGCACCCCCGACCCCACCGCCGCCGTGATCGACGCCCAGAGCATCAAAACCTCCACCAACGTCCCCGCCGCCACTCAGGGCTACGACGCCGGCAAGAAGATCGCCGGCCGCAAACGCAGCATCATCACCGACACCCTCGGCCTACTGCTCGCGGTCCTGGTCACCGCCGCCAGCACCTCCGACAGCGCCGCCGGCCTGCCCCTGCTCACCCAGGTCGCCGCCACCCACCCCACGATCACCAAGACCTGGGCCGACAGCGCCTACCGCAGCAAGGTCGTCGAAGCCGCGGCCGCCCTTGGCATCGACGTCGAAATCGTCCGCCGCGACCCGGCGACCACCGGCTTCGCCCCACTGCCACGCCGCTGGACCGTCGAGCGCACCTTCGGCTGGCTGATGTTCCACCGCCGCCTGGCCCGCGACTACGAAGCCCGGCCCGACCGTTCCGAAGCCATGATCCACATCGCGATGATCGATCTCATGTCACGACGCCTGACCGGCGAATCCACCCCAACCTGGCGAGGCACATGAACCACGGACCAGACGGAACTCACGGAATCAAACACTCACTTAGAGGGCGTCTGACAATGATTCGGTGTGGTTCGCGGCATTCGTGACCAGTCCGATGTGCGCCAATAGCGGGGAATGCGTGCGTTGAGACACGGCTGCTGCAGGCGTCGCGTTGTCGTTTGGTCCGATGAACGGCCCCGCAGTCCGTCTGATCTCGAACTGGCCGGGAACCGCCCACTTCCTGAGATGCGCGGCCCCACGTGCGCTTTGTGTCAGCAGAGAGCCATGACCCCCCGTCGCCCGTACCCTGAACCCATCCGGCATTGATGGAGGCTCCTGCGGTTGGAAAGGATGGAGCCCATGGCCGGACGATCTTCTTCTGCGCATCCCTCTCAACGCCGCTACCCGCCGGAGTTGAAGCAGCGCGCAGTCCG